>WIAH01000004.1 GCA_014055525.1 Nitrospira sp. CR1.3
CCGGGGTATAGCAGAGCCCGCACCCAACGGCGCTCGTGGTTCCTCGGCTAAGTGTGTGCGATAGTGTTTCGAGGATGTATCACCCATGTTCGTTTCTGCGCTTGACAGTCAAGACAGTTGCTGTCCCCCTTCTTACAGGGACAGTCGCCAATCGGAAGGGCGACTGTCCCTCTCAGTGGGCTGCTGTCTGGCGAGGCTGCATCGCGGCTTTGAGCGAACGAACGAAGCCGGCGACGTGTTCGACCAATGCTGAATCCTGTTGATGGGCGGCTACCTGTTTGACGATCGCGCTGCCGACGATGACGCCGTCGGCGATGGCGGCCACGCTCTCTGCATCGTCCGGCGTCGCGACGCCGAAGCCGACGGCGATGGGAGTCTTCGAAACTTTTCTGATCTTGTCGACGTTCTTACCGACCTCCGCCACATTGTTGAGCTTCGCTCCGGTGATGCCGGTCAGCGAGACATAATAGACGAAGCCCTGCGATTGCCGCGCCACGTAGGCCCGCCGCTCGGAGGTGCTGGTGGGCGCGAGCAGGAATATGAGTTGGAGTCCGGCAGCCGCAGCAGGCTCTCGCAACGGTCCGGCTTCGTCAGGCGGCATATCCGGCACGATCAGCCCGTCGACTCCGGCTGCGACGGCGTCCCGGCAGAACTCCACGGGACCGAACGCATGGATGCTGTTGTAGTAGGCCATCAGCACGAGCGGAATCTGCGTCCTGGTTCTCAGTCGCGCGACCATCGGCAGGATTTTTCTTAACGACGTTCCGCTTCGGAGCGCCCGCTCCGCCGCCCGCTGGATCACCGGCCCGTCGGCGATCGGATCGGAGAACGGCACTCCGAGTTCGATGACGTCCGCGCCGGCTCCCTCCAGTCCCAGAACCAGCTGCTCCGTTTCATTGAGAGTCGGATCGCCGGCCATCAGATAGGTGATGAGCGCGGATTCTCCACGCTCATGAAGCCGGGCAAAGGTGCGATCGAGCCTGGAGGTCACAGGGCGATTCCCCTTATTCGCGCCACCTGTTGCACGTCTTTGTCGCCGCGGCCCGACAAGTTCGCGATAATGATCTGGCTCTTCTTCATTTTCGGAGCCACCTTTGCCGTATGAGCGATGGCATGGGCGCTTTCAAGCGCCGGCACGATGCCTTCCTCCCTGGCCAGGAGATCGAACGCGGCCATCGCTTCGTCGTCGGTGGCCGAGGTATAGGTTGCGCGGCCCTTCTCCCGCAGGTAGCTGTGCTCCGGGCCGACCGCCGCGTAATCGAGACCGGCGGACACGGAATGGGTGAGATTGATCTGGCCGTCGTCGTCCTGCAACAGATAGGTCATGGTTCCCTGCAGGACGCCAGGCTTTCCGCCGGAGAATCGCGCCGCATGTTTACCGCTGGCGACACCGAGTCCGCCTGCCTCAACCCCGATCATCTTCACCCGCTTGTCCTCGAGGAAGGCGTGGAAGAGCCCCATGGCGTTGCTGCCGCCGCCGACGCAGGCGATCAAACAGTCCGGCAGGCGTCCTTCAGCCGCCAGGATCTGCTTGCGGGTTTCTGTTCCGATGATCGACTGGAAATCCCGGATCATCATGGGATAGGGATGGGCCCCCAGTACGGAACCAAGCACATAGTGGGTGCTGCGGATGTTCGTCGTCCAGTCGCGCATGGCTTCGCTGATGGCGTCTTTCAACGTGCGGCTTCCGGCGTCGACGCCGGTCACCGTCGAGCCCAGGAGGCGCATGCGAAAGACATTCAGCGCCTGGCGCTGCATGTCCTCGGTGCCCATGTAGATTTCGCATTGCAGACCGAACATTGCCGCCACGGTCGCGGTGGCCACGCCGTGCTGGCCCGCTCCTGTTTCGGCAATGATCCGTGGTTTCTTCATCCGCAAGGCGAGCAGGCCCTGCCCGATCGCATTGTTGATCTTGTGGGCCCCGGTATGGCAGAGGTCTTCCCGCTTCAGGTAGATTCTTGCGCCGCCCAGCCGCTTCGTCAGCCGTTCGGCAAAATAGAGTTGCGTGGGCCGGCCGACATAGTGCTTCAGGTAATAGGCGAGTTCCGCCTGAAAACGCCGGTCTTTTTTCGCCTTGGCATATTCCTGTTCCAATTCCAGGAGAGCCGGCATGAGCGTCTCCGGGACGTAGCGGCCTCCGTAGGCGCCGAACCGGCCTCTGTTGTCGGGAACGGTCTCCATGGGGTTTCTTTTCCGCGGCGTCATCGGGGCAGTATAAACGGGCTCAGGTTGAGGAGACAACTCGGGCGGCCTGCACGAACGCGCGCACTTTCTGCGGATCTTTTTTGCCTGGAACGGACTCCACTCCGCTGCTGACGTCGACGCCGTAGGGACGTACAGTGCGGATGGCCTCGCCGACGTTATCGGGAGTCAATCCGCCCGCCAGCAGAATGACGGCGGCCTTGGCTGCTTCCGCCGCGAGGGTCCAGTCCATCACCCGACCGGTGCCCCCGTAGGCCTCTTCGGCGTACGTGTCGAGTATGAAGCCACGGACTCCGGCGCGGCCTTGAAATTCCGCCAGCGCGAGGAAACTGCCTCGATCCCTGACCCTGATCGCTTTTAAGACCGGTCGGGCCAGCTCCAGGCAGTAGGCCGCTGTTTCGTCTCCGTGCAGTTGCGCGAGAGCAATCCCGCAGTCGTCCATCAGGTCACGAACGACTTTCAGCTCCTCGTTGACGAACAGACCGACAGGCGTCACCATCGTAGGCAGGGTAGCAATAATCTGCTTGGCGACGACCGGCTCCACATAACGAGGGCTTTTCCTGTAGAAGACAAATCCCAAGGCGTCCACTCCGGCAGTCACCGCGGTTGCTGCGTCTTCCCGGTTGGTGATGCCGCAGATCTTGATCTTGACGGCTTGGGTTCCGCTGCCCATCAGGGACATTTTTGATTGCTCCGCCGCTCGATGTAGGCATCCTTGTACACCCACTGGCAGGCCGTTCCCTGGCCGTCAAAGCTGATGGTAATGGTGCCGGTGCTGTTGGGCGCCCACACGATCGGCCACTCGCAGGCCTCCCCGCCTGACTTAAACGTGTGGCAGCGGGTGGGAATGCCCTGGTCCCTGACCCGGTCATCTTTGGAGGATCCGATCCAGCCGTTCCACGACTCGTCCGACTTGCCTTGCATTCCTTCGGCGCAGCCATAGAGCAGAAGGCCCACAGCGGCGACCATGACCAGTTTGATCATCATTGTTTCTTTCCCGGGGTTACTTCGCCGGTCGGCACCCCGCGAAGTTCCGCGATCTTTGAACCGATGGAATCGGCCTTGATCAGGGATTCGCCGACCAACATGGCGTGGATACCGGCCTCCAGCAGACGCTCGACGTCGTCACGCTTGTGGATGCCGCTCTCGCTGACGATCAACTTATCGGCCGGGATCCGCTTCGCCAGGCGGAAGGTGACGCCCAGATCCGTGGAAAAGGTCTTGAGGTCCCGGTTGTTGATGCCGATCATGCGGGCGTCCGGAATCCGCTCCAGGACTCTGTCCAGTTCGCGCTCATGATGCGTTTCGAACAGGACGTCGAGCGAGAGCTCGCGCGCCAGGGCGTAAAAGTCGACAAGTTGCCGGCGTTCGAGCGCCGCGACGATCAACAGGATGGCGTCGGCTCCGTAGGCCCTCGCTTCATAGAATTGCACATCGTCGACCATGAACTCCTTGTTGAGCGTCGGCAGCGGAACCGCCTGTTTAATCTCCCATAGGTATTCCAGACTGCCTTGGAAAAAATCCTTGTCCGTCAACACGGACAGCGCGGAGGCTCCATGCTCCAGATAGGACTTGGCGAGGCCGACGGGATCGAACTGTTCCTGAAACTCCGGCCGAAGGAGACCGAGACTCGGCGAGGCCTTCTTCACTTCCGCGATCAGAGCCGGACTGGTCGCGCTGCGCGTGGCATCGAGAGCGACGGCGAATCCCAGCGGACCGGGCGCGTCCTGAATCTTCGCTTTCAACTCCGACAGGTAGCCGCGGCCTTGCTTATGCCTGAGCTCGGCCTTCTTGTGTTCCAGAATGCGCTCGAGGATCATATCCGGTCATCCTTGATTGGAATAGGATACCAGTCTCGCCAGCTTTTCGGCAGCCGCTCCTGAATCGATGGTGCGACCCGCCAGCTTGAACCCTTCCTGCAGCGTCTTGGCCCTGTGCCCGGCGACCAAGGCAGGGGCTGCATTCAGACAGACCACATCGCGCTTCGGCCCCTTGCGTCCCTGGAGGATGTCTCTCGTGATGGCTGCGTTCTCCTGCGGGGTTCCGCCGGAGAGTTCTTTCGGTGAAACCCTGGTCAGGCCGAATTCGGACGGGTTGAGCACGTAATTGGACAGGACTCCTCCCTTCGCTTCGGACACCAAGGTGCGATCGGCCAACGTGATTTCATCGAGTCCGTCCATGCCATGCACGACAAAGCAATGCTGAGAGCCGAGGTGCATCAAGACTTTGCCGAGCAGCTCGGTCAGTCGCGGTTCGTACACGCCGATGACCTGGACGGCGGCTCCCGCGGGATTCGTGAGCGGTCCCAGGATGTTCAGCATCGTGCGGATTCCCATTTCCTGACGTGGCGCCGAACAATGCTTCATCGCTCCATGGTAGAGCGGCGCGAAGAGGAAGCCGATGCCGATATCGTTGATACAGTCGCCGACCCGATCGGTAGACAGATTGATGTTCACGCCGAGGGAAGCGAGCACGTCGGCGCTCCCCGACTTCGACGAAATCGACCGGTTGCCATGTTTGGCCACGGTCAATCCAGCGCCCGCGACGACAAAGGCCGCGGTGGTCGAGACGTTGAAGGTGTGGCGCCCGTCGCCGCCCGTGCCGCAGGTATCGACGACCAGGGGATCGCCGACGGCGATTCGGACGGCGCGATCGCGCATGGCTCTCACGGAGCCGGCGATCTCCTCGACGCTCTCGCCCTTGAGCCGAAGCCCCATGAGGTAGGCGGCGATCTGGGCGGGGGTCGCGGCCCCGTCCATGATCTCGTTCATCACCTCTTCGGCTTCTTTTTCGCTTAAGGAGGAGCGATCCGCAAGTTTTTCGATGGCCTCTTTGATCATGATGCGATGGGGAGAGGCTCGAGGTTAGAGGTGAGATGACCTTTCACAGCTTCAGGAAATTGCGGAGCAAGTCCTTGCCGGCGGTCGTGAGAATCGATTCCGGGTGGAATTGCACGCCTTCCGCCCCGAGCGTCTTGTGACGCAGTCCCATGATCTCCCCTTCCGCGGTTTCGGCCGATATGTCGAAACAGGAGGGCAAGGTGGCCCGCTTGACGACCAACGAATGGTATCGAGTGGCCTCGAAGGGGTTGGGGAGGTCGCGAAAGACGGTTTTGCCGTCGTGCTGAATTTTTGAAGTCTTGCCGTGCATCAATCGATCGGCCCTGACGACATCGCCTCCGAACGCCACAGCCAGAGACTGATGGCCCAGGCAAACGCCGAGCAGCGGCAGCCTTCCGGCGAAATGTTTGATTGTTTCCACCGATATTCCCGCCTCGTTCGGCGTGCAGGGGCCGGGAGAGATGACGATGTGGCTTGGACGTAGGGTCTCGATCTGTCCGATCGTAATCCTGTCGTTCCGGTACACCCGGACATCCTCCCCCAACTCGCCGAAATATTGCACGAGGTTGTAGGTGAAAGAATCGTAGTTGTCGATCACGAGCAGCATGATTGCTTCAAGAGCCTATAGCGTATAGCAAATAGCACGTAATCGATGAAGCTCTTGTTCGTGCCATATGCCATTTGCCATATGCTCTTCCTATTCGAGTCCCTGCTCCGCCATCTCGATGGCCTTCATCATCGCGCGCGCCTTGTTGCAGGTTTCTTCATACTCGTGCTCAGGATTCGAGTCCGCCACAATGCCGGCGCCGGCCTGGATGAAGGCCTGGTGCTTCTTGATCACCACGGTTCGGATATTGATGCACATGTCCATGTTCCCGGAGAAGCTGAAGTAGCCGACCGCCCCGGCATAGGGTCCGCGCCTGGTCGGCTCCAGTTCATCGATGATCTCCATGGCTCTGATCTTCGGCGCTCCCGACACGGTTCCGGCCGGGAAACAGGCGCGCAGCACGTCATAGGCGGTCTTGGAGGCGTCGAGTTGGCCGGTCACGTTCGACACGATATGCATGACATGGGAATAGCGCTCGACATGCATCAGTGAATCGACGGCGACCGACCCGGATCGCGCAACGCGGCCGACATCGTTACGGCCGAGATCCACCAGCATGACATGCTCGGCCCGTTCTTTGTCGTCGGCGAGGAGCCGACGCTCCAGTTGTTGGTCCTCCTCTGCCGTATTGCCGCGACGACGCGTGCCGGCGATCGGCCTGACGGAAATGACTCCGTCCTCGCAGCGCACGAGTGTTTCCGGCGAGGAGCCGACGAGCTCAACCCCGGCCACGCGTAGGTAATACATGTAGGGCGAAGGGTTGACCACGCGCAAGGCGCGATAGAGCTGCAGCGGCGGCGCCTGCACGTTGGTTTCCCACCGCTGGGAGAGCACGGCCTGCACGACGTCGCCGGCTCGGATGTATTCCTTGGTCCGGTTGACCATTTTTTCGAAATCCGCCTGGCTCAAGTTCGAGGTGAAGGTGATCGGCCGGCGCCGTCGATGCGGCCTGGCGCGGCGGAGGGGGCGGCGTAGGCGCGTGATCATGCGCTCGATTCGCTCGGTGGCCGCGCGATAGGCCCGCTTGATGTCACGGTCATTGGTCGACGTGACATGGGCGTTGGCCACGACTTTGATTTTCTGGGCGACGTTGTCGAATATCAGGAGCGTATCGGTCATCAGGAAGGCAAAGTCGGGCAGATTGAGATGGTCCTTCGAGCGGGTTGGAAGGTCTTCGAACGTGCGGACCATGTCGTAGCTCAAAAAGCCGACGGCGCCGCCGACAAAGCGGGGGAGATTCGGGACCGTCACTGGGCGATAGCCCTTCATGTGCTCGCGGAGCCGTTCAAGAGGATTGCCGCGGCTCGGGATGCGTTTCTTTCGTTTGCCCCGGACATGGATCAGATCGCCGCGATCTTCGTAAATCACGACCGGCGAGCCGCTCCCGAGGAAGGAATAGCGGGCCCACTTTTCTCCCCCTTCGATGCTTTCGAGCAGATAAGCGGTCGGGCCGTGGTCGATCTTGGCGAAGGCCGACACGGGCGTCTCGTAATCCGCCAGGATCTCCCGATAGAGCGGAATCAGGTTCCCCTCACGGGCATGCAGGCGGAACTGGTCGAGACTTAATGAGTATTGCGCAGTCGGCACGGCTTGACCCTTCTACTCCTGACCAACGATCAGTTTCTGACCCACTTCGATGATGTCGTCCGGCAACTTATTCCACTTCCTCAAGGTCTCCAATCGAACTCCATAGCGCCGGCTGATCCGGTACAGCGTTTCGCCTGGCTTCACCACGTGGATAGTCGGAGACCCGTGGCTCGGCGCGGCCGCCAAAGCCTCTGTCTGAGCCGAAGCCGCAGCCTCGTCCGGCATCCCCGTCACTCCCGAGCCCATCAGATCGCCGGTGTTGGGAACGGCCTCTACTGGCGGGGCCTTGTGGACTGGCGCCGCGCGCTTCATATCGGCCCTGGCTTTTCGCTCGAGCAGCGCCGCCTCTTTGATCGCTTCTGATTCTTCCTGAACCCGGCTCATCTGTTCCCGGACCGCTTGGACCTGGGCGGTCAGCTCGCGATTTCTGGCTTCATACTCCGCGAGCTCTTTCTTCGAGCGCTTCACTTCGTTATCGAGCTCCGCGGTGCGTTTTTCTTCCTGAGAAAGCAGGCGCTGAAAGTTCAGGCTGCGCGCCTTCTCCGCCTCGTATTTCTCGGAGAGGACGCAACCGCTCAGAATGAATCCTCCGCAGAGGATGGCGAAGATGCGCATACCGGAATGTGAGATCAATGTTTTCACTCGTCTATCCTCCTTCATGTAACCCTCCTCTGACGGCTTGAAGCACTCCCTCTTGCAGCTGGAGTCTGCTCTGGCTGTCAAACCATCCTACATTCAGCTTGACGGGGTTTCATACCATAGAGGCTAACGCGGCGAAAGTCAAAGGCTTTATGGACACCCGATCGTTTGACCGCCTCCCCGCCCCTGTGCTAACGTCCCCCCGGTTTTCGACTCCTTCGGATCTCGTCCCGTCCGGAAGTTCGTACCGTATTCGTCCTGATCCACCCTCGCGTACTCAGCCATGGCCGCTGACCACATTCAGAAGCGACTGACCGCGCTGCGCGACGAAATCCGCCGGCACGACTTCCTGTATTACGTCAAAGACAAGCCTGAAATCTCCGACGGCGCCTACGATCACCTGTTCCGGGAATTGATCGAGCTGGAGCAGGCTCATCCGGAGCTGATCACGGCAGATTCACCGACACAGCGGGTCGGAGCCGCGCCGTTGAGCGAGCTTGCGAAGGTGCGCCACGAGCAGCCGATGCTGAGTCTGGATTCGATTCTCGATCGCGAGGAGGTGCTGGCTTTTGATCAGCGCATGAAACGCGAGCTTGAGGAGACGGCCGTCGACTACACCGCGGAACCCAAGTACGACGGCCTGTCGGTCGAACTTGTGTACGACCGGGGCATCTTCGTCCGGGGGGCCACGAGGGGCGATGGGATGGTCGGCGAAGATGTGACGGTGAATCTGCGGACGATCCGGTCGCTGCCGCTACAATTGGCGCCGCGATCCGGATTCCCGGACCACCTTGTTGCGCGGGGTGAGGTTTACATGCGGTTAGATGATTTCCAGGCGTTGAATCGAAGGATGACGGAGCAAGGGGAAGAAGCCTTCGCCAATCCGCGCAATGCCGCGGCAGGCTCGCTCCGGCAATTGGATTCGACAATCACGGCGGCCCGTCCGCTTGTCGTGACCTGTTACGAGATCATGGCGCAATCGGGAGCCGCGCTCCCGACTCACTGGGAAGAACTCGACGCGCTGGCAGCCTGGGGACTTCCCGTTCCTTTCCTGCGCCGCCGATGCCCTTCAATCGAAGAGGTAGTAGCCTATCACCATGAGACGGAAGCAATCCGTGATTCCCTCCCCTACGAGATCGACGGGGTTGTGGTGAAGGTGGATCAACGGAGCCGGCAGGAACGATTGGGATTTAAATCCAGAAGTCCCCGCTGGGCGGTCGCCTACAAGTTCACTCCCCGGAAGGAAATCACGGTGGTGGAGGATATCGCCGTCTCAGTCGGGCGGACCGGAACCCTGACTCCCCTCGCCCTCCTGCGGCCGGTCGAGGTCGGCGGAGTCACGATCAGCCGCGCCACGCTTCACAACGCCGACGAGGTGGCGCGCAAAGATATCCGTGTCGGGGACACGGTGAAAGTCGAACGGGCTGGCGACGTCATTCCGGCCGTCTCCGAACGGGTTCCTGTGCCCGGGGAACAACGCGCCGAACCCTTCCGCATGCCGGATCATTGTCCCGTCTGTCGTTCGGCAGTCGCGCGGGAAGGCGCCTACTATTACTGTACGGGGCAAGCCGTCTGCGGGGCGCAGATCAAGGGGGCCATCGAGCATTTCGCTTCGAAGGCCGCGCTGGCTATCGACGGAATGGGCAGAAAGACCGTGGCCCAGTTGGTGGACCAGGGGCTCGTGAGGTCTCTGGCCGACCTGTACAAGCTGAGCAAGCCTCAACTCCTGGATTTGGAGGGTTTTGCGGAGAAGTCAGCGACCCTGTTGCTGGAGGCCATCGAGCGCAGCAAGCAGGTGTCGCTCGATCGCTTCCTGATGGGGCTGGGCATCCGCCAGGTTGGCCAGCATATCGCCAAGGTGCTGGCTAGGGAACTCGGAACGCTGGCCGAAATCATGGCGGCGGATGAAGCGCGCTTTAATCAGATCCGTGAGATCGGGCCGGAAATATCCGCCAGTCTCGCGTCGTATTTCTCCGAGCCGCAAAATCGTGCGGTCATCCAGGATCTGCTGGGGCATGGTCTTCGTATCGTAGAGGAGGAGGGGGCGCGCGGTGGCGCCGGAAGTCTGGCCGGGAAAACCTTTGTGTTCACCGGCGGTCTCAGCGCTTTTACAAGGGATGACGCAAAGCGGCTGGTGGAGGAGCGTGGCGCGCGCGTCTCGTCGAGCGTGAGCAAGAAGACGTCATATATCGTGGCGGGACAGGAACCGGGATCGAAGCTCGATCAAGCCAGGAAGCTCGGGGTGAGAGTGCTGAGCGAACAGGAGTTTGCCGACTTGATCGAAGCGGGACCGTAGGGTTCAGCCGACCAGATTCAGGTTGGGCGCTTCGACCGAGACTGGCGATTTTTCCTCCCGGAAGATCTGGACGCTGCGAATGGAGCGGGGCTCCGCTTCGTGAATGAGGATGCGGCAATTGCCGATGCGGACTTCTTCGCCGACTTTAGGGATGCGCCCGAGTTCCTGCTGAATCAGTCCGCCGATGGTCACGGCTTCGTCGCCGAGATCGACCTTCAGGAAATCGTTCACCTTGCGCACCTCGGTTCTGCCGTGCACCAGGATGTGATTCTTGCCGATCCGCTTGATCAGCTCCTCGGTGATATCCGTTTCATCCATGATTTCGCCGACCACTTCCTCGATGAGGTCTTCGAGCGTGACGATGCCCATCACGCCGCCGAATTCGTTGACCACCACCGCCATATGGCGCTTGTCCTGTTGAAACTGCTTCATGAGGTCGTCCGCCGTTTTCCCGGCCGGAACGAACAGGGGCGGATAGGCGATGTCTTTCAATTTGAAATCAAACTGTCCTTTGGACAGCTCGGTCAAGGCCCTCGTCTTGTAGAGGATTCCGGTGATGTTATCCATCGTGCCGTCGTAGACGGGAATGCGCGAGTATTTGGAGTTATAGAGCAGCTCCTGCGCGTCCTTCAGGCGCAGATTGCCGTCCAGCGAGAAGACGTAAAGCCGCGGCGTCATCGCGTCTTCCGCCGTAATGTCTTTCAGCTGAAAGACGTTCTTGATCATCTTGACCTTCTCGACCTCGATCGCGCCGGCCTTGCCGCCCTCGTCCAACATGATCTTCAGCTCCTCTTCCGTCACCAACGGAAGCGTCAACCCCTTGCCGCCGGTCAATTTATAAATGAGGGGGACCATGAAAAAGAGGATTGGCCTGAGCAACACCTGCACCCAATAGACGGGGTAGGACATGTTCAGCGTGACGGGCACCGCAAACTTGGCGGCCAGGGTCTTCGGGATGACGTCCACGGAGACCAGGAGCACGAAGGTCAAGAGGCCGACCACAACGGCGATCGTGTCATCAAAAAACGTCCTGCCCCCATAGGTATTCAGGGTCAGGAATGTGGCGTACATGGGAATCGCGGTTCCCACCAGCCGGTCGCCGACCAATATCGTGGACAACAGCTTTTGAGGGTCGCTGCGAAGGCGCAAGGCCATCTTGGCTCTGGCGTTATGGTTCTGGGCCAGGGCCCGCAGCTTCGTCTCGTTGACTGAGAAAAAGCCGATCTCCGCGGTCGAAATCACGGCGGAAAGAACAATGAGACCCAACAGAATGGCAATATCCATGAAGTTCCAGAAGTTAGGGACGACCGACCGGGGCGATCACTCGATAAGGCTTAAGGAGCATGGCGCGCTCCTTCCCGTTTGAGACGATCGAACAAACCGGAGAAGTGGGGGGGAGCGGCACGGCCTGAAAGAGACCTCTGAGTCCGAGACTAATCATTGGTAAGTAGATGTATCACACGCGCTACTGAGGGGCAAGCGTATTGAAAAAACACGTCACAAAATCAAATGGTTGCATCGCATCACCGCAAAATCCAAGGGATTTGTCCAGGCGACCTAGCTGTCGTCTCTGAACACAAAAGGTTGGACGGAGAGGTTGGACTCGAGATCGGCTGCCGCTGCCTCTGCCTGGGCCTCTGTACGAAACTCTCCCACCTGTACCCGGTAGCGGCGGCCTTCTGGCAGGTCTACGGTCTGGATCCGCCCAGTGGCATAGAACTTTTTTGCCCGGTTCAGCAGGCTCATCGCGTTTTGCGGCTCGGCGAAGGCCCCCACCTGGATTCTGAGGGCTCCCATCTCGGCGGTCCGACCCTCGAATCCGACGACCCGAAGCTCAATCTGGTCAGTTCCACTGCCGGTCATGCCCAGGGCCTGCGCCCCGGCGAGAGAAAGGTCGAGAATGCGGCCTTTGGCGAAGGGGCCCCGGTCGTTGATCCGGACGGTGACCTGGCGGCCTGAGCTCACGGAGCGCACCACGGCGACGGACCCGAGCGGCAGGGTGCGATGCGCGGCGGTCAATTGATGCATGTCGTATCGCTCGCCGTTGGCGGTTTTGTTCCCGTGAAACCCGGGACCGTACCAGGAGGCGACGCCACGTTCGACAAAACCGATGGGGTATCCTGGGAAATAAACCGGTTTGGGGGCGGGACTACTGCACCCGGCAGTGATCGCAATCGCGGCGATCAACAAGAAAGGAAGCACAAGAGAGGACCACGAGCGTGGCAACCCCCTCGCCATTTTCAAAACTCATCAAGAGATTGATCCCGCAGAACTGCCAACGCTTTGTCCGTGTTCGCCACAGTCAGCACGACGATGGCGCGCTTTCCCTCCCGCGAGGGGGTGCAATAGCCGCATTTGATATTGATCCGCGCTTGCGTCAGCAGGTCAGCCACTTCGTTCAGCGCGCCGGGCTTGTTTTCCAAACTCAGGACGAGCGCGGTTTCCTCCGAAAACTTTATCTTGGCCGCTTTCAGCGCAGCCTTGGCACCCTCGAGGTCGGCGACAAGCAGCCGCAGCTTTCCGGTTCCGGTGACCTCAGGAGCGGAGAAGGCCTTGATGTTGACTCCCGCCCCTCCCAGTACCGAAGCCACCTGAGCCATGACACCGGGCCGGCTTTGTCCGCTGATAACCAACTGTGTAGTGGTGGGCATAGGCCTCTCTCCATAACCTAGAGAATGTGGCAGATATCGTTCATGAACGTGTATTCATACACACAGCTAAACATGACGGAGGCATCCTGGGCAAGCTTCTGCGCCGCTTCTCTCGTACCCCTCGGGACAAGCAGGTAGAATGGAACGCCGCGCGCCACGGCCCTTCTCCAATTGGCTACGGTTTGGGAGTCGGCCAGGGAGTCTTCCGTCTCAACCTCAGCCATCCATTCCATCGTATTGCCGCCTGAAGTGACGTACCATCCGACGATGTCGCATTGCTGATTGGGGTCGGCCCAGGGATTTTGCTCCAGACCTGTGTGAATCGTGACTTTGCAATGAAAGGCCTTGGCCCAGCGTTGCGCCACCAGACTGACGACCTGATCGTGGATCGATTCGATGCCTTGTTCGCGCAGGGTTGTGGTCATAACGCACCTCTTGACTATGAACAGCCGCTCGTCGCCCCGCAGGTCTCACATTTCAGGCAGGTGCCGTTCCGCACCATCGTGAACTGCTTACATTCGGCGCAGGGATCGCCCTCGTACCCTTTTCGGCGCGCGATCTGTTCTTCCGTCAACGTTAAGGTTTCCCGTTTGAGCTCAACTTTGTGCGTAACGATGCTGCTGCCATTTCCATGTCCGTTTCCCCCGTGGCGCGGGATGATGCCGCGCCGCGAAGGCACGCGTTCGGTGCTGATCGATGACGAGGCCAGCGTTTCCGGATCGGCCTCCTCGTCGGAGCACTCGGGATCCTGTTCGTCCTTCTTCACGGAATCCATGCGGAGATCTTCTTCCTTGACCTGCGCCAGATCGTACCGGTCCAGATAGGTTACGGCGAGCTCGCGGAAGATATAGTCGATGATCGACGTCGACATCTTGATGCGGTCGTTCAGCTTGACCGGTCCGTTCGGTTCGAAGCGGGTAAAGACGAAAGCCTCGACGAACTCTTCGAGTGGAACGCCGTGCTGCAGTCCGAGCGAAATGGCGATGGCGAAACAGTTCATCAGGCTGCGGAAGGCCGCACCTTCCTTGTGCATGTCGAGAAAAATCTCGCCGACCGTCCCGTCTTCGTATTCACCGGTTCGGAGGTAGAGCTTGTGGCCTCCGATGACGGCCTTTTGGGTATAGCCGTTGCGTCTGGCGGGCAGCGGCCGCCGCTTGGCGAGGTAGCGGACAAGCACCCGCTCGGTGATCTTTTCCGCGATCGCCAGGACTTCAGTGGACGCCTCGACGCTTTTTCCCGAGTCGGTGGAAGCGGAAAGGGGTTGGCTGAGCTTGGAGCCGTCACGATAGAGCGCGACGGCCTTCACCATGCTCTTCCAGGCAAACAAATAGGCGGACTTGACATCCTCCAGCGTGGCGTCGGCCGGCATATTGATGGTCTTGCTGATCGCGCCGCTGATGAAGGGCTGCGCGGCGGCCATCATGCGGATATGCGCGTCGACGGCGATGTACCTCTGTCCGATCCTGCCGCATCGGTTGGCGCAATCGAAAACCGGCAGATGCTCCGTCTTGAGGTGGGGCGCGCCTTCCACCGTCATGGTGCCGCAGCAGTAATCGTTGGCGGCGGCGATTTCTTCCTGGGTGAATCCCATCGCCTTCAGCATGTTGAAGTTGGCTTCCGTGAGTTGAAGGTCCGTCAGCCCGAGCTTTTCCCGGCAGAAGTCTTCGCCGAGCACATACTTGTTGAAGGCGAATTGGAGTTCGAACGCCTGAGCCAATCCGCTTTCCAGACGGGCCAGCGCTGCATCGTCGAATCCCTTTTGCTTCAGGGTCTCATGGTTGATGAAGGGCGCCCCCTGCAGTGTTTGGCGGCCGACGCAATAGCTGACGATCTCCTGTACCTGCGACTCGGAGTACCCCAACGTGGCCAGCGCCGGAGGCAGGCTTTGATTGATGATCTTGAAATACCCGCCGCCCGCCAGTTTCTTGAACTTGACCAGGGCAAAATCCGGTTCGATGCCGGTGGTGTCGCAATCCATGACCAGACCGATGGTGCCGGTCGGCGCGATCACGGTGACCTGCGCATTCCGATAGCCGTATGCCGTGCCCAATTCCAGAGCGCGGTCCCAGGCGCGCCGCGCCGCGATCAACAAATCGGGAGGACAGTGCTCGGCTTGAATGCCCATCGGCCGGATGGTGAGGCCTTCATATTCCTCTTCCGGCGCGTGATAGGCCGCGCGACGATGGTTGCGGATGACGCGCAACATCGCGTCCCGGTTCTTCGCATAGCCCGGAAAGGGCCACAGCTCCGCCGCCATTTCGGCCGAAGCGCTGTAGGCTTCTCCGGTCATGATGGCGGTCAGGGCGCCGCAAATCGCCATGGCTTTGGGAGAATCGTAGGGAATGCCCTGGCGCATCAGCACGGTGCCGAGATTGGCATAGCCGAGACCCAGCGTGCGGAACTGATAGCTTTTTTCCGCGATCGAGCGGCTGGGAAAGGAGGCCATCAACACGCTGATCTCGAGGACGATGGTCCAGAGACGCACGGCATGGCGGAAGTGCTCGAGCTCGAATTCGCCGTCGCCCGTGAAAAACTGCGCCAGATTCAAGGAGGCCAGATTGCAGGCCGTATCGTCGAGGAACATGTACTCGGAGCAGGGATTCGACGCGTTGATACGTCCGTCTTCGGGGCAGGTGTGCCATTCGTTGATAGTCGTATCGTATTGCGTTCCCGGATCAGCGCAGATCCAGGCCGCCCAGGCGACGCGGTCCCAGAGGTCCCGCGCCTTGACCGTTTTGGCGACCTTGCCGTCGACACGGCGCTTCAGCTGCCAGTCCCCGTCGGCCTCCAGCGCGGTAAAAAATTCGTTGGGAATGCGGACGCTGTTGTTCGAATTTTGGCCGGAAACCGTTTGGTAAGCCTTCCCGTCCCAGTTCGTGTCGTACTCGTGAAAGACGAAATGCGTGAAGCCCTGCTGAGCGTAGGAAAACATCCGCTGGACATAGGCTTCGGGAACCGCATCGCGGCGTGCCGCGATGAGCGCTTCTTTCAGGATACTGTTCTGCTTCGGATCGACTTCGATCTTCGGAGTGCCGTCGCCATCGACGACATGGCAGGCTTTGAGCACGGCATTGAGCCGCTGGGCGCAGATTTTCGAGCCGGTGACCATCGCGGCCACCTTCTGCTCTTCGATCACCTTCCAGTCGATGAATTCTTCGATGTCCGGGTGATCCAGATCGAGACAGACCATTTTGGCCGCCCGTCTGGTCGTACCTCCGGACTTAATGGCGCCGGCGGCGCGGTCGCCGATCCGCAGAAACGACATCAGGCCGGAGGAACGGCCCCCACCTGAAAGCGACTCCCCGTCTCCGCGCAATTTGGAAAAATTCGTCCCGGTTCCCGACCCGTACTTGAACAGGCGGGCCTCGCGCACCCACAGATCCATGATGCCGTTCTCGTTGACGAGATCGTCTTCGATGGATTGGATGAAGCAGGCGTGCGGCTGCGGATGCTCAAAGGCGTTGGTTGCCTTGACGACCTCCCGGGTTTTGGGATCGACATAATAATGGCCCTGAGCCGGTCCCGACAGTCCGTAGGCATAGTGCAGACCGGTGTTGAACCATTGAGGACTATTGGGAGCGACCATCTGATGCGCCAGCATGTAGCAGAGTTCATCGTGGAAGGCGGCGCTGTCTTCGACGGTCTTGAAGTAGCCGTAGGCCTTGCCCCAATGCGTCCAGCAACCAGCCAGGCGGTCGAAGACCTGCCGGGCGTCGCGCTCTCCGCCCAGCGTGGGCTTGCCGTCCTGTTCGATGACAGGATTCCCGGAATCATCCCGTTGAGGCACACCGGCTTTCCGGAAATATTTTTGGGCCAGGATATCGATCGCCAGCTGCGACCATGGCTCCGGAATGTCGATCTGGTCCAGTTTAAAGACGGTCGATCCGTCGGGATTGCGGATCTCCGACGAACGTTTCACGAACTTCAAGCCTTCATAGGGACTTTGTCCGGAACGCGTGAATCGCCGTTCTATTCTCACGATCTCTCCTCCCCAGGGTTAGGTACCGGCGCAGGTCGGTCAATTGCCGAAGTAAGCGGGCAAAAGCCGAATGCTGGAATCTGGAACGTATTGCCTCTGCCGAGGATCGGATGGCTCGCCCAAACAGCGGCGAGGGACTACATATAGCCATTGGGGAGAATTGTCAATACCAAATATTGTGGTTGCTTGGGGATAGCGAGGAAATTCTGTGGATAACTGCCGATCCGTATCTGAAGCCGGTTCCGGGAAATTTTCTCTTACTTATCCACAGAACCGCGGTGATCAGATGGCCTCATTTTGGCCGCGAGGAAAAAAATATTCTGACGAAAACTAGAATGCCAATCGTCCGAGCCGAAGAATCGCGTCGTCAATGCCCTTGAGGGGAATAAAGCGTCCGCCGATCGCGAAGACTTCAATGCGGGTGTCCAATGCCGTGGTCTCAAAGAAACTGAACAGCCCCCAATTGCGCCGCACTGTGTGGGGACCTACGACGCTCACGACCAGTTCATGACTGTGCGCGCGAAAAATCGTACGGACCATGGCGCGTTCTCTGTTCGGCGTCGCGGATTCGTGACGATCCAATGCCTTTCCCAACTCCGACTCGACGAACGACAGATAGGCGTCCATCGAAGGATTCGTCAAGGCCAGGGCCACGCTCGCGGTCAGTACGGCGACGAGAATCAGGAGCTGCCAGATCTTCATCCTGCTCCTCGGTTCCAACGTCCTTTGACAAAACGAAGAAGCATGATTAGCCTACCCTCCGGCACCGGTCATTCCACGGAGCGCATTTCGCCGTCCACGGCAGGAGGGTTTCTATGTTTGTTTGGAGCAAACGCCTTGTCGGTCTGCTGCTCGGGCTGTTCATTCTCATGCTGGGAGTGTTTCTTTTCAACAGCGCTCCCGACCAGGCCAGCGGCCTGAAAATCCACACGACGCGATGGATGGCGCTCAACTACATCGGTCTGGTCGTGTGGGTGTTTGTCTGGATGATCGATCAGGCGCGCATGCGCGCCAAGAATTTCTGGGTCTGGCTGGTGCCGTTCGCGCTTGCGCCGCTGCCGACCCTGATGCTGTTCGTGTTGTTTCTTCAGCGCAGAATGAAGCCTTCATAGCGCCGCAGCTGCCGGTGCGAGCCCTTCGTCGGAGTCGCTCTGAAGCCTGGCGCGAAGCTTCCAGACAAGCCAGACTCCCGGTAGAGCCAGCAAGAACGAAATGAAGAAAAATTGCGCCCATCCGACCACGGCGACGAGTTCGGCCGAAGGCCGTCCGGAAAAGACCCGGCCGACGGCTTCCAGCGAGGAGAGCAGCGCGAACTGGGTCGCGGTGTATCGATGGTCGCAGAGCGACATGATCAGCGCCACGAACGCGGCAGTCCCCATTCCACCGGTCACATTCTCGACAACGATTGACGCCGAGAGCGCCGCGTAACTTTTTCCCGCCCATGCCAGTCCGGTAAAGCATAGGTTCGACAGGGCTTGGAAGAACCCGAAGAGCAGGAGGGACGGAACCAGCCCCAGTCTTGCCATTACCATTCCTCCTGTCAATGCCCCGGCGAGCGTCGCGAAGAGTCCCAGCCCCTTCACGTAGCCGACGTCGCTGCTGGAAAATCCCAACCCCCCGATAAAGAACGCCGTCTGCAGGGAAGCGGCGACCGCGTCGCCGATCTTGTAGAGCAGAATCAGCAGGAAGACTGTAAAGATGTCCGGGCGTGAAAACAGTTCTCGCAGAGGCTCCCCGATCGCCTCGACGAGCGTTGCGGGCGGCGCGCCGCTCAGCGTCGGTTCCGGAGCCGCCAGGATGGTGAAAATTCCCGCGCCCATCACCGCCGCCAGAAGCAGGTAGGTCTGCTGCCATCCGATGTGGTCGGCCAGGACCAATGCTCCGGAGCTTGCGAGGAGCAGAGCGAAGCGATATCCGTTTACCCACACCGCTGCGCCGAACCCCCGTTCCGCCGGCAGCAGCAGATCGGTTCGATAGGCGTCGAACACGATATCGAGCGAGGCAGAGAGAAATGCGACCGCGAGCGCGATCAAGCCGAGCCACTCCGGGCGATCGCCTGGGCCGGTCAGCCCCATGACAGCCAATCCGATCGCTACTCCGATCTGGATCAGCAGCATCCATCCGCGCCGTCGTCCCAGCCAAGGCGGCACGATCCTGTCCAGGAGGGGGGCCCAGAGAAACTTCAACGTGTACGGAAGTCCGACGAGCGTGAAGATGCCGATCGTCTTGAGGTCCAGTCCGACGACGGTAAGCCAGGCTTGCAGGGTGCCGGCCGTGAGCGCGAGCGGAAGTCCGGAGGCGAAGCCCAACGGCAGCATGAAACCGATGCGCCGATTGGCGAGAATTTGTGCGACAGAAGGGGTGCTCATGGTGCGCCGATCATGGGAGCGTCGTGTGGCGATCAAAGCATAGCACCGGCGCGCCGCCCTTCATCAGAAGATTCATGAAATCCGGCGAGGATCAAGAATGCAACGGCGGGTGGAACGAATCGATGCGACGCTCAGCAAGGTTGCCCGTTGAAGGTGCAGGGCTTATAGCGGGAGATGTCGAATTCCACGTTTTCCTGATAAACCCGTTCGTTGCCGTTTACCCCGTCCTGTTCCGGATCGTTCCACATCGTATGATTCCACCAGTAGAACAACGGAAACGCTTCCGTCTGGTAGACAGGATTCCCGTAGTTGCTTCTGGCGTATTCCTGGACCATGCGACCCGTGATGTAGTCCACCTGCCCGTTCCCATGAAGCGAGTAGAGCATCAGGAACAGCCGCGCTTCGTGGTCGTACAACTCGTCGATTCTGGTGCTGATATCCGGTTCCTTCGGCAACAGCTCTTTCGTCGAGGCGCCTGAGGCGGGAACAAACAAAGCGAGACAGATCAGAAATGCTGCTGCGCGCTGTGAAGTGGTCACGAGAGACTCACTCCGGATGAGGACGACGATGGAACGCATGCTACCATGGCTTCCCTCGACCTTCAACCGGCAGGATGATGAAAAGGGCTGCCCGTCTCGTTCATGCATCCGTTGCCTTGCCCGGTCTGACCCGACCTCACTATAATGCTTTCCCATCAATGAAACGCGCCTCGTTACATACGCTGGGGTGTCGATTGAACCAGGCGGAGACCGCCGTGCTCGCATCTCGTCTGCGCAAAGAAGGCTATGAGGTCGTGGCCCTCGGCCAGCCGACCGATCTGCTGGTGGTGAATACCTGTTCGGTGACGGAGGAAGCGGAGCGCACCTGTCGTTATGTCGTCCGAAAAACCCTGAAGCATTCGCCGGGAGCGTTCGTCGCAGTGACCGGTTGTTATGCGCAAACCGGTGTGCAGGAACTGCGGTCGATAGCGGGCGTCGATCTGATCGTCGGCAATCAATTCAAATGGGATCTGCCGGCATTGCTCCCCGCCCCGGAGAGATTGCAGAAGCATCCGAAGCCGGAAATTCACCATAGTAGGACGATCGGTCGTGAAGATTTTGTCCTGCCCGAGTACGGGGAGCCGGGTTCAACGAGGGCCCTGCTGAAGGTCCAGGACGGCTGTAACGTGATGTGCAGCTTCTGCCTCATTCCTTTCGCGCGCGGGCATGAACGGAGCCGCATACTGGAGGATGTGATTCGGGAAGCCGAAATGCTCGTCGCAGGAGGGTATCGTGAAGTCGTTCTGACCGGAGTCAATATCGGCCGCTACCGTGAGGGGGGTCGGGATCTCATCGGACTGATCAGCCGATTGGAACAGATCGAAGGACTTGAACGGATCAGAATTTCGTCGATCGAGCCGACAACGGTCACGGACGAGCTGATCGAGCGGATGGCTTCATCCTCGAAGCTCTGTCCCTATTTGCATATTCCCCTACAGAGCGGTGATGATGCGGTCCTGTCCGCGATGAACCGTCCCTACCGGGTGCGCGAGTTTGTAGGCCTGATCGAACGCGCCTGTCGTATTGTGCCGGCGCTGGGACTCGGGACTGATTTGATGGTGGGTTTTCCGGGAGAAACCGAAGAGGCGTTTCTCCGGACCCTCAGTCTTGCGGAAACGCTTTCGTTTTCGTACTTTCACGTGTTCACGTACTCGCCGAGACCGGGAACGGCTGCGCTCAAATTGCACGGTTCCGTTCCCACGGCAGTCGCGCGGGAACGAGCGAGAACACTGTCCGATCTCTGTCTATTGAAACGAATGGTCTTTGCGGAGCGCTTCATCGGAACCACGGTTCCGGTTCTCTTCGAGTCCGGAGAAACGGAAGGCCTCACATTGGGAACCACTCCGAATTTTTTGCGCGTCGGCGTTCCGTCATCCCCGGACCTGACCAACCAATTGAAGCCGGTGGGGATATCAGCTGCGTCCGACCGATGGGCTGTGGGCCGTATCGCGCCTGTACATGACCCTTCGCGCCCGGTGTCGATGATATGAACCAGAAATCTCCTCGTCAGGTTCATCTCGAAACGTTCGGCTGTCAAATGAACGAGTACGACTCTGAGCTGGTGCGCTCGCTCCTGACGCGGGACGGGTTCATCATGACCGATGACCGGGAGCGCGCCGATGTCATTCTGATGAATACCTGCGCGATTCGCGAGAACGCGCACAACAAAGTCTATACCCACCTTTCGGACCTTCGGGCGCTCAAGAGGCAACGGCCCCTGGTGGTCGGCGTTCTGGGCTGCATGGCGCAGAATCTAAAGGAGGAACTGGCGGCGAAAGAACCCCTCGTGGACGTGCTTGCGGGACCGGACGCCTACCGGCAGCTGCCGATGCTCATTGCCGACGCGATCGAGTCGCAGGAACAGGGTGAGCGACGCAAGGGGATGGCGGTCGATCTCTCCGAGTATGAAACCTACGACGATGTCGTGCCGGAGCGGCGTGACGGAGTGAACGCCTGGATCGCGGTCATGCGGGGGTGCGACAATTTCTGCAGCTTCTGCGTCGTTCCCTATACCAGGGGCAGAGAACGTTCTCGGGAACCGGAAGGAATCGTGGCCGAAGCCCGCCTCGCCGCCTCGCAGGGGTTCAAGCAGATCACGCTTCTCGGACAGAACGTCAACTCCTATCGGTCCGGCGACTGGGATTTCGCCCGCCTCCTGGTGGCTGTGGCCGACGTGCCGGGGATTGAGCGGGTGCGCTTTACATCTCCCCATCCGAAAGATTTTCCCCCCGCGCTCTTGGAGGCGGTTCTGTCTCACCCGAGAATCTGCAAGCATATTCATCTGCCGGTCCAATCGGGAAACGACCGGATCCTGAGCCTGATGAATCGAACCTACACGCGGGCGGCCTACCTGACTCTTGTGGATCAAATTCTCGCGGCTGGTCCGGGCATGGTGCTGACAACCGATATCATCGCTGGATTCTGTTCCGAGTCGGATGCGGAGTTTGCCGATACCTACCGCTTGCTTGAGGAAGTCCGGTATCACGCGGCCTTCATTTTTAAGTACTCTGAACGGAAAAATACGATCGCCGCCAGGAAGCATCCCGACGATGTTTCTGATGCGGTGAAGTCTGAACGCGTGACCGCTCTCGTCGATCTTCAGCGGCGAATCTCTCAAGAGCGGAATCGGGCCTATATCGGTTCGACGCTTCCTGTGCTGGTTGAAGGCGATGCCAAGCGTTCTTCCCTGCAAGGGATGGGTAAGAGCGATGGAAATATCACAGTCGTGTGGGAAAAAAGCTCGGTGTCAGCCAGCCCGGGCCAGATTATTGCGCTCTCGATCTACGATTGCTCCGCATCAACCTTGTATGCAAGCGCTCCATGAGGGCGCTGCCGCGCCTCTGAGTTCGACCAGCCGCCCTTACCATCCTTCAAGATCGAACAGTTTCGCACGAGAACTGCCACTCCTGTAGGTAGTTTCCTCCAAGCGCCCAGGACAGACCCAAGACAGGCTCATCTTCCAATTTTCTGACTGGACCGTCCGTGGGACTGATTCATTCTGGCTTAATACCACCAATTGATAGGTATGAAACACACACATGTAATCAATAACTTACACAGTCAAGTCTGACGTAATGTTCGAAAACATTCCAGCCGGACTGTTCCATAAGTCAGCAATCGGGATCCAGGACTCTTCATTTGTATCAGGAATTCCCGCCCGATTAGTCCAAGGGCACAAACTTTGCTTAACAAAAGAGAACGAATTCAAAATCTTGCGGTTCCAGCCACTTGGAGAACACATATGAATTCCAAAGTTGGTTCCCCGGCCGATCAAAAATCTGATTCCTCAGTCAGCCTCGAAACGGTCATCGCGATGGGGCTCTTTGGATGGCTGGCCCTGAGCGTCACCTTGATGGGGCTGGGAATCTGGTAGCTCCTCTAACCATCGGTTCCTGTGCACCTCATACGAAACACCGACCATTCCTGCTCTAATCCTGACAAAGGAGATTTCTCATGACGGCACAATCCATCATTTCTTCTGCGCTCAAGCAAGCGGCATGCGGAGCTGCGGTCATTGCCGCGGTCGCGCTGACAACGACCGGTTGTTCCACCACGGCAAAGATCGCGCAAAGTTCAAAGGGCAATGTCTATCTTGAAGAGGTCGCAGACTGGTCGTTCGAAGCGAGTCATCCGGCCGTGATCGACCAGACCACGATGATGAAAATCGTGAAGGGACTCTACAGCGATGAGAGCCAGAACGGATCCTCGAGAATGTCCGCCGGCGGCAGCAAGCCGATGAGAATTTTCAGCGATGAGGATGCGGAGTTTCTTGCCCCCCTGCTCGCACAAGGCTTATCGAAGGCGAAGCCGGAACAGATTGTCGGCTTCCGCGTGTCCTCATCGGCAGGGTCAGGCTCTGAACCCGCCGCGGGCAGCATCTATGTGCAGAAGGAATCCATCTATGTCACGCTTGTGAGAGGCGCCAAGCCGACCGGTTTCGCGCCGGAGTCCGTCGCCCACGCGGAGCACGCTCCGGCTTACGCAGCCGGAGGAGCAGCCGGTATGTTGGCCATGGTGATCGACTATCACGCCCTGGCCAAGGCTCCGATGGCATCATTGCCGGCAGCCAAGTCGGTCTCCAAAGCGCCGGCCGCTCCGGTCGCGGCAGCTGCGTCGAGCGCCGCACCGGCCAAGTCACAGTTCGTCGCCGGCTCCTCCACCGCGCCGTACGGCGATATTCAATCGCCGGAGATCGATCAAATCGAGAAGGCGAAGGAAACCATCGCCAAGAAGGATTCAGAAATCAGCATGCTCCGCAAGGAGTCGGATTGGATGAAACGCGAGCTGCGCGATCGCGACGAAGAGATCAAGGCGCTCAGGGCCAGCAAAGTATCGGCCAAGCCGGCGCCGAAGAAGAAACAGGCGGAAGCGTATCGAACGCGCTAAGGAGCGTCAGCCCACATCGACGAGCTCCGGTTGAAGGAGCACCACTTCGCGGGACAGGGGCTGCCGGAAATTCATCCGGCAATAGCAGGCGTAGGTCACGAAGGTATCCTGAAGGCAGTAGAGAGCCAACTCGCGCCCCTGTCCCTTCTCCCACATCGCAGCCACCTGGTCGCCGCTTCCTGACTTCGTATCCACGTTCAGCGCGCGGGCCAACACATCGAGTTTCACCCACCCTCGCTGGTCCCAGTTGCTCCACACGGCCATCGTGTCGTACACAGGCTCGGTTCGAAACTTAGCCAGATTGATGTCCAGGCTCGGCTTGACTTGTTGGATCATCGACCGTTTCCTGATGAAGGGCAGGTCGAATCCCAGGCCGTTGTGCGTGATGAATAGCGATGGTCTGGCCTGCGCCAGTCGCGACCAGAATTGGCGAAGCAATTCGCGCTCGTTCCCTCCGTACCATGCGACCGCTCCGCGCGGCTCCAGCTGATCGGAAAATTCGAGCAGGCCGATGCACACGATCGCGCTGAAGGTCCCGTCGAAGGCGGACTTCGCGTATTGTTCCTCGTCCAGGCGCCGTCGCTCTTCAGCCGCTCCGGCTGCGAACAGGTCCGGAGCCTCGTCGGTCGCGGCGGAGTCCACGGTTGACGGCTGCCTGCCGCTCAATCGTTCCCACTCTTCCCGCGGGGCCTGGACGGTTTCAATGTCGAGGACGATCTTCACGATCAGCGGCCTATCGCTTGATGTTGCAGGGCTTCAATGATGGGACGGTCCGCCGGTGGAAACTGGTATTTGTCCAGCTCTGAGGGAAGGACCCATCGGAGCTCGGCGCAATCGACCGGAGCGGGCTGGCCTGCTTCGATCGCGCATCGGAAGAAATGCAGCTCGACCGTCTTCTCGGAGTAATCATGGCGGATGATTTGAAATGGAATGGGGACATCGACTCGAATGCTCAATTCTTCAAACAACTCCCGCCTGAGGCAGTCTTCCAGCGTTTCGCCGGTTTCACGTTTTCCGCCGGGAAATTCCCACAGGCCGGCCAGATGCACGCCCGGCTTTCGCTTCGCGATCAAATACCGGCCGTCGGAGCAGATCAGCCCCGCGGCAACCTCGACGACCTTCATACTCTCCCTGCCCTCTTGGCTTTGAACGGATAGGTCTTGCAGATCGATTTCATCGGGCAAGGCCGGCAGGAGGGATTTCTCGCCGTGCAGGACATCGCCCCGAAATCCATCAAGGCTTGGTTGAAGTCATATCCCTTCCCTGGCGGAATCAACGCTTCAGACAATTCCCAGAGCCTGGCCTTTTGAGTCTTGGGATCGCCTTTGGCAATGAAGATCCTATGGAGGACCCGCATGACGTTGGTGTCGAGGATCGGCGCGTCCTCGTTGAACGCGAACGAACGAATCGCTCCAGCCGTGTATCGTCCGATGCCTTTAAAGGACAACAGATCCTCGGCTCCCCTCGGTAGCTTTCCATCGTATCGAGCGACCGTTTCGCACGCGATACTGTGCAGCCGCAACGGTCTGATGTTGTACCCAAGCGGGTACCAGGTGTTCTTGACCTCCTTCACCGGCGCCTCCGCCAAATCCTCGAAGCTCGGATAGCGGTCGAGAAACTCATGATACTTGGGGATCACACGATCGACCTGGGTCTGTTGCAGCATGACCTCGGAAACCAAAATGTGATAGGGGTTCGAGGTGTTGCGCCAGGGCAGATCCCTGCCGTGGGCGGCGTACCATTTCAAGAGACGTTGCTGAAACCGCCGCTTGAGCGATCGATCGGGCAGCGGGGAACGGCGGGTAATCTTGTGTCGTCCGGGAGGCATCGTGCGGACTGGCCTACTTCAACCCCAATTCATCCAATGCCGGCATTGTAGGAGTCCCCCATTTCAAAATCAAACAAGGAGGAAGCCGGATAGGGTCGAACAGAAGCAGTATCCCCTGACGTCTTCGCGATCTGGTCATGGGAAATATCCCGTGGTAATGTATTGTGTAGCTGATGAACGGATCTGGACAAGGAGGGAAAAGATGAACTGTCGCACAGGTATGACGGCCTTTCATCCGGACTCCGTTCGATGGATGTCGCTTGCCGGTGTGGCGGCGACCGGAATCCTATTTTTTTCGCCGGCAGCTCATGCTGCCGGTCCTCAAGTACCGTGGGAGTGCTCCAATTATGGCGAGGAGGCGCAAACCCGTTGCCTGAATGCGTTCATCGAGCATCAGCGGGAGCAGATCGAGAGATTGGAAGGTCAGCTTCAGGCCCAGCGCGAGGCGGTAGGTCAATTGAAGAACCAGATCGATCGTCAGGCTTCGGCGACGGCGGATTTACAGCAGCAGCTGTCGCAACGCCCTGCGACTACAATTGTTCCGACGCCCTATGCCTATACCTACGCCTATCCGCCCCTGGGGCTAGGTCTCTATCTGGGACGGCCCTGGATCTACGGACCGCCCTATTACTACCATCCCTATTGGGGTCCGCGATTTTACGGACGTTGGGGCCGCCGCTGGTAGCTACCTTCTGTTCCGGCCGGCAAGCTTCCATGAATCAGCTCCCGATCGACGCAAATCCGGTTCTCCGCGAAGTGCGGAATTCTTTGACAATCCTGCTGAGCGATACTAGCCTCTTCTGGATGGGTCGTGCGAGCCCGTGCAAGCGGCGCGCATGGGATGCTCCACCCGACGAAGGAAACCACGGTTTTGCGCGATCTCGTGAGCGCTTTATTATGGTAACCAGAAAATTCAAGCGATACCAGGTCTCGATGCCCAGTACGCTGGTCCATAAAGACCAGTTCCGCCACAAGGGCTCGATTCGTGACCTTTCAACGAAGGGGTGTCGGGTTGAAAGCCTGTTGAGCCCCTTCACCGGTATGCAGGTGACCCTCCTCTTGCACGTGCCGGGAGAGGCCAAGCCCATCACCATCGAGAATGCCGCCATTCGATGGTGCGGGTCGCAAGGAATTGGAATGGAATTTCTGGTCGTCGCAAAGCCCGAAGAGGATCGCCTCGGCCGCATCATTCAGCAGCTCGAAGCCAGAGTCAGCCCGCGCTGATTCGTTGTTCCCCGTTGCAATCCCGCCCGCGCCTCCGTATCCTCCCGTTCATGGAATTGTCTTCGCTCTCTCCCGAGGAATTGAAGGAGCTCGTGCGTGGAATGGTGGACGATCGGCTCCGCGAGTTGATCGGCGATCCCGACCTGGGTCTCCAACTCGGCGAAGCGATGCGGACACGCCTCAAGGCTTCGCTGTCCAATCGGCAGAGGTTGTCGGGCGAAGAGGTCGCGCAGAAGCTCGGGCTTCACTGGTAAGAAATTGTGGCCTGGTATCGTCTCGCGTTTCACCCATCCGTTCTCGACGACCTCGCGACCATTGAGGTTCCGACAGCACAACGGCTGCTTGAGAAGACGAAGTGGATTGTGTCGAACGTGGAAAACCTGCGCCACGAAACGGTCGCGCCGGATTTGCCTGATTTGTGCAAATATGCGGTGGGTGAATGGCGGATCTTCTATTCGCTCGATCGGGCCGAACAACTCGTGGATATCCACGCCGTCGTCCGTCAGCCGTCGCTCCGGTTGTGAAGGATCGAACCGGTCGTGCCGGTCTTGTTGAGACGGTCCGGAAGGCTTGCCACATGGAGGCTCAACCCGCCTTTCGCCATGTCGTCGATATAGCGCCGCAGCGCCTCCTTGACGACCGGGAAGGCGATCTCCTCCCACGGGATTTCCGACGGATGAAACAGTCTCACCTCAAGACTTTCGGCGCCGGCTCCGAATCGTTTCGACTGCATTTTGCCCACGAAGACCATATAGACCTGTCCGATCTGCGGGAGACTGAACACGGAATGAAGCCTGGTCAAGACGACTTCTGCCTTGGCTTCCTCGACTGTTTCCCGCATCGCCGCCTGCTCCGTGCTCTCGCCGATCTCCATGAATCCAGCCGGGAACGTCCAAAGACCGGATTTCGGTTCGATGGCCCGTCGACAGAGGAGGATCTGGTTTTCCCATTCCGGGATGCAGCCCGCGACGATTTTGGGATTGTGGTAGTGGATGGCGTCGCACGATCCGCAGACGAAGCGCGGCAGATTGTCGCCAGGGGGAATTTTTTGGGCGACCGGTTTGCCGCAGGCGCTGCAGAAGTTCATAAAAGATCGTACCTCGTGAAGCGTATCTCGCAACGGGACCACGGCGACCGGTCCGTTTCACGAGCGACGAATGACGTGAATGATGGATAGCACAAAACAGCGATTCTTTTCACCCTGCCCCCGCGGCCTCGAAGGGATGCTCGAGGAGGAATTGCGTGGGCTCTCCGTCGATTCGACCGAGAGAACCGAGGGCGGAGTTGCCTTCCAGGGTCCGTGGCACACGCTTTACCGGGTGAACTTGGAAAGCCGCATTGCGAGTCGAGTGCTGTGGGAGGTGGGCCGTGCGGCTTACCGCAGCGAAGCGGACATCTATCGGTCGGCCTATGTCCTGGCCTGGCCTGATTGGTTTGAACCCTCCCGAACGATCAAGGTGAAAGTCAGCGCCCGCCATTGTTCGCTTGCGAGCCTGGATTTTGTCACGCTCCGGATTAAGGACGCGGTCTGCGACAAGTTCATGGCGGTCCGGCGTCGACGGCCGAGCGTCGATACGGGCAGCCCCGACATCCGCATCGACGCGTTTCTCGATGCGGCGTTTGTCACCTTCTATCTCGACACGTCCGGCGAGCCGCTGTTCAAGCGCGGCTATCGGCTCGAAGAGAAAGTAGACGCGCCGTTGCGGGAAAATCTGGCCGCCGGTCTGCTTCGATTGACGGGGTGGACGCCGGATCAGGTGCTGCTCGATCCGATGTGCGGCGGCGGGACCATTCCATTGGAAGCCGCGCTCCTGGCCAGGCGTATCGCGCCGGGCCTTATGCGGTCTTTTGCTTTTGAGCGATTGCTGCTTCACGATTCGAAGCAGTGGAACCGGCTCCGCGAGGGGGCTCGCTCGCGGCAACTGGAAGCGGCGCCTGCTCCGATTTACGCGTCGGATCGGGATGAGCGGGCCATCCGGATTGCCCGGCGCGCGTTCCAAGGCGCCGGTCTGGCTGTCGATATCCGGTTGAAGCAGGCAGACTTCTTGACGCTCGATCCCCCGGCGGCGAACGGCATCATGCTGGTCAATCCGCCCTACGGCGTCCGTCTCGGGCAACCGGAAAACATGAGTGCGGTCTATCCTGAACTGGGCGACCGATTGAAACAGCGGTGGGCCGGATGGCGGGTCTACATGTTCTCCGCTGACGCGCGAGCGCACAAGTTGATCGGCCTGGCTCCGTCTAAACGGATACCCCTCTTCAATGGGTCGCTCGAGTGCCGGCTGTACGAATTCAAGATCGTCGAGGGGTCCATGCGGAGGAAGCCCCGCCCCGTCCATGCGTAGGATGAGCCGCTCAGGAGATTCGACCAGGGGGATGACCAGACGATCATTCCGATTGCTCATCACGCTGGTGTTCTTGTTACTTTCCGGTTGCAGCACGATCCAGAGTTTCCTTGCTCTGGTGGGATCGCCTTCCTTCGTCAAGCCGCGGAGCCCGATGCGAGACTCCGTGTTGGAGCGCCTCACGCCGTCGGTTCGCCCGGAATTCGACCATATGCTCGAAGGGGCGCCACGCGAGATGGCCGCGGTCTCCGGGGGGATCGAAGCGGTACCGGCACGCTTCAAGCGACGGCTCGTCCTCGACGCCTTGAAGCAGCCATGGGACGGCGTGACCGATCTCGAAGGTCATGGATTGCTGGTGGCTGAATTGGCCGAGGGGGGGACTGTGAATCTTCCCGGCCTGCTCGATGTTCTTGAAGCAGGCATGGACCGGACGTCCACCTTTCACCGTCCGATCGCGCTGCCTGCCGGCGCGAAGGCGAAAGCCGCGATCGACTTCATCCTCGACAGCCTGGCCGAAGCCTCGCAGCATCGCGACAAGGCGGTACGCAATCTATCAGACGACGAGCGCCAATTTCTGTTTGCGCATGCCCGCCGGTTCGTGGAGCATTTCACCCCGCAGATCTCGAATCCAACTGAACAGGCGATGTCTCGCGTCAAAGATGATGTGCGATTTGCGGAGCTCATCGAAGAGCAGGTTGATTACGCCAATCTCATCGCTGCCGCCCAGGTACTGGCGCGTTTGGCGAACGAACGCTGGCTGGCTCAGCTTGCGGGAGGCTTTGCGCAACCGCTCGCGCGCGAACAGGTTCCCGCCGGCGTCACCGGCGATGTGTTGTATGTCGAAGAGAGTTCGTACGGATTGATTCTGATCGGAGGCCCAGGTCCCAACAGCTATGAGTTGGACAAACGGTTCGGGCTCGTCATCGATGTCGGCGGCGACGACCTCTATCGCGGCATGATCGCCGCGTCGACCGATGGAGATCACGGCAACGCCGTGGTCATCGACGTGAGCGGAAACGATACATACAACGGCGATGCGCTCGGCTTGGCCACAGGACGGCTCGGGGTTGGACTGCTGATCGATTTGGCCGGCGACGACCAGTATCATCTCGAAACGGGATCTGGAGGAACGGGGTTCGGAGGAATCGGCATCCTGTTGGATGCCAGAGGCAATGATATGTACATGGGAAAGAGAATGACCCAAGGGGCGGCGATGCACGGCCTGGGATTGCTCTTCGACTTGGCCGGCAACGACCGCTATACGAGTCACGGTTACGCTCTGGGATTCGGCGGACCATCCGGCATCGGCGCCGTGATCGACGTGAGGGGGGACGACCGGTATCAGTGCGGAGACAAGTATCCCAGCGCCTACAATGCCCATGATGCGCCGAACGGCAAGCCGGGCGATCCGCTGTTTCAATACGATTGTTTCGGACTCGGGACAGGATCCGGCGCCAGGGTCTTGAGCAAGCGGGCCGAATGGCAGGCCCACAGCCTGGCCGGCGGTTGGGGTCTGTTGGTTGACGTCGGAGGACAGGACCACTATCAAGGCGCGAACTTTTCACTAGGACACGGTTATTTCTTCGGCGCGGGCGTCCTCTTAGATCTCAATGGGAACGATGAGCATGAGGCCGCGCGCTACGGCCATGGATCATCGGCGCATTACGGAGTGGGTCTGTTCAACGACCGTTTCGGCGACGATCGTTACGGGTCCAGCGGTCCTTATTACAATGCCGGTATGGCCTGGGATCATGGAGTGAGCGTCATGATCGACAGCGGTAAGGGGAGGGACCAATATATGCTCGGGCTGTCGACCGGCCTCGGAGGAGCAGACTATTCCGGATGGGGGCTCTTCATCGACGAAGGCGGAAACGACCAATACATTGTCAAGGGAGGCTTCGGCCGCTCGTCTGAGAAGAGTCTGGCCGCCTTTTTCGATCTGAGCGGAAAGGATAGCTACAACCTGCCGTCCGAGCCGATTGTCCCATCCGAGCAGCAACCGGCAGACGGAAAGATCATCCTCTATCCTAAAGGCGGCCTGTTCGTCGATCGTTAAAGAGAACTAATCTCGCCTTGACTTTGGCCCGCCCGAATCTATCTTTCTTCCAACAGCTTGCACAGCTCTGCTTTTCACCCAGTGAGCGGAGGTTAATCCGATGAGCACATCGACGCTGGCCCTGACTTTGCCGGTACTTCCCATCAAGCGGACCGTCCTGTTTCCTGGAATCCTCATGCCCGTGACCGTGGGACGGGAACGATCGGTCGCCGCGGTGAATGCCGCGTTGAAAACGGAAGAGAAAATGGTCCTGGTAGTCGCGCAGCGCGATCCTGCGACGGAAAATCCCGGGCTCGAAGATCTCTACACGATCGGCACGAAAGCCATTGTGAAGCAGGTCGCCCCTTCCGAGGACGGGACGATCCATGCGCTCGTTCAGGGAATCGAACGGGTCGCCCTGCTCAAGGCCGAACAGTCACTTCCCTTCCTGCTGGTACAGGCCCGTCGGCTCGAACTGCCTGCGGATCATGATCGTGAGGTCCAGGCACTTCAGCGGGCCATTCAGGAACTGATCACCGATCTGCCCCGTTTAATTCAAGCGCCGGGGATCGAAGATGCAACCGCGGCATTTCGTAAGGAGGAGAATCCCGCGACTCTGGCCTATCGTGTGGCCTCGCTCCTGAACTTGACGGTCAAGGAAGAGCAGACCCTGCTTGAAAGCTCCTCGACCATCGAACTGCTGCGTTCTCTCTACGCGGCGCTCTCGAAGGAAATTCAGATTCTTCAATTGCGCGATAAAATTGCCAGCGACGCCCAGGCCAAGATCGGAAAAAATCAGCGCGAGTACATCCTGCGCGAGCAACTGAAGGCGATTCAACAGGAGCTCGGCGAGGGTGAGGGCGACGAAAGCGAGATCGCGCATCTCAAGAAGCGGATCCAGGAGGCGGATCTCCCCGATCATGTGAGGAAGGAAGTCGAGCGCGAAATCGCGCGCCTGGCCAAGGTGCCGCCTTCATCGCCCGATCACCAGGTCTTGAGGACCTATCTGGAGCTGGTGTTGGAATTGCCCTGGAAGAAGGCCTCGGAAGAGCATCTGGATCTCAGTAAGGTCCGTCAGGTGCTGGAAGAGGATCACTACGGGATCAAAGAGGTCAAGGAACGGATCGTCGAACATCTGGCCGTATTGAAACTGAATCCTACGGCGAAGGCGCCCATCCTCTGCTTGGTCGGCCCTCCGGGAGTCGGCAAGACAAGCCTCGGCCAATCGATCGCCAGGGCGATGGGGCGGACCTTCGAACGGTTCAGTCTGGGCGGCATCCATGATGAGGCGGAGCTGCGGGGACACCGCCGGACTTACGTCGGCGCATTGCCTGGACGTATCATTCAAGCGATGCGGCGCGCCGGGGTGATCAATCCCGTCCTGATGCTGGACGAGGTCGATAAGATGGGCCGGGATTTCCGGGGCGATCCCGCGGCGGCGCTGTTGGAAATTCTCGATCCGGCGCAGAACCACACGTTCCGCGACCATTATCTCGATCTGCCGTTCGACCTGTCGAAGGTCTTCTTCATCACGACCGCGAACACATTGGACACGATCAGCCAGCCCCTCCTCGACCGGATGGAGATCATCCGAGTTCAAGGTTACAGCGAGCGGGAGAAGGCGGAAATCGCCCGCCGCTATCTCTGGCCGAGGAGATTGAAGGAAGCAGGTCTTGCCGCTGAGCAAGTCCAGCTGCCGGAGACCGTGCTGGATCAGATCATCAACCGCTATACCAGAGAAGCCGGGGTGCGCCAGCTGGAGCAGATGCTTGGCCGGCTGACCCGCAAAGTAGCCCTGACCTTTGCCGAATTGCCGGAAGGCAAGGAACGTCAGGCGGTGACGGTCGATCCGAAGATGCTCCCCGACTGGTTGGGTTCCGAGCGGTTCATGCCGGAGGAAGCCAGGAAGAATATTCCGGTGGGAGTGGCGACAGGCCTTGCCTGGACGCCGACCGGCGGCGACGTGCTCTACATTGAAACCACGCTGTTACCAGGCAGCCATGAAGTGAGTCTGACTGGTCAATTGGGAGATGTGATGCAGGAGTCGGCGCGCGCGGCGAGGAGCTACCTCTGGTCACATGCCGAGAGCATGGGGCTCGATATTTCCCGCTTCAAACGGAATGGCGTGCATATCCATGTGCCGTCAGGGGCCATTCCCAAGGATGGGCCCTCCGCCGGGATCACGATGGCGACGGCTCTGGCTTCCTCCTATGTCGGAAAGCCGGTCCGGAGCGATACGGCCATGACCGGCGAGATCAGTCTGAGCGGATTGGTGTTGCCCGTCGGCGGCATCAAGGAAAAGGTCCTGGCGGCCCATCGAGCAGGAATTAAACGGATCATCCTGCCGAAGGCCAATGAAAAAGACCTCAAGGAGGTTCCGCAGGAAGTGCGCGACGACCTGACATTCCTCCCAGTCGAACGGATTGAAGAAGTGCTGCCGGCCGCGTTCGATCATGAGCCGGGGGCTCATGGCGTGTCAGCGGCCGACCGGCCGATAGCCTCTTCTGCCTAAGACGGCTGAGAGCGAGGGCCGCTGGATACTGTTGGCATCGCGGCTCCTTGCTCTGGGTCGATCCCTATGTAAGGATGTCGTGGATTGTCCGACAGAGATGAGAGGGCATTCGTCTATCCGTTCACAAAGGAGCTTCCTATGCCGCCGAAAGTCGAGATCGGCCCGATCGTCAAAGTGGTCAAGACGGACGATGAGTGGAAGAAACTCCTGCCTCATGAGGCCTATCGTGTCCTCCGTCATGAGGACACCGAGCGGCCCTTCGTAAACCCGATGCACGAGAACCATGAGACTGGCATTTACTACTGCGCCGGGTGCGACCTCCCGGCCTATTCCTCCGAGCATAAGTTCGACAGCGGCACCGGGTGGCCCAGCTTTTGGCAGCCGATCGATCCCAAGGTGGTTGAAACCACGACCGACTTCAAATTGATTTTTCCCCGCACGGAAGTCCACTGCGCCCGTTGCGAAGGCCATCAGGGGCACGTGTTCAAGGACGGCCCCAAGCCGACCGGCCTGCGATACTGCATCAACGGCGCGGCGCTGAAGTTTGTGGCGGGTTGATTGTCAGACCCGCTGCTTTCGCTTTCGCCAGGGCCTTGTTGAGCCAAAAGCCTGTCGGGTCCTGTCGCCGACCCAGCCCATTCGTCCTCGCTCCACACATTCCCCAGTGGGTCCCTTACGCTGCGGGCGAATGGGCGCCCGAGGTCGGCGCCACCCGACTGAGAACTTAGAAACACAAGACCCTATGGCCGCCTAGCCGCTAGCTTCGAGTTGCCGGATGAGGTCCTTTCGCTTCACCGAATGGTCAGTTCGGCAAGCTTCCGCACGTCCGGAATTTCCCCGCTGGTTAGATCGCGGTAGAGATCGCGCAAATTGGACTGAAGGTCTTTGAACGACTTCCCTTGCGTCCAGTAATCAGGGTAGTCCTGCAGATAGCCGAGCCACTGGCCTTTATCTTGCCAGTAAATGTATTTCGTCGATTGCATAGAGGCCATTATAGCGGCAGTCCGTGGAGTTGCAGAGGGGACAACCTGCACCTATCACGATCTGGAAGGCCTGGCTGCCCTCGCCATCGTCAGGGGGTCAGCCGCTGCCTAAGAGCGCGAAGAACTGACGGAGGGAGTCTTCCAGCACACAACCGACGAGGAACTCGCCATCTGGCGAGACGATGAGTGGGACGCCGGCTTGGCCTGTCTCGTGCCATGCTACCTCCCACTCCTCCGCGATGCGAGTATTCACGCTGCCGATAGCTTTTACGTCACCGGCAAGTTTGGCCAGAACTGCGGCATCTGAAATGTCTCTCCCCTCAAGCCAAAACGCACGGTAAACCTCCCGTACGAACTCCAGTCCCCTATTGTGATCCTGCTGAAAAATGTGGATCGCCGCATCGATCGCCGGTCTCGTATTCGGTTTGCCCGCTGGGAGTGCAATCGGCAGTTCTGGCGCCAGTTGCTGCACGACTGCGACCTCGTGCTGCAACTCAGCTTTCATTGTTCCCTGCCAGGTCGACATGGGTATCGGCAGGTAGGGCGCATGTTGCACACCATGCCAATCAACCCGCTCGAAGAGCTTCAACTCGTGAATTCGTTCATGCAGGGCATAACAAAATGGGCAGTTGAAATCGCTGTAAAGAATGAATCGAGAGAGATCTGCCGAGCGGCGCTTCTGGTCCATGACAGCCACCCTAACGAAGGTTCCCGTAGATAGCAATATTCGTGAGCACTGTGCTATGTCGAGCTCATGCGTCCGCCGCAAGTGCTGCTGTTGCTCCCGCCCCTTACCCAACTGAACACCCCCTATCCTTCGACCGCCTACTTGACCGGATTTCTCCGTTCACAGAGCGTTCCTTGTGAACAGGCGGACATCGGCATTGAGATGGTCTTGCGCTTGTTCAGTCGCCAGGGTCTGCGATCGCTCTTTCGCGAAGCACGCAGGCATGAGGGTCCGCTGCCGGATGAGGCCTGCGCGATGCTGGCCGCCGAACGGGCCTACGAAGATTGGATTGAACCGGTCGTGGCATATCTTCAGGGGCGCGATCCAGCTCTTGCGGTCGAACTGGGGAGAGCGGGAGCGTTGCCGCAAGGGCCGCGATTTACTGGACGAACAAAGTTTCCACGATCGATGTCGTTGCAGGATCGAGCGAAATTGCAGGCCACCTTCTTTCTGGAGGATTTGAGCGATCTGACGCAGGCCGTTGTCTCGCCGTACTTCGCGCTCAGCCGCTATGCGGAGCACCTCGCCCGCTCTGCCTCATCGTTCGATACGATCCTCTCGGCGCTCAGCGAGTCTCCCACTCTCACGGACCGGTTGATGCTGGATGCGCTACGGATCCATCTCGATCGGGTGAAGCCAGGCCTGGTGGGCCTGTCGGTCCCATTTCCCGGCAATCTGTATGGCGCATTTCGGATCGCGCAGGCTATCAAGCAGCATCGGCCCGATATCTCGATTGCGCTCGGCGGGGGTTATGCCAATACGGAGCTCCGGCGCCTCCGCGATCCGCGCTGCTTCGACTACGTAGATTTCATCATGCTGGACGACGGGGAACGCCCGCTGCTCTCACTGGTGGAACATCTCAGCGAGCAGCGGGCGATCACATCCCTGTGCCGAACGTTTTATCGAGAAGGCGGCCGCGTCCGCTTTGTGAACGATACGGCTTCGGCGAATTTTTCCATGAACGAGGTTGGTTGTCCGACTTACAGCGGCCTGGCGCTGGATCAGTACCTCACCATTCTTGACAGCGCCAACCCGATGCACCGGCTCTGGAGTGAAGGCCATTGGAATAAACTGACGGTCGCGCACGGCTGTTATTGGAAGCAATGCACGTTTTGCGATGTGGGGCTCGACTATATCGGCCGGTATGAAATGACACCGACGGCCAGGCTGATCGGCCAGATCGAGCAGCTCATCGACGAAACCGGTCGTCGTGACTTTCACTTCGTCGATGAAGCGGCTCCCCCGGCGGGGCTCAAAGCGCTGGCTCTTGCCTTGCTCGAGCGGAATTTCAAGATTCGCTGGTGGGGCAACATCCGGTTCGAGGAAGCCTTCTCGCCCGATCTCTGCCGGCTTCTGGCGGCGTCCGGCTGTATTGCCGTGACGGCGGGACTGGAAGCGGCGTCCGATCGCCTGCTCGAGAAGATGAAGAAGGGCATCACTGTCGATCAAACTGTGCTGGTGGCATCCGCATTCAAGCAGGCCGGCATTCTGGTGCATGCCTATCTCATGTATGGCTTTCCGTCTGAAACGATTCAGGAGACGGTGGATTCACTTGAGCGGGTGAGGCAGCTATTTGCCTATAGCCTTATCCAATCCGCCTTCTGGCATCGGTTCACTGCAACTGCCCACAGCCCGATCGGTATCAACCCGAAATCCAACGGCATCCGCATTCTCGGTCCGGACTTTGGAGGCTTCGCCGACAATGACCTGATCCATTCCGATCGAACCGGTAAGACACCGGATTGGCTGAGTGAAGGGCTCCGCCGCTCCATGCTCAACTTTCTTGAAGGGAGGGGACTGACTATGGAGGTCCGCCGATGGTTCGATCATCGGACCCCCCGCCCGGCTGTTTCTCCCGCTTGGGTACAAAGACTGGTGAAGAGACCGACCATTCAGGATGATCCAACAGCTGAACGGCGATTGGTCTGGCTCGGTGCGCAGCCGTCCGTCGCGACAAAAGGAAACCGGCTCCGACTTCTCTTGCCCGGCGAGGGTAGCGAGGCAGGGGTCAGTCTTCAGCCTAGGCAGGGCCGATGGCTCGATGATCTGATTCACCGTGCGATTCCCGACGCAGCAAGCTCCGGTTCTTATCCCTTACTCCGGGAAGCCAAGTCGAGCTTTCCCGATGGACCTCGCCAGTTCGAAGCATTTCTCCGAACCCCCGCCTGGAAAGCGATTCGCAGGGCCGGACTCTTGCTGGTCTAGGTCTCCAAACGGGCGTTGGAATCGCGAAAATCAGCGAGGTGGGAGAGGCTCAAGCCTCTCCCACCTCGCTGACGTCGAGGACAATGTCTACTTGTTTGGTTGCGGAGTGTAGCGGAGATAGGGCTTCACGGTCTTAAAGCCCTTCGGGAAGAGCGTCTTTGCTTCGTCGTTGTTAACTGCCGGGGTGATGATGCAGTCCTCCCCGTCTTTCCAGTTTGCCGGCGTCGCGACCTTGTACTTCGAGGTAAGTTGAAGGGAATCGATCACGCGTAATAATTCGTCGAAATTCCGGCCACATGAAGCAGGATAGGTTAAGGTTAGCTTGATTTTTTTATCGGGGCCGATAATAAAAACCGACCGCACCGTCATGTTGTCCAGGGCGTTCGGATGGATCATGTCATAGAGTGTGGCCACCTTCTTATCCGGGTCGGCGATGATGGGATAGTTCATCGTCGTATGCTGCGTTTCATTGATATCGTTGATCCAGCCTTTGTGGGAATCCAGAGGATCCACGCTCACGGCGATCACCTTGACTCCCCGCTTCTTGAAGTCCGGCGTAATCTTCGCGACGGTTCCTAATTCCGTCGTGCAGACGGGGGTGAAATCCTTGGGGTGCGAAAAAAGAATGCCCCATCCGCTTCCGAGCCACTCGTGAAAGTTGATTGTTCCTTCAGTGGTCTCAGCTGTAAAGTTCGGCGCTTCGTCTCCTAATCGCAGTGCCATAGTATCCTCCGTTCTTGCTGTGAACCTTGTTGGGCGACAATGACCGGCCTGTTCCCATCTACGATACTGTGCATGACGGAGGGAGTTCAAGAGCTAATCCCCGACTGATCGACGGATCACGACGCAGTAATGGCCAGCCTGCTGCGAACCTTCTCATGTTCCGATGCCGTGATGTCTTCATCCACCAGATAGACCCTCTCACCGGGGAGCTTGCCTTCTCCGGTTAGTTGATTCCGGATCGCTTCCGCCCGCTGGTGAGCCAATTTGCGCAACGCTTCTTCATCCGGTGGCATGGCGGCGACCAACTCCTGCTTCATCTCTTCGACCGTCGGCGGCCTAGCCGGTGACCCTGGTTTCAGTGCGGCCTCGGCCTGGCCAGCCTTGCTTTGTCGCCGTTCATAGAGGTCTCTGATCAGCCGTTTTTCCTCGTCCGGCGGTATCGGCTCCGCATTCGTCGGAGGCTTCCCACGATCGCGGTTCCACCTAGCCGACAGCTCTGCGGAGAGTTTCTGAAGCCCGAGCGCCTGGCGATCGCGGACAGGATCGGCTGTGCCGGTAATCTCCAGACGCAGGCCGGGCCTTTCCGCGAGCGCTTTTGTGAGGGCGTCGGCTTTTTTCGACTCCTCTCCGGAACTTTCAGCTGATCCAGGGGTAAACTCGAAGAACTGCAGATCCTCTCCTGTGCCTCCTCCGGGAATGAGACTGCCGACTAGGGCGAAGGGCGAAGCGACCATTTTGGTCAATAGATTGAGCAGCGCGGAAATGACCACCTTGCCGTATCGAAAATCCGGATCGCTAAGGTCCCCCCGAATAGGCAGATCGATATCGATCCGACCGTTCCGATCCTTGAGAAGGGCGACAGCCAAAGGCACTGGGAGCGATGTGGCATCGGGGCTGTTTGTCTTCTCACCGAAGGTGAATTGCTCGATTGCGACCTTGTTTTCCGCCTCCAACTGTTTCTGGGACACCTTGTAGGCAAGATCGAGGAACAGTTTGCCCTTTCGTATCGGATATCCGGCGAATTTCCCGCTATAGGGCGCCGCGGTCGTGAGATCCACGTTCTCAAACTTGATCGACAAATCCGTGAAGGCGTTCTCGCTGAGGGGATTGATCCTGCCTGAGATCTTGAGTGGAGCCACCTTGTCGACACGGCCGGATATTTCCACCTCCGCCTTGGCCACTTCTTTCGACGACAGTCCTTTGATGGTACCGGTCAAATCGTGAATTCCCGTGCGCACCGTCGGCTGGATCGATTCGTCCACAAACGTCGCCGAACCCTTCAAGAGTTTCACCGTCTTCACGGCGACTGAAGGCGGGGTGTCCTTTTTCGGGGAACGCGAGGCCGTAGCCGGCGCCGGTGCGTCGCCGGCGGATTGGGGGCGCAGCTTGCTGAGATTGAGTTGTCCGTCCGCATGTTTAATCAGGCGCACGGCAGGCTGATCAAGCCCCACTTCCTCGATCGTGACGGCCGTCGGGTCAACTGCAAGCGCAATCTGCTTCAGCTGCAGCTGTTTCCATGAGACCACCGGCAATCCCTGGTCTCGATCGGCGACCGCTAGATCCCTGATGCCGAAATTTCCGCGATAGGTCAAAAGAGGTGCGTTGGGATGTTCCAACGCGAGATGGAGCCGCCCGTCCAGATCGATGTCGCCGGAATCGACGGCCACGAGAGCGGTCTTTTCGAAATACGGCACGAAGGGTTTGATGGCGACATGTTTCAAGCCCAGGGTCAGATCGGCGTCGAACGGGTTCACCACGATCGGCCCATCCACCTTGATTCTGCCCGTTTCGTTGAGTGTCAGCTCGAGGGACAAGGGAATCGGTTCAGTGATGGGAACTTTTACGTCGTGCGTGCGCGCGGACAGTCCGGAAATCTCCGCCCGCATCGGCGAACTGAGCGAGCGATCTTCAAAGTGGATCGCGTGATTCTTAAGGGCGGCTTCCTTCAGCGCGATGGTCCAGGGCTTATCTTTTCCGGCCTGCGGCGCGGGCTGGGCGGGAGACGGAGACGGTTCCGTGGCAACCGGCGAGAACAACGACTGGTAGTTTACGGTTCCGTCGGCATTCATCCAGGCCGTCCAGGACCCATCGGCGACAGTGATGGAGGAGATTGAAACGTCGCGTTTCCGAAGATCCAGCTGAATGCCGTCTACGTTCAGCGAAGGGATGGTGATGAGCGGGTCCAGCCCTCCCTGCTCGACCAACGTGACGTCCGCGATGTGCAAAGCGCCGTCGGCCAGTGTGACATTCGGCGGCGAGACGCTGGCGTCTATGCGATACCGGCCGTCGGCCGCAAGCGTTCCCTTCGCGATGGTGAATCGAAAATTCTCCTGCAGGTACTTCCAGAGAACCGGAAGTTGTAATCCTCTGAACGAAAGTTTCCCTTCGGACTGGATCGGTTCCAGCGACGCTTTCCCTTCCCACGACAGCGTCTTATCCTTCCCCAGCTCCGCCGTAAAGGCATAGGTGTTGTCGCCGCCCGGCTTGGTGTGGAAATTGTTCAGAACGATGTTGATGGGGACGATGTCGAGCGAAAAAGGCTTCCGCTTCGATTCGTCCAGAAACTCCACAATGCCCTGCGCAATTTCGAATCGCCCGATCTGGACGGCTGGAATCCCTGAGGAACCATCGGCTTCCTGTGCCGGTTCAGTCGCTTCTGGAGCCTCACTCTGCGGGATCAAGTGGGCCAGGTTCACCCGGCCATCCTTTGCGACTTTCACCGATACGAACGGAATCACAAAGCGAATCGTATCGAAGACGTACGCGCGGCGAATCAGGGAAATCGCCTGAAAATTGATGAAGAATTCATCGAAGCCGAGAAGCGGGGTCTGGTCCTTCTCCTGAATTTCGAATCCGCCCAGTCGAAGGGAAAGCGTGAAGGGGTTGACCTCCACCTCTTTGGCAATGACCGGACGCTGTAATTGGTCCGAGACTTTCGGAAACACATAGGACTTAATGGCGTAAGGGAGGAGGAAAAAACCGGCGAGCGTATAGGCCAGAAGGAAAACTGCTGTCGAGATGGCGAGAGGAATCGGCCGGAAGAACTTACGCATGTAGTCTCGAACCCATTAATGATCAATACGAGGGGAAACTATAGGAGAGGCTGGCTGTTGATGTCTACTGGAGTTTGTCCCCGGCAGGTGCTGATCCGGCGGCGCAATGAAGAGAGGCTACGCCCGGTGCGTCGCCGGCGCGCGCACAACGAAGTTCTTGAAACACTGGAGGGTTTTATCCGCGAGCGTCGATAAAGAGAGGCTGCGCCTGAAGAGCCCGCGGCACGAGCAAGACGGAATCCTGGGGAACACTGGAGGTGTGTACCCGCTGCCGTCAATAGGGGAAGGCTGACGCCGATGAGGCAGCGGCACGAGCAAGCTTGGTTTGGTGCGCCCGGCTGGACTCGAACCAGCGACCCTCAGCTTAGAAGGCTGATGCTCTATCCAACTGAGCTACGGGCGCACGATGATTTTTCAACAACTTCTATCCTGACCGCTTGGTTGAAGATTCATCAGGTGTTACTACGGTGTCAGCCTGGAGACAAGTGTTAAGCTTTTGAGCCGCTTGCGTCAAGTCTCGCTCCTCACACTATAGTGACCTTGGTTTCCTAATACTGGTAGGCCGATCGGCCTCCTCAGTAGGAAGGCAGAGGACCAGAACAAGGTGATGTCATTTTTCATAATTGACATCACAGAAAATGAATGGTAGCCTACGGTCATGGTAAAAAAAGGTACCCTCTTAACGAGAAGAGCGACCACGTTTCGGCTTGATCAACGGAAGCAGGCTGCGCTCGCAAACCTCAGTAAGATATTGCGACGCCCGATGAATACCCTGGTCAACGAGGCTGTGGAAGTCTATCTTCAGAAACGCAACCTCGAAGTAGAGCGAGATCTACAAGCCACTCTCAAGAGTCTTCGCACCTATCGTCAGCGCGATCCTCACTTCAAGAAGGCCATTGCCGCGTTCATCGATGCTGAAGCCAACCTCAAGGATCCGTTCGAAAGCACGTTGACCACAGCCGACGGCCCTGTGCGTGCCGAACTCCATCGGCTATTGCATGGCTGATTGGGACCAGGATAGTCCTCAGCTCCGACGTAACCTCGCACAAGTCCTCGCCTCCATCCAGGACGATGCCAGCCGGCGGACACTGCCCAGTATTCAGGCTATCCGGGGTTGGCATAAGAATGTCATGGAGGGACTCGACGTACCTGATCGGAACTTCGTCGGCAAGTTCCGAGGCGAATCGGATCTTGAAAACATCAATGTGTGGATTGGTAAATATTTTGGCGTGGAAGCCGGACAAGTCGCCAACGAGCTTGCTCGTTTTGAACAGACCCTGCAGAAAGCGGTTCAACGGCTCGATCAATTACTACCGCCAGGCGCCGCCTTGGATGCCGATACCACCTTGGCCATCCTTGACCTCTGTGCCTGGACACATGCCGAATGGGTACGCATCCATCCGTTCGCAAACGGAAACGGTCGAACCGCACGGCTCTTAGCCAACAGTTTCGCGATGCGCTATGAACTTCCACCTTTCGTCCGTTTACGACCAAGGCCGGATGGTGAGTATGGCAGTGCTTGTGAACAGGCCATGCGAGGCGATTGGGAGTCCACAGCCCGGCTATTTCATCGCATGCTGGTCGAATTCCTAAAGGAGACATAATTTCTCCCCCCATGCGCGCAGTATGGTTGACCGATATTCACCTCGATTTCCTGAGCCCACGAGCCTGCCAAGACTTCTTTGCCCGAGTGGTCTCGACAACTCCTGATGCGGTGTTCCTGACGGGCGATGTCTCCATCGCGCCCTCCCTGCTTGACCATCTCTCGGCGCTGTCTGACGCCATCAACAAACCGGTCTATTTCGTACTCGGCAATCACGACTTTTATCACGGGTCCATCACCAAGGTGCGGGCTCGGGTTCGACAATTCTGTCGTACCCATCCATCGCTCAACTACCTCACGAGCAAGAAGATAGTGCCACTGACTCAGTCAACGGCACTCGTAGGACATGACGGCTGGGGTGATGGAAGGTATGGAGATTATCCACACTCGACGGTGCGTCTCAACGATCACCTGCTAATCAAGGAGCTCACCGGTCTGACCTCAACGGGGTTGCAACAGCGGCTCATGCGGCTTGGAGATGCAGCGGCTACCTCCTTGCGAAAGGTGGTGCCAGATGCACTAAACCGGTATCAACAGGTGATCCTGCTGACTCATGTCCCTCCATTCCGGGAATCCTGTTGGTACCAAGGTCGGGTCAGCAACGATGACTGGCTTCCGTTGTTTGCCTGTCAGGCGGTGGGTGACGTTCTCCGTGAAGAAATGGCAAAGCGACCGGACCGTCGGATGACGGTCTATTGCGGGCATACTCACAGTCCGGGGACCGCGCAAATCTTGCCGAATCTACTGGTGGTGACCGGTGCAGCGGAATATGGGGCGCCACAAATTAATGACGTGCTCACGATAGATTGAAGACTCCCCCGCCGTCAATTACCGAGCGCCATAAAGGGGGCGGCGGCACGAGCAAGATCATCAGGTGACAAACACTTGTAGTGTTTCTCCGCAGGCATCCTTCACGATAAAACGATGGTGAGCCTGCGGCCCACACGAAGTGCGGTATGGTCGGGGCGAGAGGATTTGAACCTCCGACATCCTGCTCCCAAAGCAGGCGCGCTACCGGGCTGCGCTACGCCCCGACATTAACGGTTGCTGAAAATTGCTTACGATTCGCCCCCTCGCTCGCTGCCGCCTTGCCAGAAGCATTTTTGAGCGTCCCATCTATGCAAAGCAACATCATTGAACATGAACCGCTTGCGTGATGAGCATATTCCTTACCTGCGCAAAGGCTTTGGCGCGATGACTTACGCGATTCTTTTCCTCCGGCGTCAGTTCCGCCAACGTCTTCCCCAGTTCCGGTACGAAAAACACCGGATCGTAGCCGAAACCATGATCGCCAATCGGCTTCTCCGCAATTTCTCCTTCCAAGATGCCTCGGGCTACTTGGACACCGTTGCCTGGAAGAGCCAATGTCGCGACGGTCAGAAACCGCGCTGTTCGCCGCTCTTGCGGAACATGAGCGAGCTCCTTCAATAACTTACGCCAATTTTCCTCATATGTCACATGTTCGCCCGCATAGCGCGCAGCATAGACTCCTGGACGGCCTCCCAGAGCGTCCACTTCCAGCCCCGTATCGTCCGCGACCGCGGGCAGTCCGGTCGCTTCTGCAATCGCTCGCGCCTTTTTGACTGCATTCGCCTCGCAGGTCGATCCGTCCTCGACCACATCGGGCGCGTCGGGAAACTCATCGATCGTCCTGATTCGTATCCCAAGGTCGCTGAGCAATGCGGAAAGCTCCTCTGCCTTATGGCGGTTGCGGGTTGCCAGGACCAGTTCGTGAATCATATTGCTCGCAACTAGTCCAGGGCCCCGACCAGATCCTTTTGCAGCGCCGTGAGCGTCTGAATGGCAGACCATCCATGAGCCAGAAACCCGTCCATATCCTGCTTGGCAAAGGGTGTCCGCTCCGCCGTGCCCTGGATCTCTACAAACTGTCCCTTGCCGGTCATCACGAGGTTCATATCGACCTCGGCCATGGAGTCTTCCGTATAGGCCAGATCGACGAGGATCTCCCCTCCGACCTTTCCCACGCTGACCGCGGCGAGATAATCGTTCAATGGGCGTTTCTTGATGAGGCCGCGCGATTTCAACGTGGCAAAGGCATCGGCCAGCGCGATGAAGGCTCCGGTAATGGAAGCGGTTCTGGTTCCTCCATCGGCCTGAATCACGTCACAGTCGATCCAGATCGATCGTTCGCCCATCTGTTCCATCCCGGTGACGGCGCGCAGGGCCCGACCGACGAGACGCTGAATTTCCAATGTTCTCCCGCCCTGTTTGCCTTTGACGGCTTCGCGAGGCGATCGCTCATGGGTTGAGCGGGGCAACATCGAATATTCTGCGGTTACCCAGCCTGTTCCCTTCCCTTTCAGAAAGGGGGGGACTTTTTCTTCTACTGAAGCCGTACAAATGACTTTCGTATCCCCCATTTCTATCAAGACGGAGCCTTCGGCATGTTTGATGAAATGCCGCGTTACCTTGATCGGGCGAAGCTGATCCTTCCGCCGGCCATCCACACGAAGTATTCCCCCCGCACCGCTCATGACAATCACTTCCTTCCTCTGGTTTGAGATGGAGCGCATTATAGTGAAGGCCCTCTCAAAGCGCAACGAAACCGGGCCCGCATCAATGGTATTTCCCCTTATGTGTTGTCGAGTTGCCTGTATGTCCTGTGTACAAAAGTGCCAATCACGCGCCTAATTCTGTACCTGCCATTCTCGCGGAGATGTCCGAGAGACGCTGCATCGTATTCCTGCAGGATATTCAGGGATGCAAATCCATCAGCCAAACGGGCGGTTCCCTGAGACCTCGCCAAACGCGCGAGGATTGTCAGAACCGCGCCGAAAACGGGAAAATAGTGGCACAAAAGGTGCACACGCTTTACAGTTCTTAGGAAAAGACCATGAAGCGAAGACCACCGACCGAAAACAGCGGTAACCTCGTTCGTACCGCAACGTCCTGACCGGCACCACCGCCAATGACCTTACTTCTGGACAAATCCAGCCGGCAAACCATTCTCGACCTCAAGCGTGTTCTCATTGTCGATGATGAGGAGCCTATCAGACGGCTGCTGGGTTATATGCTTCAATCGCACGGGTATGAGACGGTGTTGGCATCCGATGCCAAGGAGGCGCGTCAGCGGTTGGAGGAACATCCATTTGCCCTCGTTCTCTGCGACGTGAATATGCCGGGAGAGTCAGGGATGGACCTCGTCAGGAATATTCTGTCCGACCATCCTCATACGGCCGCCATCATGGTGACAGGCCTCGACAGCGCGGTGCTGGCCAACGCAGCGCTGGATATGGGCGCCTTTGGTTATGTCGTGAAGCCGTTTGAGTCGAACGAAGTCCTCATCAACGTGACCAATGCCCTTCGCCGTCGTCGGTTGGAGATCGAGAACAAGCTTCACCGGGACAATCTTGAGGACATCGTGCGAACCAGGACGATGGCGCTTCAGCAGGCGCTCGAATGGCTTGAACGAAGCGAGAAAGAACTGCGGCTTTCGCGGGAAGAAACTATTCAACGGCTGGCGATCGCGGCGGAATATCGGGACGGCGCCACGGCGCAGCATATCCAGCGGATGAGCCGCTATTCCGAGTTGCTCGCGCATCGTTACGGACTCTCCAACGAACGGTGTGAGCTCATACGAACGGCCAGTCCCATGCACGACATCGGGAAGATCGGGACGCCGGATCACGTGCTTCTGAAACCGGGGAAGTTCACGCAGGATGAACTGCATGTGATGTCTCAACACGCCGAAATCGGTTATCGGATTCTGGGGGGCTCTGAGGCCGAAATCCTGAATGTTGCCGCGACAATCGCCCTGACGCATCATGAACGTTGGGACGGTACCGGATATCCCCGCGGTCTCAAGGGAGAAGAAATCCCCATCGAAGGGCGTATCGTGGCCATTGCGGATGCGTTCGACGCGCTGACGACAGCGCGCGTCTATAAGCCCGCATTTGAATTCGATCATGCAGTCGAATTGATGATCAAGAAGCGCGGGCTGCATTTCGATCCCGAGTTGCTCGATGTCTTCCTGGCTTCGCTCGCCGATATCAAACGTATCTATGAGCAGTATGCGGATAAGCCGGCGCTTGGTTCCGTCCGCGAGTCCTAGCGGCTGTTGAAAAAGCCCGCCAACTTCGTTCTCACATCGCTCAGAGACTCACCGTACAACACAAAAGTACGCTTCGCCTCTTCGCTCGTTGCGGCCTTGCTGGACGGTCTTTTTGAACAGCCTTTAAGGCGCCCTGTTGTGAAGGTGTTCAGGCGTGAATCAGTTTTCGCCATTTCGTTGACCAGTTTTTCCCTCGCCGATATACTCCATTCATCGCGTCGGTACAGCCTCCATCCCGCAACACCGGCTTCGTACCAGAACAGATCCCGCGTCCAAACGAAAGGATCGGCGTCCATGGCCAAGAAGAGCGCGCTCACAAAGAAAACAGGCGTCACCAGGAACTGGATTGCCTATCTCTGCGAAGCTCTCGTCACTTCGGGAGCAATGCCGACGTGGGAGGCCGCGACCTATCTGACCGAGAATCTGTTCGGCGAGAAACCCAATCCCCGACTGCTCGGGACCAATAATGCGTTCGAAGTCACCGCACAATTCCTTCGCCGGCTGTATCAGCCGCTGGTTGAAGCCGCTGCGCGCGAGGTTACGCTTCCGGCCGGCTCCATGCTGCACGTGTTTACCGACATCAGCTTGACCGGCAAGTCTGTCGTCATTGTCGTGTACTTCCCCGGCGGCTATCACCCGCATCAATTGCTCTTGCTGGACGCGGCCAAGGCCTGGGATCTGGTGTTCGCCGATTCGGAAGAATTCAATCGATGGGCTGAAGAACGGTACCGCTCAGTGAAGTCGGCTCTGACGGCGGCTGTCGGAAAGCCTCTCCGTCACTCCATGCTGGCTGAAGTCTCCTAATAGGCTGTTGAAAAAGCTCGCCAGCTTCGGGAGAATTTCTAGACAGGGTCGTAATTCAGATTGGGTGAAAGCCACCGCTCGACCGAGGCGAGCGGCATGGCTTTCCGGCTCGCGTAGTCCTCCACTTGATCCCTCCCGATCTTCCCGACGGCGAAGTACCTTGCCTGCGGATGAGCAAAGTACAACCCGCTGACCGAGGCTGCCGGCCACATCGCGAAGCTTTCCGTCAGTTGAATGCCGGTATGGCGTTCGACCTCAAGCAGATCGAAGAGCAATCGTTTCTCCGTGTGGTCCGGGCAGGCCGGATAGCCCGGAGCCGGCCGGATGCCGCGGTATTTTTCCCGGATCAGATCCTCGTTGGTCAGTTGTTCCTCCGCTCCGTATCCCCATTCATCCCGCACGCGCTTGTGTAGAAATTCGGCGAAGGCTTCGGCCAGTCGATCGGCGAGGGCCTTCGCCATGATCGAATTATAATCATCGTGGTCCGCCTCGAATCTGCGGCAAAGGTCTTCGAGGCCGATTCCCGCCGTCACTGCGAAGGCGCCGATATGATCCGATTGGCCGGCGTCATGGGGCGCCACGAAGTCGGCCAACGCAAGATTCGGTTGGTCCTTCGGTTTTTCCGACTGTTGCCTCAAAGTGTGGAAGGTGGTCAGGATCTTCGCGCGGGACTCGTCGGTGAAGAGCGAGATGTCGTCGCCTCTCGACGCAGCGGCGAAGAATCCGTACACGGCGTTGGCCGTCAGCAGCCGCTGTCGCACGATCTCATCCAACAGCCTCCGCGCGTCGTCGAACAGTTCCCTCGCCTTGCCGCCGAGCTTCGCATCGTCAAGAATACCCGGGTATCGACCCTTGAGCTCCCAGGCGTGGAAAAAGGGGGACCAATCGACGTAGGAGATCAGGGCATCCAGCGGTTGCTCACCAATCGTCCGCAGGCCCAAGAATGAAGGCTTGGGAATGTCGGTAGCGGTCCAATCCGAGACAAAACGGTTCTTGCGGGCCTGGGCGATCGGAGTCAGAGGCTTGGCTCCACGGTCCTGGTGCGCCTGGCGAATCCGTTCATAGTCATCTCGAATCTGTTGCGTGAACAGGGGTTTCTGGCTCGTGCTCATGAGATTCCCCATGACTCCCACGGCCCTCGATGCGTCCAATACATGCACCACCGACGGCGTATAAGAAGGAGCGATCTTAACCGCCGTATGGGCTTTGCTCGTGGTCGCGCCCCCGATGAGGAGTGGAAGCGCAAACCCTTCGCGCGTCATTTCTTTCGCCACATGAACCATCTCGTCCAGGGAAGGCGTGATGAGGCCGCTCAATCCGATGACGTCGACGTTCTGTTCCTTCGCCGTCGCGAGAATCTTTTCGCACGGGACCATCACGCCCAGGTCGAGGACCTCATAGTTGTTGCATCCGAGGACGACTCCCACGATGTTCTTCCCGATATCGTGGACGTCCCCCTTGACGGTCGCGAGCAGGATTTTCCCCTGAGCCTGATAGCCTCCTAACCGCTTTTTCTCTTCTTCCATGAACGGCATCAGGTAGGCGACCGCCTTCTTCATGACGCGGGCGCTTTTGACGACCTGGGGAAGAAACATCTTGCCGGAGCCGAAGAGATCTCCGACCACATTCATCCCGGCCATCAAGGGTCCTTCAATCACCGAGAGCGGTTTGGGATATTTTTGTCTGGCTTCCTCCGCATCCTGGTCGATGTAATCCGTGATGCCCTTGACCAGCGCGTGGGAGAGCCGCTCTTCGACCGTCCCCTTGCGCCATTCGTCATCTCTGACAACGACTTTTCCCTTCTGCTTGACCGTATCCGCGAAGGCGACAAGTCGCTCGGTCGCGTCCGGTCGCCTGTTCAACAGCACATCTTCCACGAGCTCCAGCAAGTCTTTGGGAATTTCCTCGTAGATGGCCAGTTGTCCCGCATTGACGATTCCCATGTCGAGCCCGGCCTTGATGGCGTGATACAGAAACGCCGAGTGCATCGCTTCCCGTACGACGTTGTTGCCGCGGAAGGAGAAAGAGATGTTGCTGATGCCGCCGCTGACTTTGGCTCCCGGAAGATTGTTCTTGATCCACCTGGTCGCCTCGATGAAATCTACGGCGTAGTTGTTGTGCTCTTCGATGCCCGTCGCGACCGTCAGGATGTTGGGGTCAAAGATGATGTCCTGCGCCGGAAAGCCGACTTGTTCCGTGAGGATCGTATAGGATCGGGCGCAGATAGCCTGTTTGCGTTCCAGCGTATCGGCCTGGCCGCGCTCGTCGAATGCCATGACTACGACGGCAGCTCCGTACCGGCGGATCAGCGTCGCCTGTTCGATAAATTTCTGCTCTCCTTCTTTCAGACTGATGCTGTTGACGATCGCTTTGCCTTGAATATTTCTCAGGCCTGTTTCGAGCACCTCCCATTTCGAGCTGTCGACCATGATCGGCACGCGGGCGATATCCGGCTCCGAGGCCACCAAGCGGAGAAACTTCTCCATCGCGGCCCTGGAATCAAGCATGCCTTCGTCCATATTAACGTCGAGGATCAGGGCGCCTCCCTCAACCTGTTGGCGTGCCACCGACAACGCGGTTTCATAGTCCCCCGCCAGGATCAGCTTCGCAAATGCCGGCGAGCCGGTGACGTTCGTCCGTTCGCCGATGTTCGTGAAGTTGGAATCGGGCCTCAGAGTCACGGCTTCGAGGCCGCTCAATCTGGTGTACGGCGCGATCGTAGGGAGCTTCCTGGGAGCCATGTCGCGCACCGCTTCGGCAATGAGCTTGATGTGCGCGGGCGTCGTTCCGCAACAGCCGCCGACGATGTTCAGCCACCCGTTGTGGGCCCATTCACGCAACTGGGGCGCCAGAGTGTCCGGGGTTTCAGGAAAACCGGTCGGTAGCAGCGGATTGGGCAGACCAGCGTTTGGATGCGCGCTGACATAGACCGGCGCGATCAACGACAGTTCTTCGATAAGGGGTCGCATTTCCTTGGGCCCGAGCGCGCAATTCATTCCTACGCTGAGCAGCGGGACGTGAGAGATCGAGTTCCAGAAACCTTCCACGGTTTGACCGGTTACCCCGCGGTTGCTTCCGGCTTGAATGAACGTGACGGAAGCCATGATCGGCACGCGGCGACCGCCGGTGGAGAAGACCTCTTGGATCGCGAAGAAAGCCGCTTTCGCATTGAGCGTATCGAAGATGGTCTCGACCAGAAGGAGGTCCGCTCCACCGTCCAACAGACCGCGGACCTGGTCGCTGTAGGCCCGCACGAGTTCTTCGTAGGTCGTGCTGCGCACGGCGGGGTTGTTCACGTCCGTTGAGATCGAGGAAGTCTTGGTAGTCGGTCCGATGGCGCCGGCTACGAAGCAATGTCGACCGGGCTCCGCGGCTCGGACTGAGAGGACGGCCCGCTTGGCGCAAGCCGCTCCCGCCCTTGAGAGTTCATATCCCAGATCGTCCATCTGATAGTCGGCAAGGGAAATCGCCTGGGAGTTGAACGTGTTGGTTTCGACGATGTCGGCGCCTGCTTCGAGATACTGGCGATGAATGTCTTCGATGAGGGCCGGTTGGGTAAGGTTCAGCAGATCGTTGTGTCCTTTGAGATCCTTCTTCCAATCCTTGAACCGCTCGCCTCGAAAGGCGGCTTCATCCAGCTTTCGCTGCTGGATCATGGTCCCCATGGCACCGTCGAGAATGACGATGCGTTTTTGTAACAGTGCGTCGAGAGGAGTCACTCTGTCCCAACCTTCTCGTGGGGCATTACGATAATGGCGTCATCATACTGATAACGCCGCTGACCGGCAACCAATCCTCGAAACACGACCTTGACATCAACGAATGCCGCCGATACGATGACCGAAAGCCGGAGATAACCATTGCTCCAGCGTTTCATACATCAGTTCATCGTTCGTTGCCTGCCGATTGCTGCCGTCCTGTGTGTGTGTCTTCCAGCTGAATCCACCGCCTCGCCCTACTTTGAGGACGGTTTTCTGGGGTTGACCCAGGCGGAATTGCACGAAAAATTCGGTATGCCGCAGGCTGTGCGTGACCGGAAGTCGGCATTGAGAGTCTTCACATATTACGCGATCGCCGATTGGGAAAAATATTTTCGGAAACTCGTCTCGCCGGAAAACGGAGAAGACGTTTATACGTTCAAGCGGGATGGAATTGAAGTGCGCTATTCCTTCAGCTACACCGTGGATCCCAACGATTCGAGCGAGAATCGATCCCTGTTCGTCCGGCTGGTCGACATCGAGTTTTCTCCCGCAGTACCGATTGCGCAAGTGCCTGCCCTGGTTCCCGAGTTCCATCCCTCGGACGATCCGGCGTCTCCCGCTTTCCGCTCGAACATCTGGCTCTTGCTGTTCAAGGGCCCCTCCTCGGCGCCAGCCCGGTTTATCGTGAAAGAGGCGGCCAAAGACCAGCTTGATTGGACCCTCGCCTACCAATTGTTCTCGCTCCAGGGACTGCCGGACCCGCTGACGACCAAGTCGCTGGTGGACCGTCTCGAAGTCGGCACGCAGAGTATCGATCTGGTGAAGCGGCGCCAACGCCATACGCACGACCCCATCATGAACCCCTACTCAAAGGAATTCGCGCAACAGCCGCTTCCGCCCCGGCAGACTCAAGTCAAAAAGGTGCCGCTGCCGAAGTACGCGGACTGAAGCATGAGTTCGACGGTACAACGAGTTCTTATGGAATCATCTGCTGTGGAACATTCGGAGCCTGTCCCCTTTCTTCGCCAGCGGCCGGTTCGAGCGACCATCTATGCCGGCCTTGCTCTGTTTGTCGTCTTGATGGTCATCTGGCCGCTGATCGTCCAACTGAGAGACCCCGACTTCCAAAAGCACATTGCCGAGCATCGTGTGATGGTCGGCATGTCCAAGGAACAGGTGCTGCAGGCCTGGGGAGGGCCCCAAACGATCAACACGACCTTTACAAAGGACGGCGTCAGGCAGGAAGAATGGATTTTTGAAGACTGGGAAAACGCGGCGGTGGTGAAGCACCGTTACTTGTACTTCGAAGAAGGCGCGCTCATCGGCGGCTGGTTTCAGGGATCAGGAGAGCGTGTCCCCTTACAAGCGCCGCCAAACCCTCATGGGTCACAACCGAAGAACTAACCGCTGCCGGGGATCTCGTCGGACACATCCCGCACCTCCAGCCTGAGCCGATCCAGCAGATGTTCGGCCCGCGGAAGCTCCCGTTCCTCGACGAATACCTGAGACGTGAGTGCGGGAATCCCCGGGTACAGGCTGCTCATGTTCGCATGACGCAGAACGTACGCAATGCCGCTCCCGTCCAATAGGCTCTGCAACATCAGCAATTCGCCGGGGCTATAGAGTTCGGCAAGCCGGATCAAACTCATACGGCGCGGTCCCTTGGTCGGTCATTCGCTTGCGAGACTCTCCTGTTTCGTTGATTTTTCAAAGACCTCCCCGTACACTCGAAACGATCTACGGAGTCTCGGTAATTTGCACCCGGCGCTGTTTGCCTGGCCCGCCGGAAATCGTCAGCACGCGTTTCCATTCTCGAACCTGGTAGACGGCCCAGGCTGGAGATTGTCCCTTAAAATAGGCTTCCGGATCTTCTCCGCTGGCATTGAGATAGATCGGCTCAGTAAAGCCTTCGTCCAACACGTAGTCCAGGAGACATTCTGTGACGAACCCGGATCCCCGCAGGGCCACGTCGGCGAGCAGCGACAGAATTTCTTCAGGATTCTGAACCGTCACCTGCTTCATCAGCCGACCTCCGGTGCCGGATTGTAATGAGTCGTTCAACAGGAAGGCAACCAGCATGTTGAGAGCGATGACCAAGAGCCGATTTCAGGAAGAAGTGCTGCGCATCATGGATCGTAAACATCATTGGGCCTGGCCGGCTTTCGCCGACGGGACCGTGGGCGTTCAACAGCTGAAACAGCATTTTCAGCAGGAATATGGCGTTTATGTGCGCGATTTCCCCGTTTTTCTGGCGCGTATCCACGGACAGAACCCGCCGCCCGCCGTCAGAAGAATGCTGGCGGAGAATATCTATGAGGAAGATACCGGAGGGCTGTCCTTAGGCAAGTCGCATCCGGAACTATTTTTGACCATGATGGCGGGTCTGGGATTCTCGAACCGGGATTTCGATGCGATTCGTCTACTTCCGGCGGCCAGGCGCTATCGTGCCTGGCTCGATCGTGTCTCAGGGCACAGAGACTGGGTCGTCGGCGCAGCGGCACTGACGGTGTTCGTGGAAGGCAGCGTGAAGGATCGCAAAGAACTCGCCGAACCGTCAAAACCCCGATCGGCCGAGGACATTGAATCCGTCATTCGCGACCATCCCCTGGTCAAGCATCATGGCCTCTCTCCGGACTCCATGGACCTGATCCGCGCTCATCAGATGGTGGAAGCCGGCCATCGACACGACGCCTATAACATGGTCGTGAATTATGCGGTGACACGGTCTCAACAACGGGCGGTGATCGCCTGCCTTACGACATGTCTGACCCTCTGGCAGGGCTATCGCAACGCGGTTGCCAAGGCCTGCGGACTGACGAAACGTCGATAGTGCAACACCGGCGCTGCATCGGTTCCCTGTTTCTGCTCTCGCTCGTTTATCTCGCAATCCCTGCAAACAGTTTTCCCTCCCAGCCTTCCATGGTCTTGGTTCCGCCGGGCGAATTTCTCATGGGCTCATCGTCCGGCAATGACAGCCTTCCCGATGAACAGCCTCAACGGCGCATCTATGTGAGTGGCTTCTATATCGACCGACATGAGGTCACTAACGAGGCCTACCATCAGTTTGTAGAATCTACCGGGCATCCGGCACCGCAGAATTCGAACCAGAACTCCACGCTGTGGGCGGAGCATCGCCCGTTCCCAGGGAGCGAGCGGCATCCGGTCGTCAACGTCAGTTGGGCCGACGCTGTGGCCTTCTGTCGTTGGGCAGGAAAGCGATTGCCGACTGAGGCTGAATGGGAGAAGGCGGCCAGGGGCGTCGATGGGCGCCTGTATCCCTGGGGCAATTCCTGGGACATTTCGCTGGCGAACAGCGCCAGTTACTGGGCAGGCAGAATCATCCAGTTCGACAGCTCCGGGGACTGGGAGGCGTTCTGGATCAAAGGCGAAGGGGCGAAGATTGCGAAGGAGAAAGGGCTCAAAGGCGAGGTTCTCACACTGCCGGTCGGCAGTTTTCCCGCCGGTGCCAGTCCGTACGGGCTTTACGACATGGCGGGCAACGTCGCTGAGTGGGTACAGGATTGGTACGATCCGAATTACTACAGATTGGCTCCCCTCACCGATCCCAGCGGGCCGGAGCGTGGCGCGATCAAAGCCATGCGGGGCGGGTCCTGGCTCAAACCGGCAATCAGTCTTCGAACGAGCGATCGGGACTGGGGTGTGATGGACAGCCGTCCCAGCGGAACGGGGTTCCGTTGCGCCAAGGATGCCTTTTGACTCTCAGCCAAACAGGCCGACCGGTTTATGGACGTGCCCTGGAAGGACCGCTGCCAGTTCGGAAGCCGTCGCTCCGAAATGGCTGGTCAGCACGTCTGAGAAAATGTCGCGAAATTCGACGGTCGGTGCGATGTACCGTCCCTCATCCAGGTTGGCCGGAATCAAGGAAGCAGGCCAGCCGGCAGTTCCGTGATAGAGCCCGCCTTTGACGCCTCCGCCCAATAAGAACCACACTGTCGCCTTGGCATGGTCGGTCCCATTGCTGGCGTTCTGACGAACCGTGCGGCCGAACTCAGTGCAGGTCATCAGGAGCACATTGCTCATCAGGGGCCCGAGGTCGTCATAGAAGGCGCGAATCCCGCCTGAGAAATCCGCTAGCCGTCCGCCTTGATTCTGCGCGAATGTGCCGCCTCCGCCCTGATCTTCATGGGTATCCCAGCCGCCGATGTCCACCGTGGCCACTTCGAGACCAAGCCCCGAGCGAATGACGTGAGCGAGATCGCGCATTTGGGTTCCGAATCCGGTATTTGGATACAGGGCCCCGTTCTGGGGGGCAGCTGGTCCGATCGCCTCAATCGCCGCAACGCGGTTCATCATATCCGGTCCCAGTTGATGGACCAGCGATCTGAACGGATTTGTCGTCGTCAGGGCGGGGTCTTGCGCATACATTGCCCGGAGATTGGCTTCCAAGGGAGCTTTTGCGCTGTTCAGTCTGGCAAAACTCAGACTACGAAGGTTGTTGACGGCCGGCACAAGAACCTGTCCCCGTAAGGAATCGGCGAGGTCGTTGCCGAAACCAGCGGCACGGATGTTGGGAGAGCCGGCCGCCGGCACGGCCTGGAGATAGCGATTGAGCCATCCGTCCTGCATCGAGAATACGCCCCGCTCGATGGTGTCTTGATCGGTGAAGTGGGATTGGGTGGAGCCGGCAAAGCCCGCACGGGTGACAACGGCCAATGTCCCGTTCGCGTAGAGATTCAGCAAGGGCTGAATCGACGGATGTATGGCAAAGCCGGTTCCCGGCAGGTCCAGCCCCGCCCCATCTCCCGATCCAGGCGGGAGGATACCGATCCCGCCGTTCGTCGCCCGCGGCCGCATTACATAATATTCCGCGTCCTGGTAGGGCACGACGGTATTGAGCCCGTCATTTCCTCCCCGCTGAAACACGACCACCAGAGTCTTGCCGGCGTTAGTGGCCGCCAGGGCTGTTTCTCGCGGAAAGAACGCGCCGGGGAACAGGCTCAAGAACGTCGCGGCGGCGGCTGAACCGGCCGCTCGGCGTAGAAACATTCTCCGCGAGAGAATTTCCATGGATTCGCCGCAGCAGCGGCAGGACGGTTCTTTCTCGTCCCGGTCGAAGGGCAACGGCTCGGGGAGATCTCTCTTGAGTCGGGGCTTCATCGGCATGATCCACCTCATTGGTACAGATATCGCGGATTCGTCAGGATGGTGGCCATCGTTCGATCCAGCGCATCCTCACGGGAAGCATTCTTGATGTCGAAGGCATTGCCGCCCAGGCCAGCGCGCAGCGTGCTGAGGTAGAGCTGGTATTCCGTGGCCGTGACCATCCGATCGACGGCCAGGTTCGTCAAGAAACCGAGGATTTGCTCCTCGGTCGTCAACTTCAGCTCGTCCATCCAGAGACGGATCGATCCCCCGCTGCTGGGAGAACCGTATCGGATGGTGGAGCCGAATCCGTTGATCGTCGTTTCATAGGCCATGCTGGCTTCGTGAAAGAGGACGTTCGTATTCAGCCATTCGATGGATTTTTCCTTGAATCCGGTAGGTGGAGCGAATTCATAGATCGATTGGCCGACTCCGACGAGGCGGGTTCTGAAGGGGTCGCGCGACGACCAGACGCCGAGGTTCCTGTAGAGTCCGACAAGATACTCCAGCGGTGTTTTCACTTGGCCGCGATAGTTGGCCACATTCATGAAATCCGATGACGTAAAGATCGCGATCAGGATCTTTTTGATGTCGCCGTTGGAGTCGGCGAAGACGGATGCGATTTCATTGACCAACGCCGGCGAAGGCGCGTCGCTGACGAAATATTCGCAGAGTTTCTTGGCGAGATGCCGGGCGGTGGACGGATGGCGCGCGGCGAGCGTCAGAACCTGTTCGCCTTCGCTGGGGCCGCTTCCATTGAACGGAATGGATTGTCCCAACAACAGCTTCGAGCCGGGGCTGTGACGGCTGGACACGAACCGGAACCCGCCGCGAACGTCGGGAGTGTTATCCCATCCGGTGAAGGCCTTGGCGGCTTCGACGATATCAAATTGCGTATATCCGTTGGGTGTTCCCTGATCGTTCACGCCCAAGGTGTGCAATTCCAAAACCTCGCGCGCGTAGTTCTCATTGGGGTTTTCCTTCACGTTCACGTCGGTGTTCAAATAGATCATCATCGCGGCGCTTTTTCCGCTCGCCAGGATGAGATCCAGAAAGGTGCCGAATGCGCGGGCGCGGAACGCTTCATTCTCTTGAAGCTCGTATTGTCCTTTGCTGTGCGTGCGGTAGTTCGTATTGAAATGGTTGTCCCAGAAATAGACCATCTTTTCCTTCAGCTGGCGCCGGCTGTGCATTTTTCTGATCAGGTCATGATCCTGAAGCTCGCTGAAGTTCGGCGAAAGAATGCTGGAGTCGCTCTCGTCCGCTCTCCAATCGACCTTGTCCTGAGACAGCATGATGTCCAACGCAATGTCCTGAATGGGAATGGGAGCAGGCAAGGGGCTGGTGCTATGCAGATTTGTCGGCCAGGGCCTTGTCGGGTCCAGTTCGAGCTGTTCCTTCATAAATGCCGTTGCCCAATTCTGCGCTTCTGCGGCAGTCGTCAATGACGCGACCAGATTGAGTTGATTGGGGGTGCCGCCGTACGTCAATCGATTCAAGACGTGATAGGCAAACCAATTCACGGGCGGCGCCGGCAATCCAGGCTGTGGCGAAGCCAGAGGCGGCGGCAGTGGAGCGATCGGCTCCGGAGGAATAACCGGTCCGGGAGGCAAGCCTGTGAGGAGTTGCGAAAGGCCGGGAGCCTGCTGGATGAGGTTCTGGAACGATCGGCCGCTTGCTTTGGGCGTGCTGCCGCTGCTGATTCCGATTCCAGCCATGGGTGAGGTGGCAGAACCGGGCGCTGCACCCGCGTTTACCGATGCAGCGGGAATAGGAACAGTGGGCGCCACCGTCGTCACACCGGACATTGACGGCACGGAGGTTCCAGACGGAGAACCGGCCATCGATGATTTTTCTCTGCCGGGAATGTCCTTTGAACTTGATGTGCTCGGCGCCGTGGCGGTCTGATCGGTACCAGGCAAAGTCGACGCCGGCCCTGCGGGCTGAGACGGTGGTGTCGGCTTCTTGATCAGGCGTCGCGATTTCCTTTCAGGTTTTCCCTGATCAGACTGCTTTTCTTTCCGAATACCCTGCGACGCCCTCTCCGGCGCCGAGGCAAGCGTCGGCAGGGTATTGCTGCCCGCAGTGGTCAACTTGTGACGTCCGGTATCTTCGTGGCCGGATGCAGCGATGGGAACGAGGATAATCGACAAAACGAACCCTGAAACTCCGACCAACCCGGCATTCTTGAAATCGGTGAGGAAAGGCATCCAATCGCGCCTCATGATAGGCCTCCATAGCCCGATCGCGTTGAGGGGGTCGTGGCCACGCATGAGGAATCAGCAAATCCGGTGCCCTTGGCGGTCTCCGGCACTGGAGAGTAAAAGCGCAAAGAAACAAAGACTTCTCCTCTGCCGATATGCGGCAGGTGATGCCGGAGCTATACAGCTCTGCACTGTAGGGTTTTTGGTCGATCCCGTTCAGAACAGGTCGGAACGAAGGAGGGTTTCGACTTTCGTGGAAACACGTAGAGCGCAACCAGGCGGCACTAATGAAGGCGCACGTAGTGAATCTGTTCGACGCGCACAAAGGGCATGATGAGCCCCCGCCCTTCTTCGTCGTGCGAGAAGTCGTAGACGAGGGATTCTTCGGGAATCAGCCGGCCGGTCATGATGACCTCGATGTCGATACGGTGATGCTTCTCGATTTCAGCCTGTAACGCTTTCCGCTGGCTGGAATCGGCGGTCACGACGAGGTTGCCCGGCACTTCTTCCGGCTTGAAACGGACGATTCCCCATCTGGTCGGAATAAACTTCGGTCCAAGAGCGACGGAGAAGCCTTCGTTCTCGTGATTGTACGCCGAAAGTTCGCCGAGCCATGCAAATGCGACCGGCCAGGAGAGGGCCGGGTTCCCTTGCCGCTTGGCGTCGCGTTCCCGATTCAGAGCGAACAGGCGATCATCGTGTCCTGGATCGTGATGGCCATGGCCATACAAGGCCTGCCAGTCCGGGGGATCCCCGTCGAGTTGGTCCAGCAGGCGCTCAATCGAAGCAGGGTCTAACAAGAGATGAACGTTCGGCGGAAGAAAAGTCTTGAGATTATCCTGGTGAGACAGGCTGTGCAGAGGACCTCGAGGGTTCAAGTCCTCCGCCACGGCCGATGAAGGCCATGACAGAGAGAATAGGCAGACGGCCATGCACCAGACAAATCGCATGGGGAGTCCTAATCGCTTGCATGTGCGAAGGCCTGTTCGAAATTCACCTGGAGGGCTGTCACTGCAGGGTGGTCCGCGCGGACTATCCCTGCGTCGATGAGCACTGCGATACGGGGCGCGGGATCAAGTCGCTTGAGCGATTGCCTGGTTAGACCCTCCGTCGCGACGACTTTCCTGTAGGTGGTGAGCCACGACTCGGTGACGGCCAACAGACCGGTATCGCCTGGTTTCATTCGGCCCAGCCGCACCTGTTGGAGAAGCTTCACCAAAGGATCCGACTGCGTGATCGTGGCGATAGCCTGTTGGAGTACCTGCTCTCCGGAATCCATCGTCAGTTCATTGAGCAGGCGCCGGGACCGCGTGGATCGCCGCAACTCCCGCATGCGCTTGCTCCGGCGGCCGGCGCCAAAGCTCCGGTCGCGCCGACACCGAAGGCAGAAAACTGTTTCTCCAGTCCGGTCGATTGACACTGAGGGCAGGACGCCTGCGCGGAACCTTGAATCAGAACTTCGAATCGATGATTGCATTCACGGCAGACATATTCGAAGATAGGCATGGGCTGGGCTCCTTGTAAAGGAAGTATTATAAAAGCGCGGTCATGAGCTTGCAATCCACCAGACAGACGGGAGCTTTATGTATCAGGAAGAAAAAACCTTTATGCTTCGGTTCAGTCTGGAGGCGATCTTTCCGGACGACTACGAAGGGGATGAAGACCGGTACGCCTGGATGCAGAGCTGGGAGTCCAGGATCAAACCGCACCTCTTGAAAACGCTCTTCGAGTTGCTGCGTCAGCACCAGGCCTGGAACGCGCACGTCCGCAATAGGGGAATTTCTCCGGCGGATGAAATCGAAATCGTGCTCTCACGCGACATGTCCAAGCCGGAACCATTCAGTCTATCGCCATGAGCGGTCTCAACGGGCTATACATTCATATTCCCTTTTGCCGGCAGCGGTGCGACTTCTGTTCGTTCTATCTGGAACTGTATCGTGATCAAGCCGCGACGGCGTTTCTGAGCGCGCTTCAAATCGAAATCGGAATCTACGCGCAGCGAGAGGAAATGCAGGGACGGCCTTTTCAGTCAGTCTATTTCGGCGGTGGAACTCCGACCGTACTCGGTGCTCCTCGGCTGATCGGCATGCTGGAGAATGTTCGGACCGCTTTTGAATTGTCCGGGAGATGCGAAGTCACCGTTGAGGCTCATCCGGGCACGGTCTCGAAGCAGGATCTCCGGGCGCTAGCTGAAGCCGGGGTCACCCGCATCAGTTTCGGCGCTGAATCAATGCAGGACCATGAGCTTGCCTTGATCGGGCGCCCGGGGGCTGCCTGTGAAACAGTCACGGCGGTTCTGCATGCGCGAGAGGCGGGGTTCGCGGATATTAACCTTGACTTGATGTATGGTCTCCCCGACCAATCCCTTGATAGCTGGCGGCAAAGTCTGGAGCGCTGCGTTGAGATGTCTCCCACCCATCTTTCCTGCTATGCGCTGACGATCGAATCCGGTACAAGGCTGGCGCATAACATCAGTACCCACAGCCGCCCCGCTCTGGACGAGGAGCTTCAAGTCGCCATGGATGAAGCAGCACAGGAGATCTTGAGCCGGGCCGGCTATGAGCGGTATGAGATATCGAACTATGCGATGGCCGGACACGAGTGCCGCCACAATCTCCTCTACTGGACGCAGGGTGAGTACCTCGGACTGGGACCAAGCGCGCAATCCTTGTGGAACGGCGCCCGATTCGGCAATGTTGCAAATCTCTCGGCCTACCAGACTGCCCTGGCTGGACGGCGTCTCCCCCTGTCGGATCGTGCCGTCCTCTCAGAGGAAGAACGGCTGCGCGATGCCGTGATCTTCGGACTCCGGTTGATCCGCGGGATTCCCGCACAGCATCTGCATAACCACGGCATGAATTATGGGCATGAAATAACGATCGAAGAGTTACGACGGGACCAGCTGATCGAACAGGATGAAAGCACAATGAGATTAACCGTCAAGGGTCGTCGGTACGCGGACCACGTCGCCGAAAAACTCTTTTAGCAGCCGGCGCCTGACCATCAAGAAAGCCGCACGCATTGACTTTTTCTCCATGGCAGGTGGAAACTAACAAGAGGTTGCCTTCGAGAGGAGTTATGCCGGTCAACATGGACCCAGCCAAGAAACACCGCGGAACTCCCCCGCCAGCCGACGCTGTTCCTGCGCAATCGGAGACTGAGTCGAAGCCCGTGCCAAAAGGTCGGTTCGGCGAAGAGACGGAAGAGGATAGGATTAAGGCTCTTGCTGATGCGGAAAGCAAGAATCTGTGGGATGCAACCGAAGTCATCGATATGGACAGATTCTAGCACGACATCTCATGGCCGACCGCCGGCGGCCTGATGGAGTCAAGCGGGCAGGAAAAAGAACGCGATCGCCAGCATCGTATAGACACCCACCAGCATGACTCCCTCCATCCAGTGAGATTCGCCGTCCATCGCGACGAATCCGACGATTAAGACGGAGATCGTGACTGCCGCCACTTCAAAAGGCGTGAAAATCAGGTCGAGCGGTTTGCCCAACAGATAACTTGCGAACACCAGAATCGGGGCGATCAGGAGAGCGATCTGCAAGCTCGAACCTACGGCAATCCCAAGTGCCAAATCCATCTTGTTTTTAAGCGCCACCATGACGGCCGTTGAGTGTTCGGCGGCGTTCCCGATCAGCGCGACGAGAATGACGCCGACGAACAGTTGCGTCATCCCCAGCCGATGTGCAGCCGGCTCCAGCGCTTCGACCAGGATTTCACTCATGATCGCGATAAGCACTGTCACCGAGCTCAGGACCGCGACGGATTTGGTTCTGGTCCATTGAGTCTCTCCCAGGTCTGCCGGGTCATGTCCTTCTCCCGCGTACACGTGCCGATGAGTCTTCAACGAAAAGATCAAGCTTAAGACGTAAATAGCGAAAAGCACTACCGCAATTTCAAAGCTCAACTCCCGCTCGATTGCTGCGCCACGGTCAGCCGCTGTCAAATGAAAGAGGGCGGGAATGATCAAGCCTACCGCAGCGAGCAGCAAGAGACTGGCTCCCATTCCGGCGGCGGTTTGGTTAAACTTCTGTCGTTCGTACTTGATTCCGCCGGCTATCATGGCGGCGCCCAACACCAGGAGGATGTTTCCCAGAATAGATCCGGTGAGCGAGGCCTTCACCACGTCGTGGAGGCCGTTACGCAGCGCTGCCAGCGCGATGATCAGCTCCGCGGCATTTCCCAGTGAGGCATTCAGCAGTCCTCCGATGCCGGCACCGACGTGCGACGACAGATGCTCTGTGGCCCGTCCGAGCAGGCCGGCGAGCGGAATGATGGACAAGCCCGAGCAGAGAAACACCACGAGCGGGTCGGCATGCAGCAACTCCAATCCCACGGTGACCGGGACAAAAACCAGCAACGCATCAAGCCAGGATGCAAAGAGATTTTTCATTGGCCAGACCCTAGCATGAGCGAATCGCTTTGTCGATGAAACCGGGAATGAGACCAGAAGTCCTGTTCTACCCTTTTCATCTCTGTCATCAGGAGACGCTGGGGCGGCTCCTCGTGCGCTTCGAAAAAGTCCATTTTCGCGATTTCATGGCGCTGCAACTCACCCCGTTCACCGGTATGACGGCGTTTCGAGATCGAATGGGTGACGGGCTTCCGGAACTCGTCCAAAGCGGACGGCTGGTTCAGGGGTATGATGTGAGCGGACCCCTCCCCTCGGAAGTCGCTGCCGCTGTCAATCGCGACATGGAAGATGAGGTCTGGCGATCACTCTTTCACATAGCTCTTCGGCGGGATGTCCGCTTTCAGCGAGGATTGTTCCAACCTCATCAAATTGCCCATCTGACGGACGACCGTCTTCGATCAGTGGCCTATACAGTAGACCATATCACCGCTCTCACCGCGCAATCCGGCGGACCTGTCGCGGAGCCGGACCTCGACTATGGCTTGGCGCTGGTGAAAACTGCCGCCTCACTGGTCTATACCTATCGTCTTGCTCTCATGCATGGCCTGCAAGCAGCGACGGATTCCGCCGCGCACTATTCATTGTTCGAGCGGTCTTGCAGGAGAGAGTTCATCTCGGTCGGAAATCATCTGCTGCTGCGCAGAGGATATTAATGGACCACCGCAACTCTGCTAGAATTCAGCCCATGGCCGACTCCCCCACCCCCGTTGCAGTTCCGTTAGTCACAGAGACACCGTCCACCGGAACCGGTGATGGTCTCGATGCCCGGGTCATCGTCTATAACTGCGATTGTCATACCTACCAACAGGTGATCGGACTCTTTTGTGAGTGCATACCCGGCATGACGGCATCCAAGGCATTCGAGCTGGCTTGGAAAATCGATCATGACGGAGAGGCCGTGGTGTTTACCGGGGCCTGGAAGCAAGCGGAAGAGATCGCGGGAAAACTTGGCGGAGGAGGACTGCGCGTCGCAGTTCAGTAACGAAGCTGAACTATTTCTTCCGCTTTCTGGATGCAGCCTTGGCCGGAGATTTCTTCTTTCGTCCGTGGGTGGTTTTTCCACCAGGCCGTTTGGGCTTGGAGCGGGATGACTTCGGCGCGGGTGCGCCCTTCGCCTGCTTTCCTTGCGCCGCCTTGCCGTGAATCTTGTGAGTTCCGGCTGCGCGGTTGAGTTTATTCACCATCTCGCTGTTATAGACGCGAACCTGATAAAGCTCGAAGAGCTTGGCGACTGCTTTCTGATCCCCCTTTTTTGCGGCGTTCAATAACCGACGCCGCTGGTTCATTTCCTCTTCTTCAGTGTGGGAAGCCGCCCGTCGTTCCATGACTCTCCTCTCTCAACCTTCATTGCAGGGCAGCCCCCGACGGAACAAGGGGCTGACTCAGGAAAATTGCCGAACTATATCAGAGTCCAAAGACATTTGAAAATGGAGAAACTCGACCGGGATGCTGGTGCATCGTTGAGAGGCGATTGAAGAGGCGGGTATAATCGCCCAATCGATCACCTTTAAGAGCATTGGAGACCGCCGATGGAAACACATAAACAAGAACAGCCGACAGTAGCAGACGACCCCCGCGCGCGCGAAACGCTGCGCAAGGCGTTTGAGAAAACGGCCCGCTGGCAACAAGACTTCAAGGGCTTTACCGCCGACCTGACCGTGAACATCAATGGGAAGGAGACCAGCGGCCCGGTCATGGTCAAGAGTCCCCGCGAAGTATCGGTGCAGCTCGCCGACGGCGAGGTGCAGAAGTGGGCTCAGGACCAGCTCGGCATGATAGCGGTGCATCGGGGTCCCCGGAGTTTTGAGGAGTCCGACGGGAAGCACACCTTGACCATGGAAGAGGACGGACATCCGTTCGGAACCAGGCTGAATATCCACGGATCGAATTCCTTCTATCGGGTCAAGAACGAGCGCATCACTCAAATCAACAGGAAGATGGCGCACCCCGGCATGGCCCCATTCGCTTTCACCATTAACGTCGAAGACGGCGTATTGACTCAGGACCAGAAAAATCTGACGACCAAGTACACGGTGTACTATTATTCGCCGGTTGATGGAAAACTGAACAACGTCGAAAGCTTTACCGACAGCCACGTCCGTATCGGCGCTTCGGATCTGCCTGCGACCAGGCGGATCATCAGTTACGAGAACGGGGAAGTGATCGTGAAAAGCCTGACCTTCAAAAACCATCGATTGCTATAGTCGAATGGATCTGAGAAAGTCTTTTCCCCGGAGCATGCGGGTCACGCTCGCCGGGCATGCCCATTTGGCCCGCATGATCGACAAGTGCCGCGCGGTGCTCGCCGGCACTCAGGGCGAGTACATTTATCCCTGCCCTATGGATGAACGATTGATGGAATTTGCCGGGATCACGAGCGATCAATTTACCGACGCGGTAAAAGCCAATCCGACGGATGAAGGGGTTGTCGCGTGGTTTCAACTCGTTGCCAAGCCGCATTCATTACGTGAGTTGGAAGATTGGAACCGCCGGTTGTTGCTTCGAGGTCCAAGTTCTCCGGAGAGCATGGCCAACTTCAGAAAATACCGGGATGCCGTCGATCCTTCACGGACAGATCTCAGCGCCTGGGCCGATCTTCAGGACCTGGAGGAAGGACGCGTCGTTCCGCGGCGCGAGGCTGGTTCGTAAGCCGGTGATATTCCGTTCAGAGGGAGTAATCGATATGAATCGACACATTTTGACCGGACTGCTTTTCGCTGCGGGATTGAGTTTTTCCGCCTGTGAAACGATGCAATCGAACGCGCTCGATAAAAGCGCCCTGAGCCAAGAGCTACGAAAAGAGACCATGCCCGATGTGCCGCTTCCCTCCGGATGCCCGACTCTTACCACTTCGCTTCCCGCCGGACAAACCAGCGTTACTGTTTCATACCGGGAACCGGCGACTGATCAGACCGGCGCTCCGTTGGCCGATCTCGCCTACACAACTATTTATCTGAGCGGGCGTCAAACCAAGACGAAAGCCTTCCGTATCTGGACGAACGATGCGCACGGCGGCGCGCTTGTCACGATCCGTGACATTCCCGTCGCGGATCAGGAATTCGGGCTCTGTGTCACGGCGACGAACTGGGCCCGCAAAGAATCGCCTCCCGGAACTGCAGCCCATGTCGACGGGGGCAAGGAGAGGGGTAAAGGGGATAAGTAGGGGTGTACCGGAGTAGTGGGGGATCCGGGTAAGCCACTTTCCACCCGCCTGCGCAGGAAGCCACGGCTGTCAAGCCGTGGGGCTCCACTTAGTTCAGCGGCGGCACCACCCCGGCAAACGTGAGGAGGTCCGTGATGAGGAACGCTCCCGTCTTTGCCGACTGGAGCGTCGGTTTCCAGTTTTGTTCAGAAGCCAGATAGGATGAACGGTCGGCCTTAAGAAGGCCGATGAATACTTCTCCGACGATCCTCCCGCCGACAGGTCCCAGACGAAGCCCGCTTTCCATAACCTGCGCTTCCTTCAAGATGTAGTACCAGAGCGGCGTGCTGCGGTCCATGCCGTAAGGTTGCAGTTCCGTCAACTGCGCCGGCGTCAGAGCCGGGACGCCGAATGCCCTGGCCGCTGCCTGTCCCGCCGGCAGTCCGAAATTGACATGTCGCATCAAGTTACGGGATGCCAGCGATTGTACGCCGTCAGAAGGCATGCCGGGGGCCGGTCCACGGGAGCCCAAAAGCTGCAGCAGCACGGTGGAAAGTTTCGCGTCGATTCGCTTGTTCGGCCGCGAATTCCCGTCTCCAAAATTGAAGAAGGTCTGCCAGTCGACGAAGCGGCGCGGCGCCCGTTTGCCGCCCCGGAAATCAGCAGGATCCGGATCATTCGGATCGAACGAATCATCGAAGATGAACGCGAAAAATGGAGACCCGCCGTCCGGCCCGAAGTTCAGGCGATAGCTCGGCCGAACCTGTGAGTGTCCGAATCGATAGGCCGCCACCGAGAACTCGATCGGGATTTGAGAATTGCCCCGTGCATTTCTGAATCGGGAATCATCGGCGTTGAAAAAGCGCGGCCCGCGACGGAGGATCTCCTCCACCCGGTCCTGGCCGATGGTCAAGGGCAGAAATTCATGAAGTATGATCCATTGATAATGCCACCTGACCAGGCGCTGCGCCATCTTGAAAATACGATCCGGTGGGGCATCGGCGAGCGCGGGCCTCGCGCGGAGGTGGTCCACGACCGCGTTGTGGAAACGCAGCATCGCCAGATGGAACTGACTGATGATGACATTTTCATCGTTGCGGCTGTCGCCGATGACGGCATTGTTCGCGGCATCGCGCGGGACATCGTAGCGGACCGCGCCCTTGCGTGAAACCGTCTCAGAGCCTGGAATGGCCTCGGTACGGAATTTAATGTCCTTTCCACTCAGGTCATAGAGTTCAGGCGATTCATCGGGCCCTGTTCCGTAGACGCTGTCCAGGTCAAACGCCGCCGTGCGAAAATTCGTGGTGCGTCTCGGATCGCTGGGCTCCATCAACGGGGATTTCAAGTCGAGTGTCAGATCGTGATCGAGAAATTGACCAAAGAAGGTTACGCCGGCCGTCATGTTAGGATTGTCCAGATTGTTCGGGCTGAACACAGTCGGATTGGTAATGGACTGGACCGGATCGGTCATGACATCCTTGGCGTCCAGAATTCCACCCAGCTCCCCGAGCTTCTTAGCTTTATCCCGAACCTCATCGGTTGCGGGCGCGAAGGGCGGCAAGCCCGGGAACATTCTTATGAATGAATCGTCCGCTCTAGCCGGTTTCCTCGGAGCCGTCACATGCAGACTGTCCCGCTCATCAGCTGCAGTGGAGAATGGTGTGAAGATGAGCCATGCCGAGCAGCTCATCGTGATCAGCGCATTCGTTGACAAGCGCAAACCGTTTGCTGGCGACATGATGCCCTCCTTGTTCCAGGCTCTTCCAATTTCGGGAGCCACCGGCGAGGAGAGCAACAGATGTGCCAATCAGGGTCGGCAATTGGATTGCCCGTAGCATCGAATAATCAGTCGGGTCTCGGCCTGTTTCACTGAATCGAGAGCGAAATGTGTAGGGAATGTAGGGAGAGCGATACAAGCAGTAGGAGATTCGCGTCCGCAAGGAGATCTAGCAGAACGGCAAGACTCTGTCGTGTCGATAGCTTGTGCGTGAGAGCGATGCTTTCAGTCGCCTTTTGCGCTCGGTTGCCGCCCAATGTCATGGAAACAGGAAACGCCGGCTCCGAACGGATGGACCACATCGGCCGTATCGATTCTGCTCACGCCTTACTTGAATCCCTCCCCGCTCGTGCCGCCTCCGAATCCGCCCCAGTTTCCGTTGAATCCCCCCTGTCCCGTTCCCCAATATTCACCCTTCCGAATTCGACTATAGGGATGCCGCAAGTCCGGTCGGCTGATCCACCAGAGGAACAAGACTGCGCCGAGGCTCGTGAGAATCGTGATCCAAATTCCCAAGCGTCTGTAATGAGTCTTCGGCAGAGAGCCGGCCCTGACATCTTGCGACGCAGAGGCCAATGCCACCACGGTCCGGTAGAGTCCCTCATCGAAGTGTCCCCGCTCAATCGAAGGATGGAGGTACTCGCTTCCGATTTGATTCATCATCGCCGGGGTGATGACGGGCAACATTTGCCGACCGAGAGTCATTGCCGCTTGCCGTTCTTCCACGGTAACAAGAAGCAAAATCCCATGCTCCTGCTGCGTTGAGCCGATGCCCCATTTCTCATAGAGCGCAGTCGCAAATTCTTGCGCGGAGGCGAACGGCTTGACGGAGGGGACCGTTACTACGACCATTTCCACGCCGGTTTTTCGCTCAAGATCCTGACAGACTGACCTTATGCGGGCTTTCCAGTCGCCCTCCAAGGTTTGAGCGTGGTCGCTCACATATCCCATCGGGTCCGGCAGCTTGACCTTGGGCCGGTCGTACGGCAAGGCATAGGCGGCGCCGGCACAGAGCGTCAGGCAAACCGCCATGGGCAGGAGTTTGACCATCGTGTTAAAGCGTGGCGGCGGCGGCCGCGAGCGCGGATGAATCGTGAAGATAACGATCGAACAGGCGGGGAATTTCCCGCGCCCCCGGCGTGATCTGTCCCCTCTTGAGCGAAAGCGCGTCGCGCAAACCCTGGAGGTCGAGCTTGAGATGGTCGGCAATATCCATGATGACCGCATCAGAATGAGACAATACGGGTCGATTCAGAACCCGCTGAAGTCCTCGCAAGAGGGGAATCAAGGAAGTAACGGAGAGCGGCAGCAACACGGTGACGGCGTCATCGGTTCCTCCTCCTTCGGCGAAACGCTGACGAAGGCGGAAGACATGACTCGCAAACCCTTCTATGACCTGCGGTTTGAGTCGATGTGTCTGAACGTGAAAGCCCACAAAGGGATCACGGCCTCCCAGCACGCGATGGTGCTCCTGAATTTCCAGAAACTCCAATGGGAAAATCGACGAAGCGCCGGACAATTCCTGCTCTGTCAGAAAAATCGGCACCACGATCTGCTCTTTGCTCCACTTCTTGTGAATCGGCGCGTATGTCTTCAATGTCGCGGCGTCGTATGAGGTGACCAGCAAGAGCATGTTGAGGTTTGATCGCCCCGGAAGGAACTCTCCTCGGACGGCGCTCCCATATATGAGCAAGCCCTCCAGCCGGTCGCCGTAGGCCGCTTTGATGTCTTTCGCATAGATTTGCAGGAGTCGCTGCGTGTCCTCCGGCAATCCTTCGATAGTCCGTTCGCTCATGATCCCTCGTTATGACGGTCGGCTCCCTGCCGTATCGTTCGCGAAAAAGTCCGGGAGAATACCGGCGGCAATGAGCCGGTCAAAGAACGTGAACGGCGCCTCGGTGCGTAAACCGGCAGTGGTCGCCAGCACCTGATAACGGAGGCGCGGGTTCCGGTCCAGCGTTTGGAAAACGCGATCGCGCAAGAAAGCGACCAGAGGGTTGCCGGTATTCCAATAGAACACCTGCTGATCGGCCAGCCGCTGCAGCATGGTGACGTGGGGACGGCGGGCGACTTCGTAGGCTCGGAGCCGTTCCACCGAGCAATCCCCATCCTTCAGACAATCGGGTAACAGATTAGCCAAGACCATTGCGTCGACCATGGCCTGCATCCGGCCCTGTGAGGCGTGGGGGTTCATGGCATGGGCGGCATCTCCGATGAGCACTGCTCCGTCCTTCACCCAGGTCGGTGTTCTCACGCGCCCGGTCGGCATGTAAGCGGTCTGGCTCCAATCAGTTAGATGCTTAAACAGGGCGCCGAACTGAGGCGCAATTCCTGTCCAGACTCGTTGCAGTTCGGAGATGCCACGTTGCTTCAAGGAATCCATCGATCCGCTTGGAATCATGTAAAACAGATAGACCTTTTTCCCCGTTGCCGGAAACAATCCGAGTATCTGCCGGTGACCGACATAATAATACGATTCCGCGACCCGCTGCTCCGTTTCGACGATGGCGATCAAGTATCCTTCGGGATAAAGGTGCACATCGGCCGGAATCTTCATGGCCTCGCGCACTTTTGAAAAAACCCCATCGGCTCCCACGACCACCTTCGCTTTGATGGCGCTGGAGCCGTCCGGCCCCTCCGCTGTCAGACCGGCCACGCGACCGTTATCGAGAAGCAGTCCCGTGAAGGACGTTCCGTAGCGGAGACTGACGCTCGGCTGTTTTTGAACGGCTTCGACGATGGCATGGTGTGCGACATTCGGCAAGGTGACAATGGCGTGGTTATACGGCGCCGGAAGCTCGCCGTAGTCGATGCTGCAAAGTCGCGTTCCGCCGGCGCGGAGAAAATGAAAGTTCCGCACCGACCTCATCGCTTCGGCAGGCAGTGACCGCAGCACGCCGAGCCGATCGAGTACCGCTTGTCCGTTCGGCTGCAGGATCTCTCCCCGTAGCCCCTTCGGCGGACCCTGAGCCTGATCCAAGACGACGGTGCGGATTCCTTTCTGCGCGAGGGCCAGGGCGAGCACCGCTCCTCCCCCGCCCGCTCCGACAACGGCCACATCGGTATCTTCTATCGGTTCCATCGGTCCAGTCATGGCTTGTCAGTCCTCGACCCAGGGTCGGTACCGTTCTGCGTCGCTCCACATCGCGAGAAACTTCTCGCGCGCCTTCACGGTGATGGCGCGGTCGGTGACGACATCGAGGCGCTCGTCGTTATACCGATTTCCGCTCGTTGTGTGGTTCATCGATCCGGAGGCGTTCACCTCGTCATCAATGACCACTTGCTTGAGATGCATCAACCCGTCGTGTTGATTCACGCGAATGGGAATCCCAGCCAGGCGGAGAGTATGCAGCGCGCTTCGTTGCTTGATCTCCTGCGTTCGTTCCTGATCCGTGATCAGACGCACATCGAGGCCTCTCTTCTTGGCGGCCACCAAGGCTTCGACGGCGCGCGGAGATGTGAGTCCATAGACCGAAACATAGATATATCGTCTGGCTTGGCCATAGAGTGTGACCACTCGATCGAGCGGCGCATCCTCCGGCGAATAGTAAATTTCGACGGTGACGCCTCCGGCCTGTTCCGCCGACAGGAGGACTGACGTACAGAAGAGCCAGGGGATGAGACTGAACGACTTCAGCATGGATGTGGAAGTGCGGACCCGGCGATCGATCATTCGATTTCGAACAGCGTCTTGAAATGATCCTCGGTCGATTCCCAGGCCTGAGGAGCCTTGCTCGAGAGCCACTGCTGCAAGAAATGCTTTTGCCCGGGAGTCAGCAGTTGCTTGATCTGATGGGCGCGTCCTTGTAACGGCTGCAGAAAGCCGACCCGTTTCTGAAAATCCAGCGTCGCGGTGCGGACATACATATTGGTATAAACGGAGGGGCGATCGTCCTCCCCGTCCCCTTGAATCCAAACGGACAAAAACTTCTCTAACTGGAGACCGGCGCTATCCATGGCGGGGTCGGTTTCGTGAAACAGTTCATTTTCCGATTCCTTGAGCGGTGTTTCCTCGCCGGCCCGGAACATGAAGTTCTGTTTCCACATGCACGAGCCCTCCGAAAAAGACCGCATAGTGGCCGTGGATTCAGCACAAAGTCAAGCAAGGGCCCGTTACGTTGACTTTCCGGAAGGCAGTTTGTTAGTCTGTCTGAATTCTCTAATCCCTGGGCCAAGTTAGGAGACTTCATGCAGGTCAAAATCAACGGCAAAGCCGAGGAAGTCGCGGGGGGCAGCGTCCTCGATCTGCTCCAAGCCAAAAAGATCGAGCCGCAGATGGTGGCGGTGGAGGTCAACGACGCCATGGTTGAGCGGGATCGTCTTGGGACAACCCAACTCAAGGATGGCGACCGGCTCGAATTCCTCTTCTACATGGGGGGCGGCCGGTGACGATGTCGCTGCACAAGGAAATTACCGAATTGATCGGGCGCACCCCGCTCGTCCGGCTGAACCGGCTCTCCAAGCCGGGCAGCGCGACGATCTACGGGAAAGTGGAATTCTTCAACCCAGGCGGCAGCGTCAAGGATCGAATCTGTCTCAACATGATCAATGAGGCGGAACGCCAGGGCAAGCTGAAACCGGGTGGGACGATCGTCGAACCCACAAGCGGCAATACGGGCATTGGGTTGGCTCTCGTTTCCGCGGTAAGAGGGTACAAGCTGATTCTGGTCATGCCGGAGAGCATGAGCATGGAGCGCGCAAGCCTGCTTTCGTCGTACGGAGCGCAACTGGTGCTGACACCGGCCTGGGAGGGCATGAAGGGCTCGATCCGTGAGGCGGAAAGTCTTCTCGCGCAGAACCCGTCGTACTTCATGCCGGATCAGTTCTCGAATCCGGCAAACCCGGCGATGCACCGGATGACGACCGCTCCGGAGATTCTCGACGCGATGGATGGTAAGATTGACGCGTTTGTGGCCGCAGTGGGAACAGGCGGCACGATCACGGGATGCGGAGAGGTTTTCAAGGAGCGCAATCCGAATGTAAAAATCATCGCGGTGGAACCGGCCGGATCCCCGGTTCTGTCCGGCGGCGATCCGGGGCCGCACAAGATTCAAGGCATCGGGGCGGGATTTATTCCCAAGGTTCTCAATCGGAAGATTCTCGATCGCGTCATCATGGTGACGGACGACGAGGCCTATCAGACGGCGAAGCAGTTGTCCAAGCAGGAGGGACTCCTGGTCGGCATCTCGGCCGGCGCCAATGTCTTCGCCGCGCAAAAGATCGCCGAGGAATTGGGGCCGGGGAAGAACGTCGTAACCATTTTGTGTGATACCGGCGAGCGGTATATCAGCGTTGAAAAATACTTCAATATCTAGGCGCATGGCGAGAGGTAAGTGGCCAGTGGGGTTGAATCAACAGCTATTCCGGCTCTGCTTCTTGCCTTGTGCCTATAGCCGCTAGCCTGGACGCAGTTATGGAATTCACCGAAGATCAAATCAACCGCTACAGCCGGCACATCCTTCTACCGGAGGTCGGCGGCAAGGGGCAGAAGAAGATCGCGAAAGCGAGGATTCTTCTAGTCGGGGCCGGCGGCCTTGGCTCCCCGGCTGCGCTCTACCTGGCCGCGGCCGGCGTCGGCAAGATCGGCCTGATCGACAGCGACGTCGTGGACCTGACTAATCTCCAGCGGCAGATCCTGCACCATACACCGGATGTCGGCCGTCCAAAAGTATTGTCGGGGAAGGAAAAGATTCAAGCGCTCAACCCCGATGTCGCCGTCTCCATGTACGAAGAACGCCTGACGGCGGGCAATGCGATCAAGATTTTCAACGACTACGATGTGGTCATCGACGGAGTCGATAACTTTACGGCGAAATTTCTGATCAATGATGCCTGCTTTTTCGCCGAGAAACCGCTGGTGCATGGCGGCATTCTGCGTTTCGACGGCCGGGTGACCACGATCGTCCCGAAAAAGTCGGCTTGCTATCGATGCGTTTTCAAGACACCGCCGCCGCCCGGACTCGTGGCATCCTGTCAGGAAGCCGGTGTGATCGGCGTGTTGGCCGGTGTCATCGGAACGATTCAGGCAACCGAGGCCTTGAAGCTCGTGTTGGGTATCGGGCGACTATTAACCGACCGCCTGCTCGATTTTGATGCACGAAAGACACAATTCCGGGAAATCAAAGTGAAGCGCAATCCCAATTGTGCCCTGTGCGGCGAGCACCCGACGATTACCGAGTTGTTCGACGATGGAGATCCGTATGCCGGCTGCGCCGTTCGACCGTAAGGGACAGGCTCCGGTCTTACCGGTGCCTGTCTCGCTCGTTACCTGTTTATTAATCCAGGTGGTGTCACTATGTCGAAGATGAAAGCGCTCGTGTGCCGTGAGTGTGGAAAGGAATATCCGACGAAAGCGATTCATGTCTGCGAGATGTGCTTCGGCCCGCTTGAAGTGAAGTACAACTACGATGAGATCAAGAAGAGCGTCTCGCGGAAAAAGATCGAGGAAGGGCCGCGCAGCATGTGGCGCTATGCGGATCTGCTGCCGGTTGAAGGGCCGACCTTTCTCGGTCCCCATGCGGGGTTTACGCCGTTGGTGCGCGCCAAGAACCTCGGGGCTTTTCTCGGTCTCGATGAGTTGTACATCAAGAACGACACCGTGAACCACCCGACCCTGTCGTTCAAGGATCGGGTGGTTGCCGTCGCGCTTACACGCGCGCGGGAACTCGGCTTCGAAACGGTCGCCTGCGCCTCCACCGGTAACCTGGCCAACTCGGTTGCCGCCCATGCGGCCTCGGCCGGTATGCGCTGCTACGTCTTTATTCCCGGAGACCTCGAGGCGGCCAAGGTGCTCGGGAATCTGATCTACAAACCGAACGTGGTTGAGATCGAAGGCAATTACGATGATGTCAACCGGCTCTGCAGTGAAATAGCCGGCGAGCACGGCTGGGCCTTCGTCAACATCAACATCCGTCCCTATTACGCGGAAGGGTCGAAAACGTTGGCTTTTGAAACGGTGGAACAACTCGGCTGGCGCACGCCGGATCAGGTCGTGATTCCCATGGCGTCCGGATCGCTTCTCACCAAGATTTGGAAAGGGCTTCACGAGATGAAGGCCCTCGGTCTTGTCGACGAGGTCCGAACCAGGGTCAATGGAGCACAGGCGGAGGGTTGTTCCCCGATCTCGACCGCGTTCAAATCGGGACGGGACTTCTTCAAACCGGTGAAGCCCAAGACGATTGCCAAGTCATTGGCGATCGGGAACCCGGCGGACGGGTACTACGCATTGAAGGCGACGGCGGAGAGCCGTGGCGCCATGGACATGGTGTCGGACGAAGAAGTCGTCGAAGGCATCAAGCTGTTGGCGCAAACCGAGGGGATCTTCGCCGAAACTGCCGGCGGCGTGACCATCGGCGTCCTGCGCAAACTCGTCAAGCAAGGGACGATCAAGAAATCCGATGTGACGGTGGCATACATTACCGGCAACGGACTCAAGACGCAGGAAGCGGTCATCGATGCGGTGGGCCGGCCGGTTCGAATTCAGCCGAGCCTCGTGGCCTTTGAAAAAACATTCAAAATGGGCAAGAACGGTGGTGGTGACGCATGATTAAAGTCCGTATTCCAACCCCCCTCCGCCCCCTCACGAAGGGCCAGGGTGAGGTCGAAGCGCAGGCCGGCAGCATTGCAAGCATGATTGAGACTTTGGATCAGGCGCATCCAGGTCTGAAAGATCGCCTCTGCGATGAAACCGGAGAACTCCGGCGCTTTGTGAATATCTATGTGAATGAAGAAGACATTCGTTTCCTGAAGGGGAAGGAGACTTCGCTCAACGACGGCGACGAGGTTTCCATTGTGCCCGCCATCGCGGGAGGCTAATCATGTCCAATATGCGGTTTCACATCAGGTTTCCTGAAGAGAAGATCAAGGAGCCGGTCATCTATCAGATCGGCAAGGAATATCAGGTCGTCACCAACGTCCGTCGCGCCGATGTCAGGGAGACGACGGGATGGATGGACCTCGAATTGACCGGCGAAACGGCTGAGATCGAGCGAGCCGTGGAAGGGCTTCGCAAGAAAGGCGTGGTCGTCGACCCGATCGAACTGAATGTCGTCGAATGACAGGCTAGCAGCTGGAGGGGAGGCAAGGGGATTCAACGATATGTCCCCTAGCCTCTAGTCCAGAGCCTCTCGCCAGGTGAAACTATGCAACTGACCGAGCAGCAGATCGAACGGTACAGCCGCCATATCATCCTCCAGGACGTAGGAGGAAAGGGACAGCTCAAGCTTAATAGAGCCAAAGTCCTCCTCATTGGAGCGGGCGGTCTCGGTTCCCCCGCTGCGCTCTATCTCGCCGCCGCCGGGATCGGCACGATCGGCTTGGTGGACGGCGATGTCGTGGATTTATCGAATCTCCAACGTCAAATCCTGCATTCTACTGCCACGATCGGACAGCCGAAGGTCGAATCTGGTAGAAAAACCCTGAACGCGATCAATCCGGACATCTCGATCAAGACCTATCATCAGCTCGTCGATGCCGACAATATTCTGCCCTTGATCAAAGAGTATGATGTGGTCTTGGACGGATCGGATAATTTCACCACCCGTTTTTTGGTAAACGATGCCTGTTTTTTCGCCGGAAAGACATTGATCTCCGCCAGTATGTTCCGGTTCGAAGGGCAGTTGACCACGATCAAACCGCATGCGGGGTACCCTTGCTATCGCTGCCTGTACCCGGAACCGCCTCCTGCTGGACTAGTCCCGAACTGTCAGGAAGCAGGCGTGCTCGGCGTGCTCGCGGGCACCATGGGTATCCTGCAGGCGTCCGAAGCCATCAAGGAGATCCTCGGAATCGGTGAGACGATCGCGGACAAGTTGGTCATCTATGATGCGCTGGAGATGAAGTTCCGCAAGGTTGGACGACCGAAAGATCCGAGCTGCCCGCTCTGTGGTCCCAACCCCAAGATCAAGGACCTGACTCTTGACTATACCGTCAGCTGCACCATTTAGGATGCTGAAAACGCCATGTTCATCACCCACCCCGCCCCAGCGCGCCGGGACGCGCTTTTCACCGGACATCGTTCTCGCTTCGCTGGACGGACGTTTTGAGCATCCTTCTTCGTTCACAAACTGAATAATGGCAGATCTGGTCATTCCTCAGCCCATTCTCGATGAGCTAGTCGCCCACGCTCGTGCACTCGATCCCTATGAATGCTGCGGGTTCCTCGCCGGCACCGGGCAGACAGTGAGCCGCGTTTACCGGATCAAGAACATCGTAAGCCTGGAGGGGGCCGCCGACGCGGCGGCGTTCGACGAGGCCAAGGTGCAGCATCTGTCCCGGTTGACTCCTGATGAACGTGCTGAGATCGCATTCATCATGGACGCGCAGGAAATGTTTCATGCTGTGAAAGACATGAGGAAAAACGGACTGACTCTTCAAGTGGTGTATCATTCGCATCCTCATGATCCGGCCAGACCGTCGGTCACGGATATCAAGATCGCCGATGACTGGGAAGAAAACTGGGCCCGCTTGAACCTGACCCTGCCCATCTACCTGTTGATTTCGCTCAAAGACAAGACCTGTCCCGATATTCGTGCCTACTGGATCAAGAAAGGCGCCGTTACACCGGCTAGGATCGGTCCCGCCTAGCCATCTACATTCTTTTTCGTCATTCCTCAGAAATTCCCGTTTCCTTCTCATGACTCAAGTGCGATAATGGGCCATTATCGATCTTATTTGGAAGGAGCGATCGTGATGCTACACATGCGTACGATTCTTCTCGCGGGCTTGCTCACCCTCGTCCCGACCAATGCCCTTCTGGCCGAAGACAAAAGCTTCTACAGTCCCGTGATCAATCTCGATATGGAGAACCACCGCGTGTTGATTTCAACGCTTGGATCCGTCTTCTGGATCGAGGTTCCGGAGGCAGGCCATCCTCACATGGAGAAGCTTCCGGTCTCCGGACTGGTCGACTTTGTCGTGGAAATGCGGGCGAACGGGCAGCCCCCGCTCATCAAGACCTGGAAGGTAAAGTCCGGGGATTCGACCTGTATGTACTTTAATGGGAAAGAGTGCAAGTAGCGGCTAAGACGATTAACCGTATGTTCGGTTAGGGATCTCGGCGGGCTCGGTAGGGCGCTTCACGCTTCACGAAATACACTTCGCGATTATTCCGAACTCCCCAACATATCGTCGACGAGCGGACGGTTGATGTCGGTACAGCCGGGACAGATGGTGTCGAAGAGAGCCTCGTAGTTCTGGACGAAATTCTTGTGATCCGTGAGCTGTTCCGCCATCACCTGGTCGTAGCAGCTGTCGCACAGCATCATCAACCCCCGCATGACCGCTACAGTCTTCCGTCCTGAACTACTTGGCATCTGTACTCCCTTAGCTCCTTCCCTCTTGTCCTCTACCCCTACGAGCCACGGTGTTACACCGACCCCTTTTGCATGGCCACGAAAAAATCCTCCGCCTCGAGATCGATTCCGCAACGGGGACATTCGTGCGGCCGGTCGGTCGGGGGAATCTGCAATTCGGTTCGGTCTACCTGTCCCCTGCAGACATGGTAGAAGCGCCCTCTCGCGTGCTCATTATCGAGCGGATCGTTTTCGTAGATCAAGACCATCCTGAAGACCTTAATACGCAATAGAAATGCGAGAAGGGCGAGACTGGCGCGAGTCGCAAGAGACGAACAGGAGCACAACCGTTCAACTCGTCTCGCATTTCTCGCTCGTCGCGCCCGTCGCGCGTGTCATACTTGAAATTGCGCCTCGTACAAGCCGGCATATAACCCGCCACGAGCCATGAGCAGCTCGTGAGGTCCGTCCTCGACCAGTCTCCCCGCTTCGATCACCAGAATCCGATCCACATTATGGAGCGTCGATAAGCGATGGGCGATGATGAACGTGGTACGCCCCCGCGTCAGCTCGTTCAAAGCCTCTCGAATCTTCACTTCGGTTTCGGTATCGATATTCGAGGTGGCTTCGTCGAAGATCACGATCGGCGGATCTTTCAACAGCACCCTGGCGATCGAGACGCGCTGCTTTTGCCCCACCGATAATTTCACGCCACGCTCCCCGATCCAGCTGTCGTATCCTTCCGGGAGCGCGTCGATAAACTCGTGCGCCCGCGCGGCTCTTGCCGCCCCTTCCACACGGGACGGATCAGCGGTCAAATCTCCGTAGAGAATATTATCCCGAACCGTGCCGTTGAAGAGGAACGGCTCCTGCTGCACGAACCCGATCTGCCTGCGCAGATAATCCAGAGGCATGTCCCTAACGTCCCGGCCGTCGATCAGAACCGCGCCGGACTTCACATCGTAGAAGCGCATGAGCAGCTTCAGCAACGTGCTCTTGCCGGCGCCGCTTGGACCGACCAGCGCAACACGTTCTCCCGAAGAAACGGATGCCGACAGGCTATTGAGGACTGGTACGTCCTGCCGGTAGTGAAACTCGATCCGTTCGAACCGCACGTCGCCCCGCACCTTCTCCAGCGGCACGATAAGACCGGGACAATCCGTCACATCAGGCTGGGCGTCCAGTACCTCGAACACGCGGTCGCTGGCGGCAAGGGCATGTTGCAGCATATGGTTGACGGAATGGATCTGGTTGATCGGAACATAGAATAGTCCCAGATAGGATAGGAACATCACGAGTTCGCCGAGCGTCAGCCGGCCCGCGGACACTTCTCCCGCGCCATACCAAAGGATCAGGACCGTCCCCAGACTGCCCAGGAGAATCATCCCCGGAGAATAGAGAGACCAAAGATACATCGCTTTCAGATTCGCGTCGCTGTAAGCCAGGCTCAGCGCAGAAAAACGGCGTTGCTCGTACGCCTTCCGCCCGAACCCCATGGTTTCTCTGATCCCCGACAAAGCATCCTGCAAATATCCGTTGATTTCTCCGGAGCCCCTGCGTATCTCATGGTAGTAGCCGTGAACCGTTCTGGTGAAGCGGCTCGCGGAGAGCATCAGAATGGGAATCGGGAGCAACGACAATGCGGCGAGCTTCCAGTTGAGCGCAAACAGCATGATCGTAATGCCCGCCAGCGTGAGCGTGGCCGTGAGCGCCCCTTCGAGTCCGTCGATGAAGATCCGCTCGACGTGCTCGGTATCATTCGTCACCCGCGACATGATCTCGCCGGTCGATCGACTTTCAAAGTAGTTGATCGAGAGTCGTTGAAGCGCCGCAAAAACATCGCTGCGCAACTCGTGCACGACCGTCTGCTCCAGAGAATTATTCAACCGGATGCGCAACGACGCAAAAATATTCTTCAGCACATAAGCGGCGACCAGTCCCGCCAGCGCCCAAGGAAGGAGCCAGCTCTTCTTCGCTTGAATGACGTCGTCAATGATGACCTTGATGACCCAGGGAGGCACCAGTTCCATGGCCGTCGCGCACATTGCGCAGAGGAGCGTGGCAAGCGCCAAGCCGCGATGGGGGAGGAGATACTGGAGCGCACGGAAGAGAGATTTCACAATGATTGACCAGAGGGTCGGTTAAATGACGGGAGTCGGTTCTTTTCGCCAAAACTTCTCGAATTCGGTCAACTGGGTCAGCGTCGACATATCCGTCATCCGATCCAAAAACAGTTTCCCGATCAGGTGATCCATCTCGTGTTGGATGCAGACGGCGAAGAGCCCGTCGGCTTCGATGTCGACGGCTTTTCCGTCACGGTCCAAGGCCTGCACGCGGATGACGGACGGTCTGGTGACTTTGCCGCGCAATCCGTCGACGCTTAAACAGCCTTCCCAGTTCTCTTCCTGCTGAGGGCCGTAGTAGACGATCTTGGGATTGATCAGGGTCGTTGACGGAAACCCCCCTTCGCCTTCGCACCCCATGACGACCAACTGGACCGAGCGGGAGACCTGCGGAGCGGCCAGCCCGATTCCAGGCTCCTCCAGCATGGTTTGGAACATATCTTCGACCAGTTGCTGAAATTCTTTGGTGCGGATCTCTCGCGCGTCCACCGGCACGGCGAGTTTCCGCAGGATGGGATTGCCAAGTTTTGCGATCGATAAGACTGCCATCGAACGAGCGGATTCCCTTTCAAGCATTACTGGAACAATGTGACAGACCGCTCACATATAGCACAGCAATTTTCTCGGTCGCAAGGCGACTCCTCACCCCTGCCGGGGTGGTGAAGAGCGCCTGGGCTCGGGAATTTGGAATGAGTCCTTTTGCGCAGTCCACCAATCCGTCCACTCGGCGGTCCATTCGAGCCTGTCCTGCTTGGTGGACGTTTCCCAGTCGTGAAATTCCGTTTCATGGCGTGTCAGGATCCACAGGGACTGAACGGCGGACAAGGCCACGAACCGCTCGTCATCGGCGACCATCTCGATAAGGATCGGGATGATCGATTTCTCGCGCACATACCGTCCCTCAAATGCCGCGGTTTTGCGAATCGATGAGTTCGCATCCTTCGACATCACCTGGATCGCCTCCGGCGTCTTGGCCGGATCCAGCCGGATCGCCACGCGCAAGGCATGTTCCCGCACTCGAGGAATCTCATTGGGATCTTTCGCTGTGATGATCAAGGCTGGTACGGCGGAGACCGCCTTAAGCATGGAAATCGTTTCGATGGCATTGTAGCGGGCTCTGGGTCCTGGCATCGTCAAGCCCTTTACCAGAACGGGGACGACCGGCTCACCGAGGTGGACGAACTCCCCCATGGCCCAAAACTCCTGCTTGCCTTCCAAAAGGGGGAGGAGCGCCTCCGCCCGCTGCAGTTCCTCCGGGCTTAGAGGCTTGGTGTTTTGCGGCACGGACTCGACGAGAGCGTCCTGCGTCTTGGGCGGCAACTCGTAAGGAATTTGGACCGGAATCGGTCCGAACTGGTCAGCCGATGACGCCTTCAGCGGCACGACAAGAGAAACTGCAGCTGCGACAGCCATTCCGATCATTGCGAGGTAATTTCTGTGCGGCACGTTCGCCCCTTTCGTTGAAGAGATCAGTCATCGACGTCGACCCATCGACGATGGACCAACTCATATAATACCGGCAACACGACCAAAATCAAAAAGGCAGCTGTCAGCATACCTCCGACCACCACCCGTGCCAGCGGTTTCTGAGCTTGTGAGCCGATGCCGGTGGCCAGCGCCGCCGGCAGGAGTCCGATCGCCGCGCCAAGCGTCGCCATGAGAATCGGCCGCATCTGAACGTCTGCTCCCTTGATGACCGCCTCACGAACGCTCAAACCGGCAACCCGGAATTCCTCGATACGGGAGATCAAGAGCACACCACCCAGAATCGCGACCCCGAGCGTCGAAATAACGCCGACCGCCGCCGAGATGCTGAAATGCGTTTGAGTTGCAACCAGCGACAACACTCCGCCGACGAGCGCGAAGGGAACCGTCGAAAGCACCAACAGCGCATTCTTCAATGAATCGAACGTCGTGTACAGCAGGAACAGGATAATGAGAAGGCTGAGTGGGACGATTGTCATCAGCCGTTTCTGTTCGTCCTTGAGCTGATCATACTGGCCGGCCCACTCCATGCGATAGCGTTCCGGCAGACTCACCTCTTTGGCCAGCCGCCCTTGGGCTTCCTCGACCGTGCTTTGGAGATCCCGTTCCCGCACGCTGAACTTGATCGGAATGTATCGTTCGTTGTTCTCGCGATAAATGATGAACGCGCCTGTTTGAGAGGTGATGGTGGCGAGCTGCTTGAGCGGAATTCGCGCGCCGTCTGGTGTGCTGACCAGGATATTGCTGATGGATTCGACGTCCTGCCGGAACTCGGGCATGAACCGCACGACCAGATCGAAAAGCCGCTCTCCTTCAAATACTTGCGTAACCGCCTGCCCTCCGATTGCGGCCTGCACGACCGCATTGACATCCGCGACCTGCAGACCGTAGCGGGCGCTGGCCTCGCGGTCCACTTGAATCAGCAGGTTCGGCTGGCCGAGCAGGCGAAAGATGCCAAGGTCTTTGATTCCTCTGATCCCTTTCATCACATGTTCGATTTCGACGGCTTTCGCTTCCAAAATTTTCAGATCGCGGCCGAACAGCTTGATCGAATTCTCGCCTTTAACGCCGGACATCGCCTCTTCGACGTTGTCCTGGATGACCTGCGAGAAATTGAAGATGACGCCGGGGATCTGGTGAAGCTTGCCTTCGATCTCCTCGATCAGGCGATCTTTGTCCAGCCCGGAACGCCATTCGCTTTGGGGCTTCAAGTTTGCTAGGAACTCCGCGTTGAAGAAGCTCGTCGGATCCGTCCCGTCGTCCGGTCTTCCCAACTGGGATACGACGGTGGTGACCTCCGGCGACTCGCGAAAGAGGCGCCGAATGTCACTGGTGAGGCGAGCGGCCTGGTCGAAGGAAATATCCACCGGCATGGTCGCCCGAACCCAGAGGTTGCCCTCTTCCAGGGCCGGCATGAATTCTCCTCCCAGTGACTGCAGCGCAACGAAGGTCAACAGCAGGAGTCCAGCCGCGAACGCGAGCACGAGCATGCGATGATCAAGCGAAAATCCAAGAATACGATGGTACAGCTTGCGAATCACTCGCACGATCGTCGTGTCTTCTTCGCTCAGGTGGCCGCGGAACAGGAACGAGCACAGAGCCGGTCCAAGCGTAAACGCCATGATCAACGCCCCCGCCAGAGCAAAGCCGTAGGTGACCGACATCGGAGCGAAAATCTTGCCGGGCACCCCGGTCATCGTAAAGAGCGGAATAAAGGCCACGACGATGATGGCAGTGGAAAAAAAGATAGGGCGTCCCACTTGCCGCGCCGCGCGGACGATGTGCTGGTTGACCGTCAGGTTCTGCGTCTTGGCATGGGCTAGATGGAAGAAAATGCTTTCCACCATGATGAGCGTCGCGTCGACGATGATGCCGAAATCGATCGAACCAAGGGAGATGAGATTGGCCGATTGCCCCACGAACACCATCATGCTGAAGGTGAACAGCAGAGAAAGAGGGATCGTCAGGGCGACGATCAGGGCGGCGCGGAAATGGCCGAGAAACACGAACAGAATCACGAAGACCAGCACCATCCCGCTGATGAGAATATCCGTAACGGTTTCGACCGTAGTATGAATCAGCGCCGTCCGGTCATAGAAGGTCGTCACCTTCACGCCGGCCGGAAGTTTCCACGAGTTCAAGTCCTGCACCTTGGCCCGGACCTGATCAAGAACCGGCAGCGCCTTGTAACCGCGTTGGAGCAACACCACGCCTTCGACGACATCATCGCGCTCGTCGATCCCGACCTTCCCCAACCGGACGCGATGGCCGACGGCCACTTTGCCCAGTGATTTGACGAAAATCGGCGTGCCCTCCTTTTCCGCCACCATGACGTTTTCAATGTCCTGAATGCCATTGATCAGTCCTAATCCCCTGATGTTGTAGTTCTGCGCTCCGACCGTCAGGTAGTTGCCCCCGACGTTGGCATTGCTGTTGGTGAGGGCCGTCATGACCTGGGAGAGGCTGACGCCGTAGCTGATCAGTTTTCCGGGGTCAATATCGATGTGATACTCCTTCGTCGTGCCGCCGAATGCGGTGACGTCGATGACGCCGGGAATGCGTCGAAACTCCCGACGCACCTGCCAGTCCTGGATGGTCTTCAGATCCGTCAGGGAGGTCGGGCCTGATCCCGTCAACTCGTAACGGTAGATTTCGGCGATCGCCCACCAGGGAGACAAACTCGGCTGCACGCCGTTGGGCAGTTGCACCGAGTTCAACCGATTCAGCACTTCTTGCCTGTCCCGGAAGATATCCGTGCCGAAGTCAAAGTACACCTTGATGTCGCTCAATCCGAAGATCGACAACGAGCGAATGTCCTTGAGCCCGGGCATTCCCGTAAGTGCGACCTCTATCGGAATGGAAATTTGTCGCTCCATCTCTTCGGCAGACCATCCAGGATTCTGAGTAATCAGTTCCACCATGGGTGGGGAGGGATCCGGATAGGCGACAATATCGAGGGTGTGGAAGGCGTAGAGGCCGCCGAACAGCAGCGCCAGTCCGAGCGCGCAGAGCAGAAACCGCTCGACCAGAGAGATCTCGACAATGCGTGCGATCATGAGGCTGGTTGGATATCCGATGGAGACTGAAGGGCCTGCGCCAAGATCGACTATCCTTTGGCTTCTTGCCCTTTGATCAGGACCGCGCCTTTGACGACGATCCGCTGCCCGGAGGTCAGGCCTTCTACGACGCGCACCAATTCGGGAGAAATCGGCGCAACGGTCACTTCACGCTTCACGTACAGATGGTCGCCCTCGACGACGTAGACGAATTGCTTGCCGTCCGATTCCAGAACGGCTTCCCTGGGAATGGTCAGTAACGGGGTGTTTTCGCCGACGCGCAACTGAAGCCGTGCGAACATCTCGGGTTTGAGTTTATGGTCGGGGTTATTCACCCAGGCGCGCAGCTTGATGGTTCTAGTTGTCGGATCGACGACGTCGCCGATTGCCGCGACCGTCGCGGGAAACGCGACTCCCGGATAGGCCTCGACTACGACCTTCGCGTACTGACCTTCCTTGACCAGGGCGAGGTCTCGTTCATATACGTCGGCCACCACCTGGAGCATGTCGAGATCGGCCACCGTGAAGAGCACCTGATTTGAGTCTCCTCCCACAGATTGTCCGGGGGTGACCGCGCGCTCGACAACGATCCCTGTCAGCGGGCTTTTCATCTCAAATCGGGACGTGATTTTCTGCTTATCGAGCGGCTTGTCAAGTTCCTCGCGGGGAATGCGTAGCGACAAAAGACGTTCCTTCGCCCGTCGAAATTCCGCGCGCGCCTTGACCAGTTCGTTTTCGGCCTGCTTGAGGTCCTTCAACGGCATGGCCTTATTTTCATAAAGATCTTTTGCGAGTTCGTGAGCCCGGACCGCGTATTGGAGGTCGGAGTCCTCTTTCACATATTCCGAATAGGCCTGAGCGATATCTGGGCTATCGACCACCAGCACGATGTCGCCGGCTTTGACTCGATCCCCAAGATGGGCGCGAACCTCGACGACACGGCCCTGCAAGGGGGAAGAAATGCGGGAATAGCGGTCCTCACCGTAGGCGACTTTTCCCGCCAACGTTAAATCGTGGTCCCCTGAACCCATTTCGACCGTTCCGATTTCAACGCGCGAGAGCGGATCGGCCGCCGGTTCGATCGATTTCGGCGGAATGGCCGCGTTGGAATGAGACGGTTGTTCTCCGCGTCCGCAGGCGGAGAGTATGAAGAAGGCTGAGGTCAAGGCTACGGTTAAGGTGACGGAAGAATAATTTCTGGCCCGCCTGGTGTTGGAGGCGGACGTATCCTCAACGTTAGCCTGTCCCATTTTCACGAGCGAATCTCCTGCCCCACCGCGCTTTCCAGCTGGAAAAGATTATGCTGATACGTGAAGAGCGCCTCGATAAAATTTTGTTGAATCGTGCGGGACGTGCGCGCCGCATCGAGCAGATCGAGAATCGTGGCCCCTCCCCGCTCGTAGGCTCGTTCAACGATCGTCAAGGTGGACCGGGCATCGTCGAGCACCCCGCCGACAAAGGCCTCGACCAACCGGCGACTTTGGATCAGATTCCGGTAGGCGACTTCCACCTCATTCTCTACCTGATTGACCGTCTTATTCAAGTCCGCTTCCGCCGTCTGGACCGCCACTTCCGCCTGTTGGATGCCGCCTTGGTTGCGGTTAAACAACGGAACCGGCACGGCAAGGTTCAGCACCCACTGCTGGGGATTGTCCGGTCCCCTGGATCCTTGAATCTCATAGCCGGCGCCGACGGTGATGTCCGGAACCCGGTAGGCCTTCGCGAGCTTCAAGTCCGATTCCCGCTGCGAATAGGTGAATCGTTTGGCTCGGATATCGGGACGCATATCAATCGCCGCGACCCGCAGTTTGTTAATGTCGGGATCAATACGCCGGAAATCCATGTCTGTCGTCAGTTCCATGGATGTTTTCGGGGAAAGCCTCAATAACTGGCGAAGGTCGCCACGAGCCAGTTCTGCTTCCTGGAGCGATTGAATGACCTGAGATTGAAAATCGACCATCTGGAGCCTGATCCTGATCAGATCAACCTCTGCGATATAGCCCTTCTTGAACCGGATCGTATTGACATCCAGGATGCGCGCGAAACGGTCTCGATTTTCCTCCGCCAGCGCCAGCCGCCGTTGGGCCAATTGAATGCGGTAGTACGTATCCTTGACGGTGAAGCCCAATTGACGCACCGCGTCCTCGAATGCGGCCTCTGCCGATTGGGTCCCGAAGCCGGCGCTTTCAATCCGGTATCCACGCTTGCCGGCCAGTTCGAATAACTGCTGCACAATCATGGCCAGCTGGCCGCTGTTCGAAAGATTGAACCCCTGCGTGTAGGAACTGAGGGTCCCGATGAAGGCGACGGGATTGGGAAAGAGCGCCGCCGTGATCTGCTGTCCCCTGCTGTAGTCGATTCCGTACTTCGTGATGAGGACGCTGAGGTTCTGTTTGAGGAACAGGGCGACCGCTTCGTTGACGCTCAGGCGAATAACAGACGGCGCATCCGCTTGGCCATCCGAGGACGATCCCGCAGACTGGGCCGCGCTGGCCATGGAGGAACTGATGGTCAGAATGCCTGAAAAGAGAAGAAGGCCGAGAAAACGCGTTCGTCGGAGGGATGCTACGGACACGTACCGTCTCCTAGCAGAAACCCATCAACCGAGGATGCGCAGTTCGCATGCCATCACCATTCCTTTCAAATATCGTCATTATACAGCGTCTCCCGATCGATGCAAAGAAGCTCTTGCGAAACATGCAGTTAGGTTAGATCAACGGAAGGAACAGGCCGGCGATTGGAGAAAGGAATCAGACCGCCTCGTGAAGGTTCTGAGCGGGCGGCCGACGCGGATCAGTAATCCAAACCGACTTTGGAATTGTTCGAGCGCAAATGCTTTCGGACGCGGACCTGCTCGTGGTGCTTTCGCAACAGTTGGCGGCGAATCGTATTGCGGTCCTCTGCGACAATACGGACGAGCCGGTCGACATCTTCGGCATGATCGCGCACCAGTTCAGACAGTTTCTGCATCTGCGCTTCGAGCCGCTCCAGCCGCCAGAGGGCATCCTGCAACTGATCGCCGGCCGCGTTTTTTTTCGTCGGAACCGCAGCTTTCTTGGCCAGCGATGAGATCACCACGTCCTGCTTCATGTCGGCTCCTTTGCCGGGTCAAGGGACAACTGATCACGTGGGCGTAGTATCAACCGCCCGTTGCCGGAAGTCAACGAATTCGGTTTCTTCTTTGTGCAGCGTCCTGCTACAATCCGCCCATGAACAGCATTTTTACGATGGTTCTTGCGGGTGGAAAAGGAGAACGGCTTCAGCCCTTGACCGAGCATCGGGCGAAACCGGCCGTTCCGTTCGGCGGAAAATACCGCATCATTGATTTTACTCTCAGTAATTGTCTGAACTCCGGGCTTCGCAGAGTCGCCGTGCTGATTCAATACAAGTCCCATTCGCTTGATCGCCACATCCGCATTGGTTGGGACGTCTTGAATGCCGAACTGGGCGAGTACATCGCCTCCATCCCGCCTCAGCAACGAATCAGCGAAGAATGGTATCGCGGGACGGCCGATGCGGTGTATCAGAATCTGTTCTTGTTGGACAGCGAACAGCCCGAATTCGTGCTGATACTGGCCGGCGACCACATCTATAAGATGAATTATATGGAGATGTTCCATTGGCTGATTGCGAAAAGCGCGGATGTCGTGGTCGGCGCCATCGACATTCCCATTCAGGAAGCCAGCCGGTTCGGCGTCATGGCCGTGGACGAGGATTTCCGCGTCACGCGTTTCGACGAAAAGCCGGCGAATCCCACCCCCATCCCGGGCGATCCGACGCAAGCCTTCGGCTCCATGGGCATTTATCTCTTCCGGGCCAAGAGTCTTCGCGAGGAACTTATTGCGGACGCCAAAGAAGGCACGGCGCACGATTTCGGAAAGAATATCATTCCCCGCATGCTCGGCAGCAGTCGGAAGGTCTATGCGTTCAAGTTCCAGGACGCCAACAAGAAAGCGGTGAAGTACTGGCGCGATATCGGAACGCTTGACGCCTACTGGGAAGCCAATCTCGATCTGGTCGCCGTCGATCCGCTGTTCAATCTCTATGATCAACAGTGGCCGATCAGGACCTACCAGGGGCAATTCCCTCCGGCCAAGTTCGTCTTTGCGCAGGACTATCAGGGCGGCCGCATGGGCGTCGCGCTGGACTCGATCGTGTGCGGCGGCTGCATCATCTCGGGCGGACGCGTGCAGAACAGCGTCCTCTCCCCGAATGTCCGCATTCAGGACCATGCCGACGTCCGCGACTCCGTGATTATGGAGAACGTCGAAATCGGCGAACACAGCCGGATTCGTCGCGCGATCATCGATAAGGACGTCGTGATTCCGGCCAAGACGGAGATCGGCTACGATCGGGACGCCGACGCCCAGCGATTCACGGTGACGGAATCCGGCCTGGTCGTGATTTCCAAGGGAATGAAACTGCATGCCTCCCTCGATTCATCCGGTTGATCTGATCTCGGCCCTTCGACAGAAACACCTGACTCCCGCCATCGTGTTCCTGACGTCAAGACGCGCCTGTGATGAGGCGATGCAGGCCTTCGATCACAATGAAGCCCTGCTCCCTCCTGCCCGTCAGGAGGCGATTGCCGCGGTTCTGGACGATGTCATCGCGCAGTATCCCAGCATCGCGGAACATCCCTTGATTCCCACGGTCCAGCGAATCGGCGTGGCGGCGCACCATGCAGGCCACCTTCCCTCCTGGAAAATCGCCGTCGAAGAATTGATGCGGCACGGCTGTTTGGACGCGGTGTTCGCCACGACGACGCTCGCGGCCGGTGTGGATTTTCCGGCGCGCACGGTGATCATCACCCAGTCCAGCATTCGAAAGGCGCGGGACTTTACCGACCTGACCATCGGCGAGGTGCAGCAGATCGCCGGCCGGGCGGGACGCCGTGGCAAGGACCTCGTCGGATTCGCGATCGTGACGCCATCCCCTTACATCGACCTTGCGGTGCTGACCAAAGGGTTTACCGGTCATCCGGAAGCCATCAACAGCCAATTCGTCATCACCTATCCGATGGTCTTAAATCTCCTGAAGGCCCACCCTCTCGATCAGATGCAGTCCATCCTGGCGAAAAGCTTCGCCCAGTTTCAATTGAATCAACGCGCAGAAGTGCTCGAGCGCAAACTGGACGACGTGCATCGACAGATGGAACCGTACGGACCGCGCGTTTGCACCGACTGGATTTCTCAATGGCACATGTTCGATCAAGTCCGCCGGCAGCGGTCTCATCGAGCGCCGGCGAAGAACCATGAGCCTCCGGAAGTCGCGGCGCGTTTCCGCTTTCTCACCCCCGGGCGTGTGACGGGCCTGTCCAAAGCCCGTGGCGTGGTCCTTCGACAGTACCGCAGCAAGGGTCAAAAGAGTCCCATGGTGACCTTGCTGCGCCCGGGTGGCGCCATTACCGAATGTCCCGCCGCCATCGTGACCGATGTCTTCGACCGCATGCTGGAGTGCAAGGAAGCGCCGTCCTATCCCTGGTGTACGCCCGAAAGCCTCGAGTCGCTGCTGCAGGATCTGGAGGATTTGCCTACCAGGCTTCCGACATTGCCGATCCTTGTCTCGAAGGATGATGAGCCGATCCCGGACGCGGTCGTGCAAACGCTCGGCGATTTTTCCTGCCCGACCTGCCCGTCGAGGTCGGCGTGCCAGAAAGATTATCTCAACGCTTCCAAGCTCCGGCAGGAGCAGCAGCGGCACATGAAGTCGATTCAAGCGTTGCGGACCAGCCTGTGGCATCGCTTTCAAGAGCGGATCGAAGCCCTGCAGAAATTCGGCTACCTGACTGCCACGGCGCAGTTGACGGAGGCGGGTGAATGGGCTCGGCTGATCCGTATCGACCATTCACTCCTCATTACCGAACTCATCCGCAGCGAGGCTTTTACGGGAGCGGATCCGTCCCTGTTGGCGGCCGTGATGTCGAGCATTGCGCACGACGATGATCGACCTGGTCTGTTTCCCCGCATCAGTGCGGGATTGGGCTCCCTCCTGGGTCAAGTTCGTAAGCTGGCCGAGTCGCTTGCTCCGTACGAGGAACCGCCATTGTTGAGGGCGGATATTGCCGCAGTCACGGAACGATGGATTGCCGATCCGCAGCTCACCTGGATCGGCCTGTGCAAGATGACCACGATGGCCGAAGGAGACATTTACCGTCTACTCGCCAGGACGCTGGAGTTTCTGTCGCAACTGCACACATTGAAGGATACCCATCCGGCTCTGGCAGACTGCGCGTCACAGGCTATGGCTGTGCTGCGCCGGGGCGTGCTGGAGGAATTGCCATGAGCAGCAGCGAGAGTCGCGAGAAAGGCGAGAAGCGAGCTAACCTGTCTCGCTAGTCCCGCTCGTCTCGCTTAGACGCTATGACAACCGACGAATTAGAGAAACTTCTGGCGCAGCAACCGATCGCGCTCCTGCATCGTCTGGCGCGAGGTCGCGTGCATCGACATTTTCGAGCAGGCAAGCGACGACTGATCGAGCTATTGCTCCGGCATTCGGCGGAAAATCGGGCGGGGTTCGAGTCCGATCTTCAGGCATTAATCGGCGAACGGAAATCCCAGCGGCCAGAACCGCCTCAATTGCGTCATCAGGCTCCGCTATCCCCCCGCACGGATCACCAGTCACGGCGACCGCATCCTCACCATGAACCGGATTCTCACGAGCCGTCGGTGTCACTCGCAGAATGGCTTGCCGGTATCGGCGTGCCGACACCACAGCCGTTCGTGCCGGATCCCTGGCAAGACGACGCGCTGGATAAATTAGAAACCGGGGATGTCATTGTCAGCGTCCCGACAGGCAGCGGAAAAACCTACGTGGCAGTGGAAGCAGCACGGCGGGCCATGGAGGACAATCGAACGGTCATTTACACTTCTCCGTTAAAAGCGCTTTCAAACACGAAGTACACGGAGTTTTCGCGCATCTTCGGCGCAGACCTGGTCGGCATCCTTACGGGAGACCGGCGAGACAACGGACAGGCCCCTCTCCTGATCATGACGACGGAAATCCTGCGCAATCTGCTCTACGACGCTGCCGGAGGTGAGATCGACCTGCGGCTCGACACGCTTGGTCTGGTGATCATGGATGAGTCGCAATATTTGGCCGATCCTGAACGAGGCGTCGTGTGGGAAGAAACCATCATCTTCTGCCCATCGCAGGCCCGTCTGCTCCTGTTGTCCGCCTCCATCGGCAATCCGCACGATATCGCCGACTGGTTGACGTCGATCCGTCCTGTCCCCTGTCACCTCATCAAACACAGCAAACGTACCGTGCCTCTCAGAGCCGGCTATCTCCATCCCGACGGCAAGCTCACGCCGTTGTTCAGGACGATCGGCATTCCGCACGGACATCCCGGCCATTGGCATCCCGAAGCCAAGCGGCTCTTTGCTCGCTATGAAGACGAGACGATGCCGTCGGGCCGGCGACGATGAGGGGGGTAAAGGGATAGAGGAGGAGTAAGGGGATCGCGAGGTACTGGGGTGGAGAGACAAGGGGATAGAAAGGTAATGAGGTAAGGAATTCGTAGAGACGAGGAGCACGTCCTCCGGAACTTCGTTATCCCCTACCCCCCGTATCCCTTTATCCCTGTACACCATTCCACGTTGATTAAAAGATCAGGGTGAGTCCTGCCGTGAGCCCGTGTCGCAGTGATTGAAACTGTGTGAGAGGAAATGACTCCGTGGATCCTGTCACCGGATGCACGGTGAGATTACCGCTGAGGACTTGGTTCCAATACACCCGGTACCCCACGTCAGCGGCGAAATTCTTAGTAAACATGAATCGAACTCCGGCATCGGCGTCCGCCCCGATTCCGTAGCCCGTCATCGAGAAGCTGGGGTTCTGTTTCAGATCGGGTCGTAGGTGATGAATGTCTTTGTTATCCAGCAGGCTGATCGGAATGAAAGCTACGGTGCCGCGCAGGCTGAAGCGTCTCGTCAGCCGGTATTCGGATGACGCTCCGACTCGAAACGAATGCCAGTCGGTCGTATTGGTGATGACCGTCTGGCCTTGATTGCTGCTGGTTCCAGCCGGCTGACAGGTGAACCCGGGAATGACGCCGGGATTACAGGCGATTTGTGCGACACCGACCGCCTGATACTCCGTGTGCCAGTATTGATAGCCGCCGAACACATCGAGGTAACCGCGGTTGTGGGGAAATTCTTTCACACGACCGCCCAAATCCGCATTGACATACCACATGCCATTGCCGTTGATGTCGCTGTTGGTTTGAGAGAAGAGTTGCTGCCCAGACCCGTAGTCATCGTCAGTGAGCCGCCCTCCCCCGATGTTCGCAAATCCGAGGTTCAGCTTGCCGAAAATCTTCGGAGAGATCCAGAATTTTCCCGCCAGATCGATGACGTTGGTGCCCACGTCCTTATAGATCAGTTTGGATGTCGGGTTACCGAGACCCGGGACCGAAGAGGCGTTATGGGCCCATCTCGTGTCGCCGACGCTGATCCAGGTTCCGGCGCTGAGTTCGATCTGTGGCCGTCGTTCATCGGATGGTTCCTGGGCGACGGCGAGCGTCACAAAGCCGAACAGCAAGGCACTGCCCAGCACGATCGATCCTGCGTAGCTCCGCAACGTCATCGCCTTGATCCGCCACGCTGAATGATCACGGTATCCGCACATCGCTCGACCGTTTCCGGCATGACCCGTTGACAAGCAGCGCGAATCTCTTCGAGTACGAATTGGTGTTGCGAATAGGCGGCCCACCAGACAAGCCAGGTTCCCAGACCGAACGCCACGGCTATCCCCGCGATCCACTGGATGACCAAGCGGGTGGTAGCAGAAAAAGGCCGTGAACGCACCGCGACCGGCGCCTCTTTTTCAATCGCCTGAAGATTCGGCATAGCCAGTTTGATAGGAGCAACTTGAATGCCAAGCTTCATCCTACTGGACAGAAGCGATTCTGGATATAGTTTTGTGGCAATGACGCAGCGAGCTTCAATCTCTTGACCGGCCAGGGCGGGGACCTGTATAACGCTGTTCGTTACGAACAGCGAGTTTTGAGTTCTGAGTCGTGAGTTCAGAGTTTAGTAGCAGGTCGCTTCAGATTCTCACCTCTCCTTTAGCGCCCTTCGAACCATTTTCTCAGGACTCGGCACTGTGCAAGTCAGGATGTTCAAAAAGGCCGTTCGGCAAGGCCGCAGCGAGTGAAGAGATGAAGCGTACAGTCGTTGGTACGTTGAATCTCTGAACGATGCGAGAACGAAGCTGACGACCTTTTTCAACATCCTGTCTGCGCCCGTAGCTCAATGGATAGAGCACCAGACTACGGATCTGGGGGTTACAGGTTCAAGTCCTGTCGGGCGCACCACAATTGACGAATCTGGGCATATCTGATTCAGTCCTGTCGGGCGCACCATACCACACTTCGTGTGAGCCGCGGGCTATTCAGGCGCAGCCTCTCTTGTATTGACGCCCGCGGATAGAACCCTCCAAGAATCTTTGTCCACTTGCTCGTGCCGCTGCCTCATCGGCGTAAGCCCTCCCCTGTCGACGGCAACGTATTAAGCACCGACACTAGGCGCGAATTACGGAATTCCTGTTAACCGCCGGTACACCCGCCTCCGCCAAACTCAGTCCTATCTTCCAGACCCCACCTTTCGTATAGGGCAGGTCTAATTCATTGACTTCCCTTACAAACTCTCCATAGACTAGCGCCCTTACTTGGACTGAACCTTAAGGGAATTTAGCGCGACATAGGACTGCGAGCTACCATCTTCTTCGTTGCGCAGTGAGCTAGACAGAGGGTGCCGTGAGCGGAAAGGGCCGTCTCCGCGTCATGCAGAAGCGTACCTCTGCCGGGCTGCTTTCCGGTGGACTGCTTCTCCTTTGCGCGTCCGCCTTCGCGCTTGAACAAACGACCAGATTACTGGCAGGACATACCAACGAAATTCTGGCCGTTGCCTTTTCACCAGACGGCCGCCTCGTCGCCTCATCCGGCACCGATCAAACCATCCGCCTCTGGGAACCGGACACAGGACATGATCTTCGCGTCCTGCGCGGCCACCTGGGCGCCGTGCATGCGCTTGCTTTTTCACCGGACGGCAAATTACTCGCGTCAGGCAGCGCCGACACGTCGATTCGGGTGTGGGATGTAGCATCAGGCCGGGAACTCCGCGCCGTGACATCCACCTTTGGAGCCGTTCGCGCCGTGACCTTCTCGGCAGATGGAAAGACAATCGCAACCGGAGGCAACGACGGCAGCTTTCGGTTGTGGGATGCAGCAAGCGGCAAGGAGCTGAAATCCGTCCGTGGACAATTCGGAGTGGTGTTTGCTCTTCGGTTTTCACCCGACGGCAAAGTGCTGGCGACCGGGAGCAGCGATATGCAGGTTCATCTGTGGGATCTCGCGACTGGAAGGCAGAAACAGGCGCTGACCGGCCATACGGGCGCCGTGCACAGCCTCGCCTTTCATGCCAATAGCCAGTGGCTGGCCAGCGCCTCGGGGGACGGGTCCATTCGCCTCTGGGATCTCGAAAGCGGACAAGAGCATCTTACATTGACCGGGCATAAAGGGGAAATCTACGCGATCACCTTTGCGCCTGACGGTAAGACACTGGTCTCAGCCGGGGCTGACGGCACGGTGCGGGTCTGGGATGTCGCCTCAGGGAGTGAACGGCATACCTTGGGGGGGCACAAGGGTCCGGTATGGTCTGTGGCAATCTCACCGGACGGCGCCCTCGTCGCTTCAGGCGGTCGCGACCGGACGGTGCGTCTTCAACCGCCGACTCCCCCGACTTTAAGTGCGCAGCTCTCTGAAAAGATGCAACGGCGTGGCAACGAAATCGGAACGCCTCCTTCTCCACCTCCGCTGCCCGAGGCGGATCTCGCGATCCGTCCGATGGAAGCGAAAGCCGGGAGCGAAGTCACGTTGACCCTCACAGTCAAGAATACAGGAAAAGGTCCGCTCTATCGATTTCAGGCCAGAATTAAGAGCGACGATCCGGCGCTCGACGGACATCTCTTCTATCTGGGGAAGATCGACGGCGGACAATCTGCCGACGATGTCGTGATAGTGAAAGTGCCGGTGGATCGCCCAGATGGCAGCATTCCGGTTCGCCTGGAGTTCGAGGAGTACAACGGTTTCGTCCCTGATCAACTGAAAGCCATGCTGGCGCTCAAGGGTCTTCCGCGCCCCCGCTTTGCCTTTACGATGCAGATTGTCGACGACGGCAGCGGCAGTTCGGTCGGCAACGGCGACGGGCGCATTCAAAAAGGAGAGGCCGTGGACCTCCTTGTCACGATCAAAAACGTCGGAACGGTGCCGGCGCAGAACACCTCCATGGAACTGTCCGTTCCGCCCAGCCAAAGTCTAAAGCTCAATAAGACGCTGCTGGAGTTCGGGTCCCTCAAGCCAGACGAAGCGAAGCACGCCACGGTCAACCTGTTTGTCGGTAGGGATATCAAAGAGGAGCAACTGCCCGTCCGTCTGTTTATCAAAGAACGCGGTTCCCATACGACGCTTGATGAAACGGTCAAGGTGGCGATCGATCATCGGACTGCGCCGCAAGTGATCGCCACGAACAAGCTCGTCACCATTGGTCCTGCTTCCGTCAAGATTCACAGTGGGGCGGGAAACGAAACCTCCGTCATTGCATCCGCGGTCAAGGATCAGGGGCTGGCCGTTACCGGCGAACTCGGCGAGTGGTATCGCGTGCAAATTTCAGCGAAGGAAATCGGCTGGATCGCAAAAGCAGATGTGAAGGATGTTCAGGAGCCAGTCAAGGGCGACATGCCGATACCGGCCATTGCCGGTTCGCCGGTTGTCAAATTGTTCCAGAATGCCCCACCGGTGATCGCTCTGGCGACCCCTTCCGATGGAACTGAAGTCGGCGCCGAGCGAATCAACCTGACGGGCGCTGCTGCCAGCGAGAAGGGTGTCGCGCGAGTTGAAATTCGCCTAAATGGTCAGCTGATCACGCAACGGGAAAGTCGTGGAATCGCCGTCAAACCTGGTGGATCAGACATCCAAACCAACCTGGAATTTTCCGAGCGGCTCGTGCTTCAGGAGGGGAAGAACCAGATTGTGGTGACGGCAATCGATCGGGAGAACCTCGCGGCCCACCGGACCCTTCATGTGACGCGCGTTGTTGACCGAGGAAAAATCTGGGCGGTCGTGATTGGCATTTCGCACTATAAGTCCGTTCAACCGCTCCGCTACGCGGACAAGGACGCGCTGGCCTTTCACGACTACCTGGCCAACCACATCGGGATTCCCAAGGAGCAGACCACGCTGTTGCTGAATGAGCAGGCGACACTGATGAACCTCAAGAGGACGCTGGGCACCGATCTGAGGCGTAAGGCTGGGGAAAAGGATACGGTAATCGTGTATTACGCTGGCCATGGCGCCCCGGAAGCGGACGCTTCTGCCGGTGACGACGACGGTTTGGAAAAATACATCGTCCCCTTTGACGCGGACCCGCGTGACCTGTACACCACCGGTCTGCCTATGAGGGAAATCGAAACGATTTTTCAACGGCTCACACCGGAGCGGATCATCTTCATCAGCGATTCCTGCTACAGCGGCGCGACAGCTGGCCGGACGTTCGCCACAGCTTCGCGCCGAGCCGTCGTGTCGGAAAATTTCCTGGCTCGCCTCTCGAAAGGCAAGGGACGCATCGTGCTCAGCGCGAGCAAGGCCAGCGAAGTGAGTGAGGAACGGGAGGACCTCGGTCATGGGGTGTTCACCTATTATCTGCTGGAAGGTTTGCGGGGAAAGGCCGATGCCGACCGAGATGGCATCGTCACGGTTGATGAAGTCTACGGGTATGTCGCGAAGAAAGTTCCTGAAGTGACCGGACAGAACCAGCATCCGATTAAGAAAGGCGAAGTCGAGGGCCAGTTGATCCTCGGCCATGTGCGGTGATCAAGAACATGGATTCAATCCCAATTCATTATGGAGGAATCATGAGGCGTTTAAATTATTCAACTCCGACAGTGTTGCTGGCAATGACCCTGGCCGGTTGCGCCGGTGCGTTCGAGCCGACAAAAATTGGTTCGTATGCGCTTGAGCAACCTGCCGCCTCCGCTGTACCGCCATCGGTTCCCTCACGCATCTACGTCGCCAACGAAAGCAGCAACGATGTGAGTGTCATTGACGCGACGAGCTTTCAGGCGGTCGGAACGATCCCGGCGCTCAACCATTCGACGCACGACCTGGCCGTCAGCCGCGACGGCCGGAGACTCTATGCCACTAATCTCGCCTCGGGCCGTGTCTCCGTCATCGATACGGTAAAACGCGAAACCATCGCCTCGATCTACACAGGCGAACGCTGCCACGTTGTGGCTTTGAGTAACGACGACAGCCAACTGTGGGTCGCCAACATTGGTGAGAATACGATTTCCATCGTCGATACGACGACGTTTAGAATTCTCGGAACGATCCCGGTAGGTAAAGGACCGACTGGGCTCACCTTCTCGCACGACGGTCGCTTTGCTTTTGTCAGTTCTCAAGGTGAGAAAACGGTCGGCGTCATCGACACCACGTCCCATCAGGTCGTCAAGACCATTCCGGTCGGGGCCAATCCGCATTTTCTGGTTGTCGGTCGCGACGGGCATGTGTGGGGCGTCAACACGGGACAAAATGACGTGTACGTGCTGGACCCTGAAACCCACGAAAAGGTCGGTACATTTACAGTCGGTGACAAGCCGCAGCAGATCGCTTTCGCTTACAAGGGGACAGCAGGACCATTGGCTTATGTGACGGTCGGCAGCCAGAACAAAGTGGTCGGCCTGGGCGGTGATCCCGGCAATCTCAAAGTCGTCGATGAGATTGCAGTCGGCGAAGGCCCGAACGGCATCTGGTCCAATCCGGAAGGCACCAGACTCTTCGTGGCCCATGACAAGGGAAACGAAATCCGCGTCATCGACACTGGCACCGGCCAAACCATCGCAACCGTGCCGGTGGGACGTAAGCCGATTCGTGTGGTCGTGTCGAGATGACTCAGGCTGAAGGCGGAAGGTCGGAAGACCGAAGGCTAAAGACTGAAGGCTGACAAAAGATCAGTCACAGACGATCGAACAAAGACCGGATATGACGGAGGAGATGATGATTACTCGACTTTTGATGACAAGTTTGTCACTTGCGATGTGGGGCACAGTCGGAACGGTTTCTTTGGCGCAGGCCGACAATATCCCGATCGGTTCCGCCACCAACGCGATCGGCACTTTGACGATTGTCCGGACCGACGGAGTCCAGCAGCGGCTCCAGGGCAAGGGCAACGTCCCCCTCTATGAAGGCGATGTCCTCAAGACCGACGGCAGCAGCCAGGCGTTGATTTCTTTCGCCGAGGGCATCGAAGTCGCGCTCAACGAAAACACGTCGTTCAAGTTGCTCTCCCGCTGGGAGAAGGATAAACCGACCGTGCGCATCCTTCGTTTGAAGCAGGGCGAAGTATGGGCCAAGACCGCCGGTGGCCCCAAGCGATTTGAAGTTGAAACTCCGGTCGCGACGGCGTCCGTTAAAGAAACAGAGTTCAATCTGAAAGTTCAGGAAGACGGGCAAAGTATCCTCACCGTCATCGAGGGCATCGTGCAATTTGGCACCCCGTTTGGCACCTGCCCGATCAGAACTGAAACGATCAGCTATGGCGTGCGCGGGAAGAAATGCACGAAGCCGGCGGCGACCGATGCCAAGGCAGCACGAGCCTGGACCGATGCGCTGCATGGGACGGGAAAGTGAGCCGGCGCAAGCTGGATGCCGGGTGCTCAAGGGTCGATGGATGGCCGAGAACTTCAGCCGTTGAACCTTCTCCCCAGCGCGGACGACAGAGGATTGGTCTGGAACGGAGGAGACGCCTATGACGCACGCCTATCACAAGAGATTTCGCATTGCTCTCTCATCGCTGATGTTGGGGGCGGGGCTCGCGCTGGCTTGTCCGAACCTTGCCCGAGCGACAGTTCTTGGCCCGGATGGAGGCACCGGTGGAGTCCCTTTTCGATGGGAATGTCCAAAGGGATCGTACTTCGTTGGGTTTCAAGGCAAGGCAATCACGTTGATCGATCGGATGCAGCCTTTGTGTGCTCCATGGATGCATAGCGCCAATATCTTCGGGCCCTTTTCGGTCGGTCCTACTTTTGGAGACAGCCGAAAGGGTCAAACATTTTTCTCAACTTGCAATGACAGCAGCGTCAAAAACCGGGCCATTGCCAGCTGGACTGTATATTTCTTCAGTTCGGGCAGCAAACATGTCTCCGTAGTAATTGGCGATTGCAGGAGCGTTGCATCACCACGAGGTCCGAATCGTGGCTGGACGCTTGGACAGTTCTCCCCCAAAGACCTAATTAATACGAAGGATGTTAGTCACGAGTGTCCGTTTGGCGAACTTGTCACCGGCATTCATGGACGCAAAGCGGAGTTCATCGATGCGATTGGGTTCATCTGCCGTCCATTTCCACCTAAGCCTCTCCTCCCGTTCGAAACGAACGTCAATCCAAACGCCAAGGCTCCAACGCTGCCTCCCTCATCAATTGCACCGCCTCCGCCGCCTCCGAGCAGCAGCGCTCCCGCGCAGATGAACCGATCCTCGAGCATGTTCACGACGCGTGGGGTGGACGAGAAGGAGGCGGGCAGTGAGACTCCTGAGCCGGCGAAGAAACCGTGATGAACCCCTCTCCTTCCTCCTCTCCCCTCCTCGGGGGGAGAGGGAGCGTGAGGGGCGAAGGAGGAACGCATGCCACCCGCCCATCAAATCATTCGCCGCTCCCCTCTGCCCCTGCTCCTCCTGCTGTTCGTATTCCGGCTCGCTGTTCCAGAGGTCAGCCTGGCGACCGATCTGCCGATCTACGGCGGCTTGGGAGGAAATGAGGATCGAGCGCAATGCCCTCAAGGATGGTACCTCGTCGGCCTTTCAGGCAATACCGGCTCGTGGGTGGATCGCGTTGCTCCAATTTGCGCCCCCTGGCTGCCGGCCAAGCTGACCTTTGGCCCGACGTCGATCGGTCCATCGTTCGGGATGAGCACGGGTGGAGGATATCGCGACCCGAAATGCACCGGCTCAGGCAATAACACCCACGCCATCCAGTCCTGGTGGATCCACGTTCTTCGATCTGACGATCACTATGTCCAGTATGTCGAGATGTTCTGCGCGTCACTCACCGCTCCTGTGTTGGCCAATTCCGGAAGGCGTCTGAGTTTTGGGGAACACCCGAACGACATCGAGGAGATGGTCACCGGTGGTCCCTTTGCTTTTGGGTCGCAGCCGCCGTTCCAGGGCTGCGCTGCCGGTGAAGCCGCAGTGGGATTTCGTGTACGGGCAGGGCGGTACGTCGATGCCATTGGGCTGATCTGCGGACCGATCCCATTAAAAGTCGCACCCGCCACGAAACTTCCCGGCCCTCTGACCCAAGCCCCCTCTTCTACGGTGACGATGAATCCACAAGCAAAGAACATGAAAATAGCCGCTGACATGTTCGTCATCACGAAACCTGTCCCCGGGCAACTGATCCCACACGGCAAGCTCATCATCATTGCGACTGCCCCCGAGGCGCCTCCAACGGTGGGACCTCCCAGATACGCCGAGTTGGAATTGAGATGTCTCGAGGCTCCTTCGAATCTCCAGTTTTCTTCCCCCTACTTCCAAGTGATCACTGTCGAAGAGGCGAAGCTGCGTCGAGGCTATGCGGTCGACCAACGGGTGACCGGCGCCTGTTCCGGCGGTTGGCAAGTGCGCGCGCGGTTCAGCTTGAATGCACCGACGGGTCCCTGGAGTGCCGCGGTCCCGTTCCAGCTTTGTTTCAACCACTGTCCGGGCACGCCACCGTCTGCGATTCAACAGACGGCTCCGTCGCCCTCATCATCGGTCATGCAGTCCGCTCCTTCCTTGCAGAAGAGCACGAGCAGCTCGCTCATGATTCGCCCGCGTGGGGTGGATGAAAAAGGCGGCGAACAGGGCACCAAAATGGTCGACATGCCACCGCAAATGGAGAAGAAACCATGATGGCTGTCCGCTACCTTGTTTTCTCGATGGTGCTTATTGTCGCAGCGACATCCGCATGGAGTGCTGGTTTTGATGGGCCTGGCACGGCGCCTTGCGGTCTCACACCGACACCCACTGGGCAATTCACTTTCACGACCGCGCAGTACAGCGCAACAGGACAGTGCACCACCTACGGATCGCTCGGTGCGCCGCGGACATTCCCCTATACCGTGCGAGGTTCCTTTTCAAAAAACGTTGCCGAAGAGATCATCGAGATCGTTCCCGCTTCGATCTCCGAACCGAGTCATCCTTCGGGGAAATGGACGACACGCTATACCTGTGCTTCAGACCCCTGGCTGACCCCGGATGGCCCTCCGTACGAAGCCTCTCTGTTGCGGCTCAAATGTCCCATCATCAGCCGCACCGGTCCGACACCGGCTCAAGAGGGCCCCAGAACCTCATCGGACGGAAAACGTTTACCGACCATCGGAGAACTGTTCGCACTCTGGAGTTCAGCAAAACCGATGACGGCATGGACATTAGCGCCGGCGGAACGTCAAGCCTTGACGGCAAAACGAGATGCGGATCTTGCGGAAGCGAAGCGAAAGGCCGATCAACGCCTCAAGGCCGGCATCCAGCAGCAGTCTCTAGTCCGGCCGATCGTGCTGGCGCCGACGGTCGGACAGCGATTTTTCAATCAGACATCAGTACCCATCAAATTATCCCCACCGCAAGGCTGGGTGGAAAGACAGGTCGAGCTCGACGGCACACCTGTCAAAACGGGGCGGATGTATATGGTGCGAATCGAACGGAAAAATGCGATTGGAAACTGGGTGCCGCACGCCACCCTTCCCGTCGGAGCCCCTCAAGCGGAATCGGCGACGGGCTACACCGGTTTCGGCGCCGGCGCTCCGCCCAGCGGAGTTACCAGCCCAGGGTCATGGCGATTAAGCGCGCAGATGTCCTCACCCACGCAGACTGGGTGGAGCGACTGGGTGGAGTTCATGGTTATGGCGCCGAAAACGGCGATCCAAAAGACGCCGAAGATGTTTGGGCAATAGGAAACTCTTTGGAAAAACACCGGCCATAACGTAATCGCGGCCTGTGGGAAGTCAGGAGAACGACATGGTGACGTCAGAGCACCAGAGGAGGAAATCGATCACAGCTAACCATGACAGAAGCCGGCGATGGATAACGAGAGCCGTCGGCGTCATGCTTGTGTTCACTCTTCATGCGGTGCCCACCAGCGTGAAGGCAATGGGACGGCTTCTTCCCCCTCCATCCGGTCCCAGCATCGAGATTTTGTGTTCAAATCCGGTGATGAAAAGTGCACCGACATTTCTGAGTTTTCCTAAAGGATCAGCGAAATATCCCTTCACCTCCTACTGCACCAGTCCGAGCGTGCCCGGAGCCATGACGCTTCGTTGGGAGGGATCCTGGACTCCATCGGAAACCAGGCAGGACCGTCCCAACGCATCCGAATCCATCACCATCACGGCATACGAAGGCTTTTTGTCGCAACGTGAGCCGGGAGGAAAAATCATTATGTATTGGACTGGCCGTTGCGACAAAGATCCGTGGCTTCAACCCAGCACCTGCGATCGCTTCGGGTCCTATGTGCCGCCTGATGTGCGAGATGCATTAACTCGAATCGACCACGAACGGTTTCCGTTGACCTGGAATTCGATCTCGTCTTCCCTGAAGCAACAATTGAACAAGCAGTATCAAGCAGCAAATCAGCCAAAACCAGCGCAGATGAGCAGCCAACAGCGCATGCAAAACATGGTGGCCCAGCCGCAACAAACTCCGCTCGTCACACAATCCCAGCCAACGCAGAACATGGCCATCCAACCTCAGCAGCCCCAAGTCATGACGCAATCCCAGGCTGCGCAGGCAATGGCGGTGCAGCCGCAGGCGGGGCCCAGCACCGGACCGAGCGCACTGGCTCGGTCAGGGGTCTTTGCACGAGGCGTGGACGAGAAGGAGGGTGAAAATACAGAAACCTCGGATCGGGCCGTTCTGGAAGAAGGCACTGCTGACATTGATGAGCCTGTTTCCGTAAAGCTTGATCATCCATTCCACACGCTGGATGGGAAAGGCAATTCCATTAAACTGAATCCCGGCATCTATGAGGTCGGCCCGGTCATGAACGTGCAGCTTGCGATGGCCCAACAGGATCAGCCAACTGTCTTGCTGCACGCCGAACAAGACACACATCAGATCCCCATCCACCGCGCGATTGCTGTCGTGATACCTGGTCCATCGGAGGACCTGCATCTCTTGTACTTGACACCGGACGGAAGGCGCTTCGACGCGGTCGGTTTGGACTCGGGGGTCACGTCTCGCAGGGTGGAGATGGTGACCCCGCTCAGCGACGCAGCAATTGAGAAGGCGGTAGCCGCGGCTTTAGCTATGCCGAGTGCTCGCTCCTCTCCGCCCTGTCGTCCCAACTCGTCAGAAACTGGTCCGCGTTGGATTCCGGTGCCCTGTACTATGCCGTCATTACCGGCAGCTGCTGTGAGTCCTAGGCAAGGGAGCAAAGGTAGATGACAGATTGGATCAACTCTCCACACGCCTGTCTTGTCCTGGTGATCTGCGCCCTCTGGCCCTTGTGGTTGGCGCCAGCTCTCGCCGCACCGCCCAAAACCGAGCCCTGTAGTCTGCTAACTGCGGCGGAAGTGGAGCAAGTCGTCGGCAAGCTCAAGGGCAGTCCGAAGGCTGATCAGGAAGGCGACGCAAAGTGGTGCAACTATGAGTTCGCCAACGGCAAGGACGCGATGGAAGTGTGGGTCTTCCCGGCTGATGCCATCGAGCGTGGACGGAAGGTCTCCAAGAAGCCTGTTGCGGTAAAGGGATTCGGCGACGATGCCTTCATGGACCGCGGCATGCACGGCCTTAACTACGTGAATCTGTTTGTGAAGAAGGGTACTGTCACGGTGAAATTCTCCCTTCAAGAGACCGTCGGAGACGAAGACAAGCTGAAGGCGTTGGCACAGAAGGCGCTCGGCCGCTTTTGACGTTTCCCCATCATGACGGAGAGGGTTTCCTATTGGGGGATTGACCCAAGAGAGATTTCTCCCTTATCCTTCCCGCCACTTGCCAGTCTCTCGGTTGCAGATCGGCAGTCCCACGAGTCTGGAGGCCGTGCTTGAGAGTCAGACCTGGTTGTAATCTACCGGCCCTTCCTTTCAACCGACATCTACCTTCATTTGAACCTTTTTCCGATTTCCCGCGACCGATTCCACAGAAACGGTCGATTTCGTCGAACCCCAAGGAGACGAAAATGAACTATCGATTTAGCGTCTGGACCCTGATTGTCGGCTCTCTGGTGACGCTTGCCGATACTAATGCAGGTGCGGCGACGACTATACCCGGCAACTCGTGTAACACGATCTCCGCGCTTGAAGTAGCCGGCGGGATAAATACCACCAATCGCACCCTAAACATCATGGTGGGATTCGACAACCCGACGGCATTCTATCGCATCACAGAGTTCACGACGGCAGAACGATACCCGGAGTCGCAGTTTAATCCCGAGGACGCGTTCAGGAAGAAAAACGTGCCGTGGCAGCCGGCCACGAACCCTATTCAGAACGTGAATTTCACCCTCACCGAACCTGGTTATGGAACCCACCATGTCTATATCCAAACGAAACGGTACCAATCCGGCTGTATTTCTTCACCTCGCGCGGTGAGCGTCATTTTGGCTCCGGCCAGCGTTCAAACCTATGCACTGGGTGGCCAAGACCTGAATCGTTTCGTGGCTGAAGCGAAGCTGCGGGGTTATCAATTCACCAGTACGTTCACATTCCGTAAGAAAGACGGCTTCTGGAATGATTGTGGTCCGAACGAAATGAGGGAGCCGAAGAATCCTCGCCGTGGCCGCCGACAACTCGCACCAGAGATCCTGGATGAAAAGATCGAAGCGGACTTCGAGATCTTTTCCGGTCCCGATCTCAAACCTTTTTGGGAATTTCAGTACGCGCGTGCGCTCCATCCAGATCTGCCGGCGGTCGGATCGGGAGGAGGGATAGTGGGTGACGGAAACCTGCTTGCTTCGGAGATCGGCGAAGGGAAACCGGCTTTGGAATTCACGAAATTCTCAGACATCAGCTGTCCTTACTGCACAGCACAGGTTGTGAAAAATCTTCATCGCCACCTCGGATGGGCGCGTCTGATGTGGCGCACAGGGATTCCCAGTTCACCGGCTGATGATGAAAAACTGACCGTCTGCAAACGCAGAACGCAAGGGGAACCATGGCTCATTCAACTGAGAATTCGAGGTCCTGCTGGGGAGGATCCCATCAATGCCTTGGGCGATTTGAGGGAAATGAGACCCCCGCAACTTCGTCTTATCCCTCCACCCAAGCTCATCCTGCCGCGCGGAGTGGATGAAAAGGAAGGAACGGAAGGCAAGGGAACGGTAGACACAACGCCAGAAACGGAGAAGGCACCATGACGAGGCACCCACAAATGGAGGAGGAGACATGAGAGTATCATCGGCGGGGGTGTTCTGTATTCTCTTGGTCTTAGTGGCCTGGATTTCACCGGCGCTGGCGACAGCTCCGACTCCGGTACGGCCGCTCACCAATGGCATCCCTGGCGTTCCCGGGAGCGACGCGATCTCACCCGGCGACGGAGCGATGGTCTCGTTTACTCACGTTGCAGGGGCGACATTCTACCGCATTTGTCTCGCAGATCCAGGAGGCGCTTGTTTCAATGGGAATCCTCTGGTATCGGTTAACCAACGCGTACAGGGCCCACCCCTCACGCAAGGTCTAACAATCTCATTCATCGTCACTGGTTTGGAGGCCAGGATCGGCCAATCGATCGACTGGAGAGTCAGGGCATGTACAGGCCAAACTGCTACTACTGCACAATGCCAGGAATTGTCCGAAAACCAAACAGTCATCGTGCTCCTGCCTCCAGCGGTCATACCGGAGAATGTGTCACAGATAATTCCAGTCAATCAGAGCGTGACCTTTCAATGGACAAATCATCCCCTTGCAAACGCACCCCCGCAACTCATTGTCTTGCCGGATTGGACTAATACAAGGCTACAACCAATCTTCACCAGTGCGAACCCGACGACGGTAGTTGCGCCAGGCCTCAGCATCGCGCTACAGCCAAATACCACAAGCCATACGATCACGTTATCTGATGCTTTGAAACCGGCGATCAAGTGGGCTGTCGCCAATTGCAGAAACTATCCTAATAAGGGCCGCCGCTGCAGCCAGTTGCTCACCCCATGGAAAAAAATGCGGGTGGCCAACATCTTTATGTTCCAGCTTGCGTTCACTTTCAACGAAAGACGCTGCCAGAGCTGTCATGCCGCGGCGGCGACGAACTTCCAGATTGGAGCGATCCCAGGTTTGCCGGCCAATCATGCCGCGGTCAACGCCACGATGAACAATCAGTCCACACAGAATAACCAAGGGTGCCGCTCCTGCCATACCGATGCGCTCTTGCCCACTCTAGGAAATATCAATCCGGGATGGCATGCACCGCCGGCGTCCATGGATTTTCGCGGCAAAAGTATCGGGCAGCTTTGCCAGATGGCAAGAGCGCCCGGGTCCCCTTCGGCGGTTTTTCGCCACCTCATGAATGACAAGTTGATTCTTTGGGCAGTCGGTGACGGCAGGGTACCTAATGGCACCACGCTTTCGTTAGCTTCACCCAGTTCGATCGAAGAGTGGAGGCACGCGGTCGTCCTTTGGATCGAGGCCGGTATGCCCTGCTGAATTGTTTGGGCAAGATGTGTCGCCAGGCGAGATTGCGACTTGGCAGAGCGTCTGGTAGACGTGGTGGTTTGCTACTTCGAAAGCATGCGATTGAAGAGGAGGTATTTCAAATACGGAACGTAAGGTCATTCGTGAAGGTTTGTCCACGTCAAGACAGACGCACAAGAGTTCGAGTAACGTGGGTAACGATTGAGAGGGGACCATCATGATCCGAAGGAATAGACTTCTGAGCGCTTGGCTGCTCATCGGCTGGTTGCTCGCTGTTCCGGCGGTCGGGCTTGCCCAGCCGACCCCTCCACCGCCCGGCACGTTTCAGAAGTGGCCGGCAACGCCGGAACCGCCGGAGCAGAAAGCCGAGCGGCAACAGGTTGAACAGGCCGCAGCGAGCATCAATCAAGGCCGCCTGGCGCCCCAGCAGAAACGCCAGATGTTGTTGAACCATCCGAACGGGAGCGTCCGGGCGAAAGCGCAGGAGGCCCTGCGAGCAAGACAACAGCCGCGCAGCAGCCTTGATCAGCCCGGACCGGTAGCCGCTCTATTGAGGCGTTTTAGAGACTCTCGAGGACTTGCATGGTCCATTCCGTGATTGACCGGACGGCTCTTTCTCGCATATCCTGCCCTCCCCGCGCAGGCGGATAGATCGACCTGCGGCCAGGTCGCGCTGCTCTTCGATATGGAGGGATGACATGAAAGTCACACCGTCCATTGAATTACCATTCCCCGTTCTTACCTCCTCAATTCGTCTATCGAACCAATTGCTGGGTGCAAGCGACGTACGTCATAGAGCTCCTTGGCCGTGCCCGGTCAATTGGTGAGCAGCGGTGACGGTGGCCACGCAAGCTGAATTCACAGCGGAGCGATCGTAGAGGAGGGACGAAATATGGCACGACACATCACCTTCCGAACAAATCGTTGTGTAATCGCCATTGGGTTGGCACTGTCAGGCTGTAGCACGGCTGATGTTCGGGAAGCCTCCACCACGGTCACTAATGTCACCGAGCAAGATGCAGGACCTGTTCCCTTTCAGAAGATTGTCGAGTTCGACAAGACAGTGCATTTCCAATCTTCTGATGGGAAGGACATCGTTCTTGCCCCAGGCGGCTATACCGTTGAGGTTGCAGAGGCAGGCTTACTTCTAACGTCGACGGACAAGGAAGGCTCTGAGGGGGTGGTCGTCCGAGCGCAGCCTGCTACCCATCAGGAAAACGTGGAGGCTCCCGAACCTGTAGCGGTCAGCGGCGGCGAAGATCAGCAGGTGGTGATGATGGTTATGCCCGGCGGCAAGGCTCTGCAAGCGATCGGCACACACAGCGGAGTTCAGTCTCGGGGGATGCAGCTGCAAGCCGCGCCCGCCAACCGTCCCACCCTTCAATATATCCCCAAGATCATAGGAATTTTCACAACCCCACAGCTGGCGGCACTCTCGCCCGGAGGGACCTTGTACATCAAGGGAGACCATTTTGGCGCATCGAAGGGCAAGATCACACTCAAGCTAGTTGTGCCGATTCCACACAATATCGACCTATCCATAGAGGAGTGGAGTGACGACAAGATCAAGGCGACCGTCCCCGGGGGTATTTCAGGAGTCATGGACCATCCCGCGACATTTCAACTGCAGGCATCGACCGGTGTCTACAGTTCGGCATGGCAAGTCCCCTTCTATGCTAACCGGACAACCAAGGTGCTCGCGCCAAATGATCCGGCCGTCAAGGTGCTTCACTGTTCGACCGGAGGAGATTACAACGTGTGTAACGGGTTGAACACGAGCACCGGTGGAAGCTGTTTCGCCCAGAGTATTGCGCCGGTCTATAAGAATTCCACGCTGTATGCCCAGCACGTCAATTGCGACGTGGCCGTGGATTGGGATAAGGGCAAAGATCGCTATGACGTGACCCTCAAGAATGGCTGGGTGTTCGCAACAGTGGAATACTTCCACGACCAAAGTTCTCCCAGCGAGAAGATTCACTCTCCGGATTACTATAATCTCCGAACGGGTCTTCCTGGCGCGACCTCGTGGAAGCCGGAAATCGGTTGGGAGGTGAGTCCCGGACCTGATGAGCTCATCTATGCCTATCGACTTACAATCAAAGGTCCCAAGGGCGTACCGCACTACTAGGGGCTGTTAGAGGAGCAATGTGTGTGCCTGACAATGTGGCCCGCCCCATTGCCAGTAGGCTCCACCGCGAATTTTGGTTGCGACCATAGGCACCCAAGGGCTGTCAGGAACACTTCTCCCTCTGTGCAGGGAAAATAGCTGGTATTTTCCATTCCGTGATTGACCGGGCGGCTCTTTCTCGCATATCCTGCCCTCCCCTAACACTTGTCTCACTCGTTGTTCGACAGGTCGAGCTGCTCGGCGGCATGGAGGGATGCCTTGAGAGTCAGACGATCCAACGAACCGTCCGTCTTTGCCTTCCCGGCATGTCCCCAGCCTTTGAACCTCCCGGAGCGTCCCTTCGACTCACTCCATAGACTCGATCAGACATCTCAGATCACCTTGAGGAATTGTTGATGCGGATAGCACTGACGGTCGCCATCAGTCTTGGTATTGTCAGTGGACTTTCCATGGCCCATGCGATAGAGAGTTCTATCAAACCCAGGGTGTCGGCAACGCAAGAGCCGTTCGCCCATGACTCTCGTGCATCGTCAGAAACATCCCATTCATCTGTTGATCGGCCGAAGGTCCTATACCAAAGCACAGATCCCGATTGCGAGGGGAAGGGTCCCTCGAGCCGCCACGTCACGACTCTGCTGAGCAAATTCGCTCATTCATCCAGTAAGGCTGGTGACGCGCAATGTACAGAGTTCTCAACTTCCGATCATCCGGTAGAGGAGACTCATTGATGAAGGCACTGCTCGGCAAAGTCGATCTCGCTTCAGTCGCAATTCACTTCCCGCTGTTTCTTGCATTGGTTTCCGTCACTGGATGCGCGGGACCACAGGCAATGACGGATCAAGCCATCGAACAGTACATCCGCGCGCATCCGGAAGTGATCGAGCAATCATTGCAGGCGTTGGAGGCCAAACGGGAAGCAGAGGAAAAGGCGCGCCAAAAGGTGGCCATCGGCCAACGTCAGAAAGACCTCTTGCATGATCCGAATTCGCCTGTGAGCGGGAATCGCAATGGCGACGTCACCCTCGTCGAGTTCTTCGACTATCGCTGCGGCTTCTGCAAACGAGCGGCCGGCGCGGTCACCCAACTGCAGAATGAAGATTCTCGTGTGCGCGTTGTGTACAAGGACTTTCCGATCCTGGGTGAGCCGTCCGAACTGGCCGCCAAAGCCGCGCTTGCTTCCAACAGGCAAGGGAAACATCAGGCATTTCATGAGGCGTTGCTGGCATCCAAGGGAGAGATGACAAAAGAGAGCATTTTAGCGATCGCAGGCGATGTCGGTCTCGATACCGCGCGTCTCGAAAGCGACATGGCGAATCCGGAATGGCAGACCGTCATCGATCGTAATCGCGCCTTGGCCAAGGACCTCGGCATCTCGGGGACGCCTGGCTTCATCGTCGGCACGGAGTTGGTGCCGGGAGCGCTGGATGTCAACGGTCTCAAGGACTTGATCGCGCGGGCGGGAGCGAAGAAGTAAATGCGGAGTCTCACTCGATGATGCGGGAGGAAGAAATGGGGACATTCTGAATTGTTTTTGACATCTCCGGCACGCCGGGTTTCATTGTCGGCACTGAGCGCGTGTCAGGGTGTTCGATCAAGATGGACCGAAGAAACCGATTGCACAAACGGACCAACTACTACCGGATGAACCTCGGAGGGGATCGCATCGACCCAATAGATAGCGAAATCAAAGGGAGCTGACCCTGCATCTCAAAGGTCGGACGGGAAAAACACAGGGGTCTGACCCCTCATAGCATGAGCAAGTAAGGGAGGGCGGCCGTGACATCAACAGGGACCCAAAGCAGGCAACACTCACGTTAACCAGCGGGGAGTTAACCCGCCATTCACTGGAGGTGCATTGATGGGCAGCAAACTTCAAAAAGTCGGCGTGATGATGGTCCTGCTCTTGGGGCTGACGTTCAGCTCTGGACCAAGCGGGGTCTCGGCGGACGAGCAGAAGAAGGAAGGCGCCGGCGACGTGAAGGAACGTGCCGTGCCCCGCCAGACCCCTGGCGCGTATGTAGGCTCCTGCCAATGCTATAACGGCAGGGGCACTTGTAAAGAAGGTACACCGAAGGGCACCTGTGTGAAAGGAGATAGACAACCCTGTAGCGGTAAGTGCGAGATGAGCAAGCCTTCAAGTCTCGGTGGAGGGAGTATCACAATCAAGTAGTAACGTGAAGGAGGATGGAAAAACACAGGAGTCTGCCCACTCATATTGAAGGACGAACGATGGAGGCTCCTATGGTCATCGGTTCGTGTCGGTCGGGACCGTGATGAGATGTCTTGGCATGACAGAATAGTGCATGACCGACAACGAATTGATGAGGAGACGAAAGATGAACCTCACGGAAAGACAGGCGTCGTATCATCGGACAGGATTGGCCTCCTTCTTGGTGCTCCTCGCGACGGTTGTGGCGGTGGAGGCCGAGAGCGCACCGAGGCGGCCGTCGAACACTGCAGAGGCTTGTTCCCTGTCAGGGGAAAAGCTTGACGAACTCAGAGCCAAGAATCCCGGCGCCATGAATGCTTGTGGTGATCTGGCAAATCGTGCCGCGAAAGAAGGTCGATCGTTCTCCTTCATGTGCGATGGAAACAGCGTGTCCTGCTGCGACGATAAGCAATGCATCAGCGTGGCGACGATGAAGGCCAGAATCCCCGGCGGTCTAAGGCCTGATCAGCTGCCCACCCTCCAGCAAACACCGACGGCACCCGGCGGAATGCGTGCGCCGACTACGGGCACAATCACGCCCCGCGGCGTCGAGGGCGAGATACCTACGGCTTCGGAGCAAGAGGGCAAATAGAGGTGGCGGTGATCGCGCGGGCGGGAAACGGCAAGTGACGGACAGCTTGGGAAAGAGAAGGAGGAAATATCAGATGCAATTCCTCGTTCATGTTAGCCGCCTCACTCTTCCGATCTGCGCGTTCTTCACGCTCCAATTAGGAGAGTTCTTTCTGGTCTTTGCCCAGTTTCGGGACCCGATAGGCCCCTACCCTGCACCACAAGCGGTGGAAGGTTCTAATGTTGCGCAGGGAGCCGATCCGAGCGAGATCCAGTCGCGCGGCGTGCCGTCAGCGACGCAAACGACCGGTGAGCAAGAACCGCTGTCGCCGGCCACGGCACCCCCGAAGCAGGAAGAGTCAATCCCTTCGGCAGAGAGGAGCGACATTCAGGAACGGGGACTACTACCATCGAAGCTGTCGCCAGGAGCAGTCCAGGGAGGCACTCTCATGCCTTTGCCGCGCTACACTGCTCCCACGCCCAGCCTCAATTTCGTCGCCAACGCGATTCAGCTATCCTTCCCCGCGACCAACACGGTCGACCTCCGGGTGCCCGCAAATCCGGCCATCACAGTTCCGGTCGAGATCAGCGTCGCCTACAGTACCTCTGGACGGCGTCTTACAGAGACCTACAAACCCACGACCGGCATCCAAATTCGGTACGCGGACGACTTGAGAGACGGGCTGTCCAGGCTGATGCGCCTCGATATCGCCCTTCGGGAACTCATTCCAAACGGAAAGTCCTTCACGTTTAGCACTGAATTCACGATGACACCGCGCTTCAATGTCACTGTCACACCTCTCAAATTCTTCTTGTATGCCGACTGCGATACAGTAGGAAAAAGTGACATCCATTTATATTGGGCCTCACCTGACGGACGAGATCATACGAAAGAGTTTAAGCTAAGTGGCGGACAGACGCGAGAAATCGCGGAGTTCGGATGGACCGCTCGCAATGTTGGCCTCGCAAATCTGTTCGAGCCTGGCATGAGGTTCAACGAGAAAGATCCTATAGGTCAATTTATACCTGGTGGGATTACGTTGACCAGAAAGCTCACTCCGCCAACGATCAAAGATTTCAATTATATCGTGCATGAAGACTACGACAAATTTTGTAAAGCGAGAGTCACCTATCGGATCGTGCTTACTCTGCTGTGAGTTTTGCTTAAGCGGAACGGTTCGATCATAGGATGGAGAAAAATGTGTTCCAGGAACCTTCACTTCAACTCCGAGAGTGAGGTATCGAGGGCGAGCAGCCGACTTCTTCAGAGAAGGAAGACAAGTGAGGCCATCTGTTCGTACACACACAACTCACCAGGAGAATCGAACCCACAATCACAAGGAGGAGAGCGATGAGAGCGATCGTGAAAGTCTTCGTGGTAGGGACCCTGGGCCTCGCCATGCTGGTGGGAACGGCAGCGGTTAGTGTCGCGGTCCCTCCCGAGTACAGTACTGTCCATTGCAAGTGTTGGTGTGGGGCTTCCAATGGCAGCGGGAAGGAGCTGACTTGGGCAATGACGACAAGCTGCATGTCGAATGGCAAGGCCTGTAGGTTCACCGTGGATGGGGGGAAAACATTCGACCCAGGGAAATTGAGCAATTGCCAGAAATGTCAGCCCAATTACCCGCTGCCGACGTGTACTTCCGCCGCTCTCGGTCTAGGGGTGGTGCCGCAGCTGCAGCCGCAGACACCTGCCCCTGGTCGAATGCCTGCACCAGCCGGAACAATCCAGCGCCGCGGCGTCGAGGGTGAGCAGCCGATGCCGTCAGAGAAGGAAGGCAAGTGACGCCGGCCTGTTTGTTCAGTTGTCATAATGAAGACAACGTTTCACGAAAGCGCTCGAATATGCGTTCAACAGCATGGAAGCGACGATGCATCAATTGTTGGATGTGATGTGGCTGCACGCAGACCAGCGGGGCAATGAACTGTAAGGATGTCACGCCCCCAAAATGAGACACGACGTGGCGAGAGAACGCAACAAAGGGGGGGGGATGATCATGGAGACTATTCTATTTATCACCAGACAGCGAACGGCGAAACTATTCACCGTCGGAGTTATTGGGCTGGCCGTACTGTTAGGATCGTCAGGAGTCACTTTGGCGGGGCCCAAAGACAGGTTGGTTAGCGTGCGCCAGTGTTTGTGCGCCTGCAAAAGGGGTGACGGTGAAATAAGAGTTTTTGAGTGGGGATGGAAGGCAGGCCAACAATGCAATGCAATTGGCAAGAACTGCACGAGCGATCCCGGTAATGCCAGTAGTAGTGGCCAATTTATAGAATGCTCTGAGTGTCTGGCCAAGAATCTTACGACGGGGAAATACTCGCAATGCCAAAAGTTTGCGAACGCTAACATTAGCACTGCACCAGGCGGGGGCGTGATCAAGCCACCGGCCGAGCGAGGCGATCCTGTACCATCGACTGACCCCTTCTCAAAGTCAGGCATGAACGCACCGATCATGAAGCGCGGCGTCGAGGGGGAGCAGCCGGATACCGGCATGTCGAATCCATCGAGTCCACCCTCTGAGAACAAATGACGGGTGCCGAGGAGGCTCAAGGAGGGGCATCCTATGGAACAGAAGATTCCATCTGCGAAAGGAAGAATTGTAGGAATCTCCTTGGCAGCGACTTGTGGACTGACGCTTTCCTTCGCGTTGTCCATTGGATTTGCGGAAGATCCCTCACCAACCGAACTCCCCAACCCAATAGCGGAAGGGGTGCCCCCTTCGCAGAGCCCTGACCAGCCGCCTGCCGAAGAGGTGCAAGAGCGAGGCGTTGATCCAAAACTCGTGAGACCGGGCCTGATCCCGCAAGTTGTCACGCCGTTACCACCGGCGCCGCTGTCCATCAGCGCCCTACCCGGCCATTTTGCTATCCAAACATTCGGCATGAAGTACCTCACGGCGGTGGGCGGAGGTGGACGAGTCACGGACGTGTTCCACACCGATACGACGGCGATCGGACCTTCGGAGCGATACCGATTGTTCCTTGTCCTGGGAGGCGGCGCTCCCCCAAAGTTCGCCATTCAGACGGCCAGCTTTAACTTCATCACGGCCGTCGGCGGAGGAGGACGAAGCTCCGACGCGCTCCACACCGATGCGAAGCAAGTGCAGGCGTGGGAAACATTCAGCTTTGGTCTCGACCAATACGGATGGAGACATGCGATCCAGACCGTCAAGGGGAACTACCTCACCGCGGTGGGGGCTGGAGGCAAGACCACGGACGCCATTCACAGTGATGCCGTAAAGGCGGATAACTGGGAATACTTCTACATTTGGAAGTGCGGTGATCTCGGGTCAGGACGTCACTACACCATGAGGGCTGTCTCCGACTTGCAGGGATTTGTTTTTTCCTAAGGCGGCGGCGGACGCGTCAATACTCGCGATGGCAATTTCATCTTTGGAGCCCTCGGTGTGCTGAGCGACTACAAGTTGCGGCCGGCATCATTCGACAATCGCTGGCAACAATTTCTGTTCATGCGGCAGAACGACGGTTCGTATGCGCTTCGGACTTCCAATGGAGTGAACTACGTCACGGCGGTTCAAGGTGGAGGGCTCGCGTCTGGCGCGATCACGACGGACAATCTAGTCACCGATCGCACGCAGGTGCAGGCTTGGGAGAAATTCCGCTTCGTCGAGCATGGGAGCTGCACCTATGTCATTCAGACGGCAAGCGGCTATTATCTCGGGAAAAAGACCGCAACGACCGGGATCGGTAAATTCTCGACCAATGTCAGCGACATCAACCAAGCGACGAAATTCCGGCTTGGCGTGCTGTTCTAGGGAAAGTGAAAGGGACCACATAACCGATCCGAAGCTGTTGAACGAAGAAAAGATGACGATGGAGCATGAGAAGTGTCAAACGGTGCATCATCTAAGGAGGACATCATGATGGACATGGAATCCGGGATTGGCAATACAAAGCTCCGCGTCATTTTCTTCACGCTGACTGTCGTCTCAACTGCGTGGATGGCTTCACCAGGAGACAGCCTGGCTCTCCAAAAAAGACCGGGAATTTACAATGTCTGTGTCTGTGCCTGCTCAGATCCGAGTACGGGCTTTGGTGAATTGGTTCCCGACATTCAGAACACGGCAGGAGTTTCGTGCGAAGTTTATAACAGTAGACCCTGTACCATCCATAACGAGGATGGCTCTACGACTGGTGGCAGGACCAAATATTGCCAGGGCTACAAACCCGGTGGAACGAAAGCCATGACGGTCGCCCCTTCAGTGCTTCAGAATGCGCCGACCATTCAGCGACGCGGCGTGGAGACGGAATCCTCAACCGTGGAAGGAAGTAAGGCACCCGAGGATCTTGCCGTCCCCATGTCGAACCCAGGGAATGTCAGAATGAACTGTTCGTGCGAGGGGGGAAACGGAAGCTGCTCGGTCACATCCACAGATGGAAAGATCTCCACCTGTCACAAAGGAGACGGTGATACTTGTACCGGAAGCTGCGCGTATCCCAAAGCAACCATTTCCGGAGCGGAGTGAGGCGGCACTGTAGAGAGAACCGCTGGAATGAACGTCCAATCAGTACGAACCCCGCCGAGAGGCCCAAGTTTGGAGCGCAGGCAACCTAATTTTGAAGAGAGCAATCAGGAGGCGCCATGAAAGAGCATCGATTAACATCATTCTGTATCGTCGCGTGTTTTCTTACAGGGGTCGCCGGCTGTGCCGGCGATACGGCAAAAACCTCAGCACCTCCCGGCGAAGTGCAGGAGCGCGCGGTGATGCGTGACCAACGTGCACTGGCAGGAGGTGCATTGACGCAGAAGCCGCCGGTCGTGAGTTCCCCCACTGCACCGGCTCCTTCCGCCGGACCGACCGGACCGGCGCCCGTTGTCGGTGGCGGCATTAATGAGCCTGATTACAAGTACCCCTGGGTGGCCCGGATGGCCGGCTGTGGCGGGGTGCTCGTCGATCCGCAATGGTTCCTGACCGCGGCCCATTGTATAGATTTCAATCCCCACAGCGGCGTGACTTATACTCGAACTGATTCGTATGGCAGAGCGTACACCGAGTCACGCCAGCCGGATCAAACGGTCGGGCCTGCAACCAGCCGCGGCGCGTTCAAGCACCCCCAGTACAACCCTCAGAATGATCACGCGAACGACATCGCCCTGATTAAGCTGGCATCACCGTTTCCTGTCAACTTCGCGCTCCAGACGGTCGGACTGCCGAGGACGCCACGCCAGGCAGGCACGGTAGGTACAGTGGCGTCGATCAGGCACGATGGTCCGGTTCCTCCTGGGCAGGCTGCTATCTTCCGCGGGCCCATCTCTGCCCTCGCATCCCCCACGAAGATTTTTGTGCCGGCCAACACGGCCGGCAACACCTCGCTCTGTCCGGGCGATAGCGGTTCAGGCTTCGTGACCGTCGAGAACGGCCGAGCCATCGTACGCGGGATCGCCTCGCAAGGCACAGTCGGAAATTGTATGACCCCGACCGGAGAGGCAGTGTTCACCGATGTCTTCGTCTACCGCGATTGGATTCTCCAAACGATGGGCAAGACGGATGCCACCTTGTCGGGCAACACGCGCGTGCGTTGGAGCGGATCGGCAGCCAAGGGCAAGATCGTGGTGGGCTGCAGCCACCCGAACACGCCCTATTGGGGCCCCCTCAACGTCGCGGGCGTGGAAGAAGGCGCGATGTGCGATGGCGGTCAGGCGCAAGGAATCATTTGCCAGCTCGATGCCAATCAGCCCAGCGGGAGATTTGGACCGCCGCAGATTGTCGGATTCACCATGACGACGATTGCGAACGGCGCCGCGCAAACCCAGGCCCTTCCCTTTGTGGGCAACCTCGCTCAGTTCTCCGGCACGTTCCCACCGGGCGCGTCCCGCGAGTTCACGTGCCGGATCGGCGGCACGCTCGTGTCAGGCGTGCTTGGAAGCGGAACCACCGCCGTCCTTAGCCGCGGCGTGGAAGGAGAAGAGACGGCGGAGCAGACGATCGAACAGCCGAGTCCCTTTGAACCATTGGAAGAGAGCAAACCCTAGTCGCATAGCACCACTGAACGACATGACCAAGTCCGTCCGCGCATGTTTTGACGCGGGACAAAACGGGGACATTCTGGATTTCTTGGCCTGAAAAGCGGGCGACTTTCGCAGTAATTCAGAATGTCCCCGTTTTCAGCTTGTTCAGAATGTCCCTGTTTTCAGCTTGTCTGTCCCGTGGGGAGTCAGTCCGTGTCCGGATTGGCTGGCCTACTGGATCGATGTGGATATCAAGGGACCAGCAGGAATCCTCCATGGAGATCGCGTGTATTGGAAGCATGAGATGCGAGAGGAGGCCGATCATGAAACGGCTCGGCGCCATCTGTGTCGCCATATTCATAGCCTCGATTGGTCTGACTGTTTGGATTTGTGATTCTGTCAGTGGGCAAGAATCCGCCATCGAACGGGATGCAGCTCCGGTTCCGTTTCAGAAGCTCCTGGAGTTTGATAAGCCAATTCATTTCGTGACGACTGAAGGACAGGACCTAGTTCTTCAGCCGGGTCGCTATTCGGTGGAAATGGCTCAGAAGGGACTCCAACTCACATCTGTTGACCAAGAACCCGCTGAAGTGGTCGTCGTTCAGGCCGACGCGACGACGCATGACCTGTCAGTTGCAACACCTGAACTCTTCTCACCGAAAGAAGGAGAGGATCAACAGGTCGTCATGTTGCTGATGCCAGACGGGACAGCGAGACAAGCAGTGGGCTCCTACACGGGTATTGTCTCGCGGCACGCGGTCCCCATTATAAAACCGGGAGCCATTGCTGGCCTGGCAGGACAATTACCCAAGATTAATTCCATTCTCGCTACCCCTCCACCGCCTTCATACGACCCCCCTCCGCCAGGACACATTACCCCATTCGGAATGTTGTATCTCAAGGGGGAACAGTTCGGGTCTTCGAAAGGTAAAATCATGCTTCATGTGCAGGTCCCGGTCGAAAAACACTTCCATGCCGGCGTCGGCACAATGAGTCTTCCGGGCAGCAAGCCGGGAACGCGAATGGTTCAATTGGATATCACACAGTGGGGGCCGGACAAGATCACGGCAAAGACACCCTTGATCGCAGGTGTACCGGATCATTCAGCTGTCCTGCAGGTGCTTAATGCCCAAGGTTTGGGAAGCCCAGGGTGGAATGTCCCGTTCCGCGCAATGCGTGTACGGGTGACGCTCCAATACAAAGAAAATGTGACGAAGGTCCTCTGCTCCCATGGTGCTAACCGAAACGTATGTTTGGGAGAGACAGCCATTGACCCAGCCCTGACGCTTGAAGGTCCCTGTTTTTACAGTGGGCCGCAAGTGAACGATAAGACGATAAGCGCATGGCACCTGAACTGTCATGCTGTGGTCGATTTTGATTCTGGTGCGGACACGTACACGATCGAACTCAAGAATAATTGGGTGATTGACCAAGTCAGATGGGGCTGGAGGCCGAGTTCCACAAGCGAGAAACTCAACCTGCCCAATGCCGAGACGCTGACTCAGCGATACAGGGGGACCCAGAAAATGGTTTTGACGGTCCCCTGGGAAGTCAGTCCGGGCCCCGATTGGTTGGCCTATTGGATCGATGTCGACGTCAAGGGCCCGGCGGGAATTCTTTATGGAGACCGCGTGTATTGGAAACAGTGAGTACCTACAGAGAGGTACCAACCAGAGATTCACGATGCGTTAATCATCAAACCTAAAGGAGTTTTGCCATGGGCTACATGTCGAAGTCCGTAAGCTTTGCTGCAGTGCTTCTCTTCTTCACCCAGACCGCGAGCCTCGCCGCTCCCCCGGGTCCCCCTGGTCCGACGCCGAAACCCACTCAGAAGTCCAACCCATGTATCACGAGGCCCTGCCCTGATCTGGTTCCTTGGAAGGGTGGCATGGGTGGGGGCATCGGGATCAAGCAATTCACCTGTTCAAGCACGGCGACGGATCCCTATGTGCTGAAGATTGTCCTGGGCATCAGAAACAGCGGCAACGCTCCTACGACAGTTGCCGTCAAGACGTTAGCGAAGGTGAACGGAACGGTTTGGGCCAACTCGAACAACCCGCACACCACGATGACGTTAGGACCCAACCAGTGGCAGGAGTTCTCCATGAACGGAGTGGTGCCGACACCGGGTGCTTACACGTTGTGGGTGAAGGTTGACTCCGACAACGCGCAGCTCGAATCCAATGAGCAGAACAACGAAACATCCTCGACGACGACCTGCGGATAACGGGGATGAGGGAAATAATGGGGACATTCTGGATTTCTTGGCCTGAAAATGGGCGACTTTCGCAGTAATTCAGAATGTCCCCGTTTTCCTGCTCTAGATTTATGAAGGGATGAATTGGAGGAAGGCATGAAGGTCACAGACAATCAGATTCTATGGTGCGGTATCGCGGCGATGCTGATGCTTACGGCGAGTTCACCCTTCGCGGCTGAAGATGTCACGGAGCGAGCGGTCCCCGGTCCGACGGGCGCGCAGCAGCCCGGCATGCGGGTTCCCGCGACAGTCATTCCGACCATGACAGTCGAGCAACAGATTGCTGCGCTTCAGCAACAGGTTCAGTCGCTGCAGCAACAGTTGTCTGTCATTCAATCAGTAGTAAGAATTTCGCCAACCGGGACAGTCATCCAGGCGCCGGCGTTGTCTTTGCTCAGTGCCAGCGGCACCGTTATCCAATCTGACAAGGGCATCACTGTTGCTGCTGGTCAGGGGCTCAGTATGCAGAGCCAGGGGGCGACGATGCTCAAAGCAGGCTCGTCGATCGCGGTGGAAGCGCAACAGACTCTCGATCTCAAAGGCGGGAATCAAACGAGACTGAACGGCGGGACCAAGTCAATTGCCACCGTCGGTAGCGCGGTAGGCAACGGCCAGGTCTTGACCGGCAGTCCGACGATTTTCGGAAACTGAGGTCGAGCATTTTATTTGACTAGTTCGAGGAGGTGATCATGAGAAGAAGGGTTCCGCTGGTTATAGTGGGCATCGCCCTCTCAGGACTCTTGGCCACGGTCACTAGCACATTTGCCCAAGGCACTCTCGCTGCCCCTACGCCGATACGGCCTCTCACGAACGGTGTTCCCAATGTTCCAGGTAGCGACGCAATTTCAACCGGCGATGGAGCACGGGTGGCGTTTACCCATGTCGCTGGCGCCACCTTCTACCACATTTGCTTCCGAGCACCAGGAAATATCTGTCAAGATCAGTTCAACCCGCCCCTGCAGTCAATATTCCCCCTCACGGCACGGGTCAATTCGTCGATTCCGGTCACGGCAGGCCAGACGATCGAGTTTTTTCTTCCGATTCCCAACGGATTCGACGGAGGAAGAATTCAATGGGAAGTGAAATCCTGTACCGGTCCGAACCCGACACAATGTGGTCAAGCGTCTCCTTTTCAACAGGTCATCGTACTCTTACCCCAGGCAACGGTTTCTACAAACTCATCATTCACGATTCCAAACAACCGGACTGTTACCCTGCAGTGGACCAACCATCCCCAGGCGAACCGGGGCCCCCAATTGATCATCTTGCCGAGTGGCCCACCGACAAATCTATCAGCATTATTCACCATGACTAATCCGACGGTGGCTAATCCTCCTGGCCTCAGTATTGAGCTGCAACCAGGAGCGACCAGCCATACGATTCCGTTACCTCCGGCATTAGGGCCGGCGGTGAAATGGGCCGTGGCGAATTGCAAAGATTTTCCCAGTAAGCCCCGTCGCTGCAGCCAATTGATTAGCTCGTGGAAATCCATGCGCGTAGCTAATTTCTTTTCTACAGTGATCGTACCGACGATGCGGCATCTCCGCTGTGTCAACTGCCATGCTGTGGCTGCCGAGAATTTTCAGAATGATCCAGCGAGCAATCCAAATGGAGGGCTCCCGAGTAATCATCCCGGTGTCAATGGCAGTACGAATTGCACGACCTGCCACACGAATGCTCTCCTGCCCGCTCTAGGGAATATCAATCCTGGCTGGCATGCGGCTCCTGCTTCCATGGATTTCCGTAACCGGACCAATGCTCAGCTCTGCTCGATGGCACAGCAAAATGCTGGCGGAGCATCAGGATTCCAGCATCTGACACAAGACAAATTGATTCTGTGGGCTGTGAACCCCAATGCATCTGGAAATGTGCAGCTCCCAGGGGCGGCCGCACGTCCGGCCGCCCCTCCGGCGAATATCGAAGCCTGGCAAAACGCGGTGTACAGCTGGTGGTTCCAGGCCCAGAAGGCGTGCGATTGATAGAGGCAAACGGCTGAGGACCGATGTGAGATGTTTTCGGTCCCGCCGCGCAATATTGGCACCTGGCAAGGCTGGTTGAGGAGACTAAAAAGGAGGCAACCATGCGAAGGACGATCCTACCGGTGTTCGCACTATTGGCGATCTTCTCGGCCGTCAAGGCGGCAGCCGATACCTACATCTACGACATCGGGTTTTTTGGAAACATTAACCAAGTCGGACGAGTCTCAGGTGGTTCTGATTCAGCCATACTGTGCGGAGGAAGTCTGTGCGTCCCAATCGTTAATTGCAATGCCTGCCACACCCAACCAGCCGATCAGAAGCGTTACGCCAAGGAGAAGGAAAACAGTCATCAAAAGATTCACTTTCCCAACGCGGCGCTGCGCCTCGGAGAAGGCCAGCAAGCAAAATTGGGCTCCATACTCGTAAGCCGCACGAAAGGTGTGCTGACTTTGCAGGATCCCAAGGGTCAGCAATTCCAGTTGCCGCCTGATGCCTATGTCGTCAGAGGAAAAGATGGCAATCCGCTATTCATCACCTACATGGGAGCGAAGCCACCGCAGATCCTGCAGCCGGTAGCCCCGCGATCGGGCATGCCTGGGCCTATTAGATAGGGGGCGCGCCGCCTGTCTGTCGGGCGGTAGAAAAGTCTGCTGAGGGGGGAGAGGAAAATATGGGAACATTCTGGATTTCTTGGCCTGAAAAGCGGGCAACTTTCGCAGTAATTCAGAATGTCCCCGTTTTCCAACCCACGATGTTATGGAGTGCACCGTTGGTCCTCCTCTTGCTCAGCGCAGGAGCGACCGCCTTTGCCGAACCTGCGTCAACACGACCTGCCTTGCAGCAGGTTCCATCGGTGGTGGCGCCTGATGCCAATACACAGGCAAATGAACTGGCGCGCGAGCAACAGAAGAATTTTGGTGAGAAAAAGCAAAATCGCAGGCAACCCGCTTCAACCGAGTCAACTACAGGAATAGGTACGATGCGCCAGGGAAATTCGGTTATACGACGTGGGGTGGAGGTCGGAAGAGCTCAAGAGGAGCCGAAGAGAGACCCCGCGACGACAACTGACCTTGACAAGGCGGATTCGCGGAACGAAGGAGCCGGCGATGTGCAGGATCGTGCCGTGCCTGGTGTGGCGGGGTCTTCTTCCGGCACTGTGAGAGGAGAGCCCGGAGGGGCCATGACGCAGGATGGCGCGTTTCGCGGTAACAGCGCCGTTGGTGGTGCGATTCTCTCTGGGCCGACCATAGGCACGATGATCGGGGATGCGGTCGGGAATCCAGCGAACAAGGAGGAGGATGCTGCTCAGAAGAGGCCGATCGGCGAGGGAAAAGGACAGGGTGCAACTCCTGGCCCATCACAGCCGGCTCCGCTCCCGAAGCTCGCCCCGAACGCCAAGCCTGATCTGACTGTGCGTATTGTCGGCGTACAGTGCTCGGCGCAGAACGGAATGGTGAACTTACAAGCGACGATCAGTATTGACAACCTGTCCGGCATCAACACCTGGAAAGAGGTGTATACCCAAGTCTTGCTTCGATTTCCAGGCTCTACTGTGGAGAAGCCGTTCATCGGGACGCCATACATCATCAGGGCGCAGCTCCTCGGCGGCAAATCCGTTGTAGTAACCAAAGGCATCACGATCGCTTCTGGCACGTACGCGATATTCGTGAAGACGGATTGGACCAACCAGCAACCTGAGGCGAATGAAGAGAATAACGCGTCACTGAGGGCCGTCACCGTTGGCACTCATGGGAATTGCGTGCTGGGCCCCGCACTCAACGACAACTTTTAAGCAAGGGGCACATCAATGAAGACGCTCGCACGCCCATGGTAGGTAGTTGGACCCATCTTTATCCTGTGTTGCATCGTTGGGCTGCGGGCATCTGCATGGAGTCAAGGCCTCGCAAGTCCGGTGTATTGAATTAAACAAAACGGCATGTGCTTGAGGGCTTTCTCTGCCTCACGGATCGAGAATGATCATCCGGTCGTGTTAGCCAATTGTGGGCAGTCCTTTGAAGCCGAAACCTGGCATCTGATTGAAAACTGCTCTATCGTCTACGAAAAGATTGGGAAGGAAGATCCACTCGCAATAAGGCATTACGGGACTGGGCTCTGTCTCTTTGTCGAAGCCAGTACACTCAAACTGCGCATGTGTGGGCGACAGCCCCCGGAGGTTTTCTGTAATCACAGAGGAATGCTTCATGTCAACATGCCGAAAGGCCCCGCAGACGTCGTTTCGTAAACCCTGGGGAGTTGACTTTCGAATACCTAAACCAAGAGGTGTCGTCATGGCGAATCCCGATCGATCAATAGGGCGTTTGATGACGGTCTTGTTCGTTGTCTGTTTGGCTAGCCTGTCCACAAGTGGCCTGGCTGAAACTCCTCCAGGCGGCGATGCCTCGCCGTCCATGAGCTCGATAATTGAGCCGGCCACGCCTCCGAGCGAGGGCCCCCCGCCGGATTGCGCCGCGAACGATCCACGGCCGGAATGTCAGGTGGAGTCACGGGGGATTTCGTATCTGATCAGGTCGACGGATAAGCCAAGCATGTGTCTGCGGCCAATCGTGGCAGGGTCAAAAGGGGCAGAATATGAACTGATTGTCCTTTCTCTCTGTCAATTCAACGATTTGAGCATCCGTTGGGAAAACCTTTGGTACAACGGGGAACCCCGCACGCTCAAGCACGTGCAGAGTGGGAAGTGCGCAATTGTCGTGGGCAACCAGCTCCGTCTGGGACTTTGCACCAGAGAAACCACCGAATGGGTGATGAGCAATCTTAAGCCTGGTCCACCCCCTGCGTTCTTGCTTCACGTGAACACCAAGATGGGGACCATTCCCTTCCACTGCCTTAAAAGCGAGAACATGCTTGCGCCCATGTCCAAGCCTGGATCGCCCATCTATCAGGTCAGTGTCGGGGATTGCAAGAAAGTTACAGGGTTCCTTCAAGAGACTTTTGAATCTGAATCTTACTGGTTTCTGTTTCCTCTTTCCTAATCGACAGGGAGGCACCAATGCCAATGAGGAAAATATACGGACATTCTCGATTTCTTGGCCAGAAAGGCGGGCGACTTTCGCAGTCATTTAGAATGTCCCCGTGTCCCCTGTGCAACGACGTCTTTTAGAGAAAGAGGCGCAGTCAGAGTGAGATTCGGAGAGTACTAGTGTCCGATGGTTTGGTGCAGGGTTTTCTAGGCTGATGGAGAATTCCGTTTCTGGAATCGTTCCCTCTCAATTATCTGTGGGACGTGCCCGCCATAGAGAGATGTCCAGATCGGCACTTCCTGGCTGGACCACTCTCTTCATTGTTGAAGACCGTTAGACCGCCTCGGGAACAGCACTACGACGTTCCCGTCGACATTTCTACATCCCGACTACACCTACAGTTGTGTCACCTCGCAGGAAAAGAAGAACCAAGTGACGCTGGTATTCCAGATCGCAAATCCATACCAGGCGGTACTGAGCGCTTGGAGGACAAACTGGACATGGTCGCTTGCGATCCCGTTGAGTTGCTTGTTTGCCATATCGTTGGCAAAAGCCGAATAGACGGTCTGGGCTACGCCCGGTCCTTCAATTCTGAAATTCGATGGAACGTAGTAGGTGCCAACAGTATTGTCCACAAGATACTGTCGATTAGCGTCGGCCCGGATCCACAGCATCTGCCGCCCTGTACCATTTAGACTCCCGGGATACCTAGCTAGTTTTATGCTGCTGTCGATGACCTCCGATGCGACAAATACCAAGGAGCCCTTGTTCGCACTGACGGGGTTGCCGGGTGTCAGTAAGGCGTAGGGCTGGCCGGCACCGGTATAGTTGAGGGCTTGTTTGAGCAGAGCCGCCTTGTCCGCCGGACTGATGGTCTGAATTGCAGGCAACCGGTTGGAGATGGCAGGTTGTAACGCAGTCCCCTGCGTTCGGAACACCGGAATGGATTGTCGTGATGCTTGACCAGAGACGCGCCGGGTGCTTGATGTTGCGGTCACCTGGGCTTGATACCGTTGGTTTCTGAAGAATAGTAGCATAATATTCACCTCCTCGCGCCAGGCCCTCGGGACTCCTGGTGGAAAGGCTCAGAGCGCTTCTGCCTTGAGTTCACGAAAAAGAAGGCCTCCAGGATTCGGAAGATAAAACTCCAATGGATTCACACTTCCAGCATGCTCATACAGAGCGGGGAACCAGCGCGCCTGCCTGGCCACAGGATAGGTCCATTGCTGGATCGGAGGGCCGTTGAAAGCACCGACCGGGATCAATTGCCCCGTCACAGAGGTGATTGATCCGAACGGCGTGACGACAGGATCGACAAAGCCTTCAAGACTAATGAGATACCAGCCCTTCTTAGGAAACTGGATCTGGAATCTGACACGGGACGAGCGCTGATACTTGAAGGCCGGCGAATCTTGGTTTTCGCCCAGGCAGGGCATAGACAACAGAGGAGGACCATGAAGTGTGACGAGTGTGTTTGCTTTCACGCCGACGTCATAGAGTTCAAGCCAATGCCCTCCGACTTGCTGGCGACCGATGGCCAAGCTCACGGAAAACGGAGGGACAAGATTCGGGTTGAGCAAAACCTGGGCGCCACCCTTTTTCGCCCGGTCGATGACTTGAGGTCCTCCGGGTTGGCCTTGAAGAATGGTGAGCAGTTCGCTTGTCGATGCCCGTCCGGGCTGTCCTGTGTTGCCAACCGGCAGTGCACTCGGCTGAGCAGGAGAGTGCCCCGTCCAAGAGAATCCTGCATGAGCGGCCGTCAAGTTAGCAGCTACGTGTCCCGTGGGAATCTCCAATACCCCCAGTCCTATCAGACCGAGACGTTGCAACAATCCGCGGCGCGACCAATTCCCATCGTATCGACAGCTGGGAGCGTTCTCGTCCATCGTATCCTCCTCGGTTTGTTGAACCCGGTACACGTGGATATGGTCGGGCCAGGCACGGTTCGCGCGGTATGCATGATGGACCCGGATAGGCTCCTTAAACAAGGTCCCTTGATTGGTCGCAGTATTGAGGACCATCAAGGCCTTTTTCTACAGGTCTGTCGAAGAATTCAAGCGAATGGTTCAGGGGGGATGCCAAGCTCCCTATCTCGGCAGGTATTTCACCACGTAGTCGGTGCCGCGGAAGGCGGACTCAATGACCATGATCTGTGCGGGACTCATGGGATTGACGCCGGCCTGCATGAGGAGATCCGCGCGTAAGGATTGCCAGACCACCTGATCGAACTGAGTTCTGGTCTGCGGATGCAGCAGCGCTTCGCGCATGCCGTTCTCGATCGCTGAGCCGAGCGTCTCCAGATATTTTTTTGACACGTCGCAGATATTGATTGGAAAGATCACATCGAACCAAAACACGCATTTGTCCTGTTTCTTCAATTGCCCGCGAAAGGTCGTGCGAGCCGACTGGTAGGTGGGATATCCCTGGTGATTGGTGACCGGAATGAGAAACACGTCGATGATAATGTCCTCCCCGATCGTATCGCCGACGGCCTGATCGCCTTCGGGGGAATAGTCCTTGTAATAGGTCTTGAGTTGGAGCGCGGGGAAATGAAATTCGAGGTGCAGTTCGTTCCCTTCCGGCTTGATGAGAGGTGGATTCGACAAGCCGTTGGTCAGGACATAGACCTTCGCTGCGTTCGAGGCTTCGTGAATATAGGGCGGGACGGTAAAGCGTCCCGCGAGACTTCTCCCAATGACGAAGTTGGAATCGAGCTGGCCGCGCAGATTGGTCAATTGAACATAGGACTTCGAAAGATCACCGCCCAGCAACGTAGTGAAAGGAATGGTCTTGAGCAGAGGAACGGGTGCAGGGGGTTGCTGGTATTGTCCCGGCGGCATGCCCTGCGGCATCGGCTGGGACTGCGGCATGGGCGCCGGCATCTGTTGTCCCGGTTGTGGCGCTTGTGACGGAACCGGGACTGATTGAGTGTTCGAACGGGGGGGAAAGACTTGGGCCTGGCTGATGTATTGGTTAAGAATGATGCCGATGGCGAAAGATATTGCAACTGCAAGAAGCCTGGGGGTGACGTGCCGCAATATCTTCATTCCTTCCGTAGAAGATTCGCTTTACTGATGATTGAACCAGCGGGTGATGCGGACGTCTTCGCCCGGTTTCGAGGCCACATAGGACAAGGGGGTGACCTGAACCTGTTCTTGCGACCCGTCCCGCACCAACGCCATCTCGGCCGCCTGGGTCTTCCCGAATCCGTTCGGGATCACTGCGGGCTCTTCGACTTTCGCCGCCACCTGTCCAGAGGGACGCTGTTGACCGGCCATCTGGGTGAGGCTCTCCTCCAGATCGGTGCGGCGCGCCGGTGACGCGACAAGGAAGAAGGTTTCCACCCCCTTATATTGATCCAGCGTGAACCAGTACTGTCCTTCGGGAAAGGCCTGTTCGGCTTCGGGCTTTATTGGATTGGTCACGCTGCCGTTCGCCAGTGGGAAGACCGGCTGAGCCCATCCCGATCCGTCGATGGAAATGATGTAGACAAAACATTCGCAATTGGTCCGTACGATCAACTTGAAGCGGTCGCCGTTCGGCCCTCCCTTGAGCGTCTCCCCGTCCTGCATCATCGCGATCTGCTTGCCTGAGGACGTGGTGACTTGGCGAACCAATGCGATATCCAGCGCAACCGGTTCAACCGGCCCTGCCACGGATCGCGGATAGACCTGCCCCGGATAGCCCACACCCATGTTCGGCGCTTGCCCTTGATACCCGTAGGGTTGCCCTGCGACTGGTTGCTGGTAACCGGGTTGTTGATAACCGGGCATCATCTGCTGTTGGTAGGACTGCATGCCGGGCATGGCCTGCTGTTGATAGCTCTGCATCATCGGCTGTTGTTGATAGGGCTGTGCTCCTTGCATGGCCTGCTGTTGGTAGGGATCCATGGCGGGCTGCTGGTACATCTGCGCTTGTTGCATCGGCATGCCCTGCATCGGGGCTGGCTGATATCCCGGCATCGGCTGCTGGGGATAGCCAGGCATCGGAACAGGCGCCGTGCTTCCCGGCGCTGCAGATGGGTAGCCAGGCTGTAACGGCAGCCCCTGCTGACCTGGAAAACCTGGCTGGCTTTGGAAGCCACCCGCTTGCCCGAACGGCTGGTTGTAGGATTGGCCCCCGAATTGTCCGCCGTATTGCTGCATCCCATAGACAGGGGCTTGCACGTTGGTTCCCGGAGGCATGTAGGGATTGTTGGGATCGTAATAGCCGGGCTGTCCTCCCAATCCCATATTTGGCTGCGCGCCCATACCAGCCTGCGGAAAACCGGCACTCGGCATTCCACCTACCTGACCCATTGCGTAGGGATCCATCGTCTGGCCCGGTATGCCCATCCCCGGCTGACCCTGCATACCCTGCCCAAACTGCCCGGGCATTTGCCCCACCATCTGCTGATTCATCATGGCCTGCTGCTGTTGCTGCTGTAGCATCACGGGCGGGATGAGAGCTGTTTGAGGCGTCCCCATCGGCAATCCCATCGCCACATAGGGGGTGCTGAGCCGCATCATGAGGCGGTTCATGTCGTCTGAGTACTTACTGCCATAGTTCTTGTTGCTGGTCATCAGAAGATTGCGGGCGAATTCGATTCCGGCAGGAATGAGGAACGGCGCAGCCGCGCAGGAAGAGAGAACCAAAAATCCGAAAAATACGAAGATTTCAGGGCGACGAAAACGGCCGAGACCGGACGCTTGTGGAGGAACGATCATGATGTCACCTCACCGTCTATCCGTCAGTCGACGGAACGAGGAGAAGGTTCAGAGGATTGTAGTCCCTCTCTGGCAAATGGGTCAACCTAGCCGCCTATTGAGGGGGTAGCGGATTCTGTGTTAGAGCAGGGGCGTTTACCGGGCAGTCGACGCTGTAGCTTGAACTCATATGGCCATGGATTCGACTCACGGACGTGATGATTCGGAGCCTGACCTCTTGGCAGCCGTGGCTATGGGTGACCCATCGGCGTTTGATCGTACCTACCGCCTCTATGAAAAACGTGTCTATCAGTACGTATTCTCACTTATTCACGATCAGACGTTGGCGGAAGACATCGTCGGGGAAACGATGATTGCGGTGTGGCGAGGAGCCGGAACCTTCTCGCGTTCCTCGCGAGTCTCGACATGGATCCTCGGTATCGCTCGGCACAAGTCGCTCGACGCTCTCCGGCGGCTGGGGCGGCGGCAACGGGAAGTGGACCTTGACGCCGTGGCCGACTTGCCGTCGCACACCGACACGCCGTTCGAAGGCCTGCATCGCAAGGAAGTCGCGTCTGTGACACAACGCGCGTTGGGGACATTGTCACGAGAACATCAGGAAATATTGCGGCTCGTGTTTTACGAGGAGCTGCCCTATGGAGACATCGCCGTGCTGCTTGGCATTCCCGCGAATACGGTGAAGACGCGCGTGTTTTATGCAAAGCAGCAGCTCAAGCGGCAGCTCGAACGGCTTTCCCAGAAGGAACCGATCTCATGAGCGAACCGGAAACACTGCCAGCTGAAGTTCATCCGGAAGCCGCATTGCTCCCCTGGTACGCCAACGATACCTTGGGGTCGGAAGAGCGGCAGTCGGTTGCACGGCATCTCGAATCCTGCGCCGGTTGTCGGCGAGAGCTGGAGGAGCTCACGCAGCTCAAACATGACCTCGCCATGGTGTACGGCGCTGCGCCGAGTCCTTCTCCCCAATTGGCGAGATCCGTGCTGCAGAAGGTGGCGGTTGAGACTTCCCTCCGACGGTCAGCCGATCTGCAGGGCGGCCATCGATTGGCGGCAGTCGACCAGTGGCTCCGTTCGCTGTTTCTTCCGCAGTGGGTTCCCACGTTGGCGGCCATCATGTTGGTCGTGCAATTCGGATTGCTGCTTTGGGTCACGATGCCCGTGGAGGAGGACCGGATCACGACCAGATCCATCGAGAGTCTCGCGCTGAGATACCGGGTGAGCTTTCAGGAACAGGCCACGGAGGGGGAGATCCGCGCGTTGCTGAATGCCATCCGGGGACGGATCGTCGATGGTCCGACTGCAGAACGAACCTATGTCATCGAGGTGAGGGGAGGAGATCCGGACTCCAGTAAGAAGACTTTGGCCATGTTACGGGCGCGAACGGAGATTGTGGCCCTTGTCGAGACCCTCACGCCATGAACCATCCTCATGCTGTCGGCGACAGACTGGTGCGGGAACCTCATGAAGCAGAGCCGTTCCTCGGCGGCCCTGACGAAAGGTGATGTCGATGAAATCTCCTTGTTGGACTCGCATCCTGTTGCTGTTCTCTCTCCTGATAGGGTCTGCCACAGTTCATCAAGAGCAAGTGGCCGCTCAGTCATCTGGAGAGCACAGCGCCGGCGCGAAGCGCGCTCTCCTGATCGGGATCAATAAGTATCGCGCCGTGCCGAAACTCCAGGGCTCGCTAAACGACATTGAAACGATGAAGCAGGTGCTGACGACCCGCTGGGGATTTCCTGAAGCGAACATTCGATTGTTGACCGATGAGCAGGCAACGCGCGAAGGCATACTCGCCGCGCTCAATCTGCTTGTGAAGCAGACCGGGCCGCTGGACACGGTGTACATCCACTACTCCGGACATGGATCGCAGGTCGCGGACCTGAACGGAGACGAACCGGACGACAAGCTCGATGAAACCCTCGTCCCCCAAGACGGCCGGACCGGCTCGATTCCCGACATCACCGACGATGAATTGGACGCGATCTTCGGACGGTTGCCGACCAAGAACGCCTTCATTGTCCTCGACTCCTGCCATTCGGGAACCGCCACCCGCTCGCTGGATATCCGCACCCGTTCAATTCCACAGGATACTCGTGTGGATTTGTATCGCAAACCTGCCGGCGCGGAGATTCACACACGGGGGAACATTCAACTGCTGCCCTCCCAGTACGTGTTGATGACGGGAGCAGCCTCTCATCAGGAAGCGCTGGACGGCCCGGTCGGAGGACGCTATCACGGCTTCTTCACCTACGCGCTTTCGAAAAGTCTCAGCGCCTCTTCGGCTGCGGCATCGCCTCGCGAGATCTTTCGCGGGATCGAAACAGAACTGAAACGCATTCAGACTCACTTCGGCCGCTCCTCGATGCCGGAACCGCAGCTGGAAGCGCCGCCGGACCTGCTCGACTCTCCCTTGCTGATGCCGGCCGGCGGCGCGATACAATCGAAGACATCCGGCGGGGGCTCCCGACTTGCCTGGGTGGAAGTCAGGCAGAGCGAGCCCGGAATTGTGATCCTCGCCAACGGCTTGCTCCTTGGCGCAGGGCTTGGATCTACCTGGGCCATCTATCCTCCCGGTGAAACCGCATTCGTCCCAGGGCAGGCGCTGGCTGTCGCGACGGTTACTCAGCTCTCAGGACAAGATGCCAGAGGGAAGTACCATCCCGCCGGCAAGAAGATCGTCGAGCATTCGCGAGCCGTCGCGCTGATGCCGGCGCCGGCCGGAGAGAGAATCCCGATCCAAATTCTCGACGCATCGCTGCCGAAGCGGAAGCAAATCGAAGAGGCGTTGACAAAGTATCTCCCGAGCGCGGAAGTGGTCGGTCCCGATCAGTCTCCCCGCTATTTGGTCAATTCGCAGGACAACGGAATCCAATTGTTTGCGGCAGATGGCCTCCAACTTGTGGGATCGTTCGGAGGAGATGGGGACAACTGGGGGCCGGGTCTGGCGCTGGTGGTCTCTCGCTCCGCGACAGCCTCTGAGCTGCTCACGCTGGACAATCCCTCATCGCAGTTGAAGATCGACGTGCGAGTGGCAAACGCTCCGGCGCCAGCCAAACCGAAAATCGGAACGAGAGGCATCGCCGTTGTCGCCGCAGATACGCAGCCGGCGCGCTACCGTATCCGAAAACCCGGAAGACCGCGCACGGCTGAGAACACATTACAACTCGAAGTAACCGTGAATGCGGACGCCTATATTTCCATCGTGGACGTGGATTCAGAAGGCGGGGTCAATCTTCTGTTTCCCAATGACTACGCCAAGCCCGGTTTCTACCCCGACGGATTGGTGCGGGGAGGAGAAACGGTTTTGATTCCAGATTCCCTCAACGACAGAAACAGGGCCGGGTTCTATTGGGACTATAGTCCCCCGAAGGGCATGGACACGGTGCGGGTCTTCAGCAGCACCGACCTTGCTACAGCGCAGATGATACGCGAACGGGTCAGGAACCTCCAGAGCAGCGCCGCGAAAAATCCCGGAAAGGTCAATACCCGCGCGATCGCCGCCGACCTCGGATCGATTCGTGAGCAGCTTGCCAAACGAGCGGTGCGGGGAATCGTCGCCGTGTACGATCCGACGCCGCATGTTCCGGGACCGGCTGATGCCGGGCAACCGATCGAGCAAACAATGGCTGCGACGGCGGAGCCGATCCCTCTGCCTGAGCCATCGAATGTTCAAGAGATTGGTGGACCATCGCAGTTGCCCTCAGCCGTACCGGCGGGGCCGGCGCCGGATTGGGTCGCCGCTTCGATCACGATCAAAGTCGAGGGATAGGCGGGCGGTCCTATCGGAGAAACAAGAGCCAGAGGTAGATCGAGCTCAACAGGATCGAGCCTACCATCACGGGAAATCCGAGTTTCACAAACTGCCAGAACGTGATGTGGTGTCCTGCCTTGCGCGCCAGATCCACGACCACGACGTTGGCGCTCGCCCCGATGATGGTGCCGTTTCCGCCCAGGCAGGCTCCCAGCGCGAGCGCCCACCATAGAGGAATCACATCAGGCTGATGAACCAGTGTCGCATACTCGGTAATATCGGGATGGAGCGACCGCGCCAGGTCCACAATTAAAGGATTCATCGCCGCGACATATGGAATGTTGTCGACGATGGCCGAGAGGATGGCCGAGCCCCACAAAACCGCCAGGGTTGATCCGGCAAGATTGCCGCTCGTCAGAACAACCAGCTGATTGGCGACGTAGCGAATGACGCCGACCTTCACCAGTCCGCCGACCAAAATAAACAACCCGATGAAAAAGAAGATGGTTTTCCATTCCACGTCGGTGAGATAGGACAGCTCTTCTCCGTCGCCTCCCTTGCCTCGACCGTGCCCCAGCAGCATGAAGAGGCTTGCGCCCAGCAACGCCACGGTGGCCGGTTCCAAGCGAAGTACCCCGTGGAGGCAGAAGGCCAGGTTCACGCAGCCGAGCAACCAGACGGAGCGCCGCAGCAACGCCCGATCCTGCACGGCGTCACCGGCCTGCAAGGCTAGGATGCCGTCTCGAAGATGTGGGGCCACACGCATCGATCGGCCGAAAAACAGCCAGAGGGCGCCGAGGAATGCGGCCATCATCACGACCACGATCGGTCCCAACACGACCAGAAAGTCCAGGTAACCTAACTCGGCCTTGCTGGCGATCATAATGTTCGGAGGATCCCCGACCAGGGTTGCCGTGCCGCCGATATTGGACGATACCGTTTCGACAATCAGGAACGGGACGGGATTCAGCTCAAGGCGTTTGGTAATCGCCAGCGTGACCGGGGCCATCAAGAGCACGGTCGTGACGTTGTCCAACATGGCGGACAGGACAGCCGTGACGACGGCGAGAAGAAGCACCATACGGAACGGCTTGGCGTCGGCTTTCTGCGCGGCCCAAATCGCCAGCACTTCGAATAGACCTGTCTCGCGGACGATGTTGACGATCACCATCATCCCGATCAGGAGAAAAATTACGTTGTAATCCACGCCGAATTCATGGGAGTAGAATGCTTCGTTTTGCGTGACCACGCCAAGGGCGATCATGAGCGCGGCGCCGGAGATGGCGACGATCGTCTTATGGATGCGTTCCGTGATGATGATCAGATACGCGAGGCCGAATATGAGCAACGCGAGCGAGACGTCAGACATAATGCCCCTTGTACGGTTCGATGATGAATGCGCCTATTATGGAGAGACTGCGGGAAACAGGCAACGGAAGTCGGACAAGCGGCGGAATGCGCTACAATCCCGATTCCGGCTCATTGCGTTTTCCTCTTCCATAATGCCGCCCCTACCCGTACCATATGGCCTCGGGCGGCAGTGATCGATGATGTCCAGACTTTCTTCCGAACAGATTGAACTGTTAGTCCAGGGCAAGCTGTGGGATCCTCTCTCCCTGCTCGGCCCCCACCCGACTGCAGCCGGGTCCTCTGCCGTCGTCATCCGCTGCTTTCTTCCCGACGCGAAGGACGCGTCTGTGGTCTTCGACAAGCGGGACCGCCCACCTGTTCCGATGGCGCGTATCCATGAAGCCGGTCTCTTCGAAGCGACTGTTCCCGGCCCCCTGCCGACCGGTCGCTACCGTCTGCGCTCGACCGACCATGCCGGAGCAACCACGGAACGACACGATCCCTATGCCTTCGAGCCGCTCCTCACGGATTTTGAGCTCCACTTGTTCGCCGAGGGGAGATTCTACCGTGCCTACGAGACGATGGGAGCGCATCTTCGCGCGGTCGACGACGTCGCAGGAGTGCATTTTGTGGTCTGGGCTCCCAATGCAGCCCGTGTCAGCATCGTGGGTGATTTCAATCAGTGGGACGGACGCCGTCATTCCATGACCAGCCGCGGGTCGACTGGACTGTGGGAATTGTTTATCCCGGACTTGGAACCGGGCACTTTGTACAAGTACGAAATCCGTCCGCGCGAACAAGACGCCATTCTTTTGAAGGCCGATCCCTACGCAGTCGCTTCGGAACTTCGCCCAAAGACAGCCTCGCTCGTCCATGACCTGTCGCAGTATGTCTGGAACGACCATGCCTGGATGATGGAACGACAAAAGCGAGACCCGCTGACTTCTCCCTTGTCCATCTACGAAGTCCATCTTGGTTCCTGGATGAGGGTTCCCGAAGAGAACAATCGATGGCTCAGCTATCGTGAACTTGCCGACAAGCTGATTCCCTATGCGAAAGACATGGGATTCACGCATCTGGAACTGATGCCGGTCACGGAGCATCCTTTTGACGCCTCATGGGGCTATCAATCCACCGGGTATTTCTCCGCCACCAGTCGTTACGGTTCCCCGGAGGACTTCATGGCCTTCGTCGATGTCGCGCATCAAAGCGGCATCGGCGTCTTGATGGACTGGGCGCCCGCCCACTTTCCCGACGATGCGCATGGCCTCGCGCAGTTCGACGGCACCCATCTCTACGACCATGCCGACCCGCGTCTCGGCTACCATCCGGATTGGCACAGTCGCATCTTCAACTACGGTCGGGTCGAGGTGCGCAACTTTCTCATGAACAGCGCGCTCTTTTGGCTGGATCGTTACCACATCGACGGTCTTCGCGTGGACGCGGTGGCCTCCATGTTGTACCTCGATTACGGCCGGAAATCCGGCGAATGGATTCCCAACCAGTTCGGCGGGCATGAGAATCTTGACGCTGTGCTATTTGTGAAAGACCTCAACGTCCTCGCCCACCGTGATTTCCCCGGCACGATGATGCTGGCGGAAGAATCGACCTCGTGGGCCGGCGTCTCCCGTCCCACCTATACCGGCGGGTTGGGATTCACCTTCAAATGGAATATGGGATGGATGCACGACGTCCTCGACTATTTTCAGCACGAGCCGGTGCATCGCATGTACCACCAGAATCAGCTCACGTTCGGATTGCTCTATGCTTTCAACGAGAATTTCGTTCTCCCGCTGTCGCACGACGAAGTCGTTCACGGCAAGCGATCTTTGCTCGACAAGATGCCGGGGGACGACTGGCAGCGCTTCGCCAATCTTCGCGCGCTCTTTGGCTTCATGTACGCGCATCCCGGCAAGAAGATGCTTTTTATGGGCGGAGAGTTTGGGCAATGGCGCGAGTGGAATCACGATACCAGCCTCGAGTGGCACTTGCGGGAATACCCCCCTCACGCCGGTCTGCAGCGTCTGGTTCGGGATCTGAATTGGCTCTATCAGGAGCATCCGGCCTTGTACGAAATTGATCATGACTGGCCGGGGTTTCAATGGGTGGACTTTCACGATGCCGCTCATTCAGTATTGGTTTTCCTGCGCAAGGCGAAGGAACCAGATCGACGGATTCTCTGTGTCTGCAACTTCACGCCAGTCCCGCGCCATGATTATCGCGTCGGAGTGCCGCAGCCCGGTTACTATTGCGAGCTGCTGAATACTGATGCATCTGTCTACGGCGGCAGCAACATCGGGAATGCCGGCGGGCTTCAATCGCAGTCGATCCCGAGCCACGGGCTTCCGGCATCCTTGAGCTTGACGCTGCCTCCGCTGTCGGTGTTGTACCTTAAGCTGGAAACGGGCTGGTGACGTTCTTATCTGGCCGGGGCGGCGGGTTTCACGTCGAGGATGGTGACGTCGAAGAATAGGGTCTTTCCTGCCAAGGGGTGATTGAAATCGAGAACCACCGTGTCTTCCTTGACTTCCGTGACCCGCGGAAACATTGATTGTCCATCTGAACTCTTTGCTTCCAGCTGAGCGCCTACTTTTCTGGCTGCCTCAGGAACCAGGCTTTTCTTGACCTCTTGAACGGCTTTGGCATCGACTTCGCCGTATCCATCGGCAGGTTTGACGATGACGCGTTTCTTGTCGCCTTTAGCGAGTCCTTCCAAGGATTGCTCCAATCCCGGCACGATCTCATGCGCCCCATGTCGATAGGTCATCGGCTCCTTGCCCACATTCGATTCCAATAGGGTCTTGTCCTCCAGTTTCAAGGTGTATTCAAGCGTCACCTGCGCGCCGTTCTTGATCGTCGGCGCAGAACGCTTGCTGGAACTGTCGGCAGCGATGGCTGAGCCTTCGACTGGAGCAAGACACGCGATCATGAGCCATGCCGGCAGGATCGAGGAGTGAAATCTCTTCACAAAGACCTCCATGAGACGATGTCGGGAAAGAAAGCGCAGGTTACCAGTGGCGGAACGGGCCGGAATCGAGGTGAACGAACCCTGCCCTCGGATAGAAGCCGACTCCACCGTATCGTTGCTTCAGCGCGGCATGACGAATGGCGCGTGTGGAAATCCCGGGGATAAAAAAGTCGAGCGCTTGCCCTTCAACATGATAACTGTGTCGCGCGGCCCGTCGGCTTTTTCTGACGAGCAGTGCGTTGTATTCCGGCGATCGATATCCGGAAATGAGATGGATTTCACCACCGCCCCCCAGGGCCTTCTGAACCAGGTTGACATGCTCCAGTAGTCGAGTATCGATGGCGGCCACCTCGCCTGTATGGTGGCATCGGAGAATCTGATTGATATCGTCTAGAGCGGCGAGATCATAGTGCCCCCTGTCATTCCGGAACCGCACGCGCAGCCGCTCATCCGTGTGGACGTTATAGAACGAGAGTTCGCCCTCGGGCAGTTCTTTTGCCGAGACCGCCGAAGGACTTAGCATCCGACCGCCCAACAGCAGTAGGCCTGCGGCGGACGTTTTCAACAGGGTTCGACGGGTCCAAGACCACTCCGACTGCTGCACGGGAATACTCCAAGGGGGTCACGGTGAGGACAGGGCGTACGTAGTTGCCGGAGGCTTGTACCAAAAAGCTGTAGAGGAGGTCAAGTTTATTTTTTCAGATCAACCGACAGATGGCCCGGAGCAATTTCCTGCTCCTTACGGCTATTTGATTTCTCTTCTCATTCGACCCGCATAGTATTGTCTTCTTCCTAGACAGGTGCGGCTAATGCGGGTAGTATTCAAAAGGCTCAAGGAGCGCCGATTAACATGTCCACTATTCTTGTCATCGACGACGAAGATTCGATCCGCCATCTCCTCAAGGACGTGCTCGAAAAAGCCCAGTATCGGGTTATCGAGGCGCGCGATGGGCGCGAGGGCCTGACGGCCTATCAGAAAAACCCTGTTGATTTGGTCATCATGGACATTCTGATGCCCGGAACCGACGGGCTTGAAGCGACGCTCCAGCTGACACGCGAGTATGTGGATGCGAAGATCATTGCGATGACCGGAGCGCAGGGAGATCGTAACTTCCTGGATGTGGCGAAACTGTTCGGCGCCAGACGGGTATTCGAGAAGCCATTTGATTTGAACAAGTTAGTCGACGCCGTCAAGGAAGAGCTTGCCCGCTAGGTAGCACTGTCCGGCAGATATTCTCGGTCCTTCATATTCGTCAGCAAAAAGCAGCATCCCCCGACAGTAATGTGGCTGATACTATTGATTCTCTACACATTCCTGATTCTAGCGAGCGGGGTATACGGCTCTGTCTTTGTGGCGCATTCCCATTGGGACTATGTAGTCTGGGTTCCACCCCTATCAGAGATTCGAACGGTTGAATTCTGGCTTGATATTCTTGTCAACATCGCACTGTATCTCCCATTCGGCATGCTCTTTCTTCAGCGAAAAGATTCGGTAGATTTCTCTAATCGCACAATACTCCTGCTACTCGCCTTGATCCTTTCCTGCACCGTTGAACTCTACCAGGTTTACTCACACAATCGACGTCCCTCCCCAGTCGATATCGTCTGCAATGTCAGTGGAGCCATGGTGGGAACATTCCTCTGGAACATGTGGAAAAATCGCCTGAGACTATCGACTGGCCCCAAAGCCCCTCCTATTCCCATCCGATAGGCTCATAACCTCGTTCTTGCAGGCAACGATTCACATATTGCTTGTAGGCCTGGCTCGGCGGGGATTTACGGAAAAGGCCTCGGAGAAATCCTCCAGTCGCACCACTAGCCGCCCCAACCATCGCTCCCGTGCCAGGACGACCGACCACCGCGCCACCGACCGCCCCTGCGGCAGACCCGACGGCGCCTCCCGCCGCAGTATTACCGGCGACCTGTCCCGATTTGCCCTTACTCGGCGTTGCCCCGGCATCCTTAGCCATCTGCTTGCATTCCTCGATGTCACGATCGGCCAGGTCTTCTCCAACCTCCTTGAGATGGGCGTTCGGGTACAGAATCGGTTTGGGCGAACAGCCCGCCACCGGGAGCACAGAAATCGCTGCCGTGATTACACAAAGCGCCTTGAGGGAACCTTTGTTAGCGGCCACCGGTCAATTCCTTGCGAACGAGCCCGCGCATCATCACCGGATCGTTGTACCCGACTTCGCTCAAGGCATCCATCAGGTGAAGACCTCTGCTCTCCACCAGCTCCTTGGCCTTGGCGTAGTTTCTGGCGCTGAAACGCGCCACGGCCGGCTGCCCGTTGACAATCTGGCAGGCCAACACTTCATCGCCGACTTCCAACGTGCCGCCCTGCTCGATAAGCATTTTCGCCTGGCTCGCTGTGATTCCGTGCAACTTCGAGAATTCATCCAGCCCTCCTGTTTCCACCAGCCGCCCGTCAGGCATGATGCACAGCCGCTTGAAATGGGGAGACCAGTCTTTGCGGAAATCGATGTATTTGATATCGCCGCCTTTCGCGACGGCACGATCCAGCGTACGGTAATCCAATCCCAGGTTCTTCAAGGCAAGCTTTGCTTTCAATTCATCCGGCAGGGTGCGAAAAAATACGGCCTCCGCCGCTTCGATCAATGGAAGGGACCGGGCCCTCGCCGCCTGTTCCGCCTCGGCAAACTGCATCAGATCCAGGCCGAAGGTTTGCTTCGGACGTCCGCCTGTCGGATCAATGATGCAGGCAAACAACCCGCGCGTGAGCAGGCCCGCCTCCTGCGGATAGACATAGACCCCGCCATCAACGAGCAGCTTTGTCATCGTTTCCACCGGAACGCCATAACTCTCCGATAGAATCTTCGCGTGCCCGGGCAGATCCTCCGGTTGTGTCATCGCACAGGCCGTGACATTTCCCGGCGCATCGAATTCCGAATAGTCCTCAATGATATTGTAGAGGACTGTGGGCTTCGGTTTTTCCGTCCTTTTCTTAATCTTGAACATGAACCCTCATCGGTAAAGATATTGATTAAGCGACCTGATTACTTTCGTCCAAGATGAAAATACGGCGGCAGAGTCGCCAGTCGCCTGTCTTCAACCGGACCTCCGATCGTAAAATGGTAGAGTGATTGAAGACTCAACTCTCTCACGGCCAGGATTTCGTGAACCGGATCGTCAAAGAAGCAGCCGATCCCTGTGGCTCGGACTCCCGCCGCCTCCGCTTCGAGGTAGAGCACCTGTCCCAATAATCCTGACTCCCAGAACAAACGTGGATACCACCAGGCCCCTCGCTCCCGCAAGAGTCCTTCAAACTCGGCGAGCATGCCGAATGAGAACGCGCTATCGCCGGCAATCTCCTGATGGCAACTGACCTGGGCGGCAAGGCGTTTCGCGTCGCCCTCCAGAAGCCAGTAGAGTGGAAGCTCGTCCGGCGCCTGGGGAGCTTTGGTCCAATTCAGTTCATGATTCAGGCAGCTCTGAATCATCTCGAGTTTTCTCGGATCGCGCGCCAGAAAATACAGCCCTGGCGTCAGACCATCGACGCGGTGAACGAAGAGCATCAGGTGGATGGCCGGATCAAAGGGCCAGACATCCCACGGCATCGAGCGTCCACCCGGAGGAAGTGCCACGTCCGGCATCGTCAATTGCATCATCCTGAAAAATGTATCCGCCGAGATCGACGTCTTGCCGTCAAACGACACGGCGCTTCGACGCTGGCGGATGATCTGTCCGGCCGACACTTCGCTAGTCGCAAGGGGTAAGGGGGCAGAGGGGAGGCGATCAGCCGATGCGGTCACCTGAATTGTCATCTTGTCGGCGCCGGTTTTCCACGACGCTTCCGCCGCTTCATCGATGATGTCCCAACGCACGGCATGGTCAAGACTCAGGCGATTCGCCTTCCCATGCCAGGGGCAATCAGTAAGGTTCGTCACAAGAACCGGATCGAGGAACAACGGAATCTCTCTCCCCTCGCTTCCTCTCGATTCCGGAGCAGCCCAGATGACTGCCAGGCATTCGGGATGCTCAGACTCGGCCTCGATAAAGTCCTCGGAACGATTTGTTCCCAGCAGCAGTGCGGTCGTATGTTGCTCCACCGCGTCTAGGAGCACCATATTCCAGCCGAGCGTAGCGGCGGCAATCCGGGCAGCGCCGATCGCATGGCCGATATCGTGATTGCAGTAGCGGAATGCCCTCTCGCCGTATTTCCAAGCCTCCCGCCAATGTACCGAAGTAAATCCCATGATGAACGCGTGGGGAGGAAACGGCTCGAGCAGCTTGGCCACGGCATCCGGGAGAAATTTTGCCCGCAGCTCCAATCCATGTTCTTTCGGCGCGTAGTGATAGAGTCCGGCATCGAGATCCAGTCCCTCGATCTTCGGCAAGACCAGATACCCCTCCGTCGGATGCAAATTGCCTGATGAGGGATTGCTCCGCAAGGCCCATTCGGACTCGCCTGCCCGTTTCCAGGCGGACAAGGCCAGGGCAAACTCAAGAAATCGTGAAAGGGTCTTCGGCCCGACAGGTTGGCAAGGAATGGCGCCAGGCTGATAGATCGCACCGTAGGCTGGGGAGACGGGTTCTTCATCGGGCATCAACAGCGGAAGGCTGATCAATTTGGCGCCTTCGAATCGTCGAAAGGGATCAGGCTGATTCGCCCAATCGAGATAGCCGAGCGAGCGGGCGTACCGGTTGAAATGGTGTTTCGTTCTGACGTGGTAGCGGATGACAAGATCGATCGGATTGATTGCGGCGGATTCGGAATCCTCAGAGGGAATGGGCAATTCATGGCTCATCGGAATAGAAGCAGTCTACAGAGGCGCAGGAATGAAAGTAAACGCAGGCGCAAGCGCATTCTCGTGGGGCAGGCTTCCAGTCATTGACCTCGATTTCCCTCCCCGAGTATCCTGCCATCGACGAGAGGACCGGCCAAAGAGATAGAGGAGCGTCACGCGAAGGAGGCGGCATGAGTCGATGTCAGAGAGGAATTCTTGCCCCTGTTCCACCACTGGCCTGCTATCTCATGTTTACGGCCACTCCGGGGAAAAATCCCGCAGGCTCTTTGCGCAGTTTGCGCATGCTGGCCGATGGTGTCGAGACGGTTGTCGGCTTGGGCGAATCGCTTGTGCGCGCAGTCGGCCGTGAAATCCGCGGCCTTGAGGTATTCCCGCGATATTCCGCTCCCGGCATCGACGTGCCTTCGACCCCGGCGGCGCTCTGGTGCTGGCTGCGAGGGACGGATCGTGGCGACCTCGTGCATCGCGCCCGGGCCGTTGTCCGAAGCCTCGCTCCCGGCCTTCAATTGCAGATGGCGATCGACGCCTTCCGCTACAAGTCGGGATTCGATCTTTCCGGGTACGAAGACGGGACAGAAAATCCGAAGGGGAGCGCCGCAGTGAAGACCGCCGTTGTCGCAGGACAGGGCCTCGGTCTCGACGGAGGGAGTTGTGTCGCGGTTCAACAATGGGTTCATGACTTCGAAGCTCTTGAGTTGATGACCGATCAGGAGCAGGACCGCGCCATCGGCCGCCGGAAACGCGACAACAAGGAACTCGGGAACGCGCCGGCCGCCGCGCACGTCAAGCGAACAGCCCAGGAGAGCTTCTCTCCCGCGGCGTTCATTGTGAGACGCTCGATGCCATGGGCGGACGCGCATCAAGCCGGGCTGATGTTCGTGGCGTTCGGGAACTCCTTCGACGCGTTCGACGCCCTCTTGCGGAGGATGGTCGGGGTCGACGACGGAATCACGGACGCCCTGTTCAAGTTCACTCGTCCCGTCTCCGGAAGTTATTTCTGGTGCCCTCCGATGAGCCGCGGGAGGCTGGACTTACGAGCCCTAGGTCTCTGATGCAGTTCGATGCCGCCTTAGCCGCACAGGTAGCCTTCAGCCGATCGGAAATCGAACTCGGCTCAGACTGGGACACCGCCGTCGAATTGGAAGACCGATTTTCCTCTCACGCCGGTTCGACGGCGCGCGCGGCCTATGAGGACCTGCTGGCTCTCGCCGCCCGCCACCCCAATGCCCAGTTTTTCCAAGCCTTCTGCATCTATATCACCTGGCAGCAGGTCACGGAAGAAACCATCCCGTACCACTTCCAGACAGGAGTGCGGCTCTGTGAAGCGTATCTCGTATCTCGTAAAGAGAAAGACTTGCGGGAAGTTGACCAGATCGAGGAGCTCTATGGATCATTTCGGGCCGGGCTGGGAGAGGAGGAAGAGGACGAGATTCAGATTGAATTCAGAAAGGATACCCCGAAGGGCGGAGACTAGGCCTCGTCCAAAGTTCTCCGTTCAGAGTTCCGGGTTGTAAGTGTCGGGTCCGCAACGCCCATGGACGTTTGCTGGAAGTTGATGACTCGTGTCCGAAGATCATAAACATCGGGCGAGGATTTTTCTTCATCGCGGCGATCTGGTCCAAGCTCGCCAGGCCTGGGAAGCGGCCGTCGCCGATGATCGCCTTGCGGATGATCAAGGAGAGCTGTCCAACTCGCTCGGCAATCTCGGAAATACCTGCGCGCTTCTGCACGATCTGGCCCGGGCCGAGGAATGTTACCGGGAAGTGTTGGCTATCCAGCGCGTAGAGCGTAATGAACATGCGATCGCGCATACGCTCGTCAACCTCGGCAATCTTCACATCGGCGCAGATCGTCCCGAGAAGGCCCGCCCCTATTATCTTGAAGCTCTCGATCTGCTTCGCGCCCTCAACGATCAGCGGGCGCTGGGAATTCTCTACAACAACCTGGCGCTAGAGGAAGCCCGGACGCGAGAGTGGGAACAGGCTGTGAAATCCTTCACACTGGCCCTCGGCTGCCATCGTGCGGTGGGCAACGAAGAGGGGTTGGCCGTTACCTATGGCCAGATGGGCAAATGTTTCCTTGATCGCGGCGATCTCGCAAACGCGGAACGCTGTCTCAATAATGCGTCCGAACATTACGTCCGGCTCGGATCTGAGCCGGCGGAAGCTGCGGTGCTCAGACAGCTCTCAGCGCTGTATCGGAAACGCCGAGATCACACATCGGCCCGGCGCTGTCTCGAGCGCGTGGTACTGATCGATCAGCGATACCGTCTTCCGGAGACGCGTACCGACCTCGCCGCCTTGTCGGAATTGGCTTCGCAAGAATAAAGCATTTTCCCGCCGTCAGCTTCGCTCCACATTTCATTCTCTTTCTGGACAGGCAACCATTCTCTGTTACCTTAGTGATATTGCAGACCGCTTCCGCTTCCTGTTGGCCCGCTTCTTTGCCGACAAAGGTCTAGTCCGGATGCAGAATGACGCGACACGCGTTCTGTGCCATCGCAGTTCTCGCTTCACTGTCCGCGGCGATCGCCGTTCCCTGCGATGCGGAGGAGGTCGTCCCGCACGTGACCATCGGCACACAGGAGGTCGGGCTCAGCGTCGGGTACTTGCTTCCCGTGCGGCTGACGACCGATCACACGACGAAACAAAAGGGCCCGGCGCTCATGCCTTCTTGGATGATGACGCTGACCGATCCCATCGGCCGGAGTTGGTATCGCGGACAGATCTCGATCGGCGCCGAGGTGGTGTATATCCAATTTCAAGAGCCGGTTGTCAGCAACGGCATCGGATTTACTCCGAAGATCAAATACATCTTCGTGGCGCACAATCGGATTCGTCCCTATTTGGAATTTGCGGGAGGTCCATTCTGGACCGATTTCACCAACAAGGTTCCCGAAGAATCTTCGTCGTTTAATTTCATCTTGACCGCGGGAGTCGGATGTTCCTTCTTTGTCACCTCACAGACTTCGATCAATGTCGGCTGGCGCTTTCATCACATCTCCAACGCCGGCACGAGCTATCCCAACGTCGGTCTCAACTCGAGTCTCCCTTTTGCAGGTTTCTCTTTCTTCTTCTAGGAGCAGGCCATGCAGGCTAAGAATTCTCTTGGTTGGACCATCATTCGATGCTGCGGAGTCGCGGCGATTCTCGCGACCGGCTGCTCACGCTGGATCGAACTCGCGCCTTCCCCGGATCCGGCGAAACCAGGCGGAATAGCTCAATCGATTGCCAGGCAGGAGCAGGTTCCGCTCTTAATGGATCAGGTTCAGCTCAGTCGAAACGGGGCGCCCCAGAATCCTTCACCAGAGACCGCACAGCGTCTTCTAGGAACCTTCAAGGATATCGGGTTATTTGCTCGAACAGGGTTGATGGACGATGCCGCAACGGTGGGGGATGAAAAAGCCGTCCATGCCAGGATACTGATCGATGAATTGATAGATCCTCATCCGGGCGACGCCGCCTGGAAAGGCATTGTGATCGGGGCCTCGATGTTTTTGCTCACGCCGGTCATTCCTTTGCAGTACGATTACGCGTCTCATGTGAGCCTGGAACTGGAACGATGGGATGGACAGATCAAACGGTACGAGAGCCAGTCGGCCGGAACCGGCCATTATCATCTCTTCGGAGCAACGCCGCTGATGGTCGATGAATTGAAGGGCCACGTCATGGAAGCCTGTTTAACCGCCCTCATGCAGCAGGTGGTGCAGGATACTTCGTTCTATACGGCCAGTAGCGCTCCCCTTCCGGACAATTCCATCCGTTCCGTCTCGGTCAAGCCGAGGCCATCAAGAGGTTCGACTACACCGTTCGTTCCTGTTTCTTCCTCATCAGGCCGCTGATATCCGATGCGGCTTCCGGCGCCAGGAATCGGCCGCCGATGGTTTCGTCTGGTCGGTGGGAGGTCGGTGATGATATGATGATATGATGTGTCCTCGTTCAGGAGTCGTTACGTGGATATCGAAGCCTTTCGTCAGATGGTCGCCAAGAACCCCAAGGGATTTCTCGGCCGGTATGGCTTGGGCAACAAGATTCTTCAAGAAGGTGGAAATTATGAAGAGGCGGCGGAGCATTTGCGTGTAGCCGTAGAGCTGGACCCCGTTCATGTCGCCTCTCATCTGGCCCTCGCGCGAGCGCTTATCGGACTTAAGAGACCGGGTGACGCCAAACCAGTACTGCAGGCCGGCATAGACGCGGCGCTTTCGGGGCGCTCGAACGGCGGGGTTGATCTTGTTCCGGAGATGCAGTCAATCCTCAGGGGATTGATGTGAAGCTGGGGTGAAATCCCGGCTCTTATGAGAATGCCCGATGAATATCGATGAAGCCAGAAAACGGATTGAATCAGCCGTGGCGCAATACGGACTGCACGCGGCGCCGGTTATCGATCTCGTGATGAACGAGGTCCGCTCCGATATGGGGGCAAAGGCCTTCAATCTGCTGGTGGAAGAATTCGATCTCGAATTGGAATATAACATCGCACCGCTCGAATCGGACTATTCAAACAGCTGATCGGGAAAGCACCTGCCCGCCTTGCCAGTCATATGGGCCGCCATCTCCGGACATGGTTACGGCCATGCGGCTCAGATCGTTCCCGTCTTGAATGCCCTCGGACGGCTTGTTCCAGGTCTCACCGTTGTACTGCGCACCACTGTGCCGGAATCATTCTTCCGGAATCGCCTGAGGATCCCCTGGACCCTTCAATCCGTGCAGCAAGATGTCGGGTGTGTTCAGCGCGGCCCGCTGCAGATCGACGTGCTTGCAACCTGGAAAGCGCACGACGACTTCCATGCTCAGTGGGATCAGCGTATGCGGCAGGAGGTCGAAGCCATTCGATCGGCCGCTCCTCAGGTGATCGTCGCCGATACCCCGTACTTGGCGCTTTCCGCAGGATCGGAAGCAGGTGTTCCGACGGTCTGTCTTGCCACGTTCACCTGGCATGAGATTTTAAGGGCCCTGGCAGGGCCGAGTTTAGATTCCCATCAACCCTTGCTTGGCGAGATTGAGCAATCTTACGCGAGCGCGGATTCCGCTCTCCGCATTGCCCCCGGACTACCCCTTTCTCCTATTCGCAATGTCATGGATGTCGGACCTATCGCGGAGCCGGCTCAACCTTGTCGAGAAGCCGTCCGTAAGAGCTTGGGGATTCCGGATTCCGAGCGTCTCGTCCTGATCGGGTTCGGAGGCATTCCACTGACTTCGCTCCCTTGGGATGCCATGGATCGGATGCATGGGTATCGCTTTATCGTGGATGAGCCCATGCCAAGTCCTTCATCGAAAATTCTATCCCTCCAGTCACTTCCCTACAGCTTCAAAACCCTGCTCGCATCGGTCGATATCGTCATGACGAAACCGGGATATGGCACGATCATGGAAGCCGTTGCCGCAGAGATTCCCGTCGTCTATGTTCGCCGTTACAACTTTGCCGATGAGCAGCCGCTGGTCGATTTTCTTGGGAGATATGGACGTTCCAGCCAACTCTCTCTCGAAGACTTTCACATGGGCCGATGGTTACCGGCTTATGAAGCCATTCAAAGGCACAGAGATCCGCTGAAACCACCCTCCTGCACCGGCGCTCGAGATGCCGCCGCCCACCTGGCCAAGTTTTTCTAGTTGCCGGAAAACGGACCGAGAATCATGAAATTTCATGAATGTTCTTGGGTACTTAAATAGAGATCTTTTTTGCCAATCCATCCGTAGATGCTATAGTGGTGGCGGACGTGAGGTGATCCCATCTCCGGCCTACTTTCAGCATCGCATCGCATGGACACACCCGCACGACGCGCCACATCGATGATCGATCCGGCTCTGCTGGCCCGCATCGTTAAAGGGGATCAGCAGGCTTTCAGCCAGCTCTATGACCAATCGAGCACCCTTCTCCACACCCTGGCGCTCCGGATTTTGGGAAGCCGGGAAGAAACCGAGGAGTTGCTCCAGGACGTGTATTTGGAAGTCTGGAGAAAGGTGTCCCGTTACGACATCGGTCGCGGCACACCGGTGGCATGGTTGATTACCCTGACGCGGAGCCGCGCGATCGACCGCCTCAGGGCCAGAGGAGCCAGGGGACAGCAGGCCACGACCTCGCTGGAACAGAGCGCGGCACCCCAGGTGAGGGACTCGGGGCCGAGCCCGTTTGAAACTCAGGCGGACCAGGAATTGCGGCTTGCAGTGGGATCAGCCATCACCAGCTTGCCGGCCGCTCAACAACAGGCGATCGAATTGGCGTATTATGAAGGCCTCTCGCACATGGAAATCGCCGCGAGGCTGAACCAACCTCTCGGAACGGTCAAAACAAGGATCAAGCTCGGCATGTCGAAGCTGAGAGAAACACTCCGCCACAGTTGGGACCAGGGTGACTTCGAATGACGCACGAAGAATTGGAAGATGCGGTTCCCCTCTATGCCGCCGGAGCATTGGATCGGACCGAGCGCCAGGCTCTTGAGGCCCATTTGCTCTCAGGATGTCCCTCCTGCCATCACGCTCTGAAAGAGTATCAGTCCCTTGCCGCGCTGCTGCCATTCGGCCTGGTTCAATCCCAACCGCCCCGATCGCTCAAGGCGAGAATCATGGCCGCGCGCAACCCGGTAACCTCGGCAGTTCAAGACGGACAGAAGGATCCACTGAAGCCGAGCCTGGAGCCTGGTGAATGGATGAACCATCTCTTTCCTCCGATCACTCCTGCCCGATCTTTTTCATTACCCTGGGCGATCGGTTTTGCGACGGTGGCTCTCGTCGCGGTTGCCGCCTATGTCGGATGGACATTCACCTCTCGGCTGTCCGACGACGCCGCCAGAATGCAGCAACTGGAAGCAACCCTTCAGGAGCAGACCACGAAGCTGGTCAGTCTTCAACGCGTGATCAGCGAACGGGAGCGGTCGTTGATGGAACTGCAGGGGGACGCATCGCGCCGGGCGCACGACATAGCCGAGCTCAAGGAACAGCTGTTCCAGCGGGAGACTGAGCTCGAAAGCCTCGAGCGCCAGCTCGCTTCTCGCAGTGCCGGAGGACAGAGAGGAAGGACTCCGCAGGACGAGCTGGCGGCATTGCTGCGTCAACCCAGCATCCGTGTGGTTTCCTTGAGCGGATCTGAGATGGCCAAATCAGCCTCCGGCATCCTTCTTTACGACGCAAGCACTCAAAAGGTCTGGATGTACGCCGTCAACCTGCCGGAATGTCTCAACGGGACTATCTATCAACTTTGGGCGATTGATCAGAAGCCGAAGAGCATCGGCACATTCCACATGGATTCAGGAGAAACGGCCCACCTTCTGGTAAAACGCCTTCCTGATTTCGAACGAGCGAAGAAGTTTGCCGTAAGTTTGGAGCCTCCCGGGGGGCGGCCAGAACCGACTGGAGCTGTCTATCTGGTCAGTCAATCGTAGCCGAACCCTCTCCCGCCCTTGACCTGCCGCTCAAAGCCCGGTACAAACCGATTGCCTTCTGTTCCTAACCAGATTCGTTCGAGCGTATCCGCCATGCCCGCGGCCATCACTCCTCAAGATCTGAGATTCATGCGAATCGCTTTGGAAGTTGCCGCAGAAGGGGCTGCCATCGGAGAAGTTCCGATTGCCGCAGTGCTCGTCCACGAGGAAAGACCACTGGCCTCTTCTCATAACTTTCGCGAAACCTGGCAGGATCCCACCGCTCATGCCGAGATCATCGTCATCCGCGCCGCTTCCAAGCAACTGGGAACATGGCGCCTGCTCGACAGCACGCTGTACGTGACCGTCGAGCCCTGCGCGATGTGTCTTGGCGCCATTATCCTGGCGCGAATTCCGCGAGTGATTTTCGGAGCGCGCGATCCCAAAGCCGGGGCGTGCGGTTCGGTCTTTGATCTTTCTCAAGAGCCGCGATTGAATCATCGCGTAGCGGTAACCGGGGAAGTCCTTGATGAGGAGAGTCAGGCGCTCCTTCAAGAGTTCTTTCGTAATTTGCGATTCGACGGAAAGTTGGTCGAAGAGCTGAGGCAGGAAGATTCTCTCTGATTTATCATTCCGGCATCAGGCGAACGATCCGGTCGCCTTGAAAGGCGACGGCACCTTCCCATCCTGTGCCGCACGACAGCCATTGAATACGCCAGCCCGACTGAAGGTCTGAGCCCACAGCAACAGGAATCGCCCTTCCCCGTCCATGATCGGCGGACACGATCTCGCACTCGTTCAGCGACCGGAGCCCGAGTCCCTGGCCCTTCAAGGCCGCTTCCTTGGCGACCCACAGCCTGAAAAACATGGATGCTTGACTTTCAGACGGCAATGCCGCGATCAGCGCATACTCGGATCGGGCATAGAAGCGATCCGCCAGCTTGAGGAGATCAATCTCTGCGCGCACCTGTTCCAGATCGGTTCCGACCTCTTGGGATTTTGCGACTGCCACGAGCATGCGCCCGTGTGAATGAGCCATGTTGAACGTAAGCGGCTCATCCGTCTCGCGCCGCGAAAGCACCGGCTTGCCTGCCGCCTGCCGCCCAAAGAGTAAAGCGCCAGGATGGCCTCCGATATAGCGGCTCAGGATGGCTCTGAGGCATCCGTGGGCCAACACATACTGACGGCTATCCTCCTCGCGGATAAAGCGCGAGGCCCTACGATGCTCCTCCTCATCCAGCCACCGTTGAACCGTATTCAACGTTGAAGTCGCCCCGTCCAGCAGACAACCCCACAGATGGATGGTTTCTTTTTCGAGTTGCACGGCGTTGTCCAGCATCGAGACCATCCGCTCGCAGGAGTGAAAAGGCAGAAGAGAGCTACTGCAAATGGTCGGCGCCCGCACGTTCATGCGCGATTGCTCATCCGTTCTCGCATTGAAACTCCACCCTGGCTCAGGTCGACGATTTTCCCCTCGTCCAGCTTGATGACACGATCACCGAGATGAAAGTATCGGTCATCGTGCGTGATGACCACGACGCTCTTGCCGCGGGCTCGCAACTCGGGCAGCAATTGTCGATAAAAGACTTCTTTGTATTCGGGGTCCTGGTCGGCGGCCCATTCGTCGAATACATAGATAGCGCGATCCTCAAGATATGCGGTCAACAAAGCCAGCCGCTTGCGTTGCCCTTGGGATAGATCTGTCGTGGAAAGGGCCCCGTCTTTTACCGTGACCTTGTGATCGATTCGAAGGCGAGCGAGGTACGTCCGCGCCGTTGAACCGAGTCCGGTCCTGTCCAAGCCCAACAGCCTGTCGAAAAGGTAAAAGTCCGAGAAGACGATCGAAAAGTGATCGCGATACCAAGCGCGGTTGGATTCTGTAATCACCGTTCCGGATAGCGAGACGGCTCCCTCCTGGGGAATATAAAGCCCTGCAAGCAGTTTCACAAACGTCGATTTCCCGCTGCCGTTGCCGCCGATGACATAGATCAGCTCTCCCGGCGCAATATCCAAGGTGAGGGGCCCGAGCATGAACGAGGTCTCCCGCGTGGCGTCATGGTCGTAGGTGAATACCACGTCCTTCAGTGAGACAACGGCGCGCCTGGTCGGTTCAGCCACCGTCTCGATGGGCGCGGGCGTGATGGACTCATCCAGCGCGACACCCAACCGGCTGATATTGTCGAAGGCCACCTGGCCCCGCTCGACGGTGGGCAGGATTCCGATGATTCCCCAAATCGGCGACATCATGTACAGCAAAACCACCACGTAGCCGATCAAGGCCTCCGCCGGCAGCGAAAACATGCGGGGAAATACGAACAAAATGACGCCGATCATGGAGTAGAACGCCAAATGCGACCAGGCCTCAGCCAGCGCATATTGTCTGGAGGCTTCGATGCTGCTGCGACGGTAAAGGTCGGCGGCGCTGCGAAGCTCGTGGTCGAGAAACTCGCTGCGCCGCCCCCCGTGCATCAGCAATTCTTTGAGTCCCTCAGTAAGGGAACGGAAGTGCGAAAACAGTTGGGCTCTTGCTTCTCTCGAGGAGTAGATGGTGCCGAAGGCCCTGGTGTGCAGCCATTGGTACCCCCATGCGCCAAGGGCCGTGGCGACGACGAGGAGAAGAAACGTAGGCCACGAAAGCCAGGCCAGGTAGACGCCGCAACCGGCCACGATGGCGGCGTTCATTGCGAGTTGCGGGAGACATTGGATCGACCAGGCCAGCATGCTTACATCGTCGCTCAACGTGACAAGGACTTTGGCGGGACCATGAGCCTCCGTCCGCCTGAAGGGGGCCTTGAGAATCTTTCCGCACAGCGCGAGCGAGAGTTCCAGAGTCGTATCCTGTGAAAATCGAGTCAACATGAGCTGTGAGGCGACCTGTGTCAGCAATTTTCCGGATACTACGGCCACAAACGCCAGCGCCAGCCCCCATCCCTGTTCATCGCTGCGGTGAAGCACTCGATTGATCAAAGCCAGAACGCCAGCGCTGAACAGTCCCGACAGAAGCCCGACGCAGACCATCGACGTCATCATCGGACGGGACCGCCGGAAGAGAAACCGAATGAATGCAGGAGGTCGAAGGTTCATGCCTGATGACTGCCCGACATTTTGGGACGGGTGGCCGCCCTGATTCCGTCGTTCCGATGGAGACACTGCTGCAGGTGGACCGTCAATTCTTCCACATGAGGAGAAACGAAGAGGCGTCCGGAGTCTTCGGCGGGAATATGAATGGTGCGACTCTCCGTGCTCGCCAACTGGGGCCAGCGATGTCTCGTGTCCGGAATCAGGTCGTCCACCCGTCTTCGCGATGCCACGATATTGACGATCTGCCCGGCGAATCGTCGCACGCGATAGCGCGCCACGGCCAGGAAGGTGGCCTGAGTCAGGCGTTGGACTTGGAAATCCTGATCCTGAATGTGTTCGGTGATCGATTGAAACAAGAGCGAAAACAGCACCTTGCTTTTTCTGGCAACGCTCGGCCACCATTCTCTCATCGGCAATCGGACGATGGCGCCCAGATCTGCTCCGATCTTGCCGAGAATGATGGCCGTCATGTAGATCCGTCCAAAGAGTCTGTTTTTATACCGGGCGTAGGAATCGGGATGCCAGGTGTCCATCATGAACAGAGTGACGGAACCTGGCTTGCCGATCAATTGCTGCGCCATCTCATAGGCAATCAGCCCGCCCGTGCAGATTCCGGCGATCAAGTAGGGTCCATCGGGATGTATGCGCTTGATCTCCTCGACATAGTGCGCAGCCATCTCCGGCACGGAAGTGAAAGGCGTTTCCTTTCCATCAAGTCCTCTGGCCTGCAACCCGTACACCGGCTGCTCCGTCCCCAATAGCTTGGCCAGCTTTGCGAATACCAGAATGTTTCCGCCGACTCCCGGGACCATAAAGAGCGGCGTGGCCGATCCGGCTGGTTGAATGGCGACCAACGATTGCCACGGAGGGGTCCAGTTGGCCCTGGTAAGGACGGCAGCCAATTCCGCGATCGTCGGAGCTTGAAAGAGGGTGGCCAAGGGAAGTTGCTTGCCGAACACAACTTCCAGTTGAAAGAAAAGCTGGGCGGCCTTGAGGGAATGTCCCCCGAGATCGAAAAAATTATCATGTATTCCGACATCCTGCACCTCGAGAACCTGTTGCCAGAGGGCGGCAAGTTGCAATTCCATGCCGCTCCTCGGAGCGACGTATTTCGTCCCGGCGGTATGGCCGTGAGTCGGCGGCGCCGGCAGGGCGCGCACGTCAACCTTCTTATTGGCGGTCAGGGGAAGCTTCTCCAAAACGACAAAGAAGGAAGGAACCATGTAGTCGGGAAGCAGCGCCCGAACGTAGGATCGGAGCTCTTCCGCTCCGGGCGGGGCTCCTTCCTCCGGTACCAGATAGGCCGCAAGTTGTTTGAGACCGTACTGATCTTCACGGGCCGTCACGACCACTTGTCTGATTTTTGGGTGGCGACTCAACGCGGATTCCACTTCTCCCAATTCTATGCGGAAGCCCCTGATCTTTACCTGGTTATCCAGACGCCCCATATGGACAAGTCTTCCATCTTCGCGATACCGGGCGATATCGCCCGTGCGATATAGCCTGGCCTCTGGATCGGCAGAGAAGGGATGGCGGACGAAGCGATCTCTTGTCAGGTCAGCGCGACGGCAATATCCTCGTGCCAGACCCTCTCCTCCAATAAACAACTCTCCGGAGACACCGATGGGTACTGGCTGCATTTCGGCGTCAAGCACATAGACCTCGGTGTTGGCAATCGGCCTGCCAATGGAGATCTCCGAATGATCAGGGTCGACCAGATCGATCGTCGACCAGATGGTGGTTTCGGTCGGCCCGTACATGTTCCATAGCGCCTTGACACGCCCTTGCAGCCGAACGGCCAGATCGGCAGCAAGCCCCTCGCCTCCGCACAACGCCGTCAGTGACGGGCTTCCCGACCAGCCTGCCTCCAGAAGAAGACGCCACGTCGCCGGCGTCGCCTGCATGAGTGTGGGCTGGACTCGTTCAAGGCAATGCACAAGCCGTTTTCCATCCATAGCCACGGCTCGACTCGCAATCTCGACTCTCGCTCCCGCCAGCAGGGGAAGGTACAGCTCAAGGCCGGCAATATCGAAGGAGAGGGTGGTGACCGACAGCATGACATCATGAGCGAAGCATCCCGGTTCCCGCCTCATCGACCAAAGAAAATTCACCAGAGAACGGTGACGAACTTCTACTCCCTTGGGTTGCCCCGTCGAGCCGGACGTGTACAAAATATAGGCCAAATCCTGCGCCGTGGCTGCCGCGGGAAGGTCATGATCGGTCTCGTGCAAAAGAGAATCTTCCTGTTGATCCACCTTGATGATCCGGCAGGAGAGCCCGGCGAACCGGTCCTCAAGTCCCGCCATGGTGACAACGAGAGAGGCGCCAGAATCCTCGACCATGAATCGAACACGGTCCCACGGATAATTCGGATCGAGCGGCACATAGGTTCCTCCGGCCTTCAAGATCCCCAGCAACGCCGCCACCAGCTCGATCGACCGTTCAAGGCACAGTCCGACGACCGTCTGCCGGCCCACGCCCATCCGCCGCAGGAATCGCGCAGTCCTGTTCGCCCGGGCGTTCAGCGCGCGATACGTAATGGTTTCTCCTTCCGCCGAGAGGGCGATGGCGTCGGGAGACTTCTGGACTTGGGCTTCGAACAGCTCCGGAAAGCATTGTGTACGGGGATATTCCGCAGCTGTCCGGTTGAAGTCTTCGAGCAACCGCGTGCGCTCCGTCTTGCTGAGCATTGCGATCTGGGACAATCGCGCGGCGGGATCTGCCAGAGCATTCTGAAGCAGCGTCACATAATGCCTCAGAAACCGCTCCGCGGTCTCGCGTCTGAAGAGATCGGTATTGAATGTCAGGTACGCTTTCTTTGCCACGTCGAGTTCGACCGTCAAGCTCAAGTCGAATTGAGCGGTTCCGGGATCGACTTCAAACGGCTCCCACTTGAGGCCATAAAGTTGGATGTCCCCGATGGGAGCATTCACCATATTGAAGAGGACTTGGATCAGCGGGGCCATGCTCGGATCGCGAACAACCTGCAAGGTATCGACCAACCGATCAAAGGGATAATCCTGATTCGCAAACGCGCCAAGCGCGACTTCCTTGACGCGTTCCACCAGCTCTGAAAAGGTCGGATTGCCGCTCACATCCAGCCGAAGAACCAGCGTATTGACGAACGTCCCGATAAGCTGCTCCATCGTCGTTTGCGTTCGATTCGCGATGGGGGAACCGACCGCCACATCCGTTTGCCCGGAGTACCGGCTCAAGAGAAGATGAAAACAGGCCAGCATCGTCATGAACGAGGTAACGTGACGCTGAGTGCTGAAATCCTTCAGCTTGTCGATGAGGCTTTGCGGAAAGTCCACGGAACAATAGGCCCCCCGGAACGTCTGCGTGGTCGGTCTCGGAAAGTCGGTCGGCAAGTACAGGACTTGAAGTTCCGCCAATGTGCGGAGCCAATAGTCCTCCAGACCCTTCAGCGTCTCATCGGTAAGACAACGCCGCTGCCACACCGCATAGTCCGCATACTGGACGGGCAAAGATGACTCCGGAACCGGCAAGTCTTGGCTCAAAGCATTGTAATAAGCCGCGAAGTCTCGTCCTAAGATTCCGAACGACCACTGGTCACCGACAATATGATGGAGATTCAGCAGCAGCAGGTGGTCGTCCTGATCGAGCGTAACCACGGAAATTCTTGCAAGCGGGCCGCGTTCGAGATCAAAGGGCCTGGCCCCTTCTTCTTGCGCCAAGCGTCGCGCTTCCTGCTCGCGGTTTTCCCTTGGCAATCTTCGCAGGTCGATTTCCACAAGATGTGGGGACTGCCACATGGCGATCCGCTGGACCAATCCTGTTCCCGTCATCGCAAAGGTCGTCCGGAAGGACTCGTGGCGACGAGACAGAAGGTCGATGACTTCACGCAAAATTGGAATCTTGAGCGCCCCCCGCTGGCGCGAGACAAACAGAAGATTATACGCGGTCGCTTCAGGGGCTAACTGCTGGACAAACCACATTCGTTGCTGAGAAAAAGATAGAGGAAGCGGCATGGTCCGAGGGACAGGCACGATCGGAGGCAACGGCGGCCGCGCCGTGCTTCGGCGTTGTTCCAACCTGATTTGCTCGGCCACGCCGGAAATCGTCGGGCTATCGAAGAGCGCGCGCAAGGGCAATTCCACCCTGAATAGTTCACGGATCCGGGACACCACCTGCGTGGCCAGCAATGAGTGGCCTCCGAGCGCGAAAAAGCTCTGATCGACATCAGGCGTTCTTCTGCCGAGGATTTCAGACCACAATTCAATGAGACTCTGCTCGATCTGATCACGCGGACGACCGGGAGATGCGCCATTGGGCTCAGGAGCGAATGTTCGGCTTCGCAGCGCGTTCCGATCTATTTTTCCGTTCGGAAGGACCGGCAGGGCATCGACCACTACCACCCGGGCCGGCACCATATACGAGGGAACTCTTCTGCCCAGCAGCTCCTGCAGATGCGGACTCGTTGAAATGGGAGTCTGGTCCGACGTCACAAACGCGACGAGTATCGGCCCTTTCCCCGAATCCTCCTGCAGGACAACCGCGGCGTCACGGATTCCGGGGAGGTTCCGCAGGTTCGCTTCCACTTCTCCCAGCTCGACCCGGAATCCCCGTATCTTGACTTGGTCATCTTCTCGACCGACGAATTCGATATTCCCGTCCTGCCGGAACAATCCAAGATCGCCTGTTCTGTAAAGACGCGCTCCCTGTTGAAAGGGGTCGGCAACAAATTGTTTTTCGGTCAAGGCCGGTTGATTGCGATATCCTCTGGCGAGACCGGCACCTCCGACATAAATCTCTCCGACGACGCCGATGGGAACCGGATGCATCTCGGAATCAAGTAGATATGTGTACGCGTTCGCAATGGGTTTGCCGATCGGAACCCGCGCTCCCTGTTCCGTTCCGTTCGTCCGGTAGACCGTCGTCCACACCGTGGCTTCCGTCGGGCCATATTCGTTGTAGAGACTCGCATGGGGCAACCGCTCATAATGTCGATGCACCACGTCGACGGGCAGACTTTCTCCCGCCGCAACGACCACACGCAACGAACTCAGCCATTCCGGTGGGATGTCCCGCAGAAAGACGTCGTAGAGCGAAGGAACAAGAACCACATGTGAAACCAGATGCCGAGCTATCTCGCCAGCCAGTTGCCTGGGGTCCCGAAAGCCGTCTTCCGACGGGATTACGACAGTCCCTCCATGCAGCAGGGCCCAAAATATTCCCGTGATCGACCCATCGAAGGCGAATGGAAAAGTCAGGAGGCAACTCTTGACCGGCTCTTTATAGTATTGCATGCGCGCGGCGAGCGAACTGAGCAAGGCCCGATGCGTAACTTCAACTCCTTTGGGACGACCGGTGGAACCGGACGTATAAATGACGTAGGCCAGCCGGTCGAGGTCGATGCTGGGAAAATCAACGGCGGCGGGCGAAGATTCTTCTTCCGCTCCCGCAATGTCCTCAAGCTCGATGATCCGGTCGTTCTCGAAGGGCAGTTGTGACCGAAGATGACGTTGCGTCACCAGCAGGCTGACTCCGGCGTCTTCCAAAATCAGGCGTTGCCTCTGCTCGGGCGCATTGGGATCCAAGGGGACGTACGCGGCGCCGGCCTTGAGAATACCAAGGAGTCCTGCAAGGCTCCGCACGGACCGTTCCACACAAAGTCCCACTCGAACATTTTCACCGTTCGTTCTTTGAAGGATTCTTTGGGCAAGGACGGCAGCATGCCTTTGCAGAACTCCATAGCTCCAGCGGGTTTCCCCACATGCGACAGCCATGTCGTCGAGAGCCGCCTGGGTTCGATCTTCGATCACTTCAGGAACGGCAGCCGAAAAACAGACCTCGGTTGACGTACGATTCCAATCGACCAGCACGAGCCTTCGTTCCTCTTCTCCCAACAGCGGAACTTCCGCAAGACGAGCCATTGGAAGCCGAAGCATTCCCGCCAGGAGAGTTTCGATCTGCCGTAACATCCGATCCACCGTAGCCCCATCGAATAGCGCCTTGTCGTACAACATGACAAGATCCAAACCTGCCGCGTCGTTGACGACGAGTAGCGTGAGATCAAACTCGGCTGCGACCTCATCGATGGGAAGATGCGCTGCGGAAACGCCCCGAAGCTTCAGCTCAATGAGCGGATCGTCCTCCCACACGATCATGACGTTGAACGGAACAGCGGAAGCGCCTTCAGGCCGCGAGTCCAGAGCGTCGATCACCCGTTCAAACGGCACGTCCTGATGGTCATATGCTCCGGCGACCACTTGGCGAGCTTGATTCAACAGATCGGTCGTGGTGGTGGACTCTCCCAATTTCAGGCGGAGCGCCACCGTGTTGACAAAGTATCCGAACGTCGTTTCCCATTGCGGAAGACGTCGGTTGGCGATCACGGAACCGACGACGACGTCGTCCGTTCTCGCGCAGCGTTGCAGCCACGCAGTAAACGCAGCGTACAGGACCATGAACCTGGTGAGTCCCTGCTCACGGCAGATACGCTCGAGTGATTGCTCCGTTTCTGCCGGTAACCTGCAGCTTCTGGACCCTCCGATTAATCGACGCAATCGAGGGCGCGGGCGATCGGTTGGCAGCTGAACAGGGGACGGCAGATGGCTGAGCTGGCGCTTCCAATAAACCAATTGCGCGTCACTTTTTGATGAGTTCCAACTCTCCTGCCACCTGGCATAGGCGTCATACTGTCCGTCCGGACATTCCGGTAGACAGTCGGTGTGGCCGTTGAGGTTGTAGATGGCGGTGAGCTCTCTGGTGAGCAACCGGAGCGACCATCCGTCGGCAATGAGGCGATGCGCGGTGAGCACGAGGACATGATCGTCGGCGCCCCTTTCCAACACCACCACCCGCAGAAGCGGAGGTCTTGCCAGATCGAATGGCAACAGCGCTTCTTCTCTCACCCATCTGCGAATTTCTTCAGCTTCGTTGAGTGACGCAGCATGCTCCAACGCGCATTGCCTGATCGGCACGTCGGCGTCGGAGGTCTCGTATCGATCGACCCGGTCTCCGTCGGATTGAAACCAGGCGCGCAGCATCTCGTGCCGACGAGTGATCGCTTTTAAGCTCACCTTAAGCAGCTCTTTATCAAACGGACCTTTCAGACTCACGGCGAGCGAAATATGATTGACCGCACCTCCCGACTGAACTTGCTCGAGAAACCATAACCGTCTCTGGCTCGGCGAAAGGATATGAGGACCGGCTGGATCATGGAGGTGCGCATCGCTTTCACCACTGGAGACGAGACTGGCGACGGGTATGTCGGGCTTTGAGGAAATCGTTTCATGGATCCTGGCTGCAAGGTCACGGACCGTCAATTGGCTGAACAATTGAGCGAAGGTGACTTCGACTCCGAATTCCTCCTCGATCCGGTTCTTGATCATGGTCATCTTGAGAGAGTCGAGCCCGAAATTGACGATCAGCGTCTCAGGGTTAATCGTTGCCTGAGACGTGCCTGTGTATTCCGCAAACAATCGGATGACGATCGGTTCGACGTCGTTGCCGAAATTCTCCAACAAAATCGACGACCCATCGTTCGGAGAGGATGTGTCTGAACCGGCTAGTCTGGTTGCGACAATGGGGAGGGCCTGTGCCATGTAGGCCTTTCGACATGTCTGGCGTTGGACCTTCCCGCTCGAAGTTCTCGGAATGGATCCCGAGCGGACAAGAACGACGGCCCACACCGGCACGTCGAACTGCTCGGCCAGCACGACTCTGATTGCCGCCGCCGCGGCATCAATATCCAAATCCTGGACGCGGTCGATCTCCTGGACAATGACCAGTTGCTCACCCTGCGGTCCCTCGATGGAAAATGCAGCGCAGCCGCCCGACCGCAACGAGGGATGGCATCCATCAACAGCCAGCTCCAGGTCGTTGGGATACAAATTTCTGCCGTTCAGGATAACGAGATCTTTCAGTCGTCCGGTGATAAACGTATGCCCTTGGTGCAGGAATCCGAGATCTCCCGTTCGAAGGTAGCGTCCGTCCTGATTGTCCTCAGCCTGTGCATTGAACGCCTCTTTTGTCATGTCCGGGCGATTCCAATAGCCTTCAGCCACGCTGGGACCGGAAACCCAAATTTCGCCCACCTCATCGGATCGGCACTCGCGCAACGTTGCCGGATCGACGATCTTGACCTTCATCTCAGGGAGCGGGCGGCCGCAACCGACAAGTGTGCGAACTCCCTGATCGAGTTCGTTCACCGCTTCCACGCGATTGATTTCAAGCTTTTCAGCCGAGACAGCCAGAAACAGCGGTTCTTCATCATGCGGGGCGCTTGTGACCACCAGCGTCGATTCCGCCAAGCCGTAGGCCGGCATAAAGGCTTTTCGTCTGAATCCGTGGGGCCTAAAAGCTTCGCAAAATCGATCGATTGTACGAAAATGGATCGGTTCCGCCCCGCAACTGGCTACCGACCACCGTTCCAAACCGGCGGTCCACCCCTCTTTCTTCCGGAGTGCCAGCACGCAGGAGTCATAGGCAAAGTTGGGAGCGCCGCTATGCGTGATGCTCCACCGATCAATCGCTTCCAGCCATCGCAGCGGCCGCCGTAAAAACGAGACGGGAGACATCAGGTAAGCCGGGATACCGGCGTAAAATGGCCCGATAATCCCGTGCACGAGACCGTAATCGTGAAAGTACGGCAGCCAGCAGAGCGAACGGCTGTCGGGGCCGATTCCAGCCGTTTCCATCAGACCGCGGCATTGCGCCAACACGTTCCGATGAGAGAGCATCACACCACGAGGAGTTGCGGTCGACCCGGAAGTGTACTGCAGGTAGGCGAGCGGCGACGTCGGCTGCTTGATCGAGGATTCGGTTCCCTCCTGCTGTCGCAACCGATCGAGCGTCACGCAGGCGATCGGCTCGATGTTGGAGCCGCGCAACAGGTCCTGTACAACGCCGTCGTTCGGCTCGACAGTCACGACAAGGGAGGCCGATGCATCTTCAAGGATCGAACGCAACCTCGGAAGGCTGTTCTTCATTCGAAGGGGGTCCGGCATGGGAGCCGGAACCGGAACGAGTCCCGCCAAGACGGAGGACCAGAAGGCCTGGACGATATCGAGCCCGGGTGGGAATAGCAGAAGCACTCTGGAGCCGGGGGCGGCAAGCCGCCGTAGCCCCTTTACAAGACGACCGACCTCGCAGCTCAGATCTTCGTAGGTAAGTTCTGTGCTGAGCCCCAGGTCGTCCCGAACAAAAGCATATGCAAGTGCCCGCGGTTCCAGGGAACAGCGCCAGTCGAACAACTTATCCAAACTCTGAACGGAGTCAGGAACCAGCTTTATCATGTCGTTATAGATCCCGAGCCGTTCAAGAGGCTGGCAATGCCATGCGCATTATGCCCGCCGGAAAACAGAGGCGGTACCCCCTCTCAAGGGGGATATGTCTGCCGGCAGTGAAGGCTGCTCTGATAACAAGATTTTCAAGCAACGTACAAGTCATAAAGATAGTACAGGTCACCCCTTTCCAGAAGAGAAATCCATATCCCTCCACCCACTATTCCATCATTGAAGCCACTTGAAAGATCGGGAGGTCCAGAGTAAGCTCCCCGGGCAAGTTAAGGCTGCAAGAGAGTCCGGCCATTTCCTACTCAACAGCCACCCGCCCAGGACCGGAGAGGTGCGAGAGCGGCCGAATCGGGCAGTCTCGAAAACTGCTGTCCCGGTAACGGGACCGTGGGTTCGAATCCCACCCTCTCCGCCAAACCAACCTTGCTCGACCCGGAGCCTGTCCATCATGGCGACAGGATAGCTCCCTCTCGCAGAGGGTGGGATTCGAACAAGAGGGATCGCGGGGGAAAGATTCCCCCGCGCGGGGAGTATACGAGGGGGCTGGCCCCCTCAGTAAGAGCGCGAGCAGTTTGGCGAGCGCGACTTCGAATGCCCACCCTCTCCGCCAAACCAACCTTGCTCGACCCGCTCGGAGTCATTCAGGCTGAGCCGGGATAGAGGACTTTTCTTTCAATGCACCCCTTAACTCCACCATCGCCAACGTATCTCTCGCGCAATATTGCAGAAGAGCCTCCCTGATTGTGGACTGTTCGATCCAATCGGTCTCCACGAATACCATCCTGTAATAAGCGGCGGCAGCCTGCCCTCCCTCCTTGATTGTCAGGTCGCCGTACCCCATCGACGGCACCAGCGCAGGCAGGACAGACTTGATGGAATAGGACCCCTGGAAAGCCGGGTGGTAGTAGTGCGCTTTAATGATCGGGTGCAAATCCCATAGACGCTTGAGAATGGCTTTGAACGCCGACCGAAACTTCGGAAAGGCTTCGACCAGCTGCTTCATCATGGCTTCCTCATAGCCTGAATACACACAAATACTGCCATGCTCGCCGACGGATTCGATCAAGGCTTCCGCCCATCGTTTTCTCGGTTCGGTTGAATCGCAGTGGAGAAATTCCTGGTGCGTCAGCTCGCCGGGCTCCAGCTCAATGTGATTGGACCATTGCACCGGAATCGACTGGTACGGCCTGGTGGAGGGATATCGTGGAACGGCCAACATGACCGTTTCAAAATCCACATGATGGACAGGATGCTTGATGGACCGAAGCGCCGACCCAAGTTTGGGAGAAACCCATTCGACATTGTCTTTCACGCGCCGTTGAACGGGGGATAGGATTGTGCAGTCCGGAATGTCGTCGATCGTCGTGACCCCCTCCTCAACCAGTCGACTGACCGTCTGCTTGGGACCAGGCAGGAAGTAGATCCATCGCCTGGGCTTCTCCCTTGTACAATGGTCCCAAAAGGGACATTCATAAGGACTGTGGCAGTGATGGCCCGGTTCAATCGCAGGAGGGTCCGTTTCACCTAATATGTCCTTCATTGCAGCGAGCTGTTCAGGAACATGGACTCGCCGATCTTTGACGATGTCCGACAGATCTTCGATGACAAACAGCGACTGTAGATCGACCTCTCCCCCTTGATAGCAGTACCCTGTATCGATATGCATGAGAGATGTCCCGGTGAGAGTCAGGCCCGCTCCCAAGAGAACGTGGCTCTGAATCGCCAGATCATCCACATGGATATTCTTGACTCTCGTCGAGGATTTCACCTCGATCAGCCGCCAGCCTGAGGATCGCCCTCCGGCAGTCGAACTGCGTTCGAGTATGTCGACGCGGACCAGCACGCCGTCGTTCTCAAGAGCTGCCTCGAAGATCGCGGGTACATTTGGATCATCCAATAATGCAGCTGTCTGCGCGAGGGCCGCTTCCCGACGTCGGTAGTCGGCGGTGACAAGAACGCCGCCGGGAAAGCGTCGCTGCGCCATGACCCCGATTTCACTCCCCATATCGAGCATCGCCCGCGTCGAGGGGTCCGGCGGAGTCGCCAACTGCGGCCTGTGTATTTCCAGGTAGACCCGTTTCTGACATTGCAGGCCGGCGAGAAATTTTGATTTCGACAGGCGCGGGGAGGCGGCGGTGGGAGCCGGTGAGGAGCCGTGAGATTCCGTCATATGCGTACGATCGAGCCGGGCGGGAATGGATTTCCCTACAGGTTGAAGTTGAGAACTCTGTTAGGATACCGCCCCATGGCCAACGGTGTCACCCAGATCCGACGCTCCGTCCTCACCTTGGCGCTTCCGGTAACGGTCAGCAGCCTTCTGCAGAGGACGGAAGGCATCGTCGCTGTCTTCCTCGTGGGAGGACTCGGCGCGATTCCGATCGCCGCGGTCGGGCTCGGCCAGTTGCTGGCTTTTATCGCCACGACCCTGGTCTCCGGTCTATCGGTCGGCACCAACGTGATCGTCGCCCAGTTATGGGGGGCGCGAAGGCGGCAGGACGCGGGGCAGGCAGCCAGGCACTTTCTCAGCCTTTCGCTCGTCGTCTCGTTGGCCCTGATGGGAGCCGGCCTTGTACTCAATCGGTTCGCCATGGAGCTCCTGGGGGCGGCGCCTGATGTGATCGAACTCGCGCTCCCCTATTCCACGGTGATTTTCCTGGTGATTCCCTTCACCGTCTTGATTCAAGTCCTGTCGTCGATCCTCCAGGGCACTGGCGATACCAAAACGCCCATGTACGCCATGATCGGCGTGAATCTGTTGCACGTCGGCGTGGCCTATCCTCTGATTTATGGCCACTGGGGACTTCCCACCCTGGGCGTGAAGGGAGCGGCAATCGCGGTAGGATTGGCCGAAACGACCGGTACCTTCTATCTTTTGCTCCGATGTCGTCCGTTGCTGCGCGCATCGACATATCTCCGCAAGGACTTTATCAGGACAATCTGGCAGATAGGGGCCCCTGTCTCGGGCGAGCGGATCGTCCAACAGGCTGGTATCCTGCTCTACACTAAAATCGTGCTGCTCTACGGTACGGTCTCCTACGCGGCTCACCAAGTCGGCCTGTCGATCGAGTCTCTGTCGTTCCTTCCGGGCCACGGATTCGCCATCGCCGCAGCCACGATGGTCGGCCAGAGCATCGGCGCGGGAAAGTATACGAGAGCCAAGCTTGAGAACTGGGAGGCCAACCGCATGGCGGCACTCGTCATGTCCGCTATGGGCCTGATGTTTTTCTTTTTTCCCTACGTGTTGCTTCGCGCCTTTACCGGCGATGAAGCGGTTATCGAACTTGGCACCCTGTTCCTGAAAATCGTGGCGATCCTGCAGATTCCGCTGGCCATCACGATGGTACTAGCCGGGTCCTTGCGCGGCGCCGGGGATACGCACTTTATTATGGTGGCCACGTCGATCGGCATGTGGGCGATGCGCCTCCCGATCGCCATCATTGCCGGTGTGTGGCTTGAGCTCGGGGTCTTCTATGTCTGGCTGGCGATGATCGCGGACTGGACCCTGCGGATGGCGCTCATGCTATGGCGCTATCGGTCGGAACGCTGGAGAGCGATTCAAGTGATCCGATGAGACGATGAGGATCCTGCTCCGGTGGCGCAGTCCGGCGGCCGTTCTGATGGTCTCGTATCTTTGCCGGGGCCGACTCGAATTTCGATACGGCCCACTCCCTTCACATTCGCGCAGAGGTCACCCAGCCCCGGAGTAATCAAACGAAACGGTCCTCCCTTTCCATCCGGCAACGGTTCGCCATCGAGTTCATAGAGTAGCAGTCCAAAGTCCCTGGCCTGCTGCAGGGATAGCGTGGCGGCATACATGCCGTCGAATGAATGAAACGTGACGTGGTCGGCCTGGATTCTCAACGCCGGCACGTCGAGCAAACCCTTCACCCTGATGGCTCGCCCCTTCATGCTCGGCATAACCTTGCTGACATCTTCGATCTGATGGTCCTCCGGAAGCTGTCGGATCGCCGTTCGATCCAGCACCACCGGTTGCACGACCGCTCCGTCGATTCGGACGACTCCCGGGCCGGCTTTCTCCTTTTCGGTGACCGCCTTGATCATGGCTGTCATCGCTTCATTGACCGGCGTGGGAATGCCCAAGACCCGGCCCTGATCGACAATATAGCCGTTCAGATTTCGAATTTCCGTCCGGCGGCCCGCCTTCCAGTCGTCATACATCGAGGTATGGATGTCCCTGATTTCCTGCGTCCACTTCACCACCCGATCCGCCATGTCCGCAGGCAACGGGACCTTGAGCGCCGCCGATACGGCGGCGATTTCTCCGACGATTTGCCGGATGACCCCCATCATTTCCGGATGGTCCAACGCCTGCGCAACTTTATCGTCAATCAAGACGGTAATCGGGTTGAAGACGCAGTTCCAACACATCTTCTCCCATTTGCTGCGACGAATGTCCTTCGAGAGCTGACAGGGAATGCCAGCGGAGGCGAACAAATCACGAATCTGCAAGAGCCGTTGGCTTTCGTGCCCCATCAATTCTCCGATGGCGACTGCTCCCTTCTTGTAGTGGTCGATAACGCCCGGGGCGGCGATCTTCGAGTAGATGAAGGCGACGCCGCCGACCACACAATCCCGCTTCAGGCGCGCAATGATGCGATCCTCCGTGTCGATACCGTTTTGCAGGGTCAAGATGACGCTCTGTTCGGTGAGGACCGGTTCGAGTTGGGTCAACACTCCTTCCAGGTCATAGGCCTTCACTCCGAGGATGACGAGGTCGGGTCGAGGGAGGTCTCGAGGATCGGATGAACTCTGCGGCCGGACGGTGAAGGTTCCGTTTGCGCTCCGGATCGTCAGTCCATGCTGTTTCACGGCTGCAAGGGTTCTTTGCCGCAAGAGAAACGAGACATTCGGGTTCGATTTGGATAAGTGGGCGCCGAAGAATCCTCCGACTGAGCCGGCGCCGACAACCATGATCTGTTTCATGCGATCCTCGTTGGTTGCGTCACAAAGACCACTACTATAGCATGGTCCCGCGTCTTCAGAAGCGCCCCGCTCCCGGAAGGAGAACAATGGCACGCAGCTCGGATCTCGGGATTCTCATCGAGAAACTCGCCGCCGCCCGTGCCGTGACAGTCCTGACAGGCGCCGGCATCTCCGCGGACAGCGGGGTGCCGACGTTTCGCGGTGCGGACGGATTATGGCGCAATTTTCGAGCGGAAGATCTGGCAACGCCTGAGGCTTTTGAGCGCGACCCCCGTCTGGTATGGGAATGGTACAACTGGCGCAGGGAGCTGATCGCCGCCACACGACCGAATCCTGCCCACAGCGCGGTTGTTGAGCTCGAACAACGCAGCGAAGAGTTCTGGCTGATTACGCAGAATGTCGACGGACTCCATCGGACGGCCGGCTCACGGAAACTATCCGAGATTCACGGCAATATCTGGATGGTTCGTTGTACGGACTGCGGATCGGTCGAGGAAAATCATGAGGTGCCGATCGCGCTCCTCCCCGTCTGCAGCCGTTGCAAAGGGCTTCTCCGTCCCCACATCGTCTGGTTCGGCGAATCGCTCTTTCCTGAAGATCTCTCACGATGCGCGACGGCCCTGAGGACTTGCGACGTCCTGCTGGTCATTGGAACGTCCGGCGTCGTATATCCTGCGGCCGGGTTTGCCTCGATGGCGAAGGAATCCGGCGCGTTTGTCGCGGAGATCAATCTTGAGCCGACTCCGCAGTCCGGTCTTGTTGATCTTTCCCTGCAGGGGCGGGCAAAGGACCTAGTGCCTCTGCTCCTATAGGCGAGCTAGAAGCGTCGGGATCTCGTCAAGCGTCCGGATTGTCTGCACCGGGGGGCCGCGGTATTCCCCGCGGCGGTCCAGCAACAGCGCCTTTAGGCCGGCTTTCGTTGCGCCTTCTACATCGTCGCGCGGACTGTCGCCCACATGGAGAGCTTCGTCCGGGTCGATTGCATGCTTTTCCAGCGCGGACAGGAAGATCTTCGGGGCTGGCTTCGCCGCATGGGCTAGGCTGGAGATCGTAATGGTATCGAAGGCCTGCTCGATTCCCAACCCCCGCAACACCGTAAAGAGCCGTGAGTCGAAGTTGGATACGATGCCCAGTTCGAGTCCCTGTTCGCGAAGCAGGGACAATGCGGACCTTGTCTCTGGGAAGAGTTTCCACGAGGCGGGCTCTTCAAAAACCTGAAACACTTGATCGAAAAAATCGTCGAACCGTTCGAACATCCCTACTCGATAGAACACGTTGTGCACGATATCGAACCACCAGAGACGTTCGCTCTGCTTGATCTTGACCGGATCCGTCGCGGCAAAGACCGGCGGGGGCGCCTCGCGAAAGGCGCGGCCGAAGGCTTGCCTTATTGCCGGTAACGAATCGGGTGTTTTCTGGAATCCGAACTGGACGGCATGCTGAAGATAGATCTCCCCCACAGACCCGTTCACATGGAACAGTGTTTCGGCGGCATCGAAGAACACGACCCGTATTGACGTACTCAAGGCCTCCACCATATTGCTTCTTGCATCAAATTTTAGGCCTGCTCAAATTCCCAAAGCAAAACAAGCGTCTATCGGCCATTTTCTTGACAAAGAATACCCCCCCTGCTAGCTTCGATATAGTTCAATAAAATTGGAGGGTTGAGTGCCATCAACCATCTTTGTTATCGACAGCAGTCCGGCCGTTCGTCGTATGGTCGAGCAGATTTCGACGCCGGAGGGATATGAGGTCGTTGGCTTTCAGGACGGGCCTACCGCCCTCGAAGCCGCGCGGAAGTTGGGCCCTAATCTGATCATCGCAGACTACCATCTCGACAATATGACCTTTTCAGGCTTCTGCAAGGAAGTCCACAAACTCGACTCCCTCTCTGAAACCTTCATTATCTCGCTCATAGGCGCGGCGGACCGATTGGATGAATCTCATCTACGAACGCTCGGCGTCAAGGCCTTCCTGAAGAAGCCGTTTCAAACCGAACATCTCCTCGATCTGATCAAGGACCTCGACCACAAAAGCGCCGCCGGAACGAACGGAGTCAAGAAGAAGCGTCGGATTTGGCCGCCGGTGTCCAGCTCCACTGACTCCGACGACGATGATGCGCTGGACGAGCTTGCCGAGGAGGATCAGACGGGAGAACTCGAGGCGCAGGAAATACCGCCACCCATACAGAAAGAGTCGCCCATGACACAGGGTCAGTCTCCCAAGCAGCAGGCGGGCGAGCCGGAAGAAGCGATGAAGGGCCTGTTCGGACAGCTGTTGCAATCCATGTCCGAGAAAACGGAGAAGAAGATCGCCGAAGTTCTTCCGGAGATGATCGGCAAGGATCTTGCCGCGCATGTCGCCAAGGCGGTTGAAGCAGAAATGCATCAGCAGCTCGGGGCGAACCTGACGCAGGAGCGATTGGCGGAGACGCTGGAGCCGTTACTCGCAAAAGAGCTTCCCAACGTCTTTTCACGAGAACTGCCGGCTTTGGAACCCATTCTTCGGCACAGCATTTTCGAGATCGCCAGCCCCCTGATCAAGGACAACGTCGAGGCTCTGATGCGCGAGCAAGCGGAAGCCGTCAAAGCCGCCCTTCCGGATGCCGTTCGCGAGCACCTTAAATTGATCGAGAGTGAAGTCAAAGAGGAAATCCGCAAGGCTGCGGCCGCGAAAACGGACTCGCTCGCCGAAGAGCTCGTCCGCACCGCCGCCAACGACCAGGTGCAACTGACCGTGCAGCAGCTTGTGCCGGGAATCGCAGAGGAACAGGTCAGGAACGAACTCAAGCGGCTGACCGAAGCCGCATAACGTCCTCAGCGGCCCGCTCTAGACTTTCTTGCCCTTCTTGCCGCGCCTCGCCTTCGCCAGCGCCTTCATCCGTTTCACATTCTTCCGGTGTTTCTTCCTCGTCTTTCGGTCTTTTTCACGGCCGGTAGCCATAGTCGCTCCCTCTGCAGTGTGAGTACAATGTCCAAGCGTCTGTTGTCCTGCTGCGCGACTGTATAACACAAGCCTCCAGTCCCCTCAAGCGTGCCGGCCCGTTCTCCGAAATCTTGAGAGGGCTGGACGCGCGTGTTAAGATGCGCTCCGCTGTCGCGGCAACAGCATTCATGCGCACCCGCCAACTCGACAAGACCTACGACCCCAAAACGGTTGAAGCCCGGTGGTACCAAGTATGGAGCGACCGCGGATATTTCCGCGCCTCGCCCGATAACCCCGGGCAGCCCTATTGCATCGTCATTCCTCCGCCGAACGTCACAGGTTCGCTGCATGTCGGTCACGCGCTGAATCATTCTCTGCAGGACATTTTGATTCGCTGGCGCAGGATGCAGGGCAGGAACACGCTCTGGCTTCCGGGAACCGACCACGCGGGAATCGCCACCCAGAATGTGGTCGAGAAGCAACTCATGGCGGAGGGATCGTCACGGGAAGCGCTCGGCCGCGAGCGCTTTATCGAACGGGTCTGGCAATGGAAGGCCGCATCAGGCAATACGATTATCGCTCAGCAAAAACAGCTCGGCGAATCCTGCGATTGGGATCGACTCCGTTTCACCATGGACGAAGGCTTGTCCAAAGCCGTGCTGGAAGTGTTCGTCCGGCTCTATGAAGACCGGTTGATCTACCGCGGAGAACGACTCATCAACTGGTGTCCGCGCTGTCTGACCGCGCTCTCGGACATCGAAGTTGAGCATGAAGACGTCAAGGGCAAGATGTACTCGATCGCCTACCCTCTGGAGCAGGATTCGACCGTCACGCTCACCGTGGCGACGACCAGGCCGGAAACCATGCTGGGAGATACGGCGGTGGCCGTCCATCCGGATGATCCGCGCTATAACCGCTTCATCGGACGGAAGGTTCGCCTTCCCTTGACCGACCGGACAATCCCGGTGGTCGGCGACGCGATCCTTGTGGATCGAGAATTCGGAACCGGAGCCGTGAAAATCACTCCCGCCCACGACTTCAACGACTTCGAGGCAGGCGAGCGGCATCAGCTTCCCCGGCTGCCGATTTTCGATCATCGTGCGCTGCTCGACTCGGAAGGGTTGAAAACGGCCGGCGTATATGCGGACCTCATCTCTAATATCGCCGGCAATCCCGTATCCAAGGCGCGCCCGCAGATCGAGCAGGCATTGAAGGACCGCGGGCTGCTGGTCAAGGTCGAAGACCACAAGATGGCGATCGGAAAATGTTATCGATGCAAAACCGTCGTTGAGCCCTACCTGTCGCCTCAGTGGTTCATCAAGATCAAGCCCCTTGCAGAGCCGGCTATCCAAGCCGTTGAGCGCGGTCGCATCCGCATTATTCCTGAAGGATGGACCAACAACTATCTCGGCTGGATGCGGGACATTAAGGACTGGTGCATCTCCCGCCAGATCTGGTGGGGACACCAGATTCCGGCCTGGTACTGCCGGTCCTGCAACAGCCGGTTCATTCATGAACAGCTCACGACCAGCGCAACCGGCACACCGATCACGCGCATCACGTTGCTGCAAGGCGCCGTACCGATCGTGGCTCGCTCGGCTCCGACTCAATGTCCTGAATGCCTCGGCCACGATTTTCTTCGCGATCCGGACGTGCTTGATACCTGGTTCTCGTCTGGGCTGTGGCCTTTTTCGACGCTGGGATGGCCGGAGCGGACGCCGGAGCTGAAGGCCTATTATCCCACCTCCACACTGGTCACAGGCCTCGACATTCTCTTCTTCTGGGTCGCGCGCATGATCATGCTCGGATTGAAATTTATGGGCGACGTTCCCTTCCGCGACGTCTACATTCACGCCCTCGTCCGGGATGCTGAAGGCCAGAAGATGAGCAAGTCAAAAGGCAATGTGATCGATCCTCTTCACGTGATGGAGCAGTTCGGCACGGATGCCCTGCGCTTCACGCTGGCTTCCATGGCCTCACCGGGACGAGACATCAAGCTGGCAGAAGAGCGCATCGAAGGGTACCGCAATTTCGCGAATAAGATCTGGAATGCCGCGCGCTTCGCCCACCTGTATCTCGACGGACCGCGCACCTCCGGCCCTCTCAACGAACGATCATTCCCAGACCGTTGGATCGTCAGCCGGCTGAATCAGACTATCGAGACCGTCGGTTTCGAATTGGAAGCCTATCGATTCGATCGCGCCGCCGCCGCGCTTTATCATTTCATCTGGCACGAATACTGCGACTGGTATCTCGAATTGATCAAGCCGTCGCTGCAGGACGCCGCCAGCGCGGACGCGCCCGCCACGAGACAGACTCTGGTCGATACCCTCGAAACGACACTGCGGCTCCTCCATCCCTTCATGCCGTTTCTCACCGAGGAAATCTGGCAGACGCTGCCGGACCATGGCGAGAGCATCGTCGTCCAACCCTACCCCACGCCCGACGCGTCCCGACGTTCCGCCGATATGGAGCAGCAGTTCTTGCTTCTGGAACAGACCGTGAGTTTGCTTCGCACGGCGCGCGTGCTCTTGAACTATTCACCGGGGCAGCCGATCCAATTCGTCGTTGCACACGACGATGCGACCAGGCGGGAACACCTCAAAGGATTGCAACCCTACTTCGCGCATTTGGGACGAGGGACTGCCGACCTCATTCCGACCTCAAGTTGGCCGACGAAGAACCTGCTGCGGCTGGTCTCGGAGGGGCTCTCCGTCGGCATGACGGTCGCCGGCGATGTCGATTTGCAAAAAGCGCTCGACCGTATCCTCAAACAACAGGAAGAGCAGGCGAAGGAGATCGGACGTCTGGAGGGAAAGCTGGCCAGTCAAGACTTTGCCGCCAAAGCGCCGCCGGAGGTCGTTGCCGATCATCGACAACGGCTCCACAGCCTTCGAGGGGACCAGTCCATGCTCGCCAGCAGCGAAACCCAATTACGCGCGATGCGTGGAGTCTGATTCATGGTCGCGTTGCCGGCCGCCGATATCCGCCGTGCAGTCCGTGCCGGGATCGAGGAGGATCTCGCTCAAGGCGACATCACGACATCCGCGCTGTTTGCCGGACCTGTTCCGGCGCGCGCATGCATTATTGCGCAACAGAATCTGGTCGTGGCGGGAATGGCCGCGGCCGTTCAAACATTTCTCGCTGTTGACCCCTCGCTCTCCCTATCTCTCGGGAAGAGCGACGGCGTTCGGGCCAGGACCGGCGACGTACTGCTGACTATCGAAGGTGACGGGCGTTCGATCCTGATGGCGGAACGGATCGCGCTGAACTTTCTCCAGCATCTTTCCGGCATTGCAACCCTTACTGATCAGTTCTGTCGAGCTGTGCGTGGCTACTCCGTGAGCATCATGGACACGCGAAAGACGCTCCCCGGGTGGAGAAGCATTCAGAAATGGGCGGTGGCGCTCGGCGGCGGGGTGAACCATCGTGGTTCGTTGGGCGACGGTCTACTGATCAAAGACAACCACCTCGCGCTTCTCGCCGACAAGAGAACGGGCGTACTCACCGCCTGCCGGGCAGTCCATTCCAGCGCGTCTTCGCGCCGGCCGACCATCGTCGAAGTGGAATCGCTCCAAGAAGTCAGGCAGGCGCTTGAAGGAAAAGCGGACATCATTCTGCTCGACAACATGACTCCCGCCAAGGTGAAAAAAGCCGTGAACGTGATCGACGGCCGCGCGTTAGTGGAAGTTTCCGGAGGCATCACGTTGAACAACATCCGCGCCATGGCTGCGGCAGGTCCCGATCGCATTTCCATCGGCAGGCTCACCCACTCAGCGCCGGCCGCGACTCTCAGCCTGGTGCTCGAGCCCAAGCCTCAGCAGAAAAGGCGTGCATAACCGGTGCTGCTCTCGCACCCGCTGACGCTCCACGGTATTCGCAGCACGCTCGCGACCCATGCCCTCGGCCAACGAATTGACCTGTTTGATCGGATCGACTCGACGAACCGGGAAGCCTTTGCGCTGGCGCAGGCCGATGTCGAGCATGGCGCGATCGTCGTCGCGGAGGAGCAAACAGAGGGACGAGGGCGGTTGGGACGGACTTGGTTCTCTCCGCCCGGAATGAATCTCAACTGCTCGGTCATTATCAGAAAGTCTCTAGCGCAAGATCGTCTGGCAGAGTGGTTGTCCTGGCTTCCCTTGGCCGCGGCCCTGGCGGCAGCGGAGTCGTTGGAACAAGTCGCCCAGATTCCCGTTTCAGTCAAATGGCCGAATGACCTCCTCATTGTTGAACGGAAAGTCGGAGGCATTCTCTGCGAGAGCGGCACGGCTCCGCGCTCCGGTCCTTTCCAAGTGGTCGGTATCGGCATCAACGTAAACGGGAGCAGCGATGGCTTCCCTGAAGAGATTCGTGATTCGACGACGACGATTTTCCAGGAAACCGGACGTCTCGTTGATCGGAATCGGTTGCTCAGTCAGCTCCTGCTCGAACTTGAACAATGTGTTGATGAATTATGGACAAGTGGATATTCCCGCATAGCTTTTGCCTATTGCAAACGATGCATCACGCTCGGACAGCCGGTCCGGGCGTCTCTCGCCGGCGGGAAGGAATTCATCGGAGTTGCCGAAGCCATCGGCCCGGACGGTTCATTACAGGTGTCAGAGCGGCCGGTTCCAGCGAACGGCCGTCCTCCGGAAATCCGTCGGTTGCGCGCAGCGGACATCATTCACCTGCGCCCTGGCGAAAACGCCGGGTAGGCCGTACAATGCCTCCATGCTGCTTGTCATAGACATCGGCAACACCAACATCGTCTGGGGAGTCTATGACGGCCTTTGCCTCCAGGCTCACTGGCGACTGGCCACCGATTCAAAGAAGACGGCCGACGAATACGGAATTCTGTTTACAAGTCTGTTGGCGTCGGCCGCGGTTCCATCGCAGCGCATGTCGGGCGCCATCATCTCGAGCGTGGTTCCGTCCCTGACGGCAACATTCGGGGAATTGACCGAGGCATACTTTCAGCAACGTGCTCTGGTCGTCAGCGCAGAGACGGACACGGGGCTCACGCTCCGGTATGCCAACCCCAAGGAAATCGGCAGTGATCGTCTGGTGAACGCCGCTGCCGCGTTTCACAAGTACCGTCGCGATCTCATCGTTGTTGACTTCGGGACGGCCACGACCTTTTGCACCATTACGAAAGAGGGCGAATACCTTGGCGGTGTCATTGCGCCCGGCCTCGGCATTTCCGCTGAAGCCCTCTTCTCACGCGCGGCGAAACTCTCCAAAGTGGAGTTGACAAGGCCTAAAACCGTCATCGGGACGGATACGACCGGGAGCATCCAGGCCGGGCTGTTGTTCGGTTATGCGGGACTTGTCGATGCGCTCGTGCGAAGGATTGAACAGGAGCTTGGACGTTCCGCCTTTGTCATCGCCACCGGTGGACTCAGCTCCGTCATCGCATCCGAAACCTCTTCAATCCAAAAGATCGAACCTCTGCTGACGCTGGAAGGACTCGAACTCCTCTATCGCCGGGCCCATGGAGATTTCCCTCGTACCCACCGGATTTAACCCTCTCCCAGCACGCGCAAGTAATTAATTTTTCGGGCTCCTGTTGACTTTATGCCTGTTATGACTATCTGCCATCAGGTAAAGGGTGGACCGGTGTCTGAAGAAGAGCAGAAGATCAATACAATCGAGAGCTTAGATGAAGAACTTTCCGGCGACTCGCCCTCAAGCGGTGAGGAATCGTCGCAAGTGGCAACACTGCAAAAGGCTCTTGCCGCCAAGTCCGACGATCTCAAATCGCTGAATGATAAGTATCTTCGGCAAGCAGCGGAGTTTGACAACTACAAACGATTGGCACAGCGTGACCAGCGCGATCAGATCAAGTTCGGCAATGAACAACTGTTGAAGGAACTGTTGCCGGCTGTCGACAATCTGGAACGAGCCATCAAGGCAGCCAGAGACGGTGGAACCAGCGACGTGTTGATTCAAGGCGTCGATTTAACGTTGAAGCAGCTCATCGGGACACTTGGAAAATTCGGCGTCCAAGCGATCGAGACCGTGGGGAAACCGTTCGATCCCTCGGCGCATCAGGCTGTCGCATCTGTCTCCTCGGATCACGTTCCGGCGCAGCATGTCGTGGAAGAGTTTCAGCGCGGGTACCGCTTGCATGACCGCATCCTGCGGGCCGCAATGGTGACGGTTTCGACCGGCCCTGCATCCGGAGAGGATTCGACAGCGTCGTAAGACAATTTTCGAATGAAGTTGGAGGAAGGAGCATATACACATGGGTAAAGTCATCGGCATCGACCTAGGTACCACCAACTCCTGCGTGGCCATCATGAGCGGCGGCGACCCCGTCGTCATCGCGAACGCCGAAGGCAGTCGGACGACGCCGTCCGTCGTCGCCATCACGGACAAGACCGAGCGGCTGGTCGGCCAGATCGCCAAACGTCAGGCCATCACCAATCCCGAGAACACGATCTTTTCCGTCAAGCGCCTCATGGGCCGTAAGTTCCGCAGCAAGGAAGTGCAGGAGGCCCTGAAGCGCCTCCCCTACAAAGTCGTGGAAGCCGACAACGGCGACGCCCACGTGGAGCTGCGTGGCAAACGCTACAGCCCGCCGGAAATTTCGGCCATGATCCTGCAGAAGATGAGGCAGACCGCCGAGGATTATCTCGGCGAAAAAGTCTCGGAAGCCGTGATCACCGTGCCGGCCTATTTCGACGACAGCCAACGCCAAGCCACCAAGGACGCCGGCCAGATCGCCGGACTGAATGTCCTCCGGATCATCAACGAGCCTACTGCCGCGTCGCTGGCCTACGGATTGGACAAGAAAAAAGACGAGCGGATCGCCGTCTACGATCTCGGCGGAGGGACCTTCGACGTCTCCGTGCTTGAAATCGGCGAAGGCGTGTTCGAAGTCAAGTCGACGAACGGCGATACGTATCTGGGCGGCGACGACTTCGATCTTCGCGTCATGGACTGGCTGGTGGACGAGTTCAGGAAGGACCAAGGCATCGATCTCCGGAAAGACCGCATGGCGCTCCAACGGTTGAAGGAATCGGCGGAGCGGGCCAAGATCGAATTGTCGTCTTCGCAGGAAACCGAGATCAATCTGCCCTTCATCACGGCCGATGCCAGCGGACCGAAGCACATGGTCATTAAGTTGACCCGTGCCAAGCTTGAGCAATTGGTCGACGATTTGATTCAGCGCACGATCGACCCTTGTAGAAAGGCGCTGGCCGATGCCGGTGTCACCCCGAAAGACATCAATGAAGTCGTGCTCGTCGGCGGAATGACCCGCATGCCGAAGGTGATTCAAGTCGTGAAAGACTTCTTCGGGAAAGAGCCGCATCGCGGCGTGAACCCGGATGAAGTCGTGGCCATCGGCGCCGGCATTCAGGGCGGCGTGCTCAAGGGCGACGTGAAAGACGTGCTGTTGCTGGACGTCACGCCGCTCTCGTTGGGCATCGAAACGCTCGGCGGCGTCTTTACCAAGCTCATCGAGCGGAACACGACCGTTCCGACGAAAAAGAGCCAGGTGTTTTCGACCGCGGCGGATAACCAGACGGCGGTCACCATCCGCGTGTTCCAAGGCGAGCGTGAAATGGCCAACGACAACAAGTTGCTCGGCCAGTTCGACTTGGTCGGAATTCCTCCGGCCCCCCGCGGAATGCCGCAGGTTGAAGTCACATTCGATATCGACGCCAACGGGATCGTCCATGTGTCGGCCAAGGATCTGGCGACGCAGAAAGAACAGTCCATCAAGATCACGGCCTCCAGCGGTCTGAGCAAGGAAGAAGTGGAAAAGCTGGTGAAGGACGCCCAATCCCACACGGAAGACGACAAGAAGCGCCGAAAAGCCGCTGAAGCCAAGAACCAGGCGGACAATCTGATCTACCAGACCGAGAAGAATCTCAGCGAGCACGGAGACAAAATTGCGCCGGAAGAGAAGACCAAGATCGAGGAGGCCGTGGCGGCCTTGAAGAAGGCCATGGAAGGCAACGATGCGGACGCCATCGAGGCGGCCACGCAAACCCTCACGACGGCTTCTCACAAGCTGGCCGAAGAAATGTACAAGAAGGCATCCGCCTCAGCGGGGACCGGCGCCGGAGCGGGCGACGCGGCCGGTCAGAGCGCCAACGGCGCTAAGACAGACGAAAAAGTGGTGGACGCGGAGTTCGAAGAAGTAGACAAAGACAAGAAGTAACGTAGAATAGACATCGCGGAGACCGAGTTCCGGGCGCAAACGGGGCTCGGTCTTTCTGCACGCTTTCAGAGGACGATGGCTTCCGTGTCCAAACGAGACTTCTACGATACCTTAGGTGTCGATCGGAACGCGTCCGACGACGAAGTCAAGAAAGCCTACCGCAAGCTGGCCCGACAGTTCCATCCGGATCTCCAGACCGGCGAGCAACAGAAGAAGCACGCCGAAGAGAAGTTCAAGGAGATCAACGAAGCCTACGAACATCTCAGCGACCAGGATAAACGCAAGCGCTACGACATGTTCGGCCATGCCGGAACCCAGGGCGGCACCGGATTCGAAGGCTTCGATTTCGGGCGCGGCGGCGGATTCGGCGACGTCTTCAACGACATCTTCGAAGATTTCTTCGGCGGACAACGGGGAGGCGCCCGCGCGGAGCGCGGCAATGACCTGCAATACAATCTTGAACTGACCTTCGAGGAATCGGTCTACGGAAAAGAAGCGAAGCTGAAGATTCCCCGCTGGGAATCCTGCGCTGACTGCAAAGGGACCGGCGCCAAATCGGCCTCGGCGGTCAAGACCTGCCCCAGTTGTAAAGGAGCGGGCCAGATCCGTCTGCAACAGGGATTCTTCAGCGTCAGCCGGCCTTGCGGTCAATGCGAAGGCGCGGGACGAATCATCACGGAGCCCTGCGCTGCCTGCCAAGGCCGCCAGCGCACCTACCGCGAGCGGACCATCGCGGTCCACATTCCGGCCGGCATCGAAACCGGGATGCGTCTTCGTCTCTCCAATGAGGGAGAGCACGGGGTCAACGGCGGCCCTCCCGGAGACCTGTATGTGGCCATCACCGTCAAACCGCACGCGCTCTTCACCCGCAAAGGAACGGACATTCTCTGCGATGTGCCAATCAACTTCGTCACCGCTGTCCTCGGAGGGAAGATCGAGGTCCCCACGCTCAAGGGCACGACCGTCATCAAAGTCCCGGCCGGCACGCAGCAGGACAAGGTGCTGCGTCTTAAAGGGTTGGGCATACCGAGCCTCAAGGGACAGACGACCGGCGATCAGCTTTATACGATCAAGGTGCAAATTCCCACGAAACTGACCGCCCGCCAAAAGGAACTGCTCACCGAATTCGCCAAAGAGAGCGGCATGTCCATGGAAGAGGACGGCGACGGGTTCTTCGACAAGATGAAGACCTTCTTCGAGTAGGCGACTGTGCTCCTGTCATAGCCCCATCCCTCTATGCCCACATTCTTCGTGTCGTCCGACGCCGTCACGCCTCCTGTGGTTCGCATCTCCGGTCCCCTGCTCCGCCATCTGCGAGATAGTCTGCGCCTGCACCCCGGCGAATCGTTGGTCGTGACGGACGATCAAGGCCGTCGTTATCGAACTGAGATTACGACGGTGGCTGAGAAGGCGATTGAAGGCCGGATCGTCGAAACCGCGACCGCCCCCTCCAGAACCAATCCAAAGATCGTCCTCGCTCAAGCCATCCTGAAAAGCGAAAAGATGGAATGGGTGATCCAGAAGGCGACGGAATTGGACGTGGACTCGATCGTCCCAGTCCATACCAGGCATGGTGTCGTAAAAATCAAGCCTGAGCGTGTCGAGCACCAGCTTGCCAGATGGCAGCGGATCGCGCTCGAGGCCGCGCAGCAATCCGAGCGATGGACCATTCCCACGATCGCTGAGCCGACCGAGCTGTCCAAGGTGGCGGTCGCCTACCCTTCTGCTGGCAAGTTTGTGATGACCGAGAGATCGACAGCGACAGCGGCAGCAACGGTGGCGCTCCAGAGCGGGCCGGAGCAGACGATCCTACTTGTGATCGGGCCGGAGGGCGGATGGGATCAGGATGAGCTGCACACAATGCAGGAACAGGGGTATAGAACCGTTACTCTGGGATCGCGCATCCTTCGCGCTGAAACCGCAGCCATCGCCGGTCTATCTATCATCCAATCGCGGCTGGGAGAATTGGGATAGAGAGGGAGTCGCGGGCGTAAAATGCTGCCGGCGCTTCTATCGCCCGATCTTCAAATGTACGATCGTGCCTTTTTCGCCGCTGGCCCAGCCCTGCAGGGCTTCGGGAAAGGAGAGGCCGAACAGTGAGACGTTGGCGATCGCGCCATGTTCCTGCCAGGTGAATCCGCCGTCGGTCGTACGGTAGAGCATGCCCCGTTCCCCGACAGTCCAGCCGGTTTTCGCATCGGTAAAGCGCACGCGCAGCAGATCGGTCAATCGCCGACAGGTTTTCGTGCAGGGCAAGGTTCGATCAACCCAGCGGTTCCCCCCGTCTGTTGTGTGAAACATGGCCCCCGCGTTGCCGACGACCCAGCCGGTTGAAGGATCTGAAAAGTACACGTCGAATAATGTCACTGATCCTTGGGTCTCCTGCGCCGTCCATGTCGCGCCGCCGTCTTCCGTCGAGAGCACGGTGCCGACCGCGCCGACCGTCGTCCCACGGAGCGGCGTGAGGAAATGGACTGCATACAACGCGGCAGTGGTGGAACTGGATTGATCCGTCCAGTGAGATCCGCCGTCTATCGTATGCAGGATCGTGCCGTTGCCTCCGACCACCCAGCCTTCTTGGGGCGAAACAAACGAGATTCCGTACAAGGGGACTTGCGTGTCGACCACCTGCGGCGCCCATGTGACTCCACCGTCACGGCTGGCTCGAATCGTCCCGTTCGCTCCGATGATCCAGCCCGCCTTCTCATCGGCAAAAAGCACTCCGGTCAGGAGAATCGTCGTGCCGCTGGACTGTTTTTTCCATTTCTGTCCGCCGTCGATCGTCTTCAAGACGGTTCCACCAGAGCCGACCGCCCATCCAATATGAGTGTCTCGGAAATGGACGCTCATGAGCGTGACTTCCGATCCGGTTTTCTGCAGCGTGGTCGTGAGAGCAGATTCAGCCGCGAGGCCGGAGAAGGGAGCCGCAAGCACCGTGGAAAGTGCGACGGTGAGAAAAGTGCGGGGGAACACAACGACAGCGCGGTGGCAGCTTCCGGCAGGCATGCTATTCGTTGGTGCTGCCTTCCGGCCTGGTTTGAAAAAAGCTCTGGTCCGGCATGCCCTTGGCCTCGATCGTAAAGGTTCCTGCTTCCAACGTCAGCCATTTCTTGGCGGTGCAACAGGCCCCGTCCGGAAGGAGATCCCAGGAGCCTCGGCGGATAATCAGCGGACCGGTCGAAAGATCGTTGTCGAACTGTCCCGGTTTTCCGATTCCAAACAGATGCCGGCGGGGAACGCGAGCTTTGATTTCTTGGTCGGTCCAGGAGAGCACGATGGCTCCGATGCCGTTGAACAGGACCTCAGTCCGTGAGACGTTTTCTCCGAGTTCAATTTGGTTCCGTTTGAAAGCTCCTTCGCCGAGCCCGGGCTGGGTCGCCTCCGTTGTCTTGATGAAGGCGCCGAATCCTGAACCCTTGATGGTCACGACGTCGTCCAAGCCGGCGGACTTCGGTGAAAATGACTCGATGGCCGGTACGACCACGGTGAACATCCCGGCTTCGGTCTCCACAATCCCGGTCTCCGTGCAACAGGACCCGTCCGCACTCGGTTTGGGCGCGCCGCGTTTCACGACGACGGGACCGCTCTTGGCGCTGAACGGCACCCAGACATCGATTCGGTCGTCATGCCAGCGGTAGATCACCGCCGGAACGCCGCCGATTTCCACGCGGTTCTGCCCGGTATTGAAATCCATATAGTTGTACGGAGTGGCTCCGCTCTCGGAATAGGCTCCGAAATGCTCGCCGCTGATTTTGATTAATGTTCCGATGGGGGCGCTGGCCGGAGCAACACCAGTGGCTTTGGGAGTTTGTACCGTGAACGTCCCTACCGTCCGATCTTTCCCCCGCCGGCTCAGCACAACCGGTCCGGTTTCCGCGTTCAACGGCACATGGACGACGATCGCGCGATCCGTCCACTGCGCGACCGAGGCAGGATGTCCGCCGAACGATACGTCGTCGCCAGTTTCCCTCGCGGCGCCGAAGCCCTGTCCGAACAGCACCACTTTCGTTCCGGTCGGACCATGCGTGGGATCCACCTGCACCGTCGGGATGACCGTCAATGAGAGCGCATTGCTCAGAGCATATTGAACCGGTGCGCAGCAGGACCCATCGGGAAGCGGATCGGACGACGACAGTCGCACCACCACATCCCCGGATTTCGCGTTGGCCGGTACGTCGACTTCAATCTTCTCGTCTTTCCATCGGCGGGGCCGGACGACAATGCCCCCGATGAGGACATCATTGACTCCGAACATCGTGTTGGGATCGCGCGGGCCGGCCGTCACGCCGAAATGCTCGCCGGCAATCTCGATGCTATGGCCAGGCTCAATCGACGCGGGGGAGATGGAGGTGATCTTGGGATAGACGACCGTGAAAACACCGGCGGATAGTTTCTTCTTGCCGATCGTGACCTCGACCGGGCCCGACTGCGCCCGTGAGGGCACTCTGACTTCAATCACTTCGGGATCCCACCGCTGAATCAGGGCGGGAAACCCGCCGAACGTCACGCGATTGACCTGCAAGGATTTGAACGCGCCCAGGCCCTTTCCGACGATCGACACCGTCGCCCCGGGAACCCCGGTGGAAGGCTGCACCTGCAGGGCCGCTCCCTGCGTCGCCGCGTAAATGGGCGAAGCCAACAGGAGCACAACCACTCCCGCTATCCCAATGGCGAACTTCATGGTCGGTGTGTCAATGATTCCTCGGTTAAGGAAAATACAATACCCTGCGTGGCACGAGAACCCCACACACCGGAGAAGAGAGGCCATTCGGGGGTACAACGTGAAGCGAGGGACGAAAGGACTATAACAAGCGGTTTTTTCGAGTGTCAAGACAGCGAAGCGGCGCTGGCAGGATGTTTTCAGGAACCAGTGAGACGCTTAGGTGACGGAGAGAATCAGTTCGATTTCCACCGCCGCCCGCCTGGGCAATTCTGCGGCGCCGATCGCCACTCGAGCATGGCGCCCCGCTTCTCCGAAGACCGCGACGAGGAGATCCGACGCGCCGTTGAGCACCTGCGGCTGATCCGTGAAACCTTCCGCCGACGCCACGTGGCCCACGACTTTGACGATTCTGACGACGCGATCCAGTGAGCCGAGTTCCTGTTTGGCGATAGCCAGCGCATTGAGGAGCGCAAGCTTCGCGGCCTCCATACCCTGTTCGACGGTTAATTCGCGACCGAGCTTTCCTGAAAAGACCAACTGTCCGTTCTGCATCGGCAACACGCCGGACAAAAACAGCAGATCGCCTGCTCTGACGGCAGGAATGTAGGTGGCCACCGGCTTCGGAGGCTGCGGCAACTCAATCTGAAGTTCTTTCAACTTTGCTTCGTAAGACATCTCGTCCAAGGCTACCCTTATCCCGCTTGCACCGCATCGAGGAAACTCTCTCCCACCGGCAGAGGGTCCCCGCGCAACGCTTCCACGATCGTCTGTCCAAGATCCGCCGCGCTGGACCGGATTCCCAAATTGACTCCTTGCGCCAGTTTCGGTCCAGTGAGGATGACGGGCACGTATTCCCTGGTCGGCAGCCGATGCTTCCCCCTCGAATCCTGCCCGTGATCGCCGGTCAGGACGAACAGATCGCCGGGACGAAGCTGCTCAAGCAGATGGGGAAGCCGGCGATCGAACTCGTGAAGCGAAGCCGCCGCATCAACCGGAGTCCCTTCCAGCACATCGAGCCCGGCATAGATCAGACCTCGTGGAACCCTGCTGAACATCCCGTTCACTTCCTCGAAGGCGCTTGTCCATGAATCGGTCAGGACCGTTCTGGTGAATCCCCTTGCGCTGAAGAGATCACCTGTTTTTCCTACCGCGATCAGGATCTGGTTGGCTCTGCTCAACAGGTCCAGCATGGTCTGATTCGGCGGCTCGACGCAAAAGTCTCGACGCGAGTGACTAAGCCGCCAGGTTCCGGCCTCGCCGCTCAGCGGATGAGCCACGACGCGCCAAATGCCCCAGGCATCTTTCAGATTCCTGCGCGCCTCCCGGCAAAGGCGGAAGAGGTCTTTCGAAGGGAGGAGGTCTTCGTGCGCCGCCACATGGCAAGTACGATGACCGTCCGTCCAGACTATCGGGGATGCGGACGAGAGGTGCTCCTTCTCGAACTCGCGCAAGACCAGCGCACCGGCTGACACTCGATTTCCCAGCGGCTTCCGTCCGAACAGACCTTCAAGTTCAACAAGAAGTCTATCTGGATATCCATTTGAATAGTCAGGTTGATCACCATTAACAATGCAGCCTGCCAGCTCCCAGTTTCCAAGCAGTGAATCCATGCCTCTCGAATGAAAGCCGAGACGCCCGAAACAACCGGTGGGTTGCGCCATCACGCGCAATCCCTTGATCTCGCTCACGTGGCCGAGCCCGAGCGACTCAAGCGCTGGGAGATCCAACCCGCCCGCCGCCTCGGCCAGATGGGCCAAGGTATTGGTCCCATCGCCGGCATATTCCTTCGCGTCAGGAAGGGCGCCGACTCCAAGCCCGTCAATGACCAGGAGGATGACACGATTGATCATGGGCGCACTATAGCAGAAGGCACAGAATCCTTCTTCCATTCGGCAACAATCGCGAGGCTGGCGCTCGTACCGATACGATCAGCCCCCGCTTCGAGCAGGGCCTTGGCGGCAGACCAATCTCTGATGCCACCGGAAGCCTTGACTTTGATCGTTCCTGCCACAGCCTCTCTCAACAACCTGACATCGGCCACGGTCGCGCCGGCCGGACCGAATCCGGTCGAAGTCTTCACATAGTCGGCGCCGGCTTCCACGACCAGACGGCAGGCGGTGATTTTTTCCTGGTCGGTCAGATAACAGGTCTCGATGATGACTTTGTGCTCCGCCTCTGTGGTTGCCTTGACGACTTCGGCAATATCCCGGCGTACTGCATCCAGATCGCCCGATTTCAGCCTGCTGACGTTGATCACCATATCGAGCACGGTCGCGCCTTTCGTAACCCCATCCATCGCCTCGGAGACCTTCGTCGCAGTTGAATGGCCACCGAGCGGGAATCCCACCGGAATTCCTACAAGGATCGCCGTCCCGGAAACTGCCTCTACCGCCTCTGCCGCATAGCAGGGCGGCACGAAGATCACCCCGAAGCCGTACGCTCTGGCTTCGTGACAGAGACGAACCACGTCCGATTTTGTTGCCTCGGGACGCAGCACCGTATGGTCGATCAAGGCGGGGAGGTCCCATTGTCGCACCATCATGGTCGTCCTTTATAACAAGTTCGGTCTCGGAGGTGAAGGAGTGAGAACCGATCAGGTTCTGGGATGAGAGGCCCGCCTGAACGGGCGTTTCTGATACTTCTCGACGGCCTGGTTGTGCTCCGTCAACGTGGCGGAAAACTGGTGCGTGCCGTCGTTGCGCGAAACGAAGTACAGGGCGCGGGAGCTGGACGGGTATAACGTCGCCTGGAGAGCCCGCAGGCCGGGATTTGCAATCGGGCCGGGCGGGAGACCGGCCACCCGATAGGTATTGTAGGGACTCGGGTTCGACAGGTCTTTTTTTCTGATATTCCCGTCGAACCCGGTCAAGCCGTAGATGACCGTCGGATCGCTCTGCAAGGGAATGCGCTTTCTCAGCCGATTATGGAAGACCGCGGAGATCTCCGCCCGTTCGCCGTCTGCGCCGGTTTCCTTCTCGATGATGGAGGCCAGTGTCACCACCTCATGCTCGGCCATCTTCAATTCGGCAGCCCGCGCCTGCATCTCCGGTCCGAAGACCTGTCGGAAATGCTCGACCATCGTGGAAACAACGTCTTTCGCCTTGACGACGCGGGGAAACTTGTAGGTGTCCGGATAGAGATAGCCTTCCAGTGTCTCAACCTTCAGCCCCAGTGACGCGATCAAGGTCCGGTCTCGCGCCAATTGTAGAAAGCCGTCCCGGTCCGTTACGCCCTGCTGTTCCATCATGTTGGCGATTTGCACCATCGTCAGCCCTTCGGGGATCGTGATCGGGTGCAGCACCACCTGCCCGCTCAGCAGCTTTGAGAGAATTTCGGCCGCCGGCATCGCGGCATTGAGCTCGTATTCTCCCGCGCGGATCCGTCTTTCCGCCGACTGGGAACGACCGAGCAGCAGAAAAGCCGAACGGCTCTTGATCAAGCCTTCCCGTTCGAGCAAAGCGGCGACCTGCTGAAAGGTCGAGCCGTCCGGGATCGATACGATTTTGGAGTAGGGATGTTCCTGCGGGGGAACGGCAGGCCCTTCAGCCCATTTGATCGCCTGATACGCGGCCATGCCGAGAGCGACGACCGCGAGCAGGAGGAGCGTGAGCATGATCCGCAGGTTCATGAGGTCTCTCTAGCGTCCCGTCATCGTCGGAACTATCCGGCCCTGTGTCCTGCGCCGCATTGTCCAGACTGGCCAGATAACTTTGAAGGAGAATCGCCGCGGCGACGCGATCCACTGCGCCTTTGCGTTTCTTCCGGCTGACATCGGCGGCGATCAGAAGATCCTCCGCCGCCTTCGTCGTCATCCGTTCGTCCCACAGGACGAGCGGGATTGACAGCCGCTCTTCCAGGCGGGCGGCGAATTCACGCATGGCCTGGATCGCCGGCCCCTCACGGCCGTCCAGCTGAAGCGGGAATCCCATGACCACTCGCCCCACCTCGTGTGACCCGACCAGGGACGCGATGTATTCGAGATCCCGGTCGAGCGTGCGCCGCTCGAAGGTCTCGAGCGGTTGAGCGGTCCACCCCAATTCATCGCTGAGCGCCACCCCGATCCGTTTGGTCCCGTAATCGAGAGCGAGGATACGACGACCCTGCATGAGTTTACCGCTGCTGAGCATTTTCAACCAGGCCAAAGACCTTTTCCAGCGCGTCATCCAACTTGGCCGGATCCTTCCCGCCCGCCTGAGCCATCTCCGGTCGGCCGCCTCCGGTCCCTCCCACTTCGGCCGCCATGACCTTGATCAAATCACCGGCCTTGATCTTCGCCGACAGGTCCTTCGTCACGACGACGAGGAGCGAGACTTTTCCGTCATCAGTTGCGGCCCCGAGCGCCACCACTCCGCTTTTGAGCTTATCACGCAGCTGATCAGCCAAGGTACGGAGGCCGTTCATGTCCAATCCGTCCGCGCGTTGAACGTGGACGGGGACGCCGGCGACGGTCTTCACATTCGCGGCGCCGGAGGAACCGCTGGCCATCTTCAACTTCAGCTCTTCGAGTTCGCGCTCCTTATCCTTCAACTGCGCCATCAGCTTGCGCGTCTTGGCGACCAGCTCCGGCGGACCCACTTTCAGCAAATCGGACAGCTCTCGCACATCCGCTTCAAGCTTCTTCAGCAAGGCCAGCGCGCCGCTGCCGGTTTGCGCTTCAATACGCCGGACGCCGGCCGCGACTCCGGTTTCAGAGATGATCCTGAAGAGGCCGATTTCGCCGGTCTGGCGGCAATGGGTTCCTCCGCAAAGTTCCTTGCTGAAAGATTCGACCGTTACGACCCGCACCTGCTCGCCGTACTTGTCGCCGAAGAAGGCCAGCGCGCCACGAGCGACGGCATCCTGAATGCTCATCACTTCAGTCCGTACGGCCTCATTCTTCCTCACTTCGGCATTGACCGTGGATTCGATCTCGTCGATATCGCAGGAAGAAAGCGGCCGGAAATGGGCGAAGTCGAATCGCAACCGGTTCGGCGCGACCAATGACCCGTATTGCTTGACGTGCGGTCCGAGCAGATTCCGCAAGGCCGCATGCACCAGATGAGTCGCCGTGTGGTTTCTTGCCGCGTCCTGCCTGGCGGTCCCATTCACCTGCACGCGCAACTGCTCGCCTTCGCGGATGCGCCCTTGTGTCACCGTCCCTGTATGAAGGATCAGCGTCGGAGCGGGCCGCGTCGTATCCTTGATCTCGAGCCGGCCTTCAGAGCCGACTAAGGCTCCCTGATCGCCCACCTGGCCGCCGCCCTCCGCATAAAACGGCGTGACATCGAGCACGATCTCGACTTCATCCCCCTCCACCGCTTCCTTCACGATCCGGTCGCCTTTCAAGATGGCCTGCACGAGGCTCTCGGACTCCAGGCGGTCGTAACCCACGAACTTCGTGGCTCCCAGTCGTCCCGCCAATTCGGCTACGGCCGGTCTCGTCGTCTCCTGTTCAAAGCCGCCGGTCTTTCGCGCTCGAGTTCGTTGTTCTTCGATCGCATGGTCGAAGCCCGCTTCGTCGACGGTCATGCCCTGCTCGCGACAGGCCTCCCCGATCAGATCCAAGGGGAAACCATACGTATCGTACAGTTTGAAGACTTCGGTTCCAGCCAGGACCTTTCGGCCGGCCGAGCGGGCCTTGGCCACCATCTCGTTCAAAATCGGCAAACCCTGATCGAGGGTGGCGATGAAGCGCTCTTCTTCTCCTCTGGTCGCCTCGGTCACGGTCCCCGCTGCGCTCCTGATTTCCGGGTAGGCGGCTCCCATCTGCTCCACCACCGTGGCAGTCAGTTCGTGCAGGAAGGGTTCGACGATGCCGAGCAGGCGTCCATGCCTCGCCGCCCGACGCAGAATGCGCCGCAACACATAGCCCCGTCCTTCATTCGACGGCAGGACGCCGTCCGTCATCAGGAACGTGATGGCGCGCAAATGGTCTGCGATCACCCGCATCGACCGATCAGCCTGATCCTTCTTCCCGTACCCTGTACCAGCCCGTCCCGCAATTGCGGCGAGCACCGGCGTGAAGAGATCGCTGTCATAGTTGCTGTAGACGCCCTGCGCCACGGCTGCCAGGCGCTCCAAGCCCATGCCCGTATCGATGCTCGGTTTCGGAAGCGGATGGAGCGTCCCGGAGGCGTCTCGGTTGAACTGCATGAAGACCAGGTTCCAGATCTCAATGACCCGATCACCTTCTCCGTTCGGGGTGTCGTCGCCCGGAACGGCGATCCCTTGGTCGAAATGAATCTCCGAACAGGGCCCGCAGGGACCGGTATCCGCCATCTGCCAGAAGTTATCCTTTTCATCGGAGCGGACAATGCGCGAGGGCGACACGCCGATCTTTCTCCACAACCGATCCGCGTCGTCGTCTTCGCGGAAAATGGTCACCCACAAGCGCGACGGGTCCAGCCCGACCGACCTGGTGAGAAATTCCCATCCGAATTTGATCGCATCTTCCTTGAAATAGTCGCCGAAGGAGAAATTTCCGAGCATCTCGAAAAAGGTATGGTGCCGGCGGGTATACCCGACGTTTTCGAGATCGTTGTGCTTGCCTCCGGCCCGGAGGCATTTCTGGACCGACACGGCGCGCTTGTAGGCGCGCGTCTCCTCGCCCAGAAACACCCGTTTGAACTGATTCATGCCGGCGTTGGTAAACAGCAGCGTGGGGTCCGCTTGCGGAAGCAGCGGGGAACTGGGAACAGCATGGTGCCCTTGCTGTTCAAAATAGCGGAGAAATCCTCTCCGCAATTCATCGGCGCGGTTCTTCATGGACTAGGGTCCTTCAGTGTCCTCTCCCTTTCCTATAATACGTGCGATGGTGTCTTCTTCAAAACCCCACTGACGTAGGAGGCGGAAGGCCTGTTGCGGGGATAGCCGCCGGCTCCGGCGCTGCCTGATTCCCAAGGCCCGGCGAGCCAAGGTCTCTTCATCGGCTTCGGTCAAAGCTTTGCGAATGGCGTCCTCGGCGAGAACCTCGTTGATGCCTTTCGCCAGCAGTTCCACTCTTAGACGCTCCCGTCCCATCGGCCTGCGGGCTAATCTGGTCTCGATCCATCGCTTCGCATAGGCTCGATCATCCAGATACCGCAGGGTGACGAGACGGCCGATCGCCCGATCGGCCTGGACAGGCGAGGCTCCCCTGACTCTCAGAAACTGTTCGACTTGCCTCTGTGTCCGATCGAATCGAGCCAGGTAGCGCACCGCAATCTGAAGCCACGGATCGGCGGCGTGAAGAGCGGTATCCTTCGTTTGCCTTCTCACCTGGGGACTGTCGCCTTTCCGCGTGGCGACTGTCCCCATTGGAACAGGGACAGGCACCGACTAGGCCGGAGCCCGCCCCTTCACACTCCTACCTTGTGCGGCCGCCGTTCCTCCCTCTTCTCCTCCGCGCGCTTCTCTTCCTTCGCAGGCGGGGCGGTGGCTTTCTCCGCGGCGCGGGCCGGCACGCCGGCGAGTTCGCGCAGCTTCGCTTCAATCTCACGCGCCAACGGCTGATTCGTCTGCATCAAGTCGCGGACGGCATCCCGTCCCTGTCCAAGCCGTTCGCCTCGATAGGAATACCAGGCGCCGGACTTTTCCAGCACTTTCCTGTCCGTCCCCAGATCAACCAGCTCGCCGGTCTTGGAAATGCCTTGGGAGAACAGAATGTCGAATTCCGCCTGTTTGAACGGCGGGGCCATCTTGTTCTTGACGACCTTCACGCGGACGCGGCTCCCGACGACATCCTGCCCTTCCTTGATCGACTCGATCCGGCGAATATCGAGCCGCACCGAAGAATAAAACTTCAACGCGTTGCCGCCGGTCGTTGTTTCCGGATTGCCGAACATCACGCCGAGTTTCATGCGGATCTGGTTGATGAAGATAACCGTAGTCTGTGATTTGGAGATGGCGGCCGTGAGTTTTCTGAGCGCCTGCGACATCAATCGCGCCTGCAATCCCATGTGCGCATCGCCCATCTCCCCTTCGATCTCGGCCCGGGGCGTGAGCGCCGCCACGGAATCGACCACAATCAGGTCGATCGCGCCGCTCCTGACCAGCGTTTCGGCAATCTCCAAAGCCTGCTCGCCTGTGTCTGGCTGCGAGACCAGGAGGTCGTCGGCCTGGACACCGAGTTTCCTGGCATAGGTCAGATCCAGCGCATGTTCCGCATCGATGAAGGCCGCGACGCCGCCGGACTTCTGGACCTCGGCAATGGCGTGCAGCGTGAGCGTCGTTTTGCCCGAGGCTTCCGGTCCGAAGATTTCGATGACACGCCCGCGGGGAAATCCGCCGACTCCGAGAGCGATATCCAGCCCCAAGGAACCGGTGGAGATCGCCGGAATATCCGCCGGAGCTTCGGCGTCCCCCAGCTTCATGATCGCTCCCTTCCCGTACTGCTTTTCAATTTGAGAGAGGGCCAGATCCAGCGCGCGCTTCTTGTCGTCTTTTTCCGCCATGAGAGATTCCTCCTAGTCAGTGGGAGAGGGGCGGATTATACCGAAGTCGGCGGGGAGAACCTAGCGAAGAATCCACGCGAAGGCCTCAACGAGACCATCAGTCGGTTAATGGCGGTATTACGAAGCAGACTGACGCAGATTTCCCCTTTCCTTGACGAAGCAGGGAGATGGGCTTACAGCTGAACATATGCCCACTGCAGCAATGACCGGCCCAACGGACGTCAAGCCGACCGTCCTCATTGTCGACGATGAGGCGGCGCCCCGAGCGGCGCTGACGCAAATTCTTCGCAACAATTTTCAGGTCCTGACGGCGGAGAACGCCCGCGCGGCCATGGCCGTGCTCAACGACCACGGCGTGGATCTGGTCACGCTCGATCTGCGGCTGCCTGACCGCTCCGGCGCAGAACTGCTCACCGAAATCAAACGCGCTCACGCAGAGATCGAAGTCATTATGGTGACGGCCTATGGAACGCTCCAGTCCGCCATGGACTGTATCCGTCAGGGAGCGGCGGGTTTCCTGCTGAAACCGTTCAACGCGACGGAGTTGCTGACGATCAGTCTTCAGACGACGCAGAAGAAACAGCGCCTCGACATGTTGCGCGAGTGGCTGGCAAGCGACAAGGACCTTTGGGGGCCCGAACCGGCCTGTACGGAAGCCTGGCACAAACTGGCGGCCGCCTATGGCAGCCGGTTCAAGCAGGGAATCCTTCAGAACACAGATGCCGGAGAGCCCTCCCCGCTGCTCCAACTCCTCTCGGACCTGTTGGAGGCCAAGGACCGCCACCTGGTGAATCATGGAAACCGGGTCAGTTTTTATGCCTCGCTCGTGGCCAATCGGATGCAATTGTCATTGCCCGAGCAGAACATCCTGTCGCTCGGCGCCTTGGCCCACGATCTGGACTTGATTCACATACCGGCCAAACCCGTGCTGCAACAGGAAACGGACCGGAGCAGCCATCGCACCGACTTGGGCGCGCGAATCGGGCGGGCATTGGGACTGCCGGCCGACGCGGTACAGATCATCGCCCTTCACCATGAACGATGGGACGGCACAGGATATCCCTTCGGATTACAAGGCCAGCGAATACCCCTACCGGCACGAATCACGACGCTCGCTCAGGCATTCGACCACCTCACCGCCGAACGGTCCGGGACAACCCCGCTGACCGTCAAGGCCGCGCTCGATGAAATCGAACGCCAGGCCGGCACCGCCTTCGATCCCGCCCTGACGGAAATCTTTTGCAGGGCCATGCGCGAGCAGCCTCCGCAGGCGTAACGCTCGTGAAGAGCGAGGGAAGTTTAATAGACCAAACCAATCGACTTTCAGAGCAGGCAGGGCGGCTATTCCCCTAGCTTCACCTCCCACAGTCTCGTATACAGTGATCCGGTCGGCTTCAAGTCGCTCTTTATCAGCGCAATCGACCCGACAACGAGCGCTTCCGACGCAAGCGGTCCATCCATCACGCCGCTCCTCGCCAGCACTTGGCCGAACTGACGCTCCCCTTCCCTGATCCGTGCCAGAGTCAAATGTGGACTGAGCGGCCTGTTTTCCGGCGCAAAATCTAATATACGGCAACATGTCTCGATCGCCTGATGAATCGCCGTCAATCCCTGTGCATCTTCTCCCTGCTCCCACCCCTCAGCCGGACCGATCCAGAGGACTCTCGGCTGTAGAGCTTTGGGAAACGCACCGAGCCGTTTGAGCGGAATGGAGAGAGAGCGATACCCCTGCAATGTGCGACCCATCTCCTCCTGCATCGAAGGAACGAGCTGCTCGTCGATGTCGCCGAGAAACTTCATCGTCAGATGGATCGAGGCCGGCTGGACCCATGAAATCCGGACCTCCCGCGGTAGATCCTGATTCAATCGCTTCCTGAGGTCTTGTTGAAGTTGCGCGAGACCGCTCCGAGTTTCTTCGCGAAGCTCCACGGCGAGAAATGCACGAATCATACGATTCACTGTTGTTCTACAGGCTGTTCAAAAAGGCCGCTAGCAAGGCCGCAGTGAGCGCAGGGGCGAAGCGTACTTTGTTTCGTACGTTGAGGCCTCTAAGCGATGCGAGAACGCAGCTGGCGGACTTTTTCAACGGCCTGCCGCTTGTTTCTGCAACCAGCGGCGCAGCAGATCCAACGCTGCCTGCGACGATCGCTGCTTGATGACGGTCCGGTCGCCGTGGAACCGATACTCCTTCGTGAGAGATGCCCCGTTTTCCGCGTTGAGGGCGACATAGACCAAGCCGACCGGTTTGGTCGCCGTGCCGCCGCCGGGACCGGCGATCCCGGTCACACTCAAAGCGACCGATACGCCGCTCCGTTCGCGCATCCCGCGGGCCATCGCCGCCGCCACTTCCGCGCTCACTGCGCCATGTTGTTCAATCAATTCCGATGGCACGCCCAGCAGCTCGGACTTAGCCCGATTGCTGTAGCAGATGACACCCCGATCCACATAGGCCGAAGATCCGGGAACCTGTGTCAGCCGATGTCCGATGAGTCCGCCCGTGCAGGATTCCGCCACTGCGACGGTGAGATTTTGCGTGGCCAAGGACCGCCCGACCACTTCCTCCATACTGTCCGGTCCTTCGGCGAACAGCCAGTCTCCCAGCCGTGACCGTACGTCGTTCGATAGTCCCTGCAACAGATCTCCGGTGATCGGGCGGCGCGGTTTCGTTGTCAGAGATACAAGCACACCCATCGGTGACGCCAGCAGCCCCAGATCAATCGGCGCGTGGTTCTTGATCAGACCCTTGAGCTTGGCGTCCACATCGGCTTCAGGCAGGCCGAATGTATGAAACACCAGCCTGGTGATCGGCCGCAGTTGGCCCTGCCGCGCAAGCTGAAGCTCGGATCTCAACAACGCAACTACCGAATCGTTTACCATCGCCTCCATTTCGCGAGGCACTCCCGGCAGCGAGATGACCAGCGCTCTCTTCCATCTCAACCAAAACCCAGGCGCGGAACCGACAGGATTTTTCAGGACCGTGGCGCCCGAAGGAATCAGGGCCTGCCGCCGCTGGCCAGAATTCGGCGTCCGACTCCACTCAGCCAGTCGGGCTTTCATGGCTTCGAACGCTTCTTTTCGAACGGCCAGCCGTTTCCCTGTCGCGCTTGCGATCGCCTCTCTCGTGCAATCATCCACGGTCGGGCCGAGCCCGCCGGTCATGATGATCACTCCGGCCCGGCCGACAGCCGTTTTCAGGACAGCCCGGATATCGGCTTGATCGTCTCCAACGATCGATTTGAAGCGGACCTCGATACCGAGCCTGCCAAGCTGCTCGGCGATGATCAGAGAATTACCGTCGGTTCGTCCGCCGATCAGCAGTTCGGAACCGATGGCGATGGTTTCGGCGATCAATGGGTACTTGTGCCTGCCCGATCGTCGCATGGAACGGCGGGGAGCCATCTATTGAATCTGGGAAAAGTCGAGTGAAAAACTGACTTCGCCGCCGTTGGCGGGAAAGACGGTCAACGTAGTGGCGGCTTTCGGATCGAAGTCGGCGTAGCCGAACGAGGCCACGACCTTGGCCTTGAATCGCGGACTCTCCGGCCAGGCGGCGCTGCGGTTGCCCTGCCCGTCGAACCGGACCGTGACCGGCTTGACGGTATGCCCTCCCTGATCGAGCACCATATAACTGTCCGCCGCGAAGGTCGGAAGGTCGCCGAAGATGACGGCGCTGACCAACATCGTCTTACCTTCGAGCGCCTGCGCGATATCGGATTCGGCCGGGTCCATTCCACGCAACGCCATGTGGGTGGCCATGACTGAAAGCGCTCCGAGTTTGGTAATCAAGAACCCGCTGGGATGGAGATCGTCCGTGGCGCCGAATCGAACATAGAAGGCATCGGGAGGACTGTGCCGTCTGGCCGCTTCTTTCCCCTGCTCGATCGCGACCTGAATCTGTTCCGCGGTCGGGGCAACCTCAATCGCCATAACCGGCGAGAGGCCCGCCAGGACGAAGCAGACACCGACACCCAAGCATCGGCCTTTCCTCATCATGCAGGGGCAGTAACAGATCATGGTTGCTCTGTCAACGAGCGCAGCGAGGTTCCCCTGCCCCGTTGACAAAGCAAAACTCGAAGTGATAAAGACTGCAGTCCGCACGCTTAATCTGTTTTATCAAGACGTTATCGTTACACGGAGGAGTCCATGGCAGGCCCCGAACAGCAAACGCCGCAGCAGCCCCCGAAACGCCAGTACGTCAACTTTGTGTTCTACAAGGTTGATCCCGCCTGGCGACGGCTCCCGGAGGACGAACGCACGAAAGGAAAGCAGGAGTTTATCCGGGCGATTGAAGACTATACCGGCAAAGTGCTGGTGATCGCCTATTCCGCGGTCGGTATCCGGGGCGATTGCGACATCATGCTCTGGCGTATCAGCTATGAACTCGAGCTCTTCCAGGAAATGAGCACCAAGATTATGGCGTCGGGACTGGGCAAGTATCTCTCGACTCCGTACTCCTACCTCTCCATGACCAAGCGCTCGATTTATGTCGACAACCACACGCACGAAGGACAGGAAAGCAAACGTCTCACCGTCGTGCCTGGCAGGGGCAAGTATATTTTCGTCTATCCGTTCCTGAAGACCCGCGAGTGGTTCCTGCTGACCAAAGCGGCCAGGCAGGGCATGATGGACGAACATATTGAAGTCGGGCACCGCTTCCCGTCCGTGAAGCTCAACACCACCTACTCGTTCGGCCTTGACGACCAGGAATGGGTCGTGGCCTTCGAAAGCGACAAGCCGGAAGATTTCCTGGATCTCGTGATGGCCCTGCGGGAAACGGAAGGCTCCCGCTATACCCTGCGCGACACACCGATCTTCACCTGCATTCGCCGCAGCCTCAAAGAGACGCTCGACACACTCGGCGGCTAGAAAAAAGACTAGGTTGAGGTTACGGCTGAGAAGAACCTGAACCTCAGCCTGAGCCTTAACCTTCAGAATGCCTGGATCGTTCAACCCGCGCGCTGCTCTGCTTTCCGCATTTCTGCCGGGACTCGGCCAGATCTCCCAATCCCGCTACCACGAAGGTGTATTCGCCTTCATCGTCACTCTCGTTCTTGTCGGACTCAGCATCGGCCTGGGCCGCATCTCCGGCCGGGCGGCCGAAGTGTTCTTCTTCATGCTCATGGCGCTTCCCTGGTGGGCGTTTCAAACCTACGATGCCTATTTGGGGCCGAGCTCGGAGCAATCGAGCCGGCTCCGCACATGGCGTCGGCTGTGGCAGGAAGGCCATGACATACGTTTCCTCGGCTTGCTCCTCGTGATCAGCGCGCTGAACGACACCTGGATCATCCTCAAGAACCTCGACTATCTGCTCCCCTTCTACTGCGCCAAACCGGACGGTTTCGCCGGCTTTGCGACGAAAGCCATCTCTCCGGCACTGCATCTGACCGTCGGCTATGGCTTCATGAAGCTCACGCGCTGGTCCCTGTTCTTGTATCTGGTCTATGCCGCCTACGGCTTCACCAACGGCATCGTCAACCTGACCTGCTTCGGGCCAGGCCGCATCCGGAATACGCTGTTGCTCGCCATCGTGCTTTCCACGGTGTATATCCTCTGGCGCCGAAAGGTTCTGCTGGAACAGCGGTCGGTCTAGTTTGGCTGGTTTGTCTGGTTAATTTGGTTGAATGACCGAGGCAACAAAACAAACCAAAAGAACTAAACAAACCAGCCAAACGAGATAGACCACCCGCTTTGACAGGTGAAATGCACGTATGGTACCTCTAAAGGACCGTGGGTGACGTTTTCATCAACTTCGGTCACCACTATGTCCGACAATAACGCCCTCTATGCCATACGGCATGCCGACGGGTCGGTCAGCCTCTACATCGACGAGGATTATGCGATGGAGCGCGGGGTAAACCCGGCGACGCTCACGCGCGTCGAGATCCCGAGAGAGTTGTTCGTCAGCGGCACGGTTCAGCAGGTTCGGGAATACGTCGCCACCTATCTGGAAACGCAGCGTACAGGAACAGCCTAGCCACAATGGTGACAGCCACGACATCCCCGCTCACTCCCGGTATGATCGAATCCGTCATCAATGCGCTGCCCATTCAAGCGCGGATCATGCTGCATTTGATTCTCCTCCAGCATTTTGACGTCACGGATGAAGAAATCAACTACATGACCATGGACCGGCCGGATCCACGCTGCGTCGCGGGAACGAAACCGACCTACAACATTCTGACGCAAGAAGCGATCAAGGCCGTGCGGGATAAGCGGGACCAGTATCTCCGGCACGTGCGCCTCAAACGCGAGCGGACCTGGTTGCAGTGCGAATGCCTGAAAAACCTGTTACAGGGGCGTGTCGCCATGGCGGATCGCGCCGCCCATCTGCTGGCCACACGTTACAATCTCGCGACTGACGCCATCGATTCGCTGAAAGCGGAGGCCCGCACCGCCCTGTACAAGCCGGCGGTCCGCGCGTTGGACCAGCGATGGGAGGCAGGGGAGATTTCGACGGAGGACTATCAGCAGCAACGACTCGCCATCGAAATGCAGGCACAGCTTCGTCTCGCCGAGCGATACCGCAAACGGCTTGATCTCGCGGAGCGGGAACGGCACACGGCGGACTACTCCTCTCTGCAAGATCATGAGATCGCTCATATCTGGGGCATTCCGGCCGGAAGTCTGGCGGCGCGCAAAGTCAAACATATGACCCTGTTCCTGCAGGGACTGCAGGCCGCGTTGCAGGAACCAGCCCGGACATCCGGGTCAAGCGTCCCTCCGCTGGATCTGTGGAAGGAGACCTTCACTGTCCTGGCCACACGACCGGTCGAACGGTCGCGTTCCACCTACGATGGATTGGAACAGACGGAGGCCAACCTCATCGAACGACTGACCTTGCTGGCCTGGGGCGGCATCGGTGAGGATGTCGAAACAAAATTTTGGCTCTCGATGGTCCAGGGAGGCAGCAGCAACGCAGTGCACTCGGAAGTTACGCGAAACCTCTTCGGAATTCAGCGGCTGGCGGCGATTCTCGGCGACCTGGATCTGTCACCGGAGTCGCTCGACCAAGTCCTGCTCGCCCGCGCCACACCGAAACCACGCGATGAACAGGTTGAGTTGCTGGAGAAGAAGCCGACCGACCCGACGAACGATATGAGAGAGCACGTGCTCAAGAGTATGTTCGGCGAGCAGCACCCTGACTTGTACGGCGGCGGTAAATGGTGACGGTCTCATAACCTGCACGATCGGCCCGCGCTATAATACATATATAGGAGGCATGATGCGATTTCATTTGCGACATTCGCAGCGTTTCGCACAACGTCTCGCTTCTTGGATCGGTTCTGCCGTTCTTCTTCTGGCGCCCGCTCTCTCTCCGGATACCGCATCTGCCTCAGGCCTGTTGGACCTCGCGGATTTGATCTCGCATCCCGAGCAATACGACCGCCAGGAAGTCGTTGTCTCCGGGGAAGTCACCAACGTGCAGCTCGCCACCAATCGGCAGGGTCAGCCGGCGTACGGGTTCCTGCTCAAAGACCACGCAGGCACGGTGAAGGTGATCGGCCTCGGCCAGGTTGAAGTACGGGAAGGCGATCAGGTCATCGTCGAGGGAATCTTTACCAGGCTTCGGCAGGCGGGCCGCACGATTATCTACAATGAGATTAAAGCCCTCTCGATCAAGTCGTTGAACCGGCTGAATCCGGATTTGGTCGGGTAGGACGGTTTGGTTGGTTTATTCGGTTTGTTTTGTTTGGTTGGTTGGAAACAAGATGAACTAAACTAAACAAACCAAACAAACAAAAGACACTTCCCGTCACGCGCTAAGCGCGTGACGGGAGTTTCAGCACCTTCGTCAATATCCAATCCTGCACCCGATCCGGCAGCCACTTCACCATCAGCGCTCGAATGTTCGCGTCCGTCCCCACCAGATAGCGTGTCTTCGGGCGAGCGGCGGTCAAGGCATGGAGCACCGCCTGCACGACCGGTTCCGGAGGGATCGCCCGCCTGGCCGCCTGATTCACCGCCTCCTTCACTCTCTCTACCAGTTCGCCGTAGAGCGCGTGAGCCTCCGCACCGGCTGACTCTGCGATCTCATCGCCGGCATGCAGCGATTTTTCCCAAATGGGGGTCGCAATCGCGCCTGGCTCGATGATCGAGACCTGAATCCCCCAGCCTTGAAGCTCCAAGCGCAACGCATCGGTCAGCGATTCCAACGCATACTTCGAAGCGGAATAGGGGCCCATGACGGGCATGGTCCCGCGTCCCGCAATCGAGCCCATGTTCACGATGCGTCCGCGCGCCGCCCGCAGCAACGGCAGAAACGCCTGCGTCACGGCGATCTGCCCGATCACATTGACCTCAAGCTGCTTGCGCAGAGCCTCGATCGGAATGACTTCGAGCGGGCTGCCGATGGCGATGCCGGCGTTATTCACCAGACCGCTCAACCCCGATTGGCCCACGGCCTCGCCGACGATCCCTGCGGCTCGACGAATCGACCCGGCGTCGGTGACGTCCAGTTGGAGCGGAACGATCCCCTTCCCTCCCTCGCGGCGGAGCGCTTCGCCTGCTTCGAGATGCCTCACGCCGGCAAACACGGTCATCCCATGCTTCGCGCAGCCCAACGCGCAGGCTGCGCCGATGCCGGTTGAAGCGCCTGTGATCACGGTGAAGCGAATCAGAGATCCGAGATCCATATTCACCTCATTCCCCTTGAAATAGACCGGCGGATTGTAACAGAAACTTAACAATGACGACCTTGACAGCCCTCTGGACATTCTTTATGGTTTTTTGCCGTGGCTTCCGGAAGCTATTCCTCAATTGTGGGTTTGATATCAACTTGTAAACGTTCAACTTTTTACTGTTTCTGAATGACCAAGATCGCCGTCATCGATATCGGAACCAACTCCATTCATATGGTGTTGGCCGAGGTGCAACCGGATGGAAGCTACAAGATTCTCGACCGGTTCAAAGACACCGCCCGGCTGGGCAACGGGGCCTTTGAGACCCAGCGTCTCTCCAGCGAAGCCATCGGCAGAGGATTGGACGTCCTTCGGCAGCTCGTGACGCTCGCCAGAAACAAGGGCTATGACCGCATGATTGCCGTCGCGACCAGCGCCGTGCGCGAAGCGAAGAACGGCGGCGACTTTATCGATCTGGTGGCGAAGCAAACCGGCCTCAAGGTACGGGTCATCTCCGGGAATGAAGAGGCGCGGCTGATCTTTCTGGGCGTCAAGAACAGCGTGCCCATGACCGAGCAACCGGCCCTCGCCGTCGATGTGGGCGGAGGATCGGTCGAGCTCATGGTCGGCAACCGGGAACAGCTGTTCCATGTGAAAAGTCTCAAGCTCGGAGCCATCAGACTTGCCGATCAGTTCCTCAAGCGCACGCCGCCGTCGGACGGCATGTTGCGCTCCCTTGACGATCTCGTCACGACGCAGTTGAAGACGGCGTTGGACTCGTTCAAGACCAAGCGGTTTGACTCGCTGATCGCGACCTCCGGCATGGCCGGCAATCTTGCCGAAGTGATTCACCTGAAAAAAACCGGACGACCCCTGCCCCAGCTGAACCTGGCCACGGTCTCCCTCAAGGACGTGAAGGAAATCGAGCTGGAACTGCGGCGCTCGACGATCAAGGAACGGCTGGCGATTCCTGGACTGGACGTGAAGCGCGTCGATACCCTCTTCCCCGCGGCCATCGTGCTGCGCCACCTGATGGAACTCTCGGGGCGGGACGAACTGGTCCTCTGCGACAAGGCCATCCGCGAGGGGATGATTTACGATTACATCGTCCGTCACAAGGAACGGCTTAAGGCCGAGGCGGAAATTCCGGACTTGCGCCGCCGGAACGTGATGGCGTTCGCCCGCCGCTGTCAGGCTCCCGAAGTCCATAGTCTCCACGTGGCGAGCTTGGCGCTTCGCTTATTCGATCAAACCAAGCGCCTGCACGGCCTGGGAAACAGCGAGCGGGATTGGCTCGAGTATGCCGCGATCCTCCATGACATCGGCTATCACATCAACGAGCGTCAACACCACAAACACGCCTATTACCTCATCACGCACAGCGATGTCGGCGGCCTCTCGGCGGATGAACTTCAGGTCATCGCCAATGTCGCCCGTTATCATCGCCGCGCCTTGCCCCAGGCAAAGCATGAAGGCTTCACGGCCCTGCCTGCGAGATTCCAACGCGTGGTCCGGGTCCTCTCGTCGTTGCTCCGCATCGCCGACGGCCTCGACCGCACGCACTTTTCGGTCGTCCGATCCGTCGACGTCAGAGTCGGCGCGACCGTCAGAATCACGGCCCATGTGGCGGGCGATGCCGAACTGGAGGCCTGGGCGGCCAGAGGGCGCGCCGACCTGTTTGAACGGGTATTCCGCCGGCGGGTACAATTCACCCTGTCGCCTCAAGAGGACGCCGCATGACGGATCAGACACCATCGTCCACCGCGCCCCATCCGTACCCCGGCAAATTGATCATCGTCGAGGGCATCGACGGATCGGGAAAAAGCACGCAGCTGTTGCTGCTTCATAAGTGGCTCGAATCCAAAGGTCACAAAGTGTTCTTCACCGAATGGAATTCTTCCAATCTGGTCAAGGACACGACCAAGCGCGGCAAGAAGAACAAAAGCCTGACCCCCACGACATTCAGCCTGCTGCACGCCACCGACTTCGCCAGCCGGCTCTATCACGAAATTCTTCCGCCCCTCAAAGCCGGCATGCTCGTCCTGGCCGACCGGTACATGTACACCGCCTTTGCGCGAGACGTAGTCCGGGGCGTGTCGCCCGAATGGGTGCGGAAGCTGTACAGTTTTGCCATCCGTCCGGATATGGCCTTTTACTTCAAAGTCCCGATCGAGGTGGCGATCTCCCGCCTGCTCGGCGGCACACGCGGGCAGTTCAAGTATTACGAAGCCGGAATGGACATGAATCTGAGCCAGGATGTCACCGAGAGCTTCCGAATCTTTCAGTCGAGGATTCTGTCCCAGTACGACAAAATCGTGGACGAATATCAGCTCATCACGATGGATGCCACGAAAGACATCGCCGCGCAGCAGGACGCGATGCGGCAACTCGTGGACGAAGCATTGAAAGAGTACAAACCAAGACGGGGAACCCATGGTCGACGCTCACTATTTTGGCGACGGTTTGACGTACCTAAATCCGAGTGACCTCAAGGGCAAGCTGATCGCCATTGAAGGCACGGACGGAGTCGGCCGCTCGACGCACATCGAAATGTTGCAGGAATGGCTCGAGGTGCAGGGCTACGGGGTGATCACCACCGGTTGGACCAGATCCAATCTGATGTCCAAGACCATCGAAGTCGCCAAAGAAGGCAACATCATCGATCGCTGGTCGCTGAGCCTCCTCTACGCCACGGACTTTGCCGATCGCCTGGAGCATCAGATCATCCCGGCGCTCCGCTCCGGCTTTATCGTCCTGGCCGACCGCTACATCTATACGGCCTTCGCCCGGGACTTCGTCCGCAGCAGCGACCGAAAATGGATTCGCAACGTCTTCGGGTTCGCCCTGGTGCCGGACCTGGTCTGCTATCTCCGCATCGACGTGGAGACGCTTGTGCTGCGCGTGATCGAAACCAAGGCCATGAACTATTGGGAATCCGGGATGGATCTTCGCCTGGGAGCCGATCTCTACGACAGTTTCAAGAAATATCAGTCGCTCCTGATCGAGGAGTTCGACAAAATGGCGGAGGAGTTCAAGTTCGAGGTGGTGGATGCCCGGAAATCGCCGGAAGAAATTCAAGACGAACTACAAAGCAAGATTCAGCAGCTCCTGACCCAAGGGGGGCTCGCGCGCACGGTTCCGACCCATGCCGGTGAAGTGGGTTCAGGCTAAGGTTCAGGTTCAGGTTAACGTTCAGGTTTAGCTGAGCCTCAGCCTTCACCTTGTTCAGCCTTGACGCGCTTCTTCCCAAGCGCTCTCAGTTGAGACGGTCCCATCCACCAACGCAGGCTTCCCTTCCCCGGCTTCAACGGCATAGAGATCTCGATGAGGCAGGCGCCGGCCTTCTTGAAGGGAAAGGCCGTTGAGGGTTTGCCGGCCAGCATCACGCTCGCCGCGAGGCCCAGGTGCGGCTCGTGGCCGACGCAGAGCGCGCAGGATTCCGGCGGCAGCTCCGACAACAACGTCAGCAACCGTTCGGGAGGCGCGTCCGGCAGAAGCTCATCGATGATTTGCAGAGCCGAGCGGACCCGCAACGCATGATGCAGAATCTTGGCTGAATCGAGGGCGCGAACCAAGGGGCTGGTCACCACATGGGTCGGCTGCAACTCGAGCCATTTGAACCCGGCCGCCACCTGTTCGACCCGCTTCGCTCCGCGGTCCGTCAGCGGACGATCCCCATCCGGTCCTTCCCATTCCTCACGCTCAATCGCGATGCCATGTCGAAACAGCACGCAATCCATATCCCCTCACTCTATC
>WIAH01000005.1 GCA_014055525.1 Nitrospira sp. CR1.3
CCGGTACCCCTAGGCTGAGTGCGACCTCAGGAAACAGGTCCTGGATCCAATTGATCAATCTTGCACGGCGCAACCGAGCAACAACCGCCGCTACCACTGAGATGAGCGGCGGGTCGGTCTTGGCGACGATGACATCTCCGGGCTTGAGTAAGCCGACCAGAGTCCATGCGGCGCTCGCATAGAATGTCAGATAGTCCAGCGAGCGTCCCCACAAATTATGACGCCCGCACCGAGTCGTCCATACGCGAATCACGCGGACGTTTCGCACAACCTCCTCGCTCGGAAGAAGCGCCGACGGGTCATCGTAGATCAGCCTGGTTGCGATGACGTCAACGGAGACGCCCATTCCAGAAAGGTGAAACGCAAGATCGGCTAGCAACTGACTCGTGGCGGAATGGTCCGGCCAGAAGAAGCGATTGACCAGTACGATCTTCATTCAGATGGGTAATCCCTGCTCCTTTCGCTCAAGCTCCTTCATCTTCAAGACAATCATGTGTTCATACATCGATTGGAGGATGCAATAATTGAGGCCTGGCCGTCCGTCGAGAAAGCCGCGCTTCATGACGTAAAGATAGAAAAACTTCAGGAGAGAGCGGAATGGAAGACGAAAGGAGAGGTTTTTGAGCGCCTTGCGGCGAGCCGCCTGGTCACGAGCAAGCAGGGACTCTTCGGATCGAGCCGATCCCTTCAAGAGCTTCACGCCCTCCCGCGCCTCGAGATCGGAATACTTGTTGTGCTTCTCAAACCACTCGCTCAAACCCTTACTGAAGTTAAAGTGAAGGAAATAATTCGTGAGATATCCGTGCATCCCGCCGATCACAGGGGTGGGATTGACCAGACGCTCAAATCTGACAGCTCTGGGTCGAAATAGTCTCATGATCGTGCCTGGAGGCATGGCATGCTTGATCCATCTCCCCATGAAGAAGTTCTTCCTCCCGCAGTAATATGCGACTTCCTGCCTCTGCTCGTTACGGACGATCGAGAGGATCTCTTCTCGCAGCTCCTGGGTCATTCGCTCATCGGCGTCAAGATAAAATACCCATTCGTATTTGAATGGGATGTGTTCCATCGCCCAATTCTGATGAGCGGCCCAGTTGTCGAACTTTCGTTGAAGCACACGGGCGCCATTCGCGCGAGCGATTTCCACCGTGCGGTCCGTGCTGAATGAGTCGAGCACAACGATATCGTCACACCATTTCACGGTTTCCAGACACGCGGGAAGATTACTCTCCTCGTTCAGCGTGAGGATCAGCACCGAAAGACTCATGACGTCTCCTTCCTGACCACGGCAATCATGGACTTCCCCAGGGCGGGAATGCGGCCGACCCTCGACACTTGCTCAACTGTGAATCCGATTTCCTTCAACAGAGCGCTCAGACTTCGAATAGACCAGAACTTGATATGTCCATGGTCCCAGAGAGCGGTAAAATGCTCGTCCATCCTCCCGGTCAATGCGAGAGCCAAGTTCTTGAGGTACCCATGGTACGGCGTCGAAATAATGGCGACGCCTCCCGGAAGAAGGAGGTCATAGACCGTCGCAGCGAATTTTCGCGGGAAATAGAGATGCTCAATCACTTCGAGACTCACGACGATCGGAAACTGACCGTAGAGGCTTGCAAGATCATCATAGGCAGAACCAAGCTTCAGCTTGAGCTCCGGGTGATGCAGATTGGCTTGGGTGATAGCCTGTTCAGATGCGTCGATCCCGGTCACATCATAACCAAGCATGGTCATGGCGGCCGCTACACTGCCGTTCCCACAACCCAGTTCAAAAACCCGCTTCATCGGAGCATCCAGCGAGTTCAGCATGGAAACAAGGGCCGGAAGCAGGTATTCGTGGGATTCATTCAGATTCCCGTCTGAATATTGATAACCAGAGACGGTCAACCGAACCGCGCGCTGCCTCTGAGTTGTTGTGCTCGCCGACCGCGCGCCACGCGCACGCGCCTTCAGGAATCGCGCTGGATTACCGACAACGATCGTCCACGGTTCGGCGTCGCTGAACACACTTGATCTGGCTCCGACGACGGCGCCCTCGCCCACGGTAACTCCCGGACCCACAAAGGCATCTGCGGCAATCCAGGCTCTATTTCCTATCACGATGGGGGCCGTAACAAGTGGCATGGCTGGATCCGTGTAATCATGACTCGCGCTGCAGAGATAGCTGTACTGACTTATGGTGGCATACGACCCGATCGTAATGTTTCCGACGCAGTAGCAATCAACATGGTCCCCCAAACAGCTATGATCTCCCATCTCCAGGTTCCAGGGGGCCCAGATTTTGGCAGTTGGATAGGGATGCGCGTTCTTGCCTATTTTGCCGCCGAATATCCTCAGCAGGAAGCATCGCCAGCCATGCAGAACTCTTGGGCTTGGCCGATAGCACAACGCCCATACCGCAGTCCAAAGAGCTCGCTTCAGCCGATGCCATCTTGAATGCGGGCTGCGAAACTCGTCACGATTGGCTCGCATCTCCAGTCGTGAATGAGACAGGCGTCCGCGCCAGACTTTGAACACGTTGCGTGGTGCGGAGCTTGCTCCTCTCACCTTCATGAAATCTTGTCTGCTACCGAAGGTCATCGCAGTAATTGCCTCGTGTTGGCGGTTGGCCCAACATGCAGTCATGACTCGCGCGATCTCTGTCATTCATGAAACGATCGGAAAGCTTTCTCGCAGGAACTCCTCCGTGAATCTCATAAGGAGGTATATCCTTTGTGACAACCGCGCCGGCTGCCACGATGGCCCCGCGACCGATCCGTACCCCCGCGATGAGAATGGCGCCGCATCCGATCCACACATCCCGTTCGATTATGGTGGAATTGAGCGCCGGCCTACCTGCAAAAATGATGGGGACTCCGGGTTTGTCATACACATGATCCGACCCGACGATGGAGACGCGCGGACCGATCATCGAGTATGCCCCCAGTTCGACCCGAGGGCCGATCAAACAGTCCGGCCCGATGTAGCTATATTCATAGGCGACCAGGTCTGAACTTACCCGGCTACCTCCGGCCATATAGAAAGTCGGATGTACATGCGCCAGACTGTGCCGCGCGCGCCTACAGATCATGATGAGCTTCCGCGCCAACTCATGCGTCGATGGATTCGCTCGGATCCTTCTGAGTATGGTTCCGGCCACTAGACGATCACCTCCGTCGCACCGGCCGGCTTATCCCCCAACGCCAACTCAATTACCTTCCGCTGGAAACCAGGGTTGTATCGCTTCTCGATGACGTCATAGCAAACCTCCCGCTCTCGCTCCGAGCGGATGTCTCCTGATCCGGTCCATTGCCGAATGACGCGAGCAAGGTCCTCGCTGTCTTGGAAGCGAAAAAAGTCACCGGATTTGGCGGGAAGAATGGCTTCGAACTCCGGTCCCTGCGTGTCAAAGTTGTCGTGAGTGATCACGGGCGTTCCGTACGCGAGACTATGCATGCACGTGAGCCCCACCTTCCCCGGAGAAACCGTGACATTCGCGGCCATGATCATTCCGGCCAGCTCAGCTTCGTTGTAACAGGGGCCGTAGAAGCGAACAGGAAGGCGCTTGGCCCTCGCCAATGACTCCAGGCCGGTTTGTTCTGGCCCGTCTCCGATGAGCAGCGCATGCACGATGTGCCCCTCGCATCGCAGCATGTCCATCGCTTCAAGCAGCAGCGGAAACTGGCACGCCGCGGTAAGCCGAGCCGTACACACGATCAACGGCGTCGCGGATTCGCCGAACAACGAGTTCCTGATCGCTTGAAGCTCTTCGCGTGAAATGCGGCGACGGATCCGGCGTTGCTGTTCGTAGTCCAGACTGTTGTACACCACGTACAGCTTATCGGCTGGGTATCCTTCCGAAACTCCAATCTGTTTTGCTCGATGCCCGTAAAGCAGGAGGCCATGAGCCAGCGCGTAGAAGAGATGTCTGATGATCGCCTTGCCTCCTCGTTCATTCTTGATCCACCCGTGGGTCCAAAAGAGGACCCGCTTCAGAGTCAGTCTGGCGAGCAGAGCCGCAACCCATGTGCTGAGGAAGTTGGCATTCCCCAGGAAGATCATGGCGTCGAACTTCCGGCTGACAGCAAGACCTATCAGACCTCTTTGCCACAGAAGTGCGGAAGAGATCTTCGTACATCTTGTCGAAAGCAGTCTGTCCTCCGGGGGCTGCCACGGCTTGATCGAACGGTCCGGATCCGTGCGGTCGCCGACCAAGAGGTAGTCGATCTCATCGCAGTCGAGCAGTATCTGCATGACCGCAGCCCTGTAATGTGCGAAGAAATGGTAGACGATCGCCACTCTCGGCTTTCTTGCGGAGGCCTTCGGAGATTTCCCGCACGCAATTGTTCGGCGTACCATAGAAACCATTCGGGACGACCGTACGATCACGAGCGCTGCAGTTGATGGTCCTTGGATCGGAGATCCAATCGGAAAGAAAGCTCCTGCTCTGTCGAGTCTTGTGAATATGCTCGGCGAAGCACATACTCGTACCGCCCCAGGATGATCGCTAGCATGAACGGCTCCAAATTGAGCAATAGACTGCCTTGCTTGAATGACAGCAGCAGTGTGAAGAGGCAGAGCCCTGTCAGGCCTCCCAAGAGCAGTCGTTCTCTCGATCGGTCGTCGATAAGACGAAGGGTTCGAACGGTGCCGGCAAGCACACAGCAGAGAATCAACAGATAGAGCAGGAAACCGATGAGTCCTTCTTCCGCCAGCACTTCGAGGGGTACGAAATGCGGGTAGATCCCGAGCAAACGAGGATCATAGGCCGCTGAATTTCCCAAGCCGAACAGCATCGTATCCGGAGAGCCAAAAGCCAGGCGCACAAGAAATATGGCGTTAGAGAGCCGACCCGAAATGTCTTCCTGCGCAGAGTGCTCGCTCCATCTACCTCCGCTGCCGCCATAGACTTGTTGCGAGGAGAATTCCTGCAGAGCCCAGCCGGTTGCCACGCCCAGGAAACAGACGATCGACCCCAAGACCGCGAACTGCCTCAGATTGGCCAATCGACGGCTGATCGGCCAGCAGGCGACGCAAACGACAAATGTAGCCAGCAACTGACCGCGCGTAGCGGACCGTACGATCAGAGCGAGGCATAGACCGACAAGGGCCCATTTGAATGGAAACCACAATTTTGATTCCGGCCACGGGTCGGTAAGCACGGCGATGAGAACAATCATCCCTGCCATCGACGACACGGCAAGCGGATTGCCCAACTCGTGATCGAGCACGATTCTTCGATGATCCCATTTCACGAAGAAGAGGAGTAGCACGACCAACAGTCCTCCAATGACCAGTAAACCGATGTTGGAAGCTCGGAGGTCACGAGATTGATTGATGAGGAGGGGGCTGAGCACGATCATGCTGACGATGTATGGCCATCGAGCGTTCCAGAGGTCCAGGCTGATGCTCGGACGTGGAGCCCATTGAGTCGAGGCAAAGGCATAGAGAAACAATGCGAGGACCAGCCATCCGACGATGGGGTATCCCGAAAATAGGGAGAAGCCATGCTTCATTCCCTGCGTGATGAGCGCAAGGACAAGAATTCCTCCGATAAGATAATTCGTTGCCGTGTGGTGTTGTGCAAAAAATGTCGTCGTTGCCTGTCCCCATTGTTCCAATCCAAACATGCAGAGAACGCCGGCCAACGCCACTCCGGGATACTTCCAGAGGGTGATAAGCAACCCACCCGCTACAACGGCATATGCGCCCAGCCCCATCATGATGTCGCTCGACCCGGCACTCCGAAGCCGGTGATCTGGCGCCGGAGCACTTCAACAATCTCCCTCACGCTACCCTTCAGAAAGACTTGGGTCAGACCCAGGTAGATCCCGGAGTACATGATGACGAGCCCGAACGCCTGCCAAATGGTGAAATTTCTGACGTGGGTCAGGATCATCAGCGCTTCGGTGCCCACGAGCGAAAACCCCCCGATGGCGAACGTGAACACCATCGGTAGGAGCACGTCTCCCAATCGTCCACCGATGCGATTCGTGACAAACGCGCAGAACAACAGACCGGAGACGAGGTTATAGGCGCTGACTACTCCCGCGATGACGATCAGCCCGCCCGACCATGCCCCGGTCGCTCCGGCAATGATGGTGCCGACACCATCGGCCAGAAGCAGCCCTGCGACGAGTCGCCACTCGCCACGCCCCTCCATAAGCGTCCGGCAAAGCGGCATCACTAATTTGATCGGCATACTCAAAGCCAGCAACTGAACCACCGGAATGGCGCTGTCCCATTTCCCGCTCCACAGTCCGTGAACAAGAGGATCGGCGACGAGTACCAGTGCAAAGCATGCTAGAGTCGTCCCCAGCGTGAGCATGCGGACAGATCTGAAGAACGCGCTTTTCTGCCGGTCTTTATCATGGTCCAACCGGGAAAACGCGGGCATCATGACTGCCTCGACTCCGTTCGTGAAGAGTGCGGCTAAGGAGAAGCTCAGTTGAAAACCAAAGAAGTAGAGGCCAAGAGATTCCTTATTCTGTAAGAGGCCGATGGCGAGGTAGTCTCCGTTCATGACGAGAATGCCCGCGAATGATGTGAGCATGACCCAACGGCTGTCCTTCAGCACGCCGCTCATGGCCTGCCACGTGAGCCTGTGATTCGGCGGCCATCCCCCTACGGCATGCCATCCCGCCATTGTTTCGAAGCAGGCGATCACAATCAGCGGCAGGACGAAACTGAGCGCCCCGAAACCCGAGAGAGCAAACGCGGCCGTCGAGCCATGGCGCAGCAATGCCGACCATATGTTTATTCGCGCGAGTTTTCCAAAATTCAGATCGCACGAGAGCTTCGCTTGGAAAAGCAAGCCCGCGGTATTCAGTGGAAGCGAGAGAGCGATCGTCCAGATAATAGTCTTGAGAGATGCGCTCTCGTACAGATGCGCGAGCAAAGGAGCAGCAAGCGCGAGGATGACAAAGCCGATCCCGTTGAAGAGCAGGGCGATCTTGAGGCAGATTGTGGCGTACGCGTCGTAGCCGCTTCCCTTCTGAATCAGAATCCTTTGCGTTCCGGCATTTCTCAGAGCCAGGACGATCGTGGACCACGATATTGCGATGGCGTAGAGCGCAAAGTCTTCCGTGCTCAGCACCCATCCAAGCACCAATTGAGCGCCCAGACTCGCGAGTTTTCCGGCGACTGTTCCGACGGATGCCCACAGTATTCCGGTCGCGGCAAGTCCGCTCAAAGGAACCCGGCGTTCCGTTGTGGCCGCGCTTCTACTCATTCTGGTTTCCCCTCGTTGAGCAGGCGACCGATCCTTCAGTCGGCATCTGTTCCAAGCCGGTATCGCCTGAACGAGACAGTGAGGTTTCAGCGACCGGAGAGCGACTCACCTGATTTGGGGGATGGAGCAGCCGGGATGTATCCTGGCCCTACTTACTTTGTGTTCCGCAGCAGATCCTGCCAAACCCGCGAAGCCGGTTGCGTCCACAGACTGCCTCCACGGACTTGACGGCTGTTGACTGGCATCCGTCTCGTACTGAGAAATTCGATTCGTTCCGCCGCATCCCGGAACTGACCATCTTCTCTCCGGAGCCATCGATAGGCTTCGAGCGCCTCCTCGATTCGTCCGAGCGATTCAAGGGTGCGACCGAGCACGTAGAGAATTTGCACCGTTTCCTTCGTCGAAGCCGCCGGTGATTTGAGGGCGTTCCGAAACGCGGTGACGGCTCCTTCATAGTTTCTTGAAGACTTGCAGCACAGCCCGATCTGCGCATAAGCTTTCAATGCATAATCGGAATCTGTGACGGCCTTCTCGAATTGCTCGATCGCCTGCCTGAACAGACCGGCTTTTCGCAACGTCAATCCGCGCTCATACCACTCCGCTGCCTCAACAGGCTGGTCCTGGTGAGTTCCGGATGAGCGGCCATCGGATGGTTTGAACTCAAACATAGCGGCTGTAACCCCAAACGCGGGGAACAACAGCAAGACTCGGACCACGGGGCGGCTCCTTGATGGCGCGGAGAGTCAATGGGTTAGAAACTGGTACGCCGGTCGCGGTGCGCAATCGAAGGCCGGATCGTACAAATTCCGTGTTGCGCGGCTCCAGGCAGGAGGAGAACCAGGGGGATGAGGGGACTAGAAGTGCACTTCCCGCAAGGCATGGCGATGGGCTTGGAACCACCCGATTGTCTTCTTGAGGCCTTCACGCAGATTGTGCCTGGCCTGAAAACCGAAGAGCTGTTTCGCGCGGCTCACATCGAGGCATCGGCGCGGTTGCCCGTTCGGCTTGGTCGTATCCCAATCAATCTGTCCTGAAAATCCGACCTCCGCTGCAATCATGTCGGCGAGGTTGCGAATCGTGACTTCCTCCCCGGTTCCCAGATTGACCGGAAGGTTTCCGTCGTACGATTCCGCGGCCTGCAGAATGCCCTCCGCCGCGTCTTCGACATACAGAAACTCTCGGCTTGGGGATCCATCGCCCCAGAGAGTGAATGTGTTTTTCCCCGCCTCTTTCGCCTCCATACACTTGCGGATGAGCGCAGGGATGACATGCGAGGTCTGGAGATCGAAGTTATCGCGCGGTCCGTAGAGATTGACGGGAAACAACACGATCGAATTGAATCCGTACTGTTGCTGATAGGCCTGCGACTGCACCAGCATCATCTTCTTCGCCAATCCGTAGGGAGCGTTGGTTTCCTCGGGATAGCCGTTCCAGATGTCGTCCTCTCTAAAGGGGATGGGCGCGAATTTCGGATAGGCGCAAATCGTCCCGAGCGCGACGAACTTTCTCAAGCCCCGCTGGCGGCCGATTTCGATGAGTTGGGTGCCCATCATCAGATTGTCGTAGAAGAACCTCCCGGGATTGGCTTGATTGGCGCCGATCCCGCCGACTCGCGCCGCCAGATGAATGACGATGTCCGGCTTCGCATCGGCATAGAGCTGTTGAACCGCCGACATCTGTACAAGATCGTATTCGCTGCTGCGAGGAACCACGATGCTCGAGCAGCCTTGAGCTCGAAGCTGTTCGACGACGAACGACCCGAGAAAGCCGGCGCCTCCGGTGACGACGACACGAGTATTTGACCAAAAGGATGTCATACGAAGGCTAAGGCTGAGCTTAAGGTTGAGCAGTCTCGCAAAGTGAACGGATCAATGCCTAGAGCTCTTTCCAGACCTCATCTGTCAATTTCATTGCAAGGTGGTATTCGCCCTCTTTGAGATATCCAACCTTCTGTCCATACTAATATAATGAACTAAACACCCTTTAGGCACCTCAGTGAAAGGACCCGCGCTCAGCCTCAACCTTAACCTCTGACTTCATCCCCTCTTCCTCGTTCCATCCAGCTTCTCCCGTTCTGCCGCCAGGTCCGCATCAACCATCATGGTCACCAACTCCTCGAATCTCACCTTCGGCTCCCACCCCAATTCCCGTCTGGCCTTGCCGGCATCACCGATCAGCAAATCCACTTCGGTAGGACGATAATACTTCTCGTCGATCTTGACGTGTTTCTTCCAATCCAGTTGAAGCCGACTGAACGCCAGCTCGAGCATTTCTCGCACCGTATGGGTCTCGCCGGTCGCGATCACATAATCTTCCGGAGTCTTGGCCTGCAACATCATCCACATCGCCTGGATATAGTCGCCGGCGAAGCCCCAGTCGCGCTTCGCATCGAGATTTCCGAGAAAGAGATCCTGCTGAACCCCCAGCTTGATGCGGGCGGCCGCCTTGGTGATTTTCCTCGTGACAAAAGTCTCTCCTCGTCTCGGGGATTCATGGTTGAACAGAATACCGTTGCAGGCAAACAGACTGTAGGCTTCACGATAGTTCACGGTGATCCAATACGAATAGACTTTGGCCGCGCCGTACGGGCTGCGCGGATAAAACGGAGTCGTTTCCCGTTGCGGCACCTCAAGCACTTTCCCGAACATTTCACTCGACGACGCCTGATAGAACTTCGGCTTCAGCCCCGATTCACGGATCGCCTCAAGAAGGCGGATCGTGCCAAGCCCCGTGATCTCTCCGGTATATTCGGGAATATCGAAGCTGACGCGCACGTGGCTCTGCGCCCCCAGATTATAGATCTCATCCGGCTGGACCGTCCGCAGGATTCGATTCAATGAGCTGGCGTCGTTCAAGTCTCCGTAGACAAGATGGAGGCGCCGATGCGGGACGTGCGGATCTTCATAGATAGGGTCGATGCGGCCGGTATTGAAGGAACTGGAACGACGAATGATGCCGTAAACTTCATAGCCTTTTCCGAGCAAGAACTCAGAGAGATACGAGCCGTCCTGACCGGTAATACCGGTAATGAGCGCTTTCTTCACGAGTGGACTCCTTGGTTATGGCGAATTATTAATCGAATAATTCCCAATGTCCACTGATACTCAAAGAAAGGTTGAGGTTCAGGCTGAGGATGAGCGAAAAAAGGCTAGGCTGAGGTTCGTCTTTAACCTAAACCTCAGCCTCAACCTTCTTTTGTGGCTTTAGACTGATTCGCCGACTTCGAGGGTGCTATCCTTGGCATTGTCAGTCGCAGACTTGCTCTCCGTTGCGGGTTCGCCTTCCCAGTAGAGCATCCGGTGGCAATAGGGACAGGTGTGAAGATCCTGCGAGCGTTTCACTTCGGCGATGAGCTGCGGCGGGATCTGCAACCGGCATCCCGAGCACATACCGCCTTTGATGGCGGCCAACGCCTGATCCTTTCTGGATGATTTCAACTTGGTATAGCGTTCAAGCAGACCGCGCTCCACGCGCGAAGCCCGTTCGCGCTGCTGCGCTTCGAGCTCGGCCAATTCTCCCGCAAGTTTCCGATCGAGATCATCCAGCACCTGCTTTTCCTGCGTGAAAGTCTCTTCCACCGACTTAACCCGCTCCTGCGCCTCTTTCAGCGCGTGCTGAAGCTGGTCGATTTTCTCCATACAGGCCAGGACCTTGTCTTCGATCTCCGACTTTTTCTTGTTGGCCATTTGTAGTTCGAATAAATGAGCCTGGTACTCCTTGTTGGTCTTGATCTCCGACAGGCGGGCCCGCATCTTGTCGTTGTGCGCATCCTGCGCTTCGACGTCCCGCTCGTGCGAGCGGCGCTCTTTGACCAGGGCCTCCATGGATGCGTTGGTATCGTGCAGCTGTTGGCGCGCCTCGCGAAGAGGCGTCTCCATCTGGTGCAGTCGATCGGGAATTTTCCGGCGCTGTTCGCTGATCTCCATGATCCGGAGATCCAGCTTCTGCAGTTCGATGAGGGGGGAAAGATTCTGCTTCAATGCACTCCTGAATTTCAGTAACGCGCGACGCCGCCCCGATTGCCGACCGCCGGTCCCGCTGGTGGGCCCACTAGGACTCGAACCTAGGACCAGCTGATTATGAGTCAGCCGCTCTAACCACCTGAGCTATGGGCCCATCAAAACAGGTTGAGGCTCAGGTTAAGGTCGAGATTCGAAGCCAGCCTTAGCCTTGACCTTAACTTCGACCTTCTGATCGATTCTAGGCTGCGCGAACAACGGAGTCAAATATTCCGGCGGTCGCAGCCTAGAGACTCTCCACAAAGCTTCGCAGCTTCTTGCTTCGGCTGGGATGGCGCAGCTTGCGCAACGCCTTGGCCTCGATCTGCCGGATTCGCTCTCTCGTCACCTCGAAGTCCTGACCCACCTCTTCAAGCGTGTGATCGGTGGCTTCACCGATGCCGAATCGTTTCCGCAGAACCTTCTCCTCGCGCGGCGTCAATGTCTCCAGCGCGCTGTTGATCTGGCGCTGCAGGTCGTAGCGAATGGCCGCCTCCAGCGGCGAAATCGCCTTCTTGTCCTCGATAAAGTCGCCCAGATGGCTGTCTTCTTCTTCGCCGATCGGCGTTTCGAGCGAGATCGGCTCGCGCGCGATCTTCAGAATTTTTCGGACTTTATCGAGCGGCAGATCCATCCGTTCGGCGATTTCCTCCGGCGTCGGTTCGCGTCCGAGCTTCTGCACCAGATGGCGCGACGTCCGGATGAGCTTATTGATGGTTTCGATCATGTGAACCGGAATACGGATCGTCCGCGCTTGGTCGGCAATGGCGCGCGTGATCGCCTGACGAATCCACCAGGTGGCATAGGTGCTGAACTTGTAGCCCCGCTTGTATTCGAATTTATCCACCGCCTTCATCAGGCCAATGTTGCCTTCCTGGATGAGATCCAGAAATTGCAGCCCGCGATTCGTGTATTTCTTGGCGATACTGACGACGAGTCGCAAGTTCGCTTCCACCAGCTCGGCCTTGCCGCGCTTGACCTTCTCCTCCGCCACGTCCAAGTGCTTGACGGCATCCTTGATTTCCTCGCCCGATACCAGCGCTTCTTCGGTTTCCAACTGGCGAATCTTGGCTCTGGCGGCCTGATAGACCTTCTTGATGTCCTGAAGATTCTCTTCGGACACGCCGGTCCGGCGTTTCACCGCCAGCAGATCTTTGCGTTCCCGGCAGAGCTTCCGCAGCAACTCGGCGCCGGCCTCCCCGCCGACGCCCAATCGCCGCTGGCAACTGACGATCTCCCGCTCGGCAGTGCGAATCTGAATGGCCATTTCACGGACGCGCTGCACCATGCGATCTTTGAGCACGCCGTGCAGATTCACCGCCTCCATCTTATCCACGACCTGTTCGCGAATGGCGTCGATCTGCTTCTTGATCTTTTTCAGCTTGCCGGGGTCCTTGGCCGCCTGACGCGATTTCTCGTAGAGCCCCTTCAAAGAAGTGGAGACTTTGCGGACCGAGTTCAGGCCCTCCAGCGTTTTGATGCGCAGCTCTTCGTAGTCCTTCTCGACTTCCTCTTCTTCAAAATCCTCTTCCGTTTCGACAATGGGCACGATTTCACGGACGTCGATCTTGCCGGTCTTGAGCTGTTCGCGAAGCGAGAGAATGAATTCAATCGTCATGGGCATGCCGTAGATGACGAAGGCGATGTCCCGCTTGCCCTCTTCGATCCGCTTCGCAATTTCGATCTCACCCTCGCGACTCAAGAGCGCGACGCTTCCCATCTCCTTCAAATACAGACGCACCGGATCATCCGTCCGGCTGAGCGCGCCGGGCGTCAGGTCGATTTCCTTTTCGTTCTCTTCCCCTCCGTCGGCCTCCTCGCTCTCGTCGCTCGACTCTTCGCGGTCCCGGTTCTTCTGTTGACGCTCGCTCCCTTCCGGCGCGTCCACGATCTCGATGTCCATTTCGCCGAACATGGTCATGATGCTGCCGAACTGTTCGGACGACACCACCTCAGCCGGCAACGTGCTGTTCAACTCGTCGTAGGTCAGGAAGCCCTTTTCCTTTCCGATCGAGATGAGCTTCTTGACTTCCACGAGCAATTCTTGTTTCGCCATGCTTACTCCTTGACCAAAGACAATACCGGGGCGGCCGGTCGACCGGCCTTTTGGATCCGCAATTCGTTCACCTGGGCATTCAGCGTCCGCGCCTCTTCGAGCCGGCCGTCGCGTTCAGCGGCTTTGAGCTGCGCGATCAGCTCGCGCAGGACCGCTTCGGCATGTTTGCGATCGAGCCGGTCGAGACAGCCTTGAAGGTGCGCGCGCGCATCATCGAAGTGTTCCTCTCGCATCGACAGCTCCGTGGCCAGCTGACCGCAGTCCGGATCGTCCACGACCCTATCGAGCAGGTGCCGCAACCCGACACGGCCGTCCTGGCCGAGATGCGCCAACGCCTGTTCAACAAGCAGACGACAGGCTGCCACCGTAAAGGTCTCCGGCCTGAGCCGTCGGATATCGGCCGGCGTCAAGTGGCCGTGCAGCAATAGGTACACGATATCGCGCTCTTCCGGCACAGCCTTGTTCACCGACGCAGCCTGGGCCTCCGGCTTTCGATTGATCGGACGGCGACCGTCCTGGGGCAAGAGTGCGGGATACCGTTCGATCAACCGCTGCTGATTGATCCCCAACCGCTCCGCGACGATCCTGATCCGTTCTTCGCGTTCTATCGGATGTTCGCTTTTCTGCAATATGCGCAACACTTCATCCACGCTTCGGATTCGCCCTTCGACCGTGCTGCTCTCGGCCGACTGCAGACTCTGCTCCAGGGCAAAATCCAACAGGCTCGGCGACTGTTCTTCCAGCCGGGCAAAGACCTCCGGCCCTTCTTTTCGAACGAACGTGTCGGGATCCTCGCCGGCGGGCAGCGTGACCACCTTCACGCCGAGCCCGCTGTTCACGAACAGATCGAGCCCTCGCAGCGCGGCACGGACCCCGGCCGGATCGGGATCGAAGAGCAACACGACTTTCGAGGCGAACCGACGCAGAACATGAATGTGATCGGGCGTCAGCGCGGTGCCTAGAGTCGCCACGGTGTGGGTCAGCCCGGATTGATGGAGAGCGACGGCGTCGAAGTACCCCTCGACCACCACCACGGTTTTTGTCCGCGTGATCGCTTCCCGCGCCAGATCCAAGGCAAACAGCGTCTGGCCTTTCTTAAACAACGGCGTGTCCGGTGAATTCAGATACTTGGGGGTTCCCTCACCGAGCACGCGCCCGCCGAATCCCACCACGCGCTTGCGCAGATCTGAAATTGTAAACATCACGCGCGCGCGGAAGCGATCGTAAAATCCGGACCCGCCTTCCCGCGCAATGATCAGTCCGGCCGCGGCCAGATCCGACTGTTGAAATCCCTGCCCGGTCAGCGCCTTGAGCAGGCCGTCCCATTCCGCAGGCGCCGTACCGATCCCGAACAGATCGATCGTGGCCTGATGAATCCCTCGACTCTCCAGATACTCGCGAGCTGCCGCGCCGAGGCGTTCCTCCTGCAGATTCTGTCGGAACCAGGCGGCAACCGCGCGATTGAGTTGTTCAAGCCGGCCGGCTTGCGCGGCTTGCGGCCCGGCGTTGACTGAGGAGTCCGGAATTTCTATGCCGACTTTGCGTCCGAGGTCTCGAACTGTTTCAGGAAAACTGGCGCCGGTGATGCGCGTCAAGAACGTGAATACGTTTCCGCCGGCTCCGCAGCCGAAACAATGGAAGATTTGCCTGGATGGACTGACCGTGAAGGAGGGAGATTTTTCCTGATGAAACGGACAGAGCCCTTTCAAATTCTGGCCGGCTCTGACCAGGCTCACATGCTGCCCGACAATCTCCGTGATGTCGATCCGGTCTCTGATCTGACTGATGATGTCCTCAGAAATCAGGCCTCGGCCCACGGGAGTCGCGGCTCCTGTTTCCCGCCTCAAACCGGCGGGGTCGGTAATCGTAAGTGATCGGAAAAATTGAAAGGTTAACCTAACAGACGGAAAGGAAATCTGTCAACGCCTCCGGGAGAGATTAAGGTTAAGGCTTAGGTTGAGAGTGAGGTCTTGGCCTGAACCTGAACCTCAACCTCAACCTTCCCGCGATCATCCGGTCATCCCGGAGGCCAGGTCATATGCCTCCCCCCGAGGATATGAAAATGAAGGTGCGCCACCGTCTGGCCGCCATCTTTCCCAATATTGGTGACCAGCCGGTACCCGGCCTCACCGAGCCCTTTCAGTCTGGCGACTTTGGTACAACTCAACAGTATCTGTCCAAGCAGCGATTCGTCGCCTGTATCGAGTTCATGCACCGAGGCGACGTGTCGTTTCGGAATCACCAGCGTGTGGACCGGCGCCTGAGGATTGATATCGTCGAAGGCCAAGGTCTGATCGTCCTCATGAACAAGCTTTGCAGAGATCTTCTTGTCCGCGATCTTACAAAAGAGACAGTCCCCCATGGTCGCCCTCCCTGTCCTCTTATTGTTCCTGTCGCAGCCCGGACTTCCCAAAACGCCTGCCCAATTCCTGATAGATCTCCTGAAGCGTGACCTCGTGATAACCCAAGACCATCAAGGTATGAAAGAAGAGATCCGCGACCTCATAGATAATCTCATCTTTCTTGCCACCCTTCGCGGCAATGAGCACTTCGCCTGCTTCCTCCGCCACCTTCTTAAGGATCTTGTCGTGGCCACCTTCAAAGAGCTTCGTCGTATAGGAGCCGGATTGCGGACGGAGCCGCCGATCTCGAATGGTGTTCAACACTCCCTCCAAGATTCCTCCGAAAGCTTCCTGCGTCTTTTCTTGGCTTGCCCGTCCCTGTGCGTCCAGCTTCGCAAAGAAACAGGCTCGTTCGCCGGTGTGACACGTCGGACCGATCGGTTCGGCTTTCACCAGAATCGTATCCTGGTCGCAATCGATGAAGACCTCCTTCACGACCAGCTTGTGGCCTGAAGTCTCCCCCTTTTCCCAGAGCTTTTTCCGTGACCGGCTCCAAAAGTGAACCGACTTGGTCGCCAACGTCTTGCCGATCGCTTCTTGATTCATATAGCCCAACATCAACACCGTGCCGTCCAGCCAATCTTGTATGATGGCGGGCAACAACCCCTGCTCGTCGAACGTGATACGGTTTGTTTCGTTCATTTGGTTTGTTTGGTTTGTCTTGTTAACCTGGTTCCCGATCACAACCAAATAGACTAAACAGACAAAACAAACGTTCTCCTTACCTCACCCTACTTGCGGACAGTCCCGTATTGGGACGCCACGTTCGCGAAGATATGCTTTGGCCTGCGGAATCGTATGAGTCCGGAAGTGAAAAATCGAGGCAGCCAGCACCGCATCCGCCTTACCCTTTACAAACCCTTCATACAAATGTTCGAGAGTGCCCACGCCGCCCGACGCGATCACGGGAATGGAAACCGATTCGGACACGGCCGCAGTCAGGCCAAGGTCATATCCGCTCTGCTGGCCGTCCTGGTCCATGCTGGTCAACAGAATCTCCCCTGCCCCATAGTCTTCCATCCGCTTGGCCCATTCAACCGCGTCGAGACCAGCTGGTGTGCGGCCCCCATGCGTAAAGACTTCCCATTGAGCCGGCGCGCCGCGGCGCTTCGCATCGATCGCCACCACAATACACTGTGTGCCGAATCGTCGCGCCGCCTCCTTCACAAACTCGGGCCGTTGCACCGCCGCCGTATTGATGCTGACCTTGTCGGCGCCGGCATTCAGTAATGCGCGGATGTCGTCGAGCGTGCGCACACCCCCGCCGACCGTCACCGGCATGAATACTCGAGCGGCCGTCTGCTCCACCACATCGAGGAGCGTCTTTCGGTTCTCATGCGACGCGGTGATATCGAGAAAGCAGAGTTCGTCCGCACCCTCGCGATCATAGACTGCCGCCACCTCCACCGGATCTCCCGCATCGCGGAGATTCACGAAACTCACGCCTTTGACGACTCGTCCGTCTTTCACGTCGAGACATGGGATGATCCGCTTGGTCAGCATAGCCTAAATTAGGGGTAGAGAAGGGTTAAGGGTTAATTGGGATAAGGCGCAGGGAAGGGGAAGAATGAAGCGATACCCTGAGTCCGTTACCTCTATGTACCCCCATATCCGGCTGTCCCCTTACCCCGTTGTCCCGTTACGCCGAGCGACGGCGGCGATCGCTTCGCGCAAATCCAGCTTGCCGTCGTACAAGGCCTTCCCGACGATCGCCCCTTCGATGCGCGGACCGAGCGCTTGAACGGCTCGAAGATCCTCGACCTTCGTAATTCCGCCCGAGGCAATGACGGGGAAGGACGAAAGCTCGACCACTTCCCGTAACGCCGGAATATTGGGCCCGCTCAGCATACCGTCCCGCGCAATGTCCGTGTAGATCACGGCGCCGATCTCGTGCCCGGCAAGCTCCTTCAACAAGTCCACTGCTCTCGTGTCGGACAGAGAAGTCCAACCCTTGACCGCCACCTTCCCGCCTCTCGCATCGAGACCGAGGAGAATCCGGCGTGGAAATTCTTTGCAGGCCTGCTCCAGAAAGGCCCGATCCGTGAGCGCGGCAGTGCCGAGCACCACACGAGACACGCCGGCCGTCAGATACCGGCGTATGGTCTCAATGGTCCGGATACCGCCGCCGACCTGCACCTTCATGCTGACACTCCGTATCACCATTTCGATCTGCGGGAGGTTTCGAGGTTCTCCCTCGACCGCGCCGTTGAGATCCACCACATGAATCATCGTCGCGCCCTGTTGCTGCCACTTCCGCGCCACTGAAGGGACATCCTCCGAATAGACCGTCTCAGCTGCCATGTCGCCCTGGCGGAGCCGGACGCAGCGGCCATTCTTCAAGTCGATTGCAGGAATAATGAGCACGCCTTACTCCTCCGTCGACCCGAAGGGAAAGGCCTTGAGGATTTCTTCCACACCGTAGTGCGAGAGCTCGTCGACGGTGACAAATCCCCAGCCGTGATGGATGAAACCGGAAAAATCCTCGGTCATCGGTTTCTGTCGCTCATAGTAATTGCCGACCCACAAGACCTGCCCGTCCGCAGCCACGGCTTTCACTTCGAATCCCACCGAAGCCGGAGGATTCGCCCCCAGCCTGCTGCCGACCCGTTCTTGATAGACGGACACTTGCCCCATCAAGGCGGCGTCGGCGTGAAGTTTCCTGGCCAGCTCGGCCGCTGTCGATTCCGGGGTCGGCTGGTTTGAGCCTCCGGTGGAGGAGGCCTTGACCTTCGCCGCATCGGCCGGCGGCAACACGGTCACGCCCTTCAGATTTCGCAACCGTACCCAGAACAGTTGGGTCACTTTTTCGCCCGCATAGCCCGGCACCACCACGGTTTGGCGGAGATGCGGTTCGACATTCGTCTGCACTCCTACGGAAATGTCGGATGCTCGGGCTCCTCGCGGCGCCGACATGTAAGGATTCCCATCATCTCGAATTTGAGGAGTGCTCAGCGTGTCGAACGGCAGCAGCGCCAGGGTTCGGACCTGGTAACGAGGCAGGCCGCTCGAAGCCTGTGTGGTGACTTTCGAACCGCTGCAGCTGGTAGTCATTCCAACTGCCAAGACCAAGAGCACGACCGCCAGGGCGATATCTCTGTAACCGGATTCCCTCACTTCCAGACTCCGAAATTTTTGATCAAGCGCAGGCCGACCGACTGACTCTTTTCCGGGTGGAACTGGCAGGCCACGACGTTATCTCGCCAGATGCTTGACGCGAAGGGGATACCATAGCTCGTTGTAGCGGCAATCGTCGACCGATCGTCAGGATCGACGAAATAGGAATGCACAAAATACCAATCGGATCCGTCGGCAATGCCGTTGAACAGCGGACATCCACGCTGAAGATTCACCTGATTCCAACCCATATGAGGGACCTTGAGCTGAGGGACAGGCTCCGGCCCTGCTGGTGCCTGTCCCTGTGATCGAATGGGGACAGGCACCCTGTCGGGAGCCTGTCCCCAGGGAAACTTCTTGACCTTGCCGGGAATAATGTCGAGTCCCTGGTGCCGGCCGAATTCTTCGCTCTCGGTGAAGAGCAGTTGCAGGCCCAAGCAGATACCGAGGAACGGTTTCCCCGACCGGATGCTCGATCGAATGGCCTCGACAAGACCGTAGCGCTCCAGATTCCCCATGCAATCGCCAAAGGCCCCGACGCCCGGCAGGACGACCCGGCTCGCATTCCCGATCACGACGGGATCGCGCGTCACAACCGCCTGATGCCCGACCGCCTCAAAGGCCTTGGAGACGCTGCGCAGATTCCCCATGCCGTAATCGATAATCGCAATCATGACTTAAGAAGGTTGAGGTTAAGGCTCAGGTTTAGATAAGGTTTGTACCATACCGCAATCGCTCCGGTCCTGCCACTGCCATAAAGCCAATACCCTGGCTGACTTGCTCCACCATAATATGGTACTGTCCTTCGTTACGTAAGCCATAGGAGTGGCCACGATGATCCGCGCGGCAATTGTAGGCGGAGGTGCGATCGCTCTTGTGCTCCTGGCGTTGGTCTGTATCCCCCGCCACTTGCCGCAACCAGCTTCTTCCGCACTGATTCCTGCTAACTTTCATGCACGATTGGAACAGGGCACACTGACCCTGAGGGGCTCACTTCCCAACAAGGCCAGTCGGGACAAGATACTCCAAGGAACTCACGCCCGTTTCGACGAAGCGAAAGTCCAGATCGTCGATCAACTGACGGTGGACAGTCAGGTAGCGCCGGCCCCCTGGCTTGATCAGCTCCCCGGCATTCTACCGGCGTTGCATCACATGAACGGCCGCGGGTCCGTGATTATCGACGGCCGTTCCATTGTCCTCAGCGGGCGTGTCCCGACGGAGCAGGCCAAGGCTGCGCTTCTTCGCGCCATCGCGCCGATGACCGCGGCCGGCCTCGAATTGGAAGATCACGTTCTGGCCTCCGTGGCCACGGCCTCGACTCAGCCTCCCCGCGGGTCATTGCAGTCGCGAATGAATGCCGTCCTGGCGAAGAACAAGATCGAATTCGAGTCCAATAAAGCCAGCCTGACTCCCGCCGGGCGCGCGACATTGGACCTGCTCATCCCCCTATTGCGGGAGGCGCCGCAGGCCGCCATCGAGATCGGCGGACACACGGACGGGTATGGCGCGCCGGATTATAATCTGGCCCTCAGCCAGCGGCGGGCCGAGGCAGTCCGGAACTATTTCGTCAAGCAGGGCTTATCCCAGCGCTTCACGGCAGTCGGATACGGATCGACGAAGCCGCGCTCCAACGAACAGACTCAGGCTGCCCTCCAACGCAACAGGAGAATCGAATTGCTCGTGAAAGGGAACGGTGACGCATGATCAAGCTCGTCAGCGAGATGGTGGGATGCCTGATCGTCGCGGCAGGAATCGGCGTACTCGTCGGATGGCTCCTGCGGCAACTCTCGGTCCGCACCCTCAATCAACATATTTACGACATCACCACCGCCCTGCAGACGAAGGAGCAAGCCTTGAATTCAGCCCAGCTCGAGCTCAAGGCCAAGGCTTCGACCATGCAGATCTACGAAAGCAAGATCACCTCATCGGAAACCCTCCTGCAAATGACCCAGGATGAACTCGCGGCTCGCACTGAGCGCCTGACCCAGGTTCAAGCCGACCTTTCCGCCGCGATTCAACGGATCGCGACCATGGAGTCGGAGCACAGCGAATCGCTCCACCGGTTCACCAACAGCGATGCCATTATCGCCGCCTTTGAGCAGGAAGCCCGGCAAGCCAACGCCGCCCGTACCGCTGCTCAGCAGGCCTTGAGTCTGAAAGAAGACGAATTGTTCGAGTTGCAGAATCGATTGGCGGAGGCGGAGACGACGATCAAAGAAATGGAAGATCTCAAATCTCAGATCGGCGAATTGGAGCCGGCTCAAGGTCGAGTCCATTGGCTGGAAGTTCAACTCAGCGAAAAAGAGGCCCAGTTCCGAACAGCGCTGCATGAGAGCGAGGAACAGCGCGCGAGTTTGGCGCGCCGCGTGAGCGAATTGGAGACCTTGGAAAAACAAATCACCGATCAGAAACAGGCGCTGCGCGAGTGGGAAGCCAAGCAGGGAAAGGCGCACAAGCAGCACGAATCGGATGCCAAGCTGATCGAAACGCAGCGCGGGGCGATTCAAGACCTCCAGGCGACCTTGACGGAACGGGACCGCACGATCCACCAACAGACGGAGCAGATCGGCGCCCTTCAACGGCAGTTCGACGAACTGAGCCTCCTCCACAACACGATGACGGAGAAATCGTCCGACCGTCCGAAACGGCCGGTCGAAGTCCGAACCCCTCTCAAGATCAAGGGAGAAGCGGATACGGTCGCGCGACGTCAGGACCCCAAAGGGGACGACCAGCTCAGATTAGAGATCGGGCGGGCCAAATCACCGGGCGAACAACAGAGAGACGACCTGACGAAGATCCGCGGCATTAATCCCGCGGTCGAAAAGGCCTTGAATAATCTGGGGACGCACACTTATATTCAGATTGCAAGATGGACCGCCGGCGATATGTCCCGTGTCGCGAAGCAGTTGGCGACCCCGCTTGATCGGATCAAGCGCGATAACTGGATCTCCGCGGCGAAGAAACAGCACAGAGAGAAATACGGCGAAAGTCTGTAAAGAGAACGGTTTCCCCTCTCAACCCAGGCCCAAACCTCACCCTCTCTGCGGAATTCCCTTACATTCGTAGGGGTAGATCGCCTCCGAAGCATCCCGTATTATGGACCTTCTAAACAACTGGGGCTGCCGGGTCCTGTAAACAGATCATTTTCATACATTGAAACCTACTATGAAGCGTCATCCGGGTCTTGCAGCAAAGTGTTGTGGTGCTGGCGTCATCGCTGCCATCGCCCTAACCCTGTACGGCTGCAATGATGTCTCTTCGGTGTCGGCCCCTCCACCAGGGCCGACAGGCTTGGCGATCGCCTCCGGTTCACCGCTTCCGAGCGGCAGCATCGGAATACCCTACAGCACCACATTGGCGGCATCAGGCGGCAATCCAGGCTACACATGGAGTCTCGCAAGTGGTTCGCCCGCTTTGCCCAACGGCCTCAACTTGAGCCCGGCCGGCGTGATCAGCGGAACTCCGACGACGATACAAACCGTCACACCAAAATTCAGAGTGGTCGACACGTCGACACCGACTCCGCAGGGTGCAGAAAAAGATCTGACAATCTCAATCAATGCTGTCCCCCAGCCGTCGATTTCATTGCCTGCGCTGCTCCCCAACGGCATCGTCGGCCAGGTCTATCCTTTGACCCAGTTGACGGCCACGGGAGGAACTCCGCCCTACACCACTTGGTCAGTGAATCCTGCCTTGCCGAACGGACTGACCTTCAGCACCGCCACTGGTACGATTAGCGGCACCCCTACGGTAAGCAGCAACCAGCCACACACCTTCTCGGTGACCGATTCCTTCTCACCAACGCCTCAAACCGGCACCAGATCATACACGCTGACGATCAGTCCTGCACCGCTGACGTTGACGATCACAACGAATTCGCTGCCGAACGGCACAGTCACTCAAGGCTACAGCGCCAATCTTGCAGCGACGGGCGGCACGCCGCCGCTGACTTGGAGCATTGTGAGTGGATCCTTGCCACCAGGGCTTCAGCTAAATGCCAACACCGGAGCGATCACAGGTACACCATCAACTGCTGGAACATTTACCCCCACTTTCCGGGTACAGGACGTCGGGTCGCCTCAGCAGTCGAACCAAAAACCCCTTTCGATTACGATCAACCTTCCAGCTGCGCCGAATATTACGACTACTTCGCTTCCGAATGGGTCGTTTAACAACTCCTACAACCAGACTCTACAAGTGACGGGCGGGATTGCTCCTCTTACCTGGGGTGTCATCACTGGAGCCCTCCCACCTGGTTTGGGTCTGAATGCGTCGACTGGACAGATTTCAGGGACGGCTACCCAGACAGGCACATTCAACTTCACGGTCCAGGTCACCGACGTGATACCGCAATCTGACTCTCAGGCCCTGTCTATCACGATTACAGCACCTTCTCCTCCACAAATCACGACCTCATCGCTACCTAACGGGACTGTCACGCAAGTTTATCCCAACACTACCTTGTTGGCATCAGGAGGTACTGCTCCTCTGACTTGGGATCCAGTGGTCAATCCTGCCTTGCCGAACGGATTATCTTGGAATGCAAGCACTCACACAATCAGCGGTACTCCCCTGAACGGGAGTCAAGGTACAACGTCACACACGTTCACCGTCAGAGACTCCACTAATCCAGTTCAGACGGCAACCAGGACGCTGTCGCTGACAATCAATCTGCCTGCCCCACCGAATATCACGACAACTTCTGCGTCGCTTCTGCCCAACGGAACAGTCACTCAGGCCTACAGCCGAACTCTGCAAGTCAGCGGAGGTACAGGACCATTTACGTGGAGCATCCAGACTGGGTCACTTCCTACTGGAGTAACCCTCGCTTCTTCAACTGGTGTGATTTCCGGAATACCTTCTGCAGCAGGCACGTTTAATTTCACACCGCAAGTTACGGACTCGCTGTCACAAACCGACCCCACTCCGCCAGCTCTGTCAATTACCATCGGTCTCCCGGCCCCACCCAACATCACGACAACAACTCTGCCGAACGGGACAGTCGCATCAGCCTATAGCCAAACCGTGCAAGCCGCTGGAGGAACGGGTGCCATCACATGGACAATCAGCGCCGGAGCATTACCCCCACCCTTGACCATAAATCCGACCACGGGAGTGATTTCTGGTATACCGACCACAGCAGGCCCGTTTAATTTCACTGTACGGGCCACGGATACCTTAACCCAATTTGACGACCAGTCTTTCTCAGTGACAATCAATCTTCCCGCACCGCCAAATATTACGACCACTTCGCTCCCAAATGGGGTGGCAGGGCAAGCTTACAGCCAGCAGGTCCAGGCCACGGGAGGAATCGGAAACCTTACTTGGGGAATCAGCGCGGGGGCGCTACCGCCAGGCTTGAACATAGATCAGGCAACAGGGGTGATTTCGGGTACGCCAACCACGGCAGGCCCGTCCAATTTTACTGTTCAAGTGACAGACACAATACCTCAATCAGACGCGGAGGCCCTCTCAATCACGATCGCACCATAGCGTATCATTCTTGTCTTGCACTTGCAGAACTCCTCTTTCGTGTTCAACTATCTTTTCGCTTGATGAGCGGTGCTCAGCTCGGTTCTTTCTCCCTCAAAGCGAAATTCTCCTCGAGTGGCGTAAATGACGGGAAGCATTGTTCGCCGGAACAAGACCCGCAAATCGCTGACGTTGTGTGGCCGGGTCAAACTGAGGACGGGGTCAGGTCTTGACTTTGCCAATTCCGCGCGGTACCGTGCCGGCGGCATGGCACGGCCATTACGACTAGCCTTCGCCGGGGGCCTGTACCACGTCACGGCCCGGGGCAATGAGCGCAAGGCCATTGTCCGGCAGGATAACGATCGCGCCCGGTTCGTGGACACCCTCGCGACCATGGTGGATCGGTATCAGGTGCGCTGCCATGCCTGGGTCTTGATGGACAATCATTATCATCTGCTGCTGGAAACGCCGTCGCCCAATCTGTCGCTCGCCCTCCGCCATCTCAATGGGGTCTACACCCAAGCCTTCAATCGACGGCATCGACGCGTAGGTCATCTGTTTCAAGGACGGTTCAAGGCCATCGTGGTGGAGAAGGAGGCCCACTTACTAGAGTTGTGCCGCTACGTCGTGCTGAACCCCGTAAGGGCAGGGATAGTGCCGCACCCAAAGGCCTACCCGTGGAGTAGCTATCGGGCGACGGCGGGAATGGCAACGGCGCCGGCCTGGTTGACGGTGGACTGGATCCTTGAGCAATTTGGTCAACGGAGAGGAGTCGCGCAAGACAAGTACCGGCAATTCGTGGCGGAGGGCATCCAGGAGCCGACGCGGCCCTGGGAGCACCTCGTGGGGCAGGTCTATCTCGGTAGCGACGCGTTTGTGCGCGACGTCCAACGATACGGAACCCGTCAGATGACGGAGACCGAAATCCCACGGGCGCAACGAGATCCATACTGGCTATCCTCTGAGAAGGTCCTGGCTCGCGTGGCAGAGGAGTTTGGAGTGAGTCTCAACGAGTTGGTTCGACCCACCCGACGCCCGAGCGAAGCACGGGAGGTGGCGTTCTATGGGCTCCGGCGGTGGGCTGGAGAGCGCTTGTCAGAGGTGGCGCGGCGGATGGGCGTGACCTACAGCGCGGTCAGCCGACGGGTAAGTGCTGTCGAACGGCGACTCGCAGAGGACCGGCGCTGGCGGGAACGGTTGGCAACATTCCTAGTTGTCAAACTCAAGACCTGACCCCTTCTTCTCTTTCTTTGTAAGATGACTTTTCACTTGCCCGGTTTCCCCTCCATACCTTCGTAGGGGAAGACCTCGTGAGAAAGACTTCTGTAGTATGAGACCGTTTAAGGCGAGACCTACTTGGCTGGCTATCGACTGAGAACCATGCGAATTCGAGATTTGACCACAGGCCTCTGCTACGCGGTCCTGGCGCTGGGATTCTCCATTTTGGCCGGGTGCAACGACGTCTCATCGGTCTCGAATACCGCGCCAGCCGGACCTGGGGCACTGGCCATTGCTTCACTCTCCCTACCGGATGGCGTGGTTAATCAGCCCTACGCCACCACGGTCGGCGGGTCAGGAGGAATCTCGCCCTATAATTGGTCTGTTTCGCCGCCGCTGCCACCCAACCTCGACCTGGATCCTGCTACAGGAGCGATTAGCGGCATACCAATCGCTAGCGGTACCAGCACCCATACGTTCACCTTGCGGGATTCCTCGACGCCGACGCCGCAATCTACACAGGTTACTCTCACTCTTACGATTAATGCTGCTCCAGCCGTCCTTGCAATCACGACCACATCGCCGCTCCCCAGTGGCAATGTCGGTCAGGCCTATAGTCAGACCGTGCAGGCCACGGGTGGGACTGGGGCTCGAACGTGGAGCATCATCACGGGAACACTCCCCCAGAATTTGAGCTTGAATTCTGCGACCGGAACGATTTCCGGTACACCGACTGCCACAGGAACGTCATCTTTCACGGTCAGGGTTGCCGACGCGGCGGGACAAGCGGACCAGCAGGCACTCTCAATCCTGATCAATCCCGCCGTCCCGCCGACTATCACCACCATGTCGCTGCCCGGGGGAACCGTGGGTCTGCCTTATAGTCAAACCTTGGCGGCTACCGGAGGCACAGGAACCCTGGCCTGGACCCGTTCTGCCGGATCGCTCCCGGCAAATCTTGCATTGAGTTCTGCTGGAATCATCTCGGGCACACCAACCAACACCGGCACTTCGAACTTCACGGTGAGGGTCACCGACGCCTTGTCACAGTCCGATACACAGGCCCTCTCGATCACCATCAGCGCCGCATTGACGATCACGACTACATCCCCCCTGCCAAACGCGAGGGTGGGCCGCTCCTACAACCAAACACTGCAGCGTTCCGGCGGCACTGCCCCCTTTACCTGGTCAGTTTCAGCTGCGCTCCCATCAGGGCTTCAATTGGCCGCTTCCACCGGAGTTATCTCCGGCACGCCGGCGAACGGCACACTTGGCACGCACACAAGAACGTACACCGTTCAAGACTCCTCGACCCCCAGACAGTCGTTCAGCAAGTCACTGGATCTGACGATTACGAACTAGGACGCCCACCTCAAATCCAGTTTCTTTTGATGCAGCGCACAGTCACGCAGGTACAAGTTGATGAGATGCTGATATGGCATCTCAAGCTCGGCCGCAAGGCTCTTGAAGTAGGTAATGGTCGTCTTATCTAAACGAATCGTGATGGGCTGTTTCAATCGCGAGCGGTAGGGGTTGCGCACTCCTTTCATTTTTGAGAAGTCGTAATGCGATCGCATTGAGTCACCTCCGGTAGTGTGTTGATTCCTGTCGATTGGCTTTTCTCGCCGAAATTATTCGAATCACCGAATCGCTTTCTCCATAGCAATGGCAGACGATGAGCACTCTGAGTTTGTGGCTGACGCCTAGCATGATGAATCGATCCTCGTCGTCCGAATAATCTGGGTCAAAGAATCGAATCGCATGATCATCAAAGAAAACAGTCTCGGCTTCTTCAAATGACACCCCGTGTTTTCGAACGTTCTGCCTGGATTTTGCCTCATCCCATTCGAATCGAATGTCACTCATATGCACATTGTACATACATAGAATGGCTCGTTCAATATCCTCTGGCTCCGGTATTGCCGGTACCTGTCTCAATGTGGAGCGGGTGAGAACTGCGCCCCGTTCGCCATGCCGCTAGCTGAAGTATCACTGCGAGGTGCATCGACCCCATCCAGTCCCAGCGGGGTTGTTCGCTGTGACGAGCCCTGTACTTCCTTCATCGGTTTGACTTCCCCTCCTCCGCCTCCTAGAATCCCAATCCATGACTCAGTCCTTCGTGCATCTTCACCTCCACACCCAGTTCAGTCTTCTCGACGGCGCCAATCAGATCACCCCGCTGGTCCAACAGATCAAAGCCTTCGGCCAACCGGCGGTCGCGATGACCGACCACGGCAACATGTTCGGAGCGATCGAGTTCTATCGCAAAGCGAAAGAGGCGGGGGTGAAACCGATCATCGGCTGCGAGGCCTACATGGCTCCCGGCAGTCGACTCAACAAGGACAGCAGTCAACTCGCCCACAACGACTACTATCACCTCATCCTGCTGGCTCGAAACCTCACCGGCTACCAAAACCTGATCAAATTGGTCAGCAAAGCATACCTTGAAGGTTTCTACTATAAGCCACGAATGGATAAGGATATTCTGAAAGATCATCATGAGGGCCTGATTGCCCTCTCCGGCTGCCTCAGCGGTGAGATTCCCTATCTGATCGGCCAAAAGGATATGTCAGGGGCTATGGCTGTGGCGGGAGAATTTCAGGAGATCTTCGGGAAGGATCATTTCTACCTGGAAGTCCAGGCGAACGGGCTTGAGCACCAGCGTATCGCCAATGCCGGCCTGATCGAGATTCACAAGAAGCTCGGGATTCCGCTCGCCGGCACGAACGACTGTCACTATCTCAAGAAAGAAGATTCGCGGCCGCACGATCTCATGCTCTGTCTCCAAACCGGCAAGACCATCAGCGACCCGAACCGAATGAAATTCGACACCGATCAACTCTATGTCAAATCGACGGAGGAAATCGCTCCCGCCTTCGCAGAATTCCCCGGCGCCGTCACCAATACCTGCCGCATCGCGGATCACTGCGACCTGGAACTGGTCCTGAACAAGACACACCTGCCGCAGTACAAGGCGCCGGAAGGCTATACGCGCGAGTCCTACGTTGAGCACCTGGCGATCGAAGGGTTGAAGGCGCGACTGAAAGGACGGCCCGGCACGATCGCTCCCGCCTTGTATGAGCAGCGCCTGCGCGAAGAATTGATGGTCATTTGCTCGATGGGGTTCGCCGGGTACTTCCTGATCGTCTGGGACATCATTCGTTTCGCCCGTTCGCGGGGAATTCCCGTCGGACCAGGCCGGGGATCGGCCGCTGGCAGCCTTGTCGCGTACGCCCTTCGCATCACGGATCTCGATCCGCTCGTCTACACGCTGCTCTTCGAGCGGTTCCTGAATCCCGAACGCGTGTCGCTTCCCGATATCGATATGGACTTCTGCATGGACCGACGGGGCGAAGTCATCAATTATGTCGTGGAGAAGTACGGCTCCGACCATGTGGCGCAGATCATTACCTTCGGCACGCTCGGGGCCAAAGCGGCCATCCGCGATGTGGGCCGGGTGCTGGAGATGCCGTATGCGGAGGCGGATAAGGTCGCCAAATTAGTCCCCAACCAGTTGAATATCACGCTGCAGCAGGCGCTCGATACCGAGCCCAGGCTGCGCGATCTGGTCGAAACCGATCCGAAGGTCAAAGAGTTGATGAGCATCGCGCAATCGCTGGAAGGATTGGCGCGACACGCCTCAACCCATGCGGCCGGCGTCGTCATCTCGGAAGGCCCGCTCACGGATCATGTGCCGCTCTATAAGGGCGCGAACGACGAAATCATCACGCAATACTCGATGGGAGACGTCGAGAAGATCGGCCTGGTGAAATTCGATTTCCTTGGCCTGAAAACTCTGACCATGATCCGGCGCGCCGAAATGCTGATCAATGAAAGCCGGGCTGGCCAACCGCCGCTGGCGGTCGATCAATTGCCGTTCGACGATCCCCAGACCTTTGCGCTGCTCTCGTCGGGCAAGACCACCGGGATCTTTCAGCTGGAAAGCTCGGGCATGCGGGATCTCCTCACCGGCTTCAAACCGGACCGGTTCGAGGACATTATCGCCATTATCGCGCTCTATCGCCCCGGTCCGATGGACCTGATCCCGGATTTCATCAAGCGCAAACAGGGCAAGGTGCCGATCACGTACGAAACGCCCGAATTGGAGCCGATCCTGAAGGACACCTACGGCGTCATCGTCTATCAGGAACAGGTCATGGCGATCGCCAATATCATCGCCGGATTCTCGCTCGGGCAAGCCGACATTCTCCGCCGGGCGATGGGGAAGAAGAAACCTGAGGAAATGGAAAAGCTGCGCGTCAAATTTCTGGACGGCGCGAAGAAGAACAAGATTCCCGAGAAGAAAGCGGAGAAACTGTACGAGCTGATTCAGAAGTTCGCCGGGTACGGCTTCAACAAATCGCACGCGGCAGCCTATGCCGTGGTGTGCTATCACACCGGTTATTTGAAGGCCCACTACCCGACCGAGTTCATGGCGGCCCTCATGACCAGCGATATGGGCAACCAGGACAAGATCGTCGGGTATTTCACCGAATGCCGCGACCTCGGCATCAAGGTCCTGGGACCGGACGTCAACGCGAGCCAGAAGAACTTTGCCGTCGCCGATGGCGCCATCCGGTTCGGTCTCGCGGCGATCAAGAATGTCGGCGAGGGCGCGGTCGAATCCGTTCTGGCGATCCGCGCGGAGAGCGGGCCGTTCAGATCGTTTTTCGACTTCTGCCGTCGCGTCGATCTCCGCAAGGTCAACAAGCGGATGCTCGAAGGACTGATCAAGGCCGGCGCCTTCGACTTGACCGGAGCGAAGCGCTCACAGCTCATGGCGGTGATCGATCAGGCCGTCGATGACGGGGCAGCGGCCCAGCAGGAACGGGAGCTGGGTCAAACGAGCATCTTCGGCGAGGAATTGCACGGCCATAGCGCGGCTTCTCATCCGGCCGATCCGCCGCTCCCTTCGATCCCCGAATGGGAGCAAGCGCAGCGACTGAAGTACGAGCGGGAGCTGACCGGGTTCTATATCACCGCGCACCCTCTGACCCGTTATGAAGCGACGATCCATGCGCTGGCATCCGCCACCACGGCGGGTCTGACGGAACTGTCCGACGGAAAGGAAGTCAAGCTCTGCGGCATTATCGCCGCCGTCAAATCCATGCTGACGAAAAAGGGCGACCGTATGGCCTATGTCACGTTGGAGGACCTTCAGGGAACGGTCGAAGTCATTGCGTTTCCCGATCTGTTCAAATCGGCCGGTGAGTTGATCGCTCCGGAACGGCTGGTACGGATCACCGGAACAATCGATCGAGGCGACAAAGGCACGAAGATCCGCGGCAGCAAGATCGAACCGCTCGCCGAGGTTCAGACGCAGACCGTGAAAAAGGTCCACATTCGATTGACCGATCGACCTGACGTGCAGGAGCAGCTGCCGCGGTTGTTGGACGTCTTCAAACGACATCCCGGGGGAACGGCCATTTCGTTGACCTTCCGGACGGACGGGGCGTTGGAGGCCGAGACCGGTCCCCTTCCCAACCTGACCGTCACGGCCAGCGAGCACTTCGTGGCCGATGTTGAAGAAGTGCTAGGCAAAGGTGCCCTGTCTTTGGTATCGTAGCGGCGTCCAGGGTGTGGGAGGGAACGACGACGGTCTATGCGCGATTACCTCGAATTTGAGAAGCCGCTTCGCGAGGTCGAAGAGAAGATCGAGAAACTTGCGGCGTCCGGCACCACCAAAACCGGCCATCAGGACGAGATCCGCAAGCTGCGGACGAAACTCGCCCACCTTGAACACGAACTCTATGGCCGCCTGACCCCCTGGCAACGCACACAACTGGCCAGGCACCCCCAGCGGCCCAGCACACTCGACTACATCAACGATATTTTCCGGGACTTTTTGGAGCTTCACGGGGACCGCTCCTTCGGCGATGATCGCGCGATTGTGGGAGGGTTCGCCCGCTTCAACGACCGCTCCGTGATGGTCATCGGCCATCAAAAGGGCAAGACGCTGAAAGAACGGATGCAACGGAATTTCGGGATGCCGAACCCGGAAGGATACCGCAAAGCCCTGCGCCTCATGAGGATGGCTGAGAAATTCAACCGGCCGATCATCACCTTCATCGACACCCCCGGCGCCTATCCCGGTATCGGAGCCGAGGAGCGCGGACAGGCCGAGGCGATCGCCAAAAACCTGCTCGTCATGTCTCGCCTGACTGTCCCCATCATTTCCGTCGTCATCGGCGAAGGCGGGAGCGGCGGAGCCCTGGCGCTCGGCGTCTCGGACCGTGTCCTGATGTTGGAGCACGGGGTCTATTCGGTGATTTCACCGGAAGGCTGCGCCGCAATTCTTTGGGACGATCCGGCAAAAGTTCCTGATGCGGCCTCCGCGCTGAAGATGACGGCTCAGGATCTCTTGGACCTCGGAATCGTCGACGATGTGATTCCGGAACCGTTGGGAGGCGCGCATCGTGAGCCCAAAGCCGTCACCGACCGGGTCGCTAAATCGCTTACCAACCATCTGTTCCCGCTCACCGAATACGCAGTCCCTCAATTGCTCGCCGAACGCGAGCTGAAATACCGCCGCATCGGCTCGGTCAGCGGCCTCGGAACCACGCCCGCCTAGTCCTGTCGGGTCGAGGAATCCCTCGCTCTTCCAATTCTTCAACTTAGTTAGTACGCAAAATAAACTTGCCGATGGGTCGGATCTTGTTATGCTGACGATCGGATATGCAGCAGCGGAAGTTCGAAAGATTTGCGGTCAACGGGAGCGTCGCTTTTCTCGGCGACAAGGCTCGCGGAGAAGGCCGGATCGAGAACCTGTCTCTAGGCGGCGCTGCGATCATCAGCGACGTCAAGGTTGCCAAAAGCGAATACCTGCGGCTGTCGATGACCTGGCCGAACCGGACCGACAGGATCGATGTCGACCTGGCGCCGGTTCGCTGGATTAAGGATGGCAGCTTCGGCGTCGAATTCATCCGCGTCAATCCGACCGCTCTTCAGATGCTGCGACGATTCATCGAACAGCTCGGGCTTGTGCCCGACGAGCCGGCATCGTCCAATCTCTAGTTTCTCCCGTCCGGTACCGATCCTGCTTCAATGCTACCGCCGTTATCTCCATTACGGCTATCGAACGAGCGGAGCATAGCTGGCCAGCTCCATAACTGAATGATTCGGGCCCGCATCGAGCGGACGCTGAATTACGGCGACGACCGCTTCCCGTAAGGCTGGGAGCAATGCCGCCGCTTGAAGGCGGTACCCGTTCATATTGGCATGCCCGTCGTACGGCAAAAGGTAGAGATCTTCTTTTGTGAAACCGGATTGCAGGAACGCCGGGAGAATCTCGATGGTCTGTATCCCTTTCCGTCGAGCCAGCAGTTCCACCCGCTCCAACTGAGAAGAAAGATCACGATCCATCTCGGCAGCAGGTCCGATTCGCTGATGGGTGGGAAACGCATTGAAGAGCAATCGTACCTTACGATCATTGAGATATTGACGCATGGCCTCCAATTGATCGGAATACCGTATCCACCAGGATTCGTGCGACTCGCGCTCGAGAAGAGGAGAAGGTTGCGCCGGTGCGGCCTGTGCCGCAGGAATCGAACGGGCTGCCCATGTGGCCCTGACCGTCAGAAAATAGTTGAACAGGGCCGTATCCCTGACAACGTCATAGAACGGCTTCAGGCCCGGTTGGGATTTCAATTGCCGGTTCCGCTCGAGCGCGAGGTACTGCGGGACCTCCGCGGCCAAGTCGGTGATATCGTTCTCGCTGAACGTCAGGATGACGATATCCGGTTTGAGCACGATTCCACGCCGCAAGAATTCCATTTGATCCACGATCGTCGTACCGGGAACCCCGCCGTTGATCACCTCGACGGGAAAACCCTCCCGACGCAAGTTCTCCTCGAGAACAGAAGACAAGGTGTCGGGATCATTCACGAACTGGCCGAACGTGCCCGAGTCTCCAAGGCAGAGAATACGGACGATGCCCGCCGGCTTTTCCCGGTCGATCTCGCGCCCGCGATAGCCGAGAGAATTGATCGAGACGTGGTAATGCAATCGAGGATGGGGTTTCTCGGTCACGTCCTGAAACGGCTCGAACATGCCAGGAATCCGGTCGTAATCGGCCTGTGACACCGTGTGCACGCTCGCGACCGGCACGTGCCCAGAGACTCGCAGCGCGATCTCGGACGAGACGAGCGTGACAAGCCCGATCGCCGTGAGGAGTATGGTATAGAGGCCGACGGTCTTGACGCGCTTCATGGCATCCAGTGATCGCTACACGAGCCCCAAAGCGGCCCGCATTTTCGACAGGGCTCGACGCGGATAGTACATGGCGTGATTGACCTGCATGGTCATTTCGACGAACGATCGGTTCATCGCCTCCAACGCCGGATGCCTCCGCCGTCTCACGAAGCCATGTTGATAATTCCTTTTGTCGCCGAAGCCCAGAATTCGCTCATCTTCCCTGGTGAGATTGCCGAGAAACGCGGCGTTGAGGAGCAGAGGATGATAGCGGTAATACTCGATGTCTTCGCGCTGCAAGGGAACGGCGGGATCGTGATAGTTGAGAAAGATCGCCTGGCGCGCCTCGAGTACCGGAGTGGACTGGCGGTGAATCCCCGATGTGTCGAACATGAACGCCGAGCCTGCGGGACCGGTCATATGGACGATGCTTTCCTCTGACACACCGGTCAATTCCCGATCCGGTATGAGCCTCGGGTGCTGTTTGCCGTGACTGCCTTTGATGTAGGCAAATGATCCGGACGTGACATCAGTCAGATAGATTGCGAGCTTGATCTCACGTGGAATGTCACGATGTATGCTCTGGTCATACCACGCATCGCCGTGCCAGCCGTGAAAATCCTTCTTTGTGGGGAGCGAACGCCACCCCTTGGCTTCGACGAGCTGAAAATGCGGTCCGAGGTATTCGTGCAAAACCTGCTTCACTAACGGGTGAAGCGCAACGTCGAGAAAACCCTGATCGAGTACCAGCACGTCCTGAATCATGTGGCGGAACATTTCCGTCCGCTCGAAACCAGGAACATCGTTCCAGGCCATCCGCTGGAGCCTGGTTTGAAACGCTTCCTGCATGCCCCGTAATTGCGAAGCAGAAAGCAGGCTCGGCAGCCGAATGAGCCCGTCCCGTTCCAGGATCGTCGTCAATTCATGTGGCATGGTCCGCCTCGCTAGGAAGATGGGTCATACAGGGATAGGGCAAGGGCCATGCGGGTCTTATGAGAGAAGTGTTCCTCCGCATGGGCTCTGGCCGACCTTGATGTATCGTTCAACAGCGTTTCAGAACCGCTCAGCGATTTCAGATGAGTGGCGACTGCAGCATGATCCCCGGCGGGGACCAAGAATCCGGTTTGGCCGGAGATGACGAACTCGGGGATGCCTCCGACGCGGCTCGCAACGACCGGAAGCCCGCAGGCCATGGCTTCGAGAATAACGAGACCAGCCGCCTCCTGCCATACCGAAGGACAGACCAAACAGTCGGCTGCTTGCATATACTGGCACACGTCCGGACGCAGGCCTAGAAACGTCGTCCGATCTCCGACTCCCAGGGCCGCAGCCAAATGCTCGAGCTGGCTCCGTTCAGGCCCGTCTCCCGCAATCCAGAGCACAATTCGGGAAGGAAGTTCGGCAAGCGCGCGCAGAGCAATGTCCACTCCCTTTTCCGGAATGAGATGGGCCACAACAAGGGCGACAAAACGATCGGTGCAGTCGAGGGCCGATCTCAGGGACGCTCTTGTCGAACCGTCTGGCTTGAAGCGCTCCGTATTCACGAAATGGTGGTAGCGGCCGGGATTTCTCCAGATCGCCTGATTCTTGAGATCGGCCTGAACATAATTGCTGACCCCGAATACTCCTGAATATGCGGCAGCAAACCATTTTCTGCTCAGTCGTTTGAAGTAGCCGGATGAGCGGACAATTGACCGCGGGCGTGAATTGTGATCGGTCAGCACGTGCCTGACCTTCGGTCTCGTGAGGCGGAGGAGCGGGACATAGAAATTTACCGGCGGATAGAGGTTCCAATGAATGACCTGGATCCGATACCGATCGATGACCCGAATCAACTGCGCCAAAGAAGCCGCGCGGAATTTCCCCAGGAACAACGAGATGACCGGCAGGCCGGCGCTTTGATAACGCAGTCGCTGGCATTCGTCCATTTCTTGAGCGAATACCGGAAGCAGCAGTCCTCCCCGGTCGGCGAGATCCACTGACAACAGGAAAATCTGCTCCTCCATCGATCCGAATTTCATCGAGGGATTGAGATTAACTACGTACAATACCCTCGCCTGAGCATGAGCGGATTCGACCGCCCTGCGGCGAGCAGCATCTGTCTCGCATTTACTGCCCACCAGGCACCGCTCCAATAAAGGTAACGGGAGTCGCTCGGTCAAAACCCATAGGAAATCCTTCCCTTTCCGCAGGGTCTGCGCAACCATAAAGCTCTTAGGTGACCGATTCAATCACCCTGGCGGGCGAGTTTCAACACAACAGAAGGGGGGTGTTCTTTCTGAAGCGGACGGAATTCCGTGATTTAGGACCTCTTCAATGCGAGGGTCTATCCAATGGAAACAACAGGTTCGACGCCGGATGGTCTCGGAACGATGGGACCGGTCCGGCTCAATACGCACTCTCCTCTCCCAGCGCTTTTCGACATTTTTCCTCAAGCAATTTGTAATCGATCGGTTTCGGCAGGTAGTCACGAGCTCCCGCGCGGACGGCATCGGCAAAGGCCTCTCGTTCCGAAGTCGCCGATATCATGATCACCGGTATGGCAGGATACTTTTCATGCAACGCCCGGAGCACCGCCATGCCATCCATTCCCGGCATATTCAAATCAAGCAGGACAAGATCCAGCGGGGATCGACCAGACTCGAGAGCGATCGTCGCCAAGGCCGAGCAGCCGTCGGTCATGACGATGGTTTCATATCCTGCAGCCTGAATTCGGTCCCGCAAGGCCTCGCCGATACAACGATCGTCGTCGATGATCATGATGCGCCGAGGGCCCTTCACCTCAGGCTCCACTCCCGGAAGTTCTTATTCGTTTGAGCGTGTAGGTAAACCCTTGACGTCGAAGTTCAACATCCCCGCGGCGACTGAGAATATCCATGGCCAGGAAGAGTTGCGCCCAGCTGAGCTCAGGCACCTGGCGGAGAACCTCTTCGACCGTGAATCGCCGATCATCGCGAAGTCGATCGAGGATCAATTGTTCCGGAAGCGCCTTCGCATGCTTGCTTATCGGAGCTATCGTTGAGGTGTTCATGGCGGATTCCTCCCGATCAAGCACTCTCTTTACCCCGTGAACCGATCCCGGATTTCCCTCACTTGTCGGAACCAGGGAGGGATTCAACCGCGCCTCTCGCGCTCCGGGATTCGACAACGACGAGAATCCCCCGCATCACCGGATGCAATTCACAGTGATAGGAATAGCGGCCAGGCGGTAACGGCGCGATGACAAAGCTGTTGTCCGGCGGTACGGCAATGGATTGAAAGACGCATGGCCCGTCATCTGTGAGACAACCGTCATGACGAATACTGTGCGGCGAGGCCGTGGAGTTGGACCACCGGACCGGAATGCCGGCCAAGACTACGGCCAGGGCAGGCTCGTAGTACGGTGCGGTAGCCTCAAACATTATTTCAGCGGTCGGCATATCATCATTCATCGCGGCATTGATGGCCGCGGATGGAAGGACGACCATGAGGACAACGAACAGCATCCTGATGCCTATCTGGTTATTCATATGTTGTCCTCCCCTCATAACATCCCGACGTGAGAATAGTGCATGCGGCATACGGTACCGCGAAAGTAGATAAAGTCTCGATTGGGGAATAGCCAGGAGCCCATAAAAATCACATAAAGATCGGGCTTTCAGGACGCGTGATCCCGGTCGGCGCAGAACCGATAGCCGACGCCGGGATCGGTGATGATAAAACTTGGCCGCGCGGGGGTTCTCTCAATCTTTCTTCTCAATTGACCGATAAATACGCGAAGATACTGGGCCTGATCAACGTACGCCTCGCCCCATACCGCCTGAAGAATCATTCGATGGGTCAGAACTTTTCCGGCGTGTTCAATCAGATACTTCAGCAGATCGTACTCCGTCGGCGTGAGCTTGACCGGTTTGTCGTCGAGCGTCACCTCCCGCCGATCAAAATTCACGCACATCTTTCCTGCTACGAACACGGGCTGCGCGCTCTGCGCTCCGGCCGCTCGTCTGAGCAGCGAACGAATCCGAGCCAGGAGTTCTTCCATACCGAACGGCTTCGTCATATAGTCGTCCGCCCCCGCCTCAAGCGCTTCCACCTTTCGGCGCTCATCGCCGATCGCTGAGAGCACGATGATCGGAACAGCCGACGATTCGCGGATGCGATGCGTCACCTCCACACCATCGATGCCCGGCAAGAGCAGATCGACGATCATGACATCGGGCCGACGATTGAGAAATTCCGCGAGGCCGCGCTCTCCGGTTTCAGCCGTGTCGACCGCATACCCCTTACCCTCGAGATTGACCTGCAGTGACCGCCTGATTTGCGGCTCGTCATCTACAACCAGAATGCGGGCTCCCTGCATCGTCATCCCTCCATTGCAGCGCTATGCCGTCACCGCCGCCCCTTCCTCGGACGGCATGCTGGTGGCCAGGGGCAACCTGAACAGAATCGTGGTGTCCTCTCCGGAGGCGGACCGGGCAATGACCAGGCCTCCATGGGCTTCCACAATGCCCTTACAAATGGCCAGACCGAGACCGGTTCCTGGCGTGATTGAAGCTCGGCCTGAACGGACCCGGTAGAAACGCTCAAAGATTCGGTCCAGTTGATCGGCCGGTATTCCCTCTCCCACGTTTGACACTCCCACTTCGACCATCCCTGCTGCCAGCGAAGCGTACAGCCGGATCGGAGTATGAGGAAAAGAAAATTTTGCGGCGTTATCCAAAAGATTCATGACAACCTGCTGGATCTGCACTCCATCGACGTAGACCGGGGGGAGATCGTTCGCGATCTCGACCTTTAGCGGGCGACCCTCAATGAAGGCGCCTATCCGCCGAATGGCTCCTTCGACCAATTCATCGAGCACGTGCCACTCCCGTTGAGGCACCAGTGTCCCTGCCTCCAGCCTGGACATGTCCAGGAGGTTCCCGACGAGTCGATTCAGGTAATCCAGCTCCTGATCCATGCTCGCAAGAAACTCTTTTCGCACATGGCCAGGTTGGGAACCGGAGTCGTCCTGAAGGCCGAACAACATCGATTTGATCGCCGTCAACGGCGTCCGCAGCTCATGCGACACCGACGAAAGCAAGGCCGACTTCATCTCATCGCTCTGGCGCAGGGCCTCCACGGTCATCGCCTGACTCTGCTTCAATGCCTTTTCCGCCTGCAGAAACCGCCACGTTCCCAATGACGCGACCGTCACCACCAGCAACACCGCGACCGTTTCCCATCGGATCAGGGCGCGAGACCGGGCCTCCGAATAGCGCGCCAACAGTTCCACGGCATCATTGGCGGCTTCCAGGAGAATCGCATTGTCTTTGAGCAGTTCCTCGCGCTCTGCCGCATAGCCGGCAACGTTCGACGGAGTCCTCAGGAATCGATCGGATTTAACCTCAAAGGCGTCCAAGAGGCGCAGTTGCAGCAGCAGCTTCTCTTTGATCTCGACGGTCGGAGCGGCGGGAAGAACCATGAGTTGCGGCGAATCGAAGCGGACAACGGTCGATCCGCCGTGAATCAGCGCTTCCAGTCGTTCCCTCAGGAGCGCGCGAGTCTGCTCGTGCCGGGTCTGCGTCCCCTGTGACGTGAGCAACAGCTCTTTCATGTGGCGTTCAAGCAGCATGCGCTGTCGACCGGCCATGTCGATGAGCAACGCGTCCGACTCACGGGTCTGTAAGAATGTGATTGTAAGGGGAACGACGGCGAGGATGGTGATGATCAGCAGACCGAAGATTCCCGCCAACGCCCGATTGGTCGCGCGGTGATGTCCGGCGCGGGGAAGCACGGCATCGGCCATAGCAAGCTCCGGAATGGCTTATTCTATCAACGATTCGACCGGTTTCACCACCTGCGCCTGTGTCCCGCGGGAACCCCGGCGCGCAAACAGGAGCGATTCATGCTGAGAAAGTGATGAGAATCAGGAACAGGAGTATACTAGCAGGACGTTGACAAACTACATGGTAACTGTCGCAAAGCAGGGCCGTAGTAGATCGGAGACAATTTCGGGATAGACCGCAGGCTGTTCAAAAAGGCCGTCCAGCAAGGCCACAGCGAGCGAAGAGGCGAATCGTACTCTGTTCCGTTCGTTGAGCCTCTGAGCGACGCGAGAACGAAGCTGGCGGACTTTTTCAACAGCCTGCTAGCAATATACGAGGCCTCCATGCATCGAGTCCTAGTACTCGGCGCCGGCAAGATCGGTTCGTTAGTCGCCTGCCTCCTTGCCGAGCGCGGCGGCTATGAGATCCATCTGGGCGATATCACGCTGGACGCGCCCAAGCACCTCGTGGAGGATCTTGGGCTCCTCCGGGTCACTCCTTGCATTCTTGACGTCCGCCATCCGGACGCAGTGCGCACGTATCTGTCGACTCATCCGGTCGACGCGATCATTTCGAGCCTGCCGTATTTCTGCAACCCTACCGTCGCGGGACTCGCCCGCACACATCATCTGCACTACTTCGACCTCACGGAAGATGTCGAGGTGACGAACCAGATCAAGGTGCTGAGCGCGGGAGCATCCCGGGCCTTCATGCCGCAATGCGGGCTCGCGCCGGGATTCATCAGCATCGTGACCCACGACCTGATGACGCACTTTGAGACGTTGGACACGGTGAAAATGCGGGTCGGCGCCCTGCCGGTTCATCCCAGCAACGCGCTCAAGTATTCGCTCACCTGGTCGACCGACGGATTGATCAACGAATACGGCAATCTGTGCTACGGCATCGAAGAAGGCGAGAAAGTGCCTCTTCAACCGTTGGAAGGCTATGAAACCATCGAGCTCGACGGATTGTTGTACGAAGCGTTCAATACGTCCGGGGGACTGGGAACCCTCGCGGACACCTACGCCGGCAGAGTGCGGACCATGAACTATAAGACGCTCCGCTATCCCGGCCACTGCGAGAAGATTCACCTCCTGATGAAAGACCTCAAGTTGAACGAAGATCGCGAGACGCTGAAGCGCGTGCTCGAACATGCGATCCCGCAAACCCTTCAAGATGTCGTGCTCATCTATGCGTCGGTAACCGGAACCAAGAACGGAGGCTTCTTCGAGGAAAATTACGTCAAGAAGATCTATCCTCAATGCATCAAGGGGAAGCTCTGGTCCGCGATTCAAGTGACGACGGCGTCCAGCGTCTGCTGTGTGGCAGACCTGGTATTGAGCCATCCGGCCGAGTACCGCGGATTTATCACGCAGGAATCCGTCCGATTGAACGACTTCCTCTCCAATGACTTCGGAGCCTGTTTTCGTTGAGTAACGCGCAGGACATACTCAGAGACCTGGGAATCAAGGGAACCAACCCCGGTGGAAGCACCGGCAGCGGATGGTGGTCCCGGCAGGGAGGGGCTCCGCTGCTTCAATCCTTGAATCCCGCCACCGGCGAGCCCGTTGCCGGCGTACATCCCTGTTCGTCTGATGACTACCAACGCATCGTCAAGGACTCACTCGACGCATTTCAACGATGGCGTCTGGTGCCGGCTCCGAAACGGGGCGAGATGGTCCGACTGATCGGACAGGCGTTGCGGGAGAAGAAAGATCCGCTGGGAACGCTTGTCTCGTTGGAGGTCGGCAAGATCAAAGCGGAGGGAGACGGCGAGGTTCAGGAAATGATCGATATGGCCGACTTCGCAGTCGGTCAATCACGCATGCTGTACGGCGCGACGATGCAGTCCGAGCGGCCCGCGCATCGCATGGCCGAGCAATGGCATCCATTGGGACCGGTCGGCGTGATCACCGCATTCAATTTTCCCGTCGCCGTCTGGGCTTGGAATGCCTTCTTAGCGGCCATTGCCGGAGACACCGTCATTTGGAAACCGTCACCGAAGGCCCCGCTTTGCGCCGTCGCCGTGCAACAGATCTGCAATAGAGTCATGGAGCAACAGGGCCACCCCGGAATCTTCGCGCTCTTCATCAGCGATCAGGCGTCGCTCGCCGAGGCCATGGTGCAGGACCGTCGATTGCCGCTGATTTCCTTCACCGGCTCGGTTCCAGTCGGACGCCGTGTGGCGTCAGCCGTCGGCCAGCGTCTGGGAAGGGCTCTGCTTGAGCTGAGCGGCAACAACGCGGTCATCGTTGACGAACATGCCGACCTCGACATGGCGGTCCGCGCAATTTTGTTCGGAGCCGTGGGCACGGCAGGTCAACGTTGCACGACCACCAGGCGTCTGTTCGTGCACGAGTCGCGCGCGGATGAACTGATCGGCAAGCTCGTAAAATCCTACGGCCAGGTTCACATCGGCAATCCCCTGGAGCCGTCCGTCCTGATGGGCCCTCTGATCGATCAGGCCGCTGTCGAGTCTTATCGTGCCGCAATTGATGAGATCAAAAAGGAGGGCGGCCAGATTCTGTGCGGTGGACAGGTCCTGAATCGGGCAGGTTACTTTGTCGAGCCCACCATTGCTCGAGCGCAAAATCACTGGCCGGTCGTCCAGCGGGAGACGTTTGCTCCCATTCTCTATGTGATGACCTTTGGGACCGTCGATCAGGCGATTGAGATGCAAAACGACGTCCCCCAGGGTCTGTCCTCCGCCATGTTCACGAACGATCTGCGACACGGTGAGCGGTTTCTGTCGGCGGCGGGCAGCGATTGCGGAATCGCCAATATCAACATCGGCACGTCGGGGGCGGAAATCGGCGGGGCGTTCGGCGGCGAGAAGGAGACCGGCGGCGGGCGTGAGGCGGGATCCGACGCCTGGAAATCCTACATGCGCCGGCAAACCAACACCGTCAACTGGGGAACGGAGTTGCCGTTGGCGCAAGGCATCAAGTTCGGATCATAACGGCTATCAGAGAGGTGAGACATGGACCGCACTGCTGAACTCGATCGCCTGATGGAGAAGATGGTCGGAGAATATCTTTCCCGCAACAGCGCGGCCATGGTTCTCAAGGAAATGCTCGACCGCACGGGAGTCGGCTTCACGCCGGTCATTGATCATGTCACATTGCGCACGAATAACATCGACCGGCGCGCTGAGCAGTTCGTCGCTCTCGGCTATGCCTATGACGAAACCCTTGAATTCGACGATTGGTACGCCAAAGTCTATCGCAGGACCGGATATCCGGCTCTTTTCGTCGATCAGGCCTATCCGGACGACCGGGGCAAGACCAGCATCATCCCCGGCTGGGTCGACCGATTCGGGGATCAGGCGTTTCATCACATAGCCGTGCGGGTGGAGGACATCGAGCAGGCGATCGAACGACTGAAGAGCCACGGCGTGGTCTTTTCGGGAAAGATTGTCGGATCGCCCGGCGGCCAGTTACGCCAGATTTTCTCAGCGCCAGAAATGGTCGACGGCCAACCGTTTTCCGTGCTGGAATTGGCGGAACGTCACCGTGGCTACCAAGGGTTCCTCCCACCCCAGGCGGATAGCCTGATGAGGTCCTCGGCGGGGCGCTAACGGTTCGGGTTACATACCCTCGAGCGGCTCTTCATCGAAACTCTCAAGTACCATTTGGGTTTCAGGCGGCCGAGGTCGGTGCGACAGTGGACTTTCAGCGACTGCTTCGAATCCAGCACAAGAGCCTGTCCGTTTTCTCTCGCAAACACGACCCAATGCCAGAAAGGGCGGCCCGCTTCGACATGCCACTTGACGGCCAGCAACGCGCAGGCAGGCAGCGACTTCCATGAGCGAAAGGGTTGAGGCGAAGCAGGCACATGCCTCCCGAACTGAGCAAGCAGTTGCCGGATATGGGCCGTGTCGGACCAGAGCCTCGGATCGTCCGCAAAAATCCCCAGCGCGCCCGCCACGGCATTCGCATGGGCATAGGTCACTCCCACGATGGCGGCGACAGCGGCAATGCCGCATCCAGTCGGCTCCTCTTGGATTACGGGCTTCACGCTAAGTCCACCTTCAACTTGCGTCCCCCGGAAACGCTGACGCCCCGGCGCGGTGGCAATCACCTATTGTATGGTTTGCATGGATCACAACTTCCATCGCGCGCGGCGTAGTCCACCACCCCGCCGCGTCGGTCCAATTCGATGGCGCAACACTCGTCCAGCATCCGTTTGAGCTGCCGGCGCCCCCGCTGCACGCGGGACTTCATGCCGGAGAGGGACAATCCCATGCGCGTCGCCGCTGCCTGTTGGGTGAGGCCTTCGAGTTCAACCAGAGCGACTGCCTCACGATAGTCGCGCGACATCCGGTCCAGCATCGGTCGGAGACAGTCGGCCAATTCGGTGCGGAGGCGGCCTGATGTATGATCGGACGGCGCGACGGCCGGGACGCCAATCTCGACATCAACCGCCAATCCGGCAGGGATTTCCTTTTGTCGCTCCGGCGAACGGTAGTAGTCGACGACGGCATTGCGGGCAATTTGATACAGCCAGGACGTGACTTTATCAGGATCCTTCAGGCTGTCGAGTCTCGCATGCATCCGCAGAAACACCTCCTGCAGGATATCGTCGGCCTCCGCCTCGTTCGCCACCCGCTTCCCGATAAACGTTCCAAGACCCCGGTGGACTTCCTTCCAAATCTGCTCCGTGTCGGGCCGCATGGCCGAGCCTCCTGTCAGGTGTTCATACGGTACAGTCTCTTACGATGTCGCGCAAGTCACGGCCCCAGCCCCCTTGCCCTTCGGCACGCAGCAACCGGTATTGGCCAGAGGACCCGTCACCTCCAGTTGCTCGTGCACGGTAAACACCTCCCAGGCATTGCCGTCCGGATCTGCAAACCAGAGCTTGTCTTGCCGCGCAAAGCAGCAGGCGACGTTTTCTTCAACCTGTTGCAGAATGCCGCCAATCTGCAGCCGCTGCTTCCATTGGGCGATCTCATCCACCGAGTCGACCTCGATCCCCAAGTGGTCCACCGAACTGATCCTGCCTGTGGTGGAAACCAGCGAAAGGTTCAGCGCCGGTTCGAACAGGTCGAACTTGGCATAATCCTCTGTCTGTTTCTGCGGCGCGACACCGAACACCTTCTGATAGAACTCGACCGACGCCGGCACATTCCGTACATCAAGGGAAAGGTGAGGACGCATGGGAACCTCCTGACTGGTTCAGCGGCGGGTTATTCCGCCGTTCACCTTAATAGACGGACCACCCATGAAAAGGACGCATGGAGCCGGTTGTAGGCCGGCCCCAGGGACATGGCTGGTTACCCTTGCCCGACCGTCTCGATGAAGTGGAGGTCTTCAGGAGACAAGGTGAACTGATCAGAGGCAAGGTCTTCCCTCATATGCGCCAAGCTGGTGGTTCCGGTGAGCGGCAGCATGCCGATTTGCATGGCAAACCGGAACACGAGTTGGGCCGGCCCCATGCCGTAGCGTCCCGCCATGGCCCGGAACTCCGGATCGACAAACACTTCTCGATTGGCCGTCAACAGAGAGAAGCCTTGATAGACGATGCCCTGGTCCCGGCAAATGTCACGCACAGCCCGATCCCAACCGAATGCCGCATAACAGCGATTCTGTACGACCATCGGCTTGTGCTTCGCCTTCTCGCAAAGAAGCGCGAGCTGCTCGGCCGTCACATTGCTGATACCGATCATCTTCGTATGCCTGGCTTCATAGAGCTGTTCCATCGCCTCCCACACTTCCCAATCTTCAGCTGACAGACCACGCCGATAATAGGGACCGTGCAACACATAGGAGTCGAGATAATCCGTGTGCAGATGGCTCAATGAGCTCTCGAAGGACTGCTTTACCTGTATCGTGATACTCGCGTTGATATCGTACGGCGTTCGATGGTCCTGGCCGTTGACGGGGGTGAACTTAGTCTGAAGAAACAGCTGGCCGCGCGCCACATCCTGCTTTGCCAGGTGGACGAGCGCGTCCCCGACCCGGCCTTCATCATAGTGGATCAATTGATTGGCGGTATCGATCGCTCTGAAGCCGGCCTCAACGGCCTGCAGCACCAGCGACGTCGTGGCTTCTTTCTTCCATGCCGTGCCGTACATGAACGAGGGTATCGCTACGCCGTTATATGTTTTCACGATCGTCCCACGGGCTCCCGGTCGCCTCTGTCGTCGCACCTGCATATGAACATGGATTGGATCCTGCGCTGTGCATCACGGACGATCCAGCAAACCGGGGTCATCGGCGACCATCCTCTTGATCGTCATAAACCGGCTGATGCCGACTGCTACGCACAAGACTCCGGCGGTCAAGGCCACGATCCCTAGGACGCGCATATAGGGCTGGTCCAGCCACCAAACAGACGGGACCCCCACGATGAAGAACCCCAGCGCGGTTCTGACATAGGCCAAGAGCGTGCGCTCGTTGGCCATCTCGGTGCGCTGCCGGGCCAATTGATCCCGCACCTGTGTGTCCGGTCCAGTTGACATTACTGATTCCCGTCCCAGATGCGCCTGATCAACATGACGCAAGTCATTCCAAATATCTGCTTCGAGTGGCTCTTATCCCATGTCGCGCAGAATGTGCTCGGGATTCCGATCCCGCGCGATGGTCTTCATGAGGTTATCCCCGAAGAGGACGACGACGCGATCCCGCCGGTCCTTCACCATCATCGACGCGGAGGGCGGCTTAAATGTGCTCAGATCGCCTTCCAACCAGGCGCTACAGGTATATGGCAGCTGATCAAGAACGGTCTCAACACGGTATTCATGGCGGAGCCGGTATTGCAATACGTCGAATTGCAACCGTCCGACCGCCCCCACCAACGACTCCAAATCGTTGAGGCTCCTCATGATCTGCACTGTGCCCTCCTGCGCCATCTGCCACATGCCCTTGTCGAAGGCTTTGCGCTTGCCGACGTCCGTGGGACGGATGCGGGCGAAGATCTCCGGCTGAAACTGCGGCAGGGGTTTGAAATTGAATCCGCCCGCCGTTGAAATCGTATCACCGATGGCAAAGAGCCCGGGATTGATGATCCCGATGATGTCGCCGGGAAACGCCTCTTCCACCGTATTGCGTTCCTGCGCGACCATACTGTGGGGTCGCGAGAGCCGAACTTCCCGATTCAACCGATGATGCTTCACAACCATGTCCCGTTCGAACCTTCCCGAACAGACTCTGAGGAAGGCGGTGCTGTCCCGATGTTTCGGGTTCATGTTGGCTTGAAGCTTGAAAACATAGGCGCTGAACGGCGTCTCAATCGGGTCGACGGACATCTCGCTGCCGTCCTCACGATCCGCTTGGCGGGCACCGGGAGACGGCGCCAGATCGACGAATGCGTCCAGGAAGTTTTCAATTCCGAAATTCGTGAGCGCCGAAGCGAAAAATGCCGGCGTCACTTCGCCTTGAAGAAACCCCTCACGCGTAAATGGATTCCCGGCGATCTCGAGCAGCTCCAGATCGTGCTGCACATGCGCCAGCGCCTCATGCGAAACCCGTGCGCTCTTCGCGAGGTCACCCAGCGTCATCGTCGCGACCTCCACTTTCGTTGCGCCCCCCGGAGCCGTTCTGCTGAACAACTGCACGCGGTTATCGGCCCGATTCACGATGCCGACGAATTCGCTGCCCGATCCGACGGGCCAATTGATCGCGCTGGCGTGAATACTGAGCGCCTGTTCGACCTCGGTCATCAGATCGAGCGGCGGGCGGCCCGGCAAATCCATTTTGTTGATCAACGTCAGCACCGGGATCCGCCGCATGCGGCAGACGGCGAACAGTTTTCTGGTCTGCGCCTCCACGCCTTTCGCGGCATCAATCACCATGATGGCGCTGTCCGCGGCGGTCAGAGTCCTATAGGTGTCTTCCGAGAAATCCTGGTGGCCCGGTGTGTCGAGCAGGTTGATGACGGCGTCTTTATAAGGAAACTGCATGGCCGAAGCCGTGATCGAAATCCCCCGTTCCTGCTCCATGCCCATCCAATCGGACGCCGTGACCTTTCCTCCCTTGCGGCCGCGCACCATCCCGGCCGTACGAATCAAGCCCGAATACAACAACAGCTTCTCTGTCAGCGTCGTTTTACCGGCGTCCGGGTGGCTGATGATCGCGAACGTCCGCCGTTGGGCAATCGCGGCGGCCAAAGCATGTTGGAAGGTCGTTTCCATGGTCATAACGGGTGCGCAGCATACCATACCGCAACTGAATGCTGACAGCGGAAGATCACCCGGGCACTGAAATTTCAGACGCGTATCTCGCTCCGCGCAACAGGGATCACTGCTCCAGGAAGGTCCGGATCATCGGTTCCTTTTGCGCGACGATCTTTCTGGCCGCAGTCACAACGAGATCGCGTTCGCAGGGGGAATCCAGCCACAGTCTCGTCACGATTTTGGCCAGCCGTTCGACCACTGCCCGCGAGGTCGTCAACGTGGGATCTTCCTCCCGGCAGCTCTGTGGAAGATCGCTAAGATCGTCGTTCCAATGGGCGTCGGTATGACTGATCCTCACGAGCAACAACTTCTCCATCCCCGGCAGCAGTCCTTCCCGTTGTGCTCCATTCAAGAACAGGGCTCGATAGGCCGCTGCGCGCTCCTCCATGATCGTCGGGATGCGGGAATAGTCATAGCTGAAGAGCGAGAATCCCTCGGCAAAACTGTTCAATCGCTCTCCGCCGACATCAAATGGAAAAGAACTGTCCAGCGCAATGATCAATGCCCGTTTGGCCTTTCCCTCCTGAATCTTCTTCAGGAACATCATGGCCAGCGATTCGATACCGGTATTGTCGGTGAGCCCGCCATCCCCGGCGTGCCAGTACAAGTCCTGCCCTTCGACTCGAAAGGTGATCGGGCCGATGATCGGCGGGAACGACATGGATGCCGCAACCGCGGTCGCGACCTGGACCTCGCAGTGATTGAATTGCATGTCGTGAGGAGTCACCGACACGAGGGAGTCCCATCGCGCCCGTAAGGCATCATTGATGACGACTCCGTCCCTGCCGCTATCCGGCAACGGCAGCGCGTGAAAGAGATCATAGTGGGAGTCCTCAGGAGGCAGCGTCGACAGAATGAACCGGCGGCCGCTGTTGTAGAGCGTGGTATTGAGGATCAGGTGCGGGACGTCTCCCCGCGCTTCACGCTCTTTCAACTCTTGAAAAGTCGCCTCGCCAAGATAGTCCTCCCGGAGAATCTCACCCAATGATCTTGCCGTCCAAGCCGGGTTAAACCATCGCAAGCGAAAAATCTGGCGGCGCAGGAGCGGACCTTCGAAATCCAGGCTCATCACCTTCTCAAATTGGGTGAAGAATTGTTGATATTCCGGAGACAGCTCTCCATTCGGCGCCACGATCGATATCGCGCGTGGCGGTTTCTTCAACGTGAAGTAAGCGGACGCAAGGCTTCCTCCCGACACGCTGGAGACATAGGAGACCTGGTCGAGGAGCGAACGGCTGTCTGATCCGATACGGAACCGGGCCAAGGCCTCCATCCCGCCCGCCGCAAACAACGCGGCGCGACTACCTCCGCCGGAAACGGCAAGGCCGATCAATAGGGGAGTTTCAGGAGGCGACGACAGACAGGAACTTGCCGTCGTGATTCGCGGGGCCGTATACACCGGCGACCCGAAGCATCCGCCCAGGAACAAGACCAGCGCGAAGGGCGCAACGGCTGGAGACCATCTCGTCATTGTCACGGTTCGGACAAGGTGATGTCGGAGCTTGGATCGTCCCATCCGGCGCGCCTGACGGAACCTAAGGCGGGGGAACTATACTGACCTCCTTGCGACGGGTCAAGCCACCGGACCCTCCGGGGAATTCCCTGAGCGCGCCGCGACCGCGAGGCGATTCACGCTTGATGAACCGAAAGTCACCTCGTTAGAATGCTCCACCGAAATGACCTCCGAGGAAGCCAGAGCACACTATAATTTTCTCCTGACGCTCTACATCAGGAAGGCCGAGACCTTCGGTCCCATGGCGTTTGCCTTTCTCAAAGACCATAGCCTCGAGCAGACTGGTCTGACGCCCGAAGAACAATTCACGCTCTACACCGCGGTCGCAGAAGCCTTTGCCGACGAACCGAAGCGGTACACCCACAAGCTGGACTGCCTGCAAAAGGCCGCCGACATCCTGCCGCGCACGAGCTTTTTCGACCCCGGCCTTGCCCGGCAGATTCACCAAGACATCTTGCGACTCAAGACCGAGCTCGACTTCTATACAGCCGCGATGCGGCCGGAGCGCGCCGGGATCAACCGGAGTGGCGAGGCGCAGCGGATCATTATCGAAACCGACATGCCAGACTACTTTCTCGCGACGGCGCAACAGCGGGCGTCCGCGTATTATCAGACAAAGTACCGCCTCACAAAGGAATCAAAAATCGCGCAACATTTTTCCGGTCCTACACGCCGCTTCGAGCCGGACACCACGGCGGTGCACAAGGAATTTCCGGGCGCCTGCGCTCCTTTTGTGTCGGCTCGCACCGGCGCATGGCACGTGATGCTGCCTTTCGACCTGAAGATCAGCCGCCTGCCCGATGATCCGTTGGATGCAGGCCTGCGGATCTGGTACGCAAAAATCGGTTACTCGTTTCCCCTCCGGTACGAGATGGGTCGGCTCTGCAGCTATTACGACGATCAGGTGCTGGAGATCGCGATGAACGACCCTCACCTGTTGTTCGTTTCTGTCTCGCCGCTGAAGGAACAGAACCTGGGAACGGTCGACCGCGCCGTCTCGCCGGATGTCCCCTTCGAAGTCGGCCTGCCGCGCGCGTTTCTGGATGCAACCAATACATTGGGTCCTTACGTCCAGATCAGCTGCAATATTAAAGTGTGGTTTGATGCGGCCGCGGTGAATCTTCTCGTTCAAGGAGCTCCGGATATTCATGAATACGGATTGGAAGGGGGAGCGGGGCTTCTGACCAGGACCTACGCTTCGGAGAAAACGGCCGCTTATGCCGGTACCGGCAGCCGGCCCTGGCAGCAGGGGCTGAGTTTCAATTTCGTCAACATGCACCTGCAATTGCTGCCGGAGGTGACGACGTCGGTTATTCCTGCCAACACGCCCATCTTTTCCCTTTATCCCGTCGTGGCCCGAAACCAGTTCGAGCTGACCGACGCCCGCTCACTTGCCTCCGGGTAGGCCCTCTCCGAATTCTCATTATTCTGTTTGCGCCTGCCGCGTCAGCTTCCTTGGCCGAATCCGGATTGCCGCCAGGCTTCATACAGCACGACCGCCACCGTATTGGAGAGATTGAGGCTCCGGCTTTGCGGCACCATCGGAAGGCGGATCCGGCGATGTTCGGGGAGGCTCTCCAGGATTTCAGCCGGCAATCCCCTGGTCTCGGATCCGAAGAGGAAGGCATCGCCGCCCGCATACTCCATCTGGTCGTAGCGTCGCGAGCCTTTCGTGGAGACGGCAAACAGACGACGTTCTGTGAAGCGCATCGCACATTCCTCCCAGTCCCCATGAACGGTGATTGAAGCGAATTCGTGATAGTCGAGCCCCGCCCGCAACAGTTGCTTGTCGCCCAGCGTAAAACCCAGCGGTTTCACCAGATGCAGCCGCGCACCGGTATTGGCGCATAACCGGATGATGTTGCCGGTGTTCGGAGGAATCTCAGGCTGATAGAGGATGATGTCGAACATTGTCTGCGTCGCCGAACGGCCCACCCACCGAGTCACAGCGCAGTGTAGCACCATTCCCGCGAGTCGCGAACCGTTGTCAGGGAACCCCGCTCTGTGATTTGATCACCATTGCCGATATCCTGGCGCTGCGCATTGCGGTCACGGCACACCTTTTCAGGGAGGACGACATGTTCAGTCCGATCTCAATCCCCTTCGGAGCGAAGATGCTCTTTAATACCGTCAAGCTGAAACCGGGCGTCACCTTCGATGAAGTCGAGATGGCGGTGGGAGAAATGTGCATGGTCGTCAAGGAAGCCTACGGCGGAGACAAAGGAGGCTTCCTCGCCGGGCAGGTCTTTAAGTTTTCCGGGTTTGTGTCAGAAGAAGGTTCTCTGACGGATTCCAAAGCGGCCGACGATCATTATGCGGTTGTGACCTACTGGCAGTCGTTTGCAGCTCACGAAAAGTCGCATGCCGACCAGGTCTTCAACAGTAAGTTTGCGGCATTGCTCAGTATGTGTTCGGAAACCAAGGAACTCGGCTACGACATGTTGTGGCAGGGTGCCCCCGAAGGCCGATAATCGACTGATCATCCCTTCCGAGCAGCGGCATGACCCCCGGCTCTGGCTCGATGAATCCTTGCGACCATTCCTGCCTCTTACAGAGGCAGGACCGCAGCAGACCGGAAGGCTTCGCTGCTGAGCGCACGATTCGCAAACATCGCGTGGTTGGTTTCCCAGTCATTCGCCTTCCTGGTATTATGGAGAGACCGATGAATAGCCCCATGCGTACGAGCCGACATTGGTCATCCAATCAGGGTGAGCGCGAGCTCCTCCCAAAGTACCTTGGCATCGCAACGCGATGTACCTTTCTGGTCCTGTTGATGTCCACAACCGGTTCGATTGCCCTCGGGGAGCAACCTCAGGTCCTTTCAGAGGAGAAGATAGCCGAGCAGGTCAAAGTTGTCTGGGAAAGCGGCGCGATCATCCCCGCGCTGGACATGCTCGAACAGGAGATTCAAGAGAATCCCTCCGCCTTCACGCTCTACAAGCTTCGCGGCGATATTTTGGCAACGTCTCGAGGTCCGCAGGAAGCGATCGAAGCCTACAACTCTGTCCTCGCAAAAACGCCGAATGCGCTGGACGTCAGGTGGGCAAAGTGGGGAGTGTTGGCGCGCTCAGGACAGGGAGAGGAAGCCATTGCCGAGTTGCGCCATATTGCCGAGACCGATGTTCAGAACCCCGTGATTCACTTGCGGCTGGCGCTGGAGCTTAGAAAACTCGACCGGCTTGAAGAATCGCTGAGATCGTACCAAAGGGCCGTTGCCCTTGTTCCCGAACTGCTCGGTTGGCGATTGGCCTTGGCCCGTGCCCGTTTTGATCTTCTGGATTATGAAGGCGCAGAGATCGATGTTCAGTATGTGCTGGACAGGGTGCCGCCTGGTTCTCCGCTGGAATCCCCTGCCAAGACGCTGCTCTTGCTCGTTCAGGGAACCTCCCAGGAGCGGGGCCGGCGATTCGACCTCGTGCTGGCTCCGAAGAATATTTCACCGGCCAGACAGAAGGAATGGGCCCTCATTCGTGCGGACGCCTGGAGACTCTATATTGACGGTCGATATCAAGAGGCAGTCCCGATCTATCGAAAACTCTTGGAGCTGAACCCCAATGATCCCACCGCCAATCATCAACTTGGATTGAGCTTGATGCATCTTGGTCGGTGCCAGGAAGCGCTGCCCGTATTCGGAGCGATGCTCAACCTGGACCCCAGCGACGAAGACTATACCGACACGGTCTATCGAATGGGCCAGTGTATGGTCGACTTGGAACAATGGGAACAGGCTTTCGTCCATTTTCAAACCCTCTATGATTCCGCGGTCCAATTCGAGGAAAACAACAAGAATGTCGAACTCCCTCCGGGCACACGCGTGCTGGACAAGCAGAAAATCAACCGATGGTTGGACAAGGTTCGTCCCCACGTCCCCGAATTGGCGAAACTCAAGGCAGAGGAGGCCGCGACCCGCGTCCCGGCCGGCAAGCCTTCAGGCGTCTCCGTACAGTCGGAGGAAGAATTGTACGCGAAAGCCGCCGAACGGATGAAACCTCAGAAGCCGCTGGAGATTCGCGCATCGCTCGCGGGCCGGGATGCCGATTTCAGTTGGTTTCGATTTGTCATCCCGGCCGGCAAAGTCATGCGGGATGATTTTCCGACCGGGGCCCATGAATTCATTCCGCTGAACCCGGGGGACAGCTTTCCCGTCACCCAGCATGAGATCTATCTGGTATTCGGACTGGTGTCGGCGTCCTATGACGCCGTGCCTCTCGCCGCACGATGTTACCTGGAAATGTCGGAGATGGCCGGCGAGCCGCGCGCTTCTGCCCAGGATCAAGTCATGATGGCCATGAACGACCAGTCGGGCTACTTCAAACTGGTCCCTCCTGCGCCCGGATGGATTCCCGGACTCTACCGTTGCGGGCTGTTCGCCGGGGAGCGCACTTCCGCGGATACTCAGGTTGATGAAGTCCGGTTTCGCATCGTCGAACCGACCGGATTGTCGTAGCACGCGCGCGAATCCGCTGCGCCTCCCGATTGCCGGCCAGGCCCGCGGGCCTTCCGCTCCCAAGCCATTATTCCCGTTGAAGAATTCCCTCTCCGCCTTCTCTTGACCGCAGTATGGGCGTAAGATTAATGCATGGTTACGGTTCGAACAAAAGAGCAGCAGGCCGAGGCAATCGCGCATATGCTCGACGACATGATCCGCCTGCCGGGCACGAGCATCAGAATGGGAGCAGACCCCTTGTTGGGATTGATTCCGGTCGTCGGCGACGCCATCGCCACCTTGCTGGGCTCGGCCGTCCTGGTGATCGCGCGGCAATTGAACATACCCTGGCGCTTGGTGGTTTCCATGGCTTTCAATCAATTGAAGAACGGGCTCGTCGGCGCCGTTCCTTTTATCGGAGACCTGTACTCGTTCCACCTGAAGAGTAATGCGGTGAACACCGCACTCCTGCTTCGCGCCGTCAAACGGGGAGAGGACGGTACATGCCCTCTCACGACCCACCGGCTGACGATCCTGGACATGGCGGGACTCGCAGCGCTCTCGCTTCCGATTATTGCGCTGGTCTGCTTCGTCAGCTTGTGGTTCTGGAAACGCGACATCTCCTACGTCTCGCTGTTCTTCCCCACCCCTTACAACAGCCGCTGAATCGCCGTCTTCGCGCTGAATTTCACACCTCGGAATGTTCGTCTGTGGTAAGGACAGGGAGCGGGAACTGCCTACACAACGGTGACGCTCGCGGGAGGTTGGATCGGCAGGGAGATGACGAACGTTGTGCCCTTTCCTTCTTGACTGTCAACCGTAATCCGTCCGGCATGCGCGTCGACGACATCCTTCACGATCTTCATACCCAACCCCGTCCCACCAGCCTTCCTGCTGACCGAGCGGCTCGTGAACAGTCCCTCTCGAACCTCTTTCGGCATCCCTCTTCCCGTATCCTCCACGGTAAGCAGAATGGACCGAGCCGCCGCGTCGTGGCTTCCACGGATCGTGATCGCGCCCTGCGGAGGCACTTCGGGAACGGCATTGTGAACCAGGTTGTACAGGAGAGAGTACAGCCGGTTGCCGTCGCCCTGCACAACCGGCAAGGAATCGAGGCCTTCGAGGTGCAGAGTGATCTGTTTCTGTTGCACCAGCACCCGCAGTGTCTTCGCGACGCTCTCGGCGATTTTCATTATCTGACAGGGTTCGAATTGCTGTGGTGTTCTGGTCACCGCTACGTAGTCCGCGATCTCTTTCATGCGATCCTGAATCCGCCGGGACGTGTTGCGCAGGAGTTGAAGAACCTCTTCGCATGTCTGGTGATGCGCCTCGGATCGGACAGACTTGATTTCAGGCAGCGACTTGAACAGATCGTCGATCTCCTCCGCAAGGAGGTCCGTTCCCGTCACCATCGGCATCAGGAGATTTTTCACATCATGACTGATCTCCCCCAGCAACTGGGTCATTTCCCCCGTCTGCTCGCGACGCTCCAAGGCCATTGCCAGGGCTGAGTCAATTTGGCCCGGTTCAAAAGGCTTCGTGACGAAATCGACGGCTCCTTCCTTCATGGCTTCGACGGCCCGCTGAATGGTGCCGTAGGCGGTCAACATGACCACCGGAAGATTCGGCCACCGCTTCCTGATCCGTCGCAGCGCCTCCATACCGCCGAGCCTCGGCATCGACACATCGAGGAAGACAAGATCGACCGTGGTTGACTCCACTGCAGTCACGGCCGCTTGCCCGTCACCCGCCGTGATCACCTCATGCCCCATCCAGCGGAACCGTTCCGCCAACGTGAACAGAATATCGGGCTCGTCATCGGCGACAAGAATCCGGATCCCCATATCTGTCCTCCATTTGCTCCTACGTTATACTGGTCCGAAGTGGGCTCGACGTCTGTTTGTCACTAGAGAAAGCAAGAGGCACGCCACGATGGAGCGAAGGAATATCTCAGATTTCAGAAGGGAATTGCGCACGTGAGTTCGAACCCGGTGAATCCATTAAGATCTGAGCGGAATCACTTCTGATACAGCATCAGTTGTAACCAAGACTCCCTGCTATCGGAGCATCGCATCTCTGTCACTTTGAGCCGAGGCACTGGATTAATCGCGCAATGGAAGCAGGGTCCTTACCATGGGATAGAGGGGCTGGTGGCGGGCTGGATTGTCGGGAGATGCGCTCTAGTCTTTTTACTCGCTCCTGTCTTCATTCAAAATAACGGATGAGGCGCGGTGCCGAATTGGCGGACGGCCTTATCACCCCCGAGGTTGCCGACGATGCGCCAGCCGCCTTTTCCCTTTACAAGGCGGTGCACTTCCTGATGCCAGCTATCGATCGGGATTCGCTGTTTCGTCTCCTTCGAGTTGGCCCAGACGGCGCCGGTGCAGGTGATTTCGGCGGTGCTATCCTTCCCCGTCTTCGTGACCTTGATCGTCGAAAACGTGTGGATGTTGGCAATCAAGTCGTATCGCGCGAACAAGTCAGCCCAAATCTTTCGAATGTCGTCCCGCCTCAGGCCGTGAAATTGATAGTTCTTGGCGTACAACCCCATCAGGGAATCGATATCGCGCGCCCGGATGGCTTCCTGTGCCCGATCAAAGGTGCCGATGAGCTCCATGATGCTCTCCTGGTCGGCTTCGATTACCGCCTCAGGAAGAATCTGAGTCAGCGCCAAAGCAAGTGGGGGAAAAGCAACCGGCATGGATACGATCAGGATGAGAACGGCGCGGGCGATGAGCGTGACGATTGTCTTCATGATGCCCTCCTCGGCTAGACCAGGCTGCTACTCCTGCAGACGGCCTTTGACCCAGAGGACGTTTTCTCCAACAAAATACTGCTCCCCTCCACGAAAACTATCAAGTGGTAGGACAGTAGGAGGCAGACTTCCGTTGCTCTGGAGAAGTTCCAGGCGACTATGGAATTTCTCCCCGCCATATACCTTGCTATTCGCATCTCATAATTGTCTGTCATGTTGAAGTATTTACATCAAGTTATTGATATTACGAATATGTTATCTCTCTACCAAACCTTCACACAACCCGGCATGTTCCCTGCTCTCCTTCCATCCGATGTCCAACCGCTCATGCATCCTATTGATCGACGACAGCCCCGGCGAATGTGAGCTGTTCCGCCAGGCGCTTGCCAGAGCCGACCTCGATGTTGCGCTCTACGCTGAACACGATGCGGAGGCGGCGCTTCATTTTCTCTCCGATCGCGCGGGGCGTGAGCCCCTTCCCGCTGTGGTTCTGCTGGATTGGCGCCTCCGGAACGAGCGGGGCGACGGGTTTCTGAGAAAACTGCGGGCCGACCACCGTTTGGCTGTAATTCCGGTCGTTGTCTTCAGCACATCCGATGATGTTGCGGACCTTTCGGCCGCCTATGCCAACGGCACGAACAGCTACGTCGTGAAACCAGGCACATTCGATGAGCTCGTCCGATGCGTCAGAGTGATGTGCCGATTCTGGATCAATTGCAACGTGACGCCTCACATGGTTGAAAGCCGATGCTGACCCGCGCTGCCCTCAAGAACCCCTATGCCGTCTTTGCCGTCTGCATGATCGCGCTCGTGCTCGGCGCGGTCTCGTACAAGAAAATGCGCGTGGACATCTTTCCAGAAATCAAGATCCCCACCATCCTCGTCACGACGTTCTACCGCGGCATGAGTCCCAGCGAGATGGAGGGCGCGATCACGTTGAAGATGGAGCAGCGCTTCGTCGAAGCCAGCTACGTCGAGCACATCGAGTCGCAATCGCTCGCGGGCATGAGCTACATCAAGGTCTTCTTCCAACCGGAATACGGCATTGACGCGGCGCAGTCGGAGTTGACCAGTCTGGCCTACAGCATCATTCGCCTCTTGCCGCCCGGAGTCTATCCGCCGTCGGTCTACAAATTCGGCGTCGCGAGCCTGCCCGTCGGCCTGCTTTCTGTCAGCAGCGAGACGTTGGGACCGAAAGAGATCCGCGACCTGGCATACTTCACGGTTCGCCAGCAGATCGCGACGATCCCCGGCATCTCCTTCGGTCCTCCGCTTGGCGGGAAGGTCCGACAGATCACCGTGTTTCTCGATCAACAACGGATGCTGGCGCGGGGCGTTTCGCCCTCCGATGTCGTGAAGGCGATCAATGCCCAGAGCGCGATCATCCCGGCCGGCGACATCAAGATCGGCGATCTGGACTACTACGTGTACAGTAACAGTCTCGTCGGCGTCGTGGACAAGATCAACGACATCCCGATCAAAGTCGTGAACGGAACGCCCATCCTTGTCCGCGACATCGGCACCGCGGCCGACAGCGCTGCGATCCAGACATCGATCGTTCGGGTGAACGGCCGAGAAGCGACGTACATTCCGATTACGAGACAGGAGGGAGCCAACACGCTCGAAGTGACGGACGGTATCCGCGCCAAGCTGCCGAAGCTGACCGAGATCCCCGCCAATACATCGGTCAAATTCATCTACGATCAGTCGCTCTATATCCGGCAGGCGATCGCCAACCTGCAGAAGGAAGGATTGCTCGGAGCAGGACTGGCCGGCTTGATGATTTTTCTGTTCCTGCGAAGCATCAAAGCCGCGCTGGTTGTGGGGCTGGCCATTCCTCTCTCGTTGACCGCAGCCCTGGTCGCGCTTTACCTGACCGGGCAAAGTGTCAATATCATGACCTTGGGTGGACTTGCGCTGGTTATCGGAACGCTCCTGGACAACAACATCGTGGTGCAGGAGAACCTGCACCGCCACCTGGAGATGGGCAAGGACGGGCGTTCGGCCGCCGAAGACAGCGCGACCGAATTGACGCTGCCGATTTTCGTCGCGACGATCTGTATTCTCATCGTCTACCTGCCGATCATCTTTTTCTCCGGCATCATCAAGTATCTCTTCGTGCCGCTGGCCATGACCGTCGCCTTTGCGATGCTGGCGGATTACGCCGTTTCGATGTCGGTGACGCCGGTGGTATTGGCCCGACTCTATTCCCGTGGTCATGGAAACGGATCGTCGGAAGAAGGATCCGCCTCAGAAGGCTGGTTCCGCTTCGTGCTCGCAATCTATCAGCCGCTCCTGCGCGCCGGCGTGCGTTTCAAAGGGATCGTGATGATCCTGGCGCTTCTCGCGCTGGTCGGTACGAGCGCTCTGCTCCTTCCTCGTCTGCATACCGAGTTCTTCCCCAGGGTCGACGCCGGCAACTTTACGATGATCGTCAGCGCGCCTGAGGGCTCGCGCATCGAGAAGACGACGGCGATCGTCGCTGAAATCGAACGACTGGTGCAGGACACGATCTCGAAGCCCGACCTGGAGGAAGTCATCTCGAACACCGGGCTCTACTTCGGCGATGCAGCCCGTTTCGCCCCTAATACGGGCAACCACACGGCCTTTGTCCTCGTCAATCTGGTCACCGGCCATGAGGGCCGCACCGAGGACTATATCGCCACGCTGCGCTCGAAGCTTCGTCGATCCCTTCCGGGTGTAGAGGTGAGCTTTCAGACCGGCGGAATCATCAGCGACGTGCTGAATTTCGGCCTGCGCGCGCCCATCGACATTCAGGTAAAAGGTCCGCGACTTGACATCATTCGTCCGGTCGCCGAGGAAATCAGAGAAAAAGTCGCGCAGGTGGATGACACGACCGATGTCCGCATCAAGCAAGGCAAGAGTTATCCGGAGCTTCACGTCAACGTGGACCGGATGAAGGCCGCCTATTTCGGGCTGACCCAGGATCGCGTCATTGTGGACGTCATCACCGGTATCAGCTCGAATCTGGCGTTGAGCCCCAACTTCTGGCTCGACCCGAAAACAGCCAACGGATACTTTCTGTTGGCGCAGTATCCGGAACAGTCTCTCACCAAGACGGAAGACCTCTTGAACATCCCAATCATCGGCGCCCGCACTCCGTTGAACCCCACGTCTGCCCTGACCACGGCGGGGACGAGCGGCTCCACGATCGCGTTGCAGAATACGCCGTTCGCCGGTCGCAATCTCGACCTGTCTGCCGGCTTTTATGCCGGTGATGAACGACGGGGACCGCCGGTCCTGCTGCGCGACGTCGCCTCGCTCGAGATGAAGACCGGTCCGGACAGCGTCGATCACTACGACCTTTCTCGTCTGATCGACGTCCTGGTGACTCCGATCGGCAACGATCTGGGACGCGTAGCCCGAGAGATCGAAAAAGTCCTGGCCACGGTTGAACTCCCGAAGGACGTAACGATCGATATCAAAGGCGAAGTGGCCAACATGCGCGGAGCCTTCGGCAACTTTGCGCTGGCGCTTCCGCTGGCCGTGCTCTTGATCTATCTGGTGATGGTCGGACTGTTCCGATCGATGGTGGATCCGTTAATCATTCTGGTCGCCGTGCCTCTCGGCTGGATCGGCACGGTCCTGATGCTGCACCTGACCAATACCTCCGCGAACGTGGAATCCATGATCGGCACACTCATGATGATGGGCATCGTGGTGTCGAACAGCATCCTGCTGGTCGATTTCGCGAACCGGATGGTCCGGGCCGGAGCGACGGCGGAACGGGCTGTGCTGGAGGCAGGCAGGCGGCGGATCAGGCCGATTCTCATGACGGCACTGGCGACCATCCTCGGACTGTTGCCGCTGGCCTTGGGATTCGGCGAAGGAAATGAAACGATGGTACCGCTGGCCCGGGCGGTCGTCGGCGGCCTGGCCGTGTCCACAGTCATGACCTTACTGGTCGTGCCGGTGATACACGCGATGATTTTGAACCGACGTGTGCATGTCATCGAGTCCCAGACGCCGGTCGCCACCGGAGAGGAAATCTAAGGTTATGTCGAAACAATACCTGAAGGTCCTGCTCGTTCTTCTACTTATCGTCACCGGATGCGAGCGGGATGAGGCAGGCCAAAAAGCCAAACTCCCCGCCCAGGCTGCAGATAGGGCTGACGAAAACGGCGCCCCCCCGGCCGTCGACAACCAGCCCGTAGACGTACAAGTGACGAAACCGGCCAGGCAGGACCTGATCTACACGATTACCCTGCCGGCGAACATCGCGCCGTTTTATCAGACGACGCTGTACGCGAAGGTATCAGGCTATCTGAAATGGATCGGCCCCGACAAGGGCGACACCGTCAAGAAGGATCAAGTGGTCGCCATTATCGATGCCCCCGAAGTCGAAGAGCAGTACCAACAGGCCGCCGCGGACTACAAGATCAAGAAGATCACGTACGAACGGCTGGGCAAGGTGTGGAAGGAGTCGCCGGACGTCATCGCCAAACAGGATGTCGACGTGGCCGAGGCGGCCTACGAAGGCGCGAAGAATCTCATGCAGCAGCGCGCGGTACTGCGCGACTATACGAAAGTCCGCGCGCCGTACGACGGCACGATCACCGCTCGCTTTGCCGACCCCGGCGCCCTGATTCAGGTCGCCACCTCGTCGGCGACGACTGCGATCCCGCTCTTCACTATCATGGACTTGAACACGGTCCGCGTCTACGCCAACGTCCCGCAGGACGATTCGCCGTGGATTGTGCCGGGCAAGTCAAAAGCGACTGTGACAGTGAAAGAACTGCCTGATCGTCCGTTCAACGGCACCATCACCCGCTCGACCTTGGCGCTCGACCCCTCGACGCGCAGTCTCCTCGTCGAAGTGGATCTGCCGAATCCTGATCATACGCTTAAGCCTGGCACTTACGCCGAGCTGGCGATCGGCCTGCGTGAGATCCCCAATGCCCTGGTGCTGCCGCCGCAAGCGGTGATCAGCGGTCCCAAAGGCAAATCCGTCTTCATTATCGAGCATGGCAAAGCGAAATCCGTTCCAGTGCAGACCGGTATCACGAACGGTGGGTACGTCGAAATCACCAATGGTCTGCAGGGCGATGAAGAGGTGGTGGTCGTCGGCAAACGCAAACTGCTGGACGGATCGGTCGTGGTGAGCTCGCCATTCAAGCTGCCGGACGCGAAGCCATCCCAGCAGAAGTTTGAACGGAAATCGGCCGGTTTGCCTACTGCTCCTTCCGCTGTACCCATCAAATGACTGCCCTAACGACACATAAGGAGGCATCATGAGAACCAGCTCCATTTGGAACGTCACATTCGTCCTTCTAGCTAGTCTGCTGGGCAGCCCCACAATAGGTTTCCCGCAGCCGCCCTCGGAGTCTTCTTCAAGGGGAAGTTTCCTCGGCATCCAGGAGGCAATCGACTTGGCATTGAAAAACCACCCGGCCGTCCAAGAAGCCAATGCGAATTTGAAAGCGTCGGAAGCAAGAACAGAACAGACGCGCTCTCTCTACTACCCTCAGATCTTCGCGAACGCCAATACTGTGGCCGGTGCCGGACGGACTAATCCCCGTTTCCTGATCGGAGGCGCCCTGCTCCAGGAGAATCAGACGACCTTTGCCGGAGGCGTGATTGCCAATCAGCGCATCTACGACTTCGGATTCACAAACAATTTGGTGGACTCCGTCAAGCTTGCAGAACGGGCCCAAAGTCAGGACGTCAACGCCAGGCGAGCGCTGGTCATCGTGACCACTCAGCGGAGTTATTTGAATAGCCTCAAACGCCAACGACTCGTCCGGATCGCCGAAGAACGAGTGAGGGAACGGGGCATCATCACCGGTCAGATCGAAACCCTGTACCGCCAACAGCTGAAATCCAAGCTGGATCTGGACCTGATGCGCGTGGAGCTCGTGAATGCTGAATCGCTCTTGGTGCGCACTCGGAACGATCTTAAAGCCAGCTTTGCAGATCTGAATCGTTCCATGGGGGTCGCAGGACGCGAAGATTATGTCTTGGAAGATCTGCCCATAAACGTGACGCCGACACGCCCTCTTGAATCATTGGTCGCCGATAGTCTGTCTCACCCCGAACTGCAGAGGCTTAAGGAGCAGACAGCCTCCGCGGAGGCGAAACTCGTCGCCACCAAACGGCAATACCTCCCAACCATCGCTGCAATCGGAAGCGGCGGAACTTTGGAACCCTTCGATCAGCGAGCTGAACAGCGAACCGGTGCGTGGTGGATGGCCGGTGCCCTCGTATCGATGCCGCTGTTTACGGGATTCCTGATTGAGAATCAGGTCGTAGAGGCCACTGCCCAAAAGGACGCCGCAGCAGCTGCCACCATCAACGTCGAGCAGGCCCTGACTCAGCAAGTGACAAACGCTTATCTGGATACCTTAACCTTCTCGCAGCATATCAAACTCGGAGAAGAGCAGGTCAAGACTGCGCAGGAAGCCCTCCAATTGGCCAAGCAACGATATAAACTCGGTTTGGGCTCGGTCGTCGAGGTGACCCAGTCGGAAGTTGCGCTTACATCGGCGCAAACAAGACTCGCCGAGGCGCAATACGACTACAAGATCGCCGAAGTCACGCTGGCCTACGCTTCAGGAGGCAGCGCCCAGCTTCAGATAGATCCGACGATTCGATAGGCGGCGCCGAGTCACGAAAATTGAAAAGGCCTGCCGCATTGACGGCAGGCCTTCATCGGGTGTGACTCGTATGATCGTGAATGCGGCTAGGATGCCGCAATCATCTTGGCGACGTTGGCGGCTTGCGGTCCCTTCGCTCCCTGCACAATATCGAATTCGACGTTCTCTCCTTCTTTCAAGGTCTTGAATCCCTCTCCTTGAAGGGCGGAGTAATGGACAAATACATCCTCCCCGCTATCAAGACGGATAAAACCGAACCCCTTTCGATCGTTAAACCACTTCACCGTACCTTTTGTCTTCACAAAACCCTCCTTTCCTCAACGGCAACGTAGAGTTACGTCGCCGCGCCTGAACCAGGTTGATATCCCGCGCTGCATGATGAAAGATAAAAGATAGGATGAAGGATGGGAGGGACGGGCTCTTTGCAAAAAGAAGGAAAATCGCTCACGAGACCCATCTTGGTTACAAACCGCGCAGCATGTAACACAGGATTTTTGATCTTGTCAAGCCAATCTTTCCGTCAGTCTTGAACTCAGTCCTATCGACAGCGCTGGCTTCAGGACTGGCACCGGATGGACAAGACCCACCCAGTCCCCTATAGTGTCGCGCTAATCTCGGAATGCGCTGAATCTATGGTGCTCCGCAAGCTGTTAGACCGCTATATCTTCACGGAACTCCTGTCTCCTTTCCTGGTCAGCCTGGGCGCTCTCTGCTTCGTCATGCTGACGCGAGAACTGCTGCGTCTGGTGGAGTTGCTTGTCTCCAAAGGCGTCGGATTATTCGCAGTCCTAAAAGTATTTGCCAATCTACTCCCTTCTTTTCTGGTGCTGACGCTTCCGATCGCGGGCATCATCGCCTCAATCACCGCCTTCGGCCGCCTGTCGTTCGACAAGGAGCTGGTTGCCATGCGGGCCGCCGGCCTGAGCCTGCTCCGGCTGGCGCGGCCTGTCTTCCTGTTCGCGCTCTTGGTTTTCGCGCTCACCCTGTGGCTCGCCCAGTGGGGTCAGCCCTGGAGTTCCATGAATCTCAAGAAGGTGGCGCTCAACCTATTGCGCGATCAACTGGTACTCGCCTTGGAGCGGGGGACGTTCAATGAGCCGATTCCGAAAATGATGATCTACGTGTCCGATCTGGGAGAGGAGGAAGAATCAACCGGTATTTTCGTCTCCGATGCGCGCAATCCGGACGATCCCCGGATCATTGTGGCGCAGCAATATCGGGTGTTCATCGATGCTTCGACGAATCAGGTCGCGCTACGGCTGCAGGAAGGGGTGATCCACAGCAAGCCGGATGAGATCGACGAATACCAACAGATCGCCTTTTCGAGTTACGATCTGAAGTTGTCTCTCAATCAGAGCGGATATACTTCCACCGAGGAGCGACCTTCCTACGAGACCATCATGACGCAGCTGAGTCAATCGCAGGGACGCGATCCGTCGGCGCTGCGGCGGCTCATGGAGTACTATAAGGATCTGGCATTCCCGACCGCCTCACTGGTCTTTTGCATTTTGGGCGTGCCGGTGGGAATTGTCTCCAAGCGATCCGGCCGCATCGGCGGGTTCGCTGTGGGAGTGCTGGTCGTGATCGTCTACTACGTGTTGAATATCGGCTGCGAATTTCTCGTCACAACCGCCGTGCTCTCCCCTTTCGCCGGCGCCTGGCTGCCGAACGGCGTCTTTTCGCTTGTCACCATCATGTGGTTTTACAAGATGAGCCGCGAATAGACATGACGATTCTTTTTCGCTACCTATTGCGGGAGTACGCCAAGATCTTCGGGATGTGCTTTGCCGGGCTGATGACGATCTATCTCGTCATCGACTTCTTTGAAAAAGTCCGGCGTTTTCTCCGATATGACGCCAGTTGGCTGGATGTGCTGGCATACTTCGCGCTCAAGGTGCCGGCGATCTCTTTTCAGATCGCCCCATTGGCCATCCTCATGGCCACATTGCTGACGCTCGGACTGCTCTCGCGCAGCCATGAAATCACCGCGATGCGGAGCTGCGGTATCAGTCTGCCGTGGATTGCCTCTCCCTTTCTGACCATGGCGATCGGAGTCGCTATGGTGCTGCTCTTGTTCAGCTCCACTGTGATTCCGCTTGCCTCCAACAAAGCTGAAGAAATCCGCGCGATCCGGATCGAGAAAAAACCGTCTTCGACCGCCCTCAAATTACCTCAGCCTTGGGCAAGGATGGGCGCCGACACCATCTTGCATGTCAATAGCGTGGCTGTGGGCGGAGAAAGTCTTGGCGGCGTCCAACTTTTCCATTTTGACCGTCGATTCCACCTGATCGACATGACTGAGGCGCAAGAGGCCCGTTACGTCGATCGCGGATGGACTCTGCATCAGGGATTTCATCGAACATTTCACCCTGATGGAACCATCACGCTCAAGCAGTTCGACCGGACACCTGTTCCCTTGACGCTGATCCCGGAAGACTTCACCACCTGGCTGGCCAGCGATTCCGAATCCATGACGTTTCACGACATTCGCGAACATACAAACCGTCTGTACCACAGCGGCTCCCAGATCACGCGACTGAAGACCGACTACTATGGCCGGATCGCTTTTCCCTTCGTCACGATCATCATGGTGCTGGTCGGAATTGCTCTGAGTCTGCGCCGGAGCGGTGTGCGCGGCGGCAGCATGGCCATGGGCATCGGGCAGGCGCTGGCCATCGGGTTCTGCTATTGGGCCACGCACTCCATCGCGATCGCCTTCGGTCGCGGCGGCGCGCTCCCTCCGGTCGTCGCCGGGTGGATGACGAATGTGCTGTTCATGAGCTATGGACTCTATCTCATGCTGAAGGTCAGATATTAGAGAGTCGAACCGTTTGTCTCGCTTATTTCGTTGATCTAGCTGGCTCGAAGTACCGGAGCTACAAGAAAAACTGGATCAATTGTTTCCCGCGACGTTCAATCGCCGGTTGACTGCTCCTTGCGCTTCCGGTAAGTACTGAGAAATTGGGAATTGAAAGGACCGGCATGCAGGCTCGTGTCGTCGTTACCGGATTGGGGGTGGTATCCCCGATCGGCATCGGTGTGAGTGAATTCTGGAAGGCTGCGCTTGACGGGCGGTCCGGTATTTCCACGATTTCCGGCTTCGATCCCTTCCCCATGGACGGCTATCGGTCCAAGGTCGCGGGCCAGGTGCGGGACTTTTCGGCCGAACGGCACCTTGATTCGCCCCAGGCCGATCGGGTCGACCGCTACGCTCAGTTCGCGCTGGTGGCTGTAAAGGAAGCGCTCGCCGATTCCGGATTGATAATGGCCAAAGAGAAGCCTCATCGGGTTGGCGTCATCGTCGGCGCAGGCATGGGCGGCATGGTGATGGGTGAACGGGAGATTACCCAGTTGTACCAGTTCCAGAAGCCACACCGCGTGCATCCCAATTTCATCCCGGTCATCACGCTGAACAGCGCGTCGGGCATCGTCGCCATGGCCTGTGGCGCCAAGGGACCGAACGTGACGATTTCTACTGCCTGCTCATCCAGCGCCCACGCTTTGGGCCAAGCCTTGCACTGCATTCGTGAGGGCCGTGCGGATGTCGTCATTGTCGTCGGAGCCGACGCCAGCATCACCCCGTTGGTTTTTGCGGGATTCTGTTCACTCCGAGCCCTCTCGACCAAGTATAATGACCAGCCGGAGAAAGCCTCACGCCCGTTCGACGCGGGACGCGATGGATTCGTTATGGGCGAAGGAGCTGGCGCGCTCATCCTAGAATCAACATCCCACGCGAAGAAACGCCGAGCGAGGATCTACGCCGAAGTGGCCGGCTACGCCGCCACCAGCGAGGCCTATCATATGGTGATTCCACGGGAAGACGGCGAAGAAGTCGCAACAACCATGCGCCTCGCCCTCGCCGACGCCGGCGCAACGGCGGCACAGGTTGACTACATCAACGCCCACGCGACCTCGACCTCGATCGGGGATGCCGTGGAATCGAAGGCGATTCGGCGTCTCTTCAAATCGCGGGCCGATAGGATTGCGATCAGCGCCACGAAATCGCTGGTCGGTCATACGTTGGGGGCAGCCGGTGCGCTGGGTGGCATCGCCTCGGTGCTGGCAATCCACACAGGTCAGATACACCCGACTGCCAACTATGACGAGCCCGATCCGGCCTGTGCATTGGGCGGGATCAGCCGAGCAATTCAGGAGCGAACGATCAAAACCGCGCTGCTCAACGCCTTCGGTTTCGGCAGCAATAATGCCGCAGTGGTATTGAAACGCTTCGCCGCCTAGAGAAGGGATTGAAACTGATCTTCAGTGTCGGGCGCTCCGGGCATCTTCTAGAGAATCGGATGGAGTGATCGATTATGAGCGACCCTGTCATCCTGGACAAGATTATCACGGCCCTGGCCGAGTATTTGAGGCGAGACGCCGCATTGATCAAGGAAAATTATCATCTGCGCGATGATCTCGGGCTGGACTCTATGGCGGTCATTGAATTGCTGTACAAGATCGAGGAGACATTCAACCTTCAAATTCCTGACGAGGATTTGGCGGGCCTGACGACCGTCGGCTCCGTCGCCGGCTATGTCGAAAAACGCCTGGCACCGGCCCGACCGGCCCCCCCGGTTTCGGTCAAGGCAGCAGTCATGCCCAAGGGGAAAAAGAGGTAACGGAGATCGATGGCTGCCCCCTTTTTCTCGAGGTCGATCCTTCTTTCGCAGATTCATGAGCTGGTCGGTGGTACGCTTCACGGTGACGGAACCATCTCGGTCTCAACCGTCGCCACGGTGGTCGAGGCCACACCGCAAGCCTTGTCGTTCGTCACGAACGACAAGGCGTTGAAGACGTCCGGTGAGATCCGAGCAGGAGCGCTGCTGACGCATCGGCACCTGCCCGAGCTCGGAATTCCCCATGTGGTGGTTCCGAATCCCCTTCTGGCTTTCGCCCAGGTCGCTCAGAAATTCTTCGTCCACCCCTACTCCCCGCGCGGAATCGCCGAGAACGTGACGCAAGGCAGGGCCGTCGCTATCGGATCGGATCCTTCCATTTGGCCTTTCGTGACGCTCGGAGACGGTGTGACGATCGGCGCGAGAGTGACTCTGTATCCCGGAGTCTTCGTCGGTGCAGGATCGACGATCGGCGACGACAGTCTGCTCTATCCGAACGTCGTGGTTCGCGAAGGCTGTTCAATCGGCGCACGCGTCACCGTGCATAGCGGAACGGTGATCGGTTCGGACGGATTCGGGTATGTGCAGCACCAAGGCCGCCACCACAAGATCCCTCAGCTCGGCGGAGTTACGATCGAGGACGATGTGGAACTCGGCGCTAACGTGACGATCGATCGAGCAACGCTCGGCCAAACAGTCATTAAGAAAGGGACCAAGGTCGACAACCTGGTGCAGATCGCCCATAACGTGACGGTCGGGGAACATGTCATTCTCGTCGCCCAAGTGGGCATCGCCGGCAGCACAACCATCGGTCATCACGTGATGATCGGCGGACAGGCCGGCCTTGCCGATCATATTCAGGTGGGCGATCAGGTGATGATTGCAGCAAGAGCAGGGGTGAACCGCAGTCTCGAGCCGAATCAAATTGTGTCCGGAGCGCCGGTCATGCCGCACGAGACCTGGATGAAGGCCCAAGCGGTGATCCCGCGGCTTCCCGAATTACGGCAACTGGTCAGGAGTTTGGAGGCACGCGTGGCTACGTTGGAGGGACGATTGGCGAAAGCTCGGACGACTGAACCGAAAAGCAAAAACTCGCGGCGCGCACGCACCTGATCAGGAGCATCGAGACACGTTACCGGACGATTCCTCGCCAGAGGAACAACTTCCCCCAATAGAACCCTGCCCAGGGCAACAAGAGCGCCGGTACGGCGTCTACTGAGCCTTTCAACAGCGCAAGGGCGGATGCAGCGAACAATACCAGCGCCCCGGCCACATACCCCAACGGCACGAGTGCGCGCCCAGGGTGGCTGATCTCGGTCGCCTGAGAAGCGACCCTGGTTTTCTTTCCAGACTTTCCGATCGCAGCTCTCATGCGCGCAGCGAATACTTCGGGAACTGTCCTGAAGAGATAACGATGGTAGCCGGTCTGCGCCGTCCCGCAGAGACCTCCGACGAGCAGGAGGCCAGAGCTCGCCAGGAAAGTGGCCCAGGTATACGAGCCGGTGGCGATGAACTGGTAGCCGAGCCCTCCGATCCCGCCGACCATGCAGAGGAGCCCGAGCATTCCGGATGGAAGCAGAATGTATGATCGCACGTAGTATTTTGCCTGCGTTTCAATCTCATCTCTACGATTCACCGCTACCAGCTTAGCCACGCGAACGATCCCCTCTACCGCATTGTTCAGCAGTCGACTGTTTCAAAATGACATCATATCATCCTGCCAACCGTCGGAGCATCATCTCGCTCCACGCGCGCAGGATCCTTCGCAGATTCTGAGGCACACGACAAGCGCTGGTACTGTACTCTCGCTCGAGGCGATTCTCTCCTCTTCGTGCTAAAGCTGCCTGTCAGCATGTCAACGAGCGAGAGCACAGACTCAATGCAAGGCGCAGCGCGGAAGTTTCTTTGTCGGACTGCGTATCGTGAAGACTGGTGAGGCGATCGAAAATTCCCGCAATTCATCCCGCTGTCACACTGTCCACAGAAGATGTGTATCGCGTGTGGATAACCATGTGGATAGGGGGACAATCGAACCCCCTGTCGCATCGCTTTACAGATTGCCTAAAGACTAGGCAGAACAAACATTATATTTTCAATGAGATACGCATTTCCATGAATCGAAGAAAGTGGCGGGAAATTCGGTAGAAAGGACGAAGGGAAACTGACCCCTTGCGAAGCTGAGGAAGGCGGAGGAGAGAATCGTCGACTACCCGGGGAGAATATCGGCGATCACGGCGCGCTCAACTCGACCGATGGTAACCCACTGTTCGGCCATTGGAACCAGCGCCTGGATTCGTTCCTTGATGGCTTCCAGTCGCGTGGCCAGACTTGCCGTCTTTCGATAAGCCGCCATCAGCAGAAACGATCGCAATCCCTGCAAGATCATCGAAATCATGCCCGCCTGCAAGCGACCGGCAACTTCATGCAGGGCTTCGACCTGTTCCACGATCGGATCAAGCTGTGAAGCCGTCACAAAATCTTCGGAACCTTCTTGCCGAAGTTTCATCAGCATCTCCGTCATGAGAGGAACCCGGGCGCGCACCTCATCGAGAAACGCCTCATCGAGATGGTCCAACTCAGCCAAGATGTCTTGCACATCCTTCACCGTAAGATTCCCGGACTTGTGTTCGGCCTCTCGGATGACCGGTTCCAAGACATCTCTAGTCGGTTGCGTGGATCGCAACCGCACCTGTTGCAGGTCGCGTAACGCGCTCAGCAGCGAAACACCGGATGCGGCCGCAACCGGCTCGGTCGCCGTGAGCACAGCCGCCGGAGCGTCGGCGACCTCTTTTGACGAGGGGGGGGACCCGCCTTCGACAGGCGTTCTCGTGATGTTTTCGTCGGATGGCCGGGGCAATGGCGGCACTTTCATCTCGCCCGCCGCGTGACGCACCGCCTCGGCTATCCGACGAAGGCCGCCCTGCAACGATGCGAGTGCGACGGTCATGGCGCGCGGTTCCAGCTTCCCGATATCCTGCAAGATGGGGAGCAGACTCGACGCCATGTTTTCTATTGTCTGTTGATGAACTGCCGCCGCAGACCTAGCCAGGTTCGTCAGACCTTGCAGCATGATTCCATACAGCTTTGGCTTGATGGCTCCGTTCGCTCCTTCTCCAAGCTGTCGGAGGGCCGAATGGATCTGAGCAAGCCATTCATGCGCCTCCAGGGCAAAGAGTCCGATCACTTCTTTCTCGAACGTCGCGTCGGAGCGCGGTTGAGTCCGTAAACGATCCGATGACTGTCGCGCATCGCCGGGGGCAGTCTGAGTATCGGATTCCCGCGCCGGCACCGGCCGGGATTCGACCACACCCTGGATAGCGCTCGCGATGGCATCAAGACTCTCCAGCAGAGATGAGAATTGATCGGACACCGACGGAACGGCCTTGGATCGCCGGTCGCCCGTGCGGCCTGGCGGGAACGGCATGCGCGCGACGTCGGGAGGTTCGAGCGTCTCGATGACGGACACCAGGGGCAGCTGGCTCAGATCAAGAAGTCGGCTCTCCTGCCCGCTCCCTTCTCCTGCACCTTTCCCGATCTCGACAACCGGGCGGAGCGGAAAGTCCGCGTTGATCCCGACCACGGTGCCGACCTCACCGGTGGTCAGTCGTACCAGCGTGCCCAACGGATAGGCCGAGAGTTGCTCGACCAACGCTTTGATCACCTCGCGCGGGAAAGCTGTCCGCTCAGCGACAATCAACTCTCTGACCGCTTCGTGCGGAAAGAATCGTCGCCGATAGGGACGGGGGGTAACCAAGGCGTCGAATACGTCGACTACCCCGATGATTTGCGCTAGTTCGCTGATGTGCCGCCCTTTCAGCTTGTTGGGATATCCCTGGCCGTTCCACCGCTCATGAGCCTGCCTCACGACCTGAGCCAACCATTCCCACGCGGCGCCGGTTTTGCGAATCAATTGATAGCCGAGTTCCGGATGCTGCTCGATCAAAGCCCTCTCGTCGTTCGTGAGTCTCCCGGACTTCGTCACCACCGATTGCGGTACCGCAAAGAGTCCGACATCGTGAACGAGCCCGGCGAGCGCCAGCCGCTGCAGTTCCTGCCCGTAGTAGCCAAGCCCGGCTCCCACCTTCGAGCAGAGGATGCTGACGTTGATCAGATTCGTGACCAGCGGCGGTCCGCTGGGGCCGGCCAGTGCATGCACAACCAACTGATCATCGTATCTCACCGCATCGGCAAGAGCGGCTGCCAGGTCGGAGAGACTCTGAATGTCGATCTCGTTCTGCCCCTGGACTGCGCTGGCTACGCTGGTCAGTTGCTGTTCGGCCCGGCGATATAAATCCGCAGCTCGGCGTTCTTCCATATCTTCACATTTTGCCTGAGACGAATCGACGTTGCCTTTCGTCTTGCTTCCCCGGCCCGTTCAGTTGCCCTGATGTTGGATAGCGCCAGCGTGAGTCGGCCCGGAGTTCGTTGACACTGATGGTTTCTACCGATTTATCGGCAGCGCCTGCCCGATGGCGGTCCGTTCGAGCCGGCCTTGCTCCATCCATTGGTGAATTACATCTCGTATGACACCGAGACGAGCGGCAATCGCCTCAACCCGCTGGGTGGCCAGTCGGATGCGATGCTGTGCCACCACCGACAACAGGCTGTGTAATCCAGAGAGGAATGTGATGGCTTGAACCGCATTGACCTGTTGAGCCTCGGTCCGCAATTGAGCGACACTCTGCAGAGAGACATCCACTGTTCCGCTCGAGGGCGGCCCAGCCATCGAAGACAGCTGCTCCGTAAGGCTCGGTAGTGAGTCGTCGACGGCTCGAGCGAACGCTTCTTCGGATTCGGACATGCGGTCCAGGTACCCTTGTATGACTTCCACGCCGACCTGTTGTACCCCGGCTTTGATCTGCGCCTCCATCTGGTCAATCATCGCACTGACAAGATTCCGATCGGACCTCGTGGCCTCCGGTCGAGCCGCTTCGATCTTTCGCAACGCCTGGAGGAACTCTTCAGGCGAGACGGTCGCTTGAGCGATCCCGTGGGCATCCGTTTCAGCCTGTTCGTCGAACGACACGCCGGTAGCACGGGTCAAGGCAGCATGAATTTGCCCAAGCTGCTTGCACAAAGAGAGAAAATCCTGAACCGAGAAGGATTGATGGGGGTCTTTGAGCGCGTCGATGAAAGGAATCGCGGCAAAACTGGCTTGCTCGACGTCGGGAAGATTGATTGTGGCGGCGGATCCGCCGAGATTCGTGACACCCCCGGTCAGGATGGCGATAAGCGCGGCGTGACGGTCAGGGGCCGGACCCTGCTGCAGCTCGTCCAGAGCCACATGAATGTTCTGCAGCCATTCCTGAGCTTCCTGCACGAAGAGGTCGACGAGTTCTTTTTGGAAATCGTCCGAGGTATCGCCCGCCATGAATCCGGTCCCTCACACATACTACGGTCCACCATCGACGAGGATCCTGTGAGATCAGGACCGCCGTGCCCCGCTCCCGAGTTGTGACGCCAGTCCGGCGATCTCACCCAGTTTCTTCGCCATCTCCTCGAATCGCTTGGTCGCCTGCTGGGCGGATTGCTCGGTTTCGGACACATGCCGGGTCAATACTGCGTTCCGGTCCCGTTCCGTCTGCAGGAGGCCCTCCAGTTCTTTGGCCTTCGTGACCACTCCTTCAATTTCAGACAACCGACGCGACAACTCTTCGGAACGCTGTTGTTCCCGGGCAAACTGCTGTGTCATTTCCTGAGATCGCGCCACCGCCTTTTCCATGGCGTTCATCTGCTCCACGAGTTGCGTAGCGGCCTGCCGTTCGGCATGCAACGCCGATTCAAATTCTCGAGCCCGATCAGCCGCCTTCTGGAGATCGTTCAGACGCTGTGCCTGCTGGGCGACCTGATCCTGCTCCTTGTGGAGGGCCGACTCCAGTTCCTGAACGCGCTTGGCCATGTCCTGCATTTCCGAGGCGCGTTTCTTCAATAGAGTCGTCTGCTCTTGCTCGGCTCGGAGCTGAACTTCCAACTCGCTGATACGTCCCTTCGCAAACTGAAGCTCTTCCGCAACCTTCTTGGCTTGATCCGCCAGCTCCCGCTCGGCGGCAAGTTTGCCTTCCAGTTCTTTCACCCGCCCCTTCATCTGCTGGGCTTCTTCGGCGGATTTCTTGGCCTGCGCGGCCTGTTCCTGTCCGCTGGCCGCCATCGATTCCAGTTCCTTCACGCGGCCGAGCTGGTTTTCGAGCTGGACCAGCTTCTGACTCAGCTTGCTCGCCTGATCCCGTTCCTTCCGAAGATCGTCCTCCGCCTGTTTTAACTGAACAGCCATCTTGCGATAGGTGTCGAGTTGTTCCTGACTGATGCGGGCCGCCTGCTCGACTTCGGGAGGAGCCGCCGGTTTCACTGGAGCTTTCGCCGGTGCAGGGGCCGGTTCCTGCCGCTTGGCCAGGAGTTCGAGCACGCGGTCCTTCAAGGAGGTTCCTTGGAAGGGCTTTTTCAAAACTCCATCGGCCTTGCACGATTCCGCCTGCTTGGCCACTTCGTCGTTAACAATACCGGAGATCAGCAAGACCGGCGTGGAAGCCAGCGCGGTCTGAGCCCGAACAAACGCACACACCTCATACCCGCTCTTATCGGGCATGATGACGTCGGACACGATGAGATCGGGACATTCCTTCGAGAGCAACGCCAACGCTTCTTCGCCGTTGGCGGCGAGAGTCACTCCTAATCCGGCCTCCGTGAGCAGCCGTTCGGCTACTTTCCGAACGGCGATGCTGTCGTCGGCCACCAACACTTTCGGCATGTCAGGTTCCTTTCACCCAATCCATCACTGGCGCAGGCTCTCGTGTCGCGTCTTTCCCAATCGCTGGAGCGCCACGATATCGATCTCCTCTCCGTCGCTCGTAAAGCTTCCCACCGTCTCGATATCCTGTCTCCGACTTGGTCGTATCTGCGCGGCATCCACGGTATGAAGTGACGGAATATCTGCATCGATACAAATGGCCATCGGCCCGTCGACATGACGAGCCACCAAGCACAGCATGGATTCACCCTGAGCTTCTCGATCGAGCTGTGATGCTAGATCGTACACCGGAAGAACCTCTTTGTCGCGCTTTACCAGAGAACCGACAAACGGTGTGCGGCTCGGCACGGGAATCCGGTCTCCCCAGGGTGTGACGCCGCCGACATCCTCCGTCCTTGCCGCAAGCTTCATGCCCCCGATGGAGAACACGACGATGCTCCAGGATGGTTTCGCGGCAACCGCTTGTTCCTGCTGACGAGCTGCTCTTAGCATAGCTTGCCGATTTCCACCGACGCGGTGAACGCGCCGATTGTCTTCGCGCCAGCTTCCCTCGGCACCTCTTCTCCAAGTTCTCCCAGCACCCATTCCGGATTCAGGACGAGCGCCAACTCGTCCCGATAGAAGATCATGCCGGCCACCCAGGTTCGCTCCACTCGCTGAAAATGTGGCGGGAGGGGCAGGCAGTGCTCCCGGTCAACTTCGACCAATCCGATTACTTCGTCGACTCGGATGGCGCCGTGCGAATGGCCGTTGGAGAACAGCACCGTCCGCAAGTCCGGACTCGTCGTATCCAGTGTGATGGAAAGCAGTCCGGCTAGATCGACGTTCTGGTAGGTTACTCCGACCCAAGCCACCGTCTGTCCGTTGCCGGCTTCCTCCTTCGTCAAGACTCCACGGACGCCGTCGGACGGCAACGCACAAAGTCGGGTGCCGTAGCGTACTACTAGAAAGCTGGCCGCCTGCACATTGGCCGAGGCGGCCTTGTAGTGACCTCGCAAACTCATGAGAATCGTGTCTTTCCTGGATGCTCGGAAGGCGCCTCGCCCCGGAACCGGGCTCCGATTATGCTTTCCGAGCGGAGGTTTCTCGTCCGATCCACCGTTCCAATTCCTGGATCAGCGCCCGTTCTTCGACCGGTTTGGCGATGTATGAACTCGCACCGATATTGATGGCCATCTGACGGTGTTTGTCTCCCGCTCTGGTGGTCATGACGATAATCGGTGTCTGCTGCGTCTGAGGCCTGCTCCGCAAAGCTTGGATCACTTCGTATCCGTTCAGCTTCGGCATTTCCAGATCCGTCAAGATCAACCGGAAGTTCTGCGCCGAGGCTTTCCTGAGTCCTTCCTCGCCGTCCACCGCGGTTTCGACATCATAGCCAGCCGTCTCCAACATGCGCCCGACGAACTTTCGAATACTGAGTGAATCGTCGATCAGGAGAATTCGCTTATGATCCGCCAGCGGCTCAGAGGCTTCCTCGTATGGGGTCTCCGGCTCGTTGGCGGTCGATTCCTGCGCCGACGTTTCAAGTGCTGCTCCTGCATTCGCGCCACCGGAAACCAGACGCGCCGGATCGAGCACGAGAACCACTCGGCCTTCCGGATCGATCGTGGCTCCGCCGAAAGTCGATTGGGCCAGGGACTTCAAGGAGGCGATGGGCTTAATGACGATTTCCTGGCGACCGAGCAATTCATCGACTGCAAGACCGATCGGTCCGACGCCGGTCCGGACGATGACGACCGGCATCCCGACCTCAACCGACACTGCCGACCCTCTGACCAACAGCCGCTGAAGCGGCTGGACCTCGATCGCTTCATCTCCAATCTGGATCACGGCGCGTTCACCCACTTGCTGCAGGGAACTGCCAGTCAGCATCGTCACTTCACGGACACTCGGCAACGGTATTCCGTAGCGCTCGCTTCCCGCGCGAACCATCAAGGCGGTAGCGATCAACAACGTCAGTGGGAGGTGAAGCGTGAATTTGGTTCCAACCCCGCGGAGCGACTCGACATCGATGTGACCGTTCATACTTTCGATCACTCGCTTCACGACATCCATGCCGACGCCTCGACCGGCCTGATCGCCCACCTGATCGGCCGTCGAAAACCCCGGCATGAAGATGAACTTGATGGCTTCCGCTTCAGGCAAGTTCTTCGCGACGTCGGCGCGAACCAACCCGCGTTCCACGGCTTTGGCTCTGATCTTGTCGATATCCAATCCGGCTCCGTCGTCTTCGACTTCAATCAGAACCGCATTGCCGCGGTGAGAGGCGTGCAAATAGATCGTTCCAGCCGCCGGCTTGCCTTTCGCCACACGCACCGCCGCCGGTTCAATGCCGTGAAAGACGGCGTTCCGGACGAGATGTACCAGAGGATCGACCAGCCGCTCGACCACGCCGGTGTCGACTTCGGTGTGTTCACCCGAGGTCACGAGGGTGACTTCTTTCCCCGTCGCCCGGGCCATCTCGCGGGTCGCCCGTCGGAATCGGGTAAAGGGCGTGCCGATCGGCACCATGCGTGCGCGCGCGATCTCATCCCGCATGCCGAGCGTCAACTGCTGCAGCTGGCTCATATCCTCATGCGACCGGCGGATCGATCCGCTCAATTGCGACATGGATTCCGAGATGTCGGCCGTGACTTCGCTGATGCGACGGGCCAGGATGTTGAAGTCGTCGTACTTGTCGAATTCGAGACTCCCGAAGTCGCTGAGCCCCGGGAATGCCGCGGCCCCCGGGCGAATACCAGTTGCATCCGTCGCCCCGGCCCCGGCCGTTGGAAGGGTGAAGGTATGCTTTTCCTCAAAGGAGCGGACGGAATCCATCAACCGTCCCTTAAACGACAAGACCTGCTGAGACAATTGTTCCAGTACGCGCAGGCGCTGCTCAAGACGTCCGCGACCAATGACCAACTCGCCGACCAAGTTAAGCAATCGCTCCAAGCGGTCGCGGCTGACACGAATGACTTCGCGATCCTCTGATCCGCCATCCCTGCCCCGACCTTCAGCTTTTCCTGTTTCCGCCTCCGGCTGCTCACGTTGCTCCTGGGCCGGCGCCACCTGGACCGGCTGACGGGTTGGCCCTTGCGCAACGGTCTCCATCGCTGCCGGCTGCTCCAGCTGCTTCAACCCTTGCATGGCCAGAGCAAACCGCTGCCGAACCATCTCGGTCAGCGTCGGATCCCGCCGCATCAGGAGCCGGACGACGTCCACCGCCTTTAACAACACATCGGCATGACCAGGCAGCACCTTGATCCGTCCTTCCCGCACAGCACCCATGAAATCTTCGACGTAGTGCGTCAGATCGCCGATGGACTGAAAGCCCACGGTATAGGCGGATCCCTTGAGGGTATGGGCGGTCCGAAACAGCTGATTGATGAGCTCGGGATTCCCCGGCTCTTTCTCGAGGCGAAGCAATTGAGCTTCGAGCGACTCCAGATATTCCTGCGCTTCGGGAGCAAAATACGAAAGCACCTCAGGATCGAGTTGAGGCAGAAGATATTCATCGGTCAGCTGGGACATTACAACGGACGACTTCTCAGTCGGCTCTGTCGACTGGGAAGACGGCTCCATCACCGCCACGGCGGTGGCGACTTGCGGAGGAACCGGTGCGGCGGCAGGAGCGGATGCGACTCTGGTTTCCCCTCTGGACATTTGCATCAGCGCTTCAGTCACTTCCGGCACATCGCGCTGAAGTTGGGGGATCTTGCTGTCATCGCGACGCATGAGCAATCGAATCACGTTCATCGCCTGACCGATCGTTTCCAATAAGGCCGATGAGGCGGCGATCCGCCCCTCACGCACGGCAATCATGCAATCTTCTACAGGATGAGCCACATCGCCGACGACGTTAAAACCGATTGTCTGCGCGGATCCTTTGAGTGTGTGGACTGTCCGATAGAGCGCATGAATCGTTTCCTGATCGTCGGGAGATTCGCGCAGGCGCTGAACCTGCGAACCCATGGTCTGGAGATATTCGTCGGCCTCGGGGGCGAAATAGGACAGCACATCTGCGTCGATCGAAGGGACAAGATACCGGGGCGAGAGCGTCTCGTCGCTGCTGGGAGCGGCCGCCGTCGCCTCCATGGCCTTGGGAACCAGACCCGCGATCTCGGACTTCCACCGCTCACTGACGGTCGGATCCTCGTCGCCTCCCTGCCTCACGACTTCCAATTGCGACTGGAAGGCTTCGACCATACCCCGCAATGCGCCGACGGCTTTCGGCCACGACGCGCTCTCAATTACGGTCGCATGTTCCAGAACGGATTCGAGGAGAGCGCCCAAGGTGGACAACCCCAAGAAACCATAGATCCCTGCCGCCCCTCGAACTTTGTGCGCCCACACATATTGATTTTGAAGTTCTTCCGCCGTCGGCAAGGCTTCCCCGGCAGGATTCACCGCAGCCGACAAAGCAGCCGCGGCTTCGGCGGCTTCCATGACGAAAATATCGATGAGGGCCTGCCGGTCCAGTTCGGAACTCATTCCTATCCTTTCTCACCCGGAGCACCCGGCGGTGCTCCGGGTACCAGACCGCTACGCCAATTTGAACTGCGCCACCGAAGACGTCAGTCCGTCGGCAAGCTTGGCCATGTCTTCGACGGTCATACGCGCCGCGTCCGTGGCTTTCTGCGTGGCCACCGCGCCGCCGGTGAAGTCCTTAATTGAGCGCCCCACCTGATCCGTCGAGGCCGTTTGACTCGCCGCCGAACTGGCGATGGTTTGGGCCAATTCCGCGGAACGTTGCGCGATGCCTGAAATTTCGTTGAACACTTCACCGGTTCGCAGCGCGGAAGCCGATCCGGCTTCCACCGCCTGGGTTTCCTGCTCCATCGCGACGACCGCGTCTTGCGTTTCGGACTGAATGACCTTCACGAGGTCGGCGATTTCGCGAGTCGCTTGCGTCGAGCTTTCGGCCAGCTTTCTCACCTGGTCAGCGACGACGGCAAACCGTGCGCCTGCTTCTCCCGCGCCGGCCGCCTCGATGGCGGCATTCAGCGCGAGCAGGTTGGTCTGATTTGCGATATCCCGGATGGTCGACACGATTTGAGAAATTTCCAACGACCGGTCGCCGAGCGCTTTAACTTGCTTCGACATGCGCTGCACCGCTGACCGGATGCTCTGCATGTCTTGCACGGTTTCCTGCACCGCGACACGACCTCGTTCTGTCGCCTGCAGCACTTGCTTCGCTGATTCAGACGAGGCGCCGGCAGTTTCGGCCACCTGGCGCATTTGTGCAGCTAGCTGCTCGACCGCGCTCAAGGTGCGCACCGATTCGTCGGCTTGGTGTTTCGCGGTCCCGGCCATCTGGCCGGCGCTGTCTCGGAGTGTACCGGCTGATTTGTTGACGCGTTCGGCTGCTTCGCGAACCTGCTTGAGCAATTGGCCGAAACGCGAGATCATGAGATTAAAGCCGTCCGCCAGGTTTCCGAACATGTCGGCGGTGACTTCACCGCGTTTTGTCAGATCTCCCTTACCCACGTCGGATACCAGGACGAGGAAGTTCATCAATCGTTTTTGCATGTCGTTACGTTCGTCTTCCGACGTCACCAGCGCGGTAATACGGTCCAACATGGTGTTGAACGATGTGGCCATTTGCCCCAACTCGTCTTTGGAGGCAATCTTTGCGCGAGCTTGATAGTTGCCATTGGCGGCCAACTGCGCGACACTGGCCACCTGCCCGAGACCGACGGCGAGCTTGTGCGCTACCCAATACCCGAGCGCCAACCCCAAGGCTACAGCGATGATACCGCCGGCGATCATCACCAGCGTTCCGTTCCAGGCGAGAGATTTGGCTTCTTCGTTCAAGTCGCTGGAGATCGCCTGCATCGTCTTGATCTGCTCAGCGTGACGGTTCGTCACCGAATCGTAGGCCGGCGCGATGCTTACGGTAAGGGCCAGCTGACCCAACTCGCGCATCTGCACGGCCTGGTTGGGAGTCAAGGCCTTCGATTCAAAGCTTTCGGCGATCGCCGCCACACCAGCTTCGGCCTGGGAGAAGAAGCCTGTCAATGCGCTCTTCAGATCATTGAGCCCTTTGGTTTCATCGAGTCCTGTGGAAGAGGTCCGAAGCGTCTTCGCCTCATAGGCCGCGATGAGCTGATTGACCTGTTGCTTGTAAGGAATCAGCTTGCCGACGTCGGCCTTGAAGTCCGCGGCGCGGGGCGCCTTGGACAGGTCCTGAAGTGTTTCGTGATACTTGTTGACGTTGAATAACAGCTGATTGAAATCAATCAGCGCGACGGTGTAGTCGGCGTAGATCTCATCGGCCTGTTGGCTGAGCTTTTTGTTCGTCCACACGCCGAGGGAGGCCATGATCAAGATGATGACGCTGATCATGCCGAACGTCGCCAAGAGTTTCGACTGTGTTTTTAGGTCTTCGAACCGTTGCATCATGCTGAACCTTGCCATGGGAACCTCCTCCTTCTCTGCAATCGTGTCTGACGCTTAGGTGAGTCCTGGTTGCGCTGCTGGTTAACCTGCGCTCTCGAAATGCGAGAGCACGACTGATGTTTCCAATACCCCTCTGAGCCGGTCCTCCAGCTTCACGACCGCCGACACGAAGGGATTGGCTCCCTCCCCCGTGCCCGTCGGAGCCGGCATGAATTGGTCTTTAGAAAGAGTGCGAATTTCCGGGACCGTATCGACCAACACGCCGACTTGCCAGCTCCCATGCTTCAACACGACGGCATACCGTAAGGCGGCTTCGTTACTGAGGCCGAACATCTGCCTCAGATCAAGTAACGGGACCACCGTACCGCGCAGATTCGTGACACCCACCAAGCCGGACGGCATGCCCGGTACCGGAGTGATGGATTCCACCACGAAGACTTCCCGTACATGCTGCAGGTCGACCGTAAACAGTTCCCCTCCCATAGAAATAATGGCGGCACGGACGCTGGCCGAGCCAGCTGGCTGCGCGGGAACGGGACCGCCGGGGGCGATCCCGTTCCCGAGCTGACTTGGGCCGACGGCCGTTGAAGGGCGGGCGGACGACATCGTGATCAGCCCAACACCCGCTTGACGGCGGCGAGCAATTCCTCGCCCTTGAACGGTTTCACCACGTGCGCATTGGCCCCCTGTTGTTGGCCCCAGAATTTATCGCTCTCATTTCCCTTCGAGGTACAGAGGATGATCGGAATGTTCTTGGTGCGATCATCGTTCTTCAGGTCGCGGCATGCCTGGAAACCGTTGCGGCCCGGCATCACCACATCCATGACGATCAAGTCAGGCTTCTCGCTGACGATCTTCTCTTCCAGCTTTTCCGTATTGGGAAAGGACACCACCGTATGATTGGCTCCCTTCAGAAACCCCTCAATCACTTGAAGTTCCGCATAGGAATCGTCCACGACCACGATCTTGCTCATCGTATGTGCTCCTTGGTGTTGATAAGTTTAGGAAAACGTGATTCGCTCTTGTCTGCACCCGCTCATTTGAGAGGCAGGACGACGCTGATCGCGCCGGCCAACTCTCCTTCCTTCCATCCTTCCTTCTTATGACCCGACACATCGCGCTCCCCTTTCGGAGAACCGTGGCAATTCAGGCAGGTCGCTCCTGCGTACTCAGGATCCATCATACGAAGCACCGGACGTCCGTCGACCATTGTATTGCGCACGTATGATTGTCCTTTAGGATGACGGGGGTCACTGAACATGCGAAGAACCTCGGCCTCGAAATCGTCCGGTTTGTTGCTCGGGTTGCGGTAGTCGATCCCGGTGAGTTTCAAACGGACTCCTGATTTCTTGTAGAAATGTTCTCCGGTTCTCCTGGCGAAGACAGCGGGAATAAACCCTTTAAAGGAGATGCCCTGCTTATTGATGATCGGCTGCGCTTCGTTGACCACCTCCCTCTCCGCCTCCACGAGCGCCAGGTACAGACTGGCCTGAGGAACGACGTTGGGAATCCTGAGATCCACCTTCGTGCGCTTCTTGAATCGATCAATGACCTGCGCGGCCATGTAGTCGCCTGTAAAACCCTTGTCCGCCTTTGCGGGGTCATTGATATTGGCCATCTGTTCTGAGACGACGCCGCGGCCGATCTTGACCAATTCGATCAGATGCTCGGCCACTTCCGCTTCATTCGCCGCCAGCACGGGACCGGCACAGAGGGTCACGGCCGCCGCAGCAAGAGCACTCACCATCCGCACACCGAAACGCGTCAGTTTCATACCGCCCCTCCTTGATTGGTCCAGTTGAGATCTTCTGATCTACCCGTAGTTCTTGTCGAATCGTTCACTGGTTTGAGATCGTCGCGCAGTCGTCAGCCTTCGCAGACGAATATCTGCTCGTAATTTCTGGCACCAGGCCATTTTGCAAAGAGTGTGCTTACAACAATCGGTAATTACGTAACGCGGCGCAGGCTCTCATTTCGTTTTTCTTATCAATTGCTTAGGACGAGAACGAATTGACCGGTTCGCGTCATTCTGGCGCAGGACTGTTCATCTTGTGACAAAATGATGCCCTTCTGGCAAAAAATGACCACTGAAACCTTGTGTCGATCTGGCGAGTTCAAGCTCATGAATCGCTTCATCTTGCTCAACAAAGAAGACTGGCTGGGAAAAAGCATAGCAGAGAATCAGAATTTCGCCTGATCCCCAGGGACAGGAACCAGGAAAGGAACAGCCGGACCAGGGTTGGATGGAGGGCATACAGGAGAAACGAGCGCGGAGGTCAGAACCCGATCTACCGGAGGCTCTGAAAACAAGCTTATCGTCTACTGCTTCCCGATTTGGGATTGTTCCGGTGCCACCGGTCTGAGCGATGGAGGCCATCGCGAACGCAGCGAGCAACGAGGCGCCCGATCATGGATCCGATTGCGGTGTGGGTCCCGCTGTACTGCACCTTATATGTTCCGTCGATGCTGCTGGCAACGACGATCGCGTCCGTGCCGGTTCCTGTCGCAGGAAAAAGGCCCGACGCGCTGCGAACGTCCTGCTCGATCAAAGTGGCCGTCTTGCTTTCGGTGGCCACCTGCACAGCGCCGACCATTGCCGGCAGCGCCAACGTGGCATTGGTTATCAGTATGATGTTGATAGTTCCCGGACGATCACAGCGGCGTATCCTTCCGCCATAAGCCGCTGGTTCCCCTGCTTTCACCGCATTGGTCACTCCCACCGTGCAGAAACACTCCACCCAGATTTTTCCGGCCGTCTCGCGGGCTTTGACCAGTTGCTTCATCGGCACGGCTGTCATGAGACCGACAACCGGTGAATCGGCCCTTACTCCTGCCGCCAACTTCCCCAAAAAACGGGCCGGATCGCTCCACTTCGTCATCCCAGACGACGCCGGTGCTACCTTCTTCCCATGAAGCTCAGGATTGGGAGCGACTTGATGATTCAAGATGGAGCGGGCCCGGACAAGTCCCCCTCCTCTCGGTGCGGAGGACAGTACACGATGGAGTTTCCCAAGCTCGATAATCAACGTATTCCGCCGGATCCGGTGATTGGCCGAGAAACGATTCCTTTGTGATTTGTTCATACCAACACCTATCTCAAGAGCTTGGCGAGCGCCGCAACGAGCCGGTTGTTATCGTTACGAGATCGAACGGCAACCCGGATCGTCCGTGGAGTGAGCCCCGGCACAAGCGAACAGTCACGGATCAACAGTCCCCGCCGGCCCAACTCAGCGGCAACAGCTCCGGCTCGGCATGGCTTTGGCAGTTCCAGCAGAAGGAAATTTGCGCGGGAAGGAAACAGCCTCAGGCCAGGAAGGGATGACAGTGCCTTCGCAAAGCGGTGCCGTTCGCGTCGAAGATAGGCCCGGGAGCGCCGGGCATGGATCTGGTCCCGAATCGCCGCCTCCGCCGCTCGTTGAGCCAATACGTTGACCGACCAGGGCGGTTGGTATTGACGCAGGAGCGCGGCAGTGCGAGCGGATGAGACGCTGTACCCGATGCGAAGACCCGGCAACGCGTAAAACTTCGTGAAACTTCGCAGCACAATCAGCCGAGGATAGCGAGAGACCGACGGCAGCTGCGACAGCTCATGGCAATACTCAACAAATGTTTCGTCCAGGACCATCCATGCCCCGAAACGGTCGACCTCTTTAAGGAGCCGCGTCAAGCCGTTTTGATCACAGGCCTGGCCGGTCGGACTGTTTGGATTGCAGAGGAAGACGGCTTCTGGGCGTCGGCCGTTTTTTCGTCCCGATCGGAAACAGTCCACGACCTCTTCAAGGGGAGGCCGGTAGCCGTCCTGTCTCGCGGCTCGCACATGGCGGTCTTTCGCGCCGGCTCGATGGAGCGCGCTGCCATACTCCGAAAATGTCGGACCAACGATCAACGCTGATCGTATCCCCAATGCGCGGGGAATAAGATCGATCAGTTCCGTCGATCCATTGGCGATTACAAACTGCTCAGGAGCCAACTTCCATCGAGACGCAAGGATCAGTCGTAACCGTACAGAGTCCGGATCAGGATAATGCCGGATCAGTCGCATGCCTTCATCAAGCGCCCTGAGAACATTCGGAGACGGCCCAAGAGGATTGACGCTTGCGCTGAAGTCCAGAAGAGACTCGATCGGTCTTCGCAAATCGCGAGCCGCCGCATGGACGTTGCCACCGTGGCCGCCTGCCGCCTTCAAAGCCATCGGTATCCTGCGGCCATTGCGACGGCCAGAAGATAGGCGATCGTGACAATCCGTGTTGCCTGATCAATATGCTTGACCGATAACGGCTCGATTCCGTCGCCGAGCAACGGCCGTTCCTGCGGCACTCCGCCATATACATTCATGCCCCCCAGCCTGACGCCGAGGGCACCGGCCATCGAGGCCTCCGGTCTCCCGCTGTTAGGGCTGGGGTGTTTATGTCCATCCCGCCATAAGATCGACGCGCTCCGGATCACATGACGCGGATTTCGAAAGTTGATCCCTGCAGCCACCACCATCAACGCGGCAGTCATGCGTGCGGGGATCCAGTTGACGAGATCATCCAGTTTGGCAGAAGCCCAGCCGAAGTCTCTGAACCGTTCGTCCCGATGTCCGACGATCGAATCCAACGTAGAAACCGCCTTGTAGGCCAGCGCGAGAGGCGCTCCTCCGACGGCAAGATACAGCAACGGCGCAATCACTCCATCCGAAGCGCTTTCGGCAAGTGTTTCCACCGTGGCTCTTACCACTTCCGCTTTTGACAGACCGTCCGTATCTCGCCCGACAATGAGGCCCACCGCCGCCCTGGCCTGGCCCACCGAATTCGCCTTCAACGAGGCGGATACGGCGCCGACATGGCGGACAAGATCCCTCCAGGCCAGCGTGGTAGAGGCGAGACAGATTTCGATGCCACGCCCGATCCATTCGTGGGCGGCCGTTCCGGCAGCGATCACTATCCAACCGAACAGAGACGCGACCGCCGGGAGACCCAGGGCCAGCACAATGCCCGCCAGGCGAAGCGCGCTTGACCGAACACAAAGAAGCCGTATGCCCTGCTCGAACCGATGAACGAGGTACCCCATCCCGCGCACCGGATGAGGCAGCCACTGTGGATCGCCGACAGCCACGTCGACCGCGCAGGCTAACAGGAGATCGGTGGGAGTCATGTCGGACGACTAAGGAGTGGAACGAGAAGGAGAAAGCACACCTCCACCAGCTCGTTGGTTGCCCCGAGCGTGTCGCCTGTGATTCCCCCAAAGACATGACGACAAAAAAGGGTCATCAGTCGACTCAGGGCACCTCCGATCGCCAGGACCGCCATCGCGGGAACCATGCCGATTGCCCAGACCAATAGACAGCCGACAAGAACGGTCGCGCCCGCGACATGACGCGCTGAGAGATGCGCCAAAAACGGTGCCGCCAACCCGCCTTCCGCTCGAGCATAGGAAGTTCCGTAGGCTCCGGTCACCATCGCCCACCGCCCCACGGCCGGCATGCAGAAAAGCGCGGGAAACCGTATCGCGTCCGGCAAGGTCGATACGGCGGCATACCGCAGAATGAGCGAGAGAAAAAGACCTGTCGCCCCGATTGCGCCGATACGAGGATCGCGCATGATGGTCAACCGATCGACGGGAGTTCGGCCTCCCGCGAGTCCGTCAAGGGTATCAGCGAGGCCGTCTTGATGGAGCCCTCTGGTCATGGCGACAAGCAATAAAATCACCAGCGCTGCCGTCACTTCCTGGGGTAGCCATCGTACCAACAGCAGATCCGTGGCGGCGAGGAGTCCGCCGAGCAGCATCCCCACGAAGGGATACCACGCCATTGATCCGGCCAACTCAGAAGGAGCCGGATCATGATGATTCCGGCTCAGCGGAACCGCCGTGAGAAATTGCCAGGCGAAGAGGAGTGGCCGCACGCTCGTCGTCATGCGCTCCGTTCCGATACCCCAGCTTCAGCGAACGTGGCCATCTCGGTCAGAATCTTCACGGCGGCCTGAACGAGACCCATTCCCAGACAGGCGCCGGTTCCCTCCCCCAGGCGAAGCTCAAGATCGAAAAGCGGTCGTAATCCCAGATTCTGCAGAATCACCTGATGTCCTCGCTCCACCGAGCGATGAGAGGCAATCAAATACTGGCGACATCGCGGCTGCACCCCGCAGGCGATCAGCGCGGCGGCCCCGGCGATAAATCCGTCCAGGACGACCGGAACTCGGGCGGCTGCTGCTCCCAAAATAAGCCCGGCCATGCCGGCGATCTCGAGCCCGCCGACTTTCGCGAGGACGTCCATGGCGTTCCTCGGATCAGGCTGATGACGGGCGAGCGCCCGCTCGATCACTTCTACTTTTCTTCGGCGGCCCTGTTCGTCAATTCCGGTCCCTTGACCGGTGACATGATTCACATCCGAGCGGGTCATGGCCGCCGTAATGGCCGCACTCGCGGTCGTATTGCCAATCCCCATGTCACCCGTTCCGATCAACCCGATACCCTCGCGGGCTGCCTCCGCGGCCAGGTCCGCCCCCACCATAACCGCGTGCTCGGCAGTCGCCTCGGACATGGCCGGTTCATGCGCCATGTTATGCGTGCCCTTCATCAGCTTTCGGCTGATGAGTCCTGCTATCGGCTCAAACTCGTGCGCGACTCCGATATCTACGACGCGAACGTCGACTCCGGTATGCCGAGCCAGGACGTTTACCCCGGCTCCACCTCTCAAGAAATTCATGACCATCTGCGCGGTGACATCGCGGGGATAGGCGCTTACGCCCTCGTCTACGACACCATGATCGGCCGCAAAGGTAAACACGACGCCTCGTGGAACGGCCGGCTTTCGTTCGCCCGTCATGGTGCAGTACTGAACGGCCAGTTCCTCGAGCCGCCCCAGGCTTGCTTGAGGTTTCGTCAATCGATCCAGCCGACGCTGTGTATCGATCGCAATGGCGTCGTCCACATCTCGAACTAGCGCTCTCGCCTCATTGAAGGTCATTGGATCCTCTCATTTCAATCGAATAGAAAGACCGCTCGCCACCAGATACGCCTCGTCGGCTTCTTTCGCGACCAGGCGATTGACGGCGCCTGCCAGCTCTCGAAAACGGCGCGATGTCGCATCGACGGGAACCACGCCCATACCCAGCTCATTGGCGACAAGTATGACTCGCGCCCTCATACGCTTGACGGCGTGAATGAACGCCAGCATGTCGTGGAGCACCTGCGACTCCTTGCTTCCCAGCCCGAAATGATTGGAGAGCCACATTGTCAAACAGTCGACAACAATCACCCGAAATTCCTTTCCATGTTTCTCAAGCCATCCGGTCAAATCCGTCGGCACTTCAGCAGTTGTCCATGCGGCCGATCTCGACAATCGGTGCCGGGCGATCTTCGCAGCCATCTCTTCGTCACGACCTTCACCGGTCGCCACAAAAGCGCGGGGTGCGGTTTTTCCGATTCCCTTCGCCGCCAGCCGGAGCGCGACATCGCTTTTGCCTGAAGAGGCGCCACCCAGGACAAACACAAGCCGAGAGGCTCTCGATTTCGTTGTCATGTTTAGATTCCCTCTTCCACGAGCCGGTCAATTAACGGCATCGAGAGATGCCGTTCAACAAAATCTGCCAACCGATCGAGTCGTGCATCGAGAGGCAGGTCCTGCGTCGCAGGAAGCGCCGCCCATCCCTTTGCTATCCGCAACCGGTTCAGCCACCAACGACGGAATGGGCTCTGATCATAGAGCCCATGGAGATAGGTTCCGAACACCCTTCCCCCATCGATCCACACACCGTCATCCTTGTTTTCTAATTGCTTACAATTTGTAATCTCAAGAAACGGTTGAGCCTCTGAATCGGCAAGAGTCCGTCCCATTCTGACATGATATCCGGTGAGAGCTTGCCCGCTTTCAGGATGGCGCCCGGACACATGCTGGACGATCTTCGGAGCAGTGAAGGTCGTTTGAACTGGAAGGATACCGAGTCCGTTGACCTCATCTTCATCCGATTCAACATGGCCCGGATCGCAGATTGTCCGACCGAGCAACTGATAGCCTCCGCAGATGCCGCCGATAGTCCCTCCGTCGGCCAAGACACGATACGCGAGCCGGTCTAATCCGCGGTCTCGAACGAATCGAAGCGCTTGCACCGTATGCTTCGATCCCGGAAAAATAACGGCGTCCAAGGCGCGGTCCGTCTCCTGTCTCAGCCGAACCAATTCGACATCCGGCTCCCAGGCCAAGGGCTCAAAATCAGTGAAGTTGGAAATAGCCGGCAGATCTACGATGCCGATGACGACGCGATCTGTCCTGGTCGGAGTTTGATGTTGGCGACTGTCCCACCCGAGCGAGTCTTCTTCGGGAACATCCAGATCTCTCCAGTGGGGTAGCAGACCGGCAGCAATCATGCCGGTTTCGCGAGTCACGCGAGTCATTCCATCTTCAAGCAGACTTGCCTCACCGCGAAACTTATTGATCACGAATGCCTTCAAATGACGCCGATCGGCCCGGTCCAACAATGCCCAGGTTCCCACCAGCGAGGCAAACACGCCGCCTCGGTCTATGTCCCCGACCAACAGCACCGGCGCTGCTGCATGTTGTGCCATGTGCATATTGACGACATCGCAATCCCGGAGATTCACCTCGGCGGGACTTCCCGCTCCCTCGAGCACGATCAGGTCAAATTCATCGCGCAGGCGTGAGAAGGCCTCTTGCACTCTCGCCCAATACTCGCGCCGGACCAGACCGTAGTCCTTCGCGGACAACGACCCGACGACATCACCGCCGACGACGAGCTGCGCCGACGTCTCCCCGACCGGCTTGATCAGGACGGGATTGAAATCCGCTCGTGGAATAATCCGGCAAGCCGCCGCCTGCACCGCTTGGGCACGACCGATCTCCCTGCCGTCGGGAGTGACGAACGAATTGTTCGACATGTTCTGCGCCTTGAACGGCGCCACGCGGACGCCCCGTCGCTGAAACAGTCGACAGAGCCCTGCGGTCAGGACAGACTTGCCCACATGGGATGCCGTGCCTTGTACCATGAGTGTGTGCGCCGCCATGCACGAACCCCGCTAGTCGGACCCATTCCCCGTTCGCTCCCACAGAAATTCCGGCTCCCCCTGCGTCTTAGCCGCCCATCGGGCCAGGACAAAGAGCGCATCGCTCAGCCGATTCAAGAATCTATTGATCTGGGAATCCACGGCTTCTTCCCTGGTCAGGCGAATGCAGATTCGTTCGGCTCGTCGACAGATCGTCCGAGCCTGATGAAGCGTCGCCGACACTCTTCCGCCGCCTGGCAGAATGAATTCCTTGAGCGGGGCTAAGTCCTTCTGGCATCGATCGATCATGCGTTCGAGTTTCAGGACATCCTGGCCGGTGACCGTCGGCATGTTCTTGAACGTCTGGCCGGCAGCAGTGGCGAGAATGCCTCCGACATCGAACAGCTTGTTCTGCACCCACCGGAGGTTTTCTTCGAGACGCTTCGAAGAAGCCGATGTCCCGACGGATTCGTCGTTCATCGCGCGGGCGAGCCCGATCGACGCATTCAACTCATCCACGGTCCCGTAAGCCTCCACACGGAGACTGTCTTTCCAGACCTGTTGCCCCCCGGCTAGTCGCGTTTGTCCCGCATCCCCGGTTCTCGTATAGACTTTCGTGATTCGCATGATGCTTCCTCACTTGGACCAGCAAATCGGGTCCGGGCCCAATTCGCCGTTGCCTACGTTCTTCAGGCAGTCAGGACAAAGACAATCCTTGAAGGACTTCTCAACCCAGTCCATCTGCCGTTCGGTAATCCCGACCTGGCTGCACCAACAGCCATATTGACCGCACACAAATGCCTGATTGCAGGCTTCACAGACTTTGGAAACGGGACCCTTCATGTCTTGTTAGGCTAAAGCGGCATGTCGAAATTGACTCTCACCCCTCCAAAAACCGACCGGATGGGAGTCCCGAAGTACAGCACCTCTTCATACTTCCTGTTGAAGATATTGTCGGCTCGTCCATAAATCTGAATTCGCTTAGTGACGTCGTAGGTCGCTGACGCGTTCCAGACATAGAACGACGGCACCGATTGCTGATTATTGACATCGTTGTACCTCTGCCCCACGAACCGGCCCTCCAGATTAGCCCGCAGAGACTCAATCGGCTGATAGCTCAGAATCGCAGACCACTGGTTCAGCGGCCACTTGGGCAGGCGCGTGTTGGCACTGTTTGTCAGATTGTCCGTGCTCGTATAGGTGTATTGAGCTTGAATATCCAAGCTTTTGATCCATGGCCGATCACGAATGATCTGAACTTTTGCGCTCGCTTCCACGCCCTCGGCTCGGGACGCGCCTATATTCTGCGCGCAGAATCCGAACAATGTGAAGTTACATCCGACCGGATCGAAGACCGAAAGGATGAGGTTTTGATACCGCGTCCAAAAATAGCCCGCACTGAGGAGAACGCGATCATGAAACAACGATTGATCAACCGCCACATCCAACCCTTTGCTCTTTTCCGGTTTCAAATTGGCATTGCCGAAATCCGGAAAGAACAACTGATTGATCGTCGGAGCCCGAAATCCTGTCCCATAGCTGCCGCGCAATTTGGTCCCGGTCTCTTTGTGCAGATAGCCGGCGGTCACGCGATAGGTTGTCGCGCTGCCGAAGACATTGTATTCGTCCTGCCGGATTCCCGCCGTTCCGAACAGACGATCCCAGAGATTCAATTTGGCCTCGGCAAATCCCGCATTGCTGCTGATGATCTTGCTGGGGAGAGTGGTCGCGCCATTGAGAATGTCGAAATTCTCGCCGAGTTGCTCCCTGAATTGATAACCGGCCGTCAACAACAAGGGCTTGGCAACCTGAAAGTCGTTCTGCCACTCAATACGATTGCTCGTCGTATTGATCTCGGAGTTCAGCGCGAAGGGAATGCCTTCGGCGCCCGTCGCCAGATTGCGCTCGACCGTGCCCGATCTCGTTGTGAGACTGTCGGTTGCCCGCGCCAAGGTCAGCTTTTGCGACCACCAATTCGTTATCGGCTGCGAATAGGTGCCCGCATATACATACTGCGTACTTTGCGTCCGGGCGCCGAGCACGTCAGCGGGATCGGAACTGAATGTCACTGGATTGAAGGCAAAACCATCGAGATTGGTGATCCCATCCATCCATCGAAAACTGAAGTCGAGCCGTCCATCCTTCGGCAATTCCACGCCGAGTCGGACAGAGCCTTGCCAGTTGTGAAATCCATCCCTTTCCGTCGCCCCGCGTCGATAATTGATCGCGGAAAAGTTTGAGGTATCCCAACGGGTAAGGGACGCTGCCAGGTCCACGGGTCCCTTCTTCCCGGATACAGTGGCGCCTTCACGAAGCGTCGTAAAGGAACCGTACTCCGCAAAGGCGGAGATATTCGGAGCTTCACGGCCGCGTTTCGTGGTGATATTGATCACCCCGCCCATGGCGTCTGACCCCCACATCATTCCCTGGCTTCCTCGCAAGATTTCGATCCGCTCGATGTTGTCGCTCGTCAGGTTGGCGAAATCATAGGAGCCGACGGTCGCGCTGTTGACGATCGCCCCATCGATCAAGACGAGCGTCTGTTCTGGTGTTCCTCCGCGCATCCGCACATCAACGGTCGTTCCAGGCCCTCCGCTCTGGAAAACCGCAAGCCCTTGCGCCCAGCGAAGCGCTTCCGCAACGGTTCTCACCTTCCGCTGCTGCATCTGCTCGCCGGTAATAATCTCCACCGCGCTGGTGACTTGCTTGACCGGAATTTCGGTCTTCGTGGCGCTGATGACCACCTCAGGCGTTTCGATGACATCCGATTGTTCCGTCGTAACGGCTTCCTCGGCCGTAGCGGCGTACAGGGGAATGCAACTCCCGAGCATGAAAACGAACGAACGGAGCACAACCGTCGCGGAAAACCGCCACATGACAACCTCCCTTTGACTCGAAGGGTGTTCTTGCTCCCGTCAGTTGGGTCTCCTGACTCGCGGCTCATCGCTTCCCTGCGCCTTCCCATGGAACAACCTCCACAGTGGCATTACGGCAGGCTCGCTCCCCGCTTACAGTGGCGGCACCGTGATGGCTTTACACCATCTTCCCCGGCGCTGACGGCGTATGACTGACACTCCCTCTTTAGAGATTACTTGTACCCTGAGAGCACTTGGCGGTGAGCCGGGCACGAACCCAACCGCCCCATTCCTTATCATCTCAGAGCCGATAGCGCGGCAATGTGATGCGCGGCAATCCCGACTCAGGATGGGCATCGATGAGCACGTCACATCCGTACACCGCGCGCAGCACCTCGGTGCGCATCACTTCTTGCGGCGTACCGATAGAAAAGACGGTTCCGCCCTTCAGCATGAGCACTCTGTCGCAATACTGGCTGGCGACATTCAGGTCATGGGACACCAGCACCACCGTAAGCCCGCGCTCCTCCTTCAATCGATGCAATCCGGAGCAGATATCGATCTGATGCTGGAGGTCGAGAAACGCCGTCGGCTCGTCCAGCAGCAGAACTTTCGGACTTTGGGCCAAGGCGCGAGCGATCACGGTCCGCTGCCGTTCTCCGCCGGAGAGGTCGGTGACCGAGCGGCAGGCCAGGTGGGCAATATCCATTGTGGCCATCGCCTGCGCGGCGACCGCCAAATCCTCCTGATTTTCCCATCCGAATCCACTGCTCCAGCGATCATGCGGCCGGTGCGGGAAACGCCCCATCAACACGGCTTCCGCAACCGTGAAGGGAAATAGTTGTTGCGTATCCTGAGGAACAACGCCCACCAAGCCGGCCACTTCTCTCTGCGCCATGGTTGCGAGATTCTTGCCTAGCAGGTACACCGCCCCTTCCTGAGCGCCCACATGCTTGGCCAGAACCTTCAACAAGGACGTTTTTCCGGACCCGTTGGGACCAACAACTCCCAGCACTTCCCCTTCGAAAGCCTGAAAGGCAACTCCATCGAGAACCCAACGAGCGTCTTCCGGTCGGCCTTCCCGATACCGGAAACGGATATCCCGCACCTCATAGACGGCGGGCCGGGAGCAGACGCCGGCCGCGCCGGATTGTTTTTCGAAGGACCGGTGACCATCAACCAGCCTGTTCATGCCAATCGATCCTTTCGCCACACCAGCAGATAGACGAAGAACGGTCCGCCGGCTATGGCCGTGACGATTCCGACAGGAATTTCCGCCGGGGACAACAGCGTCCGCGCCACGGTATCGGCTCCCATAAGAAATGCGCCTCCCGTCAGTGCCGAAGCAGGCAGGAGAAGCCGATGATCGGCGCCGAGGACCAGCCGTACGGCATGGGGAATGACCATTCCGATGAATCCGATCATCCCGCTGACGGACACCACCGCCCCGGTCACCAGAGCTGAAAGCACGAAGATAAAGCGCTTGGACTTTTCTGTATCGACGCCAAGCGACCGAGCCGACTCTTCACCCAGTGCGAGGATATTGAGCACTCGCGCCTGGTTGAACAGCAAGAATAGACCTGACAGGAGATAGATGGAGAGCGTGAGCAAGGTTGGATAGGCCGGAGCCGTGAGAGTGCCCATCAGCCATGCCATCATTCCGAAGGAACGATTCGGTTCCATGATAGAGGTGATGAACATAATCAAAGCGGAGAAGACGGCATTCAAGATGACGCCGGCCAACAGCAGGCTATGGACCGGTAATCGTTCGTAGGTTGCCGCCATCCGATAGACGACGAACAACGCGAGTAACCCGCCCACAAACCCGCAGACCGGTAGCGCAGCGTCGGCAAGAAACGTGGCCCCCACGCCGAACCACACCCCCGCCGATGCTCCGAGGGCAGCCCCGCTGGAGACGCCGAGCACATAGGGATCTGCCAGCGGATTGCGCAACAGCGCCTGCAGGGCGACTCCGACCGATGCCAGGCAACAACCGACCATGAATCCCAGCAACACCCTCGGCAGCCTCACCTGGAGCAGGATAACTCCCGCTGAGCCGGCCGCATCGCCATCGAGCGCACCACGACCGACGGCATGCCACATGATCTGAATGATCTCGTTCAGCCCAATCGGCTGGGCACCGAATTGTAAACAGACCAGACCGAGCAAGGCCGTGAGCAATCCGAACGCACCCATAATGGTGAACCAACGCGGCGCCGTCAGGGTCGCGGCCCGGAGCGCTTCGGAGTTTGGAAGGAGCATCGGACGACGCTCCTCCTGGGCGACTCCGGGAAGAGGATCGGCTTGGACCGTCGAGGATGGTTGATCGGTTGATCGTGTCATGGGAGTGAGGAAGAGGTACCCGATTCAAACACTTCCGGATGAATGGCCTTGGCGAGTTGCTCCAGTCCTTCCACGATCCGGGGACCAGGACGATTCAATAAATTCGACGAGACTTCATGAAGACGACCCTGTTTGACAGCGGACAACGAGGCCCAGCGTTGCCACTGCTGCTGCTCGCTACGTGGAATGCTTTCCACATCCCCCACAGGGAAAACCAGCACCTCCGGATCTTCCTTCAGCACCGTCTCCATGCTGAGGCGGGGATAGGGCACAGTCGCAGTGGCAGCCACATTGGTGCCGCCGGCGATCCCAATCATTTGATGAATGAAACTCCCCGGCCCGACTGTAATCAAGGGTTGGCTGTTCAAGACATAGAGCACGCGCTTCGGCGATAAGGCCTCCACCTTGCGCCGGATCTCAGCCGTACGCTGACGGATCGCGCGGGCGACGGCATTCGCCTCAGTCGACCGATCAACGATGCGGCCCAGAGTTTGCACATGCAAGGGAATGTCCTCGAACGTCCTGGCATCAAAAACGAAGACTGGTATCTTCAATTGCTCGAGCTTGGCCTGCAAATCTGCGCGGAAAAATTCCCGTGGAGCGAGCACCAAGTCCGGTTGCAGAGCGACAAGCGTCTCGACGTTGGGATTCGAATATCCCACCTTTGTTTTTGCTTTGGCCCCGGCGGGAAAATCACAATAATCCGTCACACCGACGATCTGTTCATCCAGCCCCAGCGAGAACAACATCTCGGTGATGCTTGGAGCCAGCGACACCACGCGGATCGGCGTCTTGGCAAAGAAGAGTTTCCTCCCGGCATCATCCACAAACGTCCGAGGCGTGATGTTGGCCATGAACGGCATGCCGGTCAGAATCCCCTGCTGACGACGCTTCACGTTGGAAATCCCTTCATCAGCAAGAACACCCTGACAATCGGTGGATCCAAGGCACAAAACTATTCCCATCACCCAGACACATTGCCTCGCGCGTTCAAAACAGTTCTCCCTTTTCACCCTCCCAACCCCGGCGCGCCAAGACGCGCCGATTTCCCTCAAGGCCGCAACGAGCGACCAGCCGAGACGTACTCGGGCCTGTACGTCGCAGGCTGAGAGCGATGTGAGAACGAAGCTGGAAGCTGTTTTCAACGCGCGCAAATAAAAAATCCCCAAGGCCTGAGAGAGACCCTGAGGATTGCACCCGCTTCTTCATCCTCGCCTGCTCCCCAGCCCACGAGGGAACGGCCGTCATCTCTCCAGGCAGGTCTTCTGGCTCATGGTTCACCCTACTCCCCGCGCCTTCCCATCCGAATCGTGAAGCGTGATCGGGAACAGAAAACTTACGAGATACCCTTCACGCCTTCCGGACAGTGGCAATCGCGGGTTTCGTCCCCACTTACAGCGGCGGGACCGCGAGGGAATCGCACCCTCTTCCCTTACCCGGGAGTCACATTGTGGCGGGCACTCTAGGAGAGAGCGACAAAACTTGTCAAGTTCATTATTGTTCGCTTCAAGGTCCTGTCAAACCGCAGTCGCTTCCAGATCTGTCTTCAAATCATCGGAACACCGCACAACTACAACGCTTTTTCTGCTCTGCCCCGGCATAGGCCTTGCTCAACTTCAGGTGGCATTCGAAACCAACCAGGAACAAGGCGAGTTCGGTCCGCTAAAGCGCCGATGCGGCTATGAAACATCTAATTTTTGTGCTCGTGGCTGTCTGGGGAATATTTCAAGTTGCCGGGCTGATCGGCCTCTCGAAAGGGCAGTTTCAAGCTCATTCTCTCGCGCAATTAGCGGAACCTCCCTCACATCGCCTTACAGAGCCCTATCGCAACGCCTATTTTTACCTGCTCGGATTTGCAGCCTCAGCCTCTCTGGACCCGGCTAGAGTCGGCTACGAAACCTGGGTTGAAGCTCATGAGACCTCCGACGGAAATGCGTTCGCCTATGACAAGCCGGGCCGCTCGGATCTTCGTATCCGACTTTCCCCACGCCAAACCCTTCCTTCCTGGGATGCGGACGATCCGCTCGGCACATTTCGGAGCAAGGATGCTTCTCTCAGGACGACCGTAGCGGGCCACCAGGTTCTGCTGGCCCGCTATGACCATTGCATCGGCATGCCCTTCGAGGACTGGGGATTCGGTCATCGCGCAACGCCGCGCTATGAAGATTCGATGGTCGCGCACCGGCTGTATATCGCCGACGGATTCTCGCGCTCCACCAACCTCGGCCTGGAACGCCTCTACAAGGAGCTGGTCTTTTGGCGAACCGTGCTTCGTGAAGCCACCACCATCGAAACGAAAGTCATGGCTCAGATCGTCATTCAAGACGATGCCAAACTTCTCTCTCGAATAGTCTCACGACCGATCGTGGACAAATCGGTCTTGGGCGCCGCCTTGCAACTGATGGTGCCGTTGACTCCGTCAGAATACGCTCTACGCTGGCCGATTCAGCACCAACTGGCGGTCGCCGGCCAGGACGAACGCGCGCGAACCGCTCACCCCAGGGAATCGGCTGTCGGGAGCGATCATGAACAGGAATGGCTCTTGGCCACGGCGCATCTTCCCCCGGGTTCCTTCAGGAGAATCGAACATCCGATCTCTCATTCCATTCTAGGGTTCCCTCTCAACAGCCAACAGACCGCAGACATGTATGCGACCTACTATGAAGCGCTGATCAAAGCCTCCGGCGCGGGAGCGGGCCCATGGCCAAAATTGCGCCAGATCTCAGGAAGCATGCGGCGAGGATTTCTGGAGAGCGTTGTGAATCAGGAACCGATCGAACCGGAGTGGGAAATGTTCCTCTATCAGCTGATGGAAACCGATGCCCGTCTGCGCCTCACATCGCTACAGATTCAGCTCCGACGACCGAGTCCAGTGACCGCGGTACCGACAAGGCTGGCTGAGGTCGGGTCACAATACTTTGATCCGTTTACCGGACTTCCGATGTTGTGGAGCCCGACTCAGCAGAAACTCTACAGCGTGGGGAAAGACCGGCTCGACGATGGGGGCGATCCTTCGTTCGACATAACGGTTCCTGCCGTCATTGCATCGTCGCAAAAATATTCCGACTCATCACCTTCTGCCGCCGCAGCATCAACGCGCAAAGTTTCCCGCCTGTAGACTCCTCGACATATCCGTAGCCTCCGCGCTCCCTTCACTCGAACAACGGCTGCCCCGTACCCTTGTCACGACCACCGGCGCTATGTTAGATTCCTTTCGGTTCTTACACTCGGATGAATTCGGACTAAGGAGTCGTCACGTGGCATTTGCATGCGACATCTGTTCCAAGAAGCACCAGACGGGCCACAATGTCAGTCACGCGAATAACAAGACCAAGCGTTCGTTCAACCCCAATCTCCAGCGGGTGCGAGCCGTTGTCGATGGCTCAACGAAACACATTCGGGTCTGTACTCGTTGCCTGCGAAGCGGCTTGGTCAGGAAAGCCGTCTAGCCTACCCCCGGACGAGCGGCCATACTCTTTCAACTGCTTGTTATGGAGCTGCCCAGAGGACTCGACCGGACCGGTCGGTCAGCTTGATGGCAACAGGTTCATCCGGCGATAAAGACAGCTTCTTGTTTCCATCACGGCTCGTCAGAATGAGCCCGACCTCCCCGTTTTGATCCAACCCCAAGCCGGCGCGCGCCTTCCCGTTCTGATCCAACAAGAGAAACTCCTCAGCGTTGACTCCTTTCATTTTTTCTGCGCCCGCCATGCCGGGAGCGCCCCAAATGCCGCTGAGTGCTCCGCCGATCATGTTTCCCACCAAGACCACCGCAAGGAACAGCGCATATTGACCACGAGTCACGGCAGATCCTTTCTGTGAGTGGACATTCCTCATGAAGACTCAGGGAATGGAGAACGGGGTAACCGGTCGTGGGACACGTTAGGAGACTTGAGGCATCTATCCGCTCGCAACAATTACGGTACGACGAAAAATAGCTCGCGGTCGGGTCAAGCCAGCCAGTGTCAAAACCAATCACAGGTGGCTTTTATCCGGCGGCGACCATTACGAAAATTCCCAAAAGGGCCGCCGGCTCACACGAAGTGCGGTTTGGAGCGGGCGATGGGATTTGAACCACACTCCGTCGCCAGATCGGCTCTGAATCTTGCCTCCTGGCTCCCACGAGGGGGTCACCCCCCTCGTGCGCTCCCCGCGAAAGGGGCCCACCCCTTTCGAGATCCCCCGTCGTGGATTTCAAATCCCACAGAAGGACCGTGGCGCGTTTGGAGCGGGCGATGGGATTTGAACCCACGACAACTAGCTTGGGAAGCTAGGACTCTACCACTGAGCTACGCCCGCTCGCCGAGTGCCGGAATCCTACGCCGGCACTCGATTCAAGTCAAGGAAGCAAGGCTACGCCTGAATCTCGACCAGCGCGAATTTTCTTCGTCCGACCTTGACCTGGTACTCCCGGCCGGTGATAAGCGTCAAGACCGCGTTCGCATCGGTCTGTTTCTGTCCGTTGACTTCCAACCCGCCCTGAATAATGAGTCGACGCGCTTCGCTCTTACTGGAAATCAACCCGGTTCTCGTGACGAGATCGGCTAGGCTGATCGTACCGTCCACCTTAAGGTCCGCTTTCGTCAACGTAAGGCGCACGTCGGGGTCGCTTGGAAACTCCCGTTCCTGAAACTTCTGTTGAAAGGATTCGCGGGCAGTGCGCGCGGCCTCATCTCCGTGGTACCGCGCGACGATAAGTTCCGCCAGTTGTCGCTTCGACTCCATCGGATGAGCGGCCTTCACCCTGGTGAGATCTTCCGTCGTCAGCAATTCATAGTATCGGATCATGAGTTCGTCGCTGATGGACATCATTTTGCCGAACATCTCGCCGGGCGCATCCTCCAGCGCGATGTAGTTCCCCAGACTCTTGCTCATTTTCCTCAACCCGAAGATTCCCTCGAGTAGCGGCATGGTGATGGCGACCTGGGGCTCTTGGCCATAGTCCCGTTGCAGGTCTCGACCGACCAGCAGATTGAACTTTTGATCGGTGCCTCCCAGTTCTATGTCGGCTTTTAGCGCTACGGAGTCGTAGCCCTGGACGAGCGGATAGAGAAACTCATGCACGCTGATCGGTTTTTGGTCCTGATAGCGCTTCTGAAAGTCATCTCGCTCCATCATGCGAGCCACCCGGTAATGCGCAGCCAGTCCGATTAATCCCTCGGCCGTCATCGCACCCATCCAGCGGCTGTTGAACTCAATCGTCGTCCTGTCGGGATCCAGGACCTTGAAAATCTGCCGCTGATAGGTCTTGGCATTCTCCTCGACCTGCTCCTTGGTCAGCGCTTTCCTGGTTTCCGACACACCGGTCGGATCGCCGATCATTCCGGTAAAATCGCCGATCAAGAAGATCACGTGGTGTCCGAGATCCTGAAAATGCTTCAGCTTATGAATCAGGACTGTGTGACCCAAATGGAGATCGGGCGCAGTGGGGTCGAAACCGGCCTTGACCCGCAACGGTTTCTTGTCCTTAAGCGATCGCGCGAGCTTCGACTCCAACTCAGCCTGATGAAGCACCTCGACGGCTCCACGGAGGATCAGGTCGAGTTGTCGCGACAGCTCGCTCATGTCGCCCTCTTTCCGTAGTGTGTCGGGGACGTGGAAGCGGTCACATGGACCAAGCTTCTGATTCTGTCGAACTTCTTCTTCCCGATGCCTTTCACATCACGCAAATCTTCGACGCTGCGGAATGATCCGACATTTCGCCGATATTCCACAATCCGGCCGGCCAAGACCGAACCAATACCCGGAAGGGATTCAAACTCCTGCTCTGTGGCCCGATTGAGGTCGAGGCTGCCGACCGCCCGCATCCGTGACAACGACTTCGGCTCTTGTGCCGCCTGTGAACTCGCGGTCATGGGAGATGTTACGGCGGCGGGCACTTCCGTCCGTGCAACATTGACAACCTGCTCCTGCGGCACCGCCCAGCCGATCCATACGATGACGCCCATAGTAAGGACAAACATCCCTAGCCGGATGAGAAGAGAAAAGACCATCAGATCGCTCGCTTTCGGACTTGATGAATGGCCATGCCTTCCGCATCTTCCGCCGCTTCCATGAAGCCTTCGGCCATCATCGGATGGGCATGGATCATGTCGGCCACCTGTGTGTGGTGGATGTTCCGCGCTTCGAAGAGGGTCGCGATTCCCTACCCAGAATCGCGATGTGCTTGGGCATGGGAGAAATCTAGTGCTTCTGGCTTGCGAGAAACGATTCGTACTGAGCCGAGGTCATCAACTTCTCAACCTCTCCCGAATCCGAGAGATCGATAACGACCATCCAGCCCTTGCCGTAGGGATCGCTGTTGACGGTTTCTGGATGATCCTTCAGATCGGCGTTGACCTTGGCAACGGTCCCGCTGACCGGTGTATAAATCGTGGATGTGGTCTTGGTGGATTCCACTTCGCCGATCTGCTGCCCGGCCTTGACCACCGCGCCGGATTTCGGCAAATCGATGAACACGATGTCGCCCAGCGCATCCTGCGCAAAATGACTGATCCCTACGGTGGCCTGCGTCCCGTTGACCCGAACCCATTCATGTTCCTGATGGTATCGCAGATCGGAAGGAATCATATGCTCCTTGGCGTCGTGAAACGACGGTTACGCGACGACGCTCATTTCGGGGAAGAAGTAGGCAATCTCGACTCGAGCCGTGTCGGGTGAATCGGATCCGTGAACGGCATTGTATTCGATGTTCGCTCCGTGCGCCGCCCGGATCGTCCCTTTGTCCGCCTTTGCCGGGTCCGTCGCACCCATCAGTTCGCGGTGCTTTTTGATCGCATTGTCGCCCTTGAGGACCAGCACGACCACGGGACCGGACGACATAAACGCGCAAAGGCTGTCGAAAAAAGGGCGTGCCCGATGTACCGCATAGAACCCCTCTGCGGTCGCTTTGGACATGACCATCATTCTTATCGCCACCGGCCGCAATCCGGCTTGCTCGTATCGATGGATGATATCGCCGATCACCTGTTTCTTGACGGCGTCCGGCTTGATAATCGCCAAGGTTCGCTCACTCATCGCTTGAAGTCTTCCTCCAATCTAATTGCGCCACAGTACAAAAATAATTCGGTCATTATAGGGATGGGCTGCGCGAGTTGCAAGACGTGAGACTCTCACGAAGAGAATTGGCGAGCCAGTTCTTCCGGCTTGAACACGCCTCGCTCGGTGATGATACCGGCGATGAATTCCGCCGGTGTCACATCAAACGCCGGGTTAAAGACATCGACACCCTTGGGGGCGACCGGATGGCTGCCATGAATCGTCGTCACTTCGTTCGGACTTCGCTGCTCAATGGCAATGTGATCTCCGGACTTCGTCTTGAGATCGATAGTCGAATAGGGCGCGGCAACATAAAACGGAATATGGTGCGCCCGGGCCAGCACAGCCACCGAATAGGTCCCGATCTTGTTGGCGACGTCTCCGTTGGCGGCGATCCGGTCTGCCCCCACGACGCACAGATGAATCCTGCCTTGGCGCATCAAGGCTCCCGCCATATTGTCTGTAATGAGTGTGACGGGGATCCGGTCTTCCATCAGTTCCCAGGCTGTCAGCCTCGCGCCCTGTAACACCGGACGGGTCTCATCGGCAATCACCCGGATTTTCTTCCCCTGCTCCCAGGCCGCTCGAATCACGCCCAGCGCCGTCCCATATCCGGCAGTGGCGAGTGCGCCGGCGTTGCAGTGGGTCAGAATCGTCTGCCCATCCTTGATCAATTCGGCCCCATGCCGACCCATGGCCTTGCATAGAGCGATATCCTCTTCAAGAATGTTCTGAGACTCGGCAGTCAACGCAGCTTTGATCGAGGCGATAGGCTGGGCTCTCAGATCAGTCAGCTTGCGCTTCATCCGTCCAATGGCCCAGAACAGATTCACCGCCGTCGGCCTGGTTGCAGCGAGCTGATCACAGATCTCACCGACCCGCTTCGCGAAGGAGTCGTAATCCCCGGCGGCAATCGACTGGGCCCCGAGGGCAACCCCCATGGCAGCCGTCACCCCGATCGCCGGGGCGCCGCGGACTTTCAATTCGCGAATTGCCCGGGCCACGGAGTCGGCATCATGACAATCGAGAAAATCCACATGCTCAGGGAGGCGACTCTGATCAAGCAAGCGCACGATACCTTTATGCCATTGCACCGTAGGAACCATAGCCTCTTGTAGCGAGAATGGTCCCTGAGTGCAAGGGGGGAGGAGGTCAACTTGTACGGGACTGACCGGGAAGGAAGAAAGGGCAAGATTCGGCGGAGCCGGAGCGGCGGACTATCTAACGGCTGTTGACTCTCTTGATCAGAGGCAAGGCATTGACCGACTGGTCCTCCATCTTGGCCAATTCACGCTCCAGCATGGCGCGAATGAACCCGCTGGTAGTGTAGCCCTGCTGCTTCAACGCATCCAACTGTTCCTTTAATTCAATAGGTAGCTGGATGACAATTCGTACTAATTTCGGCATTGCCTCACTCCTTCGCTAAGCAAACGCAGGACAATCCGCCTTCAGGAGGTGCACAGGCTATGCCTTGCCGGCACTGAACTCGCCTTGAATAAAATTGAGCACTTATGCCGGCGAAGTTGAATTTATGCGAAGATCGCGCAACCAATTTCGTCTTCTTCAACACCTCAAATGTACGGCGCTGTACGTACCGGCCCTATGGGGAACTTCCGCCTAGATCCGCGCACGCCACTGGTGCCACAGACGTTGCCAGTTGGCCTTTTCAGCGCTCCAGACATACCATGATCCGGCAGGCCGAATGCTATAAGCGTGTGTCGTGTGAACTTGAAATGCAGCCTCCGACCGGTTTCCTGTAATCCATACTCCACCGTCACGATCAGTTCGAAACACCTGAACTCCCTGCCCTTCATAAGTCTCAAGCACTGGAGCAGCCGGATGTCCGTAAGGATTGTATCGACCGACCGAGATTACCGCATAGCGGGGCCGCAGTGAGGCGATCCATTCTCGGTTCAGCGAACTCAGCGCTCCATGGTGAGGCACTTTTAGGAGATCAACCGGTTCCTGATGTTGGGCCAGCATTCGTGCCAAAGCGTCTTGCTCGACGTCGGCTGCAAACAGCATGGAAAGGCCGCCGCAAGTCAGGCGTGTGACAACGGAGTCGTTGTTGAGCGATTGCCCTTCCCTTCGGCCACGACGCGGCTGCACGATCCGAAGCGCGAGAGCGGGAGGATTCTCGATCGACAGCCGGCAACCGTCTGAAAACAGAACGTCCTGCCCCTCTTGGGCTACCTGTTCCGACAAGCCCCGTTGAGCCAACACCTGTTGCAGCCGGTGATAGAACGGCTCATCGCGTGCATTTCCACTGCCCCAATAGTGACCCACTGGAAAGTGCTTGAGCACCCAGGCGAGACCGCCGACATGATCAAGTTGCGGGTGAGTGGCAATGACATGATCGATCGACCTGATCCCTCTGTTCCAAAGATACGGTGCGACTACGCCCCGTCCCATATCGAATCGTTCAAAGGCCGCCCCGCCATCGATCAGCACCACCATTCCATCGGGCAGTTCGAGGACAGCGCTGTCGCCCTGCGCGACATCCAGGAACGTGGCTCGAAATCGGTCTCCATCCAACGCCAACCGTGGGGACCAACCCCACCAGATCACGAGCATCGCGGCAGCAACACCGGAGAATGAACGAATCGTGATGGATTCTGATTTCAACCACAGCAGGCACACACAGCCGTAAAACACCAATATCAACGGAACCGATGGCGAGGCCACATGCCATTCCCCGCCCGGTATTGTAGCCATGAGACTCAGTCCGTAGATGAAGGCCTGAATCATCCGCTCGAGGACGGCAGCAAAGGGCAACATAGCTCCGCTTTCGATCAGCTGCCAAAACCCGGCGCACAACCCGATCGGCACAAGCACCAACCCCATCAACGGCACGGCAACCAGGTTCGCAATCACGCCCAACCAGGGAAATTGATTGAAGTAAAACGCGACGAGGGGAAGGGTCGCCAGCGTGACCACGGCGCTCATCAGGACGGCGTCCCTTCCCCATCTCATTCCCTGGAATATGAGGTTCCCCACGGCCTGCGGCCCTTCCTCGTCGAAGGCCGATCGGGCCAACCACGCCGCGATCGCTAAAACGGAGAGAAACGAGAGCTGGAAGGAAATGTCATAGATGGCTTGGGGATCGTGCAACAAGATGATCGCTGCGGCCAGGGCCAGCGCGTGAAAGATTCGTTGTTCATATCCGAGCCAACGCGCAAGCAGCGCCACGAGCACCATCAGCAATGACCGCATGGTCGCCAATTCCGCTCCGGCGAGACAGGCATAGACGGTGACGGGTACGACTGTGAGCAGCGCGGCAAACCTGGTCGGAGTCATCTTCCGCGACAATCCCAGCAGCCATGCAGCCGGAAGGCACAACAGTGTCCGCCTGACCACCACAAAGGTCAGAACGGCGACGAGCCCGAGATGGCTGCCGGAAATCGAGAGAAGATGAACCGTCCCCGTGACCATGAACTGTTCACGAAGCTCCGGGGCAAGATATCCACGATCGCCCAGGATGATTCCTAGAAAGATTCCCAGGGCCGGTTGTGAAAGGCTCTGGATCGCCGCCAGGCGGATGTTTCCCCGCCATCGATCAAATTGATTCCAGATGGCCCACCACGAATGGGTTTTTCCTGATTCCATGAACTCTACACCGGCAGATCCGGCCACTGAGGCGACTGCGGCGATTCCTTGCCGCTCAAGATAGGAGCCATAGTCGAACCCGCCTGGATTGAGCGATCCGCTGGGGCGGCGAAGTCTGGAGCGGAAACGGATACGATCTCCCTCGAACAGTATTCGCTCCGGCGCGCGCCAGGTCAGCCGGATTCTCCTGGGCTGATCCGATGCAGTGCCGGGTGTGTCGGGCTCAATTACCATCACCGAGCGATCCGGAGCCTGCTGGACTGGAGCGATGATCCGGCCAGATGCTTCTTGCACGTCCTCCGAGTCAAGAAGAAGCGGAAAAGCCCGGCTGGTCCGTTCGACCATCCCGCTCCAATACAGCATGCCGATCAGCATGCAAGCGAAGAGGGTCGTCGTCCGCCGTCTGACTGCGCGGTCGCCTCGCTCGCAGAGCGTGATCCCAACGGCGATCAGCACGAGAAGACAGGAAACAGAAATAGGGAAGTATGATACGGAGGAACCAAGGACGAGACCGGCAGTGAACGCGGCGGTCAGCGCTGGCAGCATGGACTCCCGTCGAAGACAGGAAAGCAAAAGGCCCGGAGAGTATGGCTTAACCGAGATGAGTTTTTACGATCTGGGCCAAGCGATCCGCCTCTTCGCGGATCAGCGTATCGCGTTCGCCTTCGATCATGATCCGCAAGACCGGTTCGGTCCCTGAATACCGGACCAGGACCCTTCCGCTCCCGTTGAGCCGGCGCTCGCTCTCTCCGATCGCGCGCTGGAGATCCGGTACCGAATCCAGATCGGGCTTCTTCGAGACTTTGACATTGAGCAGCACCTGAGGCACCGCTGTCATGACCTTGACCAGTTCCGATAACGGTCTTTGCGCGCGTTTCATCAGCGACAAAACTTGGAGAGCCGAGATCAGCCCATCCCCCGTCGTGTTGTGATCGAGGAAAATGAAGTGGCCGGACTGCTCACCGCCGAAGTTATAGCCGTCCGCCAACATCCGCTCGAGGAGATACCGGTCGCCCACAGCCGTCCTTACCAGCGTGATTCCGGCCTGGGCCATGGCCAGCTCCAATCCGAAGTTGCTCATCACCGTCCCCACGACGGTCTTTTTGGCCAGCTGGCCGTTCCGGTGCAAATCCAATCCCAGAGCGGCCATAATGTGGTCGCCATCGACAACTTTACCCTGCTCGCAGACGAAGATCGCACGATCGGCATCCCCGTCGAGCGCAATGCCGATGTGAGCCCCGTGTTCGATCACGGCCTTCCGCAGAGGCTCCGGATGGACCGCTCCGCACCCCGCATTGATATTCATGCCGTCGGGCTTGTTCCCAATCACTTCGACTTTGGCTCCGAGCTCGCGGAGCACGGTCGGCGCCACGCTGTACGCCGCGCCGTTTGCGCAATCGACCACCAACTTGATTCCTTGAAAATCAAGATTCTTGGGCAGCAGTTGCTTGACGAATTCGATGTACCTCCCTGCGGCATCGTCAATGCGATAGGCTTTCCCGATCGCATCCGCAGTCGGGCGTAGATGAGCAATCTCGTTGGAGACGATCAATTGCTCGATCCTGGCCTCCATGTCATCCGGCAGCTTCAGGCCGTCGTTGGAAAAGAACTTGATTCCGTTGTCTTGGTAGGGATTGTGTGAAGCGGAAATCATCACCCCCGCATCGGCTCGGAGACTCCTGGTTAAGAATGCGATCGCGGGGGTCGGCATGGGCCCGACCAAGAGGACATCGACTCCCATGGAGCAGATGCCTGACGTCAGGGCCGATTCCAACATATATCCGGAAACCCTGGTATCCTTGCCGATCACGATTTGATGGCGTCCCGCGCGGCGCATGAACAGATGGGCGGCCGCACGTCCCAGCTGCATGGCTGTTTCGCTGGTCATCGGCTCGAGATTGGCGACTCCCCGCACTCCGTCCGTACCAAAAAGCTTACGCATGTTGCTCCTGCAACGTTGAAAGATTACGTCGAGTTATCGCCGAAGCGACCTTCGCAACATCCCGCATGGCCCGAACATCGTGAGCGCGAACGATCTGCGCTCCGTGCTCGACCGCCAGCGCCACCGCCGCCGCCGTACCCCACAAGCGGTCTTCCACTGGGCGCCCCGCGATCGTACCGATGAACGCTTTTCTTGACACGCCGACCAGCACCGGGCGATCAAACTTGCCGAAGGTGTGAAGCTGCGCGAGCAGATCCAGATTATTCACTAGGAGCTTACCAAATCCGATGCCGGGATCAAGAATGATACGCCTTCTGGCAATCCCGCAACTCATGGCGAACTGCAGTCTCTCGGCCAAGAAGGAAGAGACGTCCTTGACGACGTCCGCGTAGTGGGGAGCTTCCTGCATCGTCTGCGGAGCCCCCTGCATATGCATAAGGACAAGCCCGGCCCGGCTCTCCGCTACCACCTCGGCCATCGCGGGATCGCCCCGCAGCGCAGTGACATCATTGATGATGACGGCGCCGGTATCGACTGCTGCTCTGGCGACCACCGCCTTCGATGTATCGACTGAGATCGGAACCTTTACCGCTTTCGCCACGGCGGCCACGATGGGAATCAACCGGCGGAGTTCTTCCGCTTCATCGATGGAGAACGAACCGGGTCTCGTTGATTCGGCGCCGATGTCCAACAAGTCGGCTCCCTCTTCGACGAGCTGAACGGCGTGAGCCATGGCGGCTTCGGGGTCGGTAAAGCGCCCTCCATCGAAGAATGAATCCGGAGTCACGTTGACGATCCCCATGATCAAGGGGCAATCACCCCATTGAATCAGCCGGTCTCGAGCCTGCAGTTCCATCGGCTTTCTCGTCGGAAGCAATCTTCAGGATATTTGAACGCTCCACGGAAGCGCACGTGCAATAGCCTTACATATCAAGGGATAAAACACAATCGCAGAGATAGGCTAGTTGCGTGGAAAGAGGATCGTGCCACCCTCTTCACCTTGCCTCTGCTTGTTCCTTCGGGTCGTTCCAGTGCCCTGGATCGACCCGAAGAATCCGGCAGAGTTTAGGCAGGAACCGTCTGCGATGAAGACTGCATGAGGATATGATCGATTTCAGGGGCATCGAGCACCTCTTTTTCCAAGAGTGCTTCAGCCAACGCCTTGAGGCTCGACATATGCTCCGTCAATAGCCGCTTCGCCCGTTCATAATTTTCCGTGACGAGCCGCTTGATTTCGAGATCGATCTCAAGGGCCACCTGGTCGCTGAAATCACGCTTCGTCGTCAGCTCTCTGCCGAGGAAGATTTCCTCTTCCTTGCGGCCGAACGTCAACGGCCCGAGCTTTTCGCTCATGCCCCATTCGCAGACCATCTTCCTCGCCAGATCGGTGGCGCGCTCAATGTCATTACCGGCACCGGTCGTGATGTGCTTCAGGATCAACTCTTCCGCCACGCGGCCGCCCATGAGAATCGCCAGATTGTTGTACAGAAATTCCTTCGAATAATTGTGGCGGTCGTCCGTCGGCAATTGCATCGTGACGCCCAAGGCCCGGCCCCGCGGAATAATCGTCACTTTATGCACCGGATCGGTTCCAGGCAGAAGTTTGGCCACGAGAGCGTGGCCGGCTTCGTGGTACGCCGTGGTGCGCTTCTCTTCGTCGCTCAGAATCATGCTCTTGCGCTCCGCGCCCATGAGCACCTTGTCCTTGGCCATTTCAAAATCGACGAGGGAAACCTCTTTCTTGTTCTGGCGCGCAGCCCATAAGGCCGCTTCATTGACGAGGTTCTCCAAATCTGCTCCGGAAAATCCAGGCGTGCCCCTGGCGATTTTCTCCAACTCGACGTCCTGGGCGATAGGAACCTTCTTGGTATGCACCTTCAGAATCTCCGACCGGCCCCTCAGATCAGGCCGGTTGACCACGACCTGCCGATCGAATCGCCCCGGTCTGAGCAGGGCGGGGTCGAGCACGTCCGGTCGATTGGTCGCCGCGATGAGAATCACGCCTTCGGTCGTATCGAAACCATCCATCTCGACCAGGAGCTGGTTGAGCGTCTGTTCCCGTTCGTCATGCCCTCCGCCGAGTCCAGCGCCGCGGAGACGACCGACGGCGTCGATTTCGTCGATGAAGATGATGCAGGGAGCATGCTTCTTTCCCTGCTCGAACAAATCGCGCACCCGTGACGCTCCGACCCCGACGAACATCTCGACGAAGTCCGATCCGCTGATGCTGAAGAACGGCACGCCGGCTTCACCGGCAATCGCTTTGGCCAGAAGCGTCTTGCCTGTACCGGGAGGTCCGACGATCAAGACGCCTTTCGGGATGCGGCCGCCCAGCTTTTGAAATTTTCTCGGGTCTTTGAGGAATTCGATGATTTCAAGCACTTCCTCCTTGGCTTCATCGATTCCCGCGACATCCGAGAAGGTGACCTTTTTCCTCTCTTCGGTGAGCATCCTGGCGCGACTCTTTCCGAACGAAAGAGCCTTGTTGCCGCCGATCTGCATCTGACGCATCAGGAAAAACCACAAACCCAAAAAGAGCACGAACGGTCCCCAGGTAACCAGGAACGTGATGTACCAGGGGCTCTCGTCCGGCGGTTTTGCCTCGATCTGCACGCCCTTCTCGCGCAGGACCTTGACGAAGTCTGGGTACTCGGCTGTGTAGGTCCTGATGCGGGTCTTATCTTTCAGGACGGCGCTGACGTGGCTGGACTTGATGATGACTTTCTCGATGTCGCCCTTATCGAGCTTCGCCATGAAATCGCTGAAAATGACTTCTTCTTCAGGAGCATGCGTGGGCACGCTGAACAGATTGAACAAGAGAATCATGAAGAGGCCGACTACGACCCAGAAGAGCAGATTCTTCGCCCTGGAATTCATCCAGTTCTCCTTATGGGTCTCACCGTCAGGCGGTGAGAAATACTTCGAACTTTTGAGATGTTACCACAGGGCCGACGAAACTGACAACCGCGGCCGGGTTCTTATTCCTGCTCCCCCTCCATATCCAACACGGCGAGGTAGGGCAAATTTCGATACTTCTGCTGGTAATCCAACCCGTAGCCGACGACATACTTATTCGGAATCTTGAATCCGACATAATCGAGGGTGACATCGACCGTCCTGCGTTCAGGCTTGCTGAGCAAGGTACACACTTTGATCGACCGGGGCTTTTGCTTCGCAAGCGTCTTGATCAAATATTGAGCGGTAAGTCCGGAATCGACGATATCCTCCACAAGCAATACGTCCTTCCCACTGATATCTTCGGTCAGTTCAGTGACGATTTTGACCTTCCCTGACGTCTTCGCCCGGGACCCGTAACTGGTGACCACGAGAAAATCGACGCGCATCGGAATCCTGATCGCGCGGGCCAAGTCTGCGTAGAATGCATAGGCCCCCTTGAGCACTCCAACCAGCACGAAGTCCTTTCCCGTGTAGTCTGCGGTAATCTGCTTGCCGAGTTCCTTGATCCGCGCGCGCATCTCCTCCTGCGTCACGATCGGTCGACCGAAAATCCGCTCCATCCTATCCATCTCCTTTTTCCTTGAGTCTTTCGGTCAGGGTGACCACAAGGCAGCGTCTGGATCCGTCATGGACGAGGAACCGCTCATCCTGCCTTACACCGGCCACCCAGAGAATCCCCTCCGGAGCGGCCAGCACAGGAATCGCCTCCCGTTTGACTCGCGCAATTTTCATATCGGTGAAGAGATCCTGCAATTTCTTCCGTTTCCCTTTCATTCCGGAAGGATGAAAGCAATCTCCGGCCCGCCAACAGCGCAGGACCAGAGGAGACCCCGCAAGGTCTGCGTCGAAAAGCGCTTGATGCCTCGACCGTTTCCTCAGCAGAGGTTCCGCCTCTTGCCTCGTCAAGTGTTGTACATGAAATTGCGTATCGGTTCTAGCCCAATAGACGGTCGAGGGCACGGCGACATGCACTTCCGTATCCTGCGCTTGGGCCACCGAAACCGATCCTGCTTGCTTCATCCGGCTGATCCCGAGCGACTCGCCGTCTCGCCTGAGGACCACATCTTGGTGCGCTAGACAGAGGCCCGGTCTGCCGGTCAAAAAAAACCGGCAGGTCTTCGCGACCACATGAGCGCTCGGCGCGCGCCCCTCCGGCTCAAGCATCCGCAAGATCATGCGGACAAGCCGTCGTTGCAACGCCGTCGGGAGGGCTGCAAAGGCGCGCCGGTCAAGTCGATGCTCCCCACTCGATTCCTGTCTGACGAGAGATGAAAATTGCTCGCGAGTCACCTGCTCCAGATACCGCCCGTCTTCCCGCAAGAGATCGGCCTGACGTTGCAGCAAGCGAATCGCAGCCGGCGCAATCCCGGTGACGACCGGCAGAAGCTCGTTTCTGATACGGTTCCGGCGGTATCGATTCGTCCCGTTGCTGGAATCTTGCCGGTAGGTCAGGCGCTCCCGGTTGAGATACTCGAGGATCTCACCTCTCGTTGCGGACAAAAGCGGCCGAACGATGATCGATTCCCGAACAAACGGCATCCCTGCAAGCCCGGTCAGGCCCGCCCCCCGCAACATCCACATCAGCATGGTTTCCGCCTGATCATCAGCCGTATGACCGAGCACAATCCGATCGGCGCCGATCTCTTTTGCGAGCCTCTTCATCGCATCGTACCGTGCGTCGCGCGCCACTGCCTGCAGCGAGGATTGACCCCGTGGTTTCGATAGAACCGGTCGTAACACCACCACCGGAACCTGTCGAGCCTTGCAAAAGGCGGTAACGAAAGCTTCGTCGTCGTCGGATTCCACCCCTCGAAGCCGGTAGTTCATGTGCACGGCAGTGAGGCGGAGCCGCCAGGCCGGCGCGAGCTGAAGTAGCAGGGCGAGCAACGCCGTCGAGTCCGGGCCGCCCGACACCGCCGCCAGCAGATGCTGTCCTGGATGGAAAAGCCCCTGCTCGTTGGCCGTACGGATCAATCGTGTGAGCAGCGGAGAGCGAGTTGTACGGGCCGATTGAACCGTCATATTACGGCACCCTTTGAGACGACCCCCTCAACAGCTCCTTTGCTCGACCGACGTCGCGAGCGATTTGAGCGGCAAGTTCACCGGGAGAGTCGAACGCATGATCCCCCCGGAGGCGCCCGACAAATTCCACCGTCACCCTCTGCCCATAGAGATCGCGTTTCTCATCCAAAAGATTTACCTCGAGCAAGCGCTCGCCTGCTCCGAACGTCGGCCTAGTCCCGATATAAGCCACGGCTTCGTAGTTCTTCATGCCATCGGAGGCCCGAGCCGCATACACGCCGTCCGGGGGGACGACCCGCTGCGGCGGAATGCGGAGGTTCGCCGTCGGCCATCCGAGTACCTGCCCCTGCTTTCGGCCGGAGATGACCTCTCCCGCGAGGGCATAGCTTCTGCCCAGCAAGGCGGCAGCCTGATCCATTTCCCCCGCTTGAATCAGTTGTCTGATCCTGGTCGAGCTGACGACTCCTCCATTCAGTGTGACTGGAGCGAAGGGGCGGACCTCAAAGCCGTAGATCCTACCGAACCGGTCGAGGTCGCCAATCCGCCCGGCCCGTCCTTTGCCGAACGCAAAGTGCTCGCCGACGAAGATCTCAGCCACTCCCAATTGCTGATGAAGGACCGAATCGGCAAACTGCTCCGGAGTCATCCCGGCGAGCGCGGGAGTGAACTCAAGAAAGACGACCTCATCGACTCCGGCTTCTTCGAGGCGGGTCAGCTTCTCTTCCGGGCTTGTGAGAAACCGCAGGTCGACGCCAGGGGCAAGAATCTTGACCGGATGCGGATCGAACGTCAGGACGAGCGCGGTGCCGCCTGCCCGTCGGGCCGCTGCCACGACGGTCTGCAGCAACGCGCGATGTCCGAGGTGGTGGCCGTCGAAATTACCGATCGTCGCGATGGGATGGGGCCTTCGTCGCGCGTTGGACAAGCCCCGCGTCACGGTCAGCATGGCAGTCAGCGAAGCAACCGAGATGCGTCCTTCGCGAAATAGGTCAGAATCAGATCGGCGCCGGCCCGCTTGATCGCCAACAACGATTCCATCATGGCGCGGGTTTCGTCGAGCCAGCCGGCTTTCGCCGCCGCTTTGATCATGCTGTACTCGCCGCTGACCTGATAGGCGGCAACCGGAAGATCGGTGTGCGCTCTGGCCGCTGCGACAATATCGAGATAGGGCAGCGCCGGTTTCACCATGACAATGTCGGCGCCTTCCTCGATATCGAGCGCAATTTCCCGCAGGGCTTCGCGCCTGTTCGCAGGATCCATCTGGTACGACTGGCGGTCGCCGAACTGGGGAGTCGAGGCCGCCGCATCTCTAAACGGAGCATAAAAACACGAGGCAAATTTGGCCGCATAGGCCATAATCGGCAGATCGACAAAACCAGCGTGATCCAACTCGGCTCTGATCGCCGCCACGCGCCCGTCCATCATGTCCGACGGCGCCACCATGTCGGCCCCGGCCTGCGCGTGGGTGCGCGCCATGGCTCGAAGGCACTCGAGCGTTTCATCGTTCAGAATGCGCCCGTCCTTGACGATACCGCAATGGCCGTGGCTGGTGTACTCGTCGATGCAGACATCCGTGACGACGACGAGGCCGGGAACATTGTCCTTGACCGCTTTGATGGCCCGTTGGACGATCCCGTTCGGATCGAAACCGGAGCTGCCGCGCTCATCTTTGCGGTCGGGAATGCCGAACAAAATGACCGCTGGAATGCCCAACCCGGCGACTTCGCCCGCTTCCTTCACCAGCAAATCGATCGAGTGGCGGAACTGTCCCGGCATCGACGCAATCTCCTCACGTCGATCCCGTCCTTCGACGACGAACATCGGATAGATGAAGTCGGACGGCGACAGCGAGGTTTCCCGTACCATCCGGCGAAATCCGTCCTGTTGCCTGAGCCTTCGCAATCGCTGAATTGGAAACGACATGACCGGCTACTTCCTCGGCAGATTCGTCAGAAACACCACGAGATCGCGCACGGAAATCATCCCCACCAGTTTTCCGTCCCTGGTCACGCCGAGATGCCGCAGATGGCTCTGCGCCATGAGATCGTTGGCGTCCAGCAACGTCTTGCTCTCTTCAATCGTCATGATCGGAGCCGACATGATCTGCTCGACCGTCGTCTTGTGCGTGTCCGCTCCGGCTGCCACCACTCTGCGCACCATGTCGGTGTCCGTCAAGATTCCAATGATTTCTTTGCCGTTCGTGACGAACAGACTGCCGATGCCACGGTCTCTCATGATGCGCGCGGCCATCTGGGCATCCGTATCACGTTCGACGGTAATGAACTTCTCTTTGGGCACCATGAATGACTTGACGGGAACCATGTGCAAATACCTCCCTTGGCTGTTGAATGAATCGCGCTGACGTCAGCGCGATGCGGAGACCGCGATTCGGTCCGCTCCGCTGAAGTGCCGTACGATAGCCTGGGCCAGAGCCGGCACCGTATTTTCTCCGGGGACGATCGTCACACGGAGTCCGTACCCTTCCGCTGTCTGGGCCGTGATCGGTCCGATGCACCCCACGGCCACAGAGGCCATCACACGCTTTGCCGTCTCCGCACCTCCGAGCAGGTCAACGAAGTTACGGACGGTCGACGAACTCGTGAACGTCACGAGAGCTATCCTGCGCCCTTCGATTTCCTGTTTCAACTCATCGAGCGCAGCGACCGGCGCAACCGTGCGGTACACGGGAACGACGTCCACCTCCGCCCCCATCTCACGCAACCGCTGGGGCAGAATCTCGCGCGCGGTTTCGGCCCTGGGAACCAGCACTCTCGTCCCACGCAGATCCCTGTCGCTGAGTGCATCAATAAGGCCTTCGGCCTGATACTGTGCCGGAACCACGTCCGCGACCAACCCATGCGTTCCCAGTTCCTGAGCCGTTCTGGGGCCGATGGCGCAGATGCGGAGGTGGGACAAGGCTCTCGCGTCTTTCCCAGCTGCGCGAAGCCGGTCCATAAACGGCGCGATTCCATTGACGCTCGTCAGAATCAGCCACCGATACCCAGCCAGACGGGCAATGGCCTGATCGATCGCCTGCCAAGTGGCAGGCGGCACAATCCGTATCGTTGGAACCACGACCGGTTCCGCCCCATAGGCCGACAAGAGCTGCGAAAATTCCCCGGCCTGGTCTTCCGGGCGGGTTACAACAATCCGCTTTCCGAAGAGCGGACGCCGCTCAAACCAGTTCAACTGCTCCCGCAATCCGACGACTTCCCCTACGACGATCACTGTCGGCGGCTCAAACTTCGCCTGCTCAGCTTTCGTCACGATGTCCTGCAACGTGCCGATAATCGTCCGTTGATCCGCTCTGGAACCCCAACGAATCGCGGCGACCGGCGTGTCCGGAGCCCGTCCCTCACCGATCAACCGGGCGACGATCATCGGGAGTGTTTTCATTCCCATCATGAAGACGAGCGTCCCGGACGAACCGGCCAACTTCGGCCACTCTAAGACCGTGTCGGGCTTCGAGGGATCTTCATGACCAGTCACAATCGTGACCGTCGAAGCGAGCGTACGGTGCGTAACGGGAATGCCGGCGTAGGCAGGAACAGCCACCGCCGCGGTGACCCCGGGCACCACCTCGAAATCCACTCCGGCCGCCGCGACAGCTTCAGCCTCCTCCCCGCCCCGCCCGAATACGAAGGGATCGCCTCCCTTCAATCGAACAACGATCTGGCCGGCTCGCGCCCGCTCAATGAGCACCTGATTAATTTCCTCTTGTTTCTGATACCGACCCCGTCCCCGACGGCCGACGTAAATGCGTTCCGCCCCGGCCGGAGCATACCGGAGCAAGGAGGGATTGGCGAGGTAATCGTAGAGGACGACATCAGCCTGCTCAAGGCATTCCCTGCCCTTCAGTGTCAGGAGCCCGGGATCCCCGGGTCCTGCGCCGACCAAGTACACTTTTCCTGAGGGCATGCGATTCATGGTGCCGTTCCGTAAATCGACCGGAGAATCCTGTCGGCTCCACGAGTGAGCAGTCGTTCCGCCAGCTGGACCCCCAGAGATTCATGATCCTCAGCCGCACCCTGCACCGTTTCGCGGATGACTTCTTTCCCGTCTACGCTGGCGACCAGCCCCTCGAGCGACATCTGCGAGCCGGCCAACGTCGCATGGGCGGCGATAGGAACCTGACAGCCTCCCTGCAACCGATGGAGCAGGGCACGCTCAGCCGACACCGTCGTTCTGGTCTCCGCATGCTCCAACCCGCTCAGCAACGACCGGACAAACATATCGTCCGCCCGGCCTTCGATGCCGAGCGCGCCTTGTCCGATCGCCGGTAAACTGACGTCGGGATTCAACAATTCGGTGATCTCACCCTCCCATCCCAATCTGCGCAGGCCCGCTGCAGCCAGGACGATCGCATCATATTGGCCCTCGCGCAACTTGCGCAGCCGCGTATCGAGATTTCCCCGCAACATACTGATCACCAGATCAGGTCTGGCCTGGAGCAGCTGGGCCTGCCGGCGGAGACTGCTCGTTCCGATCCGCGCGCCCTGCGGAAGATCCTTGAACGAACGGGCTTCCCGACTGATCAAGGCATCTCGTGGATCTTCCCGTTGCGGGATGCAAAGTAGCGCCAATCCCGGCTGCAGTTCGGTCGGCACGTCCTTCATGCTATGAACGGCCAAATCGATGTCGCCGGACAGGAGCGCTTCTTCGATCTCCTTCACGAAGAGCCCCTTGCCGCCGATTTTGGCCAGCGGAACATCGAGGATCTTATCGCCGGAGGTCTGGATCCGGCGGAGCGTCACCGTCACCTGAGGAGCAAGTTCTTTCAGTCGCGCCCGGACCCACTCACTCTGGTGAACGGCCAGTTTACTGCCTCGCGTGCCCAGCACGAGAGTCGGGCGGTCCTGAGTCAGAGACGCCATACAGCTCGCTTATCGACTCGGATCATCGTTCTGGCTGTCCGCCGCAGAAGGCCGCCCCGCTCCTGGCAGCTTTTCTCCATAGGACGGCGTATCCCCACGCGAGACGGTTCCGGTCAGCACGGCGCGATAGGAAGATGACACGAGCAGATAGCTCATGAGCCCCAGGATCGAGAGAAGATAGACCAGCACATCCCACCGGAACCCGCCCCGCTCGCGGTAATCGAACCCGCAGGCAGGACAATCCGGAAGCGGATCGCGTCCGAGATAGGCCTTGCGGCATTTCGGACAGATGAACAGCTTCGGACCCTTGTCGGCTAATCCCATCGTCGAACTCTCAGGTGGACCCAGTCACTGGTTATTTCCTCCGGCCCTCGGGGCGGTTTCCGTTTCCTCGCTGCCATCTTTCAGCAAGGCCGGCGTTTCGCCGTTCACGGCAGAGGATTCCGCCTCGTTCAAATTGAAGAACCGTCTGGCTGCTTCCACAAACGCGGCCCCGTCGGCCGAGGCGACCTCCGTTTTTAGCGTCACCATCGTATGATGGATGAGCTTGTTCACGATCGAGGAGGCCATCCCTTCCACCAGATCACGCTCCTGCGACGATAAATTCGAGAGGCGTCCGATGGCCTTTTCCAGTTCGGCGCGCTTGATGTCCTCCGCGCGCGTCTTCAGCGCCACGATGGTCGGCGTCACCTCGAGCGACTGGAGCCATTGCCGGACGACGCCCACTTCATCCTGAACCATGCGTTCGGCCTTCTCGGCTTCCTGCAGCCGTTCTCCCCGGTTCCGCTCCACACGGAACTTCAGGTCGTCGATATCGAACAGGAACGCGTTGTCCACATGCCGCACGGCGGGATCGATGTTGCGGGGCACCGAAATATCGATCAGAAACATGGGCCGGTTCATGCGCTGCTTCACCGCCCGCTGCACGTCGTCGGCGCCGATGAGATAATGCGACGCTCCGGTTGAAACGAGCACGATGTCGGCCAACGCCATGTCTTCTCGAAATTGATCGAACGGGACGGCGGCGCCGCCGAAGCGATCGGCCAATTCGACCGCATGTTGCGGATTCCGGGTGGTCACGCGGACGTTTCGCACGCCGCTGGCGATGAGATGTCGCGCCGCCAACTTCGCCATTTCTCCCGCTCCGACGAGCAGCACCGTCTTTTCACTCAGGTCGGAGAAGATCTTTTTCGCGAGCTCGACCGCCGCGTAACTCACCGATACCGCCATCTCGGCGATCTTGGTGTCCGTGCGCACGCGTTTGGCAACGGAGATCGCCTTCTTCACCACCTTGTTCAAAATCAGGCCGGTTGCCTTGTGAGCCAGGGCCGCGTCAAACGCGTCCTTGATTTGACCGAGAATCTGCGATTCGCCGACGATCATCGAATCGAGGCTCGACGCGACGCGGAACAGATGCGAAATCGCCCGATCTCCAGTCTGCCAGTAGAGATGCGGCGTCAATTGTTCGGATGAGAGAGACATGTGCGCGTCGGCCAGGAATTCCTGGATGCGGCCATAGCCCCGTTCCAGTTCATCCACCACCGCGTATACCTCGACCCGGTTGCAGGTGGACAGAAGCAACCCCTCGCGAACTCCGGAATAGGAGCACAATCTGGCGAGAGCCTCGCCGAGCCGGCTCTCAGGGATCGCCAGCTTTTCCCGGATTTCGACTGGAGCGGTCTTGTGACTCAATCCGACGACGACGATATGCATATCAGGACACTGCTCCGGAACTCTTGACCGCCACGCCGACTAAGGTCAGGATGACGCAGGCAAATCCAATAATCGTCAAATACGCCGCCCGCTTGGCCCGCCACCCAACCGTCAACCTTCCGACAAGAACGACGAAGTAGAAGAGCCACGTCACGATCGCCCATGTCTGCTCCGGATTCCAATTGACATAGGCGCCCCGCGCGAACTCGGCGGAAATGGCGCCGGTAATGATCCCGAGAGTGAGTAGCGGAAATCCCAGCACGATCGACTGCTGATTGAGTTCGTCAAGAAAATCCAACGCTGGAAGTTTGGAATAGAGCACGTTGAACCGTTTGGACTTGAGAAGTCCGTCTTGAATCAGATACATGACACCGGCGACGAATGCGACGGCGAACCCCACGGTTCCCAGCATGCTGAGCGTGACATGCACCCACAGGGTCCGAAACACCGGCTGAAGCGTGGGAACGGTTTCAGGCAGAGCGGCGGCAGAGACGAGCGAGACCAGCGCGAGGGGAAGGATGAAGGAGCCCAGGACGTGCAGTCGATGCCGAAACTCCACGGCGAGAAACACGAGAATCAACATCCAGGAGAAAAACGACAGGGCCTCGTGAAAGCTCGGCGGCGATGTGCCGGTGGCTCCCACCATCCTCGCTACCAGGGCAAGCGTGTGGGTCGCAAAACCGGTGGCCGTCAGGCTGAGGGCTACCGTCGACAGAGCCTCCGCCCGCCTCAGCAGGAGAGCAAGAAACGTCACGGTCGCCGCGAAGTACAGCGCCATCGTGACCATAAAAAACAGCGCGGCCATAGAGGTCTATCCCCTCAAAAATCAAGGATATTCGACCAGTAATTGAAGGGGGAATTATATCGATGATCCGCGAGCCGAGTCAACCGAAGGCGGGAGAGAACCTCCGCTCCACGACCGCAAACCGGCCTCCCGGCACCTTGTTCATTGTGGGCACTCCGATCGGGTCTCCGCGTGATATCACGCTGCGGGCAGTCGATATTCTCAAGCAAGTGGCCGTGGTCGCGGCAGAAACACCGCTTGTTACGCAGACTTTCCTCGCCCGACACGGCATCGGTACGACCATCACAAGTTACGGCCCCCGGAATTACCAGGAGAAGATCGCCTTGTTGCTCCGGAAAATATCAGACGGCCATGATGTGGCGCTTGTCTCCGACAGCGGTATGCCAGTCATCTACGACCCTGGGCGCCTCTTGATCGCCGCGGCCCACAAGGCCAAGCTGCCGGTCTCGGTGATCCCCGGACCTTCGGCCCTCACAGCGGCAATCGCGCTCTCCGGGTATCTGGGAAACCGTCTCGTTTTTGAAGGGAGCCTTCCGCACCGGAGACCCCAGCTCCAGCGCCTGCTCGCCAGTTTCGAATTCGAGTCACGACCGGTGGTATTGTTCCTCCACCCCGGTTCCCTTCGGAGCGTCATGCAGAGCATCGCCCGAACACTGCCCGCGCGGACCGTCACCGTCGCCGCCGATCTTACGACACCGCACGAAATCATCTATCAGGGGAAGCCGGCTGGCTTGGTGAGAAAGCTTGTTTCGTTGCGCAAAGAGGCTGAGGTCACTCTCGTACTTCGGGGGACAGTCAAGCGAAGAAGAAGCGGGAAGACTGCGAAACGCAGAAGAGTCGAAGGATCTAGTCGTCGCGACGGCGGATGACGACCCGAAAGGCTTGATCGACAGGTTCCTGCAAGAGAACCGTGTGGCCTTCATTGCTCACACTCTGCGGAACGTTTCTGATCGGATCCCCCGCGTCCAGCAGGACGGACAGGACTTGACCCTGCTCCATTGTTTCCAATTTGAGCTTGGTTTTCACGAAATTGTAGGGGCAGATCACTCCCCTCAAATCCAATTCGGCATCCGGGTAGGCGATTGGTTCGTGACTGCTCACTTCTGACTTCCTGTGACCCATAGCCGGTTTCTCACTCTCATTCAGGAAATCCTAACAGGGACTCGCCAGGCCTTCAAGACAAGAGGCGGGTTCCTCTTGTCGAGCGCAAAAAAAAGGGGCAGCGAACCGCTGCCCCTTTCACGCATCACAAATGCGCTACGGTCGACTTATTGCAGACCCTTCACCAAGTTCGGCTTCGCCACGTCGGAACCGTAATCTGACTTGTTCGGCTTCTTCGTTTCCGGCTCGACGGTCTGATAACCCCAGCCCGGCTGCGGTTCACAATTCCAACAGGGCGCTGCACCGGTAAACTCAGAGATACCGGTTGTCACAACTCCAGTCGCAGTGCCGGGGAGCACTCCACCGGACACTCCACCTGTGATTCCACCGCTGTTGGTGACGATGCCGCGCTCAGTCATCGGATTCGGCCGCTGACCGAGGCCGCCAAATCCGGCCATCTTCTCGTTGCCTCGAAGCACGGTGATTTCACGAACCAGCTTGCGACCAGTGCCGAAAGGATGGTTCGTATTGGTTTCCTCAACGGCCATTATCATGACGTCGTCCCCGGTCTCGATGGTTCGCATCTGATCCATATTCGTCCGGTCATCGAGATAGACGGTACGGTACACCATGGATCCTGCACCGGCTCGTCCCTCGTCGTGAGAACTACCACCACTCTCCAAATGCAACTTCTTCCCGGGAACATCAATGCCCAGCACACGGCCATAGACCGTTTCGGCCTGTGACAGACGATCAAGGAATTGCTGCCGATCGAATGTGGTCACGCGGGTGCTCGAACCGGAGACGTCTCCGACCCCTTCGCCTACTCCCATACCGGATTGGTTGGACTGCAGGCGTTCCTGAGCCATGGACACACTCACGGAGCCGACAAGAAGTAATGCCGCTCCTAGTGCCAACACGTTGCGCATGTGCTGCCTCCTTGGTGAGTTAGATGATGAAGTAATGACGGACGACAAGAGTAAGACAACCCTGAAAACATGAAGACGTTGATGCATTTTTATCATGCCAGCGGGCGGACTATAGGCCACCTTCCAGGACAAGTCAAGGGGGATTCTCCACCCCCTAAGCTCAAGCAATCCTTGGGCCGAAGCATGCCGGACGGCCTCGAGATTTGGTGCCCGGAGGGAGGGTCGAACTCCCACTCTCTTGCGAGAACCGGATTTTGAGTCCGGCGCGTCTGCCAGTTCCGCCATCCGGGCACAGATCTCACCGAAGGGCGCCACTTCTAACATGAAGTCAGATAAGGGTCAATCCGGCTTGCCCTCTTTAATTAGCCTCGACCCGAGTGTTAGAATCGGCGGCAGGACAGATTCACTTTGCTGGGAGGAAATCGCGACCATGGCTGAGGTGCAATGCGTGACGTGCGGACAGGCCGGAGAACCGATCACCGATCCCCTGTTTATGGGTAAGCTGGAAGCCGAGATCAAATCAAAGGTTTGCAAGCCCTGTTGGAAAAAATGGGAATCAATGAGAGTGATGGTCATCAATGAGTACCAGGTCAACCTCGGTGATGAGAGCGGCCGCGAGTTGGTCAAGAAGCAAATGAAGGCTTTTCTCAAGATCGGGACCGAACAAACGGACACGACCAAGCTCGATCAGAACTACCGACCGCCATCATGAGCCGCTCCGGCCGTCATTCTCGTTCATCGGAAACTCACCCGATTCCTCTGCGATCACGCCAGCTTCGTTGACAGGCCAAAATCGGAAATGGTAGAGTTCGCTCTTCTTGTCCGTTTTCGCCCATCTGGGCTTACCGAGCAACGGCGAGTCAATCATGATCACACAGATGCACCTCAAGGGGTTGATGTTCGACCCGTACAACAATGCCTACATCGTCGTGCTTCGCGATGAAGAGGGCTCCGAGATGTTGCCGATCTGGGTCGGCAAGTCCGAAGCGGGTTCGATCAGCATGGCGCTGGAAAACGTGAGTCCTCCCCGCCCGATGACTCACGATTTCATGAAATCGTTTCTGGACGCCTACGACGCCAAGGTGTTGAGCGTGGTGATCACCGACCTGTCTGAACACACCTACTTTGCCAAGGTTCACTTGATGTACGGAGATTCCGAATACACCGTCGACGCGCGGCCCAGCGACGCCATTGCGCTGGCCCTTCGTTGCAACGCGCCGGTGTTCGCCAAGGAATCCGTGCTGACGAAGCAGAGCTCCGAGGAGTTGGAGCAGTGGCTGGAGAATTTGAAACCCGAAGACTTCGGCAAGTTGGATTCAGGCGAAGACAAGTGACATGAGCCAGAGCGACTCTCCGCACAATCAGCCGATCGTGGAGTACAGAGTCGACCGCGTCCTGGACGAGACGAGCACGGACACCAGAATCGTCGTCCTGTCCCGGCAGGACGGCCAAGCGGATACGTTCCCGATCTGGGTCGGCGCTGCTGAAGGACACGCCATTAAGCTGGCGCTGGATACGACGGTCACACCCCGTCCGATGAGTCACGACCTCATCAAGAGCTTTGCCGAACACTTGGGGGTCGCGATCCGCCGGGTGGTGATTACGGACGTGAAGAACAGCACCTACTACGCGACGGTCTACCTCGGAAACAACGGCGTAGAGCGGACACTCGATGCGCGGCCCAGCGACGCATTGTCCCTGGCCCTTCGCGCGCGCTGCCCCGTCTATATCACTCAGGACGTCCTGGCGCGCCGCAGCACGGCGAACCTCGACGCCTGGCTGACAAAAATGGACTCGAAGAATGCCGGCGCGCAGCAACAACAAGAAGTGCGGGAGACCTGAATCATTTTCGACATGAAGGAGCGCGAACGAACGATGTCGACTTATTTACAGAAGCCGTTGGACGTGCAGGAAAAGTGGTACTTGGTCGATGCGGAAGGGAAGACCTTGGGTCGATTGGCTGCCCGCGTCGCCGCGGTTCTTCGGGGTAAACACCGTCCGACTTTCACGCCCAATGTGGATATGGGCGATCATGTCGTCATTGTGAATGCGGAAAAAATCCAGTTGACCGGCGATAAGATGGAGACGAAACTGTATCGAAGCCACTCGGGCTATCCCGGCGGATTGAAAACCGCCACGGCGCAGCACGTCTTCCGCAAAGATCCGACGCAACTGTTGACGCTGGCGATCGAAGGGATGCTCCCCAAGACGCCGCTCGGCAAACACATGGCAAAGAAGCTGCGCGTGTACGCAGGAACCGCCCATCCGCACCAGGCGCAGCAACCTGAACCGATTACACTCTAATTCGATAGGCCGACGAGGGAGGAAGAATAGAATGGCAGCAGCAGCAGCAACTCAATATGCAACGGGACGAAGGAAGTGCGCGATCGCGAGGGCCTGGGTCACCGGCACGTCGGGCGATATCACGATCAACGATCAGCCGCTCGAAAAGGCATTCCCCCGTTTAACTCTCAGACAGATTATTCAACTGCCTCTCGAACTAGCCGGCGTGTCCGGAAAATTTTCGATCAAGGCGACCGTGCACGGCGGCGGACCGACGGGGCAAGCAGGCGCGCTCCGACATGCGATCGCCAGAGCGTTGGTGGGCTTGAGCCAGCCGCTTCGGGCGCCGTTGAAGAAGGAAGGCTTGCTCACACGCGATTCTCGCGTGAAAGAACGGAAGAAATACGGCCAGAAGGGCGCGCGAAAGCGGTTCCAGTACTCGAAGCGCTAAACGCCGGAGCCGGCATCACCAGAAGGGAAGGCTCACGGCCTTCCCTTTTTTTATGTCCGCAGCTATAAGAATGACCGCGTGACGGGCGAGATACGCGAGACGAGCGCGACTTGCACAGGAGACGATCGAGCAATGAAGAAGATTCGAGTCGCCATAGCGGGGGCCAGCGGCTATGCCGGTGCGGAACTCGTCCGTCTCGTCGTATCGCACCCGCATTTCGAATTGACTGCCGTCACGTCGGAGAAATCAGCCGGAACGCCCCTGGCTACGATGTTCCCAAGCCTGACCGGACTCGTCTCGCTCTCGTTTCAAGCGCTCACCCCGGAAGCGCTGCTGAACAATGCCGATGCCGTGTTTCTGGCTCTCCCCCACACAAAATCCCTGGATCCGGTCGCCGCCTGCATGACAACCGGCAAAGTCGTGGTCGATCTGAGCGCGGACTACCGTCTCAAAGACCCGGCTGTGTATGAATCCTGGTACAAAACCTCTCATACCCACGCCGCGCTCTTGAAGGAAGCCGTGTACGGCCTTCCGGAACTCCATCGTGCTGCGATCTCAAGGAGCAAGCTCGTTGCCTCGCCCGGTTGTTATCCGACCGCCGCGATACTGCAGCTGGCGCCCTTATTCGCAAACGATCTGGTCCAGCCTGATACCGTCGTGATCGATGCCAAATCCGGCATCTCTGGTGCCGGACGAAGTCCGGCGCTGCCTTACCATTTCCCTGAGGCGCATGAATCGTTGGAGCCGTACAAGATCGGCTCGCACAGACACATTCCCGAGATCGAGCAGGAGTTGGGCCGATTGCGCTCACGCCAATCGAAGGAAAACGGCGGGACGCCCTCCGTCGCCTTTACTCCGCATTTGGTTCCAATGAACCGCGGCATTCTGAGTACGGCCTACTGCCGCCTGAAGAATCCGGTGGCGCTCCCCGAATTGCGCGCGCTGTATCGCGCTTTCTATAAAGGTGAGCGTTTCGTCAGGCTCTATGAGGATGTCGTCCCGAACCCCCGTTACATCAAGGGGTCAAATTACTGCGACATCGGCGTCTATACCGATCAGCGGGCCGGTTGGGTGGTGACCGTTGCTGCCGTGGACAATCTGGTCAAGGGCGCGGCTGGCCAGGCCGTCCAGGCGATGAATCTTATGCTCGGGCTTCCCGAAGAAACCGGCCTGACCGCTCCTGCCGCATACCCCTAACCCACCTCCGACACCGGCGTTCCCTCTATGCCAAAATCTCAGACAGCTTTTCAGCATGGACGCGGCGTCACAGTCCCTCTCGGCTTTAAAGCGTCCGGCATCCATTGCGGAATCAAGAAACCGGGGTTGCTTGATCTGGCTCTGGTCGTTTCTGCGCAGCCAGGTCCGGTCGCCGGGGTCTTTACACGAAACCAGGTGGTCGCCGCGCCGGTCCTCCTTGATCGTCGGCACTTGCGCCATGGCGTTGGGCGCGCGATTCTCATCAACAGCGGGAACGCAAACGCCTGCACCGGAGAAGCGGGCCTGGCTGCCGCCCGAGAAACCGCGGCGCTTGTGGCGCGCCACCTGCGCATCCCCACTCAGGAAGTATTCATCGGTTCAACCGGCGTAATCGGCCGGAGGTTGCCGGTGGAACGAATCGTACGAGGCATTCCGCAGTTGCTCGAACGACTCAGCGATCGCGGGGGATTGTCGGCCGCCCGAGCGATCATGACGACCGACCTTCGCCCCAAAACGGTCGCTCACCGAGAACGGATCAATGGAAGAATCGTGACGATCGGCGGCATGGCCAAAGGATCAGGAATGATCCACCCCGACATGGCCACCATGCTAGCGTACCTGACCACCGATGCGTCGATCACGAAACTGGCGTTGCAGAAGGCTTTGTCGGCAGCGGTGAACGAATCGTTCAACTGCATCTCGGTCGACGGCGACACCAGCACCAACGACACGGTGCTCTGCCTGGCCAATGGACTGGCCGAGAACCGCATCATCCGGGAAGGCACCGCAGCCTATCGTCGATTCGCTCGTCTCCTCACGGAGGTCTGCGAAACGTTGGCTCTTGCCATTTGTCGGGACGGCGAAGGCGTGACGAAAGTGGTGAAGCTCGAAATTACCGGGGCTCGAACCGCGACGCAGGCCCGACAGATAGCCCGGACGATCGGCACGTCGAATCTCATCAAGACCGCCTTCTTCGGAGAGGATGCAAACTGGGGCCGTGTGATGGCAGCCATCGGCCGCGCGGGGGTTCCCATTATCCCGTCGAGGGTCGCCGTCACATTTGGGGGAGTGGCCATGGTCAAGCATGGTGTGGGGTTGGGTCTCGCTGCCGAACGCCGCATCGCCGAGGTGTTCCGCCGGAAGGAATTCACGATCGGAGTGGATCTCGGACAAGGTAATCACCGGGCTCACCTGTGGACGACCGATTTGTCCTTTGAATATGTCCGGATCAATGCAAGCTATCGATCCTAGTGGGAAAGTCCGCAATTTCAATCTTGTAAAGCCGAGGACAATCTGCTAGTGTGCCAAGGCTCTGGAGCGCAAAGTCTTGACTTCGTCACGCATAATCCTGTGCATGACGGACGCGCCATCAAATTTACAATCGACGCTCGTCGCGTCGCTTGGCTTGAGAATAAGGGGGCCGGTCCCCCTCGCCCGTTAAGCGGGTGCTCTGCAGGCCTTGAGGGGAGGTGAAGGCATGGGAGTGATCGCGATCAAGGAACTGTTGGAAGCCGGGGTCCACTTCGGCCACCAGACCAACCGGTGGAATCCGAAGATGAAGAAGTTTCTCTTCGGAGAACGTAACGGCATTTATATCATCGACCTGCAGCAGACCGTGACTCGAATGGAAGAGGCCTATGCCTTCGTCCGCGACACCGTCGCCTCGGGGCAATCAGTCCTGTTCGTGGGCACCAAACGCCAGGCGGCAGAAATTCTTCAGGAAGAATCTCTGCGAGCCAACATGTTCTATGTCAATCAGCGCTGGCTCGGCGGGATGCTGACGAACTTCCAGACCATCCGCCGGAGCATCGACAAGATGAAGAAAATCGAAGGCATGCTCGCGGACCCCGCTCAGCACGGCCTGACGAAGAAGGAAATCTCCCAGAAACAGAAGGAGCTCGTGAAGCTTCAGAAGTTCCTGACCGGCATCAAGAACATGCGCGGCCTCCCGGGCGCTGTGTTCATTCTCGATACCAGAATCGAACGCATCGCCGTGCAGGAAGCGACGCGCCTGGACATCCCGGTCATCGCTATCGTGGACAGCAACTGCGACCCCGACCACATCACCTACCCGATCCCGGGTAACGACGATGCGATCCGCTCCATCAAACTGATCACCTCGAAAATCGCCGAAGCCTGCATCGAAGGCAATCACCTGCGGACTCAGCGCGATGAAGCGGAATTTCAGTCAACCCCCGCGGGGGAAGATAAAGTCGGAGCCGCCACTCTGGCTGCTGCTCCCGCCTCCTAGGCGGCGACCACGCGCGTTCATCACTTTCTCACAGCTGCAACCAAAGGACTGTCTGGTATGGCTGGATCAAGTCAACTCGTGAAGGAACTCAGGGAAAAAACGGGAGCCGGGATTCTCGATTGTCAGAAGGCGCTCCAGGAAAACGGAGACGACATCGACAAGGCCGTGGATTATCTGCGGCAGAAGGGCCTCGCCGCCGCCCAGAAGAAAGCAGGACGCGAAACGAATCAAGGGTTGATTCACGCCTATATCCACATGGGAGGCAAGATCGGCGTCCTGATCGAAGTCAATTGCGAAACCGACTTTGTGGCCCGCAACGAAGAGTTCAAGGCCTTCGTCAACGACCTCGCGCTGCAAGTCGCGGCGGCGAAGCCGCAGTACGTCAGGCGCGACGACGTGTCTCCCACGACCATCGACAAAGAACGGGCGATCTACGAGGGGCAGGCCAGGGAAATGGGCAAGCCGCCTGCCGCCTGGCCGAAGATCGTGGAGGGAAAGCTGGAAAAATTTTACCAGGAAAGCTGCCTGATGGAGCAGGCCTTTATCAAGGACCCCGCGGTCACGGTCAAGGATCTGCTCGCCCAGAAAATCGCCAAGATCGGCGAGAACATGAACATCCGGCGTTTTACCCGCTTTCAATTAGGCGAAGCATGAACTCTGCCAAGTACCGGCGCATCCTCCTGAAAGTCAGCGGAGAGATGTTGGCCGGTGAGCAGGGATACGGCATTCAGCCTTCCGTCCTCGAAGGTCTCGCCTCGGAGATCGCGTCCGTCGTCGCGCTGGACATCGAAGTCGCCGTCGTCATCGGCGGCGGCAACATCTTTCGCGGGATTGCCGCCAGCGCCACCGGCATGGAACGGGCCTCGGCCGACTACATGGGCATGCTGGCCACCGTCCTGAACGCCCTGGCTCTGCAGAACGCTCTGGAGCGCGCCGGAGTCATGACCCGCGTCCAATCCGCCATCGAGATGCGCCAGCTTGCGGAAGGGTACATTCGCCGGCGCGCCATCCGCCATCTCGAGAAGAAGCGGGTGGTAATTTTCGCAGGCGGGACCGGCAATCCCTACTTTTCGACCGATACGGCCGCCGCGTTGCGGGCAATGGAGATCGGCGCCCAGGTGATCATGAAAGGCACGAAAGTCGACGGGATCTACGACGCCGATCCGGTCAAGAATCCGACGGCCAAGAAGTATCGCGACATCTCATTTCTGGCCATCCTGAATCAGAATCTCAAGGTCATGGACGCCACCGCGATCAGTCTCTGCATGGACAACAACCTGCCGCTGATCGTGTTCAATCTCAAGGAATCAGGGAACTTCAAACGCGTCGCCACCGGTGAGCCGATCGGCACGCTCGTCACCGGCGGCAGCCAATAACCAATTCGGAGCCGCTATGTCAAACGCCGCTGCGATTCGCCAAACCGTGACGGGAAAGATGGAGTCCGCCCTCGAGCATCTCAAGCGGGACCTGGCAGGCCTGCGGACCGGTCGGGCCTCCGTCGCGCTATTGGACAATATCCGCGTAGACTATTATGGCACTATGACCCCGCTCAAGCAGGTCGCAAACCTGTCCACGCCGGAAGCGCGACTCATCACCATTCAGCCCTGGGAGCCCCAGCTCATCAAGGAAATCGAAAAAGCGCTCGCCCTGTCTGGACTCGGCGTGACGCCGTCGAACGACGGGAAGATGATTCGCGTTCCCCTGCCTCCCCTCACGGAAGAGCGACGGAAAGAGCTGACCAAAATCTGCAAGAAGCATGGTGAAGACACCAAAGTGCACGTGAGAGGGTTCCGACGGGATGCGAACGAAGAGTTGAAGAAACTGCAGAAAGATGCCAAATTGACCGAAGACGAGTTGCGCAAGTCCGAGGCTGAGATTCAGAAGCTGACGGACCAGTACACGCAGAAGATCGACGATGTCATCAAGAAAAAAGAGCAGGAAATTCTGGAAGTATGACCGCGCGGCTCTCTTCGACTCCCTGTCCGGCTAAGAACGACCCCGACCGTGCTCACGACCTACGCCCACGTCAACCTCGCCTCGCTCGTCCATAATCTTTCGCAGGTCAAGCGCTGTCTGTCCGGCTCATGCGAAATTCTGGCCATCGTGAAGGCCAACGCGTACGGGCACGGGGCGGCTGAGACCGCTCAGGCTCTCGTCCGTCACGACGTGACCAGACTTGCCGTCGTATCGGTCAAGGAAGGCCTGGCGCTGCGGGAGGCCGGAATCACGGCGGAGATTCTCGTCCTCGGAACGGTCTTCGACGAACAGATTCCCGATGCCTTGACTCACCGGTTGACTCCCGTGATCAGTGACCGGCAGAGACTGCCCGCGCTTGCCCGAGCCGCCACGGCCAGAAATACGTCCCTTCCCGTTCATTTGAAGCTCGATACGGGCATGGGGAGACTCGGGCTGTCGGCCGAAGAGATACCGTCGATCATTGAGTCCCTCCGGTCATGGAAGTCGCTGGCGGTCGAAGGTATGATGACACACCTGGCCGACGCCGACGGGAAGACCTCAGACCATACGGATGAACAACTGGCGAGATTCCATGAAACGATCACCCTCCTGCAGCGGGGCGGTCTTCACATCCCGCTGATCCATGCCGCGAACAGCGCCGCGATCATCCGCTTTCCGCAGGCTCACTTCTCCTTGGTCCGTCCCGGAATCATGCTGTACGGATACCATACGCTGCCAGCATCCGTTCCGGCGCCGAACCTTCAACCAGTACTCACGTTGCAGACCACCATCGCGCAGCTACGAACGGTCGAACCAGGCAGCGCCATCAGTTACAACCGGACATTCGTCGCGACGCGAAAGACCAGGATCGCGGTCCTGCCCATCGGCTATGCCGACGGGTACAGCCGCCGCCTCTCGAACCGCGGAGCCGTTCTGATTCGCGGCAGACGCGCTCCGATCGTGGGCCTTGTCTGCATGGATATGACGATGGTCGACGTGACGGACATTTCCGCCGCTCAGGCCGGCGACGAAGTCATCTTGATCGGCCGGCAGGGCAACGAGGCAATCTGGGCTGACGAAGTGGCCGAATGGACCGGAACCATACCGTACGAGGTGCTGTGCGGGATCGGACCGCGGGTGCCGAGAATCTATAGCTCCTGCTCCTCCTAAAACAGCATGCGAACGGAAACGCCCCCGGTCTGCAGCGTCGTTTTGTAGGTTCCATCGACGGTAGGATTGCGATTGCCGGTGATCGTGCGACCCTCGTACAGCGAGGCTTGGTACGAGAGATCGAGGCCGATGGCTTTGGTTTTGACTGTTCCCACCCCGACGTTTCCGCAGCGCAATAATCCCAGCAGCATTCCTCCTTCGTTACACAGGAATCCGATTCCTCCACCAACAATGTGGACATCGGCGGACGGAATTCCCGGATCAAACGACGCGTCGGGCATCTGCGTTTGTTGATTGGTGTAGCCGGCTCGCAGCGCTACTTCCCACGCGGGCAGAGAGTCGATCGCTAGCCATTTGTACTCTGTGCCGACCATCACCGCGCAGGTGTTCCGCCAGTTCAGCGGTTGTGGAATTGTCGCTCCGTTCGCCAATTGCACGTCGAGATTGCGGAAGGATTTCCACCCGACATAATCGACATCCAGCTCCAGCTTCCACTCGCGCTCGATTGTCCTCTGCGGCCAGATGGCGATCGCGCCGGTGAATATTTGTGGTAGAACTAGCGTCGCCTTTGCATCAGATACCTTGGCTCCGTTCGCCAGCAACGCTCCGGTGAGATGCATCGTGGCCTGACTTCGGTACACGAAGCCGATGTTGGCAATGGCTTTGCCGTCGACGTTCCGGAGCGCGGTATACAAGAGACTCGCGTTAAAGCCGGCCGCTGTGTCGCTGCCGAACAGCTCAACCCTTGACCCGGGGGGAATTCCCAATCCACCGGGCCAGATCGATTGCCGCTCGACCTGCCCCTCTCCGACCAATCCCGAAAACGTGTAGATGTCAGCGCCTAATCCGAGAGACAGATTTTTGGTCAATTGATAGGCCAGCGTTGGCTTGATATCCAACAGCGGCAGTGTGTTGAAAATTGTCGCGGTTCGGAAGGGGCCATCGGCCGGCCATCGTGTCAAGGAGCCGAAGGGCGAGGTGAGCCCGATGCCGGCCGTAAGCGCGCCTAACGAGGCAATCCCCACATCTTTCAGATTGGCCGTAAGGTAGAGATGGGCCGGCGGAGGCCAGGCGAGACTGCCGTTACGGTCCCCGGTCGCAGTGAGGCCGGTCGGTCCCGTGAAATGCGTGGTCCCGCCGGACAACAGTAGACCCGCCATTATCTCCATCCCGCGCAATTGAGTAAGGCCCGCAGGATTGTAATGAACGGCCGAAGGATCGTCCGCCTGGGCGGCAAAGGCATTGCCCATGCCAGAAGCTGCAGTCCCCTGCCCCTGAATGCGAGGTACCTGTCCCCAAGCTGGCTGCGATAGTAGGACCCCGAGGCACATGCCGGCTATCACGCAGGCTGTCACGTGAATGTCTCTCGCTCTTGGCCTGCTTCCCTTTGTGTTTATGATTGGCTGTACCGGATTGGGGGCATTCTTCCGTTCGACGATCCAACTCATCCACAGGCTCCCCGATCCACCGTTTCCACCGCGCCGAACCAGGCATCTACGACCTGCTCCAGCTCACCTGCATCGAACGGCTTCAATAGGTAGGCCTGTGCCCCCATGCCGATCGCCCGGATGGCGGAATCCTTTCCCCCGGAGGCGGTGACCATGACGATCGGAATCTGTTGATCCCTCTGCCTGATTCGCTTCAGCACCTCCATTCCGTCGATCGACGGAATGCCGATATCCAGAATCATCCCCGAAAAGCTCTGGTCGCGAACAGCTTCGACCGCCCGCAGTCCGTCGCTCTCCATCCGGACCTCATAGCCCTTGGCACGGAGGCGGTCCTCCAGCAACTGACGGATATCCGCATCGTCATCCACCACGAGGACCGGCGCGATCCGGTTGGCCGGTCCTCGTGAACAGGCCTCCACCGGAGCCCGTAAAGGAAGGGTCACGGACAGTTCGGCTCCTCCCTCCTGTCCGGTCCGAGCCTCAATAGTTCCTCCGTGCAGATCGACCAAGGTGCGGACGATCGAAAGCCCCAGCCCCAATCCCTTGGTTCCTGTTCGAGCCTTCAGTTTGAAAAACGGATCGAAGACCTTGTCGCTGAACTCGGAAGGAATCCCAGGTCCCGTGTCGAGCACCGATATGCCGGCGGCGCGCTGGCTCTCCTGTTTCACGCTTACGGTGATCCGGCCGGATTCCGGCGTGAATTTCACCGCGTTTTGGACAAGATTCGTGACAATCTGGAAGAGACGGTCCCGGTCCGCCCAGACGATCAGGGGCGTGGAAGGATACCGGGCTTCCAACTGCTGGTGTTTCGCCTGAGCCAGCGGGCGCAGTTGCTCGACGGCATCGGCGACGGCCTGCGCCAGATCGATTTCGGATGGAGCCAGCTCCAATCGCCCGGTTTGAATTCTCGTGCGATCCAGCAAGTCTTCGATCATGCGGATCAACCGCTCGGAATTCTCCAGCACGCGGGACAAATATCGCTGCTGTTTGACGTTCACCGGGCCGGTCAATCCGTCCAGCATGTTCTGAAGAAACCCCTTGATCGAAGTCAGCGGAGTCTTCAATTCGTGCGACACGTGGGACAGAAACTGCGACCGCAGGCGATCCGCCTGTTCCAGCTCGGCCGTGCGTTCCCGGACCTTGGCTTCCAAACCGACGTTGAGCTCCTCGATCTGCTGATAGGCGGCCGCATTGTCGAGCGCGCCGGCCACCTGATGCGCGAACGTCATCAGCAGCTCGAGATCTTCGAGAGTCAAACAATGCTCCTGCGCCCGATCCACCGTCAGGCTGCCGAGAACTCGGTCTTTCGTCTTCAAGGGCACGACCATGAACGCTTTGGCTCCGGTCAGCAACGCCAACTGCCTGGTCACGGGATGCAGACGATCCCACCAGGCGCGGATGTCGCCGATCAGGAGCGGTTTCCCCTGCACTAACACCGTCCCCTCCGGGCAGTCCGGATCGGACAAAGGAATGACGCTGGATCGTGCAAAGGCCGCCACTTCCTCAGACACTCCGACAAGTCTTGCATCTTTGACAGCCTGCTGTTGCGGATCGTAAAAGGAGATCATGGCCCGATCGAAGTGCAGATCCCTGGTCAAGGTTTCCAACACCTGTTGCAACAAGGCCTCTCGATCAAGCATGGAACTGAACAAGAGGCCGGCACGGTGCAGGACCATGAGATGGTTGACCTTCCGCCGCAATTCGACCCTTGTCTGTTCCTGTTCCAGATAGGCTTCCCGCAGTTCTTCGTGGCGCGACTCAACGTCGGCGATCTGCTCTTTAATCAGCTTCTCCCGGCGCCGGCTTTCCCTGTGAAGCCGCCGGTTGATGAGTGTCCCGGACAGGAGAATCGGTACCAGCCCGGTCAGCACCGCCTCGCCCGCAGTCATCGCCGGAAAGAAAAGACGCACGGAGGCGGCCGTGATGACCCCGGAAGCCGCACCCCATACATGCCAGGCGATGTGACGGTCGGATTGCGGCTGCCATCGGACCTCCCATTCGCAATAATCGTCGCCGCGCACGATGCAGGCCCGGTCGGTTACCGTGGAAGGAGGAAGCTGATGGAGCCTCAAGGGAACCATGGCGATCCGTCCCTTCGCCGACTCACAGATCTGCGCCACGCAGGCTCTGCGATAGGGACCGAATTGCTCATACACTCGATCGGTCAGGCGCAGACGGAGCACCGCCGAGGATTCCGTGACATCGATCACCGAACAGTCCAGGCCCTTGGCAAACTTCTGCGCATAGTAGGGATACATGCGGTGGACCTGCGAAAGACTGAACGGCCGGCCCAAAGCCTGGATCAGCGGCGAGATATGCTTCTCCCGCCCCACGTTCAGATAAAAGGCGGGATCTCCCGACAACTGCCGGCAGAATTCTCGAAGATATGACGTGAACTCATAGGAATAGCTGTTCCAGACATTCTTCAATTGTTCGGGGGTGACATGGTGCGCGGGGTCACGCACCCGGTCGTTGAGAAGACGGCACAGTTCGGCGGTGGTCTTGGCGGCAGTTTCGGCGCCCTCTCTCCGGCCGAGCCATTCTTCCAGATATTCCACATTGTCACGGATGACGATGCCGCTCACATCCCGCACGCGTTCGCCGCGTCCATCGATGCCGAACGGCACGAACTGCATGAACCTCCGTTCGAGAATCGTCTGGTCCTGGGGAAAAAGCTCCTGCATCATGGTAATACTTCTGATTCCTACTTCCTGTTTCTAGGCATTCTGCCCCGCCCATTCACTTCAGAACAGAGCCCTTTCTCTCTATGGAACTAGAGCCGTTTGGCCGGGTCGACGTGATCCAATGAGCATGATGCCGAGTTGCCATTCCGTGATTGCGCCGTGAGCGGAGAAGGCAAATGACATACCGCCATCCGAGGCGTCCTCTGAGATTGAAGAAACCGCGTGAATGTTGGTGTAACCAGACCTCAGGAAGGCTGGAAGAAACGACTCATCAAACAAACAAGTATTGGATGGGATACAAGTTGAAGAAAAAAAGATACGGGAGAGTGGCTTCGCGAGACGGCAGGAACAGCCTACTTATTTTTTTATGGATCTTTTCAATCGGCGCTCCACACTCTGCACTTTGCTTGAGAGCCGACCTGAATGCCCTTTGCGAAAATCAATTTTGATCGAACAGGAAATCCGGTTGCAATCCTGTTTCATTCGCGCGTAACACTTCTTCACCACCGCCATCACCTCGTCCCAGTCGCCCTCCAGCACGGTCCCCATGGGATTGAGCCGATAGGCCACGCCGCTCTTGTCGATAATATCGAGCGAGCGGGCCACATATTTCCCGACACTCTCGCCCTTTCCCAACGGAGACATGCTGAATTCCAGCAAAATCATCGCGTCATGCTCCTTGATTACGACTGTGCAGTGCTGCCCGCTTTCTCCCCGGCCCGTTGCTCAACCCAGACTTTCGGATACTGGACCTTTCCCAACAATCGGAATCCGTCAAGGGCCTCGCGTAGGAGCGTCCTGCGTTTCTCCACATCCGGCTCCGCCGCCTTCGCCTGCTCGCGCAACTGTCCCAGCCACTCCACGAACAAAGCGAACTCGCCGTCGAGAATCCGCTCCAGATCTTCCTTCATGAACCCCGACAAGGCCGGAGCGACCCCGCTCGTGCTGATGGCCACCCGGACATGTCCCGTCTCGACAACGGCCGGCATGATCACGTTGGAAGCCTCCGGCTGGTCGACGGACCACAACAGAAACTTCTTTTCCCTGGCCTTGGCCAAGAGCGAACGTGAAAAATCACGGTCACCGCGAACCAGATTCAGCACCAGGACCGCGCTTTCCAGATCTGCCTCGCGGAAATGCCGTCCGCGATGCAGCACCTTGGCCGCAGCGGCCAACTGCTTCAAGTTATCGTGCAATGTCGGAGCCACCACAATCACTTTGGCGCCGGCATCCAACAAGCGTTGCGTCTTTTCCGCCGCCTCCTCGTCCCCCCCGAGGACCAACACGGGGTAGCCTCTGACATCGAGAGACAAGGGAAAACCAGGGTTCGCCGCCATGTGTATTCCTCCAATATGGACAGAGCAGCATAATACAACAGACTCTTTTCCACCGTAAACCTGCCCTCCCCTTTTTCCACCCGGCTCGGTATAATGCGCCCCGCGCACGATCAGGCACGCGGCAGGCTAAGGTTGAGGCTGAGGTTACAACAAGGATTTCGCTCGACCTTAACCTGAACCTCAACCTCGATCTCGGGGGGAGATGGTCTATGGCAGGATTCACAGCCAAATCGATCGGCATGGCAGGCAGCATCATTGGCCTCGCCGCTATCGCGGCCTGGCTCGGCCTTGCCCACAGTTGCGATCCTCAGACAGGTGAAGCAGTGATCGCCGGACGAGTGGTCATCGCTCCGGACCTGGCCAATCAAGTGCGGTCGACCGATGTGCTCTTTGTCATTGTGCGTCGACCAGGAGGGACTCCGAGACCGGTCGCCGCGAAACGGATCGAGCGCCCGGCGTTTCCCGTCGCGTTCGAGATCACGAATGCCGATGTCATGGTGCAGGGATCCGAACTACGGGGAATGGTGGATGTGATCGCCAGGCTGGACCGGGATGGTCAGGCGGGCCCGGCGCAGCCGGGCGACATCGAAGGCCGCTACGCGAAGAACCCGACGCTCCCGGGCGGCCGCGATTTGGAGATTACGTTGGATAAGGTGCATTGAGACGATAGTGCTGAGTCCTAAAACCCTCAGCACTCATGTCGCAGCACTTCATGGCCCTGAGGGGTCGGCATCCAACTCCATATTCCAGTAAAGGTAGTCCCGCCAGCTTTCCGGCGTATTTCTGATTCCAATGGTAATCGTGACGATGGGACTCCAGCGCGGCTTCACCGGCCGCTTCGTCAACCGCATGCCCGCTTCATCCGGCGTGCGGCCGCTCTTCCGGTTGTTGCAACGCCAGCAGGCCGTGACGATATTCTCCCAGGTCTTCCGCCCGCCCTTGGCGATAGGCACGACGTGGTCGAACGTCAATTCCTCGGTCCTGTACTTGGTCCGGCAATATTGGCAGGTGTAGCCGTCTCTGGTGAAGATATTGATGCGGGAGAACTTGACCGCCCGATGGCTGTCTTTCAGCCGGACCAGCTTGAGCAGGCGCATGACCGACGGCAGCTTGAACGAGATCGACACGCCGTGGACTTCGCGGTCGTACACTTCAAGAACTTCGACTTTTCCTTGCCAGAGGAGCGCGATCGCTTTTTGCCAATGGACGACACGCAGGGGTTCATAGGTAGAGTTGAGCAGGAGGGTCATTTCCATTCGGAAACCTCATTCCCAACCGAGGCTCCTTCTCTGAGAGGGCCTTCTATCGGTCTGGGTACGCTCCGCTATTTCTATGCCATAAGGCGCGCCGTAAATCAAGCTGCGCGCGGTTCTCAGATGGTTCGGCCGATTCCGTCCCGTCGAAGAAAGCAGGATCGATGTCGGCCTTCGTAACGGTGGCGACGGTCGATCAGATTCCGCCTGGAACAGGCCGAACCGTGGAGGTTCACGGTGTCTGGATCGCGCTGTTCAACGTGGGCGGCGTCTATTATGCGGTGGACAACACCTGCCCCCACGCGGGAGGTCCGCTCGGTGAAGGACACCTGACCGATGAGGTCGTTGAATGTCCCTGGCACGGGTGGTCGTTCAATGTGCGGACCGGAGAACGGTCCGGCAATCCCAACATCACCGTCGCCTGTTGTCCGGTGAAGGTAGAGGGCAACGAGGTGCAGGTGGCGTTGCCGCCTGAACTCGAGAGGTATCGTTCATAAATCGGGGGGCTATGTCGCGCCGGGAAACTGTGGAACCGCCGGGCCTGCCGGCGCGACCGGATCCGGCTCCTTCGGCGTCACGCCGTCGGCCGGCAACGACGCCGCATTGATTTTCTTCAACGACAAATTGGCGTGCCAGATAAACTCGCGCTCGAACCACTGCCCTCCGACCCCCTGATCGCGGAGTTGCACACGAATTTCATAGAGGTCCCCGTCGACCTGCTTGACCCGCCACTCGCCGAGCCTGGCGTTCAGGCCGCGCTCCTTCATCGACCGCACATGGTCTGTCATGGCCTGCAGGATCGTCGGATAGCCCAGCGCCCGGTGAGTCTGGACCAGCGCCAGCGCATCGGCGCCCCGCCGGTCGAGCATCGGGTTGATCGTCGGAGGCTTGGTCCAGACGAGATAGACCACGCCCAACAGCAGGACTACGACGACGGCGTAGTGAATGCTCTTGACCATGGAGGTTGGCATCTTAGAAAGCGCGTGCGTCATTCGTCAATGGCCATGCATCAACTACAGAATCAACGATCCTGCTCTTATCTCGGTTGACGTATGACGATTGGCGGCTACCCGGCCGTCACACGATGTCGCATGCCGGCTTGTGCCGCGAAAACCCAGTATGTTAGAAGAATGACCCGGGCAACGACACGAAACATGAGGCAAACGAGTATCCATGAAGTTCTTTCTCTACGGCGATAATCTCAATCCGGCCCAACTCAAACGGCGGGCTCCGGAGCACCAATTCCTGATGCTGGCCACGCTCCCTGAGCACCAGATTCAATTCTGCCGGTGGTCGTCGCAATGGCGATGCGGACTGGCCAGTGTGGTACCTTCGCCGGGAGAGCAAGTTTGGGGCGCAGTGTTCGAGGTCACAGACGAAGATCTCAAGCTGTTGGATCAGTTCGAGGACGACGTGCCGCAGGGCGCCTATCGCCACGTTCAGGTGACGGTGCTCAGCGAGGCGGGAGAAAAGATCCTCGTGACCACCTACGCCACTACACCGATCGGAAAATTCAAACCCAAGGACCATTATCTCGATTGGGTCATCAAGGGTCTCAAGCATTGGAAGTTCCCGGAAGCATGCATCGAAGAGTGGCAGTCGTACCGACCCAAATAACGGAGATCAGAGAGCGTATGGCTAATGGCCTATGGCACAAGCGAAATGGAGGGGTAAATGCTTCCATCCGATCACGTGCTATAAGACATACGCTATAAGCTATTTGGCACTTACCGAAGAAGGAGACCGCATGCCGAAGCCGAAATATCACATCGTCGTCTGCACCAATGCCCGGCCACCCGGTCATCCCAAACCGTCATGCGGGAACCAGGGTTCGGCCCAATTGCTCATGGCCTTCAATATGGGGCTGATGCAGCGTGGCGTGATGCCGGGGGAAGTGCTCGTCACCGGTTCATCCTGTCTCGGCCCCTGCGAACAGGGACCGACCGTCGTCGTGTATCCGGAGGGAACTTGGTACTCCAAAGTCACGGAAGCGGACGTGGCAACGATCCTCGACGACCACATCAAGGGCGGCAAGCCGGCAGAGAAGCTGAATCCGGACGCCGTCTGGAAATAACTATTGAAGAAAGAATTGAATCAATCCTTCTGTTGAGGATGCTCAAAATGGTCTTGTAGCGAGGCCGCAGCAAGCGAAGTCCCGAATCGTACGTTTCTCGGTACGTTGAGGGTCTGAGCGATGCGAGAACGAAGCTACAAGCCATTTTCAGCATCCTTTACCGATATGAGTAGCCAAGCCGCCGATGAACATAAAGCCCACGCCCCTCGGAAGGTCGGCTGCATGGTCATCACTTGTAGCGACACCCGCACCAGAGAAACCGACACCAGCGGGTACCGCATCATGCATATGCTCAAGGATGCCGGCCATTCCGTCGTCGACTATTACATCGTCAAGGACGAGCCGGCCAAGATCAAAGCCAAGATCAAGGCAGGTATCGCGAACAAGAGGATTCAAGCCATCATCATCAACGGCGGGACAGGGATTTCCCGAAGAGATTCGACGTTCGAGGCTGTGAATGCCATGCTGGAGAAACGGCTCGATGGATTCGGAGAGGTGTTCCGCTACCTGACCTATCAGGAGATCGGCTCACCGGCCATCATGAGCCGAGCAACGGCCGGCATCATCAAAGGGCGCGTCCTCTTCTCAACTCCCGGTTCAGAAAACGCCGTCCGTCTCGCGATGGAAAAACTCATCCTCCCCGAACTCGGCCACCTGGTCAAAGAACTCACCAAATAGCATGAGCAGTCAGTCCTGACCGATCTTCGGTTCGGAGTAATCCATCGCCGGACTGATGTTCGACTGCGCGTAGCGCTTGTAGAACAACAGTAGGTCCCGTACCGACACGACGCCGATAATTTCTCCGCCGCGCGTCACGCCGAGATGGCGCACGCCGAGGTCGCCCATCATGTCCTGGGCGTCATCAACGGTCCGGCTCCCTTCGATCGTGCAAATGGGGGTGGTCATGATTTTCTCGACTGTCAGCTTGCCGAGCGGCTTGCCGCTGGAGACGGCACGCCTGACGATGTCGGTGTCGGTCACGATGCCGACCAGCTTCTTCCCCTTTTTGATGAACAACGACCCCACTCGCGCCGTCTTCATCATCTTGGCCGCACTCATTACCGACGTCCCGGGACCGACAGACTTCGGCTGTTTCGTCATAATGCGCCCCACCGTGTTCGGCATGCTCCCCCTCCCCTTGTCACGCCTTGCGCGCGCCAGCAATCGTTTTGTTCAAAGTACCGTCAGCACGATCTTACCAAAAAATTTCCGGCTGAGCAGCTGTTCCTGCGCAGCCCTCGCCTCTCTGAGCGGATAGGTCCGATCGATCACGGGCTTGAGCCTCCCCTGCCCGAACAGCTCTGCCGCGTTGACCAACTCGGCGCGGGTGCCCATATAGGAACCCTTGATCGTGAATTGACGAGAATAGACATAACGGAGATCCAGCTTGACCTCCGCGCCGGTCGTCGCTCCGCAGGTAATCAACCGGCCACCCTTGGCAAGCGACGCGAGGCAGCTGTCCCAGACCTCCGGTCCGATATGCTCGATCACCACGTCGACCCCCCGCCCCTCGGTCAGCAGCTTCACTCTTTCCGCTACTTTTTCGCGGCTATGGTTGATGACCGCATGGGCGCCGAGCAACACGGCTTTCGGAATCTTGTCGTCCGTCCCCACGGTCGTGATCACTCTGGCTCCGGCCAGATGCGCCATCTGCACCGCAATACTCCCGACGCCGCTGCCGGCCCCCATCACCAGTACGATTTCGCCGTGCTTGAGCTGCGCCAGGCTAAACAACATGTGTGACGCGGTGACGGACACAAGCGGAAAGGCCGCCGCCTGCTCGAACGACAGATTGCCGGGAATCGGCAGCACATTGCGGAAGGGAACCTTCACGTACTCGGCATAGCCGCCTTGCGTCATGGCGCCGATCAACGCATAGGAACGGCAGAAGTTGTCCCGCCCGGCCAGGCATTCGTGGCACCGCCAGCAGCTCAGGCCCGGCGAGATGAACACCCGATCTCCCGCCGTCACGCCCTGAGCCGGATCGCCGACAGCTTCCACCTCGCCGGCGATATCGGATCCAGACACATGGGGGAGCGGCATCGGATAGGCCGGATTGCCCTGCCTGATCCAGATATCCAGATGGTTCAGCGCGCAGGCCCTGACGCGAACCAGCACCTCTTCGTGACCGATGACCGGCTTCGGCACCTCCTCGTAGCTCAGCTTCTCCGGCCCGCCATGCTCACGAAAAAGAACGGCTTTCATGTGCCTCAGACGGTTCTAGGTTCTCCGTGCTGCGTTCGAAGTTATCCGAACACGGAGAACCCAGAACTTAGAACCGACGTTAGAAGTTCAACGTTCCTTCAACGACCATCACGCACTGCCCGCCGACCTTGACGGTCTGTATCGCATCATCATCCGACTCGACCTGCACAAGAATCCGTGAAGGGCGATCGATCTCATATCCCTGCTCAATGACGATCTCGGTCATCGGACCGACGTCGACGACGCCGTTTTGCACCAGATAGGCTCCCAGCGCTCCACCGGCGCTCCCTGTCGCAGGATCTTCGGGGATCCCGATCGAGGGCGCGAACATCCTGGCATGGACCGTGGCAAATGTTTCGACCGTCACCGTCGTGAAAACCATAATGCCGTTGGCCCCGAACCGGCGGCACAGATGCATGATTGCCGATGGATCTGGTGTAATGGACCGTACCGCCGTCAGGGTTCTCACCGGAACAATGAGAACCGGCAGGCCGGTCGAGACCACTTGCAGAGGCCACTTGGCATCCGCGATCACATGCTTGGAAATGCCGAGGGCGCTGGCTACCAGATAGAGGTCTTCGGTGTCCTCGATCGACTCCAGAAATTGCGGCGCAGGCTGGGTCATGACCACTCGCGTGACCCGACCGTCGCGCACATGCAGATCGACCGGGAAGAGCCCGATGTTACACTCCTGCACCACGCGCGTCACCGGTTCGGGAGTGGCAATGAAGCCGAGCTGCGCGAGGACATGCATGGTGCCCACGACCGGGTGGCCGGCGAAGGGAATCTCCTGTGTCGGGGTAAAGATGCGGAGCCGCACGACGGCGGCGGGATCGCTCGGCGGGAACACGAACACGGTTTCGGACAGGTTCATCTCCCTGGCAATCTGCTGGAGCTCATCGTCGGAGAGTCCTTTGGCATCGGGAAACACGGCGACCGGGTTGCCGCCGAACGGCTGGCTCGTAAACACATCGGCTTGATAGAACTTCAGCGAGCGGGGCTTAGGCTCCATAGATAAGCGGCACTCTAGGTCAGGGCGTGACTCACTGTCAAACACCTGCCCAGAGCTTGGATTACAACGCCTGCGCTTGACTTGATTTCATTGCGGGGCTTATTCTCTCAGGGTTAATCTAGAAACGCGCGTGTGAGACGCGTATGGCCCGCCAACTCGAATTGAGCGTCCGGCCTATCTTCTCGACACCCCTCCTGGTGTTCTCTGTCCCCGAGTGTCATCAAATCAATAATGAATTGAAACCTGCGGTTCTCGCTCACGAAACGTCTCAACTGCCTTATGCAGACCGTGAGGTGATAGGGTGGTCCTCTCCGCACGACTTGTCCATGATGGAATGGGCCGGTAAGCCTCTCGCTCAGCTATTCGAATCAGTCACCCAGGTCGCGACTCTGGCGACGGAATTTTCCGAACGGAGCGGCAAGCCGGCACAGCATCCCAGCTGGCAGGTGGTGGAGATCTGGTCCAATGTGCAACGAAACGGAGGAACCAACGGATACCACGCTCATCCTGGTTCCTTCTGGTCCGGTGTGTATTATGTGGATGTGGGCGACATCTCCGATTCGCAAGACATGGGCGGGGAATTGCAGCTCTTCGACCCTCGCGGCTGTCTTCCCCGGATGCTCGCGCCGTATCTGCGGTACTCGCTTCCGGAGTTGCACGACGCCGGCAATACGATCTCGTTTACGCCGACCACCGGTCAATGTGTCCTGTTTCCCGGTTGGCAGTTTCACGCCGTGGCCCCCTATAGGGGCGTGAATCCCCGCGTCAGCATCGCCTTCAATCTCGACCCTGTCATTAAGTAGAAGGCTCAAGGTTGAGGTTGAGGTCGAGCGCGGAAAAGCCCCAAAACTGACTCAATCTCAGCCTTAACCTCAACCTTGTTACTATGCGGGGACGGGGAGGGATTCGTAGGACTGAACGAGCGGATTCCCCACATAGTCTTCCACGTAATTCTTCAAGAGGCAGTTCCGCCAGAGCAGCTTATTAGCGAATCGGGTGTCGATCTTGTGCAGGATGGTCACCTTGACGCCGGTTTTCCTCGTGAACTGCTCAGGCGTTACGCCGCCGATGTCCGTATACATGCCGCGACCGGACTGCATCATGCATTTCGGAACATGAATGCGCTTCTGGGTCGTCATCCTTCTGGCAATGTCGTCAAACGTCAGCAGCACGGAACAGTCGGAGTCACCTCCCAGCGTGGCGTTCGGCACCATCAGGAACCTGGCCCGATTCTTCCGGTACATGTTCAGGACTTTGTAGACGCTCTTCGCCATCACCACCGTATCCCGCCTCTCCAACTCCAATGAATCGAAGGCACTCACGATCCGCTTCCGGTTCATGAAGGCGGTGATCGGCGCCTCGGTCTGGATGGTCTGCACATTCGGCAGACCCTTGTCGTACAGACGACGGGCTTCATCCGGCAGATACTTTCTCCCCTGCCGCATGAGCTCCGCCGCCGGCTCCTTGATTCCGCGCACCGGCGTGAGGCAACCCATCCACAACACGCACTTCTGATTCACCGCAGAGATGGCCTCGGCATCCTTCGACATCGTATGCGCGTCGAACGCATAGAAATTCGCCGAGGAGACGGCCGGACCGTCCAACACTTTCATGAGGTGCTTGACCGACGGCGCATGGGGCATCAGCCGCTGCCGGTAGTCGCTGAGCGTAATCACCGACAGCTCGAAGTTGATCCGGCCCGGATACCGCGCAGCCAGGGCGTGAATCTTCGGCACCTGCACGTAGCCGACCGTGAAGAACGTGATGTTCTTGTCCGTCGAAGTCAGAAAATCCTCGACCCATTCCATGGCCTTGGGATGGAGAAACAGGTCGGTCCACTCCATGTACTCGTTGCCGCCCAGACACCAGAACTGCATCGGATCGGTCGGCTTGTTATTGATGTAGTCGAGGATGAACTTCCAGTCTTCGTCCGTCGTTTTTGGAGGATCGAGCGTCTCGCGGTAGGAATGGTCGATCTCGTAGCAGAACTCGCACTTCACCGGACAGGTTTTGCCGAGACTGATGGGAATCTTCCCGCCCTCCAGTTCCCGGATCAGGACGTCGCGGTAATCTTTGTTCTTGAAGATGGGAGGCGCCTGGAGAATCGGCAGTTGCGTCTGCATTGACAGCCTTATCAGAAACTTGTCAGACTCCACGCATGGATGAAGATGCGATCCATAAGGAGGTGGCCCACGCGCTGGAGATACTGGGGCTCACGCTTCCGACGACCCAGGAAGATCTCGAACGGGCCAGGCGGGTGCAGCTCCATACGTGGAATCCGGCCCGCTACGCCAATCTGACGAACAACCCCCATCAGTACATGAAGAACTACAACAAGGCCGAAGAGATGACGAAGAAGATTGAAGCGGCCTACAGTCTCCTCAGCGCCACCCTCGTGCCCGACACTGAAGGCTAAGGTCAACCTTAGCCTCAACCTTCTTCACCCCACCCCGTGACTGACCACGCGACTCATCCCCTCTTTGCCGTCTTCACCCTCCCCCATCGAAACCGGCCACGTGACCAATCCCGACACGCTGTCGGATGATCCCACCGTCTGCCGTTGCGCATAGATTTGCGGCAGCTTGTTCGTCCCGAACTTGGAGATGTAGAGGAAGACGTGCTCGCGGGCGTTCACGCGCACCGCCCAGGGCTGAAAGTCGTTCTTGTAGAACTCCTCGCAGAGCTGCATGGCATCCATGCAGGAGATACCCACCGGCTCGTTCAGCGTGTAATAGTAATCCAGCGGCAGGTCGTACTCCTCCTGTTTGTGGATCGTGATGCCGAACTTGTCGGGGTTACGCACCATCGGCGTGTGCCGGTAGGCGACGAAGTAGAACAGCTCCACCGAGTGGATCACCGGCTGGTTGTCGAGCACGAACTGCCTGGTCTCCAACGCCTCGTCCCGCGTCTCGCCGGGGAAGCCGTAGAAGGCCATCACGTGGTTCCAGATGCCCGCCTTCGCCGCCTGATGGAGATTGTTCTCAATCACGCTCTTCTTGGCATGCTTGTCCATCAGATTCAACACCCGCTCGTTCGCCGACTCCATACCATAATAGAGGGTGCAGCAGCCGGCCTTGGCGGCCAGGTCCCAGACGGCCTGATCCTGCAAGGTTTCTTCGAAGCGGATCAGCGTCGTCCATTTGATCCCGACGTTCTGATCCACCAAGAGCTGCGACACCCTCTTGAAAAGGGCTGGAGGATAGGATTCGTCGCTGAAGAGAAAGTGCCGGCACTGGTACTTGTCCCGTAGCGCCTTCACCTGCTCGACGACCAACTGCGCCGTCATGCCGCGGTACTGGTCGAAGTAGCCCTGGCCGTGATCGCAAAAGGTGCAGCGGCCCCAGTAGCAGCCGCGCGTCGCAAGATAGGGAATGATCCGCTCCGGGACAAAATAATGATCCAGCGGAAAGCCGTCGAAGTCAGGGACCGGCAGTGCCGTCGTCTTCTCCGTATAGACTTCCTTGCTCACATGGACGCCGCTCGCATCGCGGCACATGAGGTTCGGCACGGAGGCAAGGTCCCGCTGGCCGTTCAAGGCTTCGATGAGCCAAAGCAGCGCATGCTCGCCTTCGTAGAGGATCGCCGAATCGAAGACCTCCGTGAAGAACCGCTCGTGGTGCGGCAGCTCTTCCTGCAATCTGGTGATGACGTTGCCACCGACCACCACGTGAATGTTCGGGAAGGTCTCCTTGATCATTCGACAGAACGTCAGCCCCGCGATCAGCTGCATCTGCGTGCCGATGGAAACGCCGACCACATCCGGCTTTTCCTTGCTGACGGAGGGCAGGACGAGTTGATTGCAGATGTCGCGGTAGATGTTCACCTGCTCGTCGTCCAGACAGGCGAAGAGTTCCTTGGAGACGCCGGGCCGGTAGCCGAGGTTGCTTTCCATCGGATAGAACACGAGCGAGGCCGGGTAGTAGGCGGCGGAAATGTACTGCATCGCCTCGCGGAAGGTATTGAGCGCACGTTCCAGCTTGTCGGCCTGGTAAAACCGTTCGCCGCGCACGACGTTCTTGGCGTCTTCAGCGCGCGACGCGAGATCGAAGACGTCGAGCGTCATGACCTGTTCGAGCACGGACAGCTGACCGGCCTCCTGGTCCGTCAACTCCCCCCGCTTTTCTTTCATCTGCAGCGCCTTCAGCTGCATCGACTGTCTGGCCCTGATCCAAATCAAGAATTCCGTGGTGAAGAAGTGGTCGTACATCTCGATGTTGACGTCGCGCTGGATGACAGTATGCCCGGCCTGCCGCAGCACGGCGGTCAACGACGGCAGCGCCAAATAGGGCGCGGTCGGCACCCACTCGGGCGGAAACAGAAGCATGACCTTCGACGTTTTTCGGTCTTCTTTCTTGATCGGGGTCAAGCCGTCGATTTGAAGCAGTTCGCTCATTTCTTACCTGGGGACTGTCGCCCTTCCGATTGGCGACTGTCCCAGTTCTAAAAATCTTTTTTAACCGGGACAGCACCGGGCAAGGCCCGGAGCCAGTCCCCTACCAGTCCCCTACATTTTCCCCGCCAGCGTCGGCGTGATGCCAGCAATTTTAGCGGCACTGTATTGAAGGTCGTTCAGTTTTTTGAGCCCGAACCGGCAGATATATAGGAAAATATATTCACGGATGTACAGGCGCAGGTCCCAGCCCGAATAGTGGTTCCGTTCGAATTCCTGGAACACCCGCTCCGCCTCCTCGATGCTCATCCCATTGGTCACGGTGAAATAGTAGTCCAGCGCCAGGTCCCACTCGGGGTTCTTGTAGGCCGTCACGCCCCAGCGCTCCGGATGCTTGGCCACGGGATTGTGTCGGCCGAGATCGAAGGTGCCGAAGCCGAGGGAATGGACATAGTCCTTGTTCTGCTCCAGGAACTGCACAGATTGCCAGGCTTCCTCTTTCGTCTCACCGGGGAAGCCGAAGAAGCCCATGCAATGGTTCCAGATGCCGGCGTCGGCCGTCAGCTTGAGATGCTTTGTCATGATCTCCGTCGTCGTCGCCTTATCCATCAGTTGCAGCACACGCTCGACGCCGGACTCGTAGCCGAAGTGGAGATAGCGGCAACCGGAGTTCTTCGCATCTTCCCAGACTGCGTCTTCCAGCAGGCTCTTCTCGAACCGCATGTGCGTCGTCCAGAAGATGTCCATCTTGCTTTCAACCAAGCCTCGCGCCAGCTTGCGGAAGAGCGCCGGAGGATAGGATTCGTCGGTGAAGTGGAAATGTCGGACGCCGTACTTGTCGCGCAGATATTTGATGTCCGCCAGCACGTCCTGGATCTTCTTCGACCGGTAGCCGGCCGTATAGCCCTCGCCATGGTCGCAGAACTCGCAGCGGCCCCAGTAGCAGCCGCGAGTCGCCAGGTACGGGAGCACGTTCGTCGGCACGAAATACTTCGAGAGCGGCAGGCCGTCGAAGTCCGGGGGCGGCAGCTCCGCCATGTCCTCGGCATAGCTCAAGGGCGACTCATGGACGCCCTTGGCATCCTTATAAATGGTGTTGGGCACGCCACTGAGGTCCCGCTTGGCCCCCACCGCCTCGACCAGCTGCAAGAAAGCCGTCTCCCCTTCGTAGACCACGGCACTGTCGAAGAATTGAAACAGCGGCGATTGGGACAGCACATCGCGCAGCCTGGTCACCGTGTTGCCGCCGATCGTGACGTGGATGTGGGGAAACTGCTGCTTGATGAGGGCGCAGAAGGTCATGGAGGAGAAGATCTGCTGCTGGAGCACGATCGAGATGCCGACCACGTCGGGTTTCTCCGCTTCGAGCACCGGCTTCACGATCTGATCGAACACGTCGCGGTAGACGTTGACCTGCTCGTCGTTCACAGCGTCGATCACGTCGTTCGACGCATAGACCTTGTAGGACAGGTCGGTCTCCATCGGCGGCATGCAAATGCGGGCAGGCGCATAGACCAGCGAAATGGTCTGCGTGACTTCGCGGAAGACTTGAATGGCCCACTCTAACCGGTCGATATCGTAGAAGGTTTCTCCGCGGACGATTGCCTTCGCCTTCTCCGCCTTCTTGATCAGCTCGTCAATGCGCTGGCGAGTCACATCGCAGAGCGCCAGCTGAACATCCATCTCATAGTCGGTCAGGTCGCGCTTGTTGGAGAGCTTGCGGAGACGGTCGAGCTGCTGTGGGACCTTGCGCAGGACTTTCTTCAAGAAATCCTCGCTGAAGTACCAGTCCCACATCTCGAGGTTGACGTCTTTCTGGATGACGGTGTGGCCGGCTTTGCGGAGGACAGAGGTGAGGGAAGGAAGGCTGAGATAGGGTTCGGAGGGGAACCAGTCGGGCGGGAAGATGAGCATGACCTTCATCTTCCGGCCGCTGGACTCGAATGAGGCTTTTCGATGCAGCTGGATCAACTCATCGGAGGCCCGTTGACCCTTGGAATACTCGATCCGCATACTGGCCTGAATCCTCCCCGGAAATTGGCCCAAACTGCTAGAAAGCCAATGGGTTAGCCCAGGAAATTGATATTGTACGGGGGGTGGAGAAGGAGATGCAAGCGGGAGGGGATGGGAAGCCCACGCTGCTTTCGCTAAGCCTGTGTCTTGTTGGCCGCCGTCGGCGTCGCGACCGCTCGGCTGCGGAACTTGTTCCATCCATGCTACGCAGATGGAACTGCGAACAGTCCTCGCCGCCTATAAAGCTGGGACGCGGTCGCCACTTGACGGCGGAAACACAAGCCACAATGGCCGCGAAAGCAGCGGGGACTCCCCTACTGGGACGGTGGAGTGAAAGGAGTAGGCAAAGCTTGAATGGAACTGCGGACAGCGCCGCGACCTGCGAAACGCAGGACGCTTCAGCTCGACACCAGGAGAAACGCAAGCCCCAAAGCCGCGAAGGCTGCCAGGTCTCCCCTCCCCGTACATTCAAGAAGGAAAGGAGAAAGAAGGCACTTCCGCTGCGTGCGTTCGGGCGCCCAGACGAGCGCCACCCGATCCATTTATAAAGCGTAGACAACAAGCTCGATGTCCCCCAGACAGCCAGATCGTCCTCCCACCTATTTTCCCAAGATTCCACCTAAGCATATTTGACTTCCATAATTAACAGGATGCGGGGAGACGCACATTTCAAGGGATTAACATCTATGTTCAGCTCACTCGAATATGTTCAGCTCACTCGAACTGCTGGTTTCCAGAAGTGACTTGGTATATGTTCTGAGCCTGCAGTTTCTGAACAAGACTTCATAGTGGGGAGGAGACGTACGGTGAACATTAGATTGCTGATCCTGTGGCTGGCGCTAGGGCTCCTCGCCGCCGGAGGCTGCTCGAAGGTGAAGGCGATGTACGAGGATAAGAGGTACGAGATCAAGGTACGCACGAATTTCGACGAGTCCGTCGACTTCTCTTCGTTTCATACCTTTGCCCATTCCGGGATGACGGACAGAGGGCGAAAGATCGCGGCCACTGACAACAAATCGCCTTTGAGGATGAGGATCAAGGAAATCGTCAACAAGCAACTCGTCGCCAAGGAACTTCGGCAAGTTGGCTTGGAAGACCGCCCGGACCTGCTGGTGGACTTATTATTCGGCATGATGGATGCCGATAAGTATCAGGAAGCCACCTTGGTAGTAAATCTGGCTGAATCGTCGAAAAAGAAGCGGGTGTGGCAGGCCGTGATCACCGAAACGGTGGGAGAGAGCCTGGAGAAGAACTTTGAATCGGTCGACAAGGGAGTCGCCAAGGCATTCAAAGACTATCCTCCGGCCAAGTGAATCAGAAAGGGGATAGGCTACTTTTCTGAATCGCAAAAACCGCAGGAACCATTTCCCGGCGCGGGGAGTTCCAGGCGCTAACTCAAAACACGTAGCCGACCTCGATCACATACAGGTCGATCCCAAGGGACTGAGAACCGTACACGCCGGCGTCTGAGAGGTGCTGAAACCGAAACCCAGCGAATGCGTGAGAGAAGGGACGGATTTCAATCGCACTGGTCAGTGCAAGTTGGACATGCCCCCCAAAGTCCTGGGTGCCATATGTATCGCGACTGAGGAACCCGAGACCGACCCCCACATCGATCGATACAAGTCCCTTCCAGCCCGTTAAGGCCACAGTAGGCTCGACTATCGCGAGCAGCCCGGTACTCCCTGCAGCAGAGAGAGCCCCGGCGCTCCCAATCAATCTTGTCTCCACACCCCAAGGACTTTCGCCCAGCGGCCATGACCAAGGAAGCCTGGCGGTCGCGGCTACGTCCACCAGTTCAAAGGTTTCTGTCTGCCGCTTTCCCAAAAGCGGCTCACTTCTGCTGAACCCGTAGCGTGGACCAATGCTCAAAAGTGTCGTATCGCCGGCGATGCTGTGATTCGGGATGAAGAGGATCAGCCCGAGAACGGCGAATCGAAGCGACCAGGCGTGAATGGTCGATCGCGTTCGGAATCTCTCTCTTCCTAGATGTTTGGCTGTTTTCACTCAATCGAGAGGCGACAACTACTGGGCCAATATCCACCGTGACATGAACATGTTTTACACGTACAAATGGTGATTGACCACTGAATTACACATAGTCATTTCGCGGCGCGCGGCAAGCCAGCTAGCTCCGCTTGTGATAGGTCGGCGGGACCCAAGGATAGAGGCGCGGAATCCACAAGGCTAGGAGTGTTGCCATCGCTAAAGCACCGATCACCCCGACGATGAATTGCGTCCATGTAGTTGGCTTCATGACACCGAGCGACATAATGAGCAAGAGCATCGGAATGTCCAAGAAATGCGTGAAGGTTGGGACGTGTTCTTGCCTGGCGTGGCTGAGTTCAGGCGTCACACTTCCTTGCGCCAAGGCCTCGTTGGTGAGGCGGCGGAGTCGCATAAAGTAGAGTCGCGTGACGGTGTTCCCTTCGACGAATTCAATCGCAAACAAGATAATCATCCCCGCCAGCCACGGATGTTGCATGAATCCCCACCCGCCCCACATCTCCACCGTCATCCACGCGCCTGATGCGAACAGGATGATGGCACCAGGCACCACGACGCCGTCGTAGAAGACGGCGATGTTTCTCACCGCTTCTGCGAAAAAGGTGAGATCGCGCACCTTCCGCGACCGCATGTCTGAAATCCACACACCGATTAGCCCCGCACCCATGAGCATCAAGCCGATTAAATGGGCATATTGCAGCAATGAATAGATCATGACGGCAGAGTATGGGCTTATTCAGGTCAGAAGAACAGCGCGAAAGCAATGGCATCGAAAACGGTTTCGCGGGGCGTGGCCGGACAGTTCTATCTCCGGCATTTCAACTGGACGCTTTCCATTTCATTCACTGCACGGGTCTCAAGATTGAGCATCCGCTAAAACTTCCAGCCCTATTGACTCGCAGATATCAAACGCCTACTCTTTCGCCCAACGTTGCCCCTTCATGAAAGGAGTGAGTCATGACTCAACGAAATTTCCATTGGGTGCACGGAATGGGTTTGATGGCCACGGTGTTTGCCCTTTCTGTTCTGGTCACCACTGCTGGCCTGCAATGGATATCAGTGCCTGCCTACGCCACTGAACGGGGAAAGGACCGGAGGGAAGCACGGGATACGCGACAGGAGGGCCGTGAGGAAGCCAGGGAGCAAAAGAAGGAGTGCAAGGAGGCGGACGATAAGAGCCGTGCAGAATGTCGCCATGAAAAACGAGAGACCAAGGAGGAGGCACGCGACGCTGCCAAGGACATCAAGCGAAAATAATCACCGGAGAAGAAAAGGGTTCGGGAGTCTTTGTTGGCCGAGATTATTTCGCGGCGCGTGGCGGGCCAATCCATTCCTCACCGGCTCTGCCCTTGTCCCTCACCTTCCCGATCTCGTTCACTTGACACCACACCACTCACAGCCTAGCTTTTGACCTGTTCAAGAGCGCCCCGAAGAAAAAGTGAAAAGAAGAAGAGGTGACGCATGAGGTTCCTTCAAGGGTTGCTGAGCGGTCTCGTTTGCATGGGCCTAACGATTGCGACCGTCCTTCCAGGGACAGCTCACGCAGAAACCAATGTGGTGACAAAGCCCAGCAACTATTCTGTCTCCGAAACAATCAACCGGATCGAGAAGGCGGTCACGGCGAAAGGAATGCAGATCTTTGCCCGTATCGATCATGCCGGAGAAGCGAAGAAAGTGGGATTGGCCATGAAACCCACCGAGTTACTCATTTTCGGTAACCCGAAAGGTGGGACCGCTCTGATGGTGGCCAAACGTACAGCAGCCATTGACCTCCCCATGAAAGCGCTGGCATGGGAAGACGAGAATGGCAACGTGTGGCTCACGTACAACTCTCCCGAGCTTCTGCACGAGCGACACGGCGTGCCAACGGAGCTCACATCCAAACTCGATCCGGTTGGTAAGTTACTGGAAGCGGCGATAGAGTAGCACCATTTCGCGGCGCGTGACGGGCCGGAGCTATCTCGCTAGCTTATCTTTCCCATTGACGGATACCACATGACTCTGGGACCATGGCGCCGTGCATTTCGAGTTAGTCGGCCCAATCTCGCAGATTGAAACATTTGCGGTTGGGTCTCGAATCCGCGAGATCGCTAGGCTTCGAAAGTTCTATGGCAGAGCTAGGTGGCGAAAGAGGAAGGGTATCGCAAAAGTTCGACTTGCTGATGGTTCCGTTCACCTTGCTGAAATTCACTGGTATGAGGCAACAGGCATAGGCCGGAAGGAATACAAGATCAAGCGACTCTTCTAAGGACACCCATGCCAAAACCAAAACTCGTTGCTTCCCGGTTTGTCATATGTATCGATAATAAAGGTTACAATGCTTCTCTTGAAAAACGAAAAATCTATGTTTCCCTATCTGACGCAACGGCGCTAAAACATGGTCAGATCAGGGTCATCGACGAATCAGGAGAAGACTACCTTTTTCCGAAGAGCCTCTTTCTACGCATCACTATACCTGCATCGCTGCGCAAAGCGATCCTCAAAGCCGCTTAACAAAGCGTCGACCGGACTGAAACCATTTCGCGGCGCGTGGCAGGCCGGCGGTTTCTGACTCTCCCTTTTTCCAAGTCTCAAGGATTTCTTGCTTCAGTTACGGGGTGATGGATATGCCTCCGCTTTTCCAGTAGACTCCTTTCCCACGACATGGTGAACCCCGCATAGGCCAGTGATTTCGATGCAATTGCCGCCCTCAACCTTGAGGCGTACCGGAAGTTCCCTATGAGCCTGATTCGCCAGGCATGCGTTGCGACGGTTGTGCTCGTGACGATAGCCGCCATAGCTCAGCCGGTTCATCCCGCCGGCGGAGGTCAGACGAAGTTCCAGCGTATACCGACGCAGTACATCGCGGCGTTGGGCGATCCAGGTGCGATCTCCGGGAGCGGCGCGCAATCGTGGGGTCTATGGCCTCTAGACCCGGGGCCTCGGGGCGTCGAGCTGAAGCACTATCAACGGTTGAAGGATGCAGGTGGCGTTGCCCCAGCGCGCTGGAAATTCGACGGCACGGACTGGTGGCTGGAGGAACACGGCTTGATCATGGAGCAGCCGACCTTTCCGCTCCCTCCCGGCAAATACCTGGTCACGGGCGCCCGCGACGTGACGGCTGTGCTGACCATTCATCCCGCCGACCGGAATGGCGACAGACGCTGGGATCTCGATAAAGGCGCGACGCTCTACGACGTGACGCACCTGGCTTGCCGCTCCGCGCGCTATAGACCGGCAGCGGTTGGCGGTGCGTGCTCGCCGGCCAACGCGCAGAAGACCGCGTTTCCGGTTGCGCCAGGGGGAGCGATGCCTCCGGTCGAGGGTTGCACGAAGCAGGACTATGCGGTGCTCATCGTGATCGGCGTGGGCGTGGAAGACTGAACGCCGGTAACGACGGACGAGACTGAGAAAACGGCGTCAGGAACCAATCGCGGCGCGGGGCGGGGCGGACCTGATCGCCTGCAGTTCCATTCAACGTCTTCCATGAGTGTAACGGGCAGGACGGACCCCCTGATACGCTATCAGCGGGCGACTCAGTCCAAGCCGGTTTCTACGCTTCCGCACAAGTCCAGCGCATAGGGGACATTCTTGTCGACGAGAACTGCGCTCGCTAACACCTATGGGATTGCATTCTGTCCCGCTGCATAGTTGTTGTTGGCCCGACCAGGTTGACGCATTTGGTAGCAGGTCCAATTCCGAAGATTAGTATCGGTGTGCCGCTCGGTCGTTTCATTGGTCGGCCTTCATCACTGCATAGCGGACCGGCCTCTTCGCATACGTATCTTTCAGAATACACTCCTACAGAGCGCCGAAACATCATCCATTCAAATTTCAAGAACTTGCGAACCAAGTCACCTGGGGATGAACGGCATGAGGCTTGCTGATCTTTTTCCCCTCATCACAGAAAGGACATGCCAAATGGTGCGGCTTGCACAGATTTGTGGGAGAAATTGGGGTGAGGGATGAGGATGAATCGAGTCGTGTGCGTCGAAGAATTGAGTGTCGTCTTCAATACGAATCCGACCGTGGACTGGAGCCTCACACCACGTCTGTTCAAGAACTGGTGCTGCACAGAGCTCCAATGGGTCGCGCATGAGCCGTCAAACTCCCCGCGACTCTGGGACAAAGTCGCACGACATGTGCAGGGATATTTGGGCGTGTTATGGGTCACCGGTGCCTTGCCGGGTGAGTGTCCACGAGAGGCGTATCGTGTGACCTGCGACCAGACCACCATGACCGATAGGGAGATTGACGCCGGCCATGTTGTTTGTCAGGTTGGCCTCGCCGCTGACAGGCCGTCGGAGTTCACCTACTACCGCATTCGGATACGGCTCCAATCCCTCGGCAAACCGCTCGCTGTCGCATGAGCCGTCGCTCAGCAACGCTCGGTGCAGCCCAATTGCCCACAATTCTCTTCTTGCTCCGGCGCTCGGCCCAGGTTCGCTCCAACTATCTGCCTCCCGTGAGGCCAACCTCTCTAACCTGTTAAGCCAAGCTGCGTGAGCAGCGCCGCCTCTAGACTGTGTGTTTGCCAGCTTGAATGTGTCAAACGGATCAACTTGCGAATGCGATTGAGGATGTCCCGAGCCGTCTTTCATTCCCTCAGAGAACGCAGGCGTCAATCAGTCGAGTCTTTCCACCCTCAACCCCGGAGGATTCTGTGAAATGTCCCGAATGCATGATGGATAACGCGAACGAAGCAAGGCTCTGTAAGTATTGCAATCTGCATTTTGCAACACGTACCCGGTCCAAGCCCATCGGTGCTGGCTCTGTCGGGAATTACTTCGGATTCAGGCAGATGGTTACGCCATTTTGGATTCAAATCTCCCATATTCTTGGTATCACCCTCATTGTGATGGTGGCGGCGGTGGCCATCGCCTTTCCGTACCTCTTTGCCACTGCCTCCGTCGAAGACCTTTGGGTTCGGGTAGGCGGGATTCTCCTTCTGCTGGTGGGGAATCTGATCTGGCGTGTGCTGTGTGAGGGGGCGATTGTCGTCTTTCGGATGTATTCGCTCCTGATGAGCCTAGACGATCGGGCCCGCTGGATCGGTGAAATGGAGGCGGTGCACCAGTATCGGAGATGAAGACACTTGGTCTAGGAAAATAGAAACGGTCTCAGGAACCGTTTCCCGGCGCATGGCAGATCTGGTTGATCTAGGTTATTTGGTTCATTTGGTTGGTTTCGTCCCGCACCAAAGACACCAAACAAACAAAATAACCCAGCCAACTATCTGTTGTAGGCGCGTGACAGGAAGGGCTACCGGAAAATGAGCCAAGACACGTAGAAGATCAAGAGGGCCACGATGGGAAGAAGGACGAAGAGGGTTTTGCGGGCGACCGCCATCATCTGCGCGCCCTTCTCTTGGATGTTTTCAGCACGATCTTGAATCCGTTCGTGTCGTTCGGTCTGTCTTTGCACAAGCGCAAACTGCTCACGCTGAAGCGCCAAGGCCTCCGCTTGACGATCCAATTGTCGCTTTTGGTTGTCGCGTATCTCTTTGAGAAGTGACCCGAGTTGCTGAACCTCTTCCTCGTTCATGACCGTCCTCCACACCGTCGGTTCAAGTCTACGGCTCAAGTCTACCGTTGATCTGTCCGCCGTCAACTCTTGCGGGGCCCTCGTGTCCCCCTATTGAGGTGTCCGTCAAACTCGGGCCAGTTCACCCTGTCCCCTTAAATGGGGGTCACGGGCAAGCGCCAAAGGCTCTATAAAAGCCCGCATTTCGACTCATCTCTTGCGCTTACTTGGCTTCCCTCCTGGAATTTGACTCGTCTCGGGGGCTTCTATGTCCTCGTTCCCACCCTACCTTTGGTCAGGATGTTTCCGACAGACCAGGAGTTATACTTTGCCTATGATGATTGGAGTCATCCGGTATCGCGCCTTAGTGATCTCTCTCGTTCTAGCATTGGCCGCTAGCGCGAGCGGATGTTCTATCGTAATGGCGCTTAGCGGGCATAAGGACCCGAATCTCTCGGCATTTCACGTCGGCTCCACGAAGGAAGAGGTCGAGTTCCAATTGGGTCCACCGAAAGAGACATATCCGACCGATTACGGCGCGCGGACCGATTTCTATGAGTATGAAGTGAACAACGAGCCCAGCGGCGCGCGGGCCGTGATGTACCTGATCTACGACGTATTCACGTTCGGCATTTCCGAGGTCGTCTTTACCGCGGCTGAATTGATGACTGGCGAGAAAAAACGGCTCCCGGTCTATTATGGAGCCGATGGTCGGGTCGCCGGCATTAATGAAACAGCTCCCGAGACACCCGCCATGCCAGTGGCAATCATCGGGCAGTTGAGGAGACCGGAATTCGTCCAAGCACTGATAAAGGATCTCACCTCGCAATTGTCTATCGGCATCAAAGAACGAGGCGTCAATCGGATCGCCATCCTGCCGCTGGCCGATGCCGCGCAACGTACTGACACGCCGGTGGGCAATCATCTCACGGACAAGTTGACCAACGAGTTCTACCGAACGGGATCCTTGACGGTGATCGAACGGCCGCAATTGCAAAAGGTCACCGACGAATTGAGTCTGACGGCGCGAGGAGCTTTTGACGACACTTCCGTGAAGAGGATCGGCGGACTGCTGGGAGTCGATGCCGTCGTGATGGGGAGCTACACGGAAGTCGGCTCAGAGACGGTCGAGGTCAATGCAAGAGTCGTCAAGGTTGAAACAGCCGAAATTGCCGGAGTCGGCACGGTCCACATTCCGCGCACTGCAGTTGAACGGCTAATACAATAGAAGCGATGCTAGATTGATCTCCCGCCAGCATCCTGGTCCTTCCCGGCGCCCTGTTGCTGCTCTTCAGCGGAACCTGGGACAAGAAAACTGAAAAAGAATATGGTCTCTCTCGCCCCCTTCTCGTTCGGACAAGGAGTCGAGAGGGCCACTGCCGGTACCGGCCCGCCTTTGCGTCCCCGCGCTCAACTTCTGGCCCTCCGACAACCCTCCGCCGAGGCCCGGTGTCTTCAGGCGATCCGGATCCGACGGGTGATCTGTCCGTTGCTCTCCCAGTAAGTGTGTTTCTTCGTCAGCAGCGGATCATCCGCCGCGGGTTGTATGTCTCCCTCTCTGGCGATGGCACGAGACGTAATCGTGTGCTCGCCCGGCGTGGCATCCGTCCACTCGAGATTCCAGAATTTCCACGCAAAGCTCTGCTCTTTCCCACGAGTGATCGTCGCCGGTCTCCAGGGTCCGTTATCCACGCGAACCTCGATCCGGTCGATTGGTCCTCCCCAGGCCGCGCCCTCGATCCGGTAGCTGCCGCCTTGCGAGGTGACGCGCGCCGCGATGGATTTGATCCGCGCCCGTCCCACGACCTTTTGCGTCCAGACCGTGCCCCCGCCGGATTGCGGCTCCTCGCGAATCGTCACATAGTCCCGCGTCATGAACCGGCCAGCCCACCGCGTCTCCATGACCTCAATCCGTGACAGCCATTTCACGTTCGCCACCCCGTACCAGCCCGGCACAATGAGCCGGATCGGATACCCGTGCTGAGGCGGCAACGGTTCGCCGTTCATCTCGTAGCACAGCAGGACTTCTGGCCGCGTGGCGTCCGACACCGATAGGCTTCGGCTGAACTGCTGGCTCATCTTGACGTTCCGGACTTCTTCTTCTCCCGCATCGGCGCCGAAGAAGACGACTTCGATGCCCTCCGGTCTGAGACCGGCCTCCTGGAGGAGCGGGACGAGCGGCGTGCCGGCCCATTTCGCCGTGCCGATGCCGCCTGTAAACCAGTCAAACCCGTGATTTCCCGCGCATTCGATGGTGAACACCACTTCCTGGCGAGGACGCCGCTTCAACTCGGCCAGCGTGTAGACCTTTGGATTCCGGACCAGTCCAGTGATCTCAAGCCGATACTCCTCGGGACGGATCACCGGACGATTGTAATGGCTCACGCTGAAAAACTGATCGTTCGGCGTGATCCATTCGTTCAGGGCCTGCCAATCCATCCGGTTCAGTTCGCCGTACGCCTTCACGGCGGCCTCCGGAGCCGCAGGCGGCCGGTCCAGAAACGGGATGACCTGCCCGTCTTCAGCCGCACCGGCCAGCTGCGCGAAGTGCGCAGGATCCATCATCGCCAGAAGGGCCAGTGCGGATCCTCCCTTGACCAGAAAATCCCGGCGAGACAGGCCGGTATCGCGCAGCAGCTCCCTATCTCTCGTGCTTTCATTCCCTGATGCCATGGTTTCCCTCCTTTCAGTTGCAGCATTGGTTGAGATTCGTGCGTTACGCGCGCGTGCCGATGACTTCTAGATACTCGGCGAACACGGTCGTGGTGTCGCGTCCGCCCCGGTTCTGCGCGGCCCAGAGGTCGACCAGTTCCCGGCAGAGCCGATCTTGACCTTCCGCATCGAGCGCGGCGAAGGCCTGGTTGGTCGGTCCATAATAGAGACGGAAGAACTCGACTACCTCCGCCGGCGGAAAAGGATAGCTGAACGTGTAGGCCCGCCTGGTCATCCGCAGGTCGGACAATCCCTTTCCGAGTCGCTCCCGGACCGTGGGCTCGTCACCCCACAACGTCGGCGACGGCATGCCGGACGGCGCAATGAATTTCGCGACGGTCCTGAACATCTGCCCGACAAATCCCTGCGAGGTCCAGTTCGCCATCGCCACGGTTCCTCCCGGCGTACAGACGCGCAAGAGTTCGTGCGCGACCAGGTCCGGCCTTGGCGCGAACATGGCGCCAATCAAACTCACCACTACATCGAATGCGCCATCTTCAAATGGAAGGGCCTCCGCGTCCGCTTGTTCGAATGAAGCGCGCAGGCCCTCAGCTTTCGCGCGCGCTCGGGCGCGCTCCACCCAGTTGTCGGCAATGTCCACGCCGGTGACCTCCAACCCGTCCTTGGCTGCCATGAGCGCGAGTTGACCGGAGCCGCAACCGACATCCAGCAACCTGGATCCGGGCGCAATTGTGAGCCGCTCATAAAACTCTCGCGCGCCGCCTTCCATGTAGCGGGAGAACCGATCGTAATCCCCTGCCGTCCAGATCTTCCTGAGACGGGCCTTCAGGCTGTCCGTTTCCGAGAGCACCGCGTTGGTCACCATGGTCTGCCTCCTTGAGTGGGTGGTTGACGCCGTGGCGCTGCGTGCCGCGTCGTATCTGCCTCCACTATACGGAGCCGACCGCTCGGCGCCTTATCCGCGCGTCTGGCTCTCTTATCAGGAGGATGCTAAGCTATCTCGTCATTTAGCCGAGCGTCCGGCCCGCTTAGCAGACGCGTCGTTCCCGCAGGGGGAGTCCGCGATGGATGTGCTCTCTGAAGTGCTCAAGGCCGTGAAACTCGACGGCGCGGTGTTCTTCAACGGCGAATTCTCGGCGCCATGGTGTATGCGGGAACCGGACTCCTGCACCATGGCGTCATATCTCTCCGCCCATTCCAGCCATGTGATAATTTTTCATCTCCTTACCGAGGGGCGTGGCCATGCCCGCATCGAGCACGACGGCCGCCCGATTCCCCTGGTGGCCGGCGACATCGTCATGTTTCCCCACGGCGACGCGCACCTGATGGGGAACGGCCCTCCCGTGACACCGGTCGACGGTTCCAAGCAACTTCAGCTGGCCCTTGCCGATCGACGGGTGCTGTCACAATGTGGCGGAGGCGGAGAACTCACCAAACTGATCTGCGGCTACCTGACCTGCGACCCTCAATTGAGCCGGGTGTTCCTGGCCGGGCTGCCCTCGATCGTCAAGATCAACATCCGCGACAACGGGTCGGGGCGATGGCTGGAAGACACCCTCCGCTACTCGGTCGACCATGCCGAAGCGTCCGGCCCTGGTGGCGCGGCTGTCGTCGCGAAATTGTCGGAAGTGTTGTTCGTGGAAACGCTGCGGCGATACATTGCGCAGTTGCCGCGGACCCAGACCGGGTGGCTCGCCGGCGTGCGCGACCAGGAGGTGGGAAAATCGTTGGCACTGCTGCATCGACAACCAGCCAGGCCTTGGACTATCGCCGCGCTCGCCGGCGAAGTCGGTGTGTCTCGCTCCGTGCTGGCTGAACGGTTCCGGCACTACCTGTCAGACACCCCCATCGGATACCTGACGCGCTGGAGGCTGCAACTGGCCGCCCGGCTGTTCGCGTCCACGTCCAAGAGCGTCGCCGAAGTCGCCGGAGAGGTCGGCTATGAATCCGAGCCTTCGTTTAATCGCGCGTTCAAACGGGAGTTCGGTCTCCCGCCGGCCCGCTTCCGCAGCCAGGCACGATCCCCGCGCCCCGGCGCCGCCTCGCAGCAGGCCTCCCGCACCAGACGCCGCACACCAGCCTGAACATCTCCATTTCGTGTCAGGGGAAAGTAACCTGTGCCAGAAACCATTTCCCGGCGCGTGGCTGGTCGCAGGCCTCTCGTCTCCACGTCATCCTCTCCCCTCGCCGCCTGACTCAGTGAGTCCCTGACCACGCCTTGGACCGCCCCGGTCGATTCGAGCCGGTTGCATAGGCTTTGGACCGAAGCCACTATAATGAGCAGGAGGATGAGTAGTTGACATCGATGTCCTGGATCAGAGAAGACTGATGCGTATGCGCAAGAGGATTTTCAGTTTTGTCGACTCGGTAATGGCTGTGTTTTTGTGCCTCTGTTGTTCCGGTTGCCTGGCCCTGGCGGTCGGCGCAGCAGGTGGAGCAGCCGGGGCAATCTATGTCATGGGCAAGTTGAAGGACGAGGTTAACTACCCAGTGCCCGTTGTGCGTGAGGCGACAGTTGCCGCAATGAATGACTTGGGATTGAAGCTCTCGGAAGACAAAACCGACAAGTTGACCGCTCATATGGAATCATCGTTCTCGGATGGGACACGTATCTGGATTGACCTGGAGTCGCTTTCAGATTCCAGATGCCAGATCACGATTCGCGTAGGGATTACAGGTGACGAGGTCCGGTCGAGGAAAATCTACGACACGATCAAGCAGCATCTTCCCCGCCCTCAGACCTGAGAAGAAGAGAGCGGGGCTGGGGAAAATTTGTCGAGCACCATTTCCAGGCGGAGGGCAGACAATGGCTCTTGAGCAAGAGCCCCTCGCTCCTCGTTAATTGCTCCCCTGTGAGTGCGAATCGCGGGTGGAGCCCCACGGCTTGACAGCCGTGGTCCCTCTCTGGTGTCTTCGGCGGAACCCGCCGAAGCGTGTCCTCCTTCGCCAAGGCTTCGGAGGACACCCGTTGCGCGTTCCTCCACGGCTTAACAGCCGTGGCTTCCTGCGCAGGCGGGTGAACACAAATTGGCAAGCGGCATCAACGTCCTGATGCCGCACAATGACCGGCATACGGGATGGGGCCAGATGACAACGGCGGGGCGATGACCGTCTTGGATTGGATCAGGATTGCCCAAGATTGCAAAGCCGCGGGCTGTTCGGACTGGGTGCTCAATAGCAACACCACCTTTGACTTGAATCCATCGTCGATGATGAGTCAGGTCGGAGTGATCGCGCAAGAGGCGATTGATCAAATCGGCGCGGCCCTGGCCTCCACATCGCGCGAGCGTCGGTAGCCCCGGCAAATCCGCAGGTGATCTTGGCGCACCTTCTGTCGGCAATATCCTACGAAGGGCCCACAATACAAACCTACACTTCACCAGTTCGAAACAATCATGCTTCTCGCCTAACTGTCCCCATATTCAGAGGATAGTACCTCACGTTCTCTGCACAACTTGGCATGATGATTGCTGGATCGTTGTCCGCATTGATCCAAACCATTCAAGGGACAAGGATGGTCAGAACCCTCCTGCCTGAGCGCTCATCCATCTAATCGCATATTGACAAGAGCCTTAACGTGCCTTCTCGAATACAGCATGCTTGTTTTCTCGTCAGCCTGGCTTACTGTGCTCTCGCGATCCTCTCATCAACGGGACTCGCACAGACCGCGCCGGCCTCCGGACCGCTGCGCGTTCACCAAACGAACCCCCGGTACTTTGTGGATCCCAGCGGGAAGGCTGTTTACCTCACTGGATCTCATGTGTGGAACAACCTTCAAGACGGAAATGGGGTTGCGTTCAACTTCACCAACTATTTGAATGTGCTGAAGAACAATAATCAGAACTTCATCCGTTTGTGGGTCTCTGAAACGCCTGCCGCCGATGTAGGTCTCAATCCGGCACCCGGCTGGAACGGTGCATCTCCATGGTACCATTCGGCTTCCCCGCTCCCCTATGCGCGCACAGGCACAGGAACCGCGGCGGACGGCAAGGCCAAATTCGATGTGAATCAATGGAATCAAACCTACTTCGATCGCTTGCGCGCGCGTGGTGGCTGCTCGCGACCAAGGCATTTATGTCGGGATCATGCTTTTTAATTCCTGGTCGGCTGTCAATCATGCCGACCTTCACCCAGGGCGAAACGTCTGGCGGTATCATCCATTTCATCCGAACAACAACACCAGTGGGATCAGTGGTGATCCCAACGGGAACGGCGATGGTGAAGAAACGCATGCTCTTCAAGCCGCTGCGATCACCCTGATCCAGGATGCCTATGTGCGCAAAGTGATCGACACAGTCAATGATCTCGACAATGTCATCTATGAAATCTCCGGCGGAGACTCCTCGGGAGATCCATCTTGGCAATATCATATGATCAACATCATCAAAGACTACGAAGCAGGCAAACCGAAGCAGCACCCCATCGGGATGACAAGCGGATCAAATAGCGCGCTCTTGTCGCAGCCCGGGAACTGGATGTCCATGGCCGGCGTGGACTACGATAACCCGGCAGATCCTTACGCCAATAACCCACCTACCGCAGACGGCACTCGTGTGAACCTATTGGATACGGATCACATCGGGTACATGATGTTTCGCGACGATGCTGCCTTCAGCCGCGCATGGGTCTGGAAGAGCTTTCTGCGAGGTCATCATACGCTGATGATGGAAGACCTTGGATCGAACCCTGGCTGGATTAGCGGAAGAGCCGCCATGGGACATACAAGGACTTATGCGACTCGCATGAATCTCGGCTCAATGACGCCCCAGAGTAACCTCTCAAGCACCGGGTATTGCCTGGCCCACATCGGGAATGAATATCTCGTCTACCAAGGTGGGAGCGGAGCCTTTTCCGTCAATCTAGCTGGGAACTCCTACGCGTACGAATGGTTTAATCCCAATACCGGCGCCATTGCGACAACCGGGACCGTCGGAGCATCCGGAGGCAGCCAAACCTTCACCCCGCCATTTCAAGGTCCTGCGGTGCTCTATCTGAAAGTATCTGGACTCGCGCCTTCGTCTCCCCCTTCATCTGAAGGTACCGCAACAGCGGCGGTTTCCTATCAGGCCTCGGCCAACTTTTCCGGTATCCAAGGGCAAGGCGGCTGGTATTACCAGGATTCGCAGGGGCGCCTCATGACCTACAATGCAAGCGGTGGCTACTGGCAGGGGGCTGAGACCTACCTGCGCCTCTGGAACAGTAGTGCCCACCCCGGTTCCGCCGCCGACGCCGTTCGGCGCTGGGTTGCCCCCAGTGCCGGCACGGTGCGCATCACGGGGAAAGTGGCTGATGGCGATGTGTCGGGCGGGGGCGGGATCACCGCGCTCATTCGCCTTGGCTCGACTGTTCTGTGGCAGCAGGCGGTGGCAAACGGCAATACCGCCGGCGTCACGTTCGACGTGACCACGGCGGTCTCGGCCGGTACGGCGATTGACTTCGTCATCAATCGAGGGGCCGACGGCACCAATGCGAACGACACAACGAACTTCAATCCCCTCATCACCTACGTCGGGGCCGCATCAACGCCGGCGGCGGCGGAATCCCCTTCTCCAGTAGCCCCAGCAAGTCCTCCTGAAACTGCGACGTCATACGGCGCCTCGGCCAACTTTTCCGGTATCCAAGGACAAGGCGGCTGGTATTATCAGGATTCGCAGGGGCGCCTCATGACCTACAATGCAAGCGGTGGCTACTGGCAGGGGGCTGAGACCTACCTGCGCCTCTGGAACAGTAGTGCCCACCCCGGTTCCGCCGCCGACGCCGTTCGGCGCTGGGTTGCCCCCAGTGCCGGCACGGTGCGCATCACGGGGAAAGTGGCTGATGGCGATGTGTCGGGCGGGGGCGGGATCACCGCGCTCATTCGCCTTGGCTCGACTGTTCTGTGGCAGCAGGCGGTGGCAAACGGCAATACCGCCGGCGTCACGTTCGACGTGACCACGGCGGTCTCGGCCGGTACGGCGATTGACTTCGTCATCAATCGAGGGGCCGACGGCACCAATGCGAACGACACAACGAACTTCAATCCCCTCATCACCTACGTCGGGGCCGCATCAGCGCCGCCGCCCTCAGGGTATACTGTAACATTGTCCTGGACTGCAAACTCTGAGCCGGATCTCTCAGGTTATCGAGTTTATCAACGCGCGGCATCAGGAACGTATGGGACGCCCATTTCCATTGGCAAGGTCACGACTCATGTCGCAACTAATCTCGTGTCTGGAACTCGATACTATTTCAGGCTAACGTCCGTAGACACGTCGGGAAATGAGAGCGTTCCATCAGCCGAAGTCACCATACTCAAGTAGTGGCTTCAGGATTTCAATGGACGCAAGCTCCCTCTGAGGGGCCTCCTCAAATTCTGCAATCCCGCATTTCCCGGCGGGAGGCGGTCTGGCGCTTACCTCCTCCACCCACCGATCAATCCGATTATTTCAGACGGGGGCGATTTTTCCGTTAAGCGTCCTGTAGAATGTGGCCGAGTCTGAGGCTCTTGATCTGGAGGACGCTTGATGCCCACCCCGAAACCCATCACGGAACGGATTCTCGAATTCCTGCGATGTTCCCATGAATGTGACTTTGAAGCCTTGGTGACCCGCTATCCGGAATTTACCTGGAACGAGATCTATCTCGAAGTCTCCCGCTTGCAAAGGCATGGGCTGGTGACAGTAAGGAGAGGCGTGGGAATTTTTACTATCAGACAATCCCCTGCTCTGCCATAAGTCGCCCCAATGGCCTGTCCTGAGCCAGTCGAAGGGTGGCAGTCGCCATCTTCCTCGCCATCCCTCATACTCAGCGTGAACCCCAACTCACGCGGCTAGATACATTCTGAGCTTTACAGTAGACTTCCTGGCGAAGATCTCGCTTGTCGCGGAGCACTGCACCTTGTCCGGATTCGCAAGTACCTGTCGAACCGGAATGATGAGGGAGAATGCATGAGACGTCTCGGAATGAGTCTGATAATGGGGCTTCTGATCTTGCACACATTCGCGGCTTGTGAACGACAAAGCCCACCCCCGAAACCGATCGGATCGGCCACCAATAAGCATGTGGAGGAAGCGCCCGTTCCACCCTCTCGCCGGGACGCGGACGCGATGATTCAGAACATGAAGGCACCCATGAATGACGCTCGACGAGCGGAGGACGTCATCAAAGGGGCAGCGGATCGCACACGTCAGCAATCGGATCAGGCTAACCCGTGAAAAAGAGAGCAGGCTACTTTTCTCAGCTGCTAACAGGACTCAAAACCATTTCCCGGCGCGTGGCGGGTCTGCGCCTTTCTCTTCATCCAGCCCACGTCGCACACCACGATAGACCCGGACGACGATAAAACGTACAATGGCCTCGGTTCGTCTCGTATCCTGCCGTATCAAGTCGTCATCCGTTTCTGGGCATCACCTTGGCCAGCGAGGATAGGCCCGCGCCCCGGGGAGCACCTATGCAAAAGACTCGTATTATCTGCACGATCGGCCCGGCCACGGAATCATACGAGATGTTGCAGAAGCTGTACGAGGCCGGAATGAATATCGCGCGACTGAACATGTCCCACGGCGACCACGACTCCCACGCCAAGGTCATTCAGCACATCAAGACACTCAACAAGAAGGTCAAGTTTCCCATCGCTATCCTACTGGATACGCAAGGCCCGTCGATTCGCACCGGGAACCTCTCCAATGAGCTCGATCTGCGGCAGGGCGCCATCGTCTCCGTCAGCACGCGCGGGCCGATGGACGTTGAAGAGAGCTCCATCCACATCGACTATGAGGACTTGCTTGAGCAGGTCAACGTCGGGGACAAGATCACCGTGGATAACGGACTGATCAATTTGGAGGTGTTGGAGAAGCACGAGCGCGTCATGCAGTGCCGCGTCTTGGACGGTGGCCTCCTGAAGAGCAAGCGCCACGTCAATCTCCCGGGTATCCGGGTCAATCTGCCAGCGATTACGCACAAGGACACCAAGGATATCCTGTTCGGCCTGGAACGGGATGTGGACTTCATCGCGCTTTCCTTCGTACGTGAAGCCGCGGATATTCAGCAACTCAAGGCCCTCATGGGTGAAAAGGTCGGGAGGGTGAAGATTGTCGCAAAGATCGAGGACCAGGAAGGCGTTCGCAACCTGGCAGAGATCATCAAGGAGTCTGATGGCATTATGGTCGCGCGTGGAGATCTGGGTGTGGAGATCAACATCGAGGATCTACCGAATGTCCAGCGCACGATCGTGCAACTCTGTGCCGAACACGGAAAGCGGGTGATCGTCGCAACCCATCTGCTCGAATCCATGATCCACAATCCGCACCCCACTCGCGCCGAGGTCACCGACGTGGCCAACGCGATCTATGAAGAAGTCGATGCCGTCATGCTGTCCGGGGAAACCACAGTCGGGAAGTATCCGGTGAAATGTGTCGAATACCTGCGCAAGATCGCGCTGAAATCCGAGACGATCCCCGGGTTGCGGTTTGCGACACAATTGCGTGACGCGGGAAATAAACAGCAGTTGGCGGCGGCGGCCGTTCAGCTCGCCGAGGGGGTGAACGCCAAGGGAATCGTCGTGATCACCAGACGGGGACTCATGGCCGATCTCGTCGCAAACTGCCGTCCTTTCTCTACCAACATCTACGCTTTTACCAACATGAGCCAACCGCGACGGACCATGATGCTCAACCGTGGTGTCCTTCCTTTCAAGATCGATTTCAGTTCGGACCCTGAGAAGACCCTGCAGACGGCATTCCGGATTTTGAAGGACCGAGAACAGTTTCAGGTTGGAGACAAGGTCGTGATTATTTCGGACGTCCTGGCCCAGCAACGGGTCGATTCGATTCAGATACGTGACGTCCCCTCGGACGACATCCCGCTCGAACCAACACACGAGCCACGATGAGCTAACCCCAGTTTCGAGGACGTTCGCAAAGGAGGCACAACCCATTTCACGGCGCGTGGCAGGGCCGAGAGCACCGGTCTCAGCAGATTCCAGCTCTCGATACCATCATCGACAACGAGAATGGATGCTTTCAAGGATACCTGACAGCCTGCCGTCCTCTAGCCAGGAAGAGGTACCTCGAAAGTGGTGCGACAAGACCAAAGGGAACATTTGGCATTCCCCGGTGGGAGCGAGGGTAGAGGACCGAATTCTTAGACCCACTCGCGAGGGGAATTTACCGGCGGAGCTGGGCCAGCACTGCTCCACTGTCCCAGTAGGCCCATAACGTCGTGATGCGGCCCGCCTCGTTAAACTCAAATACGTCGATGCCGACCACCTCCACAGGCTTCTGATTTTTCCCGATGGCTTTACCCTGAAAGCCAACCGCTGCGCGATTACTCGCCATATATACCGAGTCCGCTTGGATGTGAACTTCCTGGACCGCGTGCGCAATGACACCAAAGAAGTCTCGTAAGGCGTCAGCGCCTTGGCGCGGCGTGCTCCCGTAAGGATCATGCACCACCGCATTCTCGGCGAAACAGGCCACATATGCAGAAGGATCGAGACTGGTCCAAGCCGCAAAGTAGCGGTCGACTGCGTCACGCATCTGTTCCGACGAAAGAGACATAGCCCGCTGATGACAGTACCGATCGCCCCTTTGGCTCTCTGAAGCATCTTGATATTAGTATGTCAGACGTACTTTCGCAACGCTCAGAACGCTTAAATCGTTTATCCCCAGCCTTGAGATGAAATATGTGTGACCGGAGTGCGTGGAATGTACGTGTCTTACTGAGGTTTCAACAGCCAGACATTCTCTTTGGCGGCGACTTTTCCCTTCAATCCACCAGCGACATCTGTGCTCGTAACAAGCGTCACATCATAGCTCGCTGCGTACTGTCGATGGACTTCCTCGCGACTTACGGAAAACGGTGGGCCTTCCTTCAAGCTTTGATCGTACTCATAGGAAATCAACAACTGAGGAGCCCTACCAGTAATCTCCGTCAGATGCGCTGTATATCGGTTGCGCATTTCTCCGGGTAAGGCCACTAACGCGGCCCTGTCATAGATCGCATCGACCGGGCCAAGCATTTTTCTCGACAGCGCAAAGATATCGCCAACAAAGATGTCGAGATTGTTTGCACTCCACTGTTCGAGTTCGCCGACTCTCAATATTTCTGGTTGCACTCCCAGTTCCATGAATAATTGCTCGATGGCGAGTTGACTCAATTCGGCTCCAGCCACCAGGCAGCCTTTGGAGAGCAGCCAAGAGATATCAAGCGTCTTGCCGCACAACGGGACAAAGATACGCCTCCCCTTCGCCAGAGAAAGCTCGCGAAAATGTTTGACCAGAAGTGGGTTGGCCTGGCTTTCGTGGAAGCCGATTTCATTCTTCTCCCACCGTTGGTGCCAGAAAGTTGGGTCCATTATAAATTCCGTTCACCTCTTAGGTGAGGAAGTCATTTCAAGAGCGAGGGTCCGCCTTCGAACACGGGAGAAGCCATGGGAGGGTATCATCTATGACTTCTGCTCAGCAATCGACAGGAATGGCCGTGTTCTCTGCCAATGTTCCCTGTGTAACAAAAACAATTCCATCATTTCAGGTTCCTTCCTTGAATCTGTTCTGATTCAGATTGGTTGTATCATGTAGATCCAAGTCATGACTTCCGACACAGCTGTCATGGGGCTTGGCGGACCTGCTCGTTCAGCCCCTCGCCGCCCTCTCGGATACTCCCGCCTCACGCGGCGATCGACACCACTGGTTACTGAATCAACCGAGGAATACAATCCTAGCTATGAGCGCCACACATCTACGTGCGGGTCTGACCATTCAGGTGATTTCTCTGCTCTGCGTCGCGCTTCTCATGGCCGGATGCGAATCAGAACGAGACCGCTTGATGAAGGAAAAGTATCCTATCTATCCCGATCATATCAAACGAGCCGTAGACCATAGCTACGCCGTACGAGGGATGGATCACGAACAGGTCTATCTGGCGTTCGGAGAGCCCATCTGCAAGAGAACTATTGAACAGAACGGAAAGCCGGTGGAAGTATGGTTGTATCCTCCAGGAGGACGGGACCCCTGCATCACTGCTGAGTTTCGGGTGTTTTTCGAGAAGGGCGTGGTATCAGAATGGGTCAAATCGAACGAAGTCCCTCGCTTCATGGATCCGCCTGGCGGGGTCCCTCCCTGAGTCTCAGCGAACCAGGCTCCATACTCTCCTCGGCTTCGCCATGGATCTGCCGATGCGAAAAAGCAGAATGGCCTGGTTGTAGACGTGAACCGTCCTTTCGCTAGCGTTCTGGCTGGAATGCGCGTGTATTGCGATCGCGATCGCTGATGATGAGTGAGGGATTTCCCCGATCGTCGACGCTCAAAACCAAGAGCGTTCTCCCGTCCTCGTCCCGCACGGCCAGGCCTGTTTCGCGGGCTATGCCCATCCACACGCCGCGGGTATCGGTCTCATCGCTGAGTTGGAGGTAGGGTTGCGCGTCAGCAGAGAAGCCCAACCTGGCTCTCGTCCGCCCTTGCGCGTCGATTAATTGGAATTGCTGGGCACGTACGACCACATCTGATTGTTGCGCAATGCTGGGCGTTCCCGTGACGAATGACACGGCAAACCCGCCCATTGCACCGGCGATCAAGCTGACCAGCGCCATTCCATATGTCCTCTGATTCATGCCCCCACCTCCTTCGATAGCGATGCCTCAAGTAGATCAAGGAGGGCCATTTTAGTGAGCCGCCTTCGAGGATGCAAGAACCGGGGAATGAATATGGACCGAGACAGGTTGAAAGAGTAGAGTATCCCTGGTTTCCAGCTGTCGATCCGACATCGCGCCGCTAGTCTGTGAGGAGGGACAAGCTCATGTGGAAAACACCCGCGTCAATAGCCGCGCTGACTATCGTCTTGATGCTCCCTAGCTCTGGAGTCGCTCAAGAGGCGCCGGCAAATCAGAAATCGCTGGCTGAACAACTGGTGGACGCCTTCAATGCCGTGTTCGGAGCCCATCCCGGAATGCGCGCCAATCACCCGAAGGGCGTCGTCTTGGAAGGGACGTTCACGCCGAGTTCCTCGGCGGCGTCCGTCAGTAAGGCCGCTCACCTGAAAAAGCAAAAGAAGCCGATTCCGGTGACCGTCCGGTTTTCGGCCGGGTCGGGCTTGCCGACCGTGCCCGACACCAATGAGATGCCGCGCGGGATGGCCGTGAAGTTCAGCCTTCCAGACGGAACGAAGACTGATCTCGTCGTGCTGTCCTATAACGGCTTCCCCGTGGCCACAGCGGAAGAGTTCAGAGATTTTCTCCTCGCCATCGCGGCGAGCGGACCAGATGCGCCAAAACCGACCGCCATTGAAAAGTTCCTGAGCGCCCATCCGGCGGCAAAAACGTTCGTGGAGACCCCCAAGCCGCCGCCGGCGAGCTATGCGACGCTCCCCTATTTCGGGATCAACGCGTTCAAGTTCACCAACTCGAAAGGAGGCACCACGCTCGCTCGTTATCAGCTACAGCCTCTGGCCGGCGCCCAGTACCTCACCAAAGAACAGGCCTCTGCGAAGGGGCCCGATTTTCTAACTGATGAGATTCGCGATCGGGTTCGCCGCGGTCCCGTCAAGTTCAAGCTGCTCGCGCAGGTTGCCGAACCGGAGGACAAGATCGATGATCCGACGATTGCGTGGCCGGATACCAGGAAGAAAATCGAATTGGGCACGATCAGCATCACCAAGGCGGTCGCAGACAGCCAAGCCGCGGAAAAGAAATTGCTGTTCGTGCCGGGAGCGTTGACTTCCGGCATCGAGGCAGCCGACCCGATGATTGCCGCCCGGTCGGCGGCCTATATCGTGTCCCTGTCTCGTCGTGCCCAGGGACAGTGACTAAGGAACGGCATCAGGGCGCATTTCCCGACGGGTGGCTGGATTGTGGCCTCCGCACGAGATAGACCTTCTTCAGAAATCCGGCACCTCACATTCTCTCGCCCATCGATCTGACCCATGATAGGCTTTCTTCATGACGCCAAGACGTGTCCCTTCCACGACCGAAGCATTGCTGCAACTCGCACAGCGGATGCCCAAGGCCGAGCTGCATCTGCACATCGAAGGGAGCCTGGAACCGGAGTTGGCGTTCCGTCTGGCCGAGCGCAACGGCGTACGGCTGAATTACCCCAGCGTGGAAGCCTTGCGCGCAGCCTACGCCTTCAAGAATCTGCAAGAGTTTCTGGATATCTATTACACCGGCATGTCGGTCCTGCTGAAGGAAGAGGACTTCTACGATCTCACCTGGGCATACCTCCTGCGGGTGCATCAGGACAACGTGGTGCATGTGGAGATGTTCTTTGATCCGCAGGCTCATCTGAAGCGCGGCATTCCACTGGGCGTTCAGATCAGCGGCATTCGCCGTGCGCTGTCGGATGGCAAGAAGCAGCTGGGCATCAGCTCGAGGCTGATTCTGTCATTCTTGCGTCACCTGTCTGAAGAGAGCGCTTTTGAAACGCTGGAGCTGGCCCAGCCCTTTCTGGATCAACTCGATGGATTCGGGCTGGACTCCTCGGAAATCGGCCACCCGCCTGAAAAGTTTGCGCGGGTGTTCGCCAAGTGCAGGGAAGGGGGGTTCAGAATCACCGCCCATGCCGGCGAGGAAGGCCCGCCAGCCTATGTCCATCAGGCATTGGATGTATTGCAAGTGGATCGCATCGATCACGGCAATCATTCGCTGGAAGATGCTGCGCTGGTGCAACGGCTGGCTGATGAAGGCAAAATTCTCACCGTCTGCCCCCTGTCCAACCTGAAACTCTGCGTCGTGAAGAGCATGGCTCAGCATCCGATCCTGACCATGCTTGAACAGGGTTTAAGAGCGACCGTCAACTCGGATGACCCGGCCTATTTCGGCGGCTATGTGAACGACAACTACCGCGCGCTCATCGAACACCTGCCCCTCACCCGTGAACACCTGTACGACCTGGCGCACAATGCCTTTGACGGCGCCTGGGTTAGTGCGGAAGAAAAAGCCCACCACCTGAACGAACTCAACCGAGCATTCGCGCGGGCATAACCTTCCTCGCGAGGCCGAGGGCCGCATCGCGTGGAGGGCAGTCAGCGTTCCTCGATGTCCCGCGACTGACCCTCGTCTACTTCGCCATAGATCTACCCGCTTCGAAAAAGTAGAATGTTCCGGCTTCGGTACAGCTGAGCTGAATCAGTAGAATAGCCGCGTTGTATTTCGATCATCGCTGAAATCTTGCGAACTCAGGATCCTTTGGAGTTTTTATCATGACATTCAATGGCACCTATGTCGTCATCACTCTTCTGGATGTCAACGACAGGCAAGACATCGACGATCGAGCGGAAAGTCGCAGCTACATCGTCGCGGACCGGAAGTCCGGCAAGGCAATCATCATCGATGCGGTGATTGAAAATGTTGATCGAGATCTGCGGACAATCAAGGAGCTGGGCCTCACACTCGCATTTGCCGTCGAAACGCACATCCATGCAGACCACATCACCGGAGCCTCGATGATCAAGGATCGCAGCGGAGCGCAGATCGTCTACGGCGGAGGAGCGGAATGCGTCGTGATCGGCGCCGACCTGTTCCTCCATGACGGGAAGGACCTTCACTTCGGCAATACCGTCATGAAGGCGCTTGCCACGCCAGGCCATACAGACAGTTGCACCAGCTATGTTCTCCCCGGGGCAGTGTTCACTGGTGATGCCATGTTCATACGAGGCAATGGCCGGACTGATTTTCAGGGCGGCTCGCCGGAGAAGCTGTTCGACTCAGTCCGCAACAAGCTGTTTGCATTGCCCGATGACACGATCGTCTATCCCGGCCACGACTATAACGGCAGGGTGTCTTCCACGGTCGGCGAGGAAAAGCAATTCAACGAGCGCCTGAAGCTGTCGATCACGAAGGCCGCGTTTGTCGAGATCATGAACAACAGGAAGACGCCCCGCCCAGCGAAGATGGATATCGCCATCCCCGCTAACATGAAGGCGGGGCGCTCATAGTTTCCCCCGTCACCTCATTCACCCTTTGCTTTTTGGGAGGACACCATGGCGACATATCTCATGCTCCTCAACTGGACGGATCAGGGCATCAAGAACGTCAAGGAGTCGCCGAAGCGATTGGACGCGGCAAGAAAGCTGGCCAAAGACCTGGGCGGCGAGATCAAGACCGTCTATATGACGCAAGGAAACATCGATCTTGCTCTCATTGCCGAGTTGCCCAATGACGAGAAACTGGCAACCTTCGTGTTGAAACTCGGCTCCTTGGGAAATGTGAGGACCACCACGCTCAAGGCCTACACCGAGGAGGAATACCGGAAGATCATCGGCGGCCTCGACTGAAGCCGCTTGCAGGCCGGACAGACCCGTGCTCCTGAGCCGGCGGGGACAAACGAGAACCTTCATGTTTATCAAAGGGGGGACAGGACTATGCGTTTCGTGAAGGTCAAGGACGAAGAACGTGCCGGCGAAGTGGCGATTAATCTCGACCTCGTCCGGGAAGCTCACTACGGAGGAGGACTGTTGCACCTCTATTTCGAGCGCAGTGCCGCGGCGCAGGATGATATGACCTTTACCGGAGAGAACGCCCAGAAGATCTGGGCCGCGATGGGTTGACAGATCCGACGCATCGCAGCGGAGAGCACGGTTTCGTGCACATTTCGCTGCGCGGAGCAGGAAGCTGGTCGATATCGTGTATTTGATTCGCTTCGGCTTCGGACCAAAGAAGCAAAACCAAGCGAACAGCCTTCTTTTTGGAGACCGGCCCGCGTCAGCGACGAAGCAGGCCGCCGATGGAGATTCGGTACTCACAGGGTCGAACGGGCGTCAGCGAGACCCTTCCGATTCGGCTGAGTCGGTCCACCGACATGAACACCTGTGCCCAGCCGATTCCCGTGAGCGTGCTGAGGCCGTCCATCGATTGTGCGCCTTTGCTCTTGAGCACACCGAGCATTCTTCGGTCGACCGCCTGGGGAGTGGTGAACGGTTGGTTGTGAGTTCTCATGGTCCCCTCCGTGGAAACAGAAAGGTGAGAAGCATTGTGGCGGATACGTATGTACATGCCTGTAAGTATGCGCGCTTCTTTCCTGCATGCAACGAATTCATGGAATTCTGCACAGGCTTTCTTCCGCCCCCTCAAGCCAGGAGAGGAGCGCCATGAGCCATTGGCGGGACGCCGTCCGGGCGGCAACGCATGCCATCGGAGCGGCTATCCTGCTCCTGGGAACCGTGACGGGCTGTGATACCAATCGTGCTTCAGGGCCCTACTTCGACGACATCATCCATCCGCGTTTCGATGATACGGTCGTCTACTTTTATCGGGTAGCAGGGCCGGAGGTTCCGAAATCTTCGGATTGGATTTACGCGTTCAATAAGACCATTCGTCTCGACGACGGCGGGTATACTTTCCAAGTTGTCCCACCTGGCCGCTACCTTATCTCGCTGTACTCAAAGGCCGATGCCGACGATCTTTGGTTCGACTTGAAAGCTGGACAGACGGCCTTTTTCAAATGGGGCTACGTCAGTACGGGCGACAGGTACGGGTCGAAAGTTATCCCGGTCGATCAAACCCAGGCCCTGAAGGAATTGCCCAACTGTCGGCTCATGCAATTAGATCCTGGCGGCAGGCCCTAGGCTCCCCATAACAGCTCCGGCATAATTGCGTAAATTCGAACATCTAGGTACCGAGCTATTCCCTTGACGCCCCTTTCCCCACTTCTGTAACCTTCCTGAACTCATGAAACGGACCGGAGCGTGGATACTGTTCGCTCTATTGAGCCTGATGCTCGGCTGCGAGTACGTCCGCCCCACCATGAACGCGCCGCTTCCCCGGTGGAATCCGGAGCACGGGTATCGCTTCGCTAATCTCCCACCTTCCGTGGGGAGCAACACAAACAGTCTCTTCGTGGTGGCCTCGTTCTCCGGCGGCGGCGCGCGGGCCTCGACGCTGGCCTATGGCGTGTTGCGTGAACTCGCCAGAACGCCGATCGTGTGGGAAGGCTATCGAAAGCGCCTCATCGACGAGCTCACCATCATCAATGCCCTGTCGGGCGGCAGCTTCACAGCCGCATACTACGCCCTGTATCACGACCGCATTTTTCATGACTTCGAGTATCGCTTTCTTCGAAAAGACTGGGAGAGCGAATTGCGCGGGCGGATCCTCCGGTCCCCCAGCAATTGGGTCCGGCTCTGGTCTCCCTACTTCGGCCGCGCCCATATCTTTTCCGAACTCCTGGACGAGGCCCTGTTCGAAGGAGCCACGTTCAATGATCTCGTCTCCAGCGATCAGCGGCCGATCATCTTCATTCATGCTTCCGACATGGCCACCGTCTCTCGATTCGAATTCAATCAACGGCAGTTCGATCTGATCTGTTCCGACCTCAGCAAACTGCCGCTCTCCGTCGCAACCGCCTCTTCAAGCGCGCTCCCGCTGGTCCTCAGCCCCATCTCACTGAAGAACTACGCCGGCCACTGTGGATTTCATCCGCCGTCGTACCTGACAGCGGAGAAGCACACGTCCTGGGGCCGTCGGCGCGCGACCGAGTTGCGATCGTACCTCGATTCCGAAAAGCGTCCGTACATCCATCTGTTGGACGGTGGGCTCGCCGACAACATCGGCATGCGCAGCGTGTTGGAGCTCTCCGCGCTCGTTGAGAACCTCGAATCCTCGTTCGAAGTGCTTGGAGTCAAACAGATCCGAAAACTCGTTTACCTGATGGTGAGCGCCGAAACTCATCCGGATGTCAATCAGTACAAGCTGGATGAAATTCCCAGCCTCGAACGGGTGGTGAACGCCCTGGTCGACATCCCGATCAACCGGTATTCCGACGACACCTTCGAGCTGATGGGTCAGGCCGTCACGCAATGGCGGGCACAATTACGCCAGCGGGCTCGAACTGATACGAGCGTGTTCACGCCCGACGCCGATATTTACTTCATCAATGCCAGCTTGTCGGAGTTGGAGGACCCGGACGAGCAGGCGCGCCTCATGAAGATTCCTACGAATCTGGCGCTGACCGATGATCAGATCGACCACCTGCTCCTGGCCGCGTCCAAGCTCATCCGGAACGACAAAGATTTTCAACGGCTCCTGCGGGACTTGGAGGAGGAAGCCGCAAGAACTCCACTGATCTCGCAATCGGCGGATGCATTGCCGAAGGACAGCGCCGCTTCGCCCGGCCAGTTACCATAGCCAAACAGGCCGAGGCGGCGAAACAGCGCGAAATGCGGCGCACGAAGAGCGAGGCGGAGGCGAAGGCCAATGCCGAGATGAACAAGTACCTGACGGACGCGCAGCGGAAGGCCCTGGGTATGCCACCGGCCGGCGGTCCGGCGCCGAAAGTGGAGCCCCACGGCTTGACAGCCGTGGTCCCTAAGGGCGCCCGTTGGCTTCAACGTAGAGCGGACATTCAGCCCCGCATCGCCTTCTCGAAGAACAGCCCGCGGTTGATGTCGCCGATACTGAGCATTCCGACCAGCAGACCCTTGTCGACAACGGGGATGCGCCGGAAGTTTTTGAGCCCCATGTACGAGGCCGCTTCCAGAATGGGATCGTGAGGCGCCACCGTAAGGGGGTTCCGGCTCATAATCTCTTCGACTTTTCTACCGAGCGCCTCGGGATAGCCCTCCTCCATCTCGACGAAATCCCGGCTGTGCACGTTGTCGTGAATGTAGTCCCCAAGGTTGGGATAGAGCGGCAGCAGAACGTCGCGCAATGTGACCATCCCGATGAGCCTGGCCTCCCCCTCGACCACCGGGATCGCTCCGCAGTTGCGGTTCATCATTTTCACCACCACCGACCGAACGGTATCAGTCTTTCTGGCGGTGACGAGCCCGGTTGACATGACTTCATGGACCAGCATGGCGGCCTCCTTGTCTTCAATACCGCGAACCGCTTCGGGTTGTCGAATCGTCCCCGCGTAAAACAGCACGGGCGACCCTGCAGCGTTAAAATGGAGAGGTCGCCCGTGAGTGGCGCTTGGGACGCCGAACGTTATGTTGTCTGTTGATTCTGAAGACCCGTACAAGGATGGGGTCTCTGGCAGCTTGTCAGGGGAAGAACGACTTGATCCCAGGCGCTTGTGTTCCTCACGCTGGCCTGGGCTCTCCGCGATGGCTCATCGAACTTTCTGTTTCCCTTACGCGGGAAAGCGACAGCCGATGAAGAACCGGCTAGCGTGACTGACAAGATGCCCGCCCATGACTCGGCGGGCCTTTGTGGTCCGGTGGATTCAGGTCTTCCATTTCCACCTTCTCCTTGATTCGGAATGACTGGAGGGGACCAGCCTTCGCACGCTTTTCCCTTTACGCCTCTTCGCTGAACCTGTCAACTGGGGGAATCAAGAAATTTTCTTGCGCTCCTCAGCATGACCCAGCATAACCCGTGCCATTGACTGGGCTCTTTGGTCTGTCTAGTCTATTTGGCAGTCCTGGTTCTGAGGACGAGATAAACGAAAGAGACGTGCGGAACCGGACAGAACAACAGTATCCGGAGGCGCGTCCATCGTCATGTCAACAAGCCCGAACCTTTAAGAGAGAGCATTATCATGTCACGACGATTGAGCCTCCCCTACGCGCTGTCGATCCTGTGCCTTGCTTTTTCCTCCTGCGCTGAGCTTGAGACTCCGGTCAACGGCTCCAGCAGCCAAAACCGTCACAATGAGGACCAAGCGGCGGTAGTCGAACTCCGCAAGTCTGCCGAGGAAGGGAACGCGGATGCCCAAAACAAACTCGGCATGCTCTATAGTGAAGGCAGAGGCGTCCCCCAAGACTATGTGCAGGCGAAGCAATGGTTCGAAAAGGCCGCAGAGCAGGGTCACGCGGGGGCCCAGGTCAACCTCGGAACATTGTACTTTCACGGGCACGGCGCTCCGGAAAGCGAGCAGATGGCGCTCTCCTGGTTCCGCCGGGCCGCAGACCAGAGGGATCCGCTTGCCTTTGCCAAACTCGGACTCATGTATGCCCAAGGACGAGGCGTGCCCCAGGACTTTGTCCAGGCCCACATGTGGTACAACCTCTCGGCGGCGCACGGAGAGAAGCGGGCATCCGAGCTTCGCGATACCTTGGCGAAGCAGATGACTCCGGCTCAGCTGGCCGAGGCGCAGAGACTGGCGCGGGAGTGGACGCCGAAACGGAAGCAGCTATGAATGCGCTCACTCGGACTGATAGAGGCGCACAGCCTTGGCCAGGTTTTCCGGCGTGCCGATGTCGAGATGTGCGGCATCGGGGAATTTCACGCTTTGAATCGAGAGTCCCGCTTTCAGCGCGGCCTGCAATACGACGCCGACCGCCAGGTCGCCGCCCGGATCGTTGGCCTTGCTGGTCAAACGACCGAGATCACGCCTGGTGTCCTCGGCGCGGAGGTACCGGTGTAAGAACTCCGAGAAGAGCGGAGTCCAGACTGCAAAATCCCATCCGTACGTCAGCGTCGTAGCGGCCGGTTTCATGACGATGGCGCGGACCAAGCCGTCCTCTTCGGCATCGACCATATCCCAGCTCCGCGGATCTTCGACAGGGTGCAGGCCTAGAACGACATCAGCCCTCGTGTGTTCCTGCTTGCCGATCAATAGGCTGTAGGCGTCGCTCGGCCCGAATAAAATATCTGGAAATCCGAAAGCGATCCGGTACTGCGCCACAAAGGGATAGGCGCGATCGATGGTATCCGGCGGCCCGAGCGATCCGGGAATCACCACATAGGCGAGCGACATTCCGACCGCTTCTCCCTCTCGGAAATAGTTCGGGATGTCCCATTTCCCTTCCCGAATGACGAAGTAGGTTTTGGCAATGCCCGCGGCCCTGAATTTGTCCAAGAGATACTGCGCCGCAACCTTGGGTCTGGGAGTCCCGCTCCTTTCGTCTCTGCTGAAACCGACAGGAAACAGTTCCTTGCTGCAGGGAAAGGGCTGAAGCCGCTTGGCGAGACCGGCCGCCGGGACGAGTCCCACCACTTCGGGCAGGCCATTATGCGATCCGGCAAGTGAGGAAGCAGTCATCGGGGCAGCATTATCTCCGGTTTCTTCCTGAAAGCCAATACGATTGCGACCAGTGCCAGCCCGCCGTTGAATGAAATCCGGACAGCCTCCCCGCCTGGCCTTCCTTGACAGGGTTTTGCGCGGCTCGTAAGCTGCATTTGCCTGATCGCTCCCCTGTTTCCCAGCTTGCGAGGGGACTTTTCAATGAAGGCCCTCGATAGCCGCTCCCATCGGCCGCCGCTTGCTCCGGTCGTCGCAACTCTGGCATTCCTCACCGCTCTATTGACGGGAGGGCCTGCGGCGAGAGCCGAGCCGTTCGTCGTCCTCGCCACCTATGACGGCGTCATCAACCCGGTCTCCGCCGAATATCTCCATGATGCGCTCACCTCGGCCCAAGAGAGCGGGGCCCAGGCATTGATTATCCGCCTCAACACTCCCGGCGGCCTCGACAGCTCGATGCGGCTCATCATCAAAGACATCACCGGCGCCGCCGTTCCCGTGGTCGTCTACGTGGCTCCGTCCAGCGGACGGGCCGCCTCCGCCGGCGTCTTCATCACGCTCGCCGCGCATGTGGCGGCAATGGCTCCCGGAACAAATATCGGGGCCGCCCACCCCGTCGCCATGGGCGGGCAAGAAATGGACAAGGAGATGAAGGAAAAGGTCGAGAACGACTCTGTCGCCTATATCAAGTCGATCGCCGAGCAACGGAAACGGAACGCGGCCTGGGCGGAGGATGCGGTCCGCAAAAGCCTGTCCGTCACGGAGCGGGAGGCCTTGAAGTTGAAGATCATCGATCTGGTCGTCGACGACGTGCCGGCCCTGCTGAAGCAATTGGACGGGCGCACCGTCACTCTTCAAACCGGCCAGGCGGTGTTGCGCACGGCAGCGGCGACCTTGCGCGAGTTCCCGATGGGGCTTCGCTTGGAATTTCTCAAGGCGCTTAGCGATCCGAACATCGCCTATCTCCTCATGACGATCGGCACCGTTGGACTCATGGCAGAGCTGTACAATCCCGGCGCGATTCTGCCGGGCATCGTCGGCGCCATCAGCCTGATCATGGCGTTCTATTCCTTCCAATCGCTCCCGGTGAATTATGCAGGCGTCCTGTTGTTTCTGCTCGGGATCGTCTTCTTCGTTTTGGAAGCCACCGTTACCAGTTACGGTTTGCTGGCCATCGGTGGAATTGTCTCGATGCTTCTCGGGTCGGTGATGCTGATCAAGACCGATGTCGAGTTCCTCCGGATTTCCTGGTCCGTCATCCTTCCGGTCGTGGGACTGGCCGCCCTCTTCTCGCTCTTGATCGTGGGGATGGGCGTCCGGGCCATGCGTCGCCCGCCGGCGACCGGCCGCGAGGAAATGGTCGGGCTCGTCGGGATCGTCAGGACGGCGCTGACTCCTCATGGACAAGTGGCCGTCCATGGAGAACTCTGGGAGGCAATCAGCGAGCACCCTCTCCAGCCGGGCGACGAAGCGGAAGTCACCAGCGTCGATGGCCTGCGTCTACGCGTCAAACCCCTCTCCGCACAGAAAGAGGTCTGATATGCTCTTTAGCCCGTTTGCGATCCTCATTCTCGGAGCCGTCCTCATCCTGATGGGATTCAATGTCCTCAGGGAATACGAGCGCGGCGTGATCTTTCGGTGGGGCCGACTCGCCCGCGGACTCGTCGGCGGGAACGGTCCCGGCGTGGTGATCATCATCCCGTTCATCGACAAGCTGGTTCGCGTCAGTCTGCGGACTGTGGCCATGGACGTGCCTCCGCAGGATGTCATCACGAAGGACAACGTCACCGTCAAGGTGAACGCGGTCATCTACTTCCGGGTCGTGGACCAGGAGCGGGCCATCATTCAGGTTGAAGACTATCTCTACGCCACCTCCATGATGTCTCAGACGACTCTCCGCAGCGTGCTGGGGCAGAGCCAGCTCGACGATCTGCTGTCGAAGCGCGAGCAGATCAATGCCGACCTGCAACGGATCATCGATCAGCAGACGGAGCCCTGGGGTGTCAAAGTCACGGCTGTGGAAGTGAAGAACGTGGACCTGCCGCAGGAAATGCAACGGGCCATCGCGCGCCAGGCGGAAGCGGAGCGCGAACGCCGCGCCAAGATTATCCATGCCGAGGGGGAATTCGAAGCCTCCAGGCGTCTGGCCGACGCCGCCGATGTGATCAGTCGAAACCCGGCCGCGCTGCAGCTCCGCTACCTGCAGACGCTGGTCGAGATCGCGGCGGAGAAGAATTCGACGACCATCTTTCCGATCCCCATCGACACCATCGCCCCCTTCCTCAAAACATTGGGCAGGCAGGCGGAACCGTAAGGCGAAATGATGTTCGCCTATTGTATTCAGCCGCTGGAGGGGACGCAATCACAACCCCCCTCGGCTACCCGCCGGCGATTTCATGGTAGTACGCATCCAGCATCGCGGCGCGGGCCGGCTCGACAATCACCAGTTGACGCCGGTCGAACGTGTTGGCGCAGTAGAGATAGCGGCCTTCGTCCGATCGACCGAACTCCACGTGCAACTGCCGTCCGTCGGTCTCGGTTTTCGTGGTCTCCTTAACGATCGATCGATTATGCAGCCGTTGCCACGCTGCCTGCGCAGACGCGTGATGGTTCTCATAAAGCGGCTCGTCGCTGCCGGCGGCCGCCGGTTTTGTGACAGAGGGATTGAACGGCAGCCCTTCGTCAGGCTCTGGTGATTCGTCCCAGGCAAGCCTCTCCCGTCCTTCGTTTTTCATCAGATAAAACGGCCCGTCGTCGGCGATTTCCTCCACGAGTCGGTAACGGATCGGCTCGGGCTGTTCAACAAGTGAAAGCCCGCGGCCGGTCAATGCCCGCTGGAACGGCACTCGTCTGGACAGCTGCCGGGTTTTTTCAAACACGATCATGCGCCCAGGTGTCGAGAGCGCGGCGCAGAGTCGATCGAGCCGAGTTCCGATGCCCGTCCGCTCTTCGAACTGCGATTGCTGATGAACATCATGGGCCCGTTCGAACGTCGTCCAATCCCGACTCGGGAGGCCGGGATCCTGTTCGACCTGAACCAGCGCGTGGGTCGCAACGACAAGGTCAAACCGACCGGGTAGCGGCTCCCGCGCGACTTCCCGACAGTCAAAACGAAGATTCTCCAAGCCGAGAGCTTTCGCCTTGTCCTGCGCCTGCGAGATGGAGACAGCGGAGCGATCGACTCCGACAAAGCGTATGTGTGGAAACCGCTTCGCGTAGAACGTGGTAAGGATGCCGACGCCGCAGCCGAAGTCGAGGACGGTCTGCGCGTCTGCGATTCGAGAGGCTACCAGCGACCCTATTGTGAGGTAATAGTCGTACCGCTGGCTGTAGAGAACCGGCAGGATGCGCGGATGGGCTGTGGCATCGTAAAAGGCGACTTCATCAGCCGCGGAACCCTGTCGTTTCCGCTCGACGTGGCCGTGAAGAGCTGAGAGTTCTTGCGCCGAAAGGAGCTGGCGTTGCCACTGAAAGTAGGCATCATCACTGGTGAAGCGTCGAAGGCCCCAGGATTCGAGATGGGCGATGAGCGCTCGTTGCAACGAGTCACTGATCATCGATCCTCAAAGCGCCTGCTCAAAACGTTTTCCGGCAAGGCCGCAAGGAGCAAGGACCACGAGGCGTACGCAGTGAGGGTACGTTGAGTGATTCGAGCGACTGAGAACGCAGCCGGAGAGCGTTTTCAGCAGGCGTTCACGGTCGTTTCAGCATGATGGCATCAAAATACGTCTCCGGCACCGGATGCGGCAGACGCAATTGTCCGCTTCCGAACGCCACATACTTCTCGCAGGTCAATTGCTCCAGCCCGACCGGTCCCTTGGCGTGAATGCGCGATCCGCTGAGGCCGATGTCGGCGCCCAGGCCGAAACTGTCCCCGGCATTGAGCCGTGAAGACGCGTTGACCATGACGGTGCTCGCGTCGACTTCACGGGTAAACCGCATGGCGGAATCATAGTTGGTCGTGGCGATGATGGCGTTTTTGCAGGGTCCATGATCCGCAATGTGCTTCAAGGCCTCGTCGAGATTTGCCACCATCTTGACGGCCAGAACCGGAGATTGAAATTGCGTGCGCCAATCTTCCTCCATTGCCGGTTTGATCGAAGTATGCCCGCTCATCGCCATCTGTCCCATCAGCGCGATCGTCTTCGGACAGCCTCGCACCTCGATCTTGAATTCGTCGAGGAGCCGGTTGATCAGCGCCGCCAGGAACTGCCGGCCGATGACCTGCTGGACGAGCAACGTGTCGAGCGCATTGGCTGCTCCGGCGGATTGCGCTTTCGAGTTAATGGTGATGTTCTGGGCCATCGGCATATCGGTATCGGCGTCCACATAGAGATGGGTCAGTCCCCCGTCGTGACAGAGCACCGGCATTCTGGCCCCTTCCAACACCGCCTTCCGCAGCCCGGCGCCGCCGCGAGGAATAATGGCGTCGAGACTTTTCACGGACCTGATCAGTTCAATCGCCACTTCCTTTTCCTGGCGCTCGAGCAGAACCCATGCCCCGGCCGGCACGCCGTCTTGCTCCGCGGCTTCCCGCAACCCCTTGCCGATGGCCTGATGAGTCAAGGCCCACTCAGGCGCCCCGCGAAACACGCAAGGATTGCCTGATTTCAGGCAGAGCGCAATCGATTCCACCGTCACGAGCGGCTTCATTTCGGAAATGACGCCGATCACTCCGATCGGGACGCGGACGCGGGATACTTGCAGACCATCCGGTCGCTCCCACCGGGACGTGACGGCCCCGACCGGGTCCGGCGAGTCCGCGATGGCGCGAAGTCGCTCCGCCATCTCCTTGATGTCCTCCGCCTTCATCCTGACTCGCGCCACCGCCGCTTTCAGGCGGTTTTTGTCCGGCTCGCTCTCAAAAGCCTTCCCCAGGGCATCGACATCCTTTTCGTTGGCCGCCAGAATCGCGTCTTCATCCGCTGCAAGCCGATCCGCCATGGCGCGCAGCGCCTTGTCTTTGACGGGACCGGACAAAAGCGCGAGATGAGGAGCAATAGGTCGTATTTCTTTCAATAGTTTATCGAGATATATCTTAACCGGTACTTCAGGCATTGAGCACCTCGTGAGACGTGATCCGCGATGTGAAACCAGCCCTCATAATTTTCTTTCCAACCAAACCGACTGCGGACTATAACACGCGATTTTTCCATCAGTAAACAGCCCCGCCTTTATGAGTCCGGCGACCTCCCTGTCCGCTTGAGCTCTTCATGCCTGGCCAGCAACCAGCCCAGCCAGGCCCAGATGCAGGCCAGTGGAACGAGGATCCAGGAAATCTGCGACGCGGAGAAACCCAGCGCCTTCACTCCATTCACGATCCACCCCGTCGCCGCATCGCCCCCGCGGGAAACCGCCGTATCGATGAAATTTTTCGCTTTGTATTTTTCTTCCCGGCTGACGACCGTGAACAGAACTTCTCTCGCCGGTTTCGAGACGGCATATTCGCCGACGCGACGAATAATCGTGAAGAGCACATAGCAGACCAACAAGGGCATCAGGCCGATCACGCCGAACCCGACGGCGCTGGCGAGCGGGAGGACGACGAGCGCCGACGCCAAGCCGAACCGGCCGATCATCTGGCTCGTGATGAACATTTGCGTCAGGAAGGTGATCACATTGACCGCCAGATCGATGGTCGCGAACAACCTGGTGCGCCCTTCCGGCGATTGAATCTGCTCGCTGACGAGTCGGGCCTGTTCCAGATAGATGAAGGTCGCCGTGGTCGTCAGACAGAACAGATAGAGGCCGATGCCCAGCAGGTACGGCGACGCCATGACCAGACGAATTCCAGCCCAGATACCTCCACCGATCGGTTCCCCCCGATGCAGGCTCCGGTGCCCCGGCTGCTCGCGCGACCAACGGTCGAGACGATGGATGCACCATCCGCACGCGCCGAGAAAACCCGCCGACACCAACATCAGGACGGGAACCGGCACGGCATAGGTCAATCCTGTCGTCAGCACCGGTCCGAACATCGCGCCGGTGCTGCCTCCCGCGGCGATGACGGCAAAGAGCCTGGCGCCCTGGGCCGGCGTGAACAGATCGGCCATGAAACTCCAGAAGACCGAGACGACAAAGAGATTGAACACGGACAGCCAGACGAAGAACATCCGCGCGATCCAATGCGGAGCCGCATGACTCGTCAGCAAGAGGAAAAAGCCGACGAGGTTGGCGCCGAAGAACGCATACACGCTCAGCAACAATCGCGCGCGTGGCGCGCGCGCCGAGAGATAGCCGAACAGCGGGGTCACCAGCAGCAACGTCACGAAGGTCGCGGTCATCATCCAGGGAAGATGTTGCACGCCCCCTTCGATCGCCATCTCATCGCGGACCGGCCGGAGGATGTAGTAGCCGCAGAGCAAACAGAAGAAATACAGAAACGACCAGGCCACCGGCGCGACTTCGCCCGGCTCGGCTCCGGTCAGGGTCTGAATCATCGCCCGAAGTTTCGTCACAGGCCGGCATCCTGACGGGCCCTCCCGCTCATGCGCAAGGAGAAAATTTCGCCATATCCCGATCTTGGACTTTTTGCGTGCGGCCCGTTATTGTAGGGACTCAATGATGCCGGTGATCGATCTTCGCAGCGATACAGTGACCAAGCCGACAACGGCCATGCGGAAAGCCATGGCCCAGGCCGAGGTCGGCGACGATGTCTATGGAGAAGACCCCACCGTCAACAAGCTTCAGGACACCGCCGCCGCATTATTGGGGAAAAAGGCCGCGCTCTTCGTTCCATCCGGCACGATGGCCAATCAACTGGCGATCCGCGCGCAGACGCAGCCGGGCCAGGAAGTGATCGTGGAGAGCAAGGCCCATATCGTCCGCTACGAACAGGGCGCAGCCGGAGCGCTCGCTGGGGTGCAACTCCACTGGGTGGCCGGGGAGCGAGGCCTCATGGGAGTCGAGCAGGTCGAAGCCGCTATCCGGCCGAAAGATCCTCACACGATTCAGACCGCGCTCATCTGCATCGAGAACACCCATAACAGCGGCGGCGGGACGATCTATCCGCTGGCGACGATTGAACGGATCAGGGCCGTCGCCTCCGCTCATCGCATCCCGATGCACTTGGACGGGGCCAGGCTGTTCAACGCGGTGACAGCCACAACGCTGCCGCCCGCTTCCTATGCCCAGCACTTCGAAACCGTCTCGCTCTGTCTCTCGAAAGGGTTGGGCGCGCCGGCCGGCTCGTTGCTGTTGAGCAACGACCTCGCGCTGATCGACAAAGCCAGACGGTTCCGCCGAATGTACGGCGGCGCCATGCGCCAGGCCGGTATTCTCGCGGCAGCCGGACTCTATGCGCTCGAGCATCACGTCGGCCGTCTGAAGATGGATCACGACAACGCGAAACGCCTCGCGCGACGGTTGCAGCAGATTCCCGCCGTGACGATCAATCCTCAGCACGTCGAGACGAACATCGTCATCTTCGATGTCGTCGATCACCGGCTCTCACCGGCGGCGATTGTTGCCGTCTTGAAAGAGGAGGGCGTGCTGCTCAACGCGATCGGGGCTACGAGCTTTCGCGCCGTGACTCACTTGGACGTTTCAACCGGCGCGATCGATCAAGCCGCCGACATCATTGCGCGTGTCCTGAACTGAGTCGCGGGTGCATTGACAGCCATTCCACTCAAATCTACAATGAATTTTTCAGGGAGCGTCATGCCGTTACAGGCCGTGTCATTTACGCAAATCAGCCGCATTCTCGAATTAACCGACCGGCTCGGATTGAACCGCGAATGGGTGGAAATTCCCCTCTCGCCGGAACGGCCCGGGCTGGTCCGGCGACTGCCGAACGGCAAGTTGGAGATCATCGTCGATGCCGATCAGCCTTTCGACGACTGGCTCGGATCGCTCGAAGAACGAATCCACGTCGTGCAACAATCGTAACGCAAGGAACAACAAGAGATGGAGACCGACCGGACGCCGACCGTTCCGACTCGTGAGGAGTTGCAAGCCGAACTCGTCGATGTTCCCGAGCCCCCGGAGCAACCGGAACCGATCAACGAGCCGGGCTATGAAGAAATCGTGAACGTCGCTCTCCGCCACGTGAAGGGGCGCCGTGGAGGCGACCTCGTCAGCGTCATCTTGGTCGGCTCCGGGGCGCGTCGCGCCGTCACCGCCCACAGCGACGTCGACCTGATCGCCTTGGTCAAGGGACAGGCCGACGGCCACGAAATCGTCCGCGTCGCCGATCGGCTCGCCGATATCCGCTATCACGGCCACAAAGACGTGGAGGACGAACTCCCCTATTCGTCGCGTCTGCCGTCCCTCCTGCGAAAAGGCCGGATTCTCTTCGACCATGACGCCATCGGCGCCAAGCTGATCGAGCGGGCCAACCAGCGTTTCCGGCAAGGGCCTCCGCCGGCCAGCATGAATGAGCAGATTCGCTTGAAAGCCCAATGTCTGCATTGGCTGGGGAAAGCCCAGGATCTGGCCGACAAGCCGGCCGCGGCCCAGTATCTGCTGACGCTCTTCTTCGAGGACTATGTGAACGCGCTCTTTCGCATGAAGGGATTGTGGTTGACCGCTCCGGCCGACATCCCCCGTTTCATCGCGTCTCGTGACGCAACCCTGGGGGACTTGGCGGGGCGATTTCTCACCGCGGGGACTCTCGCCGAACGGCTCAACTTCGGTCGCGATTTGTCCGATCTGCTCTTCAAGGATGTTCCGAATCCGGCGAGAATCGACTGACCGCGCGACGGATTGTTGCGTTCCATCGAGAACCATAGTGCATGCGGTACATAAATGATGCTTCCGGACCCTGATGCCGGAATGACCGGACGAACCCGATCGGCAGAGATTGCCAAGGAGCGTTATGGAGCTGGGATTCATCGGACTCGGTAAGATGGGCATGAATATGGTGACCCGCCTCCGGCGGGATCGGCACCGGGTGGTGGTCTACGATCGTTCGGTTGATCTGGTCAAGCAGGCAGAGGGGCAGGGCTGCGTCGGCTCCAACTCGCTCGCCGACCTGGCCGGCAAGCTGGCTGCGCCAAGGGCCGTGTGGATCATGGTGCCCTCCGGCGCGCCGACCGAAGAAACGGTTCAGGCCGTCGGCGCTCTCCTGCAACCGGGCGATATGATCATCGACGGAGGCAATACGCGTTTTCACGACGACGTGCGACGGGCGAGCGAGCTCAAGAAAAAAGGAGTCAGCTACGTGGACGCCGGGACAAGCGGCGGCGTGTGGGGATTGAAAGTCGGCTACTGCCTCATGATCGGAGGAGAAGAGGCCGCCGTGAAACATCTCGCCCCGGCGTTCACGACGCTGGCGCCGGAGCAGGGTTGGGCCCACGTCGGAGCGGCAGGAGCCGGTCATTACGTAAAAATGGTGCATAACGGCATCGAGTACAGCATGATGCAGGGCTATGCGGAGGGATTCGAATTGATGTCGAAGAGCGATTACCATCTCGACCTTGCCCGCATCGCCGACCTCTGGATGCGCGGAAGCGTCGTCCGGTCCTGGTTATTGGAACTCGCCGCAGGCGCGCTGAAAGAAGATCCCAAGCTCGAACACCTCAAAGGCTACGTGCAAGATTCCGGCGAAGGACGCTGGATGATCGCCGACGCCATCGAGAAGGACGTGCCGGTTCCGACCTTGACCACCGCCCTCTTCACACGTTTTCGCTCGCGACAGGAGGAGTCTTTTGCCGAGAAGATGCTGGCGGCATTGCGCAATGCATTTGGCGGACATGCCGTAAAACGGTAAACTACACCACCCATGCCTCCCGTCACTAAGGTTGAAATCAAGCCGGCCCCCGAAACTCTGCCTCCGGTGGAGCCCTGCACCCTGGTCATCTTCGGCGGCTCCGGCGATCTCGCGCGGCGCCGATTGATTCCGGCTCTTTACAACCTCCTGCTGGACGGTCTGCTTCCCCCCGCCTACGCGGTGCTCGGGCTTGGCCGCAAGACGATGACGGACGAGGAGTACCGCGCCACGCTGCGGGAGGGTGTCCAGAAGTTTTCGCGGCAGGCGCTGGATGAGTCGAAGTGGGCCGCCTTTGCCGAGCATATCTTCTACCTGTCGGGTGAGAACGAAGCGATCGGAACCTATACCGCGCTGAAGGGGCGCGCAGAGGACATCGAGCGGAAGTTCGGATTGCCCGGCAACCGCATCTTCTACCTCAGCATTCCCCCCAGCTCGTTTGCCTCGGTTTGCGAAGGGCTCGCCCAGTCGGGGCTTGCCACTCAGCCCTCCGCGACTGCGCCCTACTCCCGCATCATCGTGGAAAAGCCGGTCGGCCGCGACCTGACCTCGGCGAAAGAGATCAACGCCGTGACAGGCCGGGTATTCGACGAGTCGCAGATATTCCGAATCGATCACTATCTGGGCAAGGAGACCGTTCAAAACCTGATGGTCGTGCGTTTCGCCAACAGCATCTTCGAGCCGATCTGGAACCACAAGTACATCGACCATGTGCAGATCACCGTCAGCGAGGCCGAAGGCGTCGGGACCCGCGCGACCTACTATGAGGAGGCCGGCGCCCTGCGCGACATGGTCCAGAATCACATTCTGCAGCTGCTCTGCCTCGTCGCGATGGAGCCTCCCTACTCGCTCGATCCCGACGTCGTCCGCAATGCCAAAATGGAAGTTCTTCGATGTCTGCGCCCGATCGTCGGCAAGGATCTCGAGCGCTATACGGTTCGTGCCCAGTATGCGGCGGGAACGATTCACGGCTCGGCGGTTCCGGGCTATCGGCGCGAGAACGGCGTCGATCCCAACAGCACGACTGAAACCTATGTCGCGGTGAAATGCTTCGTCGAAAATTGGCGCTGGTCCGGCGTGCCGTTTTATCTGCGCACCGGAAAGGCGCTGCCGCTTCGGGCCAGCGAAGTGGCGGTTCAGTTCAAGGAAATTCCACAGATCCTCTTCAATGCAAACGCGCAGCATCCGCAGCCGCCGAACGTGCTGGCGTTGCGGGTTCAACCGGAAGAAGGCCTGTCGCTGCGCATCGTATCGCGCGTACCTGGCACGCGCGCCCAAACACTTCCGGTAGAAATGGATTTTCGGTACGGCGAAGCCTTCGGGCAGCCGTCCCCTGAGGCATACGAACGCTTGCTGCTCGATGTCATGACGGGCGATGCCTCCCGGTTCATGAGGCGTGACGCGGTCGAAGCCTCCTGGGCCTGGATCACGACGATTCTGGAAGGCTGGCAGCAACAGGGGTCTCGCTGGCTGCCGGAATACTCTGCTGGAACCTGGGGACCGGTCGAAGCCGACCGGTTGATTCAGGAAGACGGCAGAATCTGGCGGACGCTCTGACCTCGGATTACAGAGTTCTGCGTTCTGTGTTTTGCGTTCTGAGTGATGGGTTATCCGCCGGGGCTCAGGATTGAGCACTCAGCAGCTGGTTGAGAATTTCCTCCTTCGTGCCCAGCCCGCCGATAAACCGGTCGAATCGGCCCTCACGATAGAGCGCAAGCGCCGGAAGCGAGGAGATTTCAAGCTCGGCCGGTATCTGATAATTTTCCTCCACATTCATTTTGACGATCAGAAGCTTGTCCTTCACTTCCGCCTGTAAAGCCGTCAACTGCCGCATCAGCGCCCGACAACTTCCACAGCCTGGCTTCCAGAATTCCACCAGCACCGGAACCGTCGACTGGCCGACCAGACGATCGAACCCGCGATCCGTCACGTCGCCGATCATCGGGGCCTTCCCGGCGCGCCAGGAAATGCCGTCCCGAACACCTGATCGAACAGTAGTTCCGCCAACCGCCGATAGCCTGCCGTCGTGAGATGCAGGCCGTCGTTGGAATACCGCGCCGCCAGTTGCCCGGTCTCCGGCTCAGTCGTGGCGGAGAAGAGGTCAATAGAGACAAGTTGCTTTGAATCGGCGTACCGGACGATCAGCTCGTTCAGCTGCCTTCGGCGCTCAAGATGACCCTCAATCCAGGCCTCGGCGTCCGGCCCGCTTCCATCGCCCTCGATCCTGATCGACGGCACCGTAACGGGAACCGGAATCACGCGCTCTGCCTGCGACAGTTCATACATTTTGAGCAGATTCCTCATGATGTCCGGCGGCTGTGCGTTCCATCCAAGGTCATTGGTTCCACCGAGTATCACCACGTAACGCGGTCGATGCGCGAGCACATCCCGCCGAAATCGCATCGCCATTTCGCTCGTCAACTCACCGCAGATTCCGCTCACGCGCACCCGGATCGCGTCTCCCAGCCAGTTCTGAAGCAGGTCACCGTAGGGTGTCTCCAGTCCGGTCGGATGCTCACGGGTCGGCGCTTGATATCCGGCCGTCAGGCTGTCGCCGAAACAGATGATCTGCTGAGACATCGCGTCGTCGCCCGCTTCACGCCGTCTGGTTGAAGGACCGCATTTCTGAGGAGTCTACTGTCCTCCTCTTCCCGCCGCAACATGGACGCTCGCGCGGGCTCCCTTCCTGGAAGAAACACCTAGCCGAGAATGGCGATTTTCTTGACGAATCTCCGGTCGCCAGGTAGGTGTACTTGTATGTCCGATCTCCAAAAAGCGCAGGAAATGATGGCTGCAGCCATCGCCTCCAAGACCACGGAGGATCCGGAGATTGCCTCGGTCAAACGCGTCCTCAAATTGCTCGATAAAACTGCAAAATCCAATCGAACCTACGGCGCAACCAACCCGGTGGCGCAAAAGTTTTCACAGCAACTGTTCGAAGAGCTCTCTTCGCATCTGTCCAATTTTTCAAAGCTGACGTTCCTGGTACAACGGTCGGCGCTGATGTGCAAAGATCAGATCGTCTACCAACCCGAGATAGACAGCGGCAGCGAAAGCATCGCGTTCAAGCTCTACGCCGACGGAGTCCGCGAACTGGCGCTCCTCCAAGGGATCACCCAGGACGAGCTCAACTTTTTCCTGGAATCATTGTGGGGGGGAACCGACCCCACCATGGACGACGACGATATCGTCACGCGACTCTGGTCGAAAAACCTGTCGACGATTACGATCGTCACGGCGGAGGAAGTGGCGAAGGCGTCGGGAGGCCACGACGGATTTCTTGTTCTCGACGGGGGAATGACCTCATCGGACTCGACCTTGAGAGAATTACTGGACCGCGAACAGGCTCGCGGGAAAAGCCGCGTGGGAGCGGCGGAAGCAAGCAGCACAGCCGCAAGCGGCGCCGGCGCGGAGTCCGGCAAGAGACACTTCAAATCCAATCTCATCGGGTACGAAGTGACCGATGAGGAACTGGCGGCTTTGGCGAAAGAAATCGAGGCGGAAGGCAAGCGGGACGCGACTCTCTATGTTCTGGATATGGCCACGGCCATCCTCGCGTCGGAAAAGTCTCCGGCGCTGCTGACCAAGCTGTTCGGCCTGTGGGGCAGCGTCGTTGACTCCCTGCTCAGCGAGGGGAAATGGACGGTTCTGGAGAGTGTCCTGGGCCTGCTTCACGAGACCGGAGCGGTCCGCCCGGATCTCAGCGACGAGCACAAGGGGCAGTTGGCGTCTCTGTTCGACGGACTCGGGCAGCCCGACCGGCTGAAAGCCATCGAGTCCTACCTGAACCGAACTCCTGATGCGAATACGGAAGGTCTCTCGACCATCCTGCTCCTCATGAAGCCGGATGCGGTCCAGGGGCTCTGCTCGCTTCTGGCCAGTCTGGAATCGCCGAGTCATCACGCGATCGTGTCCGAAGCGCTCGTGACGCTCGCCAAGGATCATCCTGAGCCGTTGCTGCGGGGGCTCTCCGATCGACGTCCGGTCTACGTGCGGAACCTGCTCTCCATTCTGATGAAACTGAACAACCCGCGATTCGTGGACTCAATCGATAAGCTTGTCCGGTACCCGGACGCGCAGGTGCGCAAGGAAGTCATCAAGGCGATGAGCCACTACCGCCCGAACGGCAATGGAACCAAACTGGCGGCCTTTGCGACAGATGCCGACGAAAGCGTCCGGCTGGCCGCGCTCAAGCTGCTCATGTCGGGCCAATATACGGCTCCGTTCTCTTTCTGGTCTCCTCTCGTGTCTTCCGACGAATTCATGGAACGCTCGCTGAGCGAGCGGCGCATCGTGTACCACGCCGTCAGAGCCACTTGCGGCGACGAGGCCATCCCCCACTGGGAACAGCTGTTCACGGAGTGGCATTTCGCCAACCGGAAGAAGAAAGAGGAACTGGCCGTCCTGGCGGCCGAAGCGTTGGGGAAGCTGGGCACCCCGGCCGCCGTCGCCGCACTGGAACTCGGACAGAAAAAAGGAGCGACGGCCGTGCGTCAGGCCTGTGCAATGGCCTTGGCGCACATCAACAAACAACAGCGCGGAAAACCGCCGATTGCCGCCGCGTCGTAAGGAGTGGAGTTGTGAACGATCCGAAACCGCCTGATGCCCCGACCCCCAACGACCAGCTTCAACCTTTCCTGACGCACGAGAAATCGCTTTCTCACAAGATCGCTCAAGGCTCGGAGGCCGGGGACATCCTCGACCAGCAGATGGTGATGTTGGGATTCCAACTCATCACCCAATTGAACACCCTGATTAAGACCTCGAAAATTCACGGCCGCACCAATGCGGCATTGGACAAACCGGTCGAGGCGATGCTGACAATCGTCCACACTCTAACTCATGATCAACCGGTGACCTTGCGCCTCCAGAACGACTTTCTTTTCCTTGGGGACAGTCATCTGAAAGTGAACGCCCAGCAGATGACGGTGGTCACCAGCATTATCGACGCCATGAACAAATGGAAGATCGGCGGTCTCACCTTTTCCTCTTCGGTAGTCTCCAAGGATCTCAGAGAATTCGCCCATCTGTTTGTGACGCTTGATCCCGCGTCGAAATCCGTCGAAGACTTCCGGCAGGAGTTGAAACAGCTGGGAGTCTCCAGCATTGAACTCGAAGACCCCCGCGAGCTTGTGCTGAAGGAAGACATGGGTGCAACCGGGCAGGCCGCGCCTTCGGAGTCTGAGCAGAAGTCCCAGCACAAGACCAATTCCAAGGCCGCTTACGGCAAGGCAGCCGGTGCCCTGGGAAATCTCTCTCAGTCCGCCCGCGACGGGGGAACGCTGAATTTCAAGCAGGCAAAACGGGCGATTCAGAATATCGTTGATCTGATGATGCACGACGACTCGACGCTCCTCGGTCTGACGAACCTGCGCTGCCACGATCAATACACCCACAACCACTCAGTCAATGTGGCGCTTCTCTCCATGGCCCTGGGGAATCGCGCCGGCTATCCGAAGGCCGAGCTCGCTGATCTGGGAATGGCCGCCTTGTTTCACGACGTCGGAAAATGCGCCATCTCGCTGGATGTCCTAAACAAGCCTGGCGAGTTCTCCAAAGAAGAGTGGGATATCATGCGAACCCATCCCACCGAAGGCGTGCTCACACTGATCAAATTGCGCGGCCTCGGGAATGTCCCGGCGCGAATGGCTTCGGCGTCTTTTGAGCACCACATGAACTACGATTTCTCCGGATATCCCAAACTCGCGATCCCGTGGACTCAAAGTCTCGCAAGCCGCATCGTGACGATCGCCGACTGCTACGATGCGATGACATCCTCCCGGGTCTATCGGCGCGAGCCATTGTCGCCGTCGAACGTCCTGAAGTTCATGTTCAACAAGAGCGGACAGTCCTTTGATCCAACCCTGCTGAAGCTGTTCGTGAACTGCGTGGGAATCATACCCATCGGCAGTCTCGTCATGTTGGAATCCGACGAACTGGCCGTGGTCATGAAACCGCCAGCGGACAAGGCCAATGCGGAACGGCCCATCGTCAAAGTCATCGCGGATGCGCTGGGCAACCTCAAGGAGGACGGTCCCGACCTCGATCTGAGCGCTCAGGACGAGAACGGAATGCATCCCAACAGCATTGTGCGTCTGGTCGACAATACCGAATACAAGTTCGACACCAGCCGGTACTTCGTGTAGCCGTCAGATCTCTTGACAGCGTTCCCCTCCCCAGCTATTCTCGCCGCTTGAATTCAGGATCGGCATCTCACCATGAAGGAGTCCGCGTTATGTCCAGACCGACCTCTCTTGCGTGGCAGACCACGCGTTCCCTCTTCGCGACAGCTCTTCTCTGCTTCACCTACTTCTCGACCGCGCAAGCGGCTGAAGCGTTCAAAATGGGAGTCATCGATCCCCAAAGCGTCCTGGAAAAATCCAAGGCGGGGAAAAAAGCCTTGGACGGGCTCAAGGAATACGTCTCCACCCGCCAGAAACTGCTTTCCCGCGACGAGGAGGAGCTGCGGAATACCGAGAAGACGCTGAAAGAATCCGCCGCAAAACTGAGCGAGGCGGAGAAGAAGGAAAAGGAAACACAGTTCCGCGCCAAGATTCAGGATTACCAAAAGCGGGCGCAGGAGTTTAACCAGGAACTGCAGGGCAAGCAGAAACAGCTTGTCGACGAATATATGAAGAAGATCGCCTCCGCGACTCAAACGGTGGCGGAAAAAGGCGGATTTTCTTTGGTTGTCGATAAGGGAAGCGAGCAGACCGTCAAGATCGTGATCTATAACAAGGATACGATCGACATTACGGAACAAGTCATCAAGGAATTCGACCGGGTCAACAGCAAGTAGTTCCGCTCATCGCAGAACGGGACCTCCCTTGCGGGAGGTCCCGTCACTGCGCCATCGGATAGCCGGCATCCTTCCAAGCCCTTATTCCTCCGTCCATCGACACCACATTCGAATAGCCCATGTGTTGCAGCGCGTCTGCCGCAAGGACCGACCGAAACCCTCCGCCGCAGTAGAGGATGATTGAGGCCTGCCTGTCCGGAACCAGGGTCTCGATATCCCGTTCGATGACGCCCTTCCCGAGATGACGAGCCCCTCGCGCATGCGCCTCCAGAAATTCATGGTCTTCCCGCACGTCGAGAAAATGTGCGACTTCTCCACGCTCGACCCGCGCTTTGGCGTCGGCCACCGTACATTCCTTGACCCGACGGCGCGCCGTTTCCACCAACTTGAGAAATCCTTCATGATGCTTCATGCAGGCTCCTTGTCTTCTGTCAGAACAGGACCGTTTGCTCCGCTCCCGGACGGCGGAACGTTCCGGGAACCGCCTCATCGTCGAGCGCAGCAAATCCGGCCTTCCTCTTGGCCACCGCTAATAGCTGCTCCACCATATTCCAGTAGGGGCCGGTACCATGGTGGCGCGCAAAGAACGCTCCATCGGTCATCGCCCCCGCGCGCACTTCACGGATGCGATGCGTGATTCTTGATATTCGATCGGGAAAAGCTTCGGCCATGCGCGCAAGGAACACGTCCTCGACCGGTCCGGAAAGCCGCAAGAGCGTGGCCATGGCTTCCGTCGCTCCGGCCTGTTTCGCTCGGGCGAGCAGTTCCGGAATGTCCTCGTCGTTCAATCCAGGAATAATAGGAGAGATCGATATGCCGGTGGAAATGCCGGCGTCCGAGAGCGCGGCCATGGCCTCAAATCGCTTGCGGCTCGACGGCGCATGAGGCTCCACCAGGCGAGCCACGGCATCGTCGGCAAACGGAATGCTGAAATACACCCGGACCCAGGCTTTCTGATGCAATCGCTGCAATACGTCCAGATCACGAAGCACCAGCACGCCTTTGGTAATGACCCCGACAGGATTTCTATAGTCTGCACAGAGCTCCAGGCAGGAGCGGGTAAGCTCAAACGATGCCTCCGCCGGCTGATAACAGTCCGTGTTGCCGGAAAAGACGATCAATTCCCCTTTCCATGACGGTTTATCGAAGAGTTGCCGAAGCAGACGTGGCGCATCTCGTTTGACGATGATCTTCGATTCAAAATCAGTTCCCGCTCCGAACCCCCAATATTCATGTGTCGGTCGCGCATAGCAATAGGCGCAGGCATGGAAACAGCCTCGATAGGGATTGAGGCTCCAACGAAACGGCAGGTCCGGACTCTCGTTGCGGCTCAGGATCTCTCTGGTCGCATCATTGTACAACTCCAGCCGGACAGCCGGAGCCGGTTCGAGCAATTCACGGTGATGCGATTCGAACGGGTTGGGTGGATTCGAGATGGCGCGCATCAGCTATCGTGTCCTTCCTTGGCCGGCGCTGTCAACATGTCCTGAACGGCCGCTTGATTGACTCCCATCGACCTCGATGCTAGATTCCAGCGATCTGCGAGATTGAGCATTTCATGCACGATTTACGCACACTTCGCGAGAGTTTCGACGACATCCGGGAGCGTCTCGGCGCGCGCGGCGCGGACGTTCAATGGGACAGTCTCAGGAAGCTCATCGAGGAGCGCCGGGCGATGACGGGCCAGGTTGAGCAACTTCGCCATGAGCTTAAGAAGGGGTCGGACGATGTCGCCAGGCTGAAACGCGAGAAGCAACCGGCGGAGGCGGCCATCGCTGCCATGAAGGCCGTCGGTGAACGCATTGCGCAAGGCGAGGCCGGTCTGCGTCAAGTCGAAGAAGCGTTGAACGACCTCGCGTTCCGGATCCCGAATTTGCCCCATGCCACCGTTCCGGCCGGCAAGGACTCCGGAAGCAATACAGAAGTGCGCCGGGTAGGAACTCCGCCTCGCTTTTCGATTCCAGCGAAGAGCCATTGGGAACTCGGCGAGTCGCTTGGCATTCTGGATTTTGATCGCGCGGCGAAGATCGCCGGCGCCCGTTTTGCGGTCCTCACCGGGGCCGGCGCAAGACTTGAACGGGCCTTGATCAACTTCATGCTCGATCTGCACACGATGCGACATGGATACCGCGAAGTGTTGCCTCCCTTCATGGTCAACCGGCCGGCGATGACAGGGACCGGGCAGTTGCCGAAATTTGAAGAAGATCTGTTTCGCCTCGCCGACGAAGATTATTTTCTGATCCCTACAGCCGAAGTGCCGGTGACCAACTTGCACCGCGATGAGATTCTCAGCGAGAGCCAGCTGCCGATCCGGTACACGGCCTACACGCCCTGTTTTCGCCGCGAAGCCGGATCCTACGGCAAAGACACGAAAGGTCTCATCAGGCTGCATCAATTCAATAAGGTTGAATTGGTGGCCTTCACGACACCTGAAAAATCCTACGCAGAATTGGAGCGTCTCACGACGCACGCCGAAGCTGTACTGCAGCAACTCGGTCTCCACTACCGCGTGATGCTCCTCTGCACCGGTGACCTGGGATTCTCATCCGCCAAGACCTACGATCTGGAAGTCTGGCTTCCGTCCCAGAACCAGTACCGGGAGATTTCTTCGTGCAGTAACTTTGAAGGGTTTCAGGCCAGGAGAGCCGGCATCAGATACAAGGGGACCGGCGGGAAAAAGGACGCGAGGACGGAATTCGTGCACACGTTAAACGGGTCGGGACTCGCCGTCGGTCGCACTCTTCTTGCTATTATGGAGAACTATCAACAGCCGGACGGCTCTATTGCGATTCCCGAAGCGCTTCAACCCTACATGGGCGGGATGGAGCGGATCACCAAGGAAGGATGAGGTTAAGGCTGAGGGTGAGGGTGAAGCTGAGGATCAGTAGTCAGATCAGAAGAATTGACTAAACCTTAGCCTAAGCCTTAGCCTCAACCTCGGCTTCGGAGGGGTGACGGAGCGGCCGAACGTGCCGGTCTTGAAAACCGGAGACCTCGCAAGGGGTCCGCGAGTTCAAATCTCGCCCCCTCCGCCAGCTTTCGCCCGCCACTGAGGAAGCTCAAGCGGGCTACGGCTGGCAGGCCCTGTGGCTTCGCCCGCCGCGTACGCGGCGGGCTGTCAGCCTCGAGAATTTACTGCTTGATCTCGCTGGCGATCGCGCTCAGATCTTTTGGGAAGAGCACAATCTCGATACGGCGATTTTCCGTGCGCCCGGCGTCGGTTTCGTTCTCCGCCACAGGCCTCGTGTCCGCATAGCCCACAGCCTCAAAGTTTGCCGGGTTGACTCCGCCCTGCTCGATAAAGTAGCGCACGACGTTGGTCGCGCGGGCCGTCGAGAGTTCCCAATTCGTCGGAAACTTCTCCTTGAGCTTTCCTCCGATCCGAACATTGTCCGTGTGGCCTTCAATGCGAATCTGTTTGTCGTTGACGTTCTTTACAACATCCGCAACCTGCTTCAGCACCTTCAGCCCTTCAGGTTTCACTTGGGCTTGCCCCGAGTTGAACAACACCTTCTCGACCATGTTGATCGTCAGCCGATCGCGCACCTGTTTGATCTTGATGTCCCCTTTGTCGATTTGAGCCTGCAGAGACTTGGTCAGGTCCTCCTGCGTCTTCGTGAGCCGCTGGATTTCCGCTTCCTTCGCGGCCCGCTCCTTTTCGAGACGTTCCTTCTCGGCCGCCAGCGCTTCCTTTTCCGCGGCCAGAGTTTGACCGCCTTGGGTCAATTTCCCGACCTCGATGTCGCGTTGTGAGAGACGCTGTTCCAGTTCCTTGGCGCGCGAGGCGTCGGTCTCCAATTCTCCTGTCCGCTTTTGCAGATCCGCCAGGCGCTTATCAAGATCCTTGGCACGGGCCGCTTCGGCTTCTAACTCGCCCATACGTTTCTGGGCCTTGGCCAGCTCATCCGTCGCGCCCATGGCTCTCGTGATGAGGAGTTCCTTATCATTTTGGAGAGACGCGACTGTCGCCTGCTCAGCCTTCAGCTTGGTTTCAAGGTCCTGCTTGCTGGCATCGTAGCTTTGCTGTTGCTCGTCCAGCTTGGTCTGGAGAATATCGCGTTCTCTCCGAAGTTCTCCGTTCAATCGTTCCATCCCGGTCGTTTCGGCACGAATCTTCCTGACATCCTCCTCGAGATCGCGCCGGCTGGCCAGCGCCGTATCGAGGCTCCCTCTCGTCTGATCGAGTTCGCGCTGGAGCTTTGCGTTTGCGCTCTGTGAGGCAAGCAGATCGTTCGAGAGCTTGGTCTTGTCCCCTTCCAAGGCCGCGAACTGGGCCGTCGACTGTTTCTTGTAGCTATCGAAGTCCGTCGCCGTCTTCGCCGAGGCCTTGCGCGCCTGATCCAGCTCCGCGACGGTCTGGTCGTGAGTACCCGAGCTGACACAACCGGCCAGAATTATGACAGCAACTGAACAAAGGGCATATGCTTGAAGTCTCATAATGAGTCCTCCTCCGTTATCCTCCTGGCTCTTATAGCGAGGCCCTCCAAGAATAGCAACGTTCCCACCAGTATTTCGAACCGGCCTGATTGCTTCAAGCTCAACAAAACCCTGACGATTTTATGGCCGACACGTTCTCCCCTAGGTTTTCTACTAGCTTGTTGCGGCTCGAATGGTTTGGTTAAATACAGAGGGCGGAGGTGTCTGCTTCGGCATGCCCACCCCGAAGCAGCAAGTGGTCTCTGCTCCCTCCTGGGAGACCTGCCTTCGCCCCGTTATAGCGCAGCCCCGACCAGCCCTTCCGTCTCTCTTGCCAACTTCGTTCTCCTAGATGATCCTCCGAATCCCTCGATTTATTATTCACATGGTTCAGTTTCATAATGACCTGCAAGCATTTGATAATGCTCGCTCTCTTCGTTCTGAACCTATCCCCGTCATCCCTCCTTTAGTGAGGCTTCACCTACATCCAAGGTATTTCCAATGATTCGCTTCTGCTTCAATATCAGGCCCAACATTGTCTCAAAGGCCGCACGCCGCCTGGAGGACTTCATGCAGAAACAATTGGGGAAGATCGGGGCCATACGAAGAGAATTGCGAGGCAAAGCTTGTCCCTGTTGTGGGAGCCGCACCTATCAGCTCGTGCTCCGCAGTGATTTGCCTGCTCATTCCGGAAAACTTTTTGCCCGCTGTACTCAATGCCAGCGCCCGAGAGGCATCGACGAAGATCTCGGACGCATTTTGTGGATGTAGTGGTTGAGTGGGGCGAAAGAAGGTGAGATGACCGTGCGCATCCTTTCCGCACCGGTTCGATCCATCAAACAGCAGATGGCCCGCCGCCGACAGGTGCGCGCGGCGCTTCACATGTTGTCCGCCAGCGGCGTCCTTCGATCAGGTCATGTAGAGCTTCGGTACACTGTCCCGCTCAACCGCAAACGGTTAGGCCACAATCTGCCGAACCGGACGACTCAACTTCAAGCCAGCGAGTGATTGAAGCCTCCGCGAAACGCTTGTACCTCTTTCACGCCTGAGGTATGATCACGCCTCGCTCGCCGGCAATCCGAGTCATCGAGCTCATCTCGACCTGATCGGGAACCAGAGCACAATACGGAAGGACGGAGAGGTGGCCGAGTGGCCGAAGGCGGCGGTTTGCTAAACCGTTGTAGGGGCTAAAACCTCTACCGAGGGTTCAAATCCCTCCCTCTCCGCCACAACATCAGCCGCTCAGAGCTGAGTTGACCTGCCAACGCCAACAGATCAATGAAGAGAGGGAGGGATTTGAACAAGGGGGACGCGGGGGAAATGTTCCCCTGCGCGGGGAGCATACGAGGGGGCTTGGCCCCCTCAGTAGGAGCGCGAACGGCCTTATGAGCGCGACTTCAAATGCCCTCCCTCTCCGCCAAATCAACGGACCCTTTAGAGACAGTCTTACGCTTGTGCTCTTTTGTGACCGAGTTCCGAGCTCCAGCCTGATCGAGTTGAGCCGATAAAGTCCGTAGCGGAAATAGAGCCACTCATCCACAAAATATCGTTCTACGTGTTAGGCAGGAGAAACAAGATTAGGTGGGTTTGGTTGAAATGACGGAGAACTGTTACGATTTCTTGGTACGACCTGGTCTGAGACCAAGTAGACGCCTACTTGCCGGTTGCAGTCGGTGACCACGCTCATAGGCTCTGCGGAGTGCGTAGGCAATCGCTTGCTCCAGCCGAAGAAGGTCCGCTGGAGCACCATCCGCAAGAAAGCTATCCACAATGATCTCGGCCTGCTTTTCAGCCCAACCGGTCAATTCCTTGGCAGACACTCTTTTGGGGTAGCCGCTCACAACAGCAATAATTTTACCACTCTCATCCAATGCCGTCCAACCTGGCCGACTGACGTAACTGCCTGGAATTCCTGGGATCTCCTACGGGTTCGCAGTTCCTACTCGTATCCTGCTCCCCTTGAAATTGAGACCACCTCTAAGACATGGTCCTACGATGGACCGAGGAGGTGGCGATGGCAGCCGAAGCAGCAGAACCCATTGAACGGTGGACGGCGAAGCGACGGGTGGCACTGGTGGTCAGCATCCTGAAGGGGGATACGTCGGTTGCGGAGGCGGCGCGCACCTACGGGCTCACGGTGGCCGAGGTTGAAGACTGGCGGGAGAAGTTTCTCCTGGGGGCCGAGAACGCGCTGCGAACACGGCCCAAGGACGAAGAGGCCGTGAAGGACGAACAGATCAAGAAGCTGAAACAGAAGATCGGGGATCTGGTCCTCGATAACGACATCTTACGGGAGGCCTTGAAACCCTACCCTTTGGACCGGAAGACATCCGACGCGTGAGAGCCGCGCGGCCGGATGTCTCGGAACGCCGCGGTTGCCAGGTGCTCGGCGTCAACCGAGCTGGGTTGCATCGGACAGTCTCCCCAGCGGGAGGGCGTCGGCGCCCCGACCCGCCGTGGCTCGAGCGGTTGCGCCACTGGATTCAGGTGCATCCCACGTTCGGCTACCGCCGGCTCTGGGTGCAGTTGCGGTTCCGCGATCAGATCGTCGTCAATCGGAAGGCGGTCTATCGTGTGCTGAAGCAGCAGGGCTGGTTCGTCCATCAACGAGTGGCGACCCCGTGTCAGTAATCATGCCAAATTGACCCCTGTCATCATGTGAAATTGACCCCTCTCCCACAACCAGGAGAGGACACACATGGAGCTAGCAGAAACGCTGACGACCCCAGTACCTTCTTCGCGCGAGACG
>WIAH01000028.1 GCA_014055525.1 Nitrospira sp. CR1.3
ACGACGTCATTCCGGGCCCCAAGGTGTTTGAAACCCAGATTCACGGGAAGCGGTTCGAGATGTACAACGATACCGTCCTGGGCTTCAACAAGTCGGGCAAGGAAGTGGCGCGCATTCAGGTCGAAGAACCCATCTACGTCCGACCCGCTGAACGGGTCAACTGGCTGTAGACCGCCTTGGTCGATTCGTTGGGGGAGGCTCCGGCCTCTTTCAACGAATCGACCGGCAGGCTTCATGGGCGGGCTTCAGACCTGAGCGTTCGCCGCCCGCCTCTCCTCTTCGAAACGACAAAGCGATGCAACTCCCGTGGGCATCCGTGCTGATCAGTCTCCTCATCGCGGCAAGCGGCCTGCTCGCTTCGCACACTTTGAACCGAGTAGACCAAGATCTCCGCGTCATCTACACGGAATACACTCTGGCTGCGACCGACTTGGGTCATGTCAACGGTGAATTGATCCGCCATCGCACCACGATCATTCGCGCGATCGAAGCCGACACGAAAGAGGACTTTGCGAGAATCGCCGATTCATTACCTGAAAGACGGGCGCGCGTAGATGCCGCGATCGAGCGGTTTGTCAAAGCCAGCCGGGACGCCCCCGGGGGGAAAGGCTTGAACGTGCGTGAACTCACGGAGCTCAAAGCCGTACAAGACAGGCTCGGGGACTACATCGCATCCTCACAACACACCATGCAATTGATGGAACGGCGGTGGCAGACATCATCGAGAGCCGAGGCGCGACAGCTACGAGATGAAGCGGAACGCCACTTTGCGAAGGATTCCGGACAAAAGTTCATCGACGTGACGCTGAATCTCGATCGGCTCTTGGAAGTGGTCGCGAATATTGCCGGCGAAGTTCGCAAGGATGCGGATTTCACGCTTCGCATGGGAACCGTCGTCCTGGTCGGCGGAAGTTTCTCTCTCGCCACACTTGTCTTGTGTGTTCCTGTCAGAAAGAGCAAGGCCGCGTGACGCCGTGACAGGACCCGGCGGCATCGGACCGGGGACAATGGACAGGACCTTGGTGTTGCCCGGTTCCGTCATCACGTGAGCCACTTCCAGAATTCCCCCGTCGAGAAACCCCGCCGCCGCAGACCGTAATTTTCGACCAGCCCGTCCGTCCCCTTTCTCAGAACGCGCCCCTGGCAGTCAGCAATTGCCTATTTCGCCCCCCCTTCCTATGATAGGTGAGTCATCAAGGCGTGACCGATCTGAGACGGACCGGAAGGCTCCGCCTCCGGTGGCGTCACGGAGATCAGGTCATGACTCTTTCAGCGTTCGGATCCGGTCCCTTCCTCCTGACCATCAATGGAGGCTCATCCAGCCTCAAGGTCGCCTTGTTCCGAGACGGGAATCCTCCTGGCCCGGTGGCGCGCTGCCTGATCGGTCGGATCGGATTCCCGGACAGCCTGATGGTCGTCACCACAACCATGACTGGACAGTCGGAGAGCCGCACCCTCCTGGTGCCGGATCATGCAGCCGGCGTTGAATTGGTCATGGATTGGCTGGAGCATACCGTCGGCATGACCAATCTTCGCGCCATCGGCCACCGCGTCGTCCATGGTGGATCGACCTATAGCCGACCTGAACTGGTGACGCCGGACATGCTGGCGGAGCTGCGGCGGATCAGTCCGTACGATCCGGAGCACATGCCGTCGGAAATCAGCTTGATCGAAACCTTTGGCAGACGTTGTCCGAACCTGCGCCAGGTGGCCTGTTTCGACACTGCCTTCCATCGCGACATGCCGCGCGTGGCCCGCCTGCTGGCGATCCCGCGCCGTTATGAAAAGCTGGGCGTCCGCCGGTACGGGTTCCACGGCCTCTCGTGCGCCTTTCTCATGACGGAACTGGCGCGCGTCGGCCGCCCAGGCGAAGCCGACGGTCGGGTCATACTGGCACATTTGGGAAACGGGGCCAGCATAACGGCGGTCCACCATGGAATGACCGTCGAGACGACGATGGGGTTCACGCCGGCCTCCGGTTTGCCCATGAGCCGACGCTCCGGAGACCTCGATCCGGGGCTGGTCTCCTACCTCTCGCGAACGGAAGGCATGGATGCAGAGCGGTTCCACAGGATGGTCAATTCAGAATCGGGACTATTCGGCGTCTCGGAACTCAGTTCCGACATGCGCGATCTGCTCGCGCAGGAACAGCGCGATCCGTGGGCCGCCGAGGCCGTCGCGCTGTTTTGTTATCACAGCAGGAAAGGGATCGGCGCCTTGGCCGCAGCACTGGGCGGCTTGGACACGCTGGTCTTCAGCGCCGGTATCGGCGAGCATCTGCCGACGATTCGCGCGCGAATCTGTGACGGGCTAGGATTCTTGGGCATCGCCGTCGATGCTTCACGCAACGAGGTCAATGGGCCGGTGATCTCCAAGGAAGGCGGCGCAGTGACCGTCCGCGTGATCCCCACAGACGAAGAGAGCGAGATCGCCAGATCGGTGCAAGGCCTATTGAGCGCGGACCGCGATGATGGAGGAAGTCATGATGCCTCGGATGAGTAAGCGCACATTGCGCCCGGACTTGCTCCCGAAGATGGATGCCTACTGGCGCGCGGTGAACTATCTATCGGTCGGTCAGATCTATCTCTACGACAACCCGCTGTTGAAGAAATCGCTCGAGCGGGCGCACATCAAACCGCGCCTCCTCGGCCATTGGGGGACAACCCCGGGCTTGAACCGGCGGAGTCTCCACGACAAACGGATCGAGCACAAGCAGTACATCGCCGAACAAGGAGAAGATATGCCGGAGATACGGAAGTGGAAGTGGCGCGGATTGGAGTCAGACACCACACCAAACAGTGCCTGACCCCTATCCGAAAGCGATACCAGGTTGGGACGTATCAGCCGCCGCCGACTTCGCCCCTCGTCTCAACGATCAGGAATTCCCCTTTCATATGCTGGTGGATATCACACCAGAAGGGAACCTGCATGGTTTCGCTGATTCCCGTCCCTGGATCCGCGTGGGCCTCCTTCTGGAAGTACAAGGTCATCGTCTGGCCCGGTTCCAGATGGTAGGCTCTGAATCCTTTGCCCTTCTCACCTCTGATTTCCACCCCGGCACCTTCTTTCTTCACGACACCAGCCTTGAACAGCGGCGAACTGATCCCGTGCGTCATCGAGCCCTGGTTACGGACCACAACCGCCGTCAGGGCTCCCGGTGTCGTATGGCCTTTCACGCTGTAGCCCTGATCAGTAATCGTGACATCGACCTTCATCTCCGCTTCAGCCGCCTGCGCGGAAGAAGTCAATACCGTGCTGACGGCAGTGAGCATGAGCCCACCCGCTGCCAGTGGAATCACAACTCTCTTGAATGCTCGGGCTCCGACCTTCATGGCAACCTCCCTTGTGAGTAGTATGCGCAACTCGCGTCTCAGGTTGGTTTCCAGCGGTTCGGCCTCCGCTGTGCACTCTTCCCTGCCTTGCTGTCTGAGTAGTGCAACCAAAATGCCTGGATGTGCGCAGGACGTGTTCGGCGAACTCTTCGCACAAGACTCCTGACTGCGGTTCTTCCATGAATGCAGGACGTTGTGTGGAATTGAACAGTGCCCGCGCCTTCAGAAGGAGGAGCCCGTCCGATCAAAATCGACGATGCGAAACGCAGCGCAATGTCGCCTTCCACCACAAGAACCACCCCGGTGCTGTGGCAAAAGACCACCTGGCGATTGCTCACCCCCGTAAGGCTGTTTATGAGTCATCCACTTTCACGAGCAGTTGGGGCATGGAATCGGGACCGGACCCGGTCTTGCAGGTGGTTCTGTGCTGGGGGCTGTCGGCATGACCATCGCAGCTTACGCCAACCCTGTGATCATGATGAAGCCCCCCTGCCGATCGGATGAATGGGCATGTCGATTCCCAGGAACATGGATGGGCTCGCAGAGGCGATTGTGCAGAAGGAGATACCTAACAACGTCTTTCCGGTGTGAGTATCCGCTGCACAACCTGCCATGAATTGTACGGGCTTGGCGTGAACCATTGGCCCGCAGCATTCGCGGTCAGCCCCGCCCGTCATGAATCCATTTCAACGGGAAGGACTCAGATCAAGCAGGATGAAATGGCCATCCCTCAGGTATTGAGGGTTGATGACTGACCGCGACCAATAAAGGGGGAATTATGGGACGGATTGTCATTATAGGGGCCTCAATCGGCGGATTGCCCGCAGCCTATGAGGCGCGGGCCCTTTTGGGCAGGAACCATAAAGTGACGGTGATTTCGAACGTGGAATCGTTCCACTTCGTGCCGTCAAATCCGTGGGTCGCCGTCGGCTGGCGCACGCGTAAGGATATCAGTTTTGCGCTCGGACCTGTACTGGAGAAGAAGGGAATCGAGTTCGTCCATGCCGTAGCGGATCGCATCGAACCCGACCAGAATCGTGTTGTGACGGCGAAAGGCGAGGTGCCGTACGACTATCTCATTATTGCGACAGGGCCCAAGTTGAACTTTGGCGCCGTGCCCGGGCTTGGCCCCAGCGCGTACACCCAATCGGTCTGCAACGTGGACCATGCCGAACAGGCCTGGGGAGCCTACCAGAGCTTTCTCAAGGATCCTGGCCCCGTTGTCGTCGGCGCAGCACAAGGCGCATCGTGTTTTGGCCCGGCCTATGAAATGGCCTTTATTCTGGATACGGATCTGCGGCAGAAAAAGCTCCGGAAGAAGGTGCCGATGTACTTCGTGACGCCTGAACCTTATATCGGGCACATGGGACTGGCCGGCGTCGGGAAGTCGCGCCGGTTGATGGAGGATGAATTCGCCGAACATTCCATCAAGCCGATATCGAATGTGGCGATCAAGGACATCCAGCCGGGGAAGATGCTCTTGGAGGATGGACAGGAAGTGCCGTTTCGCTATTCGATGATTATTCCCCCCTTTGCCGGGGTCGATGCCGTGGCGGCAACTCCGGGGCTGTGCAATCCCAAAGGCTTCGTCAACGTCGACGCCTACCAGGCCAATCCGAAGTACAAGAACATCTATGCCGTCGGGGTCTGCGTGGCAATCCCCCCGGTCGAACAGACACCGGTCCCGACCGGCGCCCCGAAGACAGGCTACATGATCGAGTCGATGGTCTCGGCTGCAGTGCATAACATCAAGGCCGATATCGAGAACAATGAAAAGGAGGCCACCGCGACTTGGAACGCCATCTGTCTGGCTGACATGGGCGACACCGGCTTGGCCTTCGTGGCTCTGCCCCAAATGGCGCCGCGCAATGTTACCTGGGCAAAGAAGGGGCGCTGGGTTCATCTGGCCAAGATCGGGCTGGAGAAGTATTTCCTCATGAAAATGAAGCGGGGAGTGAGCGAACCGTTTTTCGAGAAGGCTATTCTCAAGGCGATCGGCATTACCAAACTTGAAAAGGCCAACTGAATCGACCGGTTCCGAATGCGAATCTTTTACTCCGGCGCGTCCTCACACGGTCAGGAGGAAAGGAGAACCACCATGAAACTCAACGAACTCTTGCGATTGATTGCGGGATCCTTTGTCCTGCTCGCCATTGTCCTAGGCGTCCTGGTCCATCCCTATTGGAACTACTTCGCCGCGTTTGTGGCGATCAACCTGATTCAATCAGCTTTTACCGGTTGGTGTCCGATGATGGCGATGTTGAGAAGGCTGGGCGTTCAGGAGTAGAACTCCGGCCGAGCGGAGGGGACCCGCGTGAGACGATTGATTATCGCAGCGATGATCCTAGGAGCCGGGTGCGGCTCGAAAGAAGAGTCTCCTCCAGCCGCCGTATCGGCTGTCCCGCAGGCAACTGTTCACGGAGCGGTCGTAGAGGTCAAGACGTCCCTCGTTCCGGTTCGAGTGGAAGTTACCGGGCAAGTGGCCACGGTGTTTCAGGCAACCCTGTCCAGCCGGATCCAGGGGACCATCGACAAGCTTCTGGTCAGAGAAGGCACTCCGGTCACCAAAGGCCAGGTTCTCATTGAACTGGACAACCGCGACGTACAGGCGGACCTGGCACGAGCCTCGGCCGAAGTAGAGAATGCGAGAGCCCAGTTGAATCGAATGAACGCATTGCTTAAGGATCAGGCTGTTTCCATGCAGGAAGTGGAGAACGCGTCCCGTGCATTCAAAGTCGCCGAGGCGAATCGAAAGGCGGTACTTGCCCAACTCAGCTACACGGTCGTCAAGGCGCCGTTCGACGGAGTCATCACCGAGAAGAAAGTGGAATCGGGCGAGTTGGCCTCACCCGGTCAGCCGTTACTCAAAATGGAAGACCCCCTGAAGCTCCGGCTGGAAGCGACGGTGGCGGAAGGAGATCTGAAGTCCGTTTCTCTCGGGGACAAGATTCCCGTCCTCATCGACGCGTTGGGGGAACCGGCGCTGACGGGGATCGTGAGTCAGATCCTTCCCGCAGGCGATCCTCAAACCCATACCTTCATGGTGAAGGTCGACTTGCCGCACAAGCCCGGCCTGAAGACCGGCATGTTCGGGCGCTTCCAACTGGAAAAAGGGACGGCACAGACTCTGCTCCTACCCGCTACAGCGGTCGTCGAGCGAGGGGAGCTGACGAGTGTATTTGTGGTCGGGCCCGATCAGATCGGCCGTCTCCGCTGGATCAAGACCGGCCGGCGGTTCGGCCAACAAGTCGAAATACTTTCCGGCGTGAACGTGAGCGAACGGGCTCTGCTCGAAGGTGTTCGTGGTGTCGACGGCGCCAGGGTTCAGGCCGCCGAGACAGTTGCGTCTCCGAACCAGGACGTCAAGGCTCAATAGTCGTTCGCCGCCAGATCAGAGATGGTCGATGGTCACTCGTCATTGGTCAAGGGTGGAGACGATGAATTGGCATGGGCTGCATTATCCCATCCATTGACCGATGATGACTGAACCAATGACCTCCGATTCCTCCGCATACCATCCCGGCCTATCCGGTCGGATCGCCGCTCTGTTCATCCATAGCAAGCTTACCCCACTGATCATGCTCGGGACCTTGTTGCTCGGGGTCTTGGCCATACTCGTGACGCCTCGTGAAGAGGAGCCGCAGATCGTCGTGCCAATGGCTGATGTCTGGCTCCCGTTCCCCGGAGCCTCCGCCAAGGTCGTCGAGGAGCAACTCACTAAACCGTTCGAACGCAAGCTGTCGGAGATCAAAGGAGTGGAATACGTCTATTCCATCTCACGGCCTGGCGGCGCCTTGATCATAGTCCGGTTCTATGTCGGTCAGTCGATGGAGGGGAGTCTGGTCCATCTCTATGACAAGCTGATGTCGAGTCAGGATCTGTTCCCACCGGGCGCTGAACCCTTTCTCGTAAAGCCGAAGGACGTGAACGACGTACCGATCGTGACGCTGACGCTGTCGAGCTCACACTACGGGGAATTCCAACTCCATCAATTGGCGAAACAGGTATTGGAGGAAATCAAGAAAGTTCCCCAGACATCGGCCGGCTTTATTGTCGGTGGTCGAACGAGGGAATTGCGGGTTCAGATCGATCCCGCGAGGATGAAAGCCTATGGACTGACCCCGCTACAAGTGGCCGCCAAGATTCGCGGCGAAAACCGGGCCCTGTCAACAGGCCGGTTCGAAAGCGGAAATCGCAGCTTTGTCGTGGAAACCGGTCGCTTCATTCGGTCACGAGAAGATCTCGAAGCGTTGGTCGTCGGGGTCAAGGAACAGATGCCGGTTTATCTGCGACAAGTGGCCGACGTGATCGACGGGCCTGCAGAGCCCACCACCTATGTCTGGTTCGGCCAGGGCCTCGGTGGCGAGCCCGCTTCCCACCTTTCACCTCTCGCGCCTCACGAAGACCCCGCCGTAACCGTCGCGATCGCCAAACAGGCCGGAACCAATGCGGTAACCGTCGCGAATGAGGTCATCCGCAAGATCGATGACATGAAAGGCGTGACGATTCCGGCAGACGTGCATGTGACGGTGACGCGAAACTATGGAGAGACGGCGAAGGAAAAAGCCGACGAATTGTTGTGGCACTTATTGATTGCGGTGGTGGCCGTCGTGGCCTTTCTGGGAATCGCTCTGGGACCGCGTCCCGCCATGGTCGTCTCGCTCGCCATTCCCCTGACGCTCGCGTTGACCCTCTTCACCTCCATGCTGATCGGCTACACCATAAACCGCGTGACCTTGTTTGCACTGATATTCTCGATCGGTATCCTGGTCGACGATGCGATCGTTGTGGTCGAAAACACCTATCGACATTTGAAACTGCGCGCCAGACCCCATCATGAGGCGTCGATTCATGCCGTGGACGAGGTCGGAAATCCGACAATCCTCGCGACATTCACTGTGATCGCTGCACTCCTGCCAATGGCCTTTGTCTCCGGGTTGATGGGGCCCTATATGCGACCGATTCCCGTCAATGCCTCCATCGCCATGTTCTTTTCGCTCATCGTCGCGTTCGTGGTGATCCCGTGGTTCTGCCAGACCTGCTACCAGCCAGGAGTACAGATGGCCGACGTCGACCATGAACGCAACGAGAAAGGGATCGCGGCGCGCCTCTACCGACGCATGCTTTCTCCCTTGCTCGACCATCCGATTGTGGCCGCCGCGTTCCTCGGGACGGTCGCTATGTTGCTGGCCAGCTCCGCCTTGCTGTTCTATACCCGGCATGTCGTCGTGAAGATGTTGCCGTTCGACAACAAAAGCGAGGTGCAGCTGGTGGTCGATATGCCGGAAGGCACGACACTGGAAGAAACGACCCGGGTGACTCAGGCGCTTGGCCGCTACGTCCAAACGGTTCCCGAGGTGCGCGACTATCAAGCCTATGTCGGGACCGCGTCGCCTTACAACTTCAACGGCTTGGTTCGCCACTATTATCTTCGCGACCAGCCGCATGAAGCGGATATCCAAGTCAATCTGGTGTCGAAAGCCGAGCGTCGCGCGCAAAGCCACGAGATCGCCCGTCGAATCAGACCTGGCGTTCAGACGGTCGCACGTGAGTACGGCGCAAACGTCAAAGTGGTCGAAGTGCCGCCGGGGCCGCCGGTCCTATCAGTGCTGGTTGCAGAAATCTATGGGTCGGACTACGGGCGTCAGCTCTCCGTCGCACGTGACGTGCGTACCTTGTTTGAATCCACACCAGGCGTCGTCGATGTGGATGATTACATCGAATCCGACCAAACAAAATACGTGTTTACGGTCGATCGAGCCAAGGCTGCTCTGGCGGGAATTCCCTCCGAAGACATTGTAAGTACACTCCGCATGGCGCTGGGGGGCACGAACATCGGCTTGGTCCACATCCCGCGAGAAAAGAGTCCGGTCCAGATCATACTCCGGCTGCCGTTGGCAGAACGTACGGGGCTCGAACGCGTCAGCGAGATCGGACTGCGGACGAGCGCCGGCAGCATTGTGCAACTCTCCGAGCTGCTGACCGTGGAGCAGACCGTACAGGACAAGACGATCTACCATAAGAACCAGAAGCCGGTTGTGTATGTGGTCGCGGACGTGGGCGGCCCTGGCGCCGAGCAGGCCGAGAGCCCAGTCTACGGCGTCTTGGAAATCGGGAAGAAACTGGCGGAGTATCGGCCGACGGAAGGGTACACCGTTGAACAGTACTATGCTTCACAGCCCTGGTCCGAAGAGCGTATAGCCATGAAATGGGATGGAGAATGGCACATCACCTACGAGACATTCCGCGACATGGGCATCGCCTTTGCCGTCGCGATGCTGCTGATCTATTTGCTGATCGTCGGGCAGTTTCAGTCTTTTCTGACCCCTCTGGTCATCATGGCTCCGATTCCGCTGACGCTCATCGGTATTCTGCCCGGACACTGGATGACCGGGTCCTACTTTACGGCGACCTCGATGATCGGCTTCATCGCGCTCGCGGGCATCATCGTGCGAAATTCCATTCTCCTTGTGGATTTCATTCAGCTTCAAGAGCAGGCAGGCGTTCCGCTGTTCGACGCCGTGATCAAAGCCGGGGCGATTCGCACACGGCCGATCTTGTTGACTGCCGCTGCCCTGATGGTCGGTGCCTTCGTGATCATTCTCGATCCGATCTTCCAGGGGCTGGCCGTGTCGCTGTTGTTCGGAGTTGGAGCCTCCACGCTCCTGACCTTGGTCGTCATCCCGGTACTGTATTACCATCTGATCGGGCTTCGTCGGAATGGGAGCGGGACACGTGGGGAATGATGTGGATTCCCCGTCGTGTTACAGTGCCGGCCGGTTGTTAGGCGACACGTCCCGGCGACTGAATGTCCGTACCTTGTGGCTTTACCTCGTGACTGCTCACTGCTGATCGCTCGCATCGATGAAGAACAATCGGACATACCTCGCTGTGGCGCTGGGTGTTGTGCTCCTGGCAGCGGCAGCATACCTCGTGGTCCGGTTCCTGAGAGCTGACGGGCTACCCGAAGGGCTGATTCAAGCGAACGGTCGCATTGAGGGCGACCATGTCACGATCGCCAGCAAGTTTCCCGGACGGATCGTCGATCTTTTGGCGCGCGAAGGGGCTAGGGTGGCCAAGGGACAGGTGCTGATCCGGTTGGACGATGCGCAGACAAGAGCCAGACTGGATCAGGCCGACCGGCTCGTCGACGCCCTGGCGGCGCAGGTGGAGGCCGCGCATACTTCGCTCGCGACGCTGAATCTCGAAGTGCCCCTGGGAATCGAAGCCGCCTCAGCGAAGGTCGACAGCGCGCGGGCCGCTGTTCAGAAGGCCAGAGCGGTTGAATATGAAGCGCGCCGGGATGTCGAACGTCTCCGCCCGTTGATCTTGGAGCAGGCGGTATCCCAGCAGCAACTGGATCAGGCTGAGGCCCGCTGGAAGGTCGCCACGAGCGAGATTGTGCTCGCGAAAGCCATGCTGGAGCAGACGGGCAAAGAACTGTCGCAAGCAGAGCTGGGGTGGAAACGGATCCGGTCCAAGGAAGCGGACGTCGCGGCGCTGGAGCGGCAGCGGGACCAGGTGGAGGCAGCGCGCGCAGAGGCGGCCAGCATCCTGCAGGATCTCACGATCGTGGCCCCGACCGATGGGACGGTCACCACGCGCGTGGTCGATATCGGTGAAGTGGTGACGGCCGGGGCGCCGCTGCTCGAACTAATCGATCTGGACCGGCTGTACCTGCAGGTGTATGTGCCTGAAATTCAGATCGGGAAGGTCCGGCTTGGCCTGCCGGCCCGGATCTTTACGGATGCGTTCCCCGATCAGCCGTTCGAGGCCCACATCCGCTACATTTCGTCCAAAGCCGAATTCACGCCCAAAGAAGTGCAAACTCCGGATGAGCGAGTGAAACTCATCTACGCGGTCAAGCTGTACCTCGCGGCGAACCCCGATCATCGCCTGACTCCCGGATTGCCGGCGGATGCCGTGATCCGCTGGAAAGAGGATGTGGCCTGGGCAAAGCCGAAGGTGTGAACAGGAAACGGCCCGCCATCGGCCGTCAAGCTTCCCGGGTCGCTGATTGTGAAGGTCGACGGCGCACTGTCCCGGAAGGGGCCCGCCCGCAGCATGAAGCGCCATTATGTTGAACAATGAACCACCCGTCGCCCGCGTCTCCAGCTTCATTAAGCGCTATAGGAAGCACGAGGCCGTGCGCGGCGTCGACCTCACGATCAAGAAAGGCGAAATCTACGGTCTGATCGGACCGGACGGCGCGGGGAAGAGCAGTCTCATGAAAGCCATCGCCGGCGTGCTGTCCTTCGAGGGAGGCGAGGTGGAGGTCTTCGGCACGCCGATCGATTCCGAGCAAGCCGCCGAACGAGTGAAGCATCGCCTCGGCTTTCTCCCGCAGGGGTTAGGTCTGAACCTCTATCCGGAACTCACGGTAGAAGAAAACATCGACTTTTTCGCGCGACTGCGACTGGTCCCGGATGAACGAATCCGAGAGGACAAGGCCAGGCTGCTGGCCATGACACGCCTGGACCGGTTTCGCGATCGGGTGATGAAACATCTCTCGGGCGGGATGAAGCAGAAGCTCGCCTTGATCTGCACGTTGATTCACCAGCCGGAGCTGGCCATCCTGGACGAACCGACCACCGGCGTGGATCCTGTCTCACGGCGGGATTTCTGGGCCATCCTCGCCGAATGGCTGGAGGCGAAGGGCATGACGGCACTGGTCTCAACCGCCTATATGGATGAAGCCGTCCGTTTTCACCGGCTTTCGTTCCTATCACATGGAACGGTTCTGGCGTCGGGCAGCCCGGAAGCAATTCGGGCTCTCGCGCCAGGACTGGTCGTCACGTTCGAATCAACCCCGCAGCTCGACGCCGTCGAGCGACTCAAGAAACGCTATGCTCAAGTGGACACGCTGGGGTCTGCGCTCCACGTGTTTACCCCTGAAACGGACGCCGCCACCGCCCTCACGGAGATCCGGATGGCGCTGGGCGAGTTGCCGGTCGAACGGGTCCAGACCGATGATCCGGAACTGGAGGACGTGGTGGTATCGTTGCTGCTGCGGGAGCGGCAGGACCGGATCGATGCTCAAGCCAAAACGAGCACGCCCCGGCCCCACGGCGCACCGGTTCAGTTTGACGGCCTCGCTGTGGAAGCCCGGGAGCTCGTCCGTGATTTCGGAACTTTTCGGGCGGTGGATCGCGTCAGTTTTGATGTGAAGCCGGGAGAAATCTTCGGGCTGCTTGGCGCCAACGGAGCGGGAAAGACCACCGTCATCAAGATGCTGACGGGAATTCTTCCGCCGACTGGAGGAAAAGGATGGGTGGCCGGCGCAGATATGCGCAGAGCCGGAGGCGCGATCAAGGAACGCATCGGCTATATGTCTCAGGCCTTCTCGCTCTACCTGGACCTGACGGTGATCGAGAATATCAGGCTGTTCGCCGGTATCTACGGGTTGGACCGGCAAGAGACGCGGCAGCGGATGGACTGGATCGTCGACATGGCGGAGCTCACCGGCTACGAAACCGATCGAACGGGAAAGCTACCGATGGGTGTGCGCCAGCGGCTGGCGCTGGGATGCGCCCTGGTACATAGGCCGCGGGTGTTGTTCTTGGACGAACCGACCTCCGGGGTCGATCCGATCGGACGGCGCCGGTTCTGGGAGATCCTCTCGCGACTGGCCCGCGAGGACGGTGTCGCGATCCTTGTCACGACCCATTACATGAGCGAAGCGGAGCACTGCGACCAGTTGGGGCTGATGCATGCGGGACGTCTTGTGGCCGAAGGTTCTCCGGCAGACTTGAAGCGACAGTTCGAGCGGGAGACGGGCTCACGGCTGGAGATTATGACGGACCAGCCGGGGCGCGCCCTCGCGGAACTGACCGCATCCGGCATGGCCCGCGCAACTCTGTCCGGATCGAAGGTCCACATGCTTTCTCTGGATCCGGGCCGTGATGAGGCGCGCATTCGAGCCGTGCTTGCCGGCTCCGGCATCGCAGTGGAAGCGGTCAGGACCAGACAGCCGAGCCTGGAAGACGTATTTGTGTCGCGAGTCAGGGCCTTGGAACATGCGGCACCCGAGGGCCGACCGGCCTGAGGGCGCGCCGCCGATTCTCGATCCTTACGATGAATCTCCGTCGCATCAGGGCGGTCGCGCTCAAGGAATGGAAAGAGACGACCAGGGACCGGCTGTTCCTTGGCCTGGCCTTTCTCATGCCCGTGCTGTGGATGATCGTCTTCGGCTACGGCCTGGTGATGGATGTCGAAAACATCCCGCTTGCCGTGCTGGATCATGACCACAGCTCGATGAGCCGCGACTACATCTACCGCTTCATGCAGTCGCGCTATTTCTCCTATCGCGGGCATGTCGCCGAGACGCGCGACCTCGACCGGTTGTTGGCCGAAACGAAAATCCGGGCGGCGCTCATCGTCCCGGAGCGGTTTCAGGAACAACTGGCCGCGGGAGAGCCGGTGTCTGTCCAGACATTCCTCGACGGCACGTTCCCTCTTCATACCGACATCGCAAAAGGCTATATCATTGCCATCAATCAGGCGTTCAGCGAAGACCTGGTGAGCGAGTATGTGAGCCGAATGCGCGGAGTGTCCCGCGACGAAGCGCGGCGGGTCGTGCGTCCCATCGCCGTGGAGACCCGGTACCTCTACAACGAAGAAGTCCGCAGCACCTGGTCCATGGTACCGGCGCTCCTCATGTTCACGCTGATGCTGGCTTCGCCGTTACTGACGGCTCTGGGCGTGGTGCGGGAGAAGGAAACCGGCTCGATTTATAACATTTATAGCTCCACCCTGAGCCGCGGCGAGTTCCTGGCCGGCAAGCTCCTCCCTTATATCGCCATTTCCCTGGTGAACGTCTGGGTGCTATGGCTGATGGCCGTGGTGATTTTCCACGTGCCGTTCAAGGGCAATCTCCTCTTTTTCTTCTCCGCCTCGGTGTTCTTCATTTTGTGCACCACCGGCGTCGGCCTGCTGATCTCGCTGCTCGTGCAGACCCAGATGGCGGCGCTGATTATCACCATGGTGGTGGCGCTGGTGCCGACCTTTCTCTTCTCGGGCCTGTTGGTGCCCGTGGCGTCGTTGAGCCGGGGCGCGCAGTTCCAGGCGCATCTCTTCCCTGCCATGTATTACACGAACATCGTGCGCGGGAGCTTCCTCAAAGGCGTCGACTCGAGCATCATGTGGCCCGACGTGGGAGCGCTGGCGATCTTTGCGGCCGTGATCGGCTTCATCGCGTACCGATTGTTTACGAAAAGGCCGAAGGCATGACGGGAGGAAATCCGATGGACGAGCATCGCGCTGCCCGATGGTGGCGTCGCCTTGCAGCAATGACCCGAAAGGAAGTGCTGCAACTGGGACGGGATTTCCCGCTGCTCCTGTTTCTGCTGTATTCGTTTTCACTCTCCGTCTACGTCAGCGGTGTCGGAGTCACCATGCAGTTGCAGAATGCCAGCCTGCTGGTGCATGACGCCGATCACAGTTTCTCCTCGCGCGAACTCATTCACCGCTTTCAGCTTCCCTACTTCCGCCTCCAGGGGGAAATAGCCGATCCGCGCGAAGGCCGTCGGCGCCTGGATGAAGGAACGGTCATGGTGCTGTTGGACATTCCACCCCGCTTTCACGAGGCTCTGGCGGGGCGGGAAGCCACGGCCGTGCAACTGCTGGTGGATACCACGAATTCGCCGCAGGGTCTGTCGGCTGCCGGCTACGCCGCCCAAATCGTGAGCCGATTCGGTTCCGAAGTCGGACTGGCCTCCGTGGGCCTCTCCTCGACGCAGTCCGCCATACCCATGATCACGAGCGCCCATCGTGTGTGGTTCAACCCGAACCAGGATGAGACGTGGTTTCAGTCGATCTCCCATTTGTTGCGCATGGTCACGGTCTTTGCCGTGCTGCTGCCCGCAGCTGCCCTGGTCCGCGAGAAAGAGCGGGGCACCGTCGAGCAGTTGCTCGTCTCGCCGCTCTCGCCTCTTCAGATCATGCTGTCAAAAGTTCTGGCGATGACCGCCGTCATCCTGCTCTGCGCCGCCATCGCGCTGTATGGAGTGATGCGGCCGGTCTTTCATGTGCCGATGAAGGGGGCGGCGTGGCTGTTCTTTCTCCTGACGGGCTTGCATGTCTTTACCACGTCCGGATTCGGCCTGGTCGCAGCCACAGTCACGAGAAACCAAGCGCAGGTCGGCATGATCACGCTGTTTCTGGTTGGCCCGATGATGCTGCTCTCCGGCCTCACGACTCCATACGAATCCATGCCCAAATGGGTGCAGATGATCATGGCCATCTCACCGCTCCGATACTACATTGATATCACATACGGCGTGATGCTGAAGGGAGCGGATCTCGACATTCTATGGAGACCGGTCGGAGCGATGGCTCTGCTCGGAGGGGGACTGTTCGGCTTCGGCATGTGGCGGTTCCGGCGGCAATTCGAATGATCGTGATGCAGAAACATGGCCCTTTCGGAACAGACCCTTTGGTATCGGCTCCCTCGTTGCATCTTCGCAGTAAAGGTAGGGTATGCCCATGAATAAGAAAATCTCTTTTTCAATTTGGTATGTGTTTCTCGCCATCTGGGCAGTGATCTTGGTGCATGATTTTATTCACGCCTTGCAGAAGATTGAAGAGCTTCCCTATAGCGAGTTCAAAAACCTGGTCGCGGCTGAAAAAGTCGCAGAGGTCTCGGTCAGCACTCAGACCTTGACCGGAAAGCTCAAACCGGAAAATGAATCGAAAGAACAGAAACTCTTCTCGACGATCCGCGTCGAAGATCCGGACCTCGTTCGGACCCTCCATGAACACGGCGTCAAATTTACAGGCGTGATTGAATCAACGTTTTGGCGCGATGTGTTGTCATGGGTACTCCCCGCTCTCGTCTTCGTCGGCATCTGGTATTTCTTCATACAGCGGCTGGGCCAGGCTCAGGGCGGGTTCATGCGTGTCGGGCAGTCGAAGGCCAAGATCTACATGGAGAAGGACATTAAGGTGACCTTCGCGGATGTGGCAGGGGTGGACGAAGCCAAGGAAGAATTGCGCGAGGTCGTCGAGTTCCTGAAAACCCCGGACAAGTTTACGAAGCTGGGAGGGAAAATTCCGAAGGGCATCCTGCTGGTCGGTCCGCCGGGAACCGGGAAGACGCTGCTGGCTCGCGCCGTGGCCGGTGAAGCCGCCGTCCCGTTCTTCAGTATCAGCGGATCGGAGTTCGTGGAAATGTTCGTCGGGGTCGGTGCCGCGCGAGTCCGCGATCTCTTCGAACAGGCAAAGCTCAAAGCGCCCTGCATCATCTTCATCGACGAACTCGACGCGCTGGGAAAGGCCAGGGGAATGGGCTCGATGGCCCATGAAGAGCGCGAGCAGACGCTCAATCAGTTGCTTGTTGAAATGGACGGGTTCGATCCGCGCATCGGCGTCATTCTGATGGCGGCCACCAACCGGCCTGAGATTCTTGATCCGGCGTTGTTACGGGCAGGCCGCTTCGATCGTCACGTGCTGGTGGACCGTCCGGATAAGACGGGCCGGCTGGCGATTCTCAAGGTCCATGCGCGGTCCGTCGCGCTCGCTTCCGATACCGATCTTGAAGTGGTCGCCGCCATGACGCCCGGCTTTTCCGGCGCCGATCTGGCCAATGTGATCAACGAATCGGCCCTGCTGGCGGTGCGTCGCGGGAAGGAGCAGGTGGGCAGCGCCGAGCTTCAGGAGGCGGTTGAACGGGTGATCGCCGGACTGGAAAAGAGAAACCGTGTGTTGAACAAGATGGAGAAGGAGCGGGTCGCCTACCATGAAACCGGACATGCCCTGGTCGCCCTTTCCATTCCGGGATCGGATACGGTACAGAAGATCTCGATCATTCCGCGCGGTATCTCCGCCCTGGGATACACACTGCAGCTTCCAACGGAAGACCGTTTCCTGATGACGAAGTCCGAACTGGAGAACAAGATTGCCGTGCTGTTGGGAGGGCGGACAGCCGAAGAATTGATCTTTGGTGAGGTCTCCACCGGGGCGCAAAACGATCTCATGAAAGCGACCGACATTGCGAAGAGCATGGTGAGGGCCTATGGCATGAGCGACAAACTGGGCACGATCACATTGGAGCGAGAGGGGCAGTCCCAGTTCATCCAAATGCAAGGAATGCCCCACGAGAAGGGCGACTACTCGGAAGAAACCGCCCGCGAGATCGATTGTGAAGTCCGGCGGATCATCGACGAACAGTACGAGCGGGTGAAACGGCTGCTGGGGGAGAGGCAGCAGGCGCTGATCAAGGGCGCGAGCCTCCTGCTCGAACGGGAAGTCATTACCGGCGCGGAGCTTAAGGCCATTCTCGATGGGGGTTGAAGAGTTCCACCGATGAGACCATCCTGGAAAACCGGAGTCAGCTTCGGCTTGACCTCAGGGGTTATCACGACGCTGGGGCTGATGGTCGGGTTGCACTCGGGGACACATTCCCGGGCGGTCGTCATCGGCGGGATTCTGACAATCGCCGTCGCCGACGCGATGTCGGATGCGCTCGGCATCCATGTATCCGAGGAGTCGAAGAACAGCGGTCCCTCCAAGCAGATCTGGGAGGCGACCCTTGCCACGTTTCTGGCAAAGTTTGTGATCGCCCTGACGTTCGTCGTTCCCGTCCTCTTGCGTCCACTCGATCAGGCGGTTGTGCTCAGCGTGATATGGGGCTTGCTGTTGTTGGCGGGTCTCAGTTTCTTTGTTGCGCGGGCACAGGCAATTTCTCCCTGGAAGGTGATCGGCGAACATCTCCTCATCGCCGTGTTTGTGGTGGCGATTTCCCACGCGGTCGGCGATTGGGTTCAAGTCCTCGTGAACACGGAATGAGAGAGGAGTTCCGGCGAGTACCTAGACGCTCGGTACTGGGGCATCTTGGGGCAGCCGGTATCGGTGGTCCTGGGGTGTTTCTCACCACTCGGAATCAACGACAACGCGCGACGGCCGCCGCCCACGAATAACCCACTGGTACATTTCACAATTCTCACCGACGGGCCGGCTCTCCTTATGGCACATCACTCGCAAGACATCGGCTCGTGGAGGAAAAGCCGGCGCATGCTGCCAAGTCGACCGGAATGACCACAATGAAACCGAAGCTCTGTGCGGCAGCCCTCGTGGCCTGGCTTGCCACAATGGGTGGTCTGGGGTGGTTTTTTGTGAAGGGATGGACGACGGAGGGAGCCGACCATCGGACAGCAGTCCTCCTGGCCCCCTCCGAGCGTGATCAGATCTTGGGCGAAATGAGATTGCTCCTCAAGGCCGTGCATGGCGTCGCGACCGGACTGAGCGCATCGGAAGGCGATCTACGCGCGGTCGAAGCGGCGGCACGGGCTGCCGGGATGGGAATGGCCGCCGATGTGAATCCCGCCATCATGGCTAAACTGCCGTTGGCCTTTAAGCAGATGGGCATGTCCGTTCATCAGGATATGGATCAGCTCGCCGAGGCCGCTGCTCGCCGCGAAACTCCCGCGGAGATCCTGCGCAGGCTTTCGAGCATCACGGCGCGCTGTACAACCTGTCATGACATGTATCAGCTGGTGAGCAACCACTGAGGCCCTGCGTGAGTCGTCGTAGAGGAGATGAGTCCATACCTTCCTCCTGGATCAGAGCCTGCGTCGTTCTGATCGCCTGCGTCTGCGGCGCGTTGATCTGGCCAGAGACCCGAGGAGCGGCCGATCCTGGAAAGGAAAATGTGGCCATGGGAAAGGCCCTGTTCGTCAGGCACTGCGCCGGCTGTCACGGCCCTGAAGGCCGGGGAAACGGATACAAACTGCTCGGGCCCGATCCGGCCAATCTCACAGCGATCACAACGAAGAAGAAGGTCGACGAGGACCTACTGAGGACGATCCACGAAGGAAAGCCGAACATGCCGGCATGGAAGGCCATCCTCTCCACAGAGGAAATCCGGAACGTGCTGACCTACATCAGAACACTCACTCCATAGGCGTCCCCACTTGGCGGGGCGGATTGAGAAACGTGTCGAATCGTTTTTTCATTCCATGACTCATACTTGGCATGAGACAGAGGCTGGAGACCGGCCTGGTCAACAAGACGATCTGAGGAGGAGGTGTTGCCATGACGTGCAATGTCGGAGGAATTGAACGGCCCATTCGGATCGTAGTCGGGATTCTTTTGCTTGGGATCGGGGCATTCGCCGGATTGCCGCCGGTCGGAACAGGCGTCGCCCTTGTGGTAGGAACGATCGCCTTGGTGACCGGTGCGATCAGCTTTTGCCCTCTGTGGGCGCTCTTTGGGATCAATACCTGTCCGGCCTCGTCCGAGAAGAGATCCTAAGAGGGGGTCAGCAGCTGTCTTGAGTTTACGCAAGACAGCTGCTGACCCCGTTGTTGCGATTGCCCTGTGAGTGGGCGCACTCTGTATCTGGGTAACGTGACGGCTCCCAGAACGAGGAGGTGTGTCATGAGGCTCTCTGCGGCCTACCATGCAGGTGCGCGGTACGACATCACAAGCGGCAAGCATCGAATCGTGACGGATCAGCCGGTCGCCGACGGCGGCCAGGATGCCGGCATGAGTCCGGTTGAACTCTATGTTGGCTCGATTGCCGGTTGTGTGGGCTACTTCGTCGGACGGTTTTGCGCAAGGCACGACATCCCGCTCGAGGGTTTAACGGTCGACGCAGAATGGACCATGGCGGAAGGCCCGCATCGCATCGGCCAGGTCAGTCTCGCCATTCATCTCCCTCATCGCCTCACGCCTGATCTGAAGGAGAAGCTCTTGAAAGTGGCGCATGGCTGCACGGTTCATCAATCGATCGCCGTGGCGCCGAAGGTGGCAATCAAATTGAATCCGCACGGCCATCATGAGGCAATCGAATGAACATGGGAGAAGGGCGTCGGAGCGTCTCTCGCCGATCCTGGATGAAGCGGCTTCTGGCCGGACTTGCAGCCGGACTTCTCGTGAACCGCCGGCCTGCGGCGGCCAAGGTCGAGGAGGAAAGGGAGGGATTGAGAGAAACCGGTCCCCTCACCGTGCGCGTCACCAGGCCGTTCGACGCCGAAACACCGGTGCGTGAATTTACCTCCTTCCTCACGCCGAATCACCGGTTCTTCGTCAGGAGTCATTTCGGGCCGCCGGACGAGGAACGAATTTCAGAGGCCAATTGGAGACTTCGAGTGGACGGTCTGGTGGAACGTCCCGCCGAATTCAGACTCAAGGATTTGCATCAGATGGATGCCGCGACGATTACCGCTGTCGTGCAGTGCAGCGGCAACGGCCGCGCCTTTCATCGTCCCAAGGTCCCCGGCGTGCAATGGGAGCGGGGAGCCGTCGGTAACGCGCAATGGACCGGTGTGCGGCTGCGCGACCTGCTGACCCGCGCGGGCGTGAAAGATCAGGCTCGTCACGTGCAACTTCAGGGAGCCGATCGACCGGTTGTCGCGTCTGTACCGCTGTTCATCAGAAGCATTCCGCTGGAAAAGGCGCTCCATCCTGACACAATTCTCGCCTACGAGATGAACGGCCGCCCCCTGCCGCTCCTGCATGGAGCACCCTTACGAGTCATTACACCGGGCTGGATGGCCGACTCCTGCATCAAGTGGTTGAGCGGGATCACCGTACAAGCCGAAGAGGCGAAGGGCTACTACATGCAGACGGCCTATCGCGTACCGGCGAAGCCCGTCGAGCCGACCGCGACCACGCACGTTCCGTCGATTCCCGTGGAGGCCATGGTGGTGAAGTCGCTCGTCGCTGCGCCGGAAGAAGGCGAGACCGTCAAGGTCGGTCCCATCATGATTCAAGGCGTGGCCTGGAGCGGTGAAGCCGGGGTCGTCAAAGTCGAGGTGTCGCTTGATGAGGGAAAAAGCTGGGAGCCGGCTCGCCTGGTGGGAGAGGACCATCCCTACGCTTGGAGACAATGGCAGCTGGCGTGGAAACCGGCTGGCGCGGGCACGGTGACGATTCTCTGCCGCGCGACCGATGCGCGGGGAGACAGGCAACCGGCGACGACTCCGTGGAATCCGAGCGGGTTCCTGTGGAACGGCTGGGATCGGGTCACCGTCACAGTGGCCGGGGACTGACACCTTTCTTCGCGTCCTCGCGTGGTGTCTGTCCCCTTACCCGCGGCGGCAGGGCGCAGGGCATTATGAAAGGTGCCAATGTGAAGGGTACGCGGAACGGGGCAACAGTGTTGTGCATCGGTGCGCTGCTCAGCCTGGTCGTGACCACGGCGGCGCAAGAAGACGACAGCCTGTCGATCGCCGCCGCGCTGGCGCCGCGGGCAGAAGGATTGATCGTCGCCCGCTGTTCCGTCTGTCACAGCGCAGACCTCATTGCCCAACAGCGGTTACCCCGCGCGCGCTGGGAGACGACAATCGAGAAGATGAAACAATGGGGGGCGGAGCTTTCTCCGGACGAAGCCGACCTCCTCGTGCGGTACCTGTCGGCACGGTATCATCCAGGCGCCCCGGATCAGCTGCCGCCGCTCGATGCCGAATTGCGCAAAGCAGAACCGCTCACGCAGGAAACTCTTGCGGAAGGTCCGGTGACCGGTGTGGCGGCAAGGGGGGCCGGTCTGTTCGAACACAACTGCCAGGCCTGCCATGGAGCGGAGGCGATGGGGGGGATGGGGCCCAAGCTGGTGAAGAATCCGATTCTCAAACACGAGGACATCTTCTGGGAAACAGTGTTGCACGGGCGTGGTCCGATGCCCGCCTGGGATTCCGTGCTGAGTCATCAGGATATTGCGGATATTCATGCGTGGTTGATGACCAAATAGAATCTGTTGCTGTGTTGAGTTGAAGATGTGTCGATTTCTTGGGAGCCGGGGATTCCTTAGATCGACCGATCGTCAGATGAGACGACCACGAAAGGAGTGATCATGGGCAGGAGAGAGAGGAGGGTGCTTATCGGACTGGCGCTGGTCGCTATGATCGGATTGATGTCCGCACCGCGTGTGCTGTTCGGCAGCGATCAACCCAGGGCCAAAGAGTTGATTCAGCAGGCTTGCGCATCCTGTCACAGGCTCGAAGGGCATGCGGAGTCCCGGTTCAATCTGCGCGCGCCCGATCTCATCTGGGCGGGAAGTAAATATCAGCGCGGGTGGCTGATCCGCTGGCTGACCGGGAAAGAAGCGCCGCTATATGCAAAAGGTTATCGATGGGATCTTAGTGAAGGGGCGATGAAGCATCCAGTTGTGACCGAGGCGGAGGCGAACGCCATCGCTGATTATTTCGAAAAGAACAACAAGGATCCCCGAGTGAAAGTCGGCGCCTTCGATGTGTCGAAGGTGAGCAAGTTCGAGGTCACCTTCGGCGGCATGGCCTATAAGGCGCACGCCTGCCTCGGCTGCCATACGATCGAAGAGAACGGCAAGCTCATCGGCGGGCCCCAGAGCACCGCCCTCCAGAATGCCGGCCAACGCTACAATCTGGACTGGCTGTATCGGTTCGGGCAGAACCCGCAGGATTTCATCATCCACACCGGGGAATTTCTCGCTGACGCGACCGACCCGCAGTTACGCGCGGTGATCGGATACCTCGCCGCGCAAGGCGTCAAGGACTTCAAGTACTACGAGCCCTGGACGAGTCAAGAATTTGCCAATGCGAGTGTCGATCGCGGCAAGGGCTTGTACAAAGAATACTGTGCCCAGTGCCACGGCTTCACCGGCAAAGGCGACGGGCCAGCTGCGTCCGGTTTGGAGCCGAAACCGGCGATTCATGCCAACATCCCGTTCGAAAAACTGCCGATCGACTATCTCTACAACGTGATCAATCACGGCGGGGCGGCGATGGGCAAGTCCCCGAGCATGCCCTATTGGAATCTCACGATCGGCCAACAGGGCGTCGCCGATGTGATCGCCTACTTGAAGGTCACGTTCAAGGGAGCGCCGGACATGGCAGCTACTCCGAGCGAGAGCCGGGGAGCAGCCTGCGCCCAACCACGCAAGACGGCAAAAGCGCCGCCGGAATTCCTGACCAAGAGCAATCCACTGGCCGCATCATCAGAGGTGCTGGAGGCGGGAGAAACCCTGTTTCTCAAGACGGCGCAGCCGGTCGCCTGCGCCATGTGTCACGGCAATAAGGGAGATGGGAAGGGGTTCATGGGCGCTGCGCTGGTGCCGCCACCGCGCAACTTTACTTGCGGTGCGATGATGAAGGACCTGCCGGACGGTCAGTTGTTCTGGATCATCAAGAACGGCTCACCGGGAACAGGCATGATGTCGTTTTCAGGAATGCCCGACGATCAGATCTGGCAGATCATCCACTACATTCGATCGTTGGCGAAATAACGACCGGAGAATTCGAGAAATGCTCGAAGAGCGCGTCCGGTTTGACAGGCCAAACCCTATAGGAACCCCGCATGTTCTGGCCTTGACGGCAGCACTGACCTGTGGCGTAGTCATCCCGTCGCCAGCTGCTGAGCAGCACATGATGCAGCCGCGCGTACCGGCCGACAAGCTGGCCGAAGCGCGTGCCCTTACCAGTCCATTGACACAGTCCTCTGAGATAATCGAAAGGGGAAAGGCGCTCTATCACGGCAAGGGCACCTGCTTCAACTGCCACGGAACCACGGGAGCCGGTGACGGACCGGCCTCCACTGCACTGGACCCTTCGCCGCGGAATTTTCAACACCACGGCTTCTGGCGCCATCGCACTCAGGGAGAGATCTTCTGGGTGGTCAAGCACGGCTCGCCCGGCACGTCGATGATCGGATTCGGCGATCAGCTGAGCGATGAGGAAATCTGGTCGATCATTCAATACGAGCGAAGCTTTGCCGGGTCTCACCGACCGGGGATGATGGGCCACGGCAAAGGCATGATGGGGCCGGGTGGCGGAATGGGCGGAATGGAACACCACGAGCCAAGAGGGGGGATGGGCGGATGCGAGGGAGACCGTTGCGACCGGTAAGCCCTTGAGGAGACCATTCGGTCTAGAGAAGAACGGTCCCCTCGAATGCCCTGTTACCTTTTGCACCAGGCGCGCAATCCGTTTAGACCTGGAATGCCCCAGCCGTTTCCTCTCCCCTGCGAAACAATCCAAAAAGTCCTGTCAAATCACAACGATCGCAAATCCAATCATTGTGCCCCCTGGCATAGACTTGGCTTTTGTTAGGTAAGAAGAACCTATTCATCACGGAGGGGCAACCATGGAAAGCCGAAATGAGAAATGCTCAGCAGAAACTGTCGCACTCGCCTTTCTTGGAGGCGCTATCGCTGCCTGTCTCGTATTCTCCATCGGTTGCAGCGACGTGGAACACCGGAATGGAGATCAGCGTGTCACCCCTTACCTGACGTCCGACACCAGGAAGCCCATCCCGTTGTCATCATCGAGTGCGAAAGAACATCGCGCGGTGATGTTGCAGCATCTGGAAACCATTCAGGTGATTGTGAACGCGCTGGTCGAGGATGACTACGAATTGGCGAAGGGTCTGACCGAATCGCATCTGGGGTTCTTCGTGCATCGGCAAGCGATTGCGCGGCAAAAACCGGAGAGTTTCCCTCCGGCCTATCATGATCTTGCTCTGGCCCATCATGAGGCGGCGGAAGCACTGGCCCACACCATCCCGACTAAAGATCTGAAGCAGATCATGCCCAAATTCAATAATGTGCTGAAGGCCTGTGTGGCCTGTCATCTCGAATACAAAGTGAGCGCCGGGTCGTGAGGCCTTTCTTACGTGAGATAGGTACGCTTCGCGGGAAAGAAAGGTTGTGCTGCGGGGCCGAGATCAAGCAGGAAACGAACGAGGCATGGAAGCCATCATGATGGATCTCGATCGTGCGAGCGGTGCAGGGATAGCCGCTGTCTTGTTGATGAGCTTCATCCTGTCCGATCTGTGGGCACCGGTGGGCATCGCCGCTGGCGCTCCATCCGACGGGAGCGCGAAGCCGAAGGGGAGTGCAGAAGCCGGCCGGAGCCTGTTCAACGGCAAAGGCGTCTGTTATTACTGTCATGGCGTGGACGGCTACCGGGACAGACTACCGCAGTTGGAATCAAAGACCACCGCGCTCATCACACAGCTCAATCCGCAACCCCCCGACCTGAGAAATCCCAAGACTCTTCACGTGACCAGCGACAAGGCACGGGCCAAACTGATCAGGGAAGGACACCTCGATACGGGGATGTTTCCCGATACGACGATGACCGATCAACAACTGGCGGACATTCAAGCCTGGCTCAAGACCTTACGGTAACCGGTCGGGCACCTCCATTCCTCCTAGACTCGTTTGAGAAACACTAGCTCACGGCATCAAACGGCGCGACAGATCGTATGTATGACAAGACATCAAGCATCTGTTGATCCGTGAGCTTCCCGCGAAACCCATGCATGGGCGTAAACAGGGCGCCGTTGGAAATCGTGACGAGCAATTCCCAGTCGGTTTTCGCCCGCGAGGTCTGCGAGAGGAGATTGGCGGGCTGTGTGATCAGATCCCCGCTCTCGGGACCGTTCCCGTCAAGTTTGTCTCCATGACAGCGAAGACAATGCTGTTGATAGACGGCTTGACCGTCTTTGGGATTACCCCGAACCACTTGGGCGGAGACCCAGGAGGAGACCGCAAGGACGATGAGGAGGGCGGCGCCTGTCACAAAATGCTTCATGCTCAATTCCTTTCAGCGTATGACCAAGACCGGGCCCGTGACGCGATGAGTGATGGAGTGCGAGACGCTTCCTAACAGCAACCGGTCCACCCCATGACGACCGTGCGAGGCGACCACGATGAGATCCATATCCTTCCCCTGTTCCGCGACAGTCGCAGCCACTTCTCCCGTAATCACTTTAGTAGTGACCATGTAGTTGGTGGAAAGCAGTGATGCCCCGACGGTTTTCACGAGGTCCTCTGCATACGTTGTCGCCACAGTCGACCAGGAATCGAATCCCGCCAGATTATATGGATCTGCCAGCCGCACCGGCACCACGACGCTGAGCACGCACAGCTCAACAGGATTCACAAATGGATAGCGCAGCAGCCACTGTGTGATGCGATCGGCGTCGTCCTTCCCTTCCACTGCCACCAACACGCGCTGAACAGGCCTGGCGGCGCCTTTCACGACCAAGGTGGACCGGCTGGCATGCATCAGCACACGATGGGACACGCTACCCAGTATAACTTCTGCCATCCGGCTGCGTCCTCGCGCGCCGACCGCAAGAAGATCAGCCTTCATCGTCTGTGCAGTGTCAAGAATGATCTGAGCCGGATTGCCGATTTCATTGATCTTCTCCACGGCGTCGAATCCGGCTGGAAGCATGGCGGCGGCACGGTCTAAGACTTGACGTCCCGCATCCGTCAGCGCGCGACGGAATTCCTCGTAACCCTGCATGTTCGCCGCCTGGGCGAGGACCGGATATTCGAAAATGCCCATATCGACCCCGTGCACAAGGGCCACCTGCGTCGGGCGGTACAGATGCAAGACCTGCTGCACCGTGGCGAACGCCTCGTCAGACCAATCGACGCCGATGAGAATCTTCATGCTCGGTCCCCGTGATTCATATCTCGTGAAGCGTATCTCGCTATTTGCCCTCGTCGTATTTTCTCAACACTTCACGCTTCACGTGCCATACGCTCCTCTTGCGCCTTCCCCGCCAGCTTTAAGTACCGCACGACCTCATCATCGCTGACCTGGACAAAATCCGCATAGTGAGTCCCCACTGACCAGAAGGGCTCCGGCATTGCCAGCACAGTTAACTCATCCACCACGGCCTTGACCTTGTCGATCGTCTCCTTCGGTCCTACCGGGATGGCGGCAATGAGAAACCGAGGAGCCTGTTGCCTGATGGCTTCCACCGATGCCAGGAACGTCGCTCCCGTTGCAAGTCCGTCGTCTACCAGGATCACGATGCGGTCCTTCAACGGGACAGGCCGTCGTCCTTGGCGGTAGAGCCTTCGACGACGGCTGATCTCCTCTCGTTGGACTCTGACGACGTCTTCGATCTCTTTGTAGGACAGTCGGAACTCAGCCACGGCATCTGGATTCAAATAGATAGTCCCTGTTTCGCTGACTGCGCCGAGAGCATATTCGGGATTTTCCGGGGACCCGATCTTGCGGGTAATAAACACATCGAGCGGAAGATGCAGGGCCTGGCTCAGTTGATAGGCCACTGGGACACCCCCACGGGGAAGCGCCAGAACGAGGCCGACGGGGTTCGCACGATACTTGAACAGTCTTGCCGCCAAGCGGCGACCGGCTTCCTCTCGGTTTTGAAACTGGTTCATTCAGTTCATCCGGTTTGTTTGGTTTGTCTGGTTCTCTCCGATTTGTTCGATTGGACACCAAACAAACCTTCCAACTCACACTCCACTCGTGACGCCGACACCGATCATCAATATCGCGGCCAACACGAGGGCGGCGATCAACCACCAAACATGGCGATGAGGCCCGGTTGCCTCATGATGCCAATGAATATCCCACGGTACTTCGAGAAAGTGCGGATGTCGAATCATGGCAACCTCCCTTTGATCGTATACTCCGCCTTTGCCAGATCGCCTACTCTGTCGCCAAGGTATCCTCCTGCAGGCCCACCTGTCTGTACGAGGTGCATCGACAATGCCATGCGGGACTCCAGCGGACGGTCGGCTGTCCCCTTAAAGATTCAATGGGTTGAACATGCAGCCCGGAGGAAGCGAAGAATGGGCTCCTCAGTCGGCTGTCGCGTAAGTCGGCAGACGATTGAGGCGCACTGTGGAGTCTTTCACCACTCTAGTGACCGAGGGGCGAAACATTTTGGATCGATCGGAAGGACCGCTGCACCACCATCAGGCCGATCGCTGACTACTGCGGGGGGCGTGGAAGCAGCGCAGGTCGCGACTCATCAATCCAATACGAACGTCACCTTTAAGTCGACGCGATACTGCTCGACTTTGCCGTTCTCGACGACGACATGCTGCTCCTTCACCCACGCCGATTTGATGCCGTGGACGGTCTTGGATGCCCGGCTGATCCCCTGAACGATGGCGTCCTCAAAACTCTTCGGCGATTCGGAACTGATCTCGATGATCTTGGCAACAGACATGAGACTCCTCCTTTCCCCTCCCTGATGCGGCGCGGCGATTGCGCACTTTCATGCTCTTTGATAGGAGAGCAAGCGACATGCCATTGACCATGTCACAAGACTCTCCTGCTCGAGTCTCAAAATGTGGGGGTTTCGTGTGAGTGAATAAGCACCAGGTGCCTGCTGGCTGAGCAAGCCGCCTCAACGTTGGAACGGTAACTGTTGCAAAGGGCGACAGAACGAATGGATGACTGGTGAAATACTATAAGTTTTCAGCCGGAAGGTCTGGCATCACCATTGCGTCCGTCGCGTTGTATGAAGAGGACCGGCGCGATTGCAACCGCGGCAGTCCTGGCGGGACTGCTCCTTTCACCCAGGTGCCATCACCCGACTCCTGCTGCCGCGACTGTTGACATCGTGCCGGGAGCAGCGGTGGACTCCGAACAGAAGATTCTCAAAGAACTGGTCGCTGCGTTTGATCGGGCGGAATCGGCTGTCCAGAAAGCCGACCTGGATGTGCTGATGCTCTTCTATGCGAACGATTACAACTATCACGGCCTGAAACGGCGGGACGTGCGACGAATCTGGGACGAAGTCTTCACTCACTATGATCGGGTGACATCGAAACATCTGTTCAGCCAGTTGAGACCTGTACAGACCGGAGAAGTGCACAAGGTGTATGTGACCTGCACCGGCGGACTTTACGGGACGGACAAACGGACGGGGAAACCGATCACGATCGACAGCTGGGCGCAGGAAGTCCATTACCTCGTCCAGGAAGACGGCACGTGGAGGTTCCTGGGCAATGCTGGAGGGACGTCTCCTTTGGCGCCGCCGGCGAGCGCTCCGCACCATCCACTCTTTTGAAGAGTGCTGAGTGCGACGGGGACTGGCTCCGACGCAGTCGGTGCCTTGTATCTTGGACCGAGTACGGCAATGATACGGCGCATCATCAACTCGGGCGTGATAGGCCGACGGTGCCGAGGTCCGCAGAGACCGGGGGACAGCCAAGGTCGTCATGCCCTTTACCGGT
>WIAH01000006.1 GCA_014055525.1 Nitrospira sp. CR1.3
CCCCGCAGATGGACGCCAATCCCTTTGCCATCGGCAAGGGCCGTGGCAAGTTCGCCGGTTATACGGACATTGTCACCGCGATGATTCAGGCGCAGTATCACCAGCCGCCCGATCTGCCGGACGATCTCGAGTATGCGGTCCTCTGTGAGCTGGTGCTCGATCAGGAAGGTCGGGTGCTCCAATATCGACTACTCACGTCGTCGGGGAGCCTTCTCTTCGATCAATCGGCCATGGATGCGCTGGCCAAAGTGACGCAGGTTCGACCGCCGCCGGAAGGCATGGACCACACCGTCGTTGTGAAATTTTTCCCTCCGGCTTAAGCGAACAAACAAACCGCAGGTCAGGGGGGGTGCATATGTCTGGTTATGTCACCTAGCTGTAGATTTTGGTACGCTATTACCCAATCATCGGGCTATATTAAACAAGGTCTTTCTTCACCGTGGGAAGTTATGACTTCGTCACTTGCCAAATCGCAGGGAATTTAGATCATGGGAAGAGTACAACAATTGCTGACTCTTGTATCAGTACCAATCATAGTATTTCATTGCCTCGGTCTACCAATCCTATCGGCAGCCTTAGAGAGCCCTTCCATACACAGCTTGCTTTCCTTCCCGATGTCTTATCATCTTCACACTATCGGACTTCAAGGAAGAGTTACCGAGGTTAAGGAAGGGCCGGTCACAATTCTCCCCATGGACGGATGGACCTGTGTATGGTCTGGTCAAGGCTCTCTACTTCTAGATGATGGGACCGCCTCTATCCGAATCGAAGTGCCAGGTACTTGCGCCCCAAAAGAAGGTTCTCTCCCGTCAGAAGGTGATCACGTTGAGATCGACGCGTTTATCAACGCGGAGGGAGATGCTTTCCCAGTACGAGTCACTGCAGTGGCGAGCTCAATTAAGATTCTACGAACTAGCGACAACCTACCCTAAAGGCTTGATTCTGCAAATAGACCTTCACTACACGAATCCCATCCTGTCTTTTCCCTCTGCCGCTTCTTATCAAAAAGTGCTCAGAAACGATCAGAGATCAAGTCCTCACGTTCTAGGTGCCCCGTAAGTATTACCTTACGGGTGCTTCTCTGAAATCGAAAAGATTATTCGAGTTTTTACATTTTCTTAACGAGAGAAGTATGGCCATGTAACCCGACCCTCGTATAGACGCTGCAGCCATTCAATGGCTGTCTACCCACACAGATCGTGGAATGCATTAAAAAAGAGTCACCATCAAGGCGGAATATTCAAGGGAAACCATTCACCTGTCAAATACATGGAGCTGACATCTATGCGACAAATACGAGTAGCTCTCCTTGTCGCTACGTTTCTTGCCCTTCCATCTCTTTCCTGGCCCAATAACAACTTTATTGCTGGTGGGGAGGGAGCGGTCTCGGGATTCTGGGAAATCCGCAGCAGCAGCGGCACGTTTGTCAGCAGTGGAACATTGTGGGCTTCTCGAAACGCCCACTGTGCAGTCCGTCTGGACAATGGAAACGTTTTTCTCGCAGGTGGTACTGCTTCAGGAGGTACATGGGAAATACGGAATTCAACCGGTGCACTTGTTAATAGCGGTACTTTGTGGGCAGGGCGCAACTTTGGACACACCTGCACTGTCCTTAACACCGGGAATGTGATGATTGTTGGTGGTGAACCTCATTGGGGGGCCTGGGAAATCCGTAATCCTTCTGGCGGATTGGTGAGCAGCGGGCAGCTTTGGGCAAACCGGCTAGATCATACTGCAACACGCCTGACATCCGGAAAGATTTTCGTCGCTGGAGGAAGTTTTTCGACGGGATCTTGGGAAATTCGTAACGACGATGGATCATTGTTTTCCACTAACACGAATGACACCCAATTGTGGGGTGGGCGCTATAAACACTGTGCTGTTCTGCTGTCTAATGGCAACGTTTTTCTGGGAGGGGGTTTGGCAACGCAAGGATATTGGGAGATTCGGCGAAGCGATGGAAGTCTCTTAACATTTGGTCCGTTCTGGGGAACCCGAGACACAAAATTCACTTGCAACAAGTTATCAAACAATAATGTCTTTGTCGCTGGAGGACAATACAGTCCCGATACTTGGGAAGTCAGAAGTCAGGACGGGGCTTTCATTTCCAACGGGAATCTTTATGCCAGCAGATTATGTAGTGCTCCCCTGAAATCAAGCCACCCGGGTTGCTTGTTGCGTGCGGTCATCTGTAACGGATGCCCCGGCCAAAGTGACGCAGGTTCGACCGCCGCCGGAAGGCATGGACCATACGGTGGTCGTGAAATTCTTTCCCCCGGCCTAACAGGATGTTGAAAAAGCCCGCCAGCTGCGTTCTCGCATCACTCAGACCCTCGACGTACCGAACAGAGTACGACTCGGGTCTTCGCTCGCTGCGGCCTTGCTAGCGGACTTTTTGAACATCCTTCCGGGACAGCTATCCATATGCTCTTCGTGATTTCACTTCAGCCTTCAGCCTTCAGTCTCAACCTCAGCCTCGCCGGACGTGACGGTTTCTTAACAAACTTGTCACGAACAGTTTACGGCCAAGAGAAGCCCGCCTGACGTTCCCGTAACCTCGTTTCAGTACAACCACACCCGACAGACTGACGCGTGGAGAATCGCAAGGCTACCGCCGCTCAGGATTAACGTGGCTTCAATTCTCTGCTGACGTGGCCGTAACGCATCTGGGGGATACAGGGCTGGACGCGCCGAAGCGCTCCTGCCCGATCGAACGGTGGAAGGAGGTGGGAGTGGACGGTTCGGGAACATCGGCAAACTTGACGTCGTCGTGATTGGGGAACGGACAACATCGTGAAAGTCCTGAAGCAGGTGCGAGAGACAGTCGGTTGGTTCACTGTTGCGGTCCTGTTTGTGATGGCGCTTCCCATCATCAGTCTCATGGCCGCCAAAATAGAGGAGGAGTGGTAATGAACAATGTATGTGAACGAGTCAAGCGGACCGCCGGCGCAGCAGCGCTGGCGGTCGCGACCGTCGTCGGAGGCGTCGCCGGTCAGGCGCAGGCCTTCTCCTTCACGGAAGGAGATGTCGTCGTTGCGCTCTGGGGCAACAACACGGAGGCCCTCTACAACCTGGGCGCGGCGAGCGCGGTGTTTGCGGCCGGTCCGGACCAGACGCTGGATGTCAGCGCCGGACTGACGGCCGCGTCTTCAGGGGGGAATCCGGTCCGAATCTCCGTCTTCTCAGGAAATAACTTCACGGGTCAGATCCTCGGGGGAACTCCGACAGCGCTCAGCGGCGTGAACCGCGACAATGTCTCACCCTTTCTACAGTTGGGTACGCTCGGGGTGTGGGGGCCCGGGTCGAATTTTAGCGGTAACACTATTGCGAAAGCCGATCCCAATTCCTTCTCGTCTAGAGTGGCGGTCGATCAGCCTTCCATCGACGGCACCTGGCCTGTGGATATGTTCGGAGGCGTCGGCACGGTACTGAATGTGCTGTCCGCCATCGACGGCGAGCCCGGCCTCACGCAGGTCGGCCGTGTGTTGCTGGCCGCTGGTTCCGGGCTGTTGCAATTCGGCAATCCCGGTCCTGGCGGCGCGCCGATTCCGGTGCCGGCTGCTGCGATCCTCTTCGGGTCCGGCTTGATCGGTCTCGCTGGCGTTGCCCGACGGTCGATGTTGGGGACGGCAGCCTAGAGATCCGATTCGAAAGAGTCAATCGACAAACGTCGGATCGACCTGTACCGCTGGTCAGATCAGTGAGCGACTAACATATTTTTATGAAATTGAAATGGAGGAATGACATGCAACGTTCAACGAAACTCACGATGCTGTCGGTGGCGGGACTCTTGGCCGCCGCAGCTCTGGCGGACAGCGCCAACGCCCAGATCGTGATCAACGGAGGTGGGTCATCGGCGGGACGTCAATTCGCCGGCGGCATCCCGGTCGCCATGTGTCTCGACCAGACAGCGGGAGCGCCGAGGCCAATTCACCTTCGCAACAGCACCTCGGACTCCGGGAGCGACCGCCACACATGGATCTGCAATATCACCTATACGTCGGTGGCGAATCCAGCCATCACATTCACCAACCAGCCGGTGATCATGCGCTATTCCGCCTCTGAGTCCGGCGACGGCTTCGTCAAATTGACCGGCCAGTACGGGACAGCCCAGACGATGCCCTACATCATCGATACCAGCACCTGCGGTGCCTCCACGCCTGTGACGATTGCCCGGCCCTCCTTCCCTGGTGATCCCTCCTTCGAATTCGACGAGTATAGCAGCTGCTCCCAGCAGACGCTGCAGAACGTGAATTTCGGCGCAAGCGATGTGCGCGCCTCCGCCTTTGGCCAGACCGGCCCAGTCGGCGTTTCCTTCCCGCCGGCGGGACAGCCTCCGGTGGAAGAGGGTCCGACCCTCACCAGCGAGGCCGTCGCGGCCCTGCCCTTCTCTATCTTCATCGGCAATGGGGTGTACGACCGGACCGGTCCGGGAGGGACTCCAGGCAACCAAGTCACCAACTTGACCCGTGAACAGGTCGAGTCGATCTTCAGCCGGGGTGTCCGCAGATGGGATGGCCTAGGACTGGGGGCCTTGGCGGTGCTCGGCAATCCGGGGGGCGGCTTCAATGCCAATCAGGATATTTTCCTTTGCATGCGCGAAGCGGGATCGGGTTCCAAGGCCGCCTTCGATCAAACCATGATGGTGCTGCAGAATGAGGTGATTGCGGTCGACATCAACGGGGGCGTCACCGATTACAGCCCGACGTCGTCCGGGGTGCGCACCTGCATTCAGAACAATCCTCTCCGCACGATCGGCTATCTCAACTCGGAGACAGTCGTCACCGACGCCCACCCAGTGTCTCTCAATGGATTCCTGGCGTTCGACCCAGCAGGGTCGAGCCAGTTTGCGAAGAAACGTCAGACCGCTTGCATGAACTACGTCTTCTGGGTTGACTGGAGAGTGACTCGTCGGGTGGCTCAGGACGGCACGCCGGAAAACAACCTGATCCAGGCTTGGGCGGATGCGGGACGGGCCACAACCAACACCGTTCCGTCAGGAACCCATTGGGTCAGCCAGAACGAAATGAACGTGCAGAAAGCAGTGGACAAGGGTCCGATGACCTGGAAGACATCCGGTGGTTCCGTGCCGGCCAATCCTGAGTGCACCACTCCGTAGAAGTTGAGTAACCAGACTCAAGGCAGGGGCCGGATAACCGGCCCCTGCTGCAGGCACTGCGGTCGGAGGCAGGACGAAACAGGCGGTAGCCTCCCCAGGGTAAGGAGAATCAGATGAAGGCGATTCACCAAGCCATTCTGTGCGCGGTGATGGGAGCCGTGCTCTGCCAAGCGGACGCGACACAGGCCTTGACCGTCACCATTTATAATGACGACAACGATAATGCGACAGCCGGACTGACGCGCACCTTCGAGGCGGAGGGCCGAATCGGCAATCGGGCCACGAACGGTACGCATGAGACCGACATCGGCCCGAGTACCTCGGCGCCGGCTGCGACCGGGCAGAAAATCTGGGCGAGCGGGACGGATTACGCCTTCTCGCTCACCTATAATCCGACGACGAGCCAAGCCAGCTTCAATGTGACAGGGGCGAGTCCGAATCCCCTCAATTATATGATTACCGATCCTCTCCTCAATGGATTCGCCACCGATACGCTGTTCCTGCGCCTGTTTGCGCAGGACTATTACAACGATTCGTTGCGGCTCGATCAGTTGCTCCTGGACGGCGCGGCGGTCGGGGCGCAAAGCTATTCGGTCGGGAACGGCAGCGGGAACGGCAGCCATTTGAACATCAAGCTGACCGGCTCGGAATTGCTCGATGGATTCACCCTCACAGGCCGGGCGAAGATGACCTTTACCTCCTCGGGCGGCTATCCTCAAAACTCGCAGTTGGCGTTTCAACTGAAAGGCATCGATCTCGTGGCCGTACCGCTTCCCGGCGCGGTCTGGCTCTTCGGCTCAGGTATGATGGGAATCCTCGCCTCGCGCGCGCGGCGCTTGGTGGCATAACGAGAGCGGTTACCGCCGGGCGACCGCCTTTCGGCGGCCGCCCGGCAAGCAGTGCACTTCTCACCGTTTTCTAGGGACTGTAATCATGGCAACAAGACAATCTCGTAAGAGAATGGGTGCGCGTATCGGGATCATGCTCGGACTGGCCCTCGGCTCCGCGATGGTGGTTGCGCCTGCGCAGGCGACAACCGTCACCTACAACCTCGACTATATCTTCAGCCCTCCGACCGGCACGGTCGTTCCGATGGGCACCGTCACCCTCACGGATCTCGGCACGCACGTGCAGTTCGACGTTGTGAATCAGGCCGGGACCGGGACCAAGCTGGATTCCTTGTACTTCAATTTCGCCCACGGATCGCTGAATCCCAATCAACTGCAGTTTTCCAACGTCAGCGCCGGCGCAGGAACCTATTCCACGCTTCTGGCTCCCACGATCAGCTCGACGGTCGCGGGTTTGAAAGCCGACGGTGACGGGTATTTCGACGGGAAGTTCGAGTACGCCGGGCCGAATTTTCTTGGGCATGCCCAGACGCTGTCGTTTCGTTTGAGCGCGACCGGCCAGGATCTCGCCTTGGACGATTTCCATTTCTTCTCGCTCCCCGGAGGCGGTACCGGCAGCTACATCATGGCGTCTCATTTTCAGAACCTGCCGCCGGCGGGAGAGTCGGCCTGGGTCGGGACGGTCGCGGCAGTCCCGCTGCCCGGAGCGGCCCTGCTTTTTTTGTCCGGTCTCGCCGGAGTCATCAGGGCGCGAATCCGCCGGCCGGTCGTATAGCTCAAGCTCAAAACAGAGTAGCCTTCTTTCAGCCACCTCGAACGGAGTGGAGTCGGATGCAGGCGTAAAGTGGGCCATATTACGAACGTGACGTAGTTCACAGTTCTCAGTCCGAAGTTTTGGACAGCAGGCGCGGAACTTATTGTCCGGTTTTCTGAGTGGAAAACCGGTCGCTGGGTTTCGCGCTTTTTTTTGTGACCGAATCGTAACGGGAGGTATATCGCACCTTAACGGTTACGTAACATAGTGGAAACATCGCGAGCGATACGATTCCTCCATCTCTTTTTAACCGTCGGCCGCGCTGCAGCGCGAGCCAGACAGAAAGGATGGAGTTATGAGAATCGTCAAGGGGATGGTGATGGCAGGTGTGTTGGCGCTTGGAATGACGGGCGCCGGAGGATTCGTCGGTTCGGCCGACGCGGCGCTCGTGACGCAATTGGATTTTTCGAGCGGCGCGGCCAATTGGGGAGGGAAGCAGGGGCGCGCGCTCGATCGGTTCCTCGATCAGGAAGGCACGATCAAGATGGGCGACTATCAATCGTGGGGGGAGATCGCCGATCCGGTGCGACAAGGCGGAAAGAAATACAGTCTCTTTACCAGCGACATCCTCGGCGCGCCGGCTCCGTCCGCGTCGATCAACGGCATGCACATCTCGGTGGACTTGTCCTCGCTGTTCTTCGGGTGGAAGCGCGGCGGCGAATTGCATCTGTGGAACATCGGCGGCGAGGCCAAAGGCCTCTTCAATCCCGACACGAAGGAGTTCTATTTGTCGTGGAACAATCTGTTCGACGGGGGGAAACCGGATCACAAGTATGAGCGCAAGCATGACCGCATGCGCGATCAGATCGGCACGTTCTTCCTGCAAGGCAAGGTGGAAGGCGCTCCGGCGGCTGTCGCGATTCCCGCGGCCGTGTTCCTCTATGGCACGGGGTTGTTCGGTGTCGGGTCCTTCGCCTGGCTCAAGCGGCGCCGGCAGCCGGCCGCGTCCTTGCAGGACGCGTCTGTATGCCATTGAGGCTTCAGGCGGATGCGCGAGATCGATCAGGCCGGAGACAGCATTCTCTCGATCCGGTCCTTCAGCATGAAGAAGGCCCGGTCGAACGCTGCGTCGATGTCCGCCTCGGTCCCTCCGGCCTTGGCAGGATCCGGCGTGCTCCAATGAAGTTTGGCCGGCTGGCCGGGGAAGATCGGACAGTGTTCTCCGGCTGCCTGATCACAGACCGTAATCACGAGGTCGAACGGCTGGCCGGAAAACTCGTTCCACGACTTGCTGTAGGGGCGACCGGGATCGATACCGTGGCGTTTCAAGGTGTCGAGAGAGCGGGGGTGGACGTAACCGGCCGGGGAGCTTCCCGCGCTCAAGGCCTGAAAACGGCCCTGTCCCAAATGATTCATCAGGGCCTCGGCCATGATGGAACGGCAGGAGTTGCCGGTGCAGAGAATGAGAACTCGCCGGGGCGCCTCCATCAGCCTTGGCGCTCCGCCTCGTTGCTGAACGACTCGAGATCAATAAGGTTCTCCGACAGCGTCGGCGCGCAGCAGGCGCTCTCAGATGGCTCGTCCCGATCGGAGTACATTCTGGCCTCCTCCATGGTCCGGTAGGCTTCCCACGGGAGACCTGCCGGATCCTTCACCCAGGATTTATCCGAGCGCGCATAACAACAGACGGCCACGCCTTCGTCGAGAACGGTCATGTCCGCCGCCTCGATCCGGTTGCGCAGCTCCCGAAGCTCGCTCTCATCCTCGACCTGAATGCCGAAATGGTCGACGCCGGTCTTCTTTGCGCGGGTGGAAATCGCGAAATTGACGCGCGGATCGTCGAGCATCCACTTCGCGTAGTCCGGCCTGGTCTTGACCGGCTCCGCCCCGAACAGCGCGCTGTAAAAGCGAATGGATTCTTCGAGATTGCCGACCCCGATATGAACATGAAAGCGTTTCATGGTTCAGTCCTCAGCCTTCAGCCTTCCCCACTCCCCCTCGTTCACGCTGCGACTTCCTTCGGGAACCAGTGGCGCGTGCGATTACAGACATGACAGACGGACAACATGACCGGCACCTCGACCAACACGCCGACGACCGTCGCCAGCGCCGCCCCGGATTCGGGACCGAAGAGGGCGATCGCCGTCGCGACCGCCAGCTCGAAGAAGTTGCTGGCTCCGATGAGCGCGCCGGGCGCGGCGACGGCATAGGGCACTCGGAGCCACCGCATCAGCCCATAGGCCAGCGACGCATTCATGTAGACCTGGAGCAGGATCGGAACGGCGATGAGCGCCACATGCCAGGGCTTCATCACGATGTTGTCGGCTTGAAAGGCGAAGATGAACACCAGTGTCGTCAGCAAGGCCGTGATGGTCACCGGGCCGAACCGTGGCAGGAACTCCCGCTCGAACCAGGCCTTGCCCTGTTGCCGGATCAGCCACCACCGGATCAGCGTCCCGATCGCCAGGGGAATTACGATAAAGGCGACTACGGAGTACAGCAGGACGGCGAACGGCACGGTCAGCGAGGAGGCGCCGCTCACGAGGAAGCTGATGATGGGAGCGAAGAGCAGGAGCATGATCAGGTCGTTGACGGTGACTTGAACCAGCGTGTAGGCGGCGTCCCCATCCGTGAGATAACTCCAGACGAACACCATCGCGGTACAGGGCGCCGCGGCCAGGATGATGCAGCCGGCAATGTACTGGTCTGCCTCCATCGGGGTCATCCAGGACGCAAAGACGAACCGGAAGAAGAGCCAGGCGAAGAAAGCCATGGAAAAGGGCTTCACGAGCCAGTTGACAACGAGCGTGACGAAGAGTCCCTGCGGCCGGCGTCCGACGTTCTTCAGGGCCGTGAAATCCACCTTCATCATCATCGGAATGATCATCAGCCAGATCAGCACGGCGATCGGGAGATTGATATGGCTGCCTTCGCCGAATTCCCATCCGCGCAAGGTGCCGACGAGCGCCGGAAACCCCCGACCGACCAAGACTCCGGCGACGATACAGAGTCCGACCCAGAGGGTCAGGTACCGTTCAAAGACATTCAACCGCTTGTCGAGCAAGGGAGAGGGTACTGCCATGTCCATCAGTAAGTGAGACCTCTTCTCCTCGGAGACAGCCCTGGTGATTCTCTTAATCGCATCAAGAAATGTTGATGTAAATGATCCAAAAAAACCTACGCGCAGCTCTTCGACGCGCCGCCAAGCCTGGTAGTTTCTTTCAAGTCTCGAACGAAATCTTCGAGATCTTCGATCGCGTCGGGATTCAGCGCGTAATAGACCCATCGCCCTTCTCGGCGGTCGTTGATCAGTTCCGCCTCCTTCAAGACCTTCAGATGGAATGAGAGTCGCGATTGTCCGGAATGAAGGGCTTCGGTCAGGTCGCACACGCACTGTTCGCCGTTCTTGAGTTTATCAAGGAGCTCCAGTCGAGTCAGGTCCGACAGGGCGTGAAAGAGGAGCACGGCCTTCTCTCGTTGTGTCTTCACCATGCCACAGACCATACATCAACAATTGTTGATAAGTCAAACAGGTGACTGACTTATGAGGTGTGACGCGGGGCCGGAGGACAATAAGGAAGGGTATCGCCGGGCTATAATCCAGGCCTGAAACAGAACTGGCGGTCGGTCGGATCCCCCGCCATCGCCCAGAGAGAGACCAGTCGCTGTTGCTCGCCTCTGATGCGAAGGCAAACCCATTCGGCGTCAATCGGAAACTGGTACCGGAATCGTGTCGCGCCAGGTGGGAGGCTCGCCAAGGTCGTCCAGCGGGAATCGACCGAGCCGCTGACTTCGATGCGGTGCGAAATCGTGGTCCCTCCCGGGTTGCTCCACGTCAACTCGAAGCCGGGCTGCAGCGATCTCAGCCTGACATTCTGAGGTTCGGGGAATATGGTCGGGGCCAGAAGCGGTTGAACGATAACCGGAGCCGGGTTGGGATGAAAACAGGATCGACCGTCCTCTGAGTATTCACTGTGTTGCGCCGCCTGGGAAGCAGTCTCGTCGCTCTCCGCCCTCACGCGATAACAGACCCACTCCTCATCCGCAGGTTGCAAATAGCTGAACTGCGTCACGCCGGGAGGCAACAGCGCCGCCGTGGTCCAGACAGGGCGGCGCGAGCTGGAGACGATGATCCGGTGCGAGGCGGGAGGAAGATTCCAATCGATCCATGTGAGTTGAAACGCGTACGGTCTGACTTGCAGGGCTACCGAGGCGGGCTCGACGAGCTGCGGTCGCGGCGCCGGGGCGGCAATCCCGGCCAGTTCAAACGGCAGGGCTTGTGAGAGAGCGCTTACGTTGCCGCTGGTGTCATAGGCCGCAATCGCGACAAACCACTGTCCATTGGCTCCCGCTTGCGCTTCTGAGCATCTGATGCTCGTCCTCAGGCCGATATCTCTCACCTGGCTGAGCTGGCTCGCCAGTCGCCCGAAATATAACCGATACCCGCCCAGATCGGACTCGCCGTTGGGGTTCCACGAAAGCGTGCAGTCCTGATGCAGCAGTGGACCGGCAGCCTCAGCCGAATATCCTTGAACCGAGTGCGCGGCAACCGCGACCAGCAAGGCAATGCGAACGAACAGTGCAGCCATACCCGATCCCCTTGCAATCCCTTCTGGCCAGGAAACAGCGCGTCCCGCCATTCTCGCCTGTTTCAATACTATAGCGAGAAATTGTCCATCGGCGGTTACGGCAGCCACCAACAACCGGTTAACATACTGTTAACTCGCGAGGAGAGAAAATATGAAGGGAAGCTTGCCGTTGATGACTAGCTTTTCTTTGTGACGTCGCAGCACTGGATCTAAGGAATGGGATGGCTTACTGGTTGAGAGCTTATTGAGAAGAGTTCTGGGCTACCTACTTTCATCGACGGGCTTTTAACAAACAGTTAACACAATCTTGATGGACGCGTGCCTATCGATCAGGATCGAGGTTCTATACTATACACCCTGATCTTTTCCACAGGTGCGACCGACATTCGATCGACGCTGGTGAGGTCATGGCGTGAGACTCGCGATCGTTACCAATATCTTGACCCCATATAAAGTCGACCTGTTCAAGGCAATGGCCGAAAGGATCGAAGACTTTGATGTGCTGGTCATGGCCAAACGAGAGGAAAACCGACTGTGGGAGATTGGCCATACTCCGTTCAAGTGTCAGGTGCTGCCCGGCCTGCATCTGAAAGGGCCTGGAGTCGAGGCCTCTTTCCATGTCAATTACGGGATTTGGCGGCGTCTCAGGCGGATCAATCCCGATATCGTCATGTGCGGGGGATTCGCTCCGGCACATCTTTCCGCGTTTCTCTTCACTCGTGCCGGAAAAAAACACTATGTTCAGTGGGGGGAGTTTGCGCTGTCCGATGGGGCTGAATCCTCCCCTCTTCGGCGAATGCTCCGGCGCCTGCTCATCGGGCGGGCGGCGGGGTGCATTGCTTCTTCGACCAAGGCACGCGAGGCTTTTGTCCATTACGGCGCCGATCCTCAATCAGTGCTGACCGCCCTCTTGCCGTTCGACGTCACGGGGCTTCATAAGAGGGTTACCGCTTATCGCGCGTCGCAGGCCGGCGACACCGCGAGACGTCAATATCCTGGGCCCGTACTCCTTTGGGTTGGACAATTGATCGATCGCAAAGGGGTACGAGAACTCTTGTCGCTGTACTCTCGCGTGCGAGCGAAGATGCCGGCGGTGCATCTTTTGATCGCGGGAGAAGGGCCTTTACGGGAATGGTGTCAATCGGAAGTCCGCCTCCGAGGATGGGATCGAGTCCGGTTGCTCGGGAATATTCCGCCGGACCAACTTTTTCGGATATATGCCCTAGCAGATGTTTTTGTCCTGACGACACGCTACGACTGCTTCGGGTTGGTGCTCGGCGAGGCCATGGCGTGTGAATTGCCCGTAGTGGCGTCGATTCATGCGGCGGCCACGTTGGATCTCGTCGAGGAACGCCGCACCGGTTTTCGCTGCGATCCGCATCGATCGGAGGAGGCTTCGGCCAAGATACTTGAGGTGCTGGCCCTCTCGTCCCGTGATCGGGCCGCAATCGGTCGAGCGGCCTATGAAATCGTGAAACAATGCGACGCCTCATTCTCTGCCGGTTCAATGGTGCGCTTTCTGAGCTCGCTGAATAAATCGCCCCATGACGCATCTCTGCTCCGTCAACAGATCGGCCCCAGCCTAGAGTCATTCCAAGAATCGAGTCGAAACAGTCGGGCGATGGACGTTTAGCGGCGAATGTTCACTGTTGCGTTGGCATTATCCTGTGTGACGGTGGCGGTTCTCGCCGCCTATCCCATGGCGGGGATCGTGCTGCTGTTCATCAGCAAGCCGATTATCGATGCAACGTGGGGCCAGCCGGTTGTGGCGGATCTTCCTCTTACTCAAGTCGTGTCCGGGCTCGTCCCCATCGTCATTTTCGCCCGGATGGTGATTGCGAGGCCGGAGGAGCAGTTCAGACACATGCCGCTCCGAGGCGTATGGGCTACGTACGCCATGTTTATCGGATTCTGTTCGAGCATTGCGTTGTTTCACGAAGGGTGGAGTTCCGGGGCCAACGTGTTTTTCCGTCACATCAATGGGTTCGTCGGATTTTATATGATCCAGGCCTACTTTCATCAACAAGGCCGTCTCAAGGTATTGCTCTTAGGACTCATCGTTGCCGGGTTTTTTCCCATAGGCACCGGCCTCTATCAATTGGCGACAGGGACCACCTGGCGGTTTCAGGAAGTCGAGGGCATCGCCCGAAACATCGGTCTCTACCACAACGGTGTCACCATCCGTCTCTATGCGCTGCAGTCAATTTTGGCCGCGTTGCTCTACGGCGTCTTGTACGCGAAGTCGGGGATAGTCAAGCAGGCGGCGGTGTGGGCCTACATGGCGATGGCCGCCGCGGTCTTGGCGAAAGCGTACAGCAAAGCGGGGATCCTGATCATCACCCTGTGGATCAGCTCATGGACGCTGCTGCAACGGAAATTTGCGGCTTTCGCCGTCATCCTCGGCTTGGTTTTCATCCTCGGGGTGTCGCTGGCTGCAGCCTATTTCGAATCGATAGTCCAGATCTACCATAAGGAGCTTGGGTTCTTTTCGGGTAGAGAGGAAGCGTTTCGAACTTTCAATGGACGGTGGTACGGATGGGAGGAGATGTACACGAGATGGATGCACTTCGACGTGTTCGCCAAGGCTTTTGGGAGTGGCCAACTCACGCTCGGGGCGCATAACGATTACCTCCAGATGTTATTTCACGGAGGAATCGTGGGAGTGCTGCTGTATCTGGTTCTCCTCGGAACGGTGGGATATCGAGTCGTGTTGAATCTTCGGACGTGCTCTGATCCGCTCGCGATCGCCGCTCTCATGCTGTTTCTTTCATGGATCGTCGACACGATCGGACTCAACCCGAGTGCTTACCCGCAATACCAATGGTTCTTGTGGGGAATGATCGGACTCAGTTTTAGGCTTCGCGAAAACGAAGCATATGAAGCCAGACTGGATGTGCGACAGACAGGGGAACACATCCCTCCGACTCGCTATCAGGTCGCTCCGACGGTCTCGGCGAGCTTACGTCCCCAGACAAAATTCCCCCTGGTGTCCGATCTCCGTGGGAAAAGGGCCGAAGCACGATGAGGCGATTCATCATCGTCATGGCATGGCCGCTGTTATTTTTTCTCGCGACTTCATCTGCCGAGGCCCTCGGCCCGACCCATAGGACGTTCGACGGAAAACATGCCATGTTCGACGGCGATATCCCCTATTGGGCGCAGAAGGATTACGTTGATCGGACACTTCAACGTCTGAAGGACGCGGGATTCAACGTCTATATGCCTTTGCTCTGGGAAGGAAGGGGTACCGCCTGGCCGTCGATGTTTGCGCCGTGGGATCCTCACATCGGCGACCGTCCACAGGCCGATTTTGATCCTTTCAAGTATGTGGTCGACAAAGCGCATGCCATGGGGTTCGAAGTGCATGCGTCGTTCACGCTAACGCATCGCGAAGGCGATCTTTTCCCCGAGTTCGCCGAGCCCGGCACTCCGGCCGATGCCTTCGACGTCCATCACGAAGGATTTCGGCGTCTCTTGGTGAACCTCATCGTCGAAGTGATCGAACGCTACGATGTGGACGGTATTAACCTGGATTACGTGCGGGCGATCGGTCTCTGTACCAGCGTACGCTGTCGTGAGGAGTACCGACGGCTATATAATCGCGATCTCGACTTTGATACGACGCTCTTCAAATTGACCTTCGGGAAATCCCCAACCTCTTTGGCGGAGTACCAGGAACAAGCCGTCACCGCGATGGTGAAAGGAATCTGCGATGAAGTACGGCGCCGGAAACCGGGAGTTTTGATTTCCGTCGCAGCGGCGGTGGGTCAGCTATCGGCTGACCAGGGGCAAAACACCGTCGACTGGTCGAATCGAGGCATCATCGACGTGATCTTCAGGATGGATTATCTGCGGAAGATCGACGTGAATCTCGCCGATACGATCAGGGCCGAGTTGCTGAACCCGGATGCCCTCACTCTGATGATTTCAAATCTCTCCACGTATGAAGAGATGAAGCCGGGTCAGAAACATTTCTCGCGGGATGGAAAATGGCTTGCCGATACGCTCAGTCAGATTCGTATCAAGTGGCCCCATACGGGAACGGCGATCTACATGTACAAGTATTTGACAGACGAACAGGTCACGGCGCTGAAGACGGGACCATACCGTATACGAGCGGGTTCCTTGGGGGCTCCAGAAGGTGTCACGGTTCGATAAATCACCTCTTCAGACCGCAGCGGCCATAGGCGTAGGCTCCCGGTCGGGCGACTTCGCGGCATCTCCGCCGCTTGCCGGCGAGTTAATCGGACCGGAAGCTTGCGCGGTCGATCGACGTGATCTGGATCGCATCACGACCGGCGGGGGCGCCGTTCTTCTCGCATCCGTTTTCGGAAACGGACTCAGCTATCTCTTCGGCATCTATCTGGCCAGGAGTCTCGGGTCAAGCGACTTTGGGCTTTATGCCCTTGGCCTCACGATATTCAATATGGTCACCATGGTCGTGCTGTTCGGCATGGACAGCGCCGCGACCAAATATGTATCGGAACACCTCGCCCGCGGGGACAGGAATGCGGCACATCGCACGCTGTTTCATGCAGTGGCGATTTCTCTCTCGGCCAGCGTCATCGCGGCCGGTTGCATGGCAGCCGCGGCTGGCGTTGTCGCGCAGGCTCTCTACCGTCGGCCGGAACTCGCGACCGTTCTGCTCGTACTGGCGGCTGGAGTGCCGTTTGCCGTGCTCAGCGCCACCATGATTCCAGGCTTGCAAGCCTTTCAAAGCGTTCGAGCCACGATTCTCATTCGATATCTGTGGGAGCCCGTCGGAAAGTTTCTCCTCGTCGGCATCGCGCTCTATGTGGGATTCGGTCTTCCCCTCGTGATCGCCGCGCTGGTGTGCGCCTGGATCGTCGGCTCCATGCTCGCCGTGTGGTTCTGGCAGAGGCTCTTTCCCATCTCCTCGCTTCACTCGGTGGGCTGGGATTGGGCGGTCGTCGCCCAACTTACGAGCTACTGTCTGCCATTGTCGCTGGCGACTCTCTTCGGCGTGATCGCTCCACGGGGCGACATCCTCCTGCTCGGATATTGGAGTTCCGCACAACAGGTCGGAGTGTATCAGGCCGCCTTTCAAACTGCTTCGGCGCTCGGACTCATCCTTGCTGCTCTCGATGTGGCGATCGCTCCGGTGGTGGGGCGGGCTTGGGCTGCGGGCGATGCGGCGAAATTGCGGGCGACGTATCGATTGGCCGTTCGCCTGAGCGCGACGGTCGCCGTTCCGCTGTTTTTGATCATGCTCCTGTTCTCCTCCGAGATCCTCGGAATGTTCGGTGACGAATTCCAGCCTGGAGCAGGCGCCTTGGTGCTCCTGGCGATCGGACAGCTGGCGAACTGTATCGCCGGCTCCACGAATACGGTACTGTTGATGACCGGCCGTTCTCGGCTGGTCATGATCAATACGATCGTCTTCGGGATTCTTTTGTTTGGGTTGACGGCCCTGCTCGTGCCTCTCACAGGCATCGAGGGAGCCGCCGTCGCCGCGGCCGGCAGCCTGGTCGCATTGAATGTCACGCGTGCGATCCAAGTGTGGAAGCTTCTTCGCGTATCTTCAGTCACAATGGACCTCCTCAAACCGATCGCCGCCGGCTCTCTGGTGGCGGCGATGATTCTCCTACTGCGACGTCCCGACGCGTCTGGCTCTCTCTTGCTCGCGTTCTTGGGGTGCGGATTGTATCTTGCCTGTTTGATCACACTCGGGCTTCCCGATGAAGAGAAGAGCCTCTTGGGCCGTCTTTGCCCCTGGTGGAGGAGCAACCCGTGGGCTTGAGACAGTTCATCTCGTCGATCAACTCCATCATGAGAAATCGGCACATTCATCGCGGCAGGGGATTGCTGCGGCATCTGCAGTGGCAGCTATTCAAGGCATTCGACCGCTTTCCGTTCGAGCAGTCGCTGTCCGAATCCCGTATTGTCGCCCGGCATCGACGCTGCTCCGTTTCAGCGCTGATCTATAGCCAGGGACTGTATGACTACAACAATATGAAGCTTCTGCAACTCCTGCTTCAAGATGGCGGAGTGTTCCTGGACATCGGCGCCAATATCGGCTCATTCACGCTGGTGGCTTCGGAGGTTGAACGCGGGCTAGTCGTCGCCGTCGAGCCGCATCCTGAAACGTTCAAGATGCTGGCTTGCAATGTCGAGATCAATCGTCGAACCAACGTTCGGTTGTTCAATGTCGCAGTAGGTTGCCAAGACGGGTCTGTGTTGATGACGGATGTCGGAGGCAGTCCCATCAATCACATCGTACAGAACGAAGGCGCTGACACGGTTCGCGTCCCCTGTTCCCGGATCGATACGCTGTGCCGCCAGCATAATTTCGTTCCGCGGGTCGTAAAGGTGGATGTTGAGGGGTTCGAGCATGACGTCTTGATCGGTTTTGGATCTTTGCTCGAATCCGTTGACGTCCTCATGATCGAGATGAACGGATTGTCCGAACGTCGCTCTGTCGGGTTCAAAGAAACCGATTCTTTCTTGAAGCGCCACTGGTTGATCGGGCCCTTGGAGTGTAATTTCGATGGGAGGACGCTCACTCCTTCATCGCCTGGGCAATCGGAGGACGTCCTGTATGTGTCCCGGTCGTTCGTGCGATCTGCTCCATCCAGAGGGCTTTGTGTTCGCTTGGGCAATTGAGTCGAGGGTTGGAGTGCGGAAATGAGGCGACAGGAAACAGGAGCAAGGCGACACTTTGATCGATTGGTCTCATGGGCATTGTTGATCGGGACATTCGTTTTTTCCATGACCCTGGCCGAGACGGCGCTCCGGTGGTTTCTGCCTCAAAAGCTTTCCATCAATGTCAGCCAATGGGATCCCGATGTGGGATTCAGCTTGAGGCCGAACGCCGTCGGTTTCTCCGAAACCCCGGAGTATGTCATGCACGTCTCAGTGAATTCTCATGGCCTGCGAGATGCGGAGTATGGCTATGCGAAACCGCCGCATACCTTCCGGGTCGGGGTTTTCGGCGATTCATTCACCTTCGGTGAAGGAGTCGAGGCCGAAGCCGCCTATCCGAAACTTTTGGAGCGGTACCTGAACCGAGACGCTCCTGCGCTCGGTTCCACCGTGCGCGTCGAAGTGCTGAACTTCGGAATTGGGAAAACCGGGACATCTCATCAGTACGCGTGGTATCGCAAAGAAGGACGCAAATACGGATTGGACCTGGTGATCCTGGGATTTCTCGCCGGGAATGATTTTGAGGACAACTGGGGAGGGGTGTATCGCTTGAAGAATAACGTCCTCGTCCACAATCCCACGTCATATTCGTCGATTCGCAAGTTGCAACGAGTCGTTCAGGAGATCCCGCTCTATGACTGGGCTGTCAGTCACTCTCATCTGGTCAACCTAGCGCGCGCGGGCGCCACGATCCTTGACGATAGAATCCGCACGCAGGCAGGTCGATCGGCCAATGGGGAGGATGGCGATCTCGTCGAGGGCAGGAAGCTCGAGTTGACACTTCGGCTCATCGAGGCTTTCCGAGATCAGGCTCTGACCGATCAGAGCAGATTCCTCTTCGTGAATTTGCCCGGCAAAGGACAGCAAGTCGTCGCGCAATACGGACAGAGTCAAGAAATTCCTCCTCATATTCTGTCCTGCGCCGCCGTCCTGAATCATCTGAGGACCAGTGGCGTCGACGTATTGGATTTGGTTCCCACTTTCGCGAAGCTGCCGACCGAGACACATTATTTTGTTCACGACGGACATATGACCGTCACGGGCCATCGCGTCGTCGCCCGAGAGCTTGCACATTACATCGGGCCGATCATCGCGCCTTCGTATCCGGAGGCAGTGGCGAAGAGCGGTCTGTAGCGGCGGTCTTAGGTGAAGCCTTGGATCACAATTCCGTCAAAAAACATTCCGTCCTTGTCATCGGCCCCACGCCGCCACCCTATCATGGGGTCTCGGTGGCGATCGAGGGCCTCCTGCACTCGCGCTTGAAGGGCGTCTTCGATGTGATCCATCTGGAATTGGCTGACCGCCGTGGCATCGGCCATGTCAACAAGCCGGACTTGCACGACGTGATTCTCTTCCTGCGACAATGGTTCCGCCTCTGGTGGCTCCTGCTGATTCGTCGTCCTCAGGTCGTCTATCTTGTTGTTTCGCAACACACGATCGGATTCATCCGTGACAGCCTGTTGATCTGGCCGTCGTGGTTGTTCGGAGCCCGGATCATTGCGCACCTCCACGGCGGCGCCTTTCGCGAGTGGCACGACTCCCGCTGGGCTCTGTTGCGAGGCTATGTCCGGGCTGTCCTCCGAACCGTGACGAGGATGATTATCTTGGGCGAATCGCTGCGGCCGATCTTCTCCGGTCTCCTGCCGGACGAACGAGTCGTCGTGGTTCCGAACGGCGTAGAGGTTCCCGACGACGATGACGAGCGGGAGCATCCGAACGGAACCAGACCTTGGCGCGTGCTGCATCTGAATACCTTGAATCGCATGAAAGGAACGCTGGTCTTGCTGGCCGCGATCCCGACGGTGCTGCGGCACCGTCGCGACGTCGCGTTTGTCTTCGCGGGGTCTTGGTCGCATCCGCTTCATCGCCGGGTGGCTGAGTGGTACATCGCGCAACATCGGCTCCAGCCCTACGTCACATTCGTGGGCGAGGTGACGGGAAGGGAGAAGGAAGCCTCGCTGCGATCCGCCGATCTGTTCGTGTTCCCCGGTATCCAGCAGGAGGGCCAGCCGTTGGTCGTGCTCGAAGCGATGGCCGCCGCGCTCCCGATCGTGTTCACGAACCAAGGCTGTCTCAGGGAAACGGTCGTCAACGGGGAATGCGGCGTCGAGGCCTATTGCGAAGATCCCTACGATCTGGCGGTTCGCATCTGCGCCCTCCTGGACCATCCCGATGACGTGAAGCAGTTGGGTCGAAACGCGCGGCGTCGAGGCCAGCTGCTGTTCACGACCGAGCGCCACGTGGATCGGATGATCCGGGTGTTTGCCGAGGTGGCGGCCAATCCGGTGCCATGGCAATCACCTGGAACCCTGGGTACGATTGGCGGAAAGGGCAAGTCCTGATTAGGAGCAATAGAATGTTCTTACAAGTACTCTCGCACGCCTCTTTGTTGATTCGCCATCAGGAACACACGCTGCTGATCGATCCCTGGCTGGTGGGGAGCTGCTACTGGCGGTCGTGGTGGAATTACCCGCCGGTCGATCCGAAATTGTACAGGGATCTGGCACCTGACGCCATTTATCTGACCCACATTCATTGGGATCACTTCCACGGGCCGTCGCTCAGGCGGTTTCCACGGACCACACGACTCGTCGTTCCATATGAACGTTCCACGAGGATGCGTCGCGACTTGGAAGGCATGAAGTTCACGGACATCCTCGAATTGCCTCACGGAGGCTCCTTGTCTCTGGCAGATGATTTTACGCTCACGTCGTACCAGTTTTCACTGTGGGGGGACAGCGCGCTGGTCGTTGAGGGCGGGGGCGTGCGTGCGCTGAATGCGAATGATGCAAAGTTCATGGGAAGCCCTCTTCAACAAATCATCGACCGACATGCGCCGTTCACGTTCGTCTTTCGCAGTCACAGTTCGGCAAACGACCGAGCCTGTTACGAGTCTCCCGACGAAACCGATGGGCCTGAGCGCGAGGATCCTACGGGCTACGCAAGGTCGTTCTACTCGTTCATCGAAAAGACGAAGCCGGCCTATGCGGTGCCGTTTGCCAGCAATCATTGCCATCTCCATCAAGACGTCTTTTCGTTCAACGACCGGATTCAGACGCCGATGGAGGTCGAGCGCTATGTCGCCAGCCGAGGCGGCTTCACCAGGACGCAGCTGAAAATCATGGTCAGCGGTGATGCGTGGGATTCGGAAAACGGGTTCCACCTGCAACGTCACACTTATTTCACTGAACGAGAAGGGCATATCCGGCAATACCGAGACGATCAACGAGAGATACTGCAGTCGACCTATCGAAAAGAGGAACGCGCGGTCGTCCGGATCGAAGAAGTGAAAAGCTTCTTTTCCAAGTTCGCCCGGGCGGTTCCCTGGCTCATCCGGCGGACGTTCAAAGGGAAACCGATAGTCTTCTGCGCCCAGGCAGGGAAGGAAGTGTTCTGCTTTGCGGTCGATCTATCCTCTCAATCCGTTACGCAAGTGGCCGAGGCGACGCTCGGACCGTCAGCCATCCGATACGAAACTTCGGCCGCGATGCTGAAGATGGCCATGGCGCTGAACATGTTCAGTCAAATCGGCATCAGCAAGCGTGTGCGGTACCGTTCTCTCAGAGCCGACCGTCGGTACTTGATCAAGATCAATTCGTTGCTCGCGGCGTATGAGTATGAGGTGTTGCCCGTTCGGTTGTTGTTCAGATGGCGAACCTGGCGCTGCTGGGCGCGGCGCTGGCGGGAGGTCCTGTTGGGCGTCAGGTTCCTCTACGGCCTCAGATCCGGCAGATCGCCTCATGAAATGGAAGAGGAGTTTCTTCGATGACCCAAGTCTTTATTCCCTCCCCCTCCACTCAGGATCCTTTTCGTCGAGAGCCGAAGGCGCGAAAAGCCGATGCTCCCATCAAGATCGGAAGAAGATCGCTTCGCGTCTTCATGCAGCGGTTGCGCGACGCCAACAATTATCGGGCCCTGCTGCGATTCGCCAGGGTGCATCGCCGTCCCCTCAACGTATTGCTCGACGAAGTCTTTTCTCGTGGCCGGTATCCTCGCGTCATTCAGATACAGACACCGATCGGACGACACGATGTCGAGCTGTTCTCAGCCGCCGATCTCTCAACTCTCAACCTGATTTTCTGCCGCGAAGATTACTACACCCCGCGTCACGCCAAAACCGTGGTGGACATTGGATCCAATATCGGTTTGAGCGCGATCTACTGGCTCACGCGCGCGCGCGATTCGATCCTCTATTGCTATGAACCTTCACCCATCTCGCATGCGCGGATGATGCGAAATCTGAGTCCCTTCGCAGAGCGCGTGGTGGCACACTCTGTCGCGGTGAGCGACTTTAACGGCATGGCTCGGTTGGGGCTGGAAGAGTCCGGAGTCTATTCCTCGCTGGATCTGGTATCGGAACTCTATGCGGATTGCCGTGTCGAGCATATCAACAACGTGTTGAAGGTGATCATCGACCGACACGGTTCGATCGACATCCTGAAGATCGACTCCGAAGGCCATGAGCTGCGGACAATACGGGCCATCGATCGGCGGCTGTGGCCAAACATTCGTTGCGTGAATGTCGATTGCCAAGGCGCGGCGCAATTCATCCCCTCGGACTTCCTCCGCAGCCGAGTGTCTTCCGCCGAACGGTTCTATCGGTCATAGGGCGGTTCCGCGCCCTCGTCCCCCTCCGAATTCACATCGGTCCGATCAAGCTCTCGAAGCGTCTAAGTATGAGCATTACAACGGGTGTTCGCCGTTGTACCTTCGTCGACTCCGGAATTCTCTCCTTCCTTTCGGTGATCGATTCCCCTGGAGGAGGCTCATCCATATTAACAATTCGTTAACACAAACTTGAGGCAAGCGTGGCCATCGCCGGCCCTGAAATCGGTAGACTTGGGGCCCCGGTCCCGGTCACGATGTCAAAGGAGACCCGCCATGTTGCTGCAAGAGGAAAAAGTCCGACCAGCCTCGATATCAAGAATCCGAATACTCGGCGTGCCGGTTCACATGGTGCAAATTCCCGAGGTCGTGTCGCTGATGACCGAGTGGGCCACACACGAGCAGGAACGACCCAGATGGATCGTCGTCGCCGACATGCATGCCATCATCGAGGCGCACAAGCAGCCTGCCTTCGGGGCGATGATCAGACAGGCTGACTTGACCGTGCCGGACGGAATTTCCCTGATTAAGGTCGCGCGCCGCAAGGGCGTGCCGTTACGCACGCGCGTGGCGGGCACCGATCTTATGAAAGCCTTCTTCAAGCACACGCAGGGGAGCGGCCTTACCCATTACTTTTACGGCGACACCCCGCAGACATTGACGCAACTCGGCCTGAAGCTGCGCGCGGAATTTCCCGGCACCGCGATCGCCGGATGGCATTCTCCCCCGTTTCGTCCGATGACGGCGCGGGAGGACGAGCAGATCATCCGGGAGATCAACCGGGCCGGTCCGGACGTCCTGTGGGTCGGACTCGGACTCCCCAAGCAGGAACGGTGGATCTACGAGCATCTGGACCGACTGGAGGTCCCGTTGATTCTGGGCGTCGGCGCGGCCTTCAAGTTTGTGGCGGGGACGGTTCAACGCGCGCCTGCCTGGGTGGGCGAGTTGGGTCTGGAATGGTTATGGCGGTTCGTCTGCGAGCCGAGACGATTGTGGAAACGCATCATGATCGAAGGACCGCAGTTCGTCGGCCTCGTCGCGCTGGAGCTCGCCGGCTGGCGAAGATTTTCCTGAGGCACGATGGGACAGACGCATGAAATGAATTTCCCCGCGCCGCCCTTGACGAACGCGAGCTCGGGCGCCGCGGATTCCTCCGGTCAACAGCGGCCGAAACGATTGCCTGACACGGTCATGTGGAGCGCGATCGGGACGGTCTCGGCGCTGCTCATCGGCATCGCCTACGCGCACAGCCTGGCCTATCTGGTTCAACAGTGGATCGAAAACGACAATTTCAGCTACGGGTTTTTCATCCCCGTCATATCCGTCGCGTTGATCTGGTGGAAGCGGGAAGCAATCCGGGCGGCGGGGATCGTCCCTTCCTGGTGGGGCATCGTCGTCCTCGCAATTGGAATGGGATTGTTCGTCGTCGGAGAGCTGGCGACGCTCTACGCGATCATGCACCTTTCGTTGTGGTTCGTGATCGTCGGGCTGGCTCTGGCGGCGCTGGGTCCGCGCGCCACCTGGGCCGTAGCCTTTCCGCTCGGCTATCTCCTGACCATGTTTCCGCTTCCCCAAATGCTGCAGCAAAATCTGTCCGCGTCTCTGCAGCTGTTGTCGTCCTCGTTCGGCGTCGGCTGTCTGCAATTGATCGGGGTGACGGCCTTTCGCGAAGGTAACGTGATCGATCTCGGCCCGATCCAGCTCCAGGTCGTCGAAGCCTGCAGCGGGCTCCGGTATCTCTTCCCGCTCGTTTCACTGGCGCTGCTCTGCGCCTACCTGTTTCAGGATCGTATGTGGAAGCGCGCGGTGTTGGTGGTTTCCGCTGTCCCTCTAGCGATCCTGTTGAACGGGGTGCGCATCGGCGCGATCGGCGTCCTGGTCGAATGGTATGGGCAGGGCGCGGCGGTCGGATTCATGCATTTTTTCGAAGGCTGGGTCGTGTTCGTCGTCAGTCTTGCCGTTCTGTACGGGGAGATGAGGCTCCTGGCGCGGGTCGGAGAATCGCGGGAGATGTCCCGTCCCCTCGTTGAGCGGTCCGCTCCCGCCGGGGAGGACATGCCCGCGAGACTGCCCGCCTCGTTCGCCGTCTGCCTGTTTCTCCTAGCTGGCATGGCCCTGCTCTCGTATCCCTTGCAGGGTCGCCAGGACATCGTCCCGTCACGGCAGTCATTCCTCGATTTCCCGATGGACATTTCCGGTTGGCGGGGAACTCCCATGACGATGGAGCGGGTCTACGTCGATACATTGCGATTCGACGATTATCTTCTGGCGGATTTCCAGGCGCCGGCAGGCGGAGCCGTGAATCTCTACGTCGCCTACTACCGGTCGCAGAAGAGCGGCCAGTCCGCCCACTCGCCGAAGACCTGCCTGCCCGGGGGCGGATGGGAGATGACCTCCATGACGGAAGTCCCTGTCATTGAGCAGGAAACAGGTCACGCGTTTCACGCGAACCGCGTCGTGATTCAGAAGGGCGATGCCCGTCAAATCGTGCTCTATTGGTTCAAGCAACGGGAGCGGCTTGTCACCAACGAATATCTCGTCAAGGGCTGGCTGCTCTGGGACTCGCTCATGAAACGTCGGTCCGACGGAGCGCTGATTCGGTTGGTGGCTCCCCTGTTGCCGGGCGAGGACGACCAGGCGGCGGATCGGCGGCTGCGACAGTTCGCCTCGCTTGTCAAACCGGCAATGTCGGCCTACGTGCCGGACTGAGGTACCAGGGCGATGGCTACGGCGCTTTTCTTCAGTTTCCTCGGGTCTCTCGTCATTTGCATGGCGTTGATCCCGCCGTTGATGGCCTCGGCGGGGCGTCTGCACTTCCTCGACATACCGGGCGGCCGCAAAGCTCATTCCGGCTCCGTCGCGAAAGTGGGAGGCATTGCGCTCGCGACCGGCACGTTTATCGGCGTGCTCATGTGGGCGCCGAAAAACGACGACATCGTCCTCGCAAGTCTGGCGGGCGGCTTGACCATTCTGCTCTTCGGCATCTGGGACGACCGTGTGGGGCTCGCCTATGGAATGAAATTCGCGGGACAGGCGCTCGCCGCGTTCATCGTTTTGGCCGTGGGCGGGATACAGATCGACAGCCTCCCGATGGTGCCCGACGAATGGATGGCTCCCTGGATCAGCCTTCCGTTGACGTTCCTCGCGCTGATCGCAGTGACCAATGCCGTCAACCTGGCCGACGGTCTTGACGGATTGGCCGGAGGCCTTTCCCTCATCAGCTTTGCCGGAATGGCCTATCTGGCCTTTCAGACGGACGACGCCGTGCTGATGCTCATGGTCGTTTCCGTGCTGGGCGGCCTGCTCGGATTTCTTCGCTACAATACCTACCCGGCGCGAATTTTCATGGGCGATGCCGGCAGCCAGTTTCTCGGCTTCTATCTCGGCGTCACCGGACTGGTGCTGACCGATCAAGCGCATGGTCCCTATAGCCCGATGGTGGCGCTCTTCGTCTGGGGGTTGCCCCTGCTCGATACCCTCGGGGTGATGATCCAGCGATGGCGGGAGGGCCGGTCTCCCTTCGTCGGCGACCGGAATCATCTGCATCACAAACTGCTGGGCATGGGCCGTTCGCATCGTGAAGCCGTGATGGTGATCTATGCGCTCCAGATCGCCATGGTGGCCCTCGCCTACGCCCTTCGGTGGCAGCCTGATTGGGTCTTGATCCTCGTCTACGCGGCGGTCGCAGGCGGAGTGCTGACGCTGTTTCTTCGACCGGCCGTCCGGGAGAAGAAGCCGAATGATTCCTCCGATCGGCTCCCGGATGCCGGGACATCGGGATGGCCTGCGCTTCATCCGAGGCTCGCCAAACTGCCGATTCAAATACTGGCCATGGCCGTGCCCGGGTTTCTCATTTTGAGCGTCGCATTGCCCCGGCGCATTCCCTCCGATGCAGGCCTCGCGGCGGCGGGATTGCTGATCGTACTCGCAGTCGGCCTTAGACTTTACCCGTGGATTGCGCCGTTTCTCGTTCGCGCCGGCCTTTACGTGGGAAGCACCTTCATTCTTTACTTCGGCGAAGTCGGCAGCCTCTCGGCAACCTATTCATGGTTCCGGCCGGTTAATCTGTTCCTGGTCTGCGTCGCTGTTCTGGTGGTGCTCGTCATGCGACTCAGCGCCGTTCGATCCTTCGAGACCACCCCGCTCGATTCGTTGATGATTCTGCTCGCCATGGTGTTGCCCTTCCTGCCCGCGGTGGAGGTCGGCGACATCAATCTCAGTCTGTTGACGGCGAAGTTGATCGTGCTCTTTTTTTCATTCGAGTTGCTGCTGCAGGCCTATGGCGATCGCTTGGGACTGGCGGGGTTGTTGGCCTCGTGGTTGCTGGGCGGGCTGGCCGTGCGCGCCTGGTGGTGATCGATTGTGAATCGTGAGGTGAAGCCATGCTGAAATGGGTGAATTGCACGTTAGCTCTGGTGATGGCCCTGGCCCTGACGGCCTGCGGAGGTCCGGAGGAGCGGAAAGCCAAGCATCGCCTGCGCGCGCAGGAATACATGCAGGAAGGAAACTATCCGAAAGCGCGGGTTGCCCTGCGCAATGTGCTGAAGATCGATCCGAAGGACGCGGAAGCCTATTTTCTCTATGCCCAGGTTGAAGAGAAGGAACGGAATTGGCGGAATGCGCTGGCCAACTACCAGCGCGTCGTGGAGCTGGTGCCCGATCATGCGCGCGCGCAGTTGCGTCTGGCCAAGTTTTATCTCGAAGCCCGCATGGTCGAAAAGGTCTCGGAACTGGCGGAACGGGTGTTAGCGCAGCATCCTGACAATGTGGAGGCCGCCAGCTTGCGAGTCGCCGTCTCGGCGATCAAGGGCCGGCTGCCGGAAGCGACCAAGGACGCGGAAGCGTTGGCGGGAAGCCATCCGCTCGATCCCGACGCGACGCTCCTTCTGGCCACGCTCTATGTGGCGCAGGGGAGGGGAGGGGAAGCGGAAGCAGTACTTCAAAAGATCCTCGAGGCCGACCCTTCGAACATTGAGGTGCTGGACGGGCTTGCGTCCATCTTGACGAAAGTCGGCCAGGCGGGTCGGGCGGAGTCGGTGTATCTCAAGCTCGTGGAGCTGGAACCGAAGGTGTTCGATCACCGGATGAAACTCGTCAGGTTCTACGACCAGCAGCAGGAATACGGCAAGGCCGAGTCCGCGCTGCGCGAAGCGGTGCGACTCGAATCCGACAGCGAAGCCCGGCACCTGATGCTGGCTGAATACCTTGCGCTGCGAGGCAAGGGAGAGGAATTCGAAGCGGCGCTCAAGGAAGCGCAGCGAAGATTGCCCCATTCGACCAAGCTTCCGCTCGCGTTGGCGAAATGGTACGAATCGCAGGGACGCGCGGATCAGGCGAGAGCCGTCTATGTCCGATTACGCGATGACAACAAGAAGGATCCGGTCGGGCTGGAAGCGAAAGTCAAGCTGGCCGCGCTCGATTGGTCCGAAGGAAAGGAGGAGGAAGCCGAGCGCCAACTGCAGGAGGTGCTTCGCGAAAATCCCCGTTCGGCCGAAGGATTGATGTTGCAAGGCAAGCTCGCGTTGAAACGCGAGAAGGGCCGAGAAGCCATTCAAGCCTTCCGGTCCGTCTTGAAAGATCAGCCGGAATTGGTCGAAGCCCATGTGCTGTTGGGGCGGGCGCATCTGGCGGTGGGAGAAACGACCTTGGCCCGGGAGAGCTTCGACCGGGCCGCAGCCTTGAATCCGACACTAACGGAGGTGCAGCTTCTGTTGGCAGGGTTGGACGGCATGGCCGGTCGCACCGCGGAAGCGAAGCAACGATTGGAAGCGGTGCTGGCTCGCGAGCCCAAGAATCTCCAGGCGCTGGGGGGGATGCTGCATCTCCAAATGGCCGGCCGGGAATGGACGCAGTCGGAAGAGACGCTCGGGCGCCTGCGCGGCGCCGGCGTCGGGCTAGCTCTGGCGGACATGACGGAGGGAAATCTGTACCAGGCGCGACAGGAATGGGACAAGGCCGTCGCCTCCTACGAGCGCGCCCACGCGGCCGCGCCGGACGCCCCTGAGCCGCTGCTTGCTCTCACAAAAATCGATCAGGCGCAGGGCCGTCAGGCTCGCGCCCAAACTCGGCTCGAAACGGCGCTGCGAAACGACGCGCATCCCTATGCGCACGGGTTTCTGGGAGAGCTCTTGGTGCAGAAAGGCGATCTCGCCGGAGCGAACGATCATTTCATCGCGGCTACGCGCGTCAATCCGAAATGGACTGTGCCGTGGCTGCACTTGTCCATGCTTCGACTCTCGGAGAAGCGGGTGCCCGAGGCGCAAGTCGTGCTCACGAAAGGTCTGGTCGAGAATCCGGACAGTCAAGAACTGCGGCTTCTGCTGGCCACCGCCCTGACGGAGACCGGCGACGTAGACCAGGCGATGAAGGAATACGAAGCGATACTGAAACGCAATCCTCGGGCCGCCTTGGCCGCCAACAACCTCGCGTCGCTCCTGGTCGACCGCAAGGGCGATCCCAAGAGCCTTGATCGGGCCCTGGCGCTGAGCCGGGACTTCGAACGGGACGCGCCGAACCCCTACTTCCTCGATACCTTGGGGTGGGTGCATCTCAAACTGGGGCATCGCGATGAAGCCGTTCGCGTCATGAAGCTCGCTGTGGAAAAGGCGCCCGCTCATCCCGTGCTGAACTATCATCTGGGCGCAGCCTATGCGCAGGGCGGGAACTCGAAGGAGGCGAAGCTTCATCTTGAGAAGGCGCTCAGCGCCGGTCAGACCTTTGCGGGGATCGACGACGCCCGATCGCTGTTGGCCGGCCTCAATGGATAAGAGCCGGACGAGGGTCGCGCGAGCAGTGGCGCTGAGCTTGAGCCGTCCGGGATATTCTGCCTGCGTGCTGCTCGGCATTCTGCTCGTGATGGGGACCGGGGCAACGCACGCGGCGGATTCTCCCGCCGGTCCCGGATATCTCCTTGGACCGGAGGATGTGGTGAAAATTTCGGTATGGAAAGACGAGCATTTAACGACGGAAGTCGTCGTACGGCCCGACGGGATGATTTCGTTTCCCTTGGTCGGCGATGTGCCGGCGGCCGGGCGGACGGTGGAAGACCTGCGCGCCGACATTGTGAAGCGGCTCACGCGCTTCATGCCGAATCCCAATGTGTCGGTCGCCGTAACCAAGCTCCTGAGCTATAAAATCTACGTGCTGGGGCGTGTGAACAAACCGGGCGAGTATATGGTCGGTCACCACACGGACGTCCTGCAGGCCCTCAGTCTGGCTGGAGGATTGACGCCCTTCGCTTCTGAGAACGACATCAAGGTCATCCGGCGGGTAAACGGCGACCAACAAGTGTTCGAGTTCCGATACGGGGACGCGAGAAAAGGGAAGGATCTGAGCCAGAATATTCTCTTGCAGCGCGGCGATGTGGTCATGGTGCCCTGACAGCGACTGGCACGCTTGAAGGGAATGAAGGCTCATGATGATCCCATCGCGGGTGGCGCTCGGAGGGACCGCTCTCATGATCGCGCTTGCTTCGCCGGCCCTTCAGGGAGAGGCGGCTGAATGGGCAGCTGAATCGTCGCTGGGCCTGCGCGGAGAGTATAACAGCAACCTGCTGCTGAGCGCGTTGCCGCACGATCCCGTGTATGGCTATTGGGTGAGCCCTGGGACGAAGTTCACTGGATCGACGGAGAATCTGGAAGTGAGCGGAAGGGCTGCGGCCGATTTCATTCAGTACTTCGGAGGCAGTGATCGGTCTCTGACAAATCTGTATTTCCCTCTGTCGGTTCAGTACAAGACAGAACGGGAAACCTTCGCGTTCGACGGGGGCTTCACGCGGGACAATACCCTGATGGGAGAGCTGAGACAAACCGGAGTCGTGCTCGCCTTTACGCAGCGGAACCTCTGGAATCTGGCTCCGTCATGGACCCATGCCTTGACGGAACGCTGGGCCCTGCAAGCCGGGTATCAGTACTCGGATGCGACCTATGAAAACGGCGTCCCACTCGGATTGGTCGACTACACTCTCCACGGAGGATCGGGAGCCGTTTTGTATCAGCCGACGGAACTCGACGAGGTCAAGATGACAGGATCCTACACGAATTTCCATGCCCCTCAAGGGAACGATCTGAGATCGGAATTGTACGCGGCAACGGTGTCCGTGACGCACCGTTTCTCCGAGTCCATTGTCGCCACTGTCCGCGGAGGTCCGACATACGTGCGGTCGGCTGTCGGCTCCGGCACGGCGCGTCTCAGCGACAGCCAGACGGTATGGGTCGGCAACGCCAGCCTCGCCAAAAAGTGGGAAGACGCCTCCTTCAATCTTGAAGTCGCGCGAGAAATCAATCCCAGCGGATTCGGTCTCCTGTTGCAGACGGACAGGGTCGGTGCGAATCTGTCGAAGGATTTCTCGGAGCAGTGGACGATGTCACTCGACGCCAGCGTGGTGTTGGCTTCGTCGCTCGCCTCGCAGATCTTGACCACGTCCTTTCCTCTCAATCAATTCGTCTACGTCTCCCCGCAGGTCATCTGGAGATTCAGTCAATGGTGGGCGCTCGACTTCAAGTATAGCTATGCCAATAGGCAGGTGGAGAGCACGAACGAGGCGGCGTTTGCCAATATTGCATCCGTCACGCTGACTTATTTCCCTCCCAAGCTGAGCGTTGGACGGTAAGGAAGATATGGATCAAGAAGCCAGAACCGTTCGAGACCTGTGGCAGACCTTCCGCCGCCGCCGATCGGTCGTCACGGTCGTGGGGGCGACGATTTTTGTGATCGGAGCGGCGATCGCCCTGCTCTGGCCGGCCGTCTACCGGTCGAAAGCCACGATCCTGATCGAGGAACAGGAAATTCCCCACGATCTCGTTCGTTCGGCGATCACCAGTTACGCAGATCAGCGCATTGAGACGATCAAGCAGCAAGTCATGAGCCGCTCGACGCTCTGGAAGATCGTCGAACAGCACGGCCTCTACGAATCGATGCGGCGCAGGAGTCCGACGGAGGAAGTTCTGAAGCAGTTCGTCGAAGATATCCGCATCGAGGTCATCAATGCGAAGGTGATCGACCGGCGGTCGCAGACGCCGACGCAAGCGACCATCGCCTTCACCCTGGCTTACGATGGAGAATCGCCTGAGCTGGCTCAGAAAGTGGCGAACGAGTTGACAAGCCTGTTTCTCGGAGAAAATCTCAAGACGCGCGAACGGCATGCGCAGGAGACGACCTCGTTTCTCAAGCAGGAGTCGGAAGACCTAACCAGACATATCGATGAATTGGAGGCGAAGATTGCCGCGGTCAAGCAGCGGGCCGATGGGGCGCTGCCCGAGCTGACCCAACTCAATATGCAGCTCATGAATCAGGCTGACCGGGAATTGCTCGAGGTTGATCGGGATATCCGAAGCGTCGAGGAGCGCAAACGCTTCCTCGAGGGGGAATTGGCTACCCTGAAGCCGAACACGCCCATCATCTCCGCCTCAGGGGAACGGCTCTTGGATTCCGGAGAGCGACTGAAATCCTTGCGCGCGCAGTACGCCAGCGCCAGCGCCTATCTCTCGCAGGAGCATCCGGACATCATCAAGATGCAGCAGGAGATCGAAGGGTTGGAACGTGAAGTGGGGGCGAAGCCCCCGGGCGAGGAGGTGAGCAAACGTTTGTACGGCCAACGCGCGCATCTCGCTTCGTTGACGGAAAAGTACGGAGCGGAGCATCCCGACGTGGTCCGCGCCCAGAAGACCATTTCCGCCTTGGAAGCGGAACTCGGCCTCATTGCCGCGCAGCCTCGCGAAGCATACCCCTTCAAGCCGGAAAATCCCGCTTACATTAACATTCAATCCCAGCTCTCGTCGGCAACGGCGTCATTACAATCACTGAAGAGCCACCGGATCGCCTTGAAGAAACGGGCTGAAGAGTTTGCTAAACGGGTGGAACGGATGCCGCAGATCGAGCCGGAATACGACGCGCTTCAACACGACCGCGAGAGTTCCATTCGAAAGTATCACGAGATTCGATCGCGCTTGATGGAAGCGAAAGTGTCGGAAGGCTTGGAAATACAGCACAAGGGTGAGCGATTCTCCCTGATCGACCCGCCGGACCTGCCGGAACGCCCTGAACGGCCGAACCGCCCGGTCATTCTGGTCTTGGCGGCGCTCATGGCCATCGTGGGAGGACTGGGGGCCGGCACGGCAACCGAGCAGATGGACGAGACGATCCGCGGTCCTCGGCAGCTCGGACGAGCCGCAGGCGTGCCTCCGCTGGCGATGATTCCCTACCTGGCCGATGAACAGGATTATCGACAACGATCGCAGCGCCGCTGGGCCATGCGGTGGGTCGGTGCCGGGGCCGCCGCGGTAATCTTAATATTGAGCCACCTCTTATGGTGGCCGTTGGACGTGGTCTGGTTTGCGGCGCTTCGCAAGTTGGGTCTCGCGTAAGAGGGTACTGAAAAGGAGCGGCGATGGAAGATTTACAACAGGCGCTCGAACGCTACAAAGAACAGGGCGGAAGGCCGTCGCCCTCGAGAGGACCAGGCGGCGCGAGATTGAAAGAAGTTCCGCCGCCGATCGTCTACAGCCGGACGAAAATCGTGGATTGTCCGGAGGACCTGCTGCACCGCCGCCGGATCGTCACCGGTTTTGAACGGGGGCCGTTTGTCGAGGGCTATAATTTGCTCCGCACGCAGGTGCTCCATCGTCTGCGGGAGAACAACTGGAATGTGCTGGGTGTCACCAGTCCGAATGGACAGGAGGGGAAAACGCTCACCGTGGCGAATCTGGCGATCAGCCTGGCGATGGAAGCGACTCAAACCGCGCTTCTCGTCGATGCCGATCTCCGAAAGCCCGGCCTGCACCGATTGTTCGGTCTGCGCGATGTGCCGGGGCTCGCCGATGTATTGCTCGACGAGATGCCGGTGGAAGACACCTTGATCCATCCCGGCATCGGCCGGTTCGTCTTGTTGCCGGGCGGACGGGCGATTCCACGATCCGCCGAGCTGCTGACTTCCCCGCGCATGACGGCGCTGGTGCACGATCTCAAGCATCGCTATGAGTCGAGAATTATCCTGTTCGATCTTCCTCCGGTGCTCACCAGCGCGGACGTGCTGGCGTTCGGGCCGTCTCTCGATGCGGTGTTGCTCGTCGCGAGCGAAGGCCTCACGCGCCGCGCTGAAGTTGAAGAGGCGATCCACCGGCTCAAGGGGGCTGTCCCGATTCTCGGAACCGTATTGAATCAAGTCGGGCGAGGGGACGCGCGGGCGCAGCAGCGGAAGGCGCCGGCGCGCGCCGCGATCGCCCATCCCATGGAGAATTGATCCATCGTGTACGAATCGTTTTACGGGCTCCGCGCCAATCCATTCTCGCTCGTGCCGGATCCGGGCTTCTTGTTCCTGGGTCGCAGACACAAGCTCGCCCTCAGCCTGTTGGAATACGGCATGCTCAATCGCAGCGCCTTTACCGTCATTACCGGCGAGCCGGGCACCGGTAAGACGACCCTCCTCAACGCCATCCTCGACCGATCCGAGCGCGCGGTGACGGTGGGCGTATTGTCGCACACCCATGTCGGCCTGGGGAGTCTGCTCCCCTGGGTGCTCATGACGTTCGGTATAGACGGAAAGGGGATGGACAGCGTCGAACTGTATCGCGCCTTCGCGGGGTTTCTCGCGCAGGAACACGCCCGGCAGCGACGGGTCGTGCTGGTCGTCGACGAGGCGCAGAATCTCGGCACCGCAATGCTTGAAGAACTTCGGTTACTCTCAAACCTGAACGATGGCCGGCGCCAACCGCTGCAAATCATCTTGTCCGGACAGCCGGCGCTGCGCGCCCTGTTGCGGCGGGGCGAACTCGTCCAATTGGCCCAGCGCATTTCCGTGGACTACCACCTGGAGCCCTTGGGGGAGGCGGAAACGCCGGACTACATCCGGCACCGCATCGGCGTGGCCGGAGGACCGGTGAGCTTGATGACCGATCTGGCTTGTCTGGTGGTTCATCGGTTGAGCGGCGGCAACCCGCGTTTGATCAATCAGGTGTGCGACCTTTCGCTGGCTTACGGATTCGCCGCTCAGGCCCGGTGGATCACCGGACAGCTGATAGCGAAGTCGGCGACTGATCGCAACGCCGGCGGCATTCTTCCGTTGAATCATCTCGATCACGCCGTGCCGTTCGGCGAGGAGGAGGAGAAGGCGGAGAGAGAGCAGTTGGCGGCGTTGGCGCAACCGACGGCTCCTCCCAAGCACGAGGCCAAACCGGCCGTGAAGTCCGAATCGGCCGGGTCGCTCTATCATCGAGGGGTTGCGTTCAAGGAAGCCGGCGCGTTCAGGCAGGCGATCACGTTTTTTGAGCAAGCCGGCCGGGATGCCGGCCTCTCCGTCAAGGCGAAGACCCAGATCGCGCTGTGCTATCGGGCGAGCGGTCGCATGGCGGAGGCGGTCAGATTGCTTGAGCAGTTGTGGACCGGCGGACAGGGGACCGCCGAAGAGCGCAGGCAGGTCCGGTATTTCCTCGCCCGCACGTTGGAAGCGTCGGGGCAGGTGGAGGACGCCGTCGGTCACTATCAGGCCTTGCGGGATGAACAATCGGATTTCCGCGACGTCACGAATCGTCTGGGCCGGTTGGCGGGCCCCGACTCCTCAACCGGGCCGTCTTTTTCGACCGCGAGCGGCGCATGGACGAAACTGCTATCCCGCGGCTGGGCGCAGTTGATCCGCAGTTCCTCCTGACCGCCACGCGACTCCGGCAGACTTTCACCCTTCCAATCATCGTTCATTCATCGCCGAGTTAACCGATACTGGAACCCATCGTAACCTCGCTGTAATCGTTTGTTCCTATCCTCCCCACTCCTGTCGAACAGAGGGCCGTCTGGGGTGGGGAACCAATGAAGGGCGCGTGCGCGCGAATTATTTCGTGGGTTTTGGTCTTGGCGGGGTTTGCGCTGTCTTCAGGGACCTCCGTCCGGGCAGGCCAACTGGAAGACCTCCTGTTGGAGAACAAGCAGATTACCATCGATCAATGGGTGAGATTAAAGGCCGAGGAGGAGAAGCGGGAAGCCAAGGCCCTGGAGGAAAGCCGCGGGGTCGGCGACGTGCCCGTGCGCGAACGCTGGTACGAGCGAATGAGCATCCGGGGCTATACACAGTTCCGCTACAATCACATTATCAACAACGAATTCCTGACGAGTAATCAGGCCGATCGATCGATCGGCAAGAATAACGAATTCTTTCTGCGCCGCGCCCGGGTCATCTTCAGCGGCCAGCCGCACGACCGGGTCTTCTTTTACGTTCAGCCGGAGTTCGCCGGACTGGTGAACGGGGTGGAGCAGGTGGCGGTCCTGCGCGATTTTTACTCCGATTTGTTTCTGACAGAAAACAAGGAATGGCGGGTTCGGGTGGGGTTGTCGAAAGTGCCGTACGGCTTTGAAAACATGCAGTCAAGCCAGAACCGGCTCGCTCTCGATCGCGACGACGCCCTCAACAGCGGGACACCGAACGAACGGGATCTCGGAGTCTTTCTGTACTATGCCCCGACTGCGATACGGGAGCGGTTCCGGCGGCTGGTGGACAGCGGCCTCAAAGGATCGGGCGACTACGGCATGCTGGGCATCGGCATCTACAACGGACAAGGCCCCAACACGCGGGATTTAAACAAGAATAAGCACGTGGTCTTTCACTCCATGTACCCCCATGAATTTTCCAACGGCCAAATCATTCAAATCGGGATGGATGCCTATACGGGGCAAGTGAATGTGACCCCCGCGGGGGTGGTTCCGCTGAATACGACCAGCACGCTCGGCCTGCCGGCTACGCCCCTCGTGCAGAACAATGGGAACTACATCGACGAGCGCGTGGCCTGGCATTTCGTCGTGTTTCCGCAGCCTTTCGGCATTCAGGGGGAATACACGATCGGGCGTGGTCCGGAGCTGAACCAGGCCCGGAACCAGATCGTGACGGGAAGTCTGCGAGGCGGGTACCTCCAGCTGTACTACAACTACCGATGCGACACCTATTGCCAAAGCATCCTGCCGTTCGTCCGCGTCCAGGAATACTTCGGGGGGCGCAAGGCGGAGGACAATGCGCCACGGAACTCGGTCCGCGAATTGGAACTCGGGCTGGAATATCAGTTCAATCGAGCGTTGGAATTGACCGTGCTGTACAGTTGGACGCAGCGCAACTCACCGAATGCCGAGTACATTCCCGTCGACTGCACCTCGATCAATACATCAGGGAGCATCTCCTGCCTCAAGACGCCCTATCAGCTCGAATCCGGTAACATGCTCAGGTTTCAGCTGCAGTGGAGTTTCTAAGAGACCGAAGGCGGCCGCTCCGCTGGACTACCGAGCAGGAGCGTCAGCGGCGGTGTCGAGGGGATGAGGCGTCAGCTGACGGTAGGACACGATGAGCTCCCGCGTGCGGGGTCGGACAAGTTTCGTCATCAACCCGGACGATGGAGGGCGGAGCGCATCGGGAGGGTCGAAGCTCAGCCGGCCTTCCTGGGGAGCGAGCGAACGCATCGGCGTCAGACGGTCATCGTTCATTTCCGCGGCGCCGTAGTCCGCCATATAACGCGTGTGGGAGCGGCAATTGGCAAGGACAAGATGCAGCTCTTCCCCTTGGACGAAAAGCCCGCCAGAAGTCACCTCGCGCGTCACTGCCGACAGATCTTTCGAGAAATAAAACGTGACCACTTCCTCTGGTGTCGCCTGTTCCAGACCGAGGGCCAGGAGGGGGGCAAGGAATGAAATCAGATGCTCGTCAAAAGCTCGATGGCGTCGCGGTATGCTGAGATCGTCATACAGCGGCATCCTGGTGAGCGGCGCTTCAATGATGACGCCGTGTAGCACCGCGGCGATGCGGTCCGGGGGGATCGTGAGGGGTTGGCTGCGTTTGCTGTTCTTGTCCACGGTAGGATCCGCCTCCAAGCGGACAAATGCATGAGGCGTATCGTAGAGCGTCACCGTCGTGAATTGGGAAGGAGCACAGGCAGAGGAGGCGCCGGCCATGGCGATTGCGCTCCATGCCCAGAAGCTGGGCCATTCCATGACGAATCCCGGATGCCTGGAAGACAGGCAATCCGCCTTTTCCCTAGCTAGTCGCGAAGTTTGGCTTGACCATCGATTGCCGCAGCTCGTACGGGCGCGGCCCACTTCGACAATACCCGCGCGATGTCCGGCAAGGACAGGGGGAAGTAACCATGGTCGACGGCCATCTGTTGTCCTTGCGCGCTGAGAGCGAATCGAACCAGCTCCCTGAGGATGGGATCCGAATCCGTCTTGGGAGGTCGAGCCACGTACAAGTAGAGGTTCCTTCTCAACGGATAGGACCCATCCATAACCGATTGAAAGGACGGCTCGACATACCGCCCCCCCTTGACGGAAGCGATCGGGACTGGCTTGATCATGGAAATTCGGTAGCCGATGCCGCTGAATCCGATTCCCTTCTGATCCTTGATGAGGTCCATCACGACGGAGGCTGGTCCATGGCCTCTGACCATGTGGGGAAAGAAAGTTCCGCCCTTGCACACCTCTTCCCGGAAGAAATAACTCGTGCCGGATTTGCCGTCGCGCCCGTAGATGCGGATCGGAGCGTCGAACCATTCGTCCGTCAGTCCCACGAGTCCCCAGGAATTTACCGGATGATCCAATCCTCGCCGCCGTTCGCGGCAAAACATCGAATCCAGCTCATCCAAGGATAGGCCGGTAATGGGATTGTCCTGATGCACGAAGATGGCCAACGCGTCGATCGCGACCGGGACTTCGGTCGGCTCGTAGCCGTATTCCTTCACGAACTCCGCGATCTCCGAAGCATTCATACGGCGCGACATGGCGGCAATCTCCGTCTGATGCTCCAACAAGGCGGCCAGCCCTGTTTCCGACCCTTCTCCCTTTACCGTCACCTTCATTGCGGGATGCCGCCGTTTTAAGTCGTCCGCCCAGGCCTGGATCAGGGGCCGCATCGTATCGGACCCGGCAATCTGCAGCTGTCCATTGATCTGAACCAGCGGTTGATAGGCGGGAATCTTCCCGTCGAGCTCCGGCTTGAGCTGTCCCGATGCGTTCGACTGAGCGATCAGCACGAAGATGCAGATCAGTAGTCCTCGAACCACGACGTTCCTCATAGGGGTTTAGTCCGGGCTTCCTGTCATTCGACGAACGTGCATACTGGCAGACCGGCTCGTGCTCCCGTAGCCTAGGCAGGCGAGATTGCCGAGTGGTCAATGGTCTGTTAATTCGACGTTAACTCTGCTTGGTGATTTCAGCGAAACCCTTTCTTGCCCGGTTGTCACAGTCGATCGAGTGCCTCAAGCAACCAGTTCATATCGCCGGCGTACCGGCGAGCCTTTTTGCGCGCTCGCCGCCATGCCTTCACAATGGTCGGCCGCGACTGCAGCTCGAGCTGTTTCGCGAGTTTCCGAAACGACGCCAGTTCCTCATGCGCGCCCAGGCAACGCTGGGCTTTCTTCAGGCCGACGATCAAGTTCTTCTGCGACTCTCCGTGAGACGCGGTCCACTCCAGCTGATAGCGCAGTTGTTTGAGTTCGAGGCGGAGGCAGTGCAGCCGCTTCCGTTTCGGCTTTCGGTCCAGCAGGGCGAGAAGGCCGGTCAATTTGGATCGGTGCGCGCTCCATGTTCGCCCCGGCTCGTCGGCGCCGAGAGGCCTGGTCCAGCTCTTCACGCCATCGAGGGTCTGTTGGATCATAGTGAAGACGCGCGCAATCATCAAGCGTCTTGCGGTCTCCCGACCCAACCGGCGCACGGCCAGAATGTCCGAGGGAGAGGCATCGTGTCGTATCAGCCATTGCTCAAGCGTATGCATGGACCGCAGGTGGCTGAGCGACGACACGTCTTCATCCAGCTTGGCGGCTGAATCATGGTCGCCCACCAGATCGAGCCAGGCCTCAAGCCGACGGAGGTTCGTCCTGAGTTGATGAAGGCCCCGGGCCCCGATCGTTCGCGATTTCGACAGGGTAGTCAAGAGCCGGGCTACCCTTCGCCTTCGGGCGGCAATGGCGCGGCTCCACGCGTCCGTCTGTCCTGTTGAGACCATCTCCGGGAACCTTTCCGGGGCGCAGCCTACGGACGCAATATTTCATCCGTATTAAGAATATATTAACGATCGATTACATTTATACAGCTGTCTCCGGATTTCCATTAGCGCGTTTCGACCGATAGAATGTTACGTACCTTTAACATGGTCTTAATCACAGCTTTGTAGCAAGAATGTACAGTACCGCCGCGTTCAAAATGGATTGCCCTGCATGACCACCTTCATGGCGACTTCCAAGGACACGATTCTGGTCATTACCAACGATGCAGGCGCTCGTCTTTCGCTGGGAGTGAGCCTGAAGGAGGCCGGCTACGAAGTGCAGTTCGCCGCCAACGAGCAGAGTGCGCTGGATTTCCTGCAACATGGAACGCCCGCTCTCATCATGGCCGATCGACAGGCGTGCGACTTCGACCGGTTCCGAGTCCAGAAGGGGTTGAGGACGACGCCGATGATTGCCTTACAGGAAGCGAATGTTCCCTGTGGAGAGGACGAGTGTCTCGACGAACTCGAGCGCGGCGCGGATTTCGTCCTCTGCAATCAGAGTTCGAGGGAACTGGTTGCTCGCGTGAGAGCTATTCTGCGCCGCAAGGAGTCGGATCGAAAACCTGCCGTCTACCGTCTGGCCGGTGGACTGCAAATGGATCTCGATCGTCACGAGGTCAAAGTCAGCGGCAGGCCGGTGGAATTGACGCCCAAAGAATTTCAAATTCTGCGCCATTTCCTGGAGGCGCCCAGCCGGGTGTTTTCTCGACAGGAAATGCTGAACTGCGTCTGGGGAGAGGGCTACGCGCTGGAAGAACATGCGCTCGACGTCCACATCCATTCACTCCGGCAAAAGATCGAAGAAGACCCCGCAAAACCCAAATTGATTGTGACGGTGCGGGGAGTCGGGTACAAGCTGCGGGCCGGCACCTGATTCATCTCTCCGTCGCTTCCACCGGACACAAGCCGCCGTTCCGGCGCCTCGTTCCTGCTCCCTTCGAATCTGAATGTGCGGGGATGTGAAACGAATGGGGCGGTCCGGCCGCGCGCCGGACCGCTCGGATAGAAACGGCCTAAAATTCGTCGACGGAGACCGGTTGCAGAAAATCCCGCACCGACACGACCCCGACGATTGCGCCGGCTTTGGTGACTCCCAAATGGCGCGTCCGATGTTTGTTCATCATGTCGGCCGCTTCCGTGATGGGACGGCGCGCTTCGATGCCGATCACCGGGCTGCTCATGATTTCATCGACGGGGATAAAGTACGCGACGCGCTCGGCGCCCACGAACTTTTTCACAATATCCGACTCCGTCACGATGCCGGCGATCCGGCCTTTCTGAGACACCAGCACGCTGCCGACGTTGCACGCTTTCATCAGCTTCGCCGCCTCGACGACCGAGGTTCCGGTATCGACGGTCACAAGATCCTGCTTCATCAACTGTCCGACAGTCACCATCGTGTTGTTCCTCCTTGTTGGTTGTCTCCACTTGGAGACAAGGTACAGCCCAGCGGTTGCCGGGCAATTACCGACTCGTTACCGGCATGTAAAACCTGCAGGTACCTGCTTCGAAGCCGGATTGGACGATAGGGGTTTTCCTAGTGAAGTACACGGTGGATGAACTGGTGCTCTATCCATGATGCCTCCATCCACCGAGTCCCCGGAACAACATCCCCTTCAAGAGGGTCAGAATCGCACCACCACTCGGGTGGGCTTGCTGCTGATCGTCCTTCTTTTGATCCTCGGCGGAAGCTATGTCGCCGGCTCGCTTTCGACGGATTTGTCTTCTGTCCGAGCGTCCTCTGCCTGGCCCTTCATCTTGCTCGGGATCGCCCTGCTGATTGCGCTGGGATTCGAATTCGTCAACGGCTTTCACGATACGGCAAACGCCGTTGCGACCGTCATCTACACGCATTCCATGCCGCCGTACTTTGCCGTCGCCTGGTCCGGTCTGTGGAATTTTGCCGGGGTCATGGTGGCGTCCGGTGCGGTGGCCTTCGGCATTGTCTCGCTCTTGCCGGTGGAGCTCATTTTACAAGTGAGTTCGGGCGCGGGTTTCGCCATGGTCTTCTCGCTGCTGATCGCCGCGATCCTGTGGAATCTCGGCACCTGGTTTTTCGGACTGCCGGCCTCCAGCTCGCACTCTCTGATCGGTTCGATCATCGGGGTCGGATTTGCGAACCAATTACTCGCCTCCAAGACCGCGGACACCAGCGGCGTGGATTGGTCGCAAGCAGCCAGCGTCGGCAAGTCGCTCGTTCTGTCACCGATGATCGGATTCTCGCTCGCGGCCTTTCTCTTGCTGCTGCTCATGCGCGCAATCCCCATCGAGCAGCTGTACCGCCCGCCCAAACGTAAGGCCCCTCCTCCCTGGTGGATTCGCAGCGTGCTGATTCTCACCTGCACCGGGGTGAGTTTCGCGCATGGGTCCAACGACGGGCAAAAGGGCATGGGCTTGATCATGCTAATCCTGATCGGTACCGTGCCGACGGTTTACGCGCTCAACCGTGCCGTCGATCCCTCGTATATGCCGACATTTGTGACTGGTTCTACCCAGGCTGAAACGGTATTGGGGCGCTACACATCGGCGACGATACCTTCAAGCGCCGCTCGCGCAGAGATCGGGAGCTATCTCCGCACGCGGACGCTCCGGCCGGATACCGTTGCCGCCGTGCATGCATTGAGCGCCGACATTCGGACCGGCATCCTGTCCTACGGCTCCGTGGCGCAAATTCCCATGGACATGACGTCAAATGTGCGAAACGACATGTATCTGCTCAGTGAATCCCTGCGCATGATGGACAAGCAGCATGATCCCGCCTTTTCCGGTGCGGATCGGGAGGTACTGTCGCAGTATCGAGCGCTTCTGGATCGGGCCACCAAATACATTCCCGGCTGGGTCAAGACCGCCGTCGCCGTGGCGCTGGGTCTCGGCACCATGATCGGATGGAGGCGTATTGTGATCACGGTCGGCGAGAAAATCGGGAAAACGCATTTGTCGTATGGCCAGGGCGCCTGCGCGGAGCTCGTGGCCATGGGCACGATCGGCGCGGCCGATATCTTCGGCTTGCCCGTCTCCACCACTCACGTCTTGTCGTCAGGCGTCGCCGGCACGATGGCGGCCAATCGTTCCGGATTACAGTGGGCGACGGTGCGCAACCTTACCATGGCCTGGGTCTTGACGCTTCCGGCTTCAATCGTTTTATCAGGCACGTTGTATTGGCTGCTTCGACTGGTGATATAGCGATTCTGAAAAGGCGATGCGCTCAACCGGAAAGAGTTGGCGATGAAGCACTCTCTTGATGCCGGATCAAACTATAGGCGTTACTCTCTGGACCGAATGGCATCCGCAACCCCGGCACCGCTGATGGAGTGGGGCAGTCCGCCATCCTTCCGGCAAGCCAAGCTGGCCCCATCCGGTAATATCCGTTGCCGACCCGCGGCGGCGCGTCTCTGAGAAAATGGCGTCAACCGACCTCCTCGCTTGAGTTCGAGAAACGCCGTTACAGAATCCTGAGCTGACCGCAATTCTGCCGTAACGCCCGTCAACGAAAAGATTTCATGATGATGAAGAAGCGACGTGAACAGCTCCTGCGCCTTTTCCTCTGCCTGATATGCGGCATTGCCTCTGTTCCGTCGGCACGCGCCGAACTCTCGGCGAGTCAGGTGATGATCGTGGCCAACGCCAACAGTCCCGACAGCCTCCGGGTGGCACGGCACTATGCCGGGCGCCGCGGGATTCCATTGCAGCAGATTGCGAACCTGGATCTGCCGTTCGAAGAGTCCATGAGCCGCAAGGACTACGATCGGCAACTGGTCGTGCCGCTTCGCAGGATTCTCCACAAAGCCGGACTTCATCGATCGATCCGGGTCCTGGTGACCGTATACGGCGTGCCGCTTCGCGTCTCAGCGCAGAGCCTGACGGACGAAGAACGACGCTGGCGGCTCGATGCAAAAAACCGTTTGGCTGCTGCGCGATCGACGCTGATGGAAGTGGAGCGAAAGGCCCGTGACATACCGGGCGCGGCGGACGCTTCCGCGATACCGAACGAAAAGGGCGGTCAGGGCCTCGCAGAATTCGACCGCAACCTCGCCTTTCTCGCGCGAATCGACCGCGTGACAGAAGCGGCGTTGAAGCGCGCGAATGCATTCGATCCGCCGACACGTCAGCGGTGGTATGCGCGTGTGGAGGCGATGATTCGGCAGTACCAAGGCATCGCGGGAGTGACGCAGCTGCGTCAGGGATTGCCCGTAAACACTGTGACGTCTGCGGCCGGGGAGGAACGATACAGGCTGGCCCAACAGGCGGAAGGATTGAAGCTGTTGCTCGGCTTCTTGGAACTCCCCGTCACTCGCGAGCGGGACACGCTCTACCGTCGGGTCGAGGATGTGTACGGAGCCTACGGCCTGTTCGCGCTGGCCGCTCTCGAACTGAAGCGCCTGTCCACCGAAGAGGCCGACGGGAGCCTGGACAGCGAGTTAAGCCTGCTGTGGCGGGATGGGGAGGACTACGGGCTTTCCTGGCGACAGGCGAATGCGCTCCATCATGGCTTTAAGAGGATTCAAGGAGGCTCGCACAAGGAGATTCCTCTCTTGATGGTGAGCCGTCTTGACGCTCCGACTGTTGACCACGCGGTACAGATGGTAGACCGCGCGATCGAAGCAGAACGACAGGGGCTTGCCGGAACCATCTATCTCGATGCGCGCGGCTTGCCCGTGAAGGACCAGGCGGATGCCTACGGCCGTTACGACCAAAGCCTGCGGGACTTGCACGGCTTCGTGACTCAACAGACGACCTATCGATCGGTTCTCGAAAACACCGAAGCCAGATTTCAGCGGCCTGGGGATGCCCCTGATGTGGCGCTCTATGCCGGTTGGTACCGGCTTCGGCAGTACGAGGATGCGTTTACCTTCAGGCCAGGCGCCATCGGCTACCATATGGCATCCGCCGAAGCCGTAAGCATCCACAACTCCATGGAGCGCGGTTGGTGCAAGAATGCGTTGGAGCGAGGAATCACCGCGACGCTCGGTTCCGTCGGAGAGCCGTACCTCGACTCTTTTCCGGAGCCGCTCGAGTTCATCTCGCTCATGATGACCGGGCAATATTCTCTGGTAGAAGCCTATTATCTGACCAGTCGGTGGGTGAGCTGGCGCATGGTCCTGTTCGGTGATCCACTCTACAACCCCTGGAAGGCGAAACCGGCGGCTCAGCGGTCCGCGCTCACAATGTTTACGCTCGCTCCGATAGCCCCGTCCGATCAATCGTTCGACGATCCCGTTCTGGCCAGAGAGGAATTCAAACGGCTTCGGGAACAATCTCGGACCAGGCTCGACATGATCCTGCGGAACCTGGCGGACTCGTCCGGCCTGCCGCCGGCCTGACGAGTTGGCGCCTCTTCCGTAGCGCGAGCTCTACGCCGCGCTGATTTTCGGTCGGCCACGCCTTCACAAAATGTTACAGAACCCTGACGAAGTCGCGACGAGGCGGTCATCGTGGCCCCGGTACACTCATCCGCCATGCTCGGATCGCTGATCGGCATTTTCATTACGTCCGCCGGAATCGTGATCGGGGCGGATTCCGCGATCCCGGCTTTCATGGCGGCCGATTCTACGCGAGTCGAGAAGATCTGCCGGACCAGTCCTCGAACCGTCGCGGTCATTCAGGGATGGTACGGCGAACGCCTCTATCTGCATCGCCATTTCCACAGAACCTGCGGGGAATTGTCACAATCGAAAAAAACGATCTCGGTCGAACAGCAAGCGGATCGGTTGATCCAAAAAATCGAGAAGGCCTACAGAGACCACATCGGTCCGCGGCCCCGCGAGATGGCGAACCTTCCTCTTCCCTCCACTCAGCATGTCGTCTATCTGGCGGTGGCCGGTTTTCAGGGAACCATCCCCTTGGCGGCGGTGCGCGAGCTGCGTTGGGAAAGGAACGCGCAGGGCCATTGGCAGATCATTTCACAGCATGCAAGGCATCTGAGTCTCGAACGTTGCGGCGCGAAGTTCATCGGAGAGACGACGATTGCCGTCATGCTGCTCGAGGGGTCCGATTACTTTGCGGGCGCAAAGGATCGTCCGGAGGTGACTGCCGGCCGGAAAGTCACTGAGCGATTCAGGCAGGATGATTGCGGCGCTTCGTCATTTTCCGTCCCGGAGGCGAAGGCCTTGTATAAGACCGCGGTGCGCATGACGATCGATCATGGCCAACGATTTCTTCTCGAAGGCGACGACGTCGGCGGGCGGCTCCACCTGGTGACAATTCCCTCGCACGGACCCATCGAAGCGGAAGTGATCGATCCAGAGCAGTACTTGGAATAGGGCTGATGTATAGGTTCCGGACAAAGGAGGTGAGTCCACATGATCGCCGAAGTTCGCGGAGCATTCTTTCTCCTGGTCGCCTTTCTCTTCTTTCTCGTCATTATCGGCGTCCTGGCCCTGGGGACGGTCATGAAACCGGGCCGTTGGAGCGAGCGTCCGAGACCTGCAGGCTGAGGCTGTTGCGACGGAGGCATGAAGATCATCGCGAAATGAGACTGTATTCAGAACAGGTCGAACCGGAAGTCGTCGGAAGGAGGGCTCTCGCCCGCGGCGTTGTAAGCGACGACGCTGAACTTATACCTCTTCCCCACGAGAAGGTTGACGCTCCACTCCGTATTGAGCCCGACATCATGCACGTACTGCGCCAAAGGCTCCAAAGTCGAAATGCGGACCCTGTACCCAGTCGCATCATTTGAAGTAGACGGGTCCCATGAGAGGGTCACTCTCCTGCGCGGAGGCGGCTGGCCTCCGGTCACTGAGTAAGGTTGAGGCGAGCGGGCAGGCGATGACGTCAGACTCGCGTCCCTTTCAGCCGGCAGGGCACTAGGATCTGGACCGATCCGAGACGCGCCGGAATCTCCGGTCGATCGCTGCGCGCCCGCGTCGTACTGAACGGGAGAACGGGATCCCTCCGAAGGAGACGGTACTGCGCTCGAAGGACTCGTCGGACTGACCGCATCACTTCCAGATACAGTCGGGGCAGCGGCTGCCTGACTAGGGCTCTCCGCAATCTCCTGCCGGTCATCCGGCTCATCTGATAGCGATGACGCGTCCGTGTCCTGAAACCCGGGGACTGCCGTGGCAGGGGCGGATCCGCCTGAGGCCGGCTCCTGCAAGTCTCCGCATCCGGACGTCACGAGCAGGAGCACAACGAGGGCGGCGCGTCGAACCGCCCGAATGGACTCTACAGAACAGGTCATGTGCACGGCCGATTCTGACGGCCCTGAAGGAACGGGCTCACTCATGCCTCACGCCTACCGGCCGGCTGTTACAACTGTTTCGTTGTCGATGTAACGGGCATGTTAACTTCCTGGCGAAACGCAGCCTTCCGAATGGAAAGGGATCATGCCGGCCGCGTAATCCGTCCGTAACAGAGGTCTGGCAGACTGTGAAAGGCAGGAGTATGGTGGCTATGGCCGACGGAACGGAGGTATCCATGAAAGACAAGATCATGGCAATGGAGGAGCAAAAGACCATCGCCATCGTGGCGCACGACAACAAGAAGCAGGATCTTCTGGCCTGGGCCAAGTTCAACCGGGAGGCGCTCGCCGGACATCAGCTCATCGCCACCGGAACCACGGGAAAGCTCCTGGAGTCGGAACTGGATCTTCCAGTCCTGCGGCTGCAGAGCGGACCGCTCGGAGGGGATCAACAAATCGGAGCCAAGATCAGCGAAGGCGAAATCGATGTGCTGATTTTCTTCTGGGATCCGTTAGAGCCGCACCCGCACGATCCGGACGTCAAAGCGCTGCTCCGCATCGCCGTCGTCTGGAACATCCCGATCGCCTGCAACCGCGCCTCGGCGGATTTCTTGATCTCGTCCTCGCTCATGCCGCTGGAATACCAGCGACTGGTGCCGGATTATGAAGGGTACCGGGAACGATTGCTCCGCCGGGACGTGGCCTAAGTCGAGTCCGGCGCGCGGTGGCGGCTCGGCTCGATTCTTTTCGGTTTGGAGGGTCTGATGGATACGACTGTCAGTCGTTGCTGTGGAGGGAGAGGAACTGCTCGATAGTCATCCCGATCGGAGAATTGCCGTCAAACCTGGTGCCGAGCCTCCCCTTCTGAAAATGAGCCAGGATCGAAGGATAGGCTTCAGGGCGGAAGGGAACATACCGCACTTCCAAGACCAGTTGCGGCGCTTGCGCCAGGTAATATTCTACGAAACGCCTGATGTCGCCGTCGACGGCTGATCGCTGGTTCACGTAGATGAACATGGGCCGGGAGAGGGGCCGGTATTGACCAGAAACGACGTTTTCTTTGGACGGGAGAATCGGCCCTTCCCCCGCGTCGATGGCCAGCGCCTTGAGGCGCCGCCGGTTCGGCTCGAGATAGGCAAACGGCACATAGCCGAGCGCCAGGCGGCTATCGGCAATGGCATCGACAAGGACGTTGTCGTCTTCGCTGCCGGTATAATCTGCGCGACTCGCTTTGGCTTTGCCCACGACCGCTTCCGTGAAGTAATCGAAACTTCCCGAGTCGGGTCCGGCGCCGAACAGCCTGAGGGGGGCGGAGGGCCAATCACGCCGGACCTGGTTCCAGGACATGACCTTGTGGTGCGCCGCCGGTTCCCACATGACTTTCAATTCCGCCAGCGTGAGGGATTCGGCCCAGGAATTGCTCGAGCTGACGACGACGGACAGCGCATCGTAGGCCACGGGAAGCTCAAAAAACTGCACGCCGTTGGCGCGGCACTGGTCCAGTTCCGCCAGGGTGATCGGCCGTGAGGCGTCCTGGATGTCGATCTCGCCGCGACAAAATTTCTGAAAACCGCCTCCTGTCCCTGAGATACCGACCGACACGCGAATGGCGCCCCCGATTGCGTCTTCATAGCCTACTGCCACTCGTGCGGAAAGAGGGTACACCGTGCTGGAGCCGTCGATCTTGATCAGCGGCAGATACAGGCGAGGCGCGCCTTTCTGTTCGGCGGACGCGACCGGCGCGGTTCCCGCCGAGGCTGGATGATCCGGTGAGACGCCGATCCCAGGTGATCTGGCATATTGGGCCGCCGTATATCCGCGAGCATCCATCGCATCGGCTGACGCTCCCCGCTGTAGCAGCAGGCGGCGGATGGAATCGTATCCATAGAACGCGGCAGCGTGTAGCGGGGTGACCCCTTGCGCGTCCGCGACGTTGGCTTGGGCGCCGCGGTCCAGCAACGCGAGCGCGAGCGATTCGCGGCCGTGAAAGGTCGCCAGGTGCAACGGGGTCCAGCGCTTGCGGTCCCGCGCATTGACGTCGGCGCCGCGGTCCAACAAGAGCCGGACGACCGCCTCGTGTCCCCGTCCCGCCGGTTCATGCAACGGCGTGCGTCCTTCGCCGTCCATCGCGCCGACCGACGCGCCATGCTCCAGCAGCAGACGAACCACGGATCCTTGCCCAAGCTCGGCGGCGAGATGGAGCGGCGACTTGCCTCGCCGGTCCCTGATCTCACGACCGGCGCCCCCTTCGAGGAGCAACCGGATTACGGGCAGGTGAGTGTGGAGGACCGCCTCATGCAGTGGAGTGAGACCCTCGCTCGTGCGGGCATTAATGAGGGCGCCTCGATGCAGGAGGAGCCGGATCAATTCGGCATCCCCTTCCTGGGCCGCAATGTGGAGCGGGGTCGCGCCGCTGCTCAACAGGCTGTGCGGGGAGGCGCCGCGGTCCAGCAAGAGCCTGGCGACGGCCAACTGTCCCTTGGCGTCGTTGAAGAGCCGGCGGGTGCCCTTGGCGGTCATGTGGAGCGGGGTATGGCCCTCCTTCCCCGCCGCGTTGACGTTTGCACCCGCGTCCAGAAGTAAGGGAGCCACGACGTCCGCGCCCCAGATTGCCGCGATCTGGAGGGGAGTCAACGTTTCGTCATTCCTTGCCTGGACACTGGCGCCTCGCTCGATCAAGGCGCGGGTCGCCTCTCCCGCGTTCCATTCGGCGGCGAGATGAAGGGGAGTACCGCCGGAGCGATCGCGCGCCTCCACTTGCGCTCCGCGATCCAGCAACAGCTTCACGATCGCCGTCTGGTTTTCCTTCGCGGCGACGTGGAGGGGCGTATGCCCTTCAAGATCGACCGCTTCGATTGGAGCCCCACGGTTGAGCAGGACCGAGACAGCGGTCTCACGCCCCCAACGTGACGACACGTGCAACGCCGTTTGACCCTCTCGATCCGAAACGGCAACCGGGAGGCCGCGATCGAGAAGCCGGTTGATCTGATCGACGTCGCCTTGTTTAGCTGCGAGCATGAGATGATCGGGGGAGGGGCGGCAGGATGCCAACAACAGGGCGTACCCCATCGTGGTCAGAACCGTGTATGCCGACAAGGCTGGCGAAGTTGAGGAGCCCATTGTTGGCCTCTCGCCGTGCCTCCCGCCTGTCCAGGATGGTGGGGGATCCGAAAGGGGGAACTAGGATGAGGCTACCTGATTATCGGCAGGTTTGTACTGTCTCAATATTGTGTTACGTTTGATGCCGGCGGGCTGTTCGATTGAAGGTGAGCCTTGCTCGCCTGAAAGGGGATTCTCTACCTGTAAAAACAGCGCGTTATGAGAAGCATATTCTGGTTCCTAATAAGCCCTGGGTTGAACATAACTTACCGCTGGACCTTCTTGTGCTGGACCACTACACTGCCTCCGGTGACGCGGTTAGCACCGCAGTTCTTGAGTTGACCTCATGAAGTACAACCATGACCGATTAGTCCAGGCGAAGCGAACGATTGCGCTGGTCAGCGCCTGTTCGATTTCAGCCGATCGGGCGATGGAAGCGGCCCGCTCGATCATCGGCGGGACGGTCTTCGATGTGAGGCTGAAGGAAGTGGAGCGCCGAGTGGTCTGGAGAGTGAAGCTGCTGAGAGACGGCGAGCGGGTCAAAGTGTATGTCGATGCCGGGTCCGGCAGAATCCTGGACGCGAAGGCCGAAATCGCCGTAGCGGAGCCTTACCACGGCACATCTCCTGAAACTCTCATTGGCGGGCACCAGCCAGCGCCACCCCACTCCCAATTCGAGCCCGACAGCCTCTCGACGCCCCCCTGACTCTTCCACGAACGTCGCGTTATCGGAAAACCGCTGAGCCGCTCACATCTTGCTCCGCTGCTCCACATGCGGACACCGTGGCCACGTCGTCGTCGGTGGCACCGGTTTACGCAAGGGTTTTCCTTGTCGTTCCGTGACATCCCGCTCAATTAACCCACTGTTCGCTTAATATTTACCCCCCTGTAACGTCGGTCGGCGAAGCTAGTGGAGGAGCTCTTGTGCCTGATGAAAGGACGGCATGCATACGGGGAAACTCTCTCAATTGCAGGAATTCTGGAAAGAAGTCAGCACGCTGGCCTTTCACGGAGTCGTCGTAGTGCTCAGCGCGACCATTGCCTGGTCTCTGCCGGCTATTGCCCGGCAGTTTTTGGTGTTGTGGTCGCGGGTTGAACACGAACAAATGCTCCTATTGAGCGTGGAGGTCGCGGTTGCCCTCTTGCTGATCATGATTTCCAACTACCTGTGGCGGGCTTTTCAGGACCGGCGCCAAGCCGGCATGGCCAAGGGGGCGGGGCTGGTCTCGTTCTTCCCCTTGCACGATCCGGGCGCCGGCCGAAAAATTCGGCAGCTCAAACAACAGCAGAGTCTGGGTCGGACTGTCCTGGCCATCGGCGTGACCGGCCATGGAACGGTCGTGGACGACAAGGCGGAGTTGCACGCCTTGCTGGAGACCTGTCTTGAAGCGAAGTTGATCCTGCTCAATCCGTTGTCTGAGGAAGCGGCCCGTCGTGCTCAATCGCTTTCGCATCCCGACATTACGCCGCTGCGATTCCGGCAGGAGCTGCAAGAGACCATCGCGCTCATCAAGCGCTTTCGCGCCAACGGCAAGGTGATTCGTCTGAAGCTGTATTCCGACCGGCCGCACCTTCGCATGGTCATTCTCGGCGACTACCTGTGGCTCCAGCATTACCACACCGGCCTCGACATTCGGTGGATGCCGGAATATGTCTTTCAGCACAATGTGGACCATCATGGCCTCTACACGCTGTTCTATCAATATTTCACCAAACGGTGGGAGAACCAGGACATCCCAGAATACGACTTTCAAACCGACGAATTAGTCTATCGGGCGCGCAGCGGCAGCGAACTGCGGCGTGACTCGCTCGATCTCGGCGGATCTGAGCTGTGGACGACGTCGGGCTTGTCGGTCGCCTGATCCACGCCGGCGCGAAGCCTGAATGGGAGCGACAAGGGCATGACAAATTTCACAGCGAGGATAGATCAGCTCAAGGCGATCATTTTCGATTTCGACGGAGTGCTGGCCGATACCGAGCCGGTTCACTTTCGCATGTTCAGACAAGTCCTGTTCGAGGAAGGGATCGAGTTGAAACTCGAGGATTATGAGCGGCGGTACATCGGCCTCACCGATGAGGCCTGTTTGAGAGCGGTGATGCGGGCCGGCGGGCGCTCCGTGACCACCGACGCAGTGAAACGACTTGCGTCCAGGAAGACCACCTTGACGCAGGAAGCGTTGTCGCGAGAGACGGTTCTCATGCCGGGCGTCGAAGACTTCCTTCAGGCGGCCGGCCGGTCCTATCGCTTGGCGATCGCCTCGGGCGCGCTCCGCCGCGAAATTGAAGTGGTGTTGGAGGGCGCCGGTCTACGCTCTCTGTTCGAGCACATCAGCTCCGCGGAGGACGTTCCGCAAGGAAAGTCGCAACCGGATCTCTATCTCCATGCGCTCGACCGACTGAACGCCGTGGAGCCGCTGCTCGCGTCGGAATGCCTGGCGATCGAAGATTCCGGATTCGGCATCGCTGCCGCGCAAGGCGCCGGCCTCCGCTGCCTGGCGGTGGCCTCTTCGCTTGATCCACTCTGTCTCGGCGAGGCCGATGCCGTTGTCGTGCGACTGGCCGAGTGCGATCTCTCGACCCTGGTCCGACACTTCTGGCCGCTCTCGTCCACCGGCTCGTTTCCGCGGCTCTTAAGCGCGTTTCCGTAGTGGCGTCCGATTCGCGAATGATCGAATTCAACCAGCGCGACACCGGATCTCGCTTCATTCAAGGGTGTTGACCGGGAACCACTCCGTCAAGGCGTGCAGGGTTTATGACTTCCTTGTGTCGTTAAGGCTCGCATGAGTTTGACTGATCCACCTTTCGCGTTTTCCGCTAAGTGTTCGTCGCCGATGCGGAGGTACCACGACCGCCCTTCGGCGGTCGCGCCGTCCGGCGACAATCGCACCTCGAACCCTCCGTCCCGATCGTTGCCGGGCTGGCGCCAATTCCCGCGCCAGACCGTTCCATCGAAGGATAACGTTTCGAGCGATCCCTGTTGCCACTCATACGTCCCGAACCCGAGCACGTCCACGGTCAACGGCACGACGATTCCCCCTTCCTCGACTTCCCATTCTCCGGCCAAATCGGACAGGGCTAAACCGGCACATGGTTTTCCCGAGGGCAATCCGTCGGCGATGGAAGACGGCGCCGCGCACCCGGCCAGACTGAGCAACATGAGCCCAAGTCCACCGTGGCAGAGGGCCTGCTGGAAGGTCATCGAGGCGATGTCATGCGGGGTTTCTCTTCTTTGTACGAACGATACCTCTCACCCGTTACGCCCAGATGAATAGTGGTCGCGGCGCGGCGTTAAATCTTCGTTACGAGCCGGATTGTCTGTTGACCGATCAGAGCGATGAATTGAGAATGACGGACAAGTTGCAACGCGCGGCCCTCTCCGGCAACAGATGAGAATCGCGATTGCCACCGACGCGTGGCATCCACAAATCAATGGCGTGGTGCGGACGCTGAGCCATACTGCCGATCACTTGAAGGATCTCGGACATCAGGTCTCTTTCATCACACCCCAAGATTTTCGAACCTATCCCTGTCCGACCTATCCCTCGATCCGGTTGGCCGTCTTTCCCAGAGATGGTGTCCGGCGACGGCTGCGAGAGTTTCAACCGCAAGCCATCCATATCGCCACGGAAGGCCCGATCGGCCATGCGGCGCGATCGTTGTGCCTCACGTGGTCGATCCCCTTTACGACCTCCTACCACACCCAATTCCCGGAGTATGTTCGCGCTCGATTTCCCATTCCCGTCGCCTGGTCCTACGCCTACTTGCGCCGGTATCACGGGCGAGCGAGCCGCACCATGGTCGCGACCCGATCGATGAAGCAGTGTCTCGAGGAGCGGGGATTCGGGAATCTGGCGATCTGGGCGAGAGGAGTGGATGCGTCGGTGTTCCATCCCGGTCCGAAGTCATTCTTGCCGGGTCCGCGGCCGATTGCGATGTACATGGGGCGTGTCGCGGTCGAGAAAAACATTGAAGCGTTTCTCAATCTCGACCTGCCGGGAACGAAGTACGTGGTGGGGGACGGACCGGATCTGGAACGAATGCGAAACCGGTATCCCGATGTTCGATTCGTCGGGCAGAAAGTCGGAGAAGAACTGGCGTCGCATTTGGCCGCCGCGGACGTCTTCGTATTTCCGAGTCTGACCGATACCTTCGGTCTGGTCCTGCTCGAAGCCATGGCCTGCGGGGTGCCGGTCGCGGCCTATCCTGTGACCGGGCCGATCGACGTGGTCGTGAACGGCAAGACGGGCGTGCTGGACGCCGACTTGAAGAAGGCCGTGCTCGGGGCAGTGAAACTCGATCCGGCCGATTGCGTGGTCTATGCCAAACAGAACTCCTGGCGCTATTGGACGGAGCGCTTCGTGTCGTTGCTGGAGCCGTTCGGGGAGGAGAGATGGACTTGACAAGCTTCTTGGTATCGGCGTCATAGTCTCCTGTCAGCCAAATCTGCTTGCGATCCAACGAACCGTCGATCGTCAACCTGCCCAGGTGCACCTGATCCGGCAGTCGTACGCGTGAAGGGACTGTGTTCCGGGGCGACCGGAAGGTCTTGTCTTCGCGAAGAGTGGAAATTCATCTCACAAAGGAGTAGTATCCCGCTCCCTTGGATCCGAAGACGGCGTCATGCAGGAGAACCTCCGATGACCAAGCTGTTTATTCTCCAAGAGATTAAGCGAACCACACAAGCGAATGGCGGCAGGCCGCTTCGGAAAATACAATTCGAATCTCAAACCGGTATCACTCGTTTCGATTGGTTCGGTGTGTATTGGGCTCGGTGGAGCGATGCCCTGAGGGAAGCAGGCTGCCAACAGCATCAGATTCGTATGGTATTTAGGCCGGTTCGATTGAGATCACTCCCAACCGATCCCTCTCTCTCTTCTCAAACGGCGCAGCGCATCTAGCAAGACGTCCAGATCGTTGCGCCGACCTTTTCCGGTGCTACTGTTCCAGGTACGCTCCCAGCGCGTACTGCCCGGTTTGGAGAATGGGCAGGATGTACCAGTCATCGTTCGGAAAGCGGGTGGTCATGAAGAAGCCCCAGATGGTCAGGGTGGCGCCGACGTATTGAGGATGCGGCGTGAGGGAAAAGGGAAAGCCCTTGCACCAGGGGACGTGATAGCCCAGCTTGTTGCCGTAGAAGACGCCGATCTTGCCCAGCCTGATAAACACGCCCGCGTTTAGGATTTGACCGATCAATATGAGGAGGCCGCCGGTCACGAACCAGGGTTCGTCTTCGCCGGGGGGAATGATCGTGCCTCCCCCGTACAGGTAGCACCAGCCCAGGAACACGGCGAGCTGCAGGGTTTTGAAACAGAAGAAAAAGTTCCGCAGCACGTCCACCGGCTCGCCAAAGACGGCAAGAGCCGTTCGCGAGCAGAATCGACGGAACGATTCCGAATCATACCAGACCCATGCGTACCAGATCCGCTCCAGGCTCAAGGCGCCGGCAGCCGCCAGCAGACTCCAGCCCGTCATCAGTGCTTGGGGGTGGCTTGGTTCATCGCGTAGGGCGGGAGGATCGCCCGCCAGGCGCTCACCGAACGAGGCCAATAGGCCTTGATATCCGTGAAGGGGTCGGTGACGAGCTTCACGAGCCAAATCATCGAAATCCGGAAGTCGTGCAGCCAGGCCAGGTAAGCGACGCGTCCCAGAACGACCACCAACGTCAGGCCCCACCATTGCTGGGCGATGGTCGGCCAGCGTTCGAGGAACGAGGCGAAGGTCCAACTGCCGCTGGCGAACAGGTTGGCCAGCGGGATCAGGCAATAGGCGGAGACGATCATGGTCTTGTTCGGCGTGTTGAATCCGAGCAGTAGTTCTTCCTTGTCGTGGCAGGGCGGCTCGACGATCGCATGTCCAAACTGCCGGACGAACAGCGCCGCCAGGCTGGCCGTGACCGCGGTGGTGAGATCGGTGAAGATCAGGACATAGCAGTAGATGAACACGCTGGAACTCAAGAGATGGAAGAATTGGTTCAGCGGATGGCTGTGAGAGGCGAGGTGGTCGTCATGTTTGCGCCGCATCACTTCGGTGTAGAAGGCGCGGAGCGGTTTCGGCACCTGCAGAATGCTGCCGATCATTTCCTGCCTGAGTCGTGACTGCATCACCTTCCTCCGTTCCGGTCGTTCAAGGCCGTCCAGCCACCAGCCGTCTTCTTTCATTCTGGCGGCGGCATTCACCAACATCGCCTGCAGTTCGTCGTAATGCTCGGGCTGGAAGGCCATGTTGCTGAGGCAGCGGCCCGTGCCGACCCAGCTCAGCACCACGCCCTCGGCCCGCAGATAGTACTGGAGCAGCCAGTTGTATCGGCCCGGCTGCTGGAAGAGAATTGTCCAGACTGTGGCCAGGTTGACGATCCGTAACGGCAACGCGCGCTCGGCAAAGACCTTGTTGACCGAGGCGGCCCATGCGGTGCAGTGCTGATTCGCTTCCTCATAGCGCTGGACCGTTTCCGGCCTGGCGACCCACTGCAGGAACTCGTTCATGGCGCCCATGACGTGGGGATGGGCCGAGAAGGTCCCGATGACGTAGGCGAGCCTCATGGGGTGGTCCGGATCGAACCGTCGCATGAGTGCGGCCCTCCCGCAGCAGACACCGACGGGGAGCCCGCCTCCGACCGTTTTCCCGTAGACGACCAGATCGGCCTGCACGCCGAAATGTTCCTGCGCACCGCCGGGCGCCAGACGAAAGCCCGAATAGACTTCGTCGAAGATGAGCGGGATGTCGCAGGCGGAGCAGACCTCCCGCAACTGGCGGAGCCATTGCGCGTAGGGAGCATGGGCGTCTTGGGTCTTTCGGAGATCGCTGGTCAACAAGATGGCGTCGCTGGGCGGCGGTGAATTGGGGTGGAACGATTGAATCGGATTGACCACGACGCCGGCGATGTCGTCTTTCATCCGGCGGATGGCGACGAGCGAGGCGGGATGCATGTCTTTCAAGGTAATGCAGTCCTTGATCTCCCGTTCGCTGCCGAGGCCCGGCTGCACGCCGTCCCACCAACCGTGGTAGGCGCCGGCGAAGCATACGATCTGCGTTCGGCGCGTGTTGAATCGCGCCAGACGAATGGCGGCCATGACCGCTTCGGTGCCGCTCATATGGAAGGAGACTTCGTCGAGTTTCGAGATGTGCTTGAGCAGGCTGATGTTCTCGGCCACGATTGGGTGCAGGGGCCCCAACACGGGACCGAGATCTTTCACCCGTTCCCACCCCCGCTCCATCCACTCTTTATATTGATCGTAGCCGGCGACGTTGACGCCGTAGGAGCCGGTGACGTCGAGCGACCAGTGGCCGTCGATATCTCGCAGCTTCGGCCCTTCCGAGGCGGTCACGACCGAACAGAGATTGAATTTCTCCCGCATGACCCGCGCAAAGGGAAAGGGAACCCGGCCGGCGTCCGTGAATCGGAGGTCCGACAACCCCTCTCGAATTGTCTGGCCCCACGCAATGGCCTGCGGATGGTGTTCGCGGAAGTAGTCGGCCAATTGGTCGAGCGCCTTCCGTCTGCGCGCCACGATTTGCTCGTCCGCTCCGTCGGCTCGATAGAAATCGTCTCCCAGGTAATCGTTCGACTTGACCCATGTAGAAAGCGCGCGCGACAAGGCGGGAGTGACGGACCGCGCGCGAAGTGCGGACAGCGCGAACACGAGCCTTCGGGCATAGAGCGTCGCCAAGCCGGCGAGTAGACAGAGGCCGAGGAGAAACCCGAACTCACCGGCTTCCAACCTACAGGTCTCCCCCAGGCGTAACCCGCACGCGCCCCATCGATCAATCATTCTGTCCATCGGACCCTCCTCTGACTGACCGGCCATGCCGGTCTCTCTGTTGCGGCCCGTTCAGCCTGTTCACGCGACGATGAGATCGTCGTCGGGGTACAAGGTCAAACAATCTCGCTTCAGGACGCGGGTGCGTTTGAGACTGGCCACGGTATCGGCCCAGCGAAGCAATTCGAGACTCCCGTCGTAGTGCTCTACCAGCGCGCTGCAGCTCTCCACCCAATCCCCGCAGTTGCAATAGATAATGTTGTTCAGCCGGGTGATCTCCGGTCGGTGAATGTGGCCGCAGACCACGCCGTCCACGCCCAGGCGGGCGGTCTCGTAGGCCACCGCCTGCTCAAAATTGCTGATGAACTGCACGGCGTTTTTGACTTTGTGCTTGAGAAACGCGGCGAGAGACCAATAGGGGAGGTTGAATCGGCGGCGCACCCCATGCACGAGATAGTTGGCTTTCAGCAAGGAGTCATAAAGGCGCGTCCCCAGCATGGCGATCGCGCGCGAACAGCGGACCACGCTGTCGAACTTGTCGCCGTGCGTGACGAGAAGGCGCCGACCGTCGGCATTGGTATGGATGGCTTCCTCCAAAATGTGTACGTTGCCGAAAGTCATGTCGTGATAATCGCGCAGCAGCTCGTCGTGATTGCCGGGGACGTACACGACCTTCACTCCGTGTTTTGCTTTCCCGAGAATCGTCCGCACGACGTTATTGTGCGCCTGCGGCCAGAACAGCCGCTTGCGCATCTCCCAAATGTCGATGATGTCGCCGACGAGGTAGAGATACTCGCATTCCACGGAGTGAAGAAAATTCAAGAGATGGTCGGCGCTGCAACCCCGGAAGCCCAAATGAATGTCGGAGATCCAAACGGTGCGGAAGGAGAGAGCGGGCTCGCGGAGAGATTTACTCACCCGCCGGGCCTCCAGTGAACTGCGCGACAGTCTGAGGATCCATATCAATCATGGTACAAAGGCGATGTTGCCGGACCGTTACGATCGTGCTGCGGATATGTGAAAACTCGATGTGGATTCTGTAACCGGCGCAATACGTTAGTAACAAACGATCGCAAACGTGGCATCATTCGTTCCCAAGCTGTGCTGTTCATGACATATTGACCGCATTCGGCCTCGCCTTGACCTGAAGCTTGTGGCTGCGCGTTACTCGCTCTGAGGTATGGAACCCGGAGGCACGAAGTACGATGAGCCGGGGGTGCGATGGGTCTGAGCGTGAAATTGGTTGGAAGCTGCGATGCGAGGGTTGAGCCAGTGAAGAACGGTCCCACCACGAAGCGGACACTGGTGCTCCTGCCGGGGTTGGACGGCACGGATGTGTTTTTTCGACCTTTGCTGGCCGCGTTGCCGGAGTCGGTGCATCCGGAAGTGATCAGCTTCCCGGCCGCCGGCGCGAACGAGTACACAGACTTGTTGAAGATCGTTTGCGAAGCGGTGAGGGGGATTCCCAGTTTCTATGTCCTGGGTTCGTCATTCTCCGGACCCCTCGCACTGATGGTGGCCGCAATGGAGCCCAAGACCGTGCTGGGCGTCATCTTGTCGGTCTCCTTCCTGCGCGCGCCTCGGCCGCTCTATGCGCGGCTCAGGTTTGCGGCGGTCACGCCGGTGATCTGGATGATCCGCGCCTGCCTCCGTCTGCCCCTGTGGCTCGCGCGCGGGTCCCATGACCAGCTTCGCCTGGACAAGGCGGAAACCTGGAGGCGGGTCAGTGCCGGCATGGTGGCCGCCCGCATCAGAGCGCTCCTCCTCATCGACGCGAGAGAATTCTTGAGGGATTGTCCCTGTCCGGTGCTCTGCATCGCAGGGCGTGATGATGCCATCGTTCCGAAAAGGAACGTGCAGGAGATCGTGACGGTACGACCGTCTACGCAGGTCAAGCTCATCGAGGGTGGTCACTTCGCGACATACACGAATCCAGCCGCCGCCGCGGCCGCCATCGTCGAATTCATAGAATAGGCATGGGTACCTCGTCAGCCTGCAAGCCTACGACCGGGAGTTCCCAATGCCCTTCATGTGCTTTGCCCTCAAGTCATTGGCAGAGCCTGCGGGATTGATTTCACCCTGATGTGCGATGTAGGACCCTCCCGATCGATCAGAACAGAACTTGGGGAGGCCAAATGAACGAATACCGATTGAGCATCGTCATTTGTGCGGCATTCGGGGTTTTCATGACCGCACAGAGCTTCGCGCAACGAAACGAGATGCCGCCCGGATATCCGCAATCTCTTGAAGGTGATTTGCGGAGGCTGCTCGCTGAACAGCAGGAGAGCGGCGCGTCACCCGAGTTCCTTGTTCGATTGGCGGAAACCTATTTCGATCTTGCCGACGACTTGCTCACCGAGAAGACGAAACGCCTGGCCGCCTACGAGGCGGGCGCGAGCGCGGCCAAACAGGCCTTCGAGATCAATGATGCCAATGCCGACGCGCATTTTTTCCATGCGGTGAATCTCGGAAGCGCGGCGCGGCTCAGCGGCGTCACCAACGCGGCGATGACCGTCGGCACGATCAAGCATTGCGCCCAGCGGGCGATTGAAATCAATCCCCGACACGCCCAAGCCCTCCAGATGATGGGCGGGCTGCTGATGGAGATCCCCTGGTTTCTTGGCGGGAGCGAGAGGAAGGCCCAGGACTTTCTCGAGCGCTCGATCTCCGTCGACAGCAATTTTGCCAATGCTCACATCATGTTGGCGAAACTCTATCTGAAGCAGGGACGGCGAGAAGCGGCCAAGACACAGCTGGAAACCGTGGTGCGTTTGGAGCGCCCGCACTATCGCTACACGTGGGAACGAAAGTACAAGCCGGAGGCGGAGCGGTTGTTGAAAGAGCTGTCTTCATCCTGACCCTCGCGCGTCGATGCCCAATCGACGCACCATCCCTCTCTTACGCGTAACGCATTCGTAATTGAGCCACTATTGAATTCACACCGTCACTTCAATTATAAGTAGGACACCTAATTTATTTGCCAAACTTCTTGCTAAGGAGGAGCCGATGGGTAGGATGTTACGCGGACTGATCGTTGGAGGGGTCGGGACGATGTTGGTCGCAGCATCGGTCTATGCAGCCGATCACCAGGCAACCGGACAATCGTTGTATGATCGGCTCGGCGGCAAGCCGGCGATTACCGCGGTCGTCGAGACGTTTGTCTCCAAGGTCGGGGGGGACAAGCGCATTAACGGGTTTTTCGCCAGCACTGATCTGACGAAACTGAAGATGCACTTGGTAAATCAAATCTGCGAAGCGAGCGGAGGACCTTGCAAATATACCGGCCGAACGATGAAGGACACTCATGCCGGGATGGGTGTGGATGATGCGGCCTTTACGGCGCTCGTCGAAGATCTGGTCTCAGCGCTGGATCACCACAAAGTCGGTAAGACTGAGAAGGATGAACTTCTGGGCATCCTGGGGCCGATGAAAGGCGATATCGTCGAGAAGAAATAACGCTGCGCCGAATGCGGGCAGCCGACAATGGCTCGCCCGCAGTTTCCTTCGTTCCGATGACGGCATGTTTGCAACAGTTCGCGAGCTGTCACTCAGTCACTCCCCGCACGATGCCTTGCGCGTCGTAGCGGATCTGGACCTCTTTCTGTGGCCGCGCGGCGCTATCCTTCTTGCCTAACCCTGGCTCAATGGTCTGCATCCTGGTGGTGCTTGTTCCGAGAGGACCGGCTTGCGCCATGGGGACTTGAACGGGAGGGGCCGTGCGTGCGACAGGCCGGTAGGTGGCCGTTTCTCCTTCCTCATCGGCGCGGACAAGATCCGGCTCACCATACTCCGCTATGACATCAGCCTTGGTGGTCTTTCCAACCTGAATCCACGCGGTGCGATCCACTGCTGTTGCTGCGCAGGCCCCTAGCCACATTGCCATACCGAGCAGCAGGAAGTGGGGGAGCCGGTAATACGATGAAGCTGAAGGTGACGGTTGTTTCATGCGACCCTCTCTTGAGATCTAGTCGACTGCCATTACAACCTCGTCAGCGATCGTTCAATCTCTTGTAACGACTCCTGCCGTCGACCGCAGGAACGACTCAGAAGCGAACTGGAGATGCTGACTGCGTGCGGATCCGCCTGATCAGTCGCACTAATGTCCGGTGAACGGCAGGAACGAGACCGCGATGGAAATGGTGATCAGCACGATGATAATCCACTCCAACAGCTCCATGCGACGGGTTCCCGCGCGGTCCGACATCTTGCCGTAGATGCTCTCCAGCGTTTCCAGTTTTCGCAAAATGCTCGCGTCCCATGCCTCCAGGTGGAACCGCTGAGAAACGAGCCGATACACCCGGGCGAGGTATTGGTCCCCCAACAGCTTCAGCGTGTTGGTCACGCGCTCGAACAGGAGGGCGCCGTCGACTTGAAGCTGCGCGATGTGGGTGGTGTCCTTATCGTAGGAACCCGGAAGCGACAGGAGGCGCGGTTTTCGAGACAGCGCCTCGTACCCTTGGTCGAGCGATTGGTCGAGCTGTTCGTCGAGCATGCGCATCTCCAGCAACTCGACGTTGGCGAATTCCAGCACGGACCGCACGTCGTCCATATCCCTTCCGAACAACACGGCCGCATGCCAGTCGATCAAGGCGGCGTCTTCCGTTCCGAAGGAAATGCGACATGATACGGCGTCGCGAATTTCTTGGTCGGAGAGAGGAGCGTGTTCACCGCGCAGGATGCGGGCCAACTCCGCTTCCCGGCTCGCCCACAAGGGAGACCCAGAAGCCGGCGCCCAGGAATCGATTGCAAAGATGAGATAATCTTCCACCTCAGCGGCGATTTTCGGCCGTTCGACGGCGGAATTAATCACCTGCACGAGTTGCTCGACTCGCGCGCGCGATTCCGCTAACAGCAGCTCATGCTCATACAGTGACTCGCTGAGTTCGAGCAAGCCATCGAAGGGACCGTCCAGCGCAAAACGATAGGTAATGGTCACGGCGCCGAAGTCGTACACCATGACTTCGACGGTCGGACTCGACGAATAGGAACCAACCGTTAACGTGCCGCCCTCCTGCATCAAGCGAAGAGGGGCCGGGCGGTAGTCAAAATATTGCGGGGCCCTGGCTTTGTGGCGCAGCTTTCCGCGTTCGGTTCCCGCAGTAATGCGGCGATCGACCTCCTCCAAATTGATGGCGGAGCCGATGTCGTACGCGAACATCGCGTAACAGGTTCCCTTGTTGATGAGCAAGGTCTGATTGTCAATTGTCATACGATTTGTCCGCATTCAAACGCGCAATTATAGCAGGAAAGGTCTGCAGGCAGCCATGCGTCTTAAGTCCCTGATCTCTTACGACATTCTATCGGTGCTCACAATTTGGTGACTGCGCGGTGCCCCACTGATGGTTAGTGTTGTTCCCACCGATCGATCCTTCGATTTCCTTCTCGCATCCTTAACAGACTCGTTACGCGATCTTGAATGCCGGAAGAATACAGCGTAACGCACCTGTGCAAGAGTCTCACCGTTAGGATCCTGACGCACAAGCCAGCACATCGAGATTGGCTGCACCGAATGCCTCATTGGAGGAGGGTTCATGGTACGACTGCGTTCAAAACCATCGTCTCCTGCGATAACAGATCGCTTGAGGCCTCATTCGCGATTGCCCTTTTTATCAGGAGTGGCGCGGCTGTTTACGAATGAGTCGCTGTTGCTGCGATTGAAACGAGTCATGGCGTTGCGCGGTTCAGTGCACGCCTAAATCGTGTCCACCATTAGTTTCTGGAAGAAGGAGAGATCCATGAAGCATGACGAAGAGAGTTGCAATAAGTCGAAAAATGAGACATTTCAAGATGTGTTGGATGCCCGTATGTCCAGGCGAGGGCTGCTCAGCGGCGGCTTGGCTGCGGCCGCCTTTCTGTCACTGGGAGGAGTCGAGGCGCTCTTGAGAGCGGTTCCTGCGGCCGCCGGGGAGCAGAAGCGGCCGCTTCTCGGGTTTCAAGGTATCTCGGTGTCGGATGCCGATGCGGTGGTAGTGCCGCAGGGATACACCGCTGAAGTCCTGATTGCTTGGGGCGACCCGGTATCAAACGGCCCGGCCTTCAAGCAGGACGCCGGCAACAGCGCCGCTGATCAGGCGCTGCAATGGGGCATGCACAATGATGGACTGGTGTACTTTCCCATCCTGGGGTCTCAGCGAGGACTGCTCGTACAGAACAACGAATACACGGATGACGGCCTGTTGTTTCCGGACGGCGTGGCCAATTGGAGCCAGGAAAAAACGAACAAGTCGCTCAACGCGCATGGTGTGTCGATCATCGAAGTCACGAAGCGAAGCGGTTTCCCGTGGGATCGCAAGCGAAGACGCGGCGAATGGGACGTCGTGCGCCCTTCGCCGTTCGCCCGGCGAATCACCGGCATGACGCCGATCGCCATCGGGGGGCCGGCCGCCGGTGATCCAAGGCTGGCGACCAGCGCGGATCCGACCGGCACGCGAGTGCTCGGCACGCTGAACAATTGCGCCATGGGGGTTACGCCTTGGGGCACGTACCTCGCCTGTGAAGAGAACTTCAACGGCTATTTCCGGAAGAACGGCCCGCAGACGCCGCTGGAAAAGCGGTACGGCATCACCGCGGCCGGCTTCGGCTATCTGTGGCACCAGACGGATTTGCGATTCCAGACCGATGCGGAACCGAATGAGCCGAACCGGTTCGGTTGGGTGGTCGAGATCGATCCGTTCAGACCCAACTCAACGCCGGTCAAGCGCACCGCGCTCGGTCGCCTCAAGCATGAAGGCGCCTGGGTGCAGGAGACGAGAGACGACAAGGTTGTTGTGTACATGGGCGATGACGAGCGGAACGAGTACATCTATCGCTACGTGTCGAATCAGCCATGGCGTGAGGCCCGGCGGCGGGGAATCAGTCCTCTCGACGACGGCATTCTGTACGTGGCCAAATTCAAGGCCGACGGAACCGGCGAATGGTTGCCGCTCACGCCAGCGAATCCGGCCTTGGCCGGATGGTCGCTGAACGACATTCTGATCAACACCCGCGGCGCCGCTGACGCGGCGGGCGCGACCATGATGGACCGTCCCGAATGGATCGATACGTTCCCTGAGTCGCTCACCGCGATCGCGACGCTGACCAACAACAACCGCCGCGGCAGCAGCCCTCCGTCGGTCAACAATCCGGATGGGACCACCGCGGCCGGGTCCGCGCGGCCGCCGGTTGACGCGGCGAATCCACGCGCGATCAACAACTACGGCCATATCATCCGGTGGTACTACGCGAGCGACTTCTCGGAGCCGACCTTCGGATGGGACATCTTCGCCCTTTGCGGCGACCCGGCCAATGCGGCTCACGGTTCCACGATCATCGGGGACAAATACGGCTCGCCTGACGGCATCTATGTCGCGCCCAGCGGCCGTCTGTGGATTCAGACCGATGTCTCGACCTCGACGATCAACGCGGGGGCCTATGCCGGTTTCGGCAATAATCAGATGCTCTGCGCCGATCCCACCACGCGGGAGACGAGGCGGTTTCTGGTCGGTCCCAAGCAGTGCGAGATCACCGGCGCATTTCTCACGCCCGACGAGAAGACCATGTTCGTGGGTATCCAGCATCCGGGCGAGCGTCCCGACGATCTGCCGGGCAACCCGGCCAATCCGAAGGAATTCAGCTCCTGGCCGGACGGCGCAGCCGGCGGGAGGCCTCGCTCATCCTGCATCGTGATCACGAAAGACGACGGCGGGCAGATCGGCAGTTGAGTCTAGGTTCAAAAAGCGGCGTGCGCGCCTGTGATCCAGACGCGCACGCCAAGCCGTCATGATGCGGGCGACTTTCAATTCCTACTTCGTCACTCCCCTGTTCGATCCATCGCTCGTGTCCCGGCGGCATGCGCTGGTGACCAATCTCTTGAAGGAAGTGGTGGAGATCCGTGAACTAAGTGACGGGTACGCGTTCAGATGTAGCTGTTCCGATCCGGCGACGCAGCGCATGGCGGACTATATCCTGTTTGAGAGTGAACATTCGCCGGGGCTCACATTCGAGATCGTGGTTGAAGCGGACCGCCGCGCATGCTGGTTACAGGTTCGCAACGACGTGATGGGTGGGCTTCCAGGCTCTGAGCTGAGATCGGCTCCGTGTTGACTTTTCGATTAGAGCGGTTCAGGGTGGTGTTCGCGCAATTCTTCGCACACCGAGCGACTTAGAAATCTGATTACTCAACTTATGGAGGAGGGGAGGATGCCATCAATGAGATACGTCGCGATCGTTATGGCGCTGATTGCTCTGGGACTCGACGGGATCGTTCTGCCTGGCGCTTCGGCGATGGAGCGTGACAAACTCCTCAGCGATCCCGGTGTATATGGCACCTTTGCCGCGTTTCAGATCGACGATGAATGGAGACGATTGGATCAGAAGACAAGACAGGCGCATCTTAGCGCCCTGAAAGGGGTGGTGGAACGGCACAAAGACAAGCTGGCGATCGACACGTACCTGCTTAGGGGACTGTCGGATCATGCGGACTTCTTGTTCCGTCTCCACAGTACGGATTTAAAGGACAATCAGCAGTTTCTGGTGGATGTCCTGGCCACGCCGTTCGGTCAGTACCTGTCGAGCCAGACCATTTTTAACGGGATGTCCAAGAAGGCCAATTACGTTCCAGGATTTCCTGACCAGATGAAGGCCGACCTGAAGGTGCCGAGCGATAGCGGCACCTACGTCGCCGTCATCCCGATTCGCAAAGATGCCGATTGGTGGATGCTGCCTCAGGACAAGCGCCAGGCCATGATGCAAGAACATACGGAAGCGGCCCTGCCCTATCACAAGACCGTCAAGCGCAAACTGTATCACTCAACGGGCCTCGATGACTTCGACTTCATTACGTATTTCGAGACGGCCAGGCCGGAGGATCTTCACAGTCTCATTCTGGCCTTGAGCAAAGTGAAGGAGGCGCATCACAACAAGCGGTTCGGTCATCCCACTCTCGTGGGAACCATCCGGTCGCTCGATCAGTTGATCGAGGTGTTTGGGCAGTGACCTGTCCGGTCAATCAACGCTCCTCTACGGCGACGGATCCGTATCGCCTCCACCGCGTGTCGTTGTACACTGGTGTACGAGATCGTGTCGGTCTCAACTGGTGTTGATGGCGCCGGTGAAGTAGGATCTTCGGATCGATGACATCTCCGCAGTGCAGACAACGATAAGCCAGGACTCTCATTCCGCCGTCCTGCATGACTTCCGGTACTTTCAACCCTCTACATCGGACGCACTGCATGGTCCCCCCCTTCCTTGTGCTTCTGATGGTGTCTGAACATTGACCGTGCACACTCCTACGCATGCGAATGCTGGAGGCTTTTTGTCAACCTTCCTCTGGATTCGTCGACGGCCTGGCAGGGAACGCAGTACGAGGCTGCGGGTTGGACTTTCAACCTCGCGAAGGGAATTTCCTGTTCGCACCGGAGACACAGGCCGTATCGCCGCTGCTCCATTCGCTCAAGCGCGACGTCAATCTGACGGAGCTTCTCCCGCGAGCGCTCCTTGACCAGCAATGACAGTTCCTGTTCCTGCTCGGCCGACGCTTGATCGAGCGGATCGGAGAGCAATGCCGCATCACCGGCTTGAATCAGTTCGTGAATTGTCGTCTGGATCAGCGATCGTCGCTGGTGTTGTAGCTCCAGCCACAGATTTCGGTACAACGCTTTTGTCCGGTCAGGAAGGCGGGGACGAAACATCGGCTCAAGTGGAAGTGTGTTGGGCATGTGAGCGGTGAATCGCGTCATGAGCACTCCCTCCTTTGCTTCATGTGGTGAAGTGTAACGGTCGCAAAGCACCAGGCAATCAGGATGCTGTCAAATCTCTGTAACGGGCTCCGGGAGAGGGTATCGTGGCAGGAGAGAGGCTTTGCTACCGTCGAGAGAGTCATTCGTGCGTAGGAAGCGGGAAAGTTAACCGGTCTGTAACATGCCCTTATCGCAATCGTAATGGCGGTAAGCGACGATGCGACTCATGGGTATCGTTGAGATCTCGAGGGTCCCGCTGGCGATCCTCGTCGTCGGTCTGGTTCTCCTGCCGACTGCCTGCACGAATCCTCACCAGTACATCGATGTCACCTGCGCCAAAATGCCCGGCGACACGGTGCTTGACCGGGAAGCGGCGATTCAGTGCCAGACGTTCCGTCAGGCTGAAGCAGCAACCGCGACGTATAATGAGGCGACGCTGCTGGTGAAGTCCTACCGCGCTTGTCTGGAAAAATATGAGCAGACGCCCGCCCGAGCGAAGGAATACTGCGCGCAGTATCCGAAGGCCCTTCAGGAGATCGGGTTGCAAATCAAAGATCAGCCGGATTCTTCACCGAGCAGAACCACCGCAGGCGCCGCGCCGTCGCGAGCAAAGTAGCCTCGGTCCGTTGCAGGCAAGCCCCACGCTCTCGATCAGTGCTCGCAATCCGTCGCGAAAGACTCACAGTGCCAGTCAGCCTGCTCTTCGTCCATCGGAGACGGAATCAATGGGGACGTTCTGTTCTTGAGGATGACGCCGTCGACGATTTCTCCGCACAGGAGACAGCGCCATCCGAGGGAACTGAGCCCGATGTCGCGAAACGCTTCAGGAATGATGAATCCCCCGCACCTTGTGCAACCGGTCACTGGTTCCACCGCCCACCTCCCTGGTTGAGGCTGTCCGAGCCATCTCCATCGGATGAGATGTCTTGGTGCCCTCACTATATAATTGAGCGACGTTACAGAACGCGAAGTGGATCGTTAAGATCGAGAAAAACTCTTGCGGCGGCATGTCGCGAAAAGGATGAATGGAGGTCGGTTAGTTCAGGGCTTTCGATTCCGGGTGGTCTTGGGGGCAGTCCCGTCGGTCCCACTGACGCAGCTCGTCTTCTGGATCAAAGGTGAGTGTGTACGTCGCGCAATCCGATCCTTTACCCTGAAAATCATACTCCCATACGGTGTCGCCGTTCCTGATTCGCTTCAATCGCTGCGGGTAGCCGAATTTGTGAATCAATTCCTGCTGAGTGGTCTGTCGGAGAGCGTCTTCCATGTACTCAACGCGGTAGGGGCCACAGGAACTCAGAGCAGCTGCGATGCCGGCGATCGCGAGAAGGAGGAGCGTTGGGCGAATCATCTGATGGAAGCATGCCGGAATTGTTCGGCTAACTCAAGCCGCGGCAGAGCAATCGTCCGGTCTATCGAGCGATGATGCGGCCTGGTTCGGGGCGAGAAGCTGCGACCCGGCGCTGAGCTTCGACAGGATCGCAGCGCGGGTCCTCTGCGCCAGTTCATGGCGGTCGTGTCGAGAACCAGCTAGGGCAGGGATGAAATGGAGGTCCATGTGCAAAGCTGGTTGGCTCAGGACCTGCCACGTGGACCCGACCAAGGTTTGCTCTCCGACAAATGCGGCGATCGCGGCCGGCTGTCCATCGGAGGTGTGATAGCGGAGGGCCACGGGCCACACGAGGGAGTGGCTGGTGACGGCCGGTTCGAGCAGGCCGGAATGAAAGCGAAGAACCGTGCGGCCGTCGGAGGTCGTTCCTTCCGGGAAAATCGCCACACATTCACCCCGCTTCAATGCCGCCTGTAACGACCGGTTGACTTGGATCAACTGTCCGGGATGCCGGCGTCGGAGAAACAGCGTGCCGGTTCGCGCAGCCAGCCAGCCGATGACCGGCCAGGCGCGCACCTCGGATTTGGCCACGAACCGGACCCTCTTGACGGCGTTGAGCGCCAGGATATCCAGCCAGGAGACATGATTGGCCACGAACATCACGGCGGTCGCCTCCGGTGGCGGGGCGTCGCCCCTGATCCGGACGTGTACGTTCAGAATGCGCAGACAGTCGAGCGACCACCGGCGTATGAGGACATCTCGTTCCTTCGGTTTGGCGTAGGGAAACAGGATGGCCACAATGAGCACGCCCTTGGCGACGTGCCACATGAGACCGAGCGCGCGGATCGGAGTGATCAGGCCGCGGACGATTCGGTCAGACATGGTCGCCCCATAAAATGCCGCGCATATCGCGGATTCATGCGTGAGAGCGGAAGGAGCATCAGCAGGTCGGCGGAATTGAATTGCCGGTCCCAGGCCGGTGCCCCGCAGACGTAGGCTCCCAGTCTCACATAGCCTTTGATGAGCGGGGGTAAGGCTCCTATGGCCAGCGGATCGGCCGCTATAAACGGAAAGGGGACCCTGGGATATACGCGCCAATGGTCCGGACTGAGACAGCGATCCTTCAAACTGCGATATGCCGCGCTCGCCGTGCGTCCGCCGTCGTCCAGTTGGATACTCGCGCAGCCCATCAGGTACTCGTAACCGCGCGTCATCATGTATTGAGCGAGGCCGGACCACAGTAATGTGATGACGGACCCTTGCCGATAGTCCTGACGAATGCACGATCGTCCGACTTCGACGAGTCGCGGTACCAATGGCTTGAGCCTGCTGAGGTCGAATTCGGACTCCGAATAGAACGCTCCGAATTCCTTGGCTCTCCAGGAGGTGAGAATCCGATAGGTGCCCACGACTTCGTCTCTTGTCGAATCCTTGACGATCAAGTGGTCGCAATACTCGTCGAATTCGTCGCGATCGATCCCTTCTTCCATCGAACTCAACGTGGCGCCGCATTCCTGCGCAAAAACCTCGTAACGCAGCCGCTGAGCGGCATGGACGTCGTCGCCGGTTTTCGCGAGAGAGACAGACAGGTTGCTTGTCGGTGCATCAAGATGGCCGCGGTCCTGGTCCATGATGGCCCTCCTTCCGAGGAAATGGAAACTCATGGCTCAAGCCTGGCTCGCCACTGTAACGGGAAAGTAAACCCTTGGTGTCGGGCGGGTTAACTTGTGCTCAAAAGCGATGAAACAATCCGGGATGCGGGGCGCGTTTCATCCCAATATGCGGTGAGAATGACCGTAACGCCGGCAGATGATGCCTGTTCCCAGGCTATGCGTTCAGCCCCTGTTCCCTGAGCTTGTAGCCTAGGGACTTGACCGACAGAATGGCGTCGTTGAGTAGAGGAAGTTTCTGTTTGATCCGCCGGACGTGCACGTCGACCGTTCTGGTGGTTCCATGGTAGTCATAGCCCCAGACGCTGTTCAACAACACATCCCGCGTGAGTACTCGTCCAGGATTTCTCAGGAGATGCTCGAGCAGACCGAATTCTTTGGCGGTCAGCATGACTTCACGTCCATCCACGGTCACTTCATGCCTGGACAGATTGAGATTGAGCGAGCCGTACCGATAGGCGCTGATATCCCGATCGTTGGCTCGATCGAGTCGCCGGAACAACGCCTTGATCCGCGCGACAAGTCCACGGGGGCTGAACGGCTTTGTCACATAGTCGTCGGCTCCGAGTTCCAGCCCGACAACCGTGTCCGACTCTTCGCTCTTGGCGGTCAACATGATGATCGGCAGCATGGAGGTTTGCGGAGTGAGGCGAAGCTTCTTGCACACTTCAAGCCCGTCGATTTCAGGCAGCATCAGGTCCAAAATGACCAGGTCCGGATGTTCCGAACGAACTTGTCGGAGCGCCTCGACACCGTTCGCGGCGGTCAGCGTTCGAAAACCTTCCTTGTCCAGGTACATCTTCACGAGATGAAGGATGTCCTTTTCGTCCTCCACGATCAGTACCTTTTTGCTGCCGGCCACAACCATGGCGACCTCCTTTCCGATGAAGCGCGCGGCTCTCTACTACCTGGGCGCAGTCTAGGAAAGGGAAGCTGCGCCGGCGTTACGGTCTTGTTAAGCCGATGTTAAATTCCGCTGTTGTGGCCACGGAGGGCCCATACAGATGAGAAGGAAACCAGCTGGCGCCTGCGGAAAACACGCGTCCCACGGGGCGGACCGGGGCTACGAAGGCAGCTCAGTAAGGCGCAGCGTGTAGAGATAGTGGTAGAGACCCTTGCGGTCCATCAACTCGCTGTGGGTACCAGTTTCGACCAGACGACCCTGGTTCAGCACCAGGATGCGATTGGCTCGTTGGATGGTGGTCAGGCGGTGCGCCACAACGAATGTCGTACGGCCCGTCATGAGTCGCTCGAGGGCTTCCTGGACGAGCCGCTCCGATTCGCTATCAAGCGACGAAGTCGCTTCGTCCAACAGCAGGATGCGCGGATTCTTGAGGATCGCTCTGGCAATGGCGATTCGCTGGCGCTGTCCCCCGGAGAGGTTGATCCCCTTTTCCCCTACGATCGTCTGATACGAATCGGGGAGGCTGGTGATGAAGTCATGGGCGTGCGCGGCTCGGCTGGCGGCATGAACGGCCTCCTCGTTGGCTTGTTGGTCTCCGTAGCGAATGTTGTCAAAGATCGTCCCGCCGAACAGGATGGTTTCTTGGGGTACCAGCGATACCTGCCGGTACCAACTTTCCAGCGTGATCTCCCGGAGATCGCGTCCGTCGATCGTAATCCGGCCTTCCGTCGGATCATAGAAACGATGCAACAGATTGACGAGTGTGGTTTTCCCCGCCCCGGTCGGTCCGACGATTGCGATCAATTCACTCGGTCGCGCTTCGAATGAAACATTGAACAGCACCGGCCGGCGGACGTCATACGAAAAACTTACCTGCTCGACGCGAACATGTCCCACGACACGGTCGACGGCCAACGCGGTCGAGGAGTCGGAGACATCGGGGCGGGCGTCCAGAATCTCAAAGACCCGTTGCGTGGCGCCCTGTGCCTCTCGAACTTGCGCGAACACGCGGGCGGCCGAGCTGAATGGGCCGATCAGGATGCCGGCAAAAAGGACGAACGCAAAGAGGTCGCCGGGAGAGACCGATCCTTCGATCACCTGGAGGCCGCCGTACCACAGCACCGCCGCCGCAGCGGAGAAGGTCAGCAGACTGATCACCGGAATGAACAGGGCCATGATTCCCGCCCGGCGCATGGTGAGCGAAAGGTTCTGCTCGACTTGCGCGGCGAATCGCCGTTCCTCTCTGGTGGTCTGGACAAACGATTTGACGATGCGGATTCCGGAGACAACCTCTTCGATCAGGGTGCTCAGCGCGGCGGTGTGGTCCTGGATCGACGTCGACAGGAATTTGAGTTTGCGGCCGAAGAATCGCGCGACGAGGACGAGCAGCGGCAGCAACACCAGGATGAGCAGACAGAGCCGCCAGTTCATGGCGAGCAGAAATCCGATGCCGCCCACGAAGGTGACGAGTTGCTTGGCGGTGTCGATCGGGGTTTCAGTGGCGACCGATTGAATGACGGTCACGTCATTCATCAGTCGCGAGAGGAGTTCGCCGGTTCGACGACGGGCAAAAAAACTGACGGAAAGGGTTTGCAGGTGCGCAAACACATGGGTCCGAAAATCGGCGACGATTCGCTGGGATACCCAGGCGGTCAGATAACTGTGCCCCATCGAACAGAGCCCTTGAATAAGCACGAGTCCGAGGAAGAGCCCGATCAGCTCCGTCATGCGCGACGCGTCATGGCGCACGGTGATGACGTCCCAGACCGTTCCCGCCAGGCGAAGGAGGGCCAGGTTGATCGCGGCCACCATCATGACCAGAAGACCGGCCACGACCATACGGGGGAGATACGGCTTCAGGAATGGGAAAAATCTGGCGAAGGTCGACATGCTGCCGGAGCGATCTTAGAGGAGGTGAGTGCAGAAAACCAAGGGAGAACCGCGACGAGGTGTAGGAATCGTGACGGAAGACCGCGCAGTTCGAGCGTCAGATTTGAGCGATCGATTCGATGAGATTCTTGTTGACGGCCACAAAATCAGAGCGGTCCTTGTCGTTGATCACGACGTCGGTGAGGTTGATGAACAGGCGCTGCTCTTCGTTGATCGCGTCGGAAACGCGATTGCGCATGGGAGGAATGAGAAAGTCTCCGACGTAGACGCAGGCCACCGTGCGGACGCGAATGCGAACCTTCTTGCCTTCTGGCACGCGGTCCTCCTCCCAAAACGATGGGCGGGCTTAGCTTTTACGGCGAAGGAATTTTTGACGCCGGCGCAGCTTTTTATACTTGTGTTTGCGCATTTTCTTCCGGCGTTTTTTGAGTACGCTAGCCATGCGGTGTCTCTCCTACGAAACGGAGTCTAAGGTCTTTAGGCGTAAATTGCAAGCCGCGAGGCGATGCCTTGACCTCGCTCATGAGCGATTTCTATACTGCCTGCATCGTGAGATTCGCTTTCATCAATCGACGAGTCATGACGGTGCTGCTGCTCACACTGTTGCTCATCGCTTCAGTCGGATGCGGCGCCAAAGTCGCGCAGTATCCAGAAGACCATGAACGGTACCTTCGCATCGACAAAGCGGTGGAGTCCCTTCGCCAGGCGTATGTGAAGAAGGATTCCTCGGCCATGGCGGCGTTGATGGTCCCGATGGACCAATTGGAGCAGCTCCAGCGGGAAGCGGAGAATGATTTTGAAACGTTCCAGAGTATTGCGCTTGAGTTCAGAGTCGAGAGGATCATGATTGAAGGCGACGACATCGATGTGTACGTGCATTGGCAAGGCCTATGGAAGAAAGATCCGGATGACCCGGGCCAGCGCCAACGAGGCCACACGCGTCTTCAATGGGTCGGAACGAAGGCCGTCCTGCTGCGCGGCGTGCAGGGGGATTCGCCCTTTGGAATGAAGCGGCGGCACTCCAGCACCGAAGCGCCTGTTCCAACGAAGAAGTGATCTATGCGAAGTCGCTCATCTTCAGGCCCGCCGCCGGCTGATTTCCTCGTCGTTGGAAGCGGCGTTGCCGGCCTCCGCGCGGCGTTGGAGTTAAGTGAGGTCGGCCGCGTGCTGATGTTGACGAAGGGGCATCCCCTACAAAGCAGTTCCATCCACGCGCAGGGTGGAGTTGCCGTCGCCATGAGTGAAGAAGACGACGTGGCCATTCATCTGACCGACACGCTCAAGGCCGGACATGGCCTGTGCCGAAAGGAAGCCGTTCGAGTCCTCGTGGAGGAGGGGCCAGACCGAATTCAAGAGCTGATCAAGTGGGGAGCCAAGTTCGATAAGAGAGGCGGAAAGTTCGCTTTTGCGCGGGAGGCGGCGCACAGCCGGAGCAGGATCCTGCGCGCTCGAGGTGACGCGACAGGCAACGAAATGGTGCGTGTCTTGATCGCCCAGGCCATGCGCCACGCGCATATTCAGCGTTTGGACTATCACTTCACCGTGGATTTGATTATCGAAGACGGTCGTTGTTGCGGCGCGCTGGTGCTGGACGAACATTCCGGACGTCGATTTCTTCTGCCCGCCCGGGCGGTCGTACTGACCACCGGAGGAGCCGGTCAGGTCTATGCCCGCACGACGAACCCGCCCAATGCGACGGGCGACGGTATGGCGATGGCGCTGCGTGCCGGCGCAGTGCTCCAGGATATGGAATTTGTCCAATTCCATCCCACGGCCTTGTACCTCCCGTCGAGCCCTCCGTTCCTACTCTCGGAAGCCATGCGGGGCGAGGGGGGGCAGTTACGGAACAATAAAGGCGAGCTCTTCATGCATCGCTATCATCCCATGGGCGCGTTGGCGCCGAGAGACATCGTTTCGCGCGCCATCTGGGCGGAAATGGCGGCGACCAAGGCGCGGCATGTCTATCTGGACGTGACACAACTAGGCGCCGACTTCATCAAGCGAAGATTTCCCACCATCTATGCGACCTGTCTGCGCTACGACATCGATATTACGGAAGAATGGATTCCTGTTTCACCGAGCGCCCATTACATGATGGGCGGGGTCTGGACCGACTTGAACGGGGCGACCACGGTTCCCGGACTGTTCGCCGCAGGCGAGGTGGCCTGCAGCGGGGTTCACGGCGCGAATCGGCTGGCCAGTAATTCGTTACTCGAGGGATTGGTATTCGGTGCGCGCGCAGCGATCGCCGCGGTGAATTATGCGGGTCGGCAGGAGATTCCATCGTTGGTCGCGCAGGAGGCGGCCCTCAAGACCGAGCATCTCGGTTCGATCGATGACGCCGAGAAGCTGCGGAGTTCTCTTAGGCGGACCATGTGGGGGCAGGTCGGGATGATCCGCTCAGGCGAATCCCTGATTCGAGCTTGCGCCCAGCTCTCGCGTTGGGCGCAGATGATGGCACAACCGTTGTCGAATCGCGCGGCGTTGGAAGTGAAAAATATGGTGCAGGTCGCGCAGTGCATCGCCGAAGCGGCCCTCTGGCGGGAGAACAGCATCGGGGCCCACTATCGATCGGACTTTCCACAGGCCAGGCGAGCAGGTTGGCAGCAACATAGCCGCCTCTCGATTGAGGAAGGAATCAGCGGGAAAAAAGTTCGGAAGTCGCGGGGTCTCCTGCTGACGCTGGGGGGGCGTACCGGTTGACGGGGCGTTCCGTGATCACGCCGTCACGTACGAGAAACGTCCGGTAGTAGCGCAGCACTTTTCGAACGTACTGTCTTGTTTCATCGATCGGGGGCAGCGCCTGATAGCGCTCCACGACGTTCTCCCCAGCGTTGTAGGCTGCGAGGGCGAGCGGCAAGTTTCCGTGAAACCGGTCAAGGAGCTGCCGAAGGTATTTGGTTCCTCCCGCCACATTGTCTTCCGGGTCATACAGGTCTCTGACGTCCATCCGCACTGCGGTCTGCGGCATCAGCTGCATGAGGCCGATGGCGCCGGCGCGGGAGACGGCCCGCGGGTCGAAATTCGATTCTGCCTTGATGACCGCGCGAATCAATGCCGGATGCAATTGATGTTGGGATGAATGGCGACGGATGAGCGGTTCGAGTTCCCGTTCGGACAGGACGGCATGAAATTGTGCCGAGTCGATCTCGATTCGTTGGTAACGGGCATCCGATGGCACATTCGTCAACGAGATGGAGCCGTTGGGGCCGATATATTGGTAGATTTCTCCCAAGGACCGATCGGGGGTGAGAATCGTCATGGCGCAAGAGCCTGCCAGCAAGGCGGCCACGATTCTGATCGGACTGACTCGTTGAATTCGCTGGAGGGCTGAGTCGTACATTTGCATGCTCCCAACGATACCAGCCTCGGTTCGCCTGTCAAGAAAATGCAGAACCTGTGCCCGAAATGACCGAAATATTCATCAGAAAGAACAACATGATAGGACAACAGGAGGAATCACAATTCCAGAAATCTGGTGCGGTTGGCGACAAAAATTTGATGCAGTCTTTGGGTCACGGGACCCGGCTTGCCTTCGCCGATGGGTCGTTGATCCAGTTTTGTGACCGGCATCACTTCCATCGAGGTGTTGGTCAAGAAACACTCGTCGGCTTGACGAAGCCTCTCAAGGGTAAAAGTCCCCTCGTCAACGGGAATCCGCTCTTCACGCGCCAGCATCAGGATGATGTGGCGGGTGATCCCGTCGAGGATCCCGCATGCCAGAGACGGCGTACAGAGGCGACCTTCGCTTACGAAAAAGAGGTTACTCACCGTACATTCTGCCACCAATGATTCCCAATTCAGCAAGAGACTGTCAAAGGCTCCGGCTGCGATCGCTTCACGTTTCGCCAGAATGTTATTCAGAAAGTTGGTGGCCTTGATTTGGGGATCGAGTGCGCTCGGCAGATTTCGCCTGGTCTTGGCCACAATCAGGCTTACGCCATCCCGATAGGTCTGGCGTGGGGGCGACGTGAGCGGTTTGGCCATGATAACCACCGTAGGGGTGCGACAGAGGCCGGGATCGAGTCCGATATCTCCGGTGCCTCGCGAAATGGTAACCCGTAGGTACGCGTCGGCCTGGTCGTTGCCCACGTCGTTACGCTTCATGGCCTCATGCAGGAGCGCGGGCCAGTTTCCTTCGGGGATCGGGATACACAATCCGATCGCATCCGCAGAGCGGCGCAGTCTGTCCAGATGCTGATCCCGCATGAAGATCCTGTCTTTGTACGACCGGATCGTTTCGTAGACGCCGTCGCCGTAGAGAAATCCATGATCGAACACGGAGACGACGGCCTCCGTGTCCTGCACGAATCGGCTGTTCAGGTAGATCCACATCAATTTTCCTGTTGAAGCGAACTGAAAAAGGCCTGCGCCTTGTGCAGTGTCTCTTCATATTCCTGGGCAGGATCCGAGTCCGCCACGATCCCGGCGCCGACCTGCAGATACCCTTTGCTGCCGGACAGCACCAGCGTGCGGATAATAATGTTGAGATCCATGTCTCCGTTCCAGCCGATGTAGCCGAACGAACCCGTGTATGGTCCACGGCGAACCGGCTCCAGTTCGTCGATAATCTCCATACAGCGGATCTTCGGGACGCCGGTGATCGTGCCGCCGGGGAAGACCGCCTTGATCAAATCAAACGGTGAGGCGTCGGACTGCAATCGGCCGCTGATATTCGAGACGATATGACTGACGTGGGAGTACTGTTCGACCGTCATGAACTCGTCAACATGAACGGTGCTGTATTCACAGACCCGGCCCAGATCGTTTCGTTCTAGATCGACGAGCATCACGTGCTCCGCCCGTTCCTTTTGGCTGGCCAGCAATTCGTCGACGAGCCGGCGGTCGTCGGAAGGATTCTGACCGCGGGGTCTAGTCCCGGCGATGGGTCTGGTATCGGTCCGCCTGCCCTGCAGGCGCACGAGCCGTTCCGGTGAAGAACTGATCAACGAGAGATCATTGAAGCGCAAGAGTCCGGAGAAGGGAGAAGGGTTGACGGTGTGGAGTTGTCGATACAGCATCCGGTCATACCGAAGGCGATCAGCCTTGCTCTGATATCGATCGGGAATTTGGAAATTGAATCGATGGGAGAGATTCGCCTGGTAGATGTCTCCCGCGGCGATGTAGCGCTGGCATTGTTGCACTCGGTCGAGATAGGCTGCCCGGGTCTGTTCAGGAACGAAGGAAATGGCAGCGATCGGAGAATCGGCCGGTTCATCGGCCGGCGTTCCCGTGAGTTTGGCCTCGCATTCCGCGATTCTGTCCAGCCCCTCGCGGAGGAGTTTGTCCCGCTCTTCGGCGAGGAATCGTTTTATCGACGGACAAAAGATGATGTGAATCCGGTTGTTCCGGTGGTCGATCGCGGTCACGAGGTCAAATAGGGCGAATTGAAGATCGGGGATTGCAAGATCAGCCGACGCGATAGTCGGCAGCGCTTCCAGGCGTCGGACAAAATCGTAGCTGAAATAGCCGACCGCACCGCCGAAAAAAGGAGGAAGCTCCTGATCCGGCTCGATGCAGGGACCGATGATCTCTCGTCTGAGTTCTTGAAAAGGATCCTGCCCGGACTCGCTGTCTCCGGTCGAGCGATGCGACAAGACCGTCGTGGGCCCGCTGCCGAGGTAGGAAAAGCGTGCATTGCCGGTTCCCGAATTCGCGCTATCAAGGAGGAATGAGGGCTGAGAAGCTGAGGCAATTCGTGCGTAGAGGTCCGACGCACTTGCTGTCCGGCGACCCTCTAGCGTGAGCTTGAGCGGCTGCGGAGGGCCGTTCAAGAAGGAAGAAGTTGAGGAATGAGACAGTCGGGTCATGGTGAGATCCACTGTCAATGCGGCTGCGACGCCCATCACTATACTCCATACTCCAGCCACTCGTCCTTTCACAGCGGCCTTCAGCTTGACAAATTCAAGGGTATTCTGCTTGAATTGCCCGCCCGCCATCGGGAGAGTCCTCACTCAGGCAGCTGGTTGGGTACTCGCCTCAGTGGGGTCAACCTAGGCGAACATGCCCCCTTCACAGGATCCGTTCTACGCGGGGCTCGGCCAGGCCGTTCGTATCGGAACGGAACTGCTCGCTGCGCTGATTGTCGGGGGGGGAATTGGGTGGGTCGTTGACACGTACCTCCTGGCGACCGGTCCCTGGGGTATGGTGAGTGGATTGATTCTCGGCTCAGTCGCCGGTGTCCGGAACGCCTATCGGTCGGCGCAGCGATGGCCGAAGTCATAAACATCCTTATAGTAGAAGCCGAAAGGTTCCATGGAAGACAGTCCGCTGCATCCGTTTGAACTCCACAATTTTCTCTCGATCCATCTCGGCGGTTTGGACATCTCTCTTAACAAAGCCGTGATCATGATGTGGGTGGTCGTCGGGTTGGTCACCATCCTGATGATCAAGGCAGGATCGGCTCGCCAACTTATTCCGGGAAAGCTCCAAAGCCTGGGGGAAATACTCGTCGACTTCATCCGCGGGATCATTCTCGATACGATGGGAAAGGACGGCATGCGGTTTTTCCCGTTGATCGCCACGCTGTTTCTCTTCATCCTCTTCTGCAATTTAATCGGCCTCATTCCCGGGTCCTATACCGTGACGAGTCAAATCGTCGTGACAGCAGTCTTCGCCTGCGTCGTATACGGCATGAGCGTGGTGATGGGTTTTGTCCTTCACGGAGCCAAGTTTCTCGGGATTCTCGTCCCGCCCGGGACGCCGGGGTGGTTGTTACCGTTGATGGTGCCGATCGAATTGATCAGCCAATTAGCCAGACCGATTTCTCTTGCGGTCCGGTTGTTTGCGAACATGACGGCCGGCCACGTGATCCTCGGCGTGCTGTTTGGATTGGCTGTCAGCGGCGGCTTGTTGATCGGCTGGCTGCCCTTTGCTTTTACGATCGCGATGAACGGATTGGAAGTGGGTATCGCGTTTATTCAGGCCTATATTTTTACGGTACTGACTTGTGTCTACCTGGGAGACGCGTTCCATTTGCACGGGAGTGAGGATCACGCGCACTGACGCGTGTGACCACAGACAAGGGAGGAGTAAGCCGCAATGGATTCAGCAGCTGCAGCATTGTTGGGGATGGGTCTCGCCGCGGCAGGATTTGCCGGAGCGGGCGTGGGCATCGGATATATCTTCGGAAAGATGATTGAGGCGGTAGCGCGTCAACCGGAAGCCGAGGGACGTGTCGGAAAGTACATGTGGATCGGGTTTGCATTGGTCGAAGCTATTGCGCTGTATGGTCTCGTGATTGCCTTCATTATCATGGGTCTACGCAAGTAGGATGCTGAAAATGGCTTCCGACTTCGCTTTCGAGCGCGCGGCCTCTTCAAGGTACGAAAACAGTACGCTTCGGGGCCCTTTCGCTCTGCGGCCCTGTTGAAAAGCCATTTTGAGCATCCTCTAGGAAGAGGGGTTACTATGCCGCAGTTCGAATCCCATTTTTTTTCCTCGCTCATTTTTTGGGAGGTCGTGTCCTTCGCGATGCTCCTCTTCCTCCTCTATAAGTTCGCCTTCCCCGGCATTCTCGCGGTGTTGGAGGAGCGGGAGAAGAAAATCAAGGACAGTCTCGACCAGGCTGAGCGACACCGGTCGGAGGCTGAACGGAAGCTGAAGGACTATGAGGCCAAGTTAAATGCCGCCTCCAAAGAGGCCGAAGGCATTCTCGCTGCGGCGAAAGAACGAGCCCAGCGGCTGCTCGAAGAAAACGAGCAACGTCTCACGGCGGAGGCCGAAAGGATCAAAGGCGACGCGACCCGTGAAATTGACCATGAACGCCGCAAGGCGATTCAAGAGATCCGTACGCAGACGACCGATATGGCACTGATGGTGGCTGAAAAGGTGGTGCAGCGCAGCTTGAATGATGCCGACCACCGCCGGCTGGCCGATGAAGCGCTGGATGCGCTCGCGAAATCTTCAGTGAAATGAACCGAGTCAGGGGCGAATCAGTTTAGGCTGAGCCCGCCCGGTCGATATCCTTCCACATCCACGCAGACGAACCGGAACCCGGCTTCGCGCAAGCGGGCGCCGATCCGCGCGCGAAGATCCGCCTCGAGGAGTTTCGAAAACTCGTCGGCTCCGACCTCGATCCTCGCAACATCGCCATGATCCCTCACGCGGACCTGATGGAACCCTTCCGTATGAAGAATCGCTTCGGCCTGTTCGACACGCCGGAGCTTTTCGACCGTAATCGGGAGACCCCGGGGAATTCTTGAGGAGAGGCAGGCCGCCGCAGGCTTATCCCACGTGGAGAGCCCCAGACTCCTGGCCAGGAGCCGGACGTCGGATTTTGAGAGTTCCGCCTCGACAAGGGGGCTGCGGACGTGCCATTGGCGCGCGGCCGTGATGCCGGGACGGTCGTCGCCGAGATCGTCGAGATTCGTTCCGTCCGCGACCCACCGTGAAGCCCGAGGTTGTCTCAGGCTCTCCAATAATTGATACAGGTCGGTCTTGCAATGAAAACAGCGCCCCGCATCGTTCTGCGTAAAGGCGGAAATGGCCAGCTGATCGGTGTATACGATTTCATGGCGGGCGCCGATTTCCCGTGCGACCCGCTGGGCGGTTTCGAGTTCGATTGCGGCAAACGTCGGAGATACGGCGGTCACGCCCAGCGCGTGACCGCCCAATTCATCACGCGCCACTTTCAAGACGAGCGTGCTGTCGACTCCTCCGGAGAAGGCGACGAGAACGGATTGCATGTCCGCGATGACGCGGCGGAGGCGATCGAGTTTATTGGTAAGGAGCTCCGCGGTCATGAGCCCTCAGAGGACCATCGGCCGTTCGGTCAATGCTTGACCTTGGACTTGGCGAGATTGCCTACGACGACCAGCGCGTACCGTTGCGGGTCCACATACTGTTTGGCCACGCGCTGCACGTCTTCTTTGGTCACCCGCTCGATCCATTTCGGATACTGCGAGAAGTACTCGAAGCCCAGTCCGTAAAATTCCACCTGAGCCAACACCTGCGCCAGTTTGGCCGTCGAATCCAGACGCAAGGGGAAGCTGCCCATCAGAAACGATTTGGCTTCGGCCAGCTCCTGGTCGGAAACGGGATTCTCTCGGATACTCTTCAACTCGGCGAGTACGCCGGTGATCGCCTGATTGGTGGTCTCGCTTCGTGTTTGCAGATTGATCCAGAAGGAGCCCGGCATGAGCCGCGCGTCGAAGTGGCTCATGATGCCGTAGGCCAGACCCTGCTTGTCCCGGATCGATTCCATCAAACGCGAGGAAAATCCGCCCGCGCCCAGGATGTAGTTCATCACGGTCACGGCGTAGAAATCGGGATTCGTCCGGCTGATTCCGCCGTGGCCCAGCACGATGCTCGATTGGGTAAGATCCTTCTCGATCAGCTGGACGGCCTTTTTCTCGATCGGAGTCGGCTTTTTCGCATTGCGCACCGGGATCGCCGCTTTTTTCCAAGACCCGAAATGGGTCTGCACGAGTCCCGTAGCTTGCTCAGCCGTAACGTCTCCGACGACCGTGAGAATAACCTGCCCTGGGACATACTCCTTCGAATAAAAATTCGACACATCGGCCGGCGTAATCTTGCCGAGGCTTTCTTCCGTCCCCTGGAGCGGCCAGCGGTAAGGATGGCCGTGAAAGACCAGCTGATTGAATGCTTTCATCGCGACATGGCCGGGGTCGTCATTATCGCTGGCCATCTCTCCGAGGATCTGGGTGCGGATGCGGTCGAACTCCTGTTTGTGGAAGGCGGGATGCTGAAGAATATCGGCAAGCAGGATGAATCCCAAATCGGCGTCTTTTTTCAACATCCGAGCGGAGGCGGTGGTGAAATCCTCCGAAGCCTTCACTTCCAGCGAGCCGCCGACAAAGTCGATCTGCTCGGCCAGTTGTTTCGACGTACGGGTTGTGGTGCCCTCATCGAGAAGGCTGGCCACGAGATTGGCCAGGCCGGCCTTGTCCGGCGGATCCTGCGCGGATCCGGTTTTAATCAGGGCATGGATTTCGACAATCGGCAAAAAATGCTGTTCGAGCACTAGGACGGTCATTCCGTTGGCGGTGACGAACTTGGTCGGAACGATTTCTGTCGCGGATGAGGGCGAGGCGGGTACGCCGACGGCGCAACACCACAGGGCCACGATTGGGAACAGGGTCTGTGAGGAGCGACGCCATATCGGCGCCCTGTTCGAGAACATCAGGACTTCCCCTGCTGCGCCGCCGGCACCGGCTCCGGTTGCTTGGAAGGTACGGGGATCAAGGTGCCGACTGTGCGCGTGTCCTCGATCAAGTATTGCCGCGCGACCCGCTGGACGTCCTTGGCGGTAACGGCACGAATGCGATCGAGGAACTGGTCGACTTTTCGCCAGCCTGCGCCGACCGACTCGGCCTGACCAAGTAACATGGCGTGGCGGAAGTTGGAGTCCTGTTCGAAGACCCGAGCCGCCTCGACCTGGTTCTTGGCCCGTTGCAGTTCCTGCTCGGTCGGGGGGTCGTTCTGAAGACGTCGGATTTCCTTGTGCAGCGCCTCCTCGACCTGTTCGACTTTCTGCCCCGGACTGACGAGCGCATAAAAGTAAAACAACCCCGGATCGGTCTGCATCAAGCCGTATTCGGCTCCGACGGCGATCGACAACTTCTGGTCGTACACGAGACTTTGGTAGAGACGGGAACTCTTACCGTGAGAAAGAATCGATTCCAGGACATCCAAGGCGTACGAATCCTCGCTGCTGAAATTCGGCACTCGAAAGCCCATCATGACGAAGGGGACCTGCGCGTCTCGCTTGAGCAGAAAACGGCGCTCACCCTTCTGTTCTCCTTCCATTGTGGCAACCGGCTTGGGTTCTGGCCCGCGGGGAATGGGCTCGAAGAGCTGTTTGATCGTCGGAAGCAGGTTGTCCGCCTTCACATCGCCTACGACGAGCAGGGTCGCGTTGTTCGGAGAGTAATAAGTGTCGTAGTGTCGCTGGAGATCGTCGAGCGTCATCGCATCGAGATCGCCGAACCAGCCGATGACCGGCCAATGATACGGATGGCTCATATAGGCCTGCGCGAACAGCGCTTCGACGAGCGCACCCTGCGGGTCATCTTCGCTGCGAAGCCGCCGCTCTTCCTTGACGACTTCGCGCTCCGTCTTCAATTCGTTCAGCTCCAGGATGAGACCCTGCATGCGGTCGGCTTCCAGCTCGAGCGCGAGGTCGACGCGGTCGGCCGCGAGGTTTTCAAAATAGGCCGTAAAGTCCTGGCTGGTAAAGGCGTTGTCCATTCCGCCGTTCTTCCGAATAAGGCGCGAGAAGGACCCCTTGGGGTATTTGTTTGTGCCCTTGAACATCATGTGCTCAAGCATGTGAGAGAGCCCTGCTCGCCCCATGAGTTCGTTGCGCGAGCCGACCTTGTACCAGACCTGCACCGTGGCAACCGGGGCTTTGGGAACCTCGATGATCAGCACTTTCATTCCGTTGGAAAGCATGTATTCAGATGGATCAGAAGCCAGAGCCGGTTGGGCGGAACTGAAAAGCAGGAGGCCTGCGAAAGAGAACCACGCTGGAATGTGCCGGGACAGTTGGACGATCATGATTGGCGGCGAGAAACGCAACTCTGCATGCTAACAACGGGATTCAATTTGTGTCAAGGCGCGTTCGGTGAGCGCAGGCGGGATATTGCCGAGTTGTCCGCAGGCGCCGAGCACATCGCGCCCGCGGCTCTTTCGAATGAAGACTTCTGAGCCTCCCTGTTTCAATAACGATTGAAACGCCAGGACTGCGTGGTCGGGCGGCCGGCGGTAGACACTCCCCGGAAATTCATTGAACGGGATCAAGTTGACCTTGCATCTCAGCCCGCGGATCAGCTTCGTCAGTCTCCTGGCGTCTTCAACGTGATCGTTGACGCCGGCCAACAGTACGTACTCGAAGGTCAGACGGCGCGATGGCGGCAAGGGATAGCGGCGACAAGCGGTCAACAGAGATCTCAGGGACGCAATGCCGTTGGCTGCCGGCATCAAGTGAGCCCGTTGGGCTTCCGTTGTGGCATTCAAGGATATCGCAAGGTTGACTCCAAGCGGCGCAACGTCTTTGAGGCGAGAAGCCAGGCCGGCGGTGGAGACCGTGATGCGCCTCGGAGACCAACCGAGACCCCAGGTTCTGTTTGTTAGCCGTGTGACTGCGTCCGACAAACTGTCGAAATTGGCCAATGGCTCTCCCATGCCCATAAAGACCAGATTCGTGATTCGTTCGCCTGCGGCAAGTCGATCCTGCGCCGTGAGGACCTGTTCGACGATTTCATTCGGTTTCAAGTTGCGCCTCAGCCCCATCGTTCCCGTCAGGCAGAAGCCACAATCCAAGGTGCAGCCGACTTGAGTAGAGACGCAGAGGGTCAGTCGATCCTCATCGGGGATCAGCACGGTTTCGACCGCGAGTCCGTCGTCAAGCGTCAGGACCAATTTTCTGGTGCCGTCGGCAGAACGGTACAAGTCACAAGCCAGGGCTCGACGGATTGTCGCCGCCGCTGTGAGCAGGTTCCGATCCTTCCGGCTGAGATCCGTCATCTCGTTCATGGTTCTGGCGCGCCGTTGGTAGAGCCAGCGGAGAATCTGCCCGGCCCGGTAAGAGGGCCAGCCCAACCGTCGGACGAGCCGAACCATACCTGTCTCGTTAAGAGAGAGGAGGTTGGTGTGGGCCGGTGAGGCAGATTCGCAACGCATTGGGGCAGACTACCATAGCCCGAAAAACCGGAACAAGGTAAGCGTCCAAGCAAAACGACGCTCCTCCTGCTGGCAAGAGAGGAAGGACGCTGATATATATTGAGCAGACACTATCAAGGAGACCAAGGTGCACGACCGCGCTTACCAGCCTTTCTTGCGACGCCTGTTCCTGGCCGCGAACTGCCTGCTGTTCCTGGCCTTTCCGGCTTCTCATCGGTCGCATGCGGACGGTCCGGCCGGTTCACCCGTAAGTGAGCCAGAATCCTGCGAGACTGCGGAGGCCTGCTTTCAAGCCGGAGCTTTGCCTAGGGAACGGCTCGGGAAGATGATGACGAAGGAGCAAGTTCTTTCGCTCAAGCTTGAACGGCTGCGGAGCTTGATGGAACGGTTCCCCTCCACCTTGTGGGCCAAACGTGCAGGGCTGCTTTCCGGTGTGTTGCTCGTGGAGCGAAATCCTGCCGTGTCGATTCAGTTTCTTCGTGGAGCCCAACGGGACTTTCCGGTCCTCGACGACTACATACGTCTGTGGCTCGGGGAGGCTTCATTGAATCTCGGCGACACCAAGCAGGCAGCGGGCATGTTCGAAAGCGTCCCGCTAGCCGTTCCCGACTCCAACATTCTGGCTAAGGCCGCCTATCGGGCGGGAGAGGCCTGGTATCAGGCCTCAAGCTGCCCGGAAGCGAACGAGTGGTTTGCGAAGGCCATTGCCCTGAGTGATAAAGAGCCGAACACGCCCCAGGCGTTCCTCCGGCGGGCGGCTTGCCTGCTGCGGGATAACAGTATTCCGGATGGTCGAGAGATCCTCAGGCAATTGTGGGTGCGATTCCCTTCGAGCCAGGAGGCGCGGGAATCTGAAACGCTGTTGGCATCGAATCTGGGAGGCGAGCAGTGGACGCCTCAGCCTGCCGAAAGGTTCGCTCGCGCGCAGGCGTTTCTCGCTCTGGCCTTTCACGCGGAAGCAATCGAGGAACTGAAGAAGTTTCTTGCAGCAGACCCGCATTCTCCGCGACGGTCTGAAGCGAAATTGAAGCTCGGCGTCGCTCAGGTTCGCCTCAAGCAATATGACCAGGCTCGAGACACATTCCGAGCCCTGATGAAGGAAGGGGGAACGGAATCTCAGGAAGCGGCTGTCTGGCTGGCCCGTGTCTATCTCCGCCAAGGGCTGGGGGACAAGCTGATGGAGCTGGCTCGGACGCTGCAGAACACCTCGCTGTCAGCCGAACAGAAGGGGCAGATCGGCCTGTTCGCCGGAATCTGGCTAGAGGATCAGAAGCAATTTGATGAGGCCATCACCCGCTACCGCCATGTGGCGAAGTCCGGCGAACCGGCGTCGCAGCGGGAGGAAGGCCAGTGGCGCGTCGGGTGGGTCTATTACCGGACCGGGCGATACCGTGAAGCGAGCGACACCCTGCAGCTCCTCATTGAGCGGCATGACGGCGATTTCGAACCACAGGCGCTCTATTGGATGGCACGTGCGGCGGAGCAGAGCGGTCAGTCGCAAGCGCCGGAGCTCTACCGCCAACTCTGCCAGCGGTTCATCTATACGTACTATTGTCAACTTGCGCGAGAACGGATGGGAACTCCCGCAGCAGTCGATGCTAGTCCGGAAGCCACTTCGACGAATGCAGATCCGTCCGCGAACGGGGAGGCCCCGCAGCCGGCGACGAACCGAGTTGAGATCGAGCAGCAAAACGCCTACCGCCGCGCCATTGAGCTCAAGACGTTAGGGCTCGATGCGGACGCTGCTCGAGAGGTTGCGGTGTTGACCGACCGCTATGGCCGTGATCCGGACGTGCTCATCGCGCTCTCCACGATGCTCAACGAGGTCGGCGCCTACCACCACGCGCTGCGTTTAGCCCGGGCTCGGTTCCGGGACAAGCTGGAGCGGACCGGAGGTTCTCTCGCGCCGGCCTTGTGGAATGTGGCCTACCCGACGGGGCTTCTCCCTACGATCAAGTTGCAAGGTGCGAAGGGAGTGGATCCATATCTGATCGCGGCGATCATTCGCGAGGAGAGCCAGTACGATTTGAAGGCGGTCTCGCGGGTCGGCGCAATTGGCTTGATGCAAGTGATGCCGGCGACGGCCACCAGCGTCGCGCAACGCGTGGGACTTCCCGCAGTAGGACGGGAGGATCTCTTCGATCTGGAAACGAACATTCGGATCGGAGTTCGGTATGTGGAACAGTTACTCGAGCAGTTTTCGGGAAATCTGGTCTATACGGTCGCGGCCTACAACGCGGGCCCTCTCGTGGTCAATACATGGCGGGCGCAGCACGGAAATCATGGTCAGGATGAGTTTGTCGAAATGATTCCCTACCAAGAGACACGACAGTATGTGAAGCGGGTCATGCGGAGCTATAGGGAATACGTCCGATTGGCCAGCGTCTCCTGAGACGCTTTCTTGACAAGATCTGGGCAAGTTCCTATAGTGCCCCACAATTTGTAGGGTCCTACGAGGTTGCGACGCGATGGCATTGGATCGGCTGGATGCGCTGGAAACTCGGATCAAGGATCTCGTTAAACTCGTCCATGAGTTGAAGAAGAAAAACGCGGCCCTTGAAGAGGACCTCAGGACGATTCGACAGCGGTTTGCCGAGCAGAGCGACTCGAATCGACGTTGGGAACGCGAACGGATGGACATCAAGTCACGCGTAGAAAAGGTGTTGGGGGAACTCGAGTTGTTGGAGTGTTTGGAAGAACGCAAGGAGGTGGCCTTTGACTAAGACGACGGATGTCGAAATCTACGGCCAGCGGTATGCGATTCGGGGAGAAGCGGATGAGGGGTATATTCGGCGATTGGCGAGTTTTGTCGACGGGCAGATGCGTCATCTGGCTGAGGGATTGAACACCACAACCCCGTCCAAATTGGCGGTCTTGACCGCGCTCAATCTTGCACACCAGTTATTCGAAGCGGAAAAGAAACGGGCTCAAGGGGAGGCGGATGTCGAACGGAGAATGATGTCGTTGATGGAGTCGATCGAAGAGCAGGTTCCCACCTCGCTCTTTCGATGAATCAGCTTGCAAAGGGCTGTAAGCCTTTGTTATCGTGATGTTGAGCTGTCGGGAGGCAGTGAGTGACTTAGGGCATAGACAAGGCAATTTCCGAACCGGTTGAGTATCCGGGAATACGAAGCAGTATCGCTGGAATGGATGGCAAAGTTTCGATGCTGGTGTCGTGGAGAAAGTGCCAAAGTGCGCAGAGGCTCGTCCTTCTCATGGCCACGCTCGTGGCTGTGCTCGCCCAAATTGAAAAGTTCGTCATGCCGGCTGGTCTTGCAAGCGACGGACAAAGACTCCCGTTGCTTCCAGTTCGTGCGCTTCATTCGCGCGCAGATGTGAGGCCTGGCCGATATCGTAGAACTGCGAGGGGATTCCCCCGAACGGAGCGGGTTTCATCTCTCGATCCAGCGACGCGTCCATTCTCATGGAGTCCATTCTCGGAATGAGCGGTTAAGCCGCCGTTCGGGCCGTCCTCAGTCTCTGTCCTCGTTCCACAACATCTCCTTTCAGTTCTGACCGATACACTCATGGTGCGAGCAGGCGAGTGAAGATTCCTCGCGCTCGATTTTGAAAGGGGCCAGTCCCATGTCCACCTCACTTGTAGTGTACATCCTCATTGCGATCGGCGGATCGGCACTCGGCATAGGGGTGTATGAATTCGTCCGAAGATCGTCGAGCGTCTCCAAGAGAATGCAACAGGAAGAGCAGGCCCGCCATCTGGCGCAGAGTGCACAGCGGGAAGCCGAGAACATTATCCGAGAAGCCAAGCTTGAAGCGAAAGACTTGGTTTTTCAGTCGAAGGCGGAACTCGAGAAGGAACAGAAAATCAAGCTGGCGGAGCTTTCCGCGGCAGAAAAACGCTTGGCCCAACGGGAGGAAGCCATCGACAAGCGGATCAGCACTGTCGACAGGCGGGACAGCGAAGCCCAGAGGCGCGAGCAAGAGCTCCTCAAGCGCGAAGAGAAGCTCGTAGCCAAGGAAGCGGCCTGCGCCCAAGCAGAGAAGGAGCATCGAGAGGCTCTGGAGCGCACCGCGGGAATGACGGCCGATGAGGCCAAGAAACAGTTGCTCCAGGAAATGGAGAGCCAGGTCCGCCTCGATGCAGCCGGAATGGCGAAGCGGACGCTCGAAGAAGCCAGAGAGAACTCGGAGCGGGAGGCGCGAGAGATCATCACAAGTTCGATTCAACGGGTCGTGCGTGATTATGTGTCGGAATCGACGATTTCAGTCGTCCCGATTCCAAACGACGCCATGAAGGGTCGAATCATTGGCCGAGAAGGCCGCAATATTCGCGCCATCGAGGCGGCGACGGGAATCGACTTGATCATCGACGAAACACCCGAAGCGGTGATCATCTCGGGGTTCGACCCTCTGCGCCGGGAAATCGCCAAGGTGTCGCTTGAGCGGCTCATGCACGATGGCCGCATCCATCCGACCAGGATCGAAGAGATCGTCGAGAAGGTCAAAGTTGAGATCGACAAGTTGATGTACGAGGAAGCCGAAAAAATCATTTTTGAGCTGGGGCTCTCGGATTTTCACCCTGAGCTGATCAAGGTCTTGGGGCGGTTGAAGTACCGCACCAGCTATGGTCAAAACAACCTCTATCACGCGCGGGAGGCGGCGTACATATGCGGGATGATGGCGTCCGAACTCGGTCTCGATGTCCGGTTGGCTCGACGGGGTGCTCTGCTGCACGACATCGGTAAAGCGGTCAGTCACGAAGAAGAGGGACCGCATGCCATGCTGGGGGCCGAGATCGCCAAAAAGTACGGCGAAAGCGAGAAGATCGTCAACGCGATCGCGGCGCATCATGAGCAAGTCGAGCCGATTTGCCCCGAATCCGTGTTGGTGGCGGCGGCGGAGGCGCTCTCCGCTGCGCGACCGGGCGCGCGGCGCGAAGCACTCGAATCCTACGTCAAACGGTTGGAGAAACTGGAGTCGCTGGCGCATGCTCAGAAGGGCGTGCAGAAGGCCTATGCGATCCAGGCGGGCCGCGAGATTCGCGTCATCGTTCGGCAGGAGGATGTCACGGACAGCGAGTCCTTTCAGCTCTCTCGGGAATTAGCCAAGAAGATCGAGCAGGAGCTGACTTATCCGGGGCAGATCAAGGTGACCGTGATCCGGGAAAGCCGCTACATTGAGTACGCCAAATGAAAGTCCTGTGTATCGGCGACATCATGGGAGAGCCGGGAAGACGGGCGGTGGCGCGCGTTGTGCCCCGGCTTGTTTCGCAGCGGAAGATCGACGTCGTCGTCGGCAATGGTGAAAACGCGGCAGGGGGATTCGGCATTACACCTGAGTTGGCCGAAGAGCTTTTCAAAATGGGACTTTCTGCTATTACCACCGGCAATCACGCTTGGGACAAGAAGGAAATTCTTGACTATTTTCCACGGGAACGGCGCCTCTTGCGTCCTGCAAACTATCCTGAAGGTGTGCCAGGACAGGGAAGTTACGTAATTGAAACATCAAGCGGTGAAGCATTGGGGATATTGCAACTCATGGGGCGCGCCTATATGCCGACGTTGGATTGTCCGTTTCAAGTCGCCAGGCGCGAGATAGCCAGGCTCAAGAAGCGCGTTGCGGCGATCGTCGTCGATATGCATGCGGAGGCCACCTCGGAAAAGATGGCTATGGGGCATTACTTGGACGGAGAGGTCACAGCCGTTGTCGGGACCCATACCCATGTGCAGACGGCCGACGAGCAGATTTTGCCCAGGGGAACCGCATATTTGACGGATATCGGCATGACCGGTCCGCTTCATGGAGTTATCGGAGTGAAGAAAGAGTTGGCTATCGAAAAGTTTCTGACCGGCATGCCACGACGCTTTGAGGTGGCTTCCGGCCCTGTAGTGTTCTGCGCCGCACTGTTGGATATCGACGCCCGGATCGGCAAGGCGCTTTCCATTGAACGGATTCGGATCCCCGACTGACGGATGGTTTCTAAGGAATTTCACACGTCCAGCCCCTCTGCCCCGCGACCGATACTAACCGTTTCACAACTTACAAGCCTCGTTCGAACGTCGATTGAAGCCAAATTTCAGGATGTCTGGCTGGAGGGTGAAATCTCCAATCTTCGCACGCCTGGCTCCGGGCATCTCTACTGCACGCTGAAAGACGAAACCAGCCAGATTCGAGCCGTACTCTTCCGTTCGAGCGCAATCCGTTTGCGGTTTTCCCTTGCGGAGGGCATGCAAGTCATCGTGCGCGGTCGACTCACCGTCTATGAACCTCGCGGTGAATATCAGATCGTGCTGGAGGCGGTCGAACCCAAGGGCATTGGCGCGCTTCAGCTGGCATTCGACCAATTGAAGGAGCGATTGGCTGCTGAGGGGCTTTTCGATCCGGCTCGCAAGAAGCCGCTTCCCCAGTTTCCGAAGACTGTGGGGATTGTCACTTCTCTCAATGGCGCAGCGATCAGGGACATCTTGGCGGTCCTTCGCCGACGCTGGCCGACTCTGCACATCATTATCGTTCCGGTCCAGGTTCAGGGTGAAGGGGCCGGAGAGCAAATTGCGGTAGCCCTGCGCTCGCTGAGCGAACAAGGGCTTGCGGATGTGATTATCGTCGGGCGAGGGGGAGGGTCGCTGGAAGATCTTTGGAGTTTCAACGAGGAAGTGGTTGTGCGCGCCGTGGCTGCTTCCTCCATTCCAATTGTCGCAGCTGTGGGTCACGAGATCAACGTGACGCTGACGGATTTTGCGGCGGATTACTGCGCCCCGACCCCGTCCGTTGCAGCGGAAATTGTGGTTCCGGTCCTGACCGAGGTGATCGATCGATTAAGGGATCTCACGGTCCGGACCGGGCGCGCGATGGTCCGCCAGTGTTTGTCGGAGCATCGGCGCCTCGTGTCAAACCGTCGAGGGTTGGCGCACATACGTTTCCGCATCCAGGAGGAAGCGCAACGAGCCGATGACGTGACCTACCGTTTAAGAGAGATGACTTTGTCAAGGTTATCGGCCGGGAGTGACCGAGTTCGCCGGAGGGAGCGCGAGCTGACCGGATTGAGTCCTCTTCTCATGGTGAAAAGAAGCCTCTCGATGATGCCTTTGTTCATCAAGCGTCTCGAACGGCAGATGCGCGTGTTGGCTCTGCAGCGTCGGGGACAGGTCGAGGCAGCGGTGGCTCAACTGAACGGGTTGAGTCCTTTGAGCATTCTTGGGCGAGGGTACAGTATTCTTATGCGAGCGCCGGGGGGAGTCCTGCTGAGGCGGGCGTCTGATGTGCGCGTCGGCGAAAACGTCACTGCGCAATTAGCGGAGGGTCGGTTGGACTGCACGGTCAGACGCGTACTGCCCGATCCGTCGCTTTGAAATACTGAGAGGGCTGGGTATAATGGGCGACCTACATGAAGGAAGAGGGGACTGTGGCCGTGAAGTTTGAACAGGCAATGGCGCGGTTGGAGGCCATCGTCGGAGAGTTGGAGAAGGGCGATCTTCCACTTGACGAATCACTGAAAATCTTTGAAGAAGGCATTCGTCTCTCGAAGAACTGCCTCAGGATTCTCGAAGACGCGGAACGCAAAGTGGAAGTACTGGTGCAGGAGCAGAACGGCAAGAAACGCCTGCATGCTTTTACGCAAGCCGACGAAGATGGCGAATCATCGTCCACGATATCCGAGGAGCCATAAGTTGTAGCGCATCTTCAGCCTGTGCCAAGCTCGATCCTCCATGGCAGCCTCAGCACGTATCCCGAAAGAACGTTTGGATCGGTTATTGGTTTCGCAAGGTTTGGCCGTGAGTCGAGAAATTGCCGCCAGAACGGTTCTGGCGGGGGGTGTGCTTGTCGACGGGATTGTTGTCGATAAACCGGCCAAACTGGTCTCTCCCCACTCCCGAATTGATATCGAGAAGCCGGCGTCATTTGTCAGTCGATCCGGCGAAAAGCTGGCTGCGGCTCTCGAGCCGTTTTCGATTGGTCCCGAGGGAACCATCTGCCTCGACGTTGGTTGCTCAACGGGGGGATTTACCGACTGTCTGCTTCAGCGGGGAGCCCGCCGGGTTTACGCAGTGGACGTCGGGTATGGTCAAATCGATTGGAAGCTCCGACAGGATCCACGCGTCATTCTGTTGGAACGAACGAACATCCGGTACCTGGATCGATCGCTCATTCAAGATCCGATCGATCTTGCGGTAATCGACGTTTCGTTTATCTCACTGACTCTGGTCTTGCCGAGCGTGGTCCGGTTTCTTCGCGACGGAGCACGCGTCGTTGCCCTCGTGAAGCCGCAGTTTGAAGTAGGTAAGGGACAGGTGGGGGCGGGGGGGATCGTCCGCGACGATGTCCAGCGACGGGCGGTGACAAAAAAGGTGATCGACTCTGCCGCCCAATTAGGGCTCAAGAGTGACGGTAGTCTAGATTCTCCGGTGAAAGGGCGAAAGGGAAATCGGGAAATTCTTGTGGCCTTTGAGTATCGTAGTAAGATGAGCCTTCCACTGAAACAATCCGGCACGTAAACAAGAGGGGGGATGCATGAAGGTTCTGGTAACGGGAGGGGCAGGATTCATCGGATCTCATCTTGTAGACCGCCTTGTGCAGGAGGGCCATGAGGTCATCGTTGTCGACAATTTGTCAACGGGGAAACGTCGGAATCTTAACCGGGGCGCGCGTTTTTACAAAGTAGATATTCAGAGTTGGCGCCTTGAGCGGGTGTTTCGTAATGAACGCCCCAACGTCGTCATGCATCTCGCCGCGCAGATGGATGTGCGCAAGTCTGTGGAAGATCCCATGTTTGATGCACAGGTCAACATTCTCGGAACACTCAACATTCTGCAACAGACGGTGAAGCACGGAGTGAGGAAGGTGGTCTTCTCTTCCTCAGGAGGGGCTATTTATGGGGAGCAGGATACCTATCCTGCTCCGGAAACGCATGCCACCAAACCCTTGTCGCCTTACGGGCTCAGTAAACTGTGTGGAGAACAGTACTTGTCTTATTTTCAGCGTGTCGGTGGATTGCAGGTGGTGAATCTTCGTTACGCGAACGTGTACGGGCCGCGCCAGGACCCGGAGGGAGAAGCAGGGGTCGTAGCGATTTTTATCCAGAAGTTGCTGAACAATGAACAGGCCGTAATCAACGGTAACGGCCGCCAAACGAGAGACTTCGTTTTTGTCGAAGACGTCGTGGAGGCCAATCTTGCGATGATGGGACAAGAGACGGACGGGACGTACAACGTCGGAACCGGAGTGGAAACCTCGATCAATGATTTGTTCCGAATCCTCGTGCAGCACACGGGATCAAACTGTAAGGAGGTTCACGGGCCGGCTAAGAAGGGTGAGCAGGCACGCAGCGTCATCGACGCGTCGAAACTCCGTCACGAGTTATCGTGGGAGCCCAAGATGACTCTAAGCGACGGACTCAAGCGAACCGTTGAATACTTCAGAGAACGGATGGCTTAGCGGGCAGAATAAATTGGCCCTCGTCTGAGGTGATATAGCACATCAGTATCGCGGGACAGTCCCATCAACCTGCGCCGACCATGCATCGATTCCTCCCACCAGATTTTTCACCTTCGTGAAGCCTTGTTGGAGGAGGAAATTCGTCGCATCGGCGCTTCTCATCCCGTGATGGCAAATTGCGATGATTTCGGACTCGCGATTCAGTCTCGCTAAGGATTGAGGAAGCGTTGCGAGCGGTATAAGCGTTGACCCACTCAGTTTGGCCAAATCATATTCCCATTGTTCCCGTACGTCCAACAACACCAATTGCTCTCCCTTGTCGAGGCGAAATTTCAGTTCCTTAGGTGTAATTGCGAAACTCATTGATCAACCTCCATTCTTAAAAATGATCATAAGTGACCCTCCAAAATCCTGTCAACGAGCGACGTGCGGCAGGAAAGCCCCCGATTCCGAATCAATTAATTAATTATCTCACGATGGTAACGGTGCCGGATGACAATTTTTGTACATTCTTGTCACTATTTGTTCCTGTTTAGGCAGTGGGAATTCACCAGACTCTAGAGAACCGCAAATGAAGAGTCGCGGATCGATACTTGTAAGTAGCTGAATTAATTACGCTAATGAGTCATCCTTTACGTAGTAGGCCCAGAAATTGCTTAAGCCTTAAGAGCAGGGAAGCGGGACCCTTGCCTCAAGGATCCTGGCTCTTGTATGGTTCCTGTCCTTATGGGAAAGACGTCGAAAGGGGTCGTGATTGTGCTCACAACAGTCCCGAGTCGCCCTGTGGCAGTGAGAATCAGCGAGGCGTTGGTACGCAAGAATCTTGTGGGTTGCGCCACCATTCTGGCGAACGTTCGGTCGTTCTATAAGTGGGAAGGTAGAATGGAAAAGAGCCGTGAATTTCTGGTCATGCTGAAGACGACCGGTAGGCGTTATTCCGCGTTAGAGAGGGCCATTAAGGCGATGCATCCTTACAGAGTCCCTGAGATCCTTTCCATACCAGTCAATCGTGGATACGCCCCATATCTTGGGTGGCTTTCAGGTGAAGTAGTCGATTAGTTGTGGACAGGTGTTCCAGTATCACCACCAGAAGTGAGGGGTTGACCGAAGCAGCCTATCTAGGTACACTCGCAAGACAGTCATAGGCGCGGAGGTCGCCCCCAAATTTAGGGGTGAAGATTATGGGACAAGTGACAGGAACGGAAAATAGCGATGCCTACACGGTCGTGATCTTCCGCGGGTCAACGGCAAAACCGCTACGCTTTAGTTTTCCGCGGAAGTTTGTTCGTAAGCTATTGATAGTCTGTGGGATATTCATCATTGCCGACCTGCTGGTCCTCTCCCATTATGTGATAAGGACTGGAGAGGTATGGGAACTGTCCGCATTCCGGTCCGAGGCCATGAGTGCTCGCCAACAGACAGTCGCCTTTTCCACTGCCATCGACGATTTGAAGAAGCGACTCACGAGCATGAAGGAAGTCAACCAACGGCTTCGAGTCATGCTCGGTATAGAGACTCCTAAGACGGGAGATCTCGTCAATGGTCGAGGCGGTGAGGATGGGCCGATCCCTGAAGGGAATTTGATCCCTCCCTCTGGAGCCTCCAGAGGCGACAGCCAAAGCCAATCTCCGAATGCAGCCGAGGGCGCTCGAGCCGATGGCACGGTTGACCAAAGCAAGAACTCCTCTCTCTCCTCAGAGTTTGATGAACAGGAACTCATTGCAACGGTGAAACAAGGGATCGAATGGCTCTCTCGGGAAGCCAATGTGCAGGAACAGACCCTTCACGAACTCTCCTTGGCTGCGGAACAGAAATCTTCCCGCTGGGCGGCGACTCCTTCAATTTGGCCGGTCAAGGGATGGGTAACCTCAGGGTTCGGACCCAGGGTCTCTCCTTTCACAGAAAAGCCGGCTTGGCACGACGGACTGGATATCGGCGCTGCTGCCAACGCGCCGGTCCAGGCTCCGGCGCAAGGTCGCGTGACGACGGTTGGTTTTGATCCCAAACTGGGCAACATTGTAAAGCTGGACCATGGATTCGGCATTGAGACCCTCTATGGCCACCTCGCCAAGGCTCTCGTCAAGGAAGGTCAACGCGTGAGGAGGGGTGATGTCGTGGGCTTGATTGGTAGCACCGGGTTAGCCACAGGCCCTCATCTCCATTACATGGTGAAAGTAAACGGTCAGACTTTCGACCCGACGAAGTATATTCTCGACTAGTATAGGCTGCTGTTTTTCACAAAGAGCGCGCTGCGAATTGTCTCATCGTTCGTAGCGCGCTCGTTTTTTGTGGACGCACCGCTTTGGGAAAACGTGCCTGTGCTATACTCCCCCGCTGCCTGGTAATGGCCGTTTCCGATCAATCGTATGACAGATCTTGATATCGCTAGGTCGGTCAAGCCTCTACCGATCCAAGAGATCAGCAAACAACTCGGTCTTTCTCCTGACGAGGTCTATCCCTACGGGAGACATAAAGGGAAAGTGTCCTTAGCCGCATTGGAAAGGCTCAAGAGCAAACCCCAGGGCCGGTACGTTCTTGTTACAGCGATCAATCCGACTCCTCTAGGAGAGGGAAAGACCACAACGTCTATCGGATTATCCATGGGGTTATGCCGCCTCGGCCATCGGGCAGTTGTCACCCTCCGGCAGCCTTCATTGGGCCCTGTATTCGGTGTGAAAGGTGGCGGAACAGGGGGAGGTCACGCGCAGGTGATCCCGATGGAGGAAATCAACCTCCATCTCACCGGCGATGCGCACGCCGTCTCGACCGCACACAATCTCTTGTCGGCTTTCGTCGACAATCATGTATTTCACGGGAATCCACTCGAACTTGATCCTGCAAGAATCTCCTGGCCCCGCACAGTGGGTATCAGTGATCGGGCTCTGAGGGAGGTGGCGCTTGGAGAAGGGACGGGTAATCGAAGAAGTCAGTTTGTCATTTCTGAAGCTTCCGAAGTCATGGCTATCTTGGCGCTGGCATCCGGCCAGACCGACCTTCGGTATCGGCTCGGTCAGATAATTGTCGGATTGACGACAACTGGAAGGCCGATCCGTGCCAAAGACCTGAACTGTGTCGGGTCCATGGCGGTCCTTCTTAAGGAAGCGCTGTTACCGAATGTGGTCCAAACATTGGAAGGGTCCCCGGCATTTGTCCATACGGGTCCGTTCGGAAACATCGCTCACGGAAACTGTTCCATCCTTGCTGATGCGATAGCCATCCGTTGCGCCGATTATGTGGTGACTGAAGCCGGCTTTGGAAGCGATCTTGGCGCAGAGAAGTTTTTCAACATCAAATGCCGTGTCTCCGGATTGAAGCCTGCGGCGGCGGTTGTCGTGGCCACGTTGCGCGCGCTCAAGCTTCATGGTGGAGGAGGCCCCGTCAAGGCGGGGATGCCTCTTCCGTCCACTCTGACGGAGCTCAACCAGGACGCTCTCGAGAAAGGATTTGCCAACTTGGAGCAGCACATCGCGAATGTGAAGGCCCACGGCGTTCCCGTCGTTGTGGCCGTCAATGCGTTCAAGGGTGATTCTGCTCGGGAGCTTGAATGGGTTCGGGATCAGGCGAAGAAGGTTGGAGCAGCCGAGGCGGCTGTCTCAACTCACTGGGCGGACGGAGGCAAGGGTTCGGAAGACTTGGCCCGCGCGGTGCTGCATGCGGCTTCGCAAAATTCTTCCTTCTCCCACTTATACGACTTGGCCTGGCCGATCAAGAAAAAGATCGAGACAATCGCAGCCAGGATGTACGGCGCAGGAGCTGTTTCCTATGATGGCGCAGCGGAGCAACAACTTGATGTCGCCCAGCAGTTAGGATATGGTCAGCTTCCCATCTGCATGGCCAAGACGCCGCTTTCCTTGTCACACGACCCAGCGGCGAAGGGGCGTCCGACCGGTTTTACGTTGCCGGTCAAGGAGGTCCGGCTTCTCGCCGGAGCGGGGTTTCTCACCGCCGTCTGTTCGGGGATTCAGCTCATGCCCGGATTGCCGAAGAAGCCGGCGGGTGAACGGATCGATATCGATGGTCGGACCGGAGATATCGTCGGGTTGTCGTAGGAACCGTTACCGCTGTTTGAGGTAATGGAAGAACTCTGAGTCAGGGCTCATGATTACCATGGACTTCTCGTCGAACGATTTCTTGTACGCTTCCATCGATCGTGTGAAGTCGAAGAATTTGGGATCTTGCCGGTACGCATCGGCGTACGTCCGAAACGCCTTGGCGTCTCCTGCGCCGCGAACCTCCTCAGACTCCTTGTAAGCTTGAGCGAGCAGAATTTCCTTGTCTTTCTCGGCTTCTGACCGAATCTTCTGAGCTTCTTCCGCCCCTTCCGCGCGGTACTGCTTCGCCTGCTGCTCCCGTTCCGCCTGCATGCGTTGAAACACCGTCTTCTCATTCTCTTGAGGAAGATCTGCGCGCTTGATACGCACATCCTGAATCGCTATTCCGTAGGCCGACGCTTTTTCATTCGCGCGCTGCGTCACAACTTTCATGAGTTCCGCCCGGGTGGTCGAAACGATCTCCGAGAGGTCATGACGGCCAAGTTCGACTCGAAGTTCCGAGTAGATAATGTCATGGAGTCGTTGCAACGCCCCTCGCTGGCTCTGAAAATTCTGATAGACCTTCAGCGGATCGATGATGAGCCATTTGGCGAAATTGTCCAGCAGCAGAGTTTTCTTGTCCTGCGTGATGACATCCTGAGCGTCGGAATCATAGTCCAGGAGCCGCTTGTCGAAGTAGGTGACTTCTTGCGCGAAGGGCACCTTCACGTATAGGCCGGGGTCCGTGACGGTGCGTACCGGCTTGCCTAATTGCACGACGATCGCAGTCTGAGTCACATCGACGACAAACAACGGCGAGGCGCCTAAGACAAACAATAGGAGCAACACCGCGAGCAGCGCGATGGTGAGGCCCTGTTTGGTCATGGTCTGCCTCCTTCCGCCGACGAAGGGGCTTTCTTGGATGGGCGATCGAGCGGCAAGTAGGGGAGCATCCGCTCGCCGGCTTTGCCGTCGATGATGATTTTTTCCATTTTGGGAAGAATTTCTTCCATTGTTTCGATGTAGATGCGTTTGCTGATCGTATCTTTGGCTTGATTGTATTCTTTCAACGTGGCGAGAAAGCGGTTGGCCTCACCCTGGGCTCGATTCAAGCGAGCCTGCGCATACCCCTTGGCCTGATTGACCATTTGCGCAGCTTCGCCCTTGGCTTTCGGTAGAATGTCGTTCCGATAGCCGATCGCTTGGTTGATGAGCTTCTCCCGATCCTCCTTGGCGTTGGTCACGTCCTTAAACGCCGCCGCGACCGCTTCTGGGGGATCGACGTCTTGCAATTGCACCGCGGCAATCTGGACACCGGCCTGGTACTGATCCAGAATTCTTTGAAGCAGATCCTGGGTATCCTGCTGGATCTGAGCTTTGCCCGTCGTCAACGCTTCATCGATTTTGCTCTTGCCGATGACCTCCCGCATCGAGGCTTCGGCAGCCTTGCCGATCGTGTCGTGGATGTCGGCGACGCTGAAGAGGTAATTGGCGGATTCCTTGATCTTGTATTGCACGATAAACTCGATGGCGAGAATATTCATGTCACCCGTCAGCATCAACGCTTCCTGGGGGATCATCTGCTGCCGCGCTTGCCGATCGGTGCGAAAGCCGATTTCGACGCGGTGTAGCTTGGCGACCTTCGGCTGGAGCACCGTTTCGACGACGGGAATCTTCAGGTGAGGTCCCGGCCCCAGTGTCCGGACGGGGATGCCGAATCGTTTCACAACGCCCTCTTCGTCCGGCGAGACAATGAAGGCGCTTTGCCAGACCAGGAAGATCAGGACGCCTGCAAGGAGAATGTTTCGAAACCCGCTTGAGGGGAGGAAATTCTTGAACTGCGATTGCGCCTGCCTGAGGGCATCCTCAAGCGGGTCGCTTTTCTTGCTCCAAGGATCTTTGGGGTCCCAAACCATGCGGAGTATTCAGCCGAAGCTCACTGTGATCGCAACGTGCGGGAGACACCTTAGCAGACTGCTATAGCCGGAGCAAGATACCGTGGGCGACCCTCACTCGTTGATCGCCCCGCCGCAGGACGAGCCGGATCCGGCCGTGCAACCGTAACAATGATTGCGTGTCACGATCTGGCGACGGTGGAACCGCGCCGGATCAAAGTCTCGGATATGAGACGGGGCACCGTGGCCCACAGGCAGATCCAGCATTTGATTGAAATCACAATCGTACAGCGTTCCATCCCATCCGACCGATAGCGTGTACCGGCACATGACGTTGGTTGCAGCGACGGGATTGAAGGCGTTCGCCAGCCGTTCCATGTATCCGTCATAGTTGCCGCTCTCCACGAGAAACTCCAGGAACCGGCTGATCGGCATATTGGTAATGGTGTAGAGATGGTTGAACTCGACCCCGTGGCGGCTCCTGAGTTCCCGCCGAAACTGGCTTTCGATCGCCGCTTGCTTAGGCGGCAGGAACGCGCCGACGGGATTGCAGACCAGATTCAAGATGAGTCCGCTGTCCGGCCGCCCATATCCGAGGCTGTTCAGCAATCGGAGTGCTCCGATGGATTTCTCGAAGATTCCGCCTCCCCGCTGTGCGTCGGTCTGCCCGGCCCGATAATAGGGAAGCGACGCCACAATCTCGACCCGATGTCTGGCAAGAAAATTCGCCAAGTCCGCTTGCGACGGCAGAAGAAGGACGGACAAATTGCATCGATCCATGACATGCCGTCCCTGTGCGCGGCTTTGTTCGACCAGCCAGCGAAAATTCTCATTCAGCTCCGGGGCGCCCCCGGTGATGTCCACCGTAGGGATATCGGTCATCGCCAAGGCTTGAATGCAAAGTTCGGCGGTTTCGCGGGACATGCTCTCTGTCCGGTCCGGTCCCGCATCAACGTGGCAATGCCGGCAGGTTTGGTTGCACAATTTTCCTACGTTCAATTGAAAAACCGTGATGCCGTTGGCGTAGAGCGGGAAGAGGCCGGCACGTTCGAGTCGCTCCTCAAAGGGAAGACAGCTCTGCGCTTCAGCGAGCAACTTCAGTTGCTCACTGGAGGAGGAGAGAGGACTGTTCCGGCCTATCAAGGTCAGCGCCATGGGTAGTGACCTAACGGGCGCAGCCAGGCAAGGTCGGGACCGAGAAATATCATCAGCAGCAGCCTCCATCGGGAGAACAGGTCACAGCTTCTCCGCGCATAGCCGGGCCGGCGCGGTTGATGACTGCGAAGTTCTCGGCATAGCCGGCTGTTTCAAGAACAGTCAATGTCTTTGAGCAGATCTCCATCGGTTCACCACGCCGATAGACGTGGTGATCGTCATCGGCAACTTCGCGAAACGGCCCGGCGAGCAGGGCAAAATGTCCGCGCCACACACAGGGAGCTTGGGCCGGCAAGATCGTGGCCCAGCGAGGGTCTCCACGATCAAGCCAGAGCGGCTCGAATGACAACACAAAATAGGGAGCAAGAGGAGGCTGAGAGAGCAGTGAGACCGTTTCGGGCCCGATCGGTTGAGGAATGCCGCGTCGGTACTCCATCCCGTGCTCGTCGATTGCCCGGCTGAACGGCCCGCGAAGCGTCGCGTAGCGAACGGCCGGAATGCTATCGACCACGGGCAATTTGTAACCGGTTAACGTCACCGAAAAGAAGTGAACACCGTCAATCGCCTGCCAAGGAGAAAATTTACTCAGGTGAATAGCGGAGAACCCTGCCTCCGCAAGTCCCGCGAAGTAGGCCGTGAGCGTCAACGCGCCTGAGAGGCAGTCGCCCCACTTTTCGACATTATGAACCAAGTACTGCGGCACCGGTTGATCCGACACGATATCCGAAATCGTAAAGCGCCCCCCCGGTTTGGCTACGCGAAACATTTCTTGGAACACCCTGCGCTTGTCCGGGGCGAGATTGATCACGCAATTGGAAATGATGAGGTCGATGACGCCATCGCTCAGTGGTATCGCATCCGCCATGCCCTTTCGAAACTCCACGTTAGACGTTGGGTAGCCGAGGTTGGCCGCGACGATCGGGGCGTTTGTCCGGGCGATCTCCAGCATGGTGTCGGTCATATCGATTCCGATGACATGTCCCGAAGGACCGACCAGCCGGGAGGCTTCAAAGCAGTCAATACCCCCTCCTGAGCCGATATCCAGGACGGTCTCACCCGGGCTGACGGTGTTCAACCCGGCTGGCGTCCCGCAGCCATAGGAAATCTTGACCACCTCTTCCGGGATGAAACTGAGCAGTTCGCTCACGTTGTAGCTTGTCGGGCAGCACATCTGCTCGCCCGTGGCGGCCGCTCTGGCGTACCGATCACTGACTTTCCCGGGGATGTCTTCTATCGGCATAGCCTCCTCGCGGTCGTGGCAATAATGAAGACTCATCCATGTATCAAGAGACACGGGAGAAGGTCAACATCATGATGATGTTCTCGATAGTCGCCGGGTTAGCCAAGGCCTGATGTGTGTCGACACAGCCGTGATGTTCTTACGGAAAGAAAATGAAGGAGAGTGGCGGGGGCAGCTGCGTGAGCCGCCCCTGCAGCGGAGTCAAAACTACATCCGCCCCCGACTCTGGAAGTATTCGTCGTACCGATGGACGAAATCCTTCTGCGCCAAGGGCATATGACAGGCCCGACACTTGGTGAAATCTTCCATCAAAGGCTTGCTCGAGGCGTCATAGGCCGCGTAGGCCCAATCGCCATTTTTCAGGCTCTCGGGAACGTGGTTGCCCCATCCTTGCTCCTTGCCCATCACGAATACTTTGGCCAGGTCGCCCTTGACGAGCTTCCCGTCCGCGCCGACCGCGAGTTTGTCTCCATCCATTTTGGCTTTGTAGATCTCCATGACCATGAGCGTGCCGTTCGGGAAGGATTGCCCGGCGGATGTTCTCGCACCGGCGGGATTGATGTAGATGTCCCTCACTTGCTTGGCCTCCTCCTTCTTGATATCCGTCAAGAACTTAGGCCAGGACTTGTAGTCTGCCGGCAGCGCCAGCGTGCCGTCGGGGCCTGACTGTGTCGCCGCTGTCGCCGTGCCGGCGGGTTTTTCTCCCGACATCTTGTTCCCGGACGACTCCATGGTGTTGCATCCGGCTAGGTTCAGCAGCAACCCGCCGAGGATCAATTGGAATACGATTGTCATCTTCATGATTCCCCCCTGTGCAAAGTGTGTGATAGTAAGTTGTGCGCTTTCTGCCCCCGCTCTGCTATCAGCTACGGGGCGCGCTTGGCATCGGATTCATCTTGCGCGGGGAGTGAAGAAGCTCCGGCGGCACAGTACGGGAACAGGGAAGCGAACCTCAGAAGAAAATCAAGGCGAGGATGCATCCAATCATCCTCCTGAACTCGTAGAGCTTATGGCCGCCGGTGAGAGAGATGCCACAGCCATCCATACAGCGCCGCATTCAGCAACAGCACTACGGTTCCGAGCGCCGTTTGAAGTTCGCGAGTCAGATCATCAGGGTAAAGGATGGGCAGGATGTAGTGGGCGATGAAGTCTGAGCGGTAGAGAGATTGCCCTGATTGTTCGCGCAGCCGGTTTTCGAGCGGAGTCAGCGGGCATGTTGAGCCGGTGAACTCCACCACAGCGCCCCAGACTGCCGCGGGCACGTGAAGCCACATGGCACGGGGCCATTTCACGCTCAGGAATCCTCCGAAGAGTACAAACAGAACGAATGCCACATGAAGAAGCACGATCAGGTCAGCGAGCCGCGCCTCCAACATTGATCTAGAAGAGCTGGGGATATCCGGTGGAGTCCACAGGCTTCGGATAGGTAAGTACAGAGCCTTCGATCTTGGCAAACGAGGACAATCGGTGCGGGGGAGCTTCGTCTGGCGACATGATGTGGAAGACCGACCAATTGCGTGACACCAGCGCATCGGCAATCAAAGATCGATGACAACGCCAAGGAACCATTTCAGCGCACATGGCGGCAGTACGTAACTTCTTGCCGGCGGCCATTATTTCCTCTAACGCTTTCCCAAACCCGTCGGTCTGCATGTAGTCGGCGTAGCCGCGAAAGCTGGTGTTTCGCCACCCCCCATTGATCGAATCCTTCCTGGGTCTTCGTAACCCTCCGAGGGAGGGCATGTGCATGTAGGTCAGCCCAGCGTTCTTCAGGCTCCCGGCCAAGACTTCGGTATTGAACTGTGGATTGTGGTGAGAGCGGGGGATTGTTCGTACGTCGATCAATAGTTCAACCTCTCGGGCGCGCAAGGCGTCAATGAATGCGTCGATCGGTCTCGTCGAATGACCGATGGTCCAGAGGACGCAAGAAGAGGTCATTCGCTAGTTTCGCACAAGCACAGGATTGGTTGCCAACTGATCGGCGGCTCAGTCTAAAGCTACTCAGCCGGCATCTTCACGGGATCGACTTCGAGCAGACGGTGGCGGCCGTTGAACACATGCTCGACTTTGTAGAGCCGTTCCCCCACCTGAAGGGAACCGTTTACCACACTCCCGCTGATGACCAGGGCCCACGTCGTCTTCGTGGTGTTCTTCAAGGTGCCGCGGACGCTCGACAGGTCGCTGAGACGCGAGACTGTGGAGGTGACATCCAGTTCATACATACGGCCCTGGAACAGATCGATCGCGATGGGAGGATGAGGTCTCGCTGCGGCGTTTTTCAAGAGGGCCAAGAGTTGGGGATCAAATGCAATCTCCCGCTCACGGATGACCCACGGCTTTTTTGCCGGCAGGGGCTGCCCCTGCGCCGTCTGAGGAGATACATCGCGCCAGAGTAGCGGCAGATTGGCATTGTCCGTCCCCCAGGCGGTTCGGACGACCAGCGGCAGCAACACGCAGAAGGCCAGGACGAATCCCCTGGGAACCCCCCGCTTCTTCAGAGTAACACGGCTGCTCACTCCTGCCGAGCGCTTGGCCCATTGAATGATCGCCTCGGAATCTTCGAGCACGTCGGGCGGGACTTCATAGTAGGTCCTGAGCGTCAGTTTGGAGGACACACGAAACGGTTTCATCCCCAGCGCCGTATAGTCCTCGATCGTGTCGGTCCCGACCTTGAAATACAGGCGGCTCTCGTGAATGATGCCGAAGAATTTCTTCCGGTGCGAGAGGCCATACCCGCCGAACATTGCGCGGCAGGTCACGCCGCGTAGATCGCGAAGTTGATCCAGAACGAAATCCCTGAAGCCGTCGTCATTCCGAGCCATGGAGCATTCCCTATCGGCGAACGACCGGCGACCAGTGCGGTGTTGCCGTCACTTCAACGTCTGAAGTGTCTCGCGCAACTCTTTGACCTCGGCGGCAAAGAGATCAAGGTGCTGCTCGCGCTGCGGCTGATCATCTTTGAACTTCCATGTGCGTTTGAAGATTGCCCACAGCTCTTTATTGTGCGTCACGGCGAGTGCATGGGCCGGCTGTTCCCGCGTGTGTTTGTCGACGCAGCAGAGATTGTCATTGAAGGCATGAAACTGATTGTGCAGATCGTTCAACGGCTGATCGTATCCTTTTCCGGTTCTCGCGGCCGTTGCGCTCGCTTCCATCATATTCGTCAAATTGATCAATGTCTGGACCTGGTCGGCGCCTTTGGCTTTCTCCGCGAAGTCCTTCGCGTGAGGATAGAACAGGTAGCTGCAGCCGCTGAGCGACAGAACGATGACACATGCCAGGGTCACATGAGTATGTCGATACATCGCGTCCTCCTTGGTAGTCGTTTCCCTCCGACGTGCAGATGTTCAGAGGCCCCATAGCCGTACGTATTATCATATTTCGAGCGATGCGCAATGGCAACCTGCCGGGAAGGATAGTTCGGTAACAGTAGGATCAGAAGGTCGGCAGATCTGGTTGTCGGACCAGCGGTTCACGAGAGTTGCGCGGCCCGAATGATTGGGGCATAATGCGCGGTCAAAGAGAGGATGGAGTCCCATTGGTCGCGCATTTCTTTGAAGAGCACCGGGCGCGCATCGAGCAGGCGGTACGCCAGCCTGGTCTGCGGCACAGCTCCGTTCGAGTGAGCGCTGCCCCAAAGGATGAGGGGGAACGCCGTCGGGAGCCCCGCATTGAACAGTGGCAGACGTGCTCCTACGAGGCCAGCGAATCCCCAGGAGAAAAAGCCTCCGCGATTCAAGTAGGAGAAGCGGTCGCGCTCGATCATAGCCAAGAGGGCGTTCTCCTTCTCATGGACCATGCGCCAGTACCGACCAAGATGTTGGAAGTTCACACCTCCCAGAGCCTCGGCCGTAAAACCCTTCTCGTCTTCGACGTCCGCTGGGTCAAACAGGTGCATGTCCCGTCGGTGGGCGACTATCATCTGGTCGGCTGCCGCCGCACGTTCGGTCCCTATCACTACGTACAATTCTAGGCGACTGATCCGGAGCTCAGAATAGGCCTGCTTCAGTATCCACCGCTGTGCTACAGTGGATGCCGTCACGCGATATTCCTTCATCACGCCGAGAGCACAAGGAGGATGGATGATGGCAAACCGTCTTCTCGGAATCACCATGCTGTGCGCACTCCTCTGCGGCGCGTCGGCCGCGCGGGCCGAGGGACTGTTTGAAGGCCTCTTCGACAAGGCCAAGGGGAGCGCGGAACGCAAAGCGCGGGACCGCGTGAATCAGCGCATCGATCAATCGATCGACAAGGGCATCAATAAAACCGAAGAAACGGTCCAATGCGTGGCGACTGATCAGGAATGTCTCAAGAGAGCCAAGGAGGAGGGGAAGCAGGTCACCGTGGTGAATGCCCCGCCGGCAACCGACTCCGTCAAGTGCGTGGCGACGGACACGGGATGCCTCAAGCAAGCCAAGGCACAGGGCAAGAAAGTCGAGATCGTCGACGAAGCGGAGCTCGACACGCTCCGCTGCTCGGTTGCCGACGCGGATTGTCTCACCCGCGCAAAGACCATGGGCAAGAAGGTCGAGATTGTCGATTAGCAGGACGTTGACAAACTACTTGGTAACTGTCGCAAAGCAGGGCCGTAGTAGATCGGAGATGATTTCGGGATAGCCCGCAGGCTGTTCAAAAAGGCCGTCCAGCAAGGCCGCAGCGAGCGAAGAGGCGAATCGTACTCTGTTCCGTACGTTGAGCCTCTGAGCGACGCGAGAACGAAGCTGGCGGACTTTTTCAACAGCCTGCTAGGACCGTCGATGGCACAGGTGATCCGCTGCAGCTGGGTGGGGGATAGACCGCATCTCATTCGCTACCACGATCAGGAATGGGGCAAGCCGGTGCATGACGACCGGCAACACTTCGAGATGTTGCAGCTCGAAGGTGCGCAGGCGGGGCTGACATGGGAGACCATCCTCCTTCGCCGTGACGGCTACCGTCGGGCGTTCGCGCGGTTCGATCCCATGAAGGTTGCGCGTTTCGATGCGCGAAGGAAGGCGGCGCTGCTGAAGGACTCGGGCATCATCCGTAACCGGCTGAAAATCGATGCAGCCGTCACAAACGCCCGAGCCTTTCTGGCGGTGCAGCGAGAGTTCGGGTCCTTCGACGCCTACGTCTGGCGATTTGTCGGTGGAGAACCCAAGAATAACCGCTGGACATCCGTTCACCAGGTCCCCGCGACGACCGCCGAGAGCGAGGCCTTGTCGAAGGACCTCAAGAAGCGCGGCTTTCGCTTCGTGGGAGGCACAATCATGTATGCCTATATGCAGGCTGTCGGAATGGTGAATGACCACACCATGGATTGCTTCCTGCGGCGGGGAGAGAAATAGGGTTCCCGGCCGGTCAGAGGTAGTCGCCTCTCTCGCAAGGGATGAAGCATGGAGAGCCTGCATCAGCTTGAGATTGTCATTCTCCTGCTTACCGTCGTGCTGGCCTTGACGACGATTGCCCACAAGATCCTGATCCCCTATCCGATTCTGCTCGTGATCGGCGGGCTGATCTTAGGCATCGTGCCTGGTCTGCCGACCGTCACACTTCACCCTGACCTCGTCTTCTTGGTGTTTTTGCCGCCGATTCTGTGGGCCGCCGCCTATTTTACGTCGCTGCGGGAATTTCGTCAGAACCTGCGCCCGATCTCGTTACTGGCTGTGGGCCTGGTATTGGTGACTACGGCGTCGATCGCGGTCGTCGCCCGTGTCTTGATGCCGGGCATCGGATGGGCCGAAGCCATCGCGCTGGGCGCCATCGTCTCTCCGCCGGATGCCGTGTCCGCCACTGCGATTGGAAAGCGGCTCCGCATACCGCGCCGGGTCGTAACGATCCTCGAAGGCGAAAGTCTTGTGAACGACGCGACTGCCCTGGTTCTATATCGCGCGGCCGTCGGCGCGGTCGTGAGCGGGTCGTTTCTGATAGGAGAGGCCGTTCTCGGCTTCTTCTTTGCCGCGCTGGCGGGGGTGGCGATCGGAATCGGGGTCGCGCTGCTCACGCGATGGGCTCTCTGCGCGACCGAGGATTCGTTCACCCAAATTGCCATCACCTTGCTGGCTCCCTACATCGCCTGGGTTTTGGGAGAATCCGCGCATGCCTCCGCCGTCCTGGCTTGTGTCGCAGGCGGAATACATTTGCGACAACATTTCAGCGGCGCGGTGTCACCATCGGCTCGTCTTCAAGCGCGTGCCGTGTGGAATCTACTGATATTTGTGCTGAACGGCGTCATCTTCATTTTGATCGGGTTGCAGTTGGGCGCCTTGCGCGAGGCCTTGCCATCGGGACAGTTCAGACCGGTCCTGCTTGCGGGGGCGGCGGTCAGCCTGACAGCCATTGCCGTGCGCCTCCTGTGGGTGCCATTAGCTGCCCTGATACCTCGATGGCTGAGCGCTGCCCTGACAAAACGCGATCCAATGCCCCCTTGGCCGAATATTTTTCTCGTGTCCTGGACGGGTATGCGCGGGATCGTGACGCTCGCCGCGGCCTTGGCCCTTCCCGTGACGACGGTCTCCGGCGCGCCGTTTCCGTTCCGCACGGAGATCATTCTTGTCAGCTTTGCAGTGATCCTTGCGACGTTAGTGCTGCAGGGACTCTCACTCACGCCGCTCATTCGCCTGCTCCGTCTGGAGGATGATCAGGGGCTGGAGCAAGAAGAGAAGCTGGCGCGTGAGCATGCGGCGACGGCGGCGCTGAGCCGCCTGGATCAGCTGATCGGAGAAGACTGGGCGGCGAGGGACCAGGTCGAACAATTGCGGCTCCGGTACAGCCGACGATTGGAACGCTATGCCGGCTCGGGTGCGAGGAATGACAGGTCTCCGGTCGAATCGACTGATGCGTTCCGGCGTCTCCAGCACGAAACGCTGATGGCCGAACGGCTGGCCCTGATCGGCCTTCGAAACGACGGCACGATCAGCGACGATGTCCTGCATCACCTGGAGCAGGAACTCGATGTCGCCGCCATGCATCAGGGTGTCGGCGAACGCCGCGCAAATCGATCGGAAAGATAGCATCGGTTGAATCGGTCCGTGATGGTTGATCAAAGGCGCCATGGGAGTTGAAACAATAGCAGTCAAATGCTGTATTGCGGGGGGTGGCCCGGCCGGGATGATGCTGGGGTTCTTGCTCGCGCGGGCTGGTGTCTCGGTCGTGGTGCTGGAAAAGCATGTCGATTTTCTCCGTGACTTTCGCGGCGATACCCTCCATCCCTCCACGCTCGAGATCATGGATGAACTCGGGTTGCTGGAACGGTTTCTTCGGCTGCCGCATCAGCCGGTGGCGAGACTGAAAGGCCGGTTCGGCGATCTTGAGTTCACGGTGGCGGATTTTTCTACCCTGCCGACCCGGTGCCGGTTTGTCGCCTTCATGCCGCAGTGGGATTTCCTGAACTTTCTGTCCGAGGAGGGACGGCGGTACCCGGTTTTTCACGTCAGGATGAACGCGGAAGCAACGGATCTCCTCGAGGAGGGGGGCCGCATCATCGGGCTCAGGGCGAAGACGACGGATGGCGCTTTGGAGGTCCGCGCTGATCTTGTGGTGGGAGCCGATGGGCGGCATTCGACCGTGCGCGCCAGAGCGGGACTGGCGGTTGAGGAATTCGGCGCTCCTATAGATGTCCTCTGGTTTCGGCTCTCACGGAAACCGAATGATCCAGCTGATCCGATGGGCCGGTTCGACACCGGACGCATCTTCATCATGTTGAACCGAGGGGATTACTGGCAGTGCGGATTCGTCATCGCCAAAGGCTCGTTGGACCAGCTGCAAGCGAAAGGCCTCCAGTCTTTTCGGGACAGTGTGGCGCAGTTGGCCCTCTTTGCGGCGGATCGTGTCCACGAGCTCGAATCATGGGAGCCGGTGAAGCTGCTCACCGTGCAGGTGGATCGGCTGCGGGAGTGGTGGCGACCGGGTGTGCTCTGTATCGGTGACGCAGCGCATGCCATGTCCCCGGTCGGCGGGGTCGGGATCAATCTGGCGATTCAGGATGCCGTGGCCGCCGCGAATCGGCTGGCGGCACCATTGAATGAGGATCGGCTGACGCTCGAAGACCTGCGTGCGGTTCAAATTCGCCGCGAATGGCCGACCAAGATGACCCAGCAGGCGCAGCTGCTGATCCAGAACCGCGTCATCAAGCAAGTCCTGAGCGCCTCTGATCGACTGTCTCCTCCGTTGTTGATCAAACTTCTGGCTCTGGTGCCATTCTTCCGTCGCATCCCGGCCCGACTGATCGGACTCGGATTCCGTCCGGAACATGTGAGGACGACCGCCGCGCCGGTCGTACGATGACAGAGGGTGGGCTGCCATGAACTCAATGGAATGGAGCCGACGTCGCTTTCTTTCGTCGGTTATAACTTTGGCTGGTCTGTCTCTGTCGCGCCCTTCGAACATCCGAGCCAGCGCCATTCTCTCTGCTCAAGGAACCACCTGTCTTTCGAGTTCCTGGATGGATGGGGGGCGGTTGCCGGTTGAGGGATATGCGAACCGGAGAAGCTACGCCCCCGGCGAACTGGTCACGCTCTTTCTGTCGTCGCCGAGCCGCACTCGAGCCACCGTCACGATAGAACGCCTTGGAGCGAAAACTGAACGGGTATGGTCCGCCCCTGTATGGGTGTCTCCGATGGCCATACCGGTTGATGCCTCTGAGCACGGCTGCCGGTGGGAGGGCGGAGAGGGGGGGAGCCTCTCGTTCGAGATTCCGAGCTCGTGGTCGACGGGATTTTATCGCGTCGCGATGAGCGGGTCGTCCGGAGGTCATGGGCGTCCTGGAGAGGCGTTTTTCGTGGTTCGGCCCCCGAATCCGGGCTGGACATCTCGGATTCTTCTGTGCCTGACGACCAATACCTATTTCGCGTACAACAACTATGGCGCGGCGCAAGGGTCCGATACCCCGTCGACTCGTGGTAGCTTCTACGAGCAAGCGGAACTGGCCTCCTTCGATCGGCCCTTGCCTTCCGGATTTCTCTCACCCTACGACTGCCATAGCGGTGACGCTCCGAGCCGCCACCAGCGGTATGCTGGGTGGGATAAGTGGGAATGGCCGTTTGTCCAATGGGCCGAACGGGAAGGGTTTGCGCTAGACTATGCGACAAGCGAGGATCTTGAGCGGCATCCTGCTCTCTTGTCATCTTACAGCTTGATCCTCAGCGTGGGGCATGACGAGTATTGGTCTCAAGGGATGAGAGACACGGTTGATCAATTCATTCTTCGCGGTGGGAATGCCGCGTTTCTCAGCGGAAACGTGTGCTATCGGCATGTCCGGTTGAATGTGCCAGAATCTCGGCTGGAGTTGACAGGTCCCATGGATGGGACAGCTTTGTGGAGTCACCGTCATGGGGCCAATCGACCGGAGAATCTCCTCACCGGAGTGAGTTTCTGTTACGGGGCCTTGAATCCCGATCCGGTTCCCTACAAGATTTATCAGCCCGGCCATTGGGTATTTGACGGAGTCTGGCCCGGCAGCCGGAAGCCGAAGCGGCGTCCTGAGGTGGGACTCATCGGTTACGAGTGCGATGGATGCGACATAGACTGGGTGAACGACGCGCCGGTTGCGACCCACAGGGATGGGACCCCTGAAAATTTTCAGATCCTCGGATTGGCGCCGGGGCGAATGCCTGAATACGAGGCCGTGGTGCATTCCAAAGCGCTCTTTGGCCGGAACGACGGATATGCCCCGTGGGGAAGGGACATGCGCCAAGGGGCCGCAGTGCTCGGTCTGTGGACGCGAGAGGGAACGGTCTTGACCGTCGGCTGCACCGAATGGGCGCGACAGCTGGACGATCCTGCCGTGGCGCAGATTACGCGGAATATACTGACAAGGCTTTCGCTATGACCAACGATATGCGGAAACACGAACTGGCCTTGCGTTGACGGATGAAGATTCGATCGGGTACGCTGCCCCTCACAATCGGCTCGCTCCACCTTCCTTACCCTGCAAGGATGCGTTCATGCGTCACGGTCGGCTGGTTGCAGCATTCAGTCTGGCGGGTCTGCTCACGTTGCTCGGCTGGACTGTGACAACCGCCGAGCCGTCCTTCGAGACGACGGCGCGATACATCCTCGAAGTCGTGAAGGCATTCCGCACGGCCTATGTGCTCCAGGTCGTCGAACATACCAGGGCAGGCGGAATGTCGCCCCAGGAAGACTGGCAGAAGGATGCCCACTTCCTGCCTCTGCCCGCGCAATTTGTGAAAGCCGCTTCGGAACAGGTGGACAGCTTCGAGATCGGACTCATCGGCCTGGCGCCGCTGAATCCCGCGAACCGTCCCAGGACCTCCGCTGAGGCGGACGCGCTGATCCAGCTGGAAAAAAACCGGGATCGGCGGTTCGTGAGCTTTGTCGACGGGAACCAGTTCAAAGCCGTATCGGCGGACCTGGCCTTGGTGCAATCTTGCGTCGATTGTCATAACCAGCATCCCCGCTCTTCACGTAAGAACTTTCAGCGATGGGATGTGATGGGCGGGCTTGTCGTTCGGCTCAAGCGCGACGTCGAACCGGAAGGTTTTTCTCTTCCGGCGGAGCCATCCAAGCGGGCCCCTGCTACGCTTGAGCGAATGACGCCTCCGCCGACGACGGCCCCTCCATGGGTCCGGTGACCACCTTCTCGCGGGAGGGACGATGATGCGATGGCGTCCGATCAGGCTGATCCTCTTCCTGGCGGCGGTCCTTGAAGCCATGTCGGTGCCTGGCATGGGACAAACCACCTCGCCCCAGTTGAACGGCACCCAGAGTGTCGTTCCGTTATCCCAACAGGCCACGACGCAGACCGACGCCGCCAATGCTGCTGCGCCTGCGGCCGGCGTCACATCGTCGCCTGTGGCGCCTGGTGTCGGCACCGCCATCAGTTCGAGCGTCGGCAAGTCATTCGGCACCGCCGGCCAGGGCTTGCCTGGACTTCCGGGAGGCCCGCCGCTCAACGGCATACCAGGCGGGCAGGACCCTTCCGGCCAATACATGCGTCCACCCTCGATTCCCCCGCTCCTTTGTGACCCCGCGGTAGATATCCCCTGCATGTGACCATCCCACGAGCCCACTGTCAAATTTGACAGTAGGCCCACTTATGCGCTCGCTGTATAACGGCACAGGGGTAGAACCAGGCGGTGCAGGCTTGATCGGCAGAGAAGTACACATTCTGCTCTACGAATACTTCCACGGAGACAAGGAGTGACCAGGAATCCGTATGTCCTTCCCATTCCTCCGGCGCCACCGTCGCCTGCGAAGGCGAGGGTGACGGCCTAGCCGATTGCGGAGGCAGAGCGTCGGAGATGAAATCGGAGCTGTCACATTGAACACTTTCAATTGTCGGAATGAAAGGAGACAACATATGCATCGGTTCATGATCGTCACGAGCCTCTTCGCCTGCGCGATCCTCGGGCTGTCAGGATGCGCTGAAATGCAATCGACGGGCTTGACGGATGTCCTGGTCAAGAGCCTGACAAGCCAATTGAACGTCACGGCGGATCAGGCGAAGGGCGGAGTCGGGTCGACATTGAGTTTGGCGAAAGAGAAACTCAACGGCGCAGATTTCAGCTCACTCACCAAGTACATCCCCGGGTCGGACACGTATATGAAGGCGGCCAAAGATCTCGGCGCCGTGACCGGGCCGATCAAGGATCAGGCAGGCCTGACTTCCGCTTTCTCGCGTTTGGGAATGGGACAGGACATGGTGCCAAAGTTTTCCCAGACGCTGTCCGACTATGTCGGGAAAGCGGGAGGGGAGCAGGCGAAGAACATGCTTGCGGCGGTCATGAGATAGCGATCCCATCAAATGCACGGGAAAGGCAAACAGTTATGAGAGCATACAACGCGCATGTGTGGTGGACTCTGCCGGGGATAGTCTTGTTGGCAACCTCCTGCGCCAGTGTGCCCGCCGACATTGAGCCGCCGAAAATCAGCATCGCCAACATTGCGCCCAAGGATTTCTCCCTGTTCGAGCAGCGCTTCGACGTCCAGCTTCGCATCCAGAACCCGAATGATAAGGAACTGGGAATCAATGGACTGCGCTGCGACATTGAGTTGAACGACAAGGAATTCGGAAACGGGATGTCGGGAAATCATGTGAAGGTGCCTCGCTTTGGATCAGAAGTGGTGAACGTCGAAGTCATCACAGGCCTGGGCAGCTTTCTGCGACAAGTGCAGGATCTGGGCGGCGCCGCCGGGAGCAAATTCAGATATCGCTTGAAAGGCACGGCCTTTGTGGATTCTCCGAGTAGTTTCAAACTGCCGTTCGACGAGAAAGGGGAGGTGGACCTGCCTCTCGGGCCGGCGCCCGAGAAGTAGCCCGATCGACCGTTCATGATCCCCAAAGTTCCATTCTTCCTGTGCCTCGCGCTCCTGGGCTTTCCGATATCCGCGCATTCGGTCTCTTCAGCTGGTTCCTCCCCTCCCGCCTCCTTCGATCTTGACGCCGGGCCGGTCCAGTCGATCGCGACGGTGTCGTTGGACGGGGAAATCCTCTTTCGCGTTCACGGCGTGACGGCCTACCCGGCGGACCGCCGTGCCCAGAACATCATGGCTCGTATGTCTGCCATCGCGGCAGATCCGTTGGTTCAGCCCCACGCGATTCATGTCGAGGAAGCGGAAGACCGTTCCACTATTCTAGCGGGCGACCGATTCGTGATGAGCGTGTTCGACGGTGATGCGAAACTTGAAGGTGTGTCCCGTCAGATCCTGGCCGAGAGCATTCGCGCCAGAGTTGCCGAAGCGGTCGTCTCTTATCGACATGAGCGCAGCTCTCGCGTCTTGCTGATCGATACCGCCTACGCCGGGGCTGCGACGATCGTCATGGTCCTCTTGGTGGTATTCCTGCGGCGCGGGTTCCGCTGGATCATCGCCACCGCGGACCGGCGGTTCAAATCCCGCATCGAGGGGCTGGAAGCCCAGTCGTTCCAGATCGTTCAGGCCACCAGGCTGCGGACCGCATTGCACCGGCTGCTCGACGCCCTTCGCATCGGGACGCTGATCGTGATCGGCTACATCTATCTCGAGATCGTTCTCGGCCTCTACCCCTGGACAAAGCCTCTGGCAAGACATCTCTTCGCCGTCGTCTTGGAGCCTCTGCGCACCATGGGGTCGGCGCTGCTCGACACCTTGCCGAATCTGGTCTTTCTTGCCATTCTAATCGCCGTCATCCGCTACGCGCTCAAGGCCGTGCGGCTGTTTTTTACCGGGATTGATCAAGGCACCCTGACCTGGTCGGGATTCGAGCGCGAGTGGGCCATGCCGACCTACCGCATCGTCCGCCTCTTGGTCATCGCGTTTGGGCTGGTGGTGGCCTATCCCTACATCCCCGGATCTCAATCCGAAGCGTTTAAAGGCATCTCGATCTTCCTGGGCGTCATTTTCTCCCTCGGCTCCTCGTCCTTTATCTCGAACATGATCGCCGGTTATACGATGACCTACCGGCGGGCATACAGGCTCGGGGATCGGATCAGAGTCGATGATGTCGAAGGAGATGTCGTGGAGATGCGGTTGATGGTCACCCATATCCGGACGCCCAAAAACGAAGAAGTCATCATGCCGAACTCGCTGATTCTCAACAGTCACGTCGTCAACTACAACACGCTGGCGAAGTCCCGCGGGCTGATTCTGCACACCACGGTCGGGATCGGCTACGAAGTGGCCTGGAGGCAGGTGGAAGCGATGCTCAGGATCGCGGCGGAGCGCACGGCCGGCCTGCTCAAAGAGCCGCCGCCCTTTGTGTTGCACAAAGGGCTCGGCGATTTTGCCGTGACCTACGAACTCAATGCGTACTGCGACAACCCGCAAGCGATGCCCGAACTCTATACGGCGTTGCACCAGAACATTCTCGATCTCTTCAATGAGCACGGCGTCCAGATCATGACCCCCGCCTACGAGGGCGATCCGGATTCCCCCAAGGTCGTGCCGAAAGATCGATGGTTCGACGCGCCCGCGAAGGGGCCGGCTTAGCGTGTCTCTTCAGGTCGCGCTACTTCTTGACGATCTCGATCAACTCCACTTCAAAAATGAGCGTGGCGCCTGGCTTGATCGTCGGGGGTGAGCCGCGATCGCCGTAGGCGATCGCCGAGGGGCAGACCAGCTTGCTCTTTCCACCGACCTTGATCTGCTGCACACCTTCCGTCCAACACTTGATCACTTGATTCAAGGGAAACGTCGCAGGCTCGCCGCGTTTCACGCTGCTGTCGAACACGGTGCCATCGATCAGTGTGCCGTGGTAATGGACCTTCACCGTGTCGGTGGCCGTGGGTGTCGCTCCCTTCCCTTCCTTGATCGTCGTGACGATGGCGCCGGACTCCGTTTTCTTCGCGCCGGATTCCGCGGCGGCCTTGGACACGAACGCCGCTCCCGTTTTCTTCTCCGTCTCGGCCAGCGCCGCGGTGCGGGCCTGTTGAAGCTGATTGACTTTCGGCCCGAACGTTTGGAGCTCGACCTTCGGCGTCTTCTTCAAAACGCCGTCCGTCATACCAGCCCGCACGAAATCCAGTTCGGATTCGGTCAGGGCAAAGGGGCCGAGCGACTGACTGATCAGCAGGCCCAAGGCGTAAAACGTCTTCTGGTCGTCGGTAGCAGGGTCGGCTGCGGCGACCGGCATAGCTGGAGCGGCGAGACAGAGCAGACCTGCCAAGAACGCTGTCACAGGGCGCATGAGTGATCCTTTCTTGTGAGATGGGGAGCGAAAATATTTTCCCACCATATGCTACCTGAAGAGCAACCTCAATAGATTTCTCGGGGCCATCTATGCGTCACTGTTGACCGGGTTGCTTCACGGAGATCGAGGCGCAGGACCTGATACCGGTTGCGCATGGCCCGGCGCAACGGTACACTGCAGATCCAACCGGTCGCTCGGACAATCCTGCATGATTTTGATTTTCGTGACCCTCTACATGGCGGCCTCCGTCGGAGTCGGGCTCTACGCCGCGACGCGAGTCCACAGCGCGAAGGATTTCGCCGTGGCAGGCCGTTCGCTGCCCTTTCCGATCGTGGCGGCGACGGTCTTTGCGACCTGGTTCGGCGCCGAGGCGCTGATGGGGATGTCCGCCACCTTCGTGAAGGAAGGTCTGCGCGGCGTCGTCGCCGACCCCTTCGGATCGACGCTGTGCCTGATTCTCGCGGGGCTGTTTTTTGCGCCGCGATTCTACCGGATGAATCTGCTCACAGTGGGAGACTACTACCGGCTTCGCTACGATCGCCGGGTGGAGGTGCTCTGCACGCTCTGCATCGTGGCCTCCTATCTCGGTTGGGTGGCTGCGCAGTTCAAGGTGCTGGGGCTCGTGTTGCACGTCGTGACGGAAGGGGCCATGAGCCAACAATTCGGCATGGTCGTCGGCGCCGCGGTCGTTCTGACCTACACCACGTTCGGCGGCATGTTTTCGGTGGCGATTCTGGATTTTGTGCAGCTGTCGGTCATCATCGGCGGCCTCCTGTACATTGTCACGGTCGTCAGCGGCTTGGCGGGCGGGGTCGGCGCCGTGATCAGCCATGCGGCTCAGGCGGGGAAGCTCGAATTCTTTCCGCCGCTGGCGATCGACGCCTGGATCCCGTTCATCGGCGCCGGGGTGACGATGATGCTGGGATCGATCCCGCAACAGGACGTGTTTCAACGCATCACCTCCGCCAAGGATGAACGAACGGCCGTTCGCGGATCGCTGGCCGGGGCAGCGCTCTATTTCAGCTTTTGCTTCGTGCCGATGTTTCTGGCCTACGCGGCCATCCTCGTCGATCCGGAACAATTCGGCGCCTTGCTCCAGCAGGATCCTCAGCTGGTCCTGCCGACCCTGATCGTTCAGCATACCCCGGCCTTTGCGCAGATAATATTCTTCGGCGCGGTCCTCTCAGCGGTGATGAGTTGTGCCAGTGCCACGCTGCTTGCGCCGTCCGTGGCCTTGAGCGAAAACGTGATCAAGGGAGTCCTGCCCCGGGTGGATGAATGGGGGCTTTTGCGGACGATGCGAATCGTGCTCCTCGGCTTTGCAGCTGTCGTGTTGGCGATCGCACTGAGTTCCGACGCCAGCATCTATAAATTAGTCGTCAATACCTATAAGGTGACGCTCGTGGCGGCATTCGTTCCGCTCTTTGCCGGATTGTATTGGAAAGGGGCAACGGTCGATGGCGCGCTGTGGGCCATTGGTCTGGGTCTGGCGACGTGGCTCGGTGGAGAAATGTTCGGTCCCGCAAATCCTATGTGGCCTCCCCAGCTTCTCGGATTGGTGACGGCCGGCATCGGGATGGTTCTCGGTTCGAAATGGCCCTTTCGCGCCGTACGGCAAACAGAGCCATTCGGCTCAGCCTGACCCGGTGCCGGCACGCCGCCAGCAATCGTGCAGACGTCCATGCTGATAACCATGAGTGAGTGGATCCGAACAGCGGCTAGTTCGCCCTGGATCAAGCGGGGCCTGCTGGCGACGGCGGGGTTGTGCGCGGTCCTCTTCCTAGCCGTGGGCGCATACGGAGCCTATCTTGCCACGTTTCTTGAACTGCCGAAACGCGAGGATCACCCCCCGTTGCGGCTCTACGCCGCCCCTTTCCAATTGAAATCGGATCTCTCGGTCAAAGAGGTCCGTCTGGTTGAGCGGCTGCAACGGTTGGGCTACCACGCGGTGACCGGTGAAGCAGCTGCCGCCGGAGACTATCAGCTCACGCCGCAGGCGCTGACGATCTATCTCCATGCCCAGCCTGAGAGTCTCGCCAAGGCCCGCATGATCCGGTTGACGCTCGATCAGGGGATCGTGACCGAAGTGTTGTCGATGCCGGACGGAAGTCCCGTCTTTCCTGTGTACCTGGAGCCCGAATTGATCAGCGGGCTGCGCGGCGCCTCGCGGCAGGTGCGCGAGTGGATCCCGCTCAGCGAAATCCCCGCGTCCGTCATCGATGCGGTGTTGGCGGTGGAGGATCGGCGGTTCTATTCACATTTCGGCATTGACCCGGTCGCCGTAGGACGGGCCGTCTGGAGGAATCTGGCCAGAGGCCTGGTCGTGCAGGGCGGAAGCACGATTACGCAACAACTCGCGAAGAATCTCTTCTACTCGCCGCAACGGACGTTTGTCCGAAAAATGAAAGAGGCCCTGGCCGCGGTCGTGCTGGAGGTGAAGTATCGCAAGCAGGACATTCTCGAGAGTTACCTGAACGAGATCTATTTAGGTCAGGCTGGATTCGTTTCCATCTATGGAGTGAGCGAGGCGGCCCGTCGCTACTTCGGAAAATCGCTGTCGGAACTCACGGCCGGGGAGACGGCGATGATCGCCGGGCTGATCAAGGGGCCGAACACCTATGCCCCCACGAAGCATCCGGCGCTGGCGACTGAGCGGCGTGACGTGGTGCTGCGCGTCCTTCGGGAACAGGGCCGGCTCACGGAAGAGGAGTGGAGAATCGCGGTAAACCAGCAAGTCCGGGTGGTGCCGGCCGACGATGTCCTGGCCGACGCGCCGTACTTCGTGGACGCCGTCCTGCGACAGGTGGAAGAAGTCATCGAAACGCCTTTGCCGGAAGGACTGCGCATCGACAGCACGCTCGATCCGCTCCTGCAACAGGCCTCGACCGAAGCGATGGAATCGGGGTTGGCGAAATTGGAGCGCAGTTACCCCGCGCTGGTCGGCACCGGTCAGCCGCTCCAAGCCGCAGTCGTCATTCTTGAGCAGTCGACCGGATCAGTGCTGGCGCTCGTCGGAGGGCGCGATTATCGGGTCAGCCAGTTCAACCGGGCCGTTCAGGCGCGTCGGCAGGCGGGCTCGCTGTTCAAGCCGTTCGTGTATCTGGCGGCCTTTGAAGCGAGCCGGGAAGGAAAAGCTCCGAATCTGACCCCCGCGAGTCTGGTGGCGGACGAGCCGGTCACGTTCGAATCGGAAGCCGGCGCCTGGTCCCCGAAGAACTATGACCGTCAATTTCGCGGCAGCGTCACCCTGCGAAGCGCATTGGAGCAGTCGCTCAACGTGCCGGCGGTACGGGTGGCAAAGTCGGTTGGAACCCGCGCCGTGACAGAGTTGCTTCGCCGTCTCGGCGTGACCAGCCCCTTAACCGAGGATCTGTCGATCGCCCTGGGGAGCCCCTCGGTTTCCCTTCTGGAAATCACCTCCGCCTACGGAGCCATGGCGAACGGCGGGATCTGGGTGCGACCCGCCATCCTGCGCGCTGTAGCGGATCGGGAAGGAACGTCGCTCTGGAGCGCTACGCCTGATCGAAGACAGGCGGTCTCTCCTCAGGCGGCCTACCTGGTGACGTCGCTCCTCGACGGGGTCATTCAGCGAGGCACCGCAGCGAAGGCCAAGCAGCTCGGTTTCCCCGGCGCGATCGCCGGGAAAACTGGGACGACCGACGGGTATCGCGACGCCTGGTTCGTGGGGTACACCTCGGATGTGGCGATCGGCGTATGGGTCGGGTTCGACGACGAGCAGCCGGTTCGGCTGACCGGAGCGCAGGCGGCGCTCCCGATCTGGATGGAAATCGCCAGGCGGATCGTGCCTGAGCGCTCACCGACGTTTCCCCGTCCGTCGGGCATCATTGCCCGAAGCGTCGATCCCAAGACCGGACAGCTGGCGACCTCACAATGTCCTGAACAAGTGTCGGAAGTGTTCATCGAAGGAACCGAGCCGAACGTCTATTGTGAAGTTCACGGCGGCGGGATGTGGGAGCGGTTGCGGCATACGTTCGGATTTTCGTGAAGGCTGAGGTTAAGGTTAAGACTGAGGTTAGTCATTCGCGTACGGAGTTCAGTTGTTTCGCCCAACATTGACCTGAACCTTAGCCTTCTTTCTATAATCTGCTAGGCCATCGACTGGGAATAGTGTAAGCTGGCGGTGAATTTCCGGGATAGATAGAGGAGTCTTTCATGAAGAAGAACGGATTCACCGGAGACGACAACATCACCCTGCTGGCCAGAGGCGTCCAACTCAAAGGCGAGATCCGCGTCGAAGGCACGGTGCGGATTGACGGCCGCCTCGAAGGCGACATCCATACCAAGGGACAGGTCATCATCGGCGAGGAGGGGCTGGTGCAGGGCACGATCGCTGCCGGAACAGTCGTGAGCAGCGGACGCATCAAGGCCAAGGTCACGGCGACCGAACGGGTGCAGTTGCTCAAGACGGCCACGCTGATCGGAGAAATCCATACGCCGGTGCTGATGATGGAGGAAGGCGCCAAGATTCAAGGCATGACCGACATGGATGTCACGGCCTGGGCGGACGAGCTGCCGAAATTGCCCGGCGCCGTTCGCGAACTCTCGACCCACAGAGCCAAGCACGTCGTCGTTCTTGAGAAGGATTCGAAATCCTAGAGACAGACGGCCCGCATTCGGGGCCGCATAAATCTTCCATCGAGATCGGGTTCGTCCTCCCTCCCCTATGACCAGACCTCAACCGTTTACGGTCGTGTTCTTCGGGCTTCTGCTCTTTCTGCTCTATCAGATCGCCCTCGTGTTTCAGCCGTTCCTGTTTCCCGTGCTTTGGGCTGCGCTCCTCGTCCACGCCACCTTTCCGCTCCATGGGCGGCTGACCAAACTGTGCGGCGGGCGGGATACGCTCTCCGCCACCATCCTCACAGTCGGCGCCTTCGCCGTCGTCGTGGTCCCCCTCGTCGTGATCGGGATCTTGCTTGTTCGTGAAACCCGGGATGCGGAACAGGCGATTCGAGGGTGGATCGCCGCGGGCGGTTTGGCCCGGCTCCCGGAACAGGCGGCGGCGGTTCCTCTCATCGGCGAGTGGTTGCGGACGCTGATATCCGGGGATAGTCTGCGGGCGATGTCAATGGAACAGTCGGTGATGGCCGGCGCCGGACTTCTCAGCCAGTTTTTTGTCGATCAAATGGGCGGGCTGCTCAAGAATACGCTCCTCCTCGTGACGGACTTCTTCATCATGCTGCTGGCGCTGTTTTTCCTCTACAAGGAGGGGAGAGAATGGATCGGCGTCCTGTACGAACTCATGCCCATGGACGAGTCTCACAAACGAAAGATCGGCGCTCGTCTGGACCAGACGGTTCGGGCGGTCATCAAGGGCATGCTGGTCACGGCGATGGTGCAGGGCCTCCTGGCGGGTCTGGCCTATATGGCGCTCGGCGTGCCGTTTCCCATCGTTCTGACGGCCGTGACAATTATTCTGGCCCCGATTCCGTTCGGAGGAACTGCGCTCGTATGGGGACCTGTGGTGCTGTATCTCTTCTGGGTCGGCCTCTCCTGGAAGGCTCTCGTGATGCTGGCCTGGGGAGTCGGAGTCGTGTCAACGGTCGATCAGTTTCTTCGCCCCTGGTTGATCGGCAAAGATGTGCAGATTCCCGTCCTCTTCCTCGTGTTCAGCGTTCTGGGAGGCTTGGCATTATACGGACTGATCGGACTTTTCATCGGACCGGTGCTGGTCAGTCTCTTCATGACGGCCCTGCAGATCTACCGGGAGGAATACCATAGCGGCGCCCACCGCGCATAATGCCGCGGGAGCGTAGATCCATAGTTGGAAAGTTTGAAAGTTAGAAAGTTGGCAAGTCAAAGACTTGGCTTTCAGACTTTCCACTTTTCCACTTTCCAACCTTCCAACTGATGGTTTTATTCCAACGGAATCGTAATCGCGATTCCTCCCATGACGTCGTTCAACTTGAAGTCCCGTTTCGGACTGAGCGGATGACTATTATGACAACTGACGCAGGCGCTGGACACAGCGCGATCCGGATACACCGCCTGAAAATACTGTTTGCGGCCGCTCGAAACGATGCCCGTCACCGGCGCATCCGCCGACCGGTTGAGCGATTCGAGCGCCTTGCGCTCGAAATCCGTCGCCGGCGCATTGCGCTGATAAATGGGGGACAGCCCGATCAATCGATAGCGGATGCCTTGGCCGCTCTCGGCGACCAGTCGGCCGGAATGTTGGAGGAATTGGGCCGGCAGGGGAAGCGCGTTGTCCTGTTCCCAATGTTCCGCCGCGGTGACCACCCCTTTCTCCTGCATGCGGTTGACGACCTGTTTCGTGTAGATCGTGCGGTCTGCCTGCAGCACGGCATGAACATAGCCGGCGACCTTCTCCGGCGGGATACCTGCCGGCGGCGGCGCCTCTTTGGCGGAGAAGGCCGCAGACCCGCTCCAGGCGAAGAATGCTAGGAACGTGACGGTTGCGGCATAACGGGAGATTCGGAGACGGTACATGGTGCCTCCTTCGACAAGGGTGGCCGGGGCGTCGCCGGAAGCGTGATGATGCAGGAGGTGCCCTGCCCCTCCACGCTCTCCAGGCGGATGTCACCGCCGAACTTTCTGACGATGCGGCGCGCGACGGTCAGACCGAGGCCCGATCCTTCGCCTTGTCCCTTCGTCGTAAAAAACGGGTCGAAGATTTTCGACAGGTGCTGTTTGGGAATGCCCGGTCCCGAGTCGGTGATCGTCGCTGTGACGGATTGGTCCGTCACGGAAGTCGCGAGGCGCAAGGTCCCCCGTCCCTTCATCGCCTGGATGGCGTTGAGAATAAGGTTGTTCAGCGCCTGCCTGAGCTGATCGGGCGACGCGATGACGCAGGTATCCCCCGCGTAGCTCCGCTCGATCGTGAGGGCGGAATCATCCATGTTCGTGGTGAGCGCGGCCAGGGCCTGGTCGAGTTCCCGTTCGAGGAAGACGGTTTGCCGTTGGTCGGATGATTCGCGCGTCGTGACTCCGGTGAAATCCCTGATAATGGACGCCATGCGCCTGCCGTGCTGCACGATGTCCTGCGCGTAGGATTTGACGCGACCCAGATCTCTTTCTTCCTGAATCGCCTCTCCCAGTCCGAGAATACCGAACAGCGGATTGTTGAGTTCATGGCCGATCCCGGCCGTGAGCACGCCCAGGCTGCCGGATTTTTCCGCCTGGATCAGATTGTCCTGCATGCGGCTGTCGTCGGTCGTGTCGCGAAGCACCAGCCCGACGCGGTCCGATTCCCCCGGTCGCCCGATGACGCGGAACCATTGATAGTGATAGAGGCGGCGCCCCAACTGGATTTCAGCCAGTCGGTTGGCCGGTTCCGTTCCGATTTGAGGCGCCAAGGGATCGCGCAGGTTTCGCCGTGATTCCGACGCTGACTCGGCGGCGGATGCAGCAGGCACCGGGACCTGCGCGGTTTGGCTCTCAAGTTCCTGTCTCAGCCGCTGCCGCTGGGACGCTTCGACCGGAAGAATGTCGAAGAGCCGCGCCGCCGTTTCGCCGTTGCTCTTCAGGTCGAACGTTTCGCGGCCGGTCCGGTTCACATATTGTACCGATTCTTGATCGTCGACGATGAGGATGGGTGTGGGGACGGCATCGAGGATCTGGTCGGTCGATTCCTGCAGGTATTGCACCTCCTGCGTCTTCAAGGTGACCTGATCGGTCAGGCCCGCGAATGCAGCCTCCAGCTGCCGGTTCATGCGGTTGAATTCCTCGGCCAAGGTCTCGAGCTCATCGCCGGTCTTGATCTGGATGGATTGCCGTAATTCTCCGCGGCCGATGGACTGGGCCGCCTCCTGCAACTGGCGGACCGGCGTGACGATGCGGGTGGCCGCCAGATAACCAAGCGTGGCGAGCAGCGCCACCGCGATCGAACCGAACACGGTCATCCAGGTGAACAGATGTCTGATGGGCCCGAACAGTTCGTCTGATGATTGCCAGACGAAGGTATGCCACGACCCGACCTCCAGTTCTCCATTGGTGCTCCGGCTGGTTTCAGGAAGCGGAGAAAATCCGATGATGGAGGAAGAGCGCCCCCCATGGCCGTCGCTCGGCGCCCTTGTCCATCCCGGATTTGGCGGCGTGACGAGCGGAATGATGCTGGCATCCGAAAGGCTGACCCCGGTGGGAAGAATGGGACAGCTCATGACGATCCCTCGATGGTCGATCAGCATGACATGCCCGGTCTTCCCGAACCGGATGGGGTGGGTCGAAGGGGAGAAGAACTCCTTGGCGTCGATCACCCGGTGCAGCACGCCCACGGCTCCGTACCGGAGGCTGTCCATAATCGGCAGGGAGATCGAAAAGGCATAGGTGCCGGCCAGGTCATCGAAATACACATCCTCGATATACAGCTTGCCGACGCCTTTGTTATAGGCTCCTTTCCACCAGAGACTCTCGCCGTTGGAGAATTTCGGTCTCGCCGTGAGGGCTGCCACCAGCTGCCCCTCGATATCCGTGACGAACAGCATCTTTGTGGCGTGGCGGACAACCTGAGGAATGAGTTGATCCGGTTCACTCTTCGCTCCCGTGTAGTATTCACGCAGGAGGCTGGCGACGGGATTCTCGGTCACGGCTTTGACCGCGGCCGGATCCTTGGAATCCCACTTGGCCTGCTGGCCACCAAGCAAGTCGTACGGGGAGGGTGTGAGCTGGTTCTGAATGACATCGCGCCGCCGTTCTAGCTCCCGGATGACAATCGGATCTGAAGCGATCCGTGACGTACGCGCGACCTCCTCCGCGACCAGGATATCGAGCTTTCTCGCGGCTTCCGTGGCCAGGGCCTTGAAACTTTCGCCGCTGACCTCGTGGATCTCCTTGGACCCTTGCCAAAAGGCCATGCCGAGGCCGACGAGCAGAGGGACGACCCCGACCAGCAGCATCGAGACGATCAGTTTGGTCTGCAGTCTCCATCCGCGGGTCGACGGCGCCGGCCCGCTGTCTGAGGATTTCACGGCGGAGCCTCTTCCGACGAAGGTAATGTGATCGTGATCGTCGTTCCTTCGTCCACACGGCTGTCCACGGCGATCTTACCGATCATTTTGTTGACGATGGTCTTTACGTTATAGAGCCCCAACCCAGTGCCTTTCCCCGGCCCTTTTGTAGTAAAGAACGGCTCGAAGATCCGGCTCAACACCTCCGGCGGCATGCCGCAGCCCGTATCGGCGATGCTCACGCTGGTCGCGCCGCCGCCTGCTCTTGTCGTCATCGTCAATGTGCCGCCTCCCTGATCCATCGCGTGGACCGCATTGGTGATGAGGTTGACGAACACATGCAGGAGCTCGTCCGGATTGCCCTTCACGTCGACGCCGGCCTCGTACTGTTTGACGACCGTGATGTCGTGGAAGCTGGCCGCATATCGGGCGATTTTGAGCGCTTCGTCCAATATGCCGTTCAGCCAGACCACGACGTCGTCGCGGGCGGACGTCTTGCGCGCATACTGAGTGAGGTCCCGGCTGATGGCGCTGGTCCGCTTCACCGCCTCCACGATCTCCATGGCCTGCTCATGGACGGTCTTGATGTCGGTCTCGTCCACCAGATTTTCAGCCAGTCCGAGAATCAACTGGAGGGGATTGTTGATGTCATGAGCGATGCCGGCGGCGAAGTGGCCGATGCCCGCCAGCTTTTCCGCATGAAACAATTCGGCTTGAAGATTGGCTTCGTGGCGGACCAGCTCCCAGAGGACTCGCGAGGCTGTTCCACTCAACACGTCGGCGCCCGGGCGTCGATGAAGATGGATGACCCGCTCCATCTGGGGGTCGCCGGTGACGTCCATGATCAGGTTGACGCCGTGGTTGGCGATCAATTCTTCGGCCTGTTCCGTGACGGGGATTTTGAGATCGCGGGCGCGCTGAAGGCCCGGCGCCTGGCTGTCGCGGTCGGCAATGCCGATGATCTCAATCGAGGGGATCCGATAGAGCAGATCGAGCAGTGCGGTCCCTCCGCGTCCGGCCCCGAGGATCGCCACTTTGGTCGGCGCAAGGGTCGATACCACCGCGCTGTCCGTCAAGTCCCGCACGGGGCTTCTCCAGAAGGATGGGGAGGACCGTTCCACGACCCTCCCCTGGACATCCTAGGCGTTCTACGCACTGATTACAAATGGGCGAGTTCGCGCTGATCCATCGCTCGCGCGACCGATTCGCGGAGCTTCTCTCCCTCGACCGGTTTCACGAGATAGTCGACGACGCCCTGGCGCAGCATCGAGGTCGCCATGTCCGTATCCGGGAATCCCGTCAGGACGATGAGCGGCACACGGGGGTAATTGCTGCGGAAGTAGGCGATAGCTTCGACGCCGTTGATCTTCGGCATGCGAATGTCGCAAATCACGACATCGAGGAGCAGCCTGTTTTCGCCGGCATTGATGGTCTCGATCGCCTTCTCGCCGTTCTCGGCCTCCAGCACATCATACCCTGCCTTTTGCAGAGTCATGCGCACCACCTTTCGGATGTCCGCTTCGTCGTCAACGACGAGGATGCGCCCATTGGTGGCCTTGTCTCCCATGAAAAATCCAGATGTGAATTCCGCCATGATGTCCTCCTTGTGAATGATGAGTTCCAGGTTGCGGTTTTGATTTCCCTCGACGGCCCTGTCTCCTGCCTACGGGGGAGAGCAACCGGTGTGCCACTGCAGGTAACGCTCAGACTGGCTGATTCTCGCGGGCTTATGCGCAACTGACGGTAGAGGCCCACATGCCGAGTGGTTCGTATCCACCATCGTAGAGTGAAATGCACCACCAGAAGCCTTTTCCTTGTTCGCCGGCATCATTCTCTTCATGATGCTTCACCAGATGCGTCGAAGTAGGAGCAAGGAACTGAGCAACACGCTCACGGCTGTCAGGGTCATGATGGTGGACATGGGATGCCTCCTCTCAGAGTTTCTTTATCTAACGGACCGCTATACCAAGATTCATACCACAGGAAGAATTTCTCACCCGTTCGCTAAGTCGGCTTCTTTCCTGACGGTTTTTGAATTGACTCGGTCCATCGTGGAGGATCTGACGTCATCGTGGGGGGATCAAAATCGATTCAATGTGAATCTGTTCCATGCCTCCAATTGACTCCGGGCCTTTGCCGGCGAAGAGCCCCCGGTGGAAATTGCCTTTATCAAAGCTGCTACGGTATTCTCTCGCCAGAGAAGGCATTGTGATTACCGCTGAGACATTGACCGACTACATCAAGCGCGCGATGCCGGATGCTGCCGTGACGATGACGGACCGGACCGGGACGATGGATCACCTAAAAGTCATCGTGATCTCAGAGGCATTTCGAGGGAAGAATCTGCTCGACCGGCATCGCTTGATCTATCAGGCGCTTGATGTTCCGTTAAAAGACGGGCGTATCCATGCCCTGGAACTCACGGCGCGGACAAAGGACGAATCATAGGAGGGGACCATGGCCGACCAGATCCAGGACGAAATCCAAAAAGAAATCGCGGCGAATAAAATTCTGATCTACGGCAAGGGCACGAAGACCATGCCGATGTGCGGATTCACCAGGGAGACGATGCAGTTTTTCGACAAGTACGGCTATCCGTATGAGTTGATAGATGTTCTCTCGCAGCCGGCCAAGCGCGAGGCGCTGACTAAGATGACGAACTGGCCCACCCTTCCAAAAGTCTTCATCGACGGGCAGTTCTACGGCGACACGGATATCCTGGATCCGATGGCGGCCAAAGGTGAGATAGAGCCGCTGCTGAAGAAAGCCTTCGGAAAGTAGCTGGGCAGCGCGAAGTCGCTTCGCTCCGGTGCGGGCTCGCCTAGCTGCTGTAGCTGCCGGGAAACCGGCTGCGGTTCCCCCCATCCCCCAAATCAGAATTTGGAGGTCTCCGATCAGCACCTATCGCTATTGCAGAAAGGCGCTGTCGGACCTCGCTCGGTTTCCCGGCTCGCACATCAGCGTGGCTTGCCCGCAAGGTCGCTGCACGACTTCTGCGCTCCCACGCTGGGAGGGTGGACATAGGTTGCGGCAAGTTGTGTCCCGCTCCCTCCGGTGATGTCGGCGACAGTTCCGCCCGGCTGCCTGTTGCCAGGATTCAGCAGCGGTGGGGGAGGGAGAATGGAAGCGGCAGCGCGAAGTCGTTTCGCTCCGGTGCGCACATCGCACTGCTCACCCGCAAGGTCGCTGCACGTCATTGCGCTGTCGCATGCAGGATAGATAGGTCGAAATGAAGGGCGGAGAGTTGTCTGACTACTTTGCCGCAGGTTTGGTTTTCGGAGCGGAGAGTCCCTGCGCAATGCCGAGCAAAGCGTAGGCTTTGTCGGATGGGGATGGCAGCGCGCGTGCCCAGACGAGGGCTTGTGACGTCCGTCCGGCCTGCACTTGAATGGCACCGATGTCCTGGATCAGCCTGAATCTGTCTGACGAATTGGTCAGTCCGTCGGCCGTGGCGACGGCGGTCCGCAGATCGCCTTTTCCGGCCTGGGCTTTGGCCTGAGCTTCCAGGGCGAGACGGACTGAGTTGTCTATATCTCTCAGGTCCTGCAATCGCCGGCGATCCTCTTCGCTCAAATGCTCTTGAGGCAGTTGCGACAGGCGCAGGAGTTCTTTCTTTCTGGTTCCCCGCTGCTGCTCAGTTTCGACGAGAAGCAGAGTGGCCTTGGCTCCCTGGATGTCTCCGGAATCCGCCTGAGCTTCTGCGACTCTGGCATAAAGGAGCCGGTGTCGTGGCCTGAGGTCCTCGAAGTTTCCGACGGCCTGGCGCGCCTCCTTCGCTCGGCCCGATTTGGCCAGTTCGGCTAGGACATCTCCCACCGCTGATTCATAACTGTCGTGAGCATCGCGCACCGTCTCGTCGTCTCGCTTCAACAGCAGCGAGGTATTGAAGGCGCCCTTCGCCTCTCCCTGCCTGGCTTGCGCCTTTACGATATCGTGGACGGCCGATCTCCGATAAGTATCCATTTCAATTGACTTGGCCGTTTCGATCGCGGTGAAGGTCTCTCCCGCTTCCGCCATGGCCGCCGCGATTTGCCGAAGGACATCGGCCTTCGCCGCCTCATTCACGGTTGACGAAGCGGCGGTGGCGGCCTCCTGTAGGAGCCCCGCCGCCATGGGCTTCGCCCCTGCCGTGATGTGATAGCGCGCGAGTTCCAAGAGGGCGCTTGCCTTCGCATGGCCGGGATTGATGGCCGAGGCGGTGAGTTGCGCCGCCGTGAGGCGCCCCTGTTCTTTCTGCGCGCGGACGATTCCCCATTGGGCGTACCGCTGGAGTCCTTCATCCAGTTCGGAGATGATCCTCAACGCTCCCGGCATATCTCCGGCCCGTACTCGCCCGCCGACAATGCTCATGAGGACTGAAGGATCTTCATTCGCGATCGCGGCGGCGGTTTGCGCGGCCGCGGCGATATCGCCCTGTTTCGCTTGCGCCTCGGCGATTTTTCCCATGGCTACACCAATGACGGCAGGCAGGCGCTCTCTAGACTGGTCCTTCATTTGAGACACGACGCGCAGGGCCTCCTCCGTCTTGCCCGCAGTCGCGTAGGCGATCGCGAGGTACCCCCGGGCATCGGTCGCGGCCAGTTTCCCCCGGCGCGACGAGTGGCCTTCGATGCGGATCTCCGCGTACATTCGTTCGGTCTCGTCGATGTTGCCGGCCCTGGCGTAGACCAGAGCCAAGGCGGCAAAATGGTCTGGTCTGTTCGGCAGATTCGGAAACGTCTTGAGGGAATCCTCCGCTCCCGCCGGATCGAGCTCGATTTGAGCTCGTAGAATTCCCTCCAATGCCGGTAGTCGCTCGGTCGGTTCCTGAATCGCCGCCGCCACCGTTCTTGCTTCGTGAAGGATCTTTGCCGGTTGAGCCTGCTTGTTTCCTGCTCCAGGGCTGGCGCGACCGGTCGAGAGGGACAGAACGAGGAGGGCGATTGTGGCGAGGACGAGAGCGACAGGCTGGCCGGCTCTTCGATCGATCATCGTTTGGCTTCGGGAGGTGGCCAATTCATCTCCGTGTGCCTGCCGCAGTAAAAGCAGGAGAGGCGATAGCGGGCCTTGCGTCGCGGATTCGGCAGCGAGGTGAAGGTAATCGGGGTGTCATCGAAGGGACAGGTCGGTTGATCGTGCAGCAGATGCACCTCGGCCATCATCGTGATTGACGCGACATCCCACTGCGGCGCCGGCTCTTCCTTCCCCGTGATCTGCTCCTTCCCATGGCATCGTTCGCATTGAGCTTCAAAGTTCTTGATGCGGGCGTTGTGCGCGGTCAGATCGGTCACTTCCATCGGCCCGCCGCATCCCGGTCTGGCGCAGGTCAGATGTTCGTGTTGAAGCGCTTGAACGAACCGCCGATGTCCCACCCGTTCCTGCTCCGATTTCATGAAATCCCTCCTCTATATTCCCCAAGCCCCGCTGATCTGAATGTTGGCGCCGTTGACGTACCGTGCCTCGTCGCTCAAGAGGAAGCGGACTGCGGCGACGATGTCGTCGACCGTGCCGATGTAGCCTGCGGGAATCCGTTTCGTCATGCCGGCCAGTTCCTCGGGCGGCGCGCTGCCGGAGTCGATGAAGCCCGGTGAAACGGCGTTCACGGTGATGCCATGGGGCGCAAGCAGCTTCGCCAGCGTACGTGTGAGGATCAGCACGCCGGCCTTCGCAATGTAGTGCGCCGTCACGTCCGGTTGAGAAATCATCTGATCGGCGTTGGCCATGCTGAAATTAATGATGCGGCCGGATTTTCTGGCTTTCATCCCCGAGGCTACCGCCTGCGCCAGATAGAAGATGGGGTGGAGATTGCCGTCGAACATCTCATTCCAGCCCTCGACCGTTTCGTCGAACAGGTTCACGCGGTGGTAGGGCCCGGCGCCGTTGATCAGCGCATCGATCCGGCCCCATTCCCTCTCGACCAGGGCTGCGAAGTCTCTCGCGGCCACCGGGTCCGACACGTCGCATCGTCGCGCGAGAACCTGGCCTCCCCGTTCCATGACGGCGCGGGCGGTCGCTTCCGCGTCCACCGAACTCGTTCGATAACAGATCGCGACGTTCCATTTCTGCGCGGCAAGATCCAGCGCAATGCCGCGACCGATCCCTTTGGCGCCGCCGGTGATGAGTGCAACCCGGGAAGTCATGACGACACCCATTATGCCCGTGAACGAAGCCGTTTGGCGAGCAGTTGAAGAGTCCCGGCGGTCCGGGACGAGAACTCTCGCTCCGGCTTGGCCTTCTTCGCATCGCCTTCGCTGTCTGCAATGAGCGCGGTCAGGTCGTCGATCGTATCGACGTCCCGCCACTCCGGCAGCGAGGCGTGGCGCAGTCCGAGGCTGCCCGCTTTGCGATAGGTCAGCTGAAGCACCTGATCGGTCGACCAGGGCATGTCGTCGAACAACCCGCTCGCCGGTTTGATCAGGCCGATCAGGTAGTAACCGCCATCGAGAGCCGGTCCAAGCACGATGTCATGCCGATCCAGCAAGAGGAGCGCCTGCCGGAAGTGATCCAGCGGCAGCGTGGGCACGTCGGTTCCCACGATCAAGACCCGCTTGTATCCCTGCTCGAACATTGTCAGAAACGCGTGGTGCATCCGTGCGCCGAGATCATCGCCGAGTTGATCGATCAGGTGGACTCCCTGCCGTTCTTCCATGATTTTGAAAAACACGAGCTGCGACGACGGCGCACAGGCGAGATAGCGATCGAGCGGGAGCTTCAACCGGCCGACGGCCGCTTTGGTCCGTTCCAACGTGTCCAGGACGAAACTCCCGTGCAAGGTCGCTGCTTCGTCCAATGTAAGGGGAGGGCAGAGGCGGGTCTTCACCTGGCCGGGAATCGGCGCCTTGGCGAAAATGACCAGCGCGCCTTCGGCGCGCGCGACAGGTGTTGCGTGAGAAGCGGATGGTTGCCGACCCATGACTCAGAACTTCGAACTTCTCCCCCCGCTCTTACCGCGCAGGTGGATACAGGCGCCCGAGACGATGCGGGCTGACGCCGGTCCAATAAAGCAACCGCAGCACCCACATCGATAAAACCGTCTTGAGAGGACCCTGCTGCTCCCATCGACGGAACGACGTCGTGACGCGGTCCCGCAAGGCGACCGTCGCTCCCCTTCGTTTGAGTCTGATGCTGAACTCGATGTCCTCCATCAAGGGTATGTCGCGGAAGCCGCCGAGTTGCTCGAACACTTCTTTGCGGACGAAGAGGGCCTGGTCGCCGGTGGAGATACGAGTGAGCCGGGATCGAGCATTCATCAGGGTAGCGATCAGATAGCTCCAAATGGAAGGGATGTCAAATTGCACGTCGAACCGTCCGCCGACGGCCAACTGATCGGCCATGGCTGCTTCGATAGAGGATCTGGCGGACCGGGGGAGATGGGTGTCGGCGTGAAGGAACAGGAGCACGTCGCCGCGAGCGGCTTGCGCGCCGGCATTGAGTTGGCGGGCGCGTCCTGGCGGAGCCTCAAGAAGAACCCGTGAAGCGTCGTCTGCCTGCGAGATACGAGATACGAGCGCCGCGCCGCTCCCGCCACTCGTACGGTCGTCGAATTGGAACGACTTAACGATCGTACGAGTCCGATCGGTGCTGCCTCCGTCGACGACAATCATTTCGTCGAACCCGAGACCGGCCGTCAGTCGAAGGGTTTCGACTATTGTCCGTTCTTCATTCAGCGTGGGGATGATAACCGAGATGACCACCGCGCTAACGATCAGGCAGGTTTTTTCGGCTCGTTGAACATAAAGTACATGACGATGGCGACGGTGACCCAGAACACGACCTGCTTATGCCAGAACAGGACCTCGCCGTAATGGAAGAACCCCAGAGCCAGTGCGATGGCCCCGGCCATGACCCCGTAGCGCAGAGCGGGGATCTCGATCGCGGCATTGGCCCACACGGCGAGACCGCCGAAGTAGATCAGCAGCGGCACGACATTGATCTCAAAGCCGCCGCTGATGGACAGAAACACGTTTAGAAAGCCGATGAACATCAGCGCGGTGCCGACCATCACCCCGATCACGTGCATCTGGGTGTCGTTTCCGTTGTCCTGGTCCCGCTCTCGCGGACCATTCTGCCGCGAGGTCGGATCGTCGGAAGGGGATGGCGGAAGGTCCGTCGGCGCCATGGCTACACCTTAAAGTGTTTGCTGAGTGTCAAGCCCTGCTGCTGGTACGAAGAGCCCATTCCGAGGCCGTAGAGCCGGCTCGGCACGTCGAGCATCCTGTCGTAGACAACCTTGAAAAATGTTTGTCCATCGTGGATCAGAAACGGCACGTCGTGAGGCCGCACTTCCAGCACGACCTGCGTGCCGGCGATCTCACCGTCGACCCCGTATCCGAATCCGGGATCAAAGAATCCGGCATAATGGGTGCGCAACTCTCCGCAGGCCGCCTCATACGCCACCATTTCGGCTGCGTAGTCGGGAGGAACGCAGATCCGTTCTTTTGAAGCCAGGATATAAAACTCCTCCGGTTCCAGCAACAAGCTGTCATGGCGATGCCGGTAGAGCGGTTCCCAGAAATCCGCCGCCGCATAGTAACCGACCTTCGCAAGGTCGATGACATGACTGTTCTTCTTGGCCCGATAACCGATCACGGCAGAGTTCGACCGTTCCTCGCCTTTGAGATCGATGCGGAGAAACAGCCCTCGGTCGGTGCGGAATTCCTTCGTCGTCAGGGCTTTGCGTTTGGGCAGATTGTGATAGAGCAGCGGCTCCTGCCGATGCAGATTCTGTAAGGCGGCGTCCGTCGCCGTGGCTTCGCCGCGCACAAACCGGATCTGATTGAGACTTTGCCCGGTCTTTACTTTAACGGCAAAGGAGCGGGGAACGACTTCGAGAAACAGCGGGCCGCAGTAGCCGGTTCGGATTTCATCGAAGCCGGCGTTCAGGTCGGTGACCACGCGGGTGAACACGTCGAGCCGTCCGGTGGTGCTTTTGGGGTTGGCACGAGCCCGCAGGGTCTTCGGAAGTTTGAGCGACTCCAACAGGGGTACCAGATAGACATGCCCCTTTTCGAGTATCGCTCCGCCGCTCAGGTCCATTTCGTACATCACGAGGTCGGACTGATAAAAGTCCATGACGTCGAGACGGCTGGAGATGGCGGACAATTCAGGGAGGAAGCTGCTGATCAGTCGATAGGCCTTCTTTCCAAGTCGCAGGTCGAGACTGGCAGGCTGAATCTGCCGGTCTTCGATCGGCGCCGGCGCGGTGATGGCTCCGCCGGTGATCAGTCGCGTGATCTGCTGGTAGGGCAGGATGCCCTGCGCGGGGGCTTTGGTCACTAGTCGTCCAGATCTCCGCCGCAGCTATTTCCCCAGGCGGCATAGCCGTCGCGGTCGGGATAACTGTCGCCGCAGGCCGCGAACGCTTCGGAGGAGTCATCGAATGACCTGCGCGCGCCGACCATCGGCAATTCGCGCCCGATCGGTCCCTTCGGCTGCGGGTAGTGGAAGGTCTTGTTTTCGTAATTACGGAGCACGGCGCCGTCTTCATCCATGTGCACGAGGTAGTCATCCGGCAGGAGAGGAATTTTCCCGCCGCCGCCCGGCGCGTCGATCACGAAGTGCGGGACGGCCATCCCGCTGGTATGGCCTTGGAGCGCCTTCATGATGCCCAGTCCGGTTTCCACGGTTGTTCGGAAGTGGTTCGTTCCCTTGGTCAGGTCGGCCTGATACAAATAGTACGGTTTCACGCGGGCCAGCAACAGTTGGTGGACCAGTCGTTTCATGACCTCCGGATCGTCGTTGACATCCTTCAGCAATACGGTTTGGGCGCCGAGCGGTACTCCTGCGTCGGCCAGCATGCCGCAGGCCGCCTTGACCGCCGGCGTCAGCTCGTCCGGATGGTTGAAGTGCAGATTCATATACAGGGGATGATACTTCTTCAGAATTTCACAGAGGGCAGGCGTGATCCGCTCGGGAAGCGTGCCGGGAACGCGCGAACCGATCCGGATTAACTCAAGGTGCGGGATTGTCCGCAGCGCTTTCAAGATTTGATCGAGCAACCGATCCGGTAGCAGCAGAGGGTCGCCGCCGGAGAGGATGACGTCGCGCACTTCGGGATGGTCTCGGAGATAGGCAACGGCCCGGTCGAGTTCGCCCTTCTTAAGGAAACCCGGCTTTCCGACCAGGCGCTTGCGCGTGCAAAAGCGGCAGTAGATCGGACATTGGTTGGTGACCATGAGGAGCGCGCGATCCGGATACCGATGCACCAGATGCGGAACCGGGCTCATGAGGTCTTCCTCGAGAGGATCGTCCTCCGCGTCGAAGTCCGCCATTTCTGCGAGATTCGGCACGACTTGTTTCCAGATCGCGTCGCCCTTTTCCTTGATGGTTCCCAGGACGGTCGGCGTAATTCGCATAGGATAAGGCCCGACGATCGCTTCGATCTCCTTGGCATCGAGCCCGAAACGATCGGCGAGATCCTTCGGCTTGACGATGCTTTCGGCGAGTATCCGTCTCCATTCCTCCATGCATCCTCCGGATTCAGTTAGAGGCAAGGGCCGAGCGGCAAAGAATCACAAACGACAGGAGGAGGCTTCGGCCTGACCTTCTTCCCCATCGCCCCGCGCTTCTTGGCCCCCGCCGGTATCCTCATGGAGCCTATCGAGATGCTCCAGAATTTCCCGGGTTTCGCTCAGCACTTTGTCGCCGTCCTTCAACACCGGGACATAGTATTGTCCGGACACCTCGAAGACCTGCTTGCGGAACGGACGAAAATCCGGAACGATGACGCTGTCATAGACCAGATTCAGATCGGCCAGTTTCCGGCGGACAAGCTCGCATTCCGGGCACCATTCGACGTGATAGAAGGTCATGTTCAATGTTCGAGTTTCTGAGTGCTGGGTTCTGGGTGCAAAACTCTGCTAGATCCCGTTTTGGCCATGAACTTCGAACTCTTCAGTCGCGCTTCAAACTCGCGCCGCGCTCTACCGAGGCGCCACGGCGCAGGGCACCATGATCGCGTCTTTCATTCCGTGGATGACTTTCTTGTCCGCCGGGCAGATGGTTGCCAGAATACCAGCCAGTTCGACCTTTTCGCCAGTCACGAAGTAGTAGGGAGAAAGTCTGGCTCTGCCCGCCATCTGATGTATCTCGCCGGATGCGGCGTCGAAGTACTCGAGCTGGTATTGCCGGCCCTTGTGAAATTCCTGGAGCACGTAAGGGCGGTGCGAAAAGGCGGCGAGAGCCTCGTCGATCGCGCCGGCCCATTCGTTCTGCGGAAGATCATGTCCGATAGACACGCCTCTGCTGCCCCAAGCCAGTTCGGAGAACCCCGAGGGCTTGACCACAAAGTGCCGTTCCTTCTGCGTAGCAGTGGCAAGGTCCCGCCAGTTGGTCACCGCTCGGTCGCCGAGCGAAAGTCCGGGTATCGTCGCAGAAGGCGGGACCGGAGCTGGGTCGAGCAGCCAGGTTCGGGGCATCACGGTGGTCAGATGGAGGAAGCAGTCCTCTCCCAGCTCCCGTCGCCAGTAGGCCCGTAAGACCGGATGGTGCAGCAAGGCGAAAGCCGATTTCTCCTCCAGCGCCGGCTTGTAGGGAGGCGTCACGGCCACCAGGTCTTTTTTTGCCGCGTACTGAACCAGTTCGGATTTCGGGATATTGGGAAGATCAAACAACTCGAAAAACCGGTAGATCAACCCGATCGGCAGATTCTGCTCCTCGCCGACGAGACGAAGACCATCTTCTGTGAACTTCACCTGACGAGGGTCGACGCAATAGGCCTCGATTCCCTGATGTGCGAGTTGAGCCGCCATCCAGGCCATTTCCGGACGGTAATCCTTCGCCTCATCCGATACCACGATAGCCGCGCATCCCTGATGCGATCCGCGCTGATGCCGCAGCATTGCGGCGAATCCCTCAATCATTCCGTCCCGGCCGCCCACCAATGGGACGTGCTGAGTGCCGGGTGCTGAGTGCTGAGGCTGGAGGTCTGCGTAGGCCCTGCTTAAGGCAGCGGTCAGTCCGATGCCCCCGGGAACCGAATCCAGTTCCGTGATGACCATGCCGTCTGATGTAGGAATCACATCCGGCCTGATCACGGCCGGCAGGAGGTCGCGAAACCGCTTCATGCGACTGTAGGTCACAAGCCCTTCCGGCTTTCCGCGATCCAGGTAGCCGGCGACCCATCCTGGTTGCAGGCCGCGCGCGCTTTCGGCGTACAGCCGGTTGACTGCCCGATAGAAGGAAAGAAGCTGCGGGCCTAATTGCTGAAAAAATAACAGCTGTTCTGCGGGAAGGAGGAAAGGTGTTGTTCCTATGCGCCAGGAATTGGTTGCTGCATCGGATTCACCCGAAGACGGAGCCGTGGATTCTGCCGGAGCGGCAAAAAGACCCGCTGCTGTCAGAGCTTCCCGGATCGAAGAACAGCGGTGGAGAAGGTCGGAGGTAGTCAAATGAGACAGGAGCGATGTTCGTAACAATCACGACGCCGTCATGATCGTAGCATGGGCTCTATGACGGTACAAGGGGAGCGGCAGCGGGTGTGGTCGGCGGCGCGGGAGCGGCCATGCGGACGCAATTTTTCCCGGCTCTCTTTGCAGCGTAGACGGCCGTGTCGGCCGCCTTGACCAGGTCTGTGGGATTGTCGGCATGAATCGGGAAGGAGGCGACTCCCACGCTGCAGGTGAGAGAAAATGAGGGAGCCGAGAGGACGGAAAGCTCCGGCAGCATGGTGAGCGTCGTTACGCGGTTCCGGAGGCGCTCCGCCGCGCTGAGCGCGCCGTCCATCGAGGTGTCGGGGAGAATCAAGGCAAATTCCTCGCCGCCGTATCGGGCGGCGAAGTCGCTGGCTCGAGCGATACCGCGCCCCGGCCCCTGTTGGCTGTCCAACAGCCAGCCGATTTCTCGGAGAACCTGATCCCCGGTGGTGTGGCCGTACAGGTCGTTGATCTGTTTAAAATTGTCGAGGTCGACGAACAAGAGCGAGAGCGGTCGCATCGACCGGAGGGCGAGAGCACAGAGATGGACCAGCGTCTGTTCAAAGTGCGAGTGGTTGTAGAGGCCGGTGAGGCTGTCGCGCACCGATTGATCCTGAAGGAGCTGGTTGGCCTGAATGAGGTCTCGATTGGTCGCCGACAATTTGCTGACAAGGCGTTCGGTCTCTTGCTGTTGACGTTTCATGGCGGTGATATCGGTGATCGTTTCGATGATATGGGTGATGCCGGATGTGGTTTCCACCTTCGACCATTGAACCAGCAGGTGTTCGTCGTTCGGCAACGGCACTTCGCTGGAGGTCGGGCGTCCTGTTTCGACGGCTTCCGGCATCCGGCAGAAAGCGCAGGGCGCCGTACAGCCGGCAATCTTTTCGTGACAGGTCGCGTTCGAGATGTCCCCGAACTTGTTGTGGGACGTGTCGTTCTGGAAGATGACTTTATGCGTTTGAGGGTCGATGACCGTAATAATCAGCGGTTGCGAGTCCAGCAACATCCGAGCGTCATATTGGGGATGAGGCGGAGAATTTGCCATAGTTTGCGAGGGAACCGGACGAAACAACTCTGATGCAGTATCCCAACCGAGGGAAAAACCGTCAAGAAATTGTGGGTTTTGGAGAGATCGAGTCGGATGGGAATACAACATCCAATTAGGCTCTCCTAAGGAATGGTGCTAGAATGGGCCGAAAATCACGGAATCCTTGATGGCAGCGCCGATCACACAGATCTCTTCCGCTGCAAACCCGGTCTCATCCCCGCCGCAGATGGTCCCGAGCAGTACATGCCTGCGCTGCGACGTCTGTTGCCGGTTTCCGGACCCTGATAGCCCCCTTCGCCCCTACTTTACCGGCCCCGAAGTCCGCCAGGCGGTCGCTGCGGGGGTGGAAGCCGACCGGTTTCCGTCACCGGGCGGCGGTCAAATCTCGCTGGTTCCCGACGAGCAGGGAGAAGGTTTCCATTGCCCCGCCTTCAATCCTGTTACGTCCGTCTGCAAGATCTACGAACAACGCCCGCTGGATTGCCGTCTCTACCCGTTGGTGCTGATGTGGAACGAGCGGCATGATGAAGTGATGCTTGGCTGGGATTCCAAGTGCCCCTTTATGAGGGACCAGGTACCGGACGCGATTCGACAGCATGCCGATCGTGCGATTGAGTGGCTGAACAGCCGGGAGGTTCTTGCTGCGGTCAGCAACCATCTCCGCCTGATCGGACGTTTTCAGGCCGATGTTGCGGAGTTGTCTCCGCTCCCTGCCGTCACTCTGGCCTTGTCCAGGCGTTGGGGCAAGGTGCCGATCCACCGCCTGACTCTGGACGATGTGTCGAGGCTCACGGCGGCCTTGCACCGTTCGGGGCTGCCGGAGGCTCGATCGCTTGCCGCCTATTCCGCTCCCTACCATTATCTGTGCGGTACGCTTCTGAGCTATTGGTGGGCGGAACTCGACGGCGCCTTCTGCCTCTTTGTCGAATCGCCTGACGGGTGGTTCATGCCTCTTCCCCCGCTGACGAAAGGCCCGATTGAAAAACCGATTGCCGCCTCGTTTGAGTTCATGCGCCGGAGAAACGGCGACTCGGCGGTCAGCCGCATTGAAAATATCTCAGAGTTGGTCGCGTCCCGCTTGCGGCCTTCTGGATATCGTCTCGTGCCCAAAGACGGCGACTATCTCTATCGCGCGGAAGAGCTGGCCGCGCTGGCTGGAGACCGGTTTAAGTCGCAGCGGGCGCTCTGTAACCGGATCGAACGGATGAACGGGGTAGCCGTCACGCCCTACGCCCTCGGGGACCGTGCGGAATGTCGAAAGCTCTTGCAGCGATGGCGGGGACAGAAACGAACCGGGGCGCTTGATTCGTTAGGCCGACTGTTGCTGGACGATGCCTTGTCCTCTCATGAGATCGTCTGGTCCCATGCGTTCGATTTGAGACTCAGTGGGACGGTCGTGAGGATCGACGGGACGATCCGGGCCTATACATTCGGTTACTGGCTGACAGGCACAACATGGTGCGTGTTGTTGGAGGTGGCTGACCGGACGGTGTCCGGCCTCGCACAGTATCTGTTTCGCGACACGTGCCGCGCCGCATTGTCCCAGGGGGCGGAATTCATCAATACCATGGATGATGCCGGCCTGCCTGGGTTAGGCTTGTCCAAGCGGTCTTACCATCCGGTCACGCAGGTTCAGAACTTTATTCTGACGGAAGATCGCGGCCTATGACGACGTCCGACTTCCAGGTCCCCCTCAGTTCGCAGCGCTATCGCTGGCTCCCGCTGTCGATCATTCTCCTGACACTCGTCGCTTTTGCCGTGGGAGTCTGGCTGCTCCATAACGTCGAGCGCCGGCTTGTGTCGGCGGCGGGGGAAGAGCTGACGGTTGCCGCGGCCGAAGTCTCCGATAAGCTGGACCGTTTGTTGTTCGAGCGTCGCGGCGATGCTCAGATGCTGGCCCGCGCATTTTCACTCCGCGCCTTCGATCCGGCCTATCTCAACAGCTACCTCGGATGGATGAAGACAAATTATGTGCCGGTCTATCACTGGCTGGGTGTGATGGACGGTCAGGGGATCATGGTCGCATCGACCGAACCGGCTCTGCGCGGCAGAAATTACAGCGCGGCGGACTGGTTCCAGCGCGCGCGCGCGACAAGAAGGATGGTGGTTCAGGACGTCGCCTCGCACGAGGCGGACAACGGGATCGAAACCGTCGCATTCACCGCTCCGATTCTCGACTCGGAGGGCACGTTCCTGGGCGCCGTCACCACAAGGGTGACGATCCCCGTTCTGGAAGATGTGACGACTCGAACGGTGCGCTCCCTCGAAGAGCGGCAGGAATTTACCGGTCCCGTTTCGTACCAAATGGTGACCAAGGATGGGGCGGTGTTTGCCGATTCCGATCTCTTGCGGAAGAGCCCTCAGAATGTGAGGCAGCTGGGGCTTCCCTCAATCAGCGCCAGCGAGTCCGGCGAACCCGGATTCGTGGAGGAAGAGTACAGAGGCGTTCCCGTCGTCACCGGGTATGCGCATACAAAAGGATACGGCGAGTTTCCCGGATTGGGCTGGTACGTGCTGGTGCGGATGGATCGTGATCGTATTCTCGATCCCATCAGGTCGATCTTGTGGAAAGTGGGGATATCCGGCGCCGTGATTTGGCTGCCGATGTTGTTCCTGGTCTTCTGGTCGACCTCGAAATTGCGTAAGGAGTATCAACAGGCGCAACAGGAGAGCGCGTGGGCGCGGGCGGCCGAAGCGGCGCTGTTGCAAAGTCAGGAGCGGAACAGAGCGATCGTGGATACCGCTCTGGACGGCCTGGTCTCGATCGACTCAGGCGGAGTCGTCACAGACTGGAACGGGCAAGCGGCGGCAATCTTCGGGTGGCCCCGCGAAGAAGCCCTCGGGCGCCGCCTGGCCGAATTGATCATTCCTCAGCGAGATCGCGAAGCTCACGAGCGGGGCCTTCGACACTATCTCGCCAGCGGAGAGAGCCATATTCTCAATCGCCGCGTCGAGGTTCTGGCCATGCACCGGACCGGCCGGGAGTTTCCGGTCGAGCTGTCGATCTCTCCGGTTCGCATCGGCGACACGTTTTTCTTCAGCGCGTTCGCCCGGGATATCACGGAACGACGGGAGGCCGAATCGAAACTGAAGGAGAGTGAGGCGCGCTATCGCTCGGTCGTCAACGCGCTGGACGAAGGAGTCGTCGTGATCGACGATCAAGGCGCAATCCGGACGGGCAATGCCAGCGCCGAGCGGATTCTCGGAATGTCGATGGCGGAGCTGACCAAGCGGCCGTTGCACGATCCCTCCTGGAGAACAATTCATGAAGACGGCAGGCCCTTTCCTTCCGAGGCCTACCCGGCGACGGTCACCCTTCGGACCGGACAGTCCTGTTCGGGAGTGGTGATGGGCTTCTTCAAGGCTGATGGAGAGCTGCGATGGCTCGAGGTCAATTCGAGGCCATTGCGATCGAAGGGAGACGCGGCGCCCTCCGCCGTGGTCGTGTCGTTCTCCGACATCACCAAACGCAAACGCGCTGAAGAACGGCTCACCGTTCAATACTCCGTGACCAGAGCGTTGGCCGAGTCCCGGACCTTGGAGGAGGCGGTCCCGAAGATCATTCAAGCCGTGGGGCAAAATCTGGAATGGGACTGCGGCGTCTTCTGGCGCGTGGATAAGGTGGGGGGGGTCTTGCGTTGTATCGATCAATGGCAGCAACCTTCGGCCAGTCTCGAGTCGTTCGCCACGGCTACCTGGGCCTCTGCCTTGAAACCGGGGGAAGGACTGCCCGGCCGCATCTGGGCCAGTGAAAAGCCGGCCTGGGTCACCGATGTGACCGTGGACGGCAACTTCCCGCGCAGTGAGCAGGCCCGCGCGGTCGGATTGCACGGCGCCTTCGGATTCCCGGTTCGGATCGGAAGCGAAGTGGAAGGAGTCATCGAACTGTTCAGCCGACAGGTGCGGTTGCCGGACGACGAACTGCTGAAAATGATCGACGACATCGGTCTCAAGATCGGTCAGCTCGGAGAACGGACGAGGACTGAAGAAGCCTTGAGGCAAACCGAAGCGCAGTTGCAACAGTCGCAGAAGATGGAGGCCGTCGGCCGATTGGCCGGCGGGGTCGCGCACGACTTCAACAACCTGTTGACCGTCATTCGAGGCTACAGCGAGTTGCTGTTGTCCCGTCTGCAGGCCGGGGACTCCATGCGGAAGGACATGGAGGAGGTGAAGAAAGCGGCAGATCGGGCGTCCGGACTCACCCGCCAGTTGCTGGCCTTCAGCCGGCGACAGTTTATCGCGCCCAAGATCGTCGATCTCAACGCGCTCGTCGTAAACATGGACGGCATGCTCCGCCGTCTGATGGGTGAGGACATCATCGATCTCTGCGCCGAATTGTCTCCGCAGGTCGGGGCGATCAGAGCCGATCCCGGCCAGATCGAACAGGTCATCATGAACCTCGCGGTGAACGCCAGGGATGCGATGCCGAAGGGAGGGCGGCTCACGATCGAAACGCGCAATGTCACGATCGGGAAGAGCTCTCGCCAGGACGCCATCGGGCTCGAACCAGGCTCCTATGTCTTATTGACGGTGCGGGATACCGGGCACGGGATGGATGCCGAAACGCGCTCGCATCTGTTCGAGCCCTTTTTCACCACGAAGGAAAAAGGAAAGGGCACCGGGTTGGGACTCTCCACCGTGTACGGGATCGTCAAGCAAAGCAAAGGAAGTATCGCCGTCGAGAGCGTTCCGGGAAAGGGGACGGCGTTCAAGATCTATTTCCCTCTTATCAGCCAGGAAGGACCGGACACAGCCGGGCCTCTCGATACGGTCGACCCGGCGCACGGCAGAGAAACCATCCTGCTCGTGGAGGACGAACCGGCGGTTCGCGGGCTGGTCCATGAAACGCTCCGGCTCCATGGGTACACCGTGCTTGAGGCGCGCCACGGGATTGAAGCCCTGATGACCGTGGCGAAGCATACGGGTCCGATCCATCTGCTCTTGACGGACGTGGTGATGCCCCAAATGAGCGGTCCGGAAGTGGCGGAGAAGCTCCACAGCATTCGCCCGGAAACCAAAGTCCTCTACATGTCCGGATATCCCGATCACCCCGTCTTCGAGCACGGCGGAGTGTCGCGCGAAGCCTCCTTCCTCCCAAAGCCCTTCACTCCGAACGTGCTGGCGAAGAAAGTTCGGGAGGTACTCGACGGCGTGAAAGTGGCATAGCATCTCCTCCCTTGATCTTCAGCCTCGGTTCCGTTTATCGTGCCCCTCGTCGCACGCAGATGCGGAAATCTTATGACTGAAACCGCGCGGGAATTCGACATCGGGTGCTATCGTATCGCGCAGGAACCCTATTACGCGAACGTCCGCGGCGAGGTCGAGCTGTTTGCAACCGCGGCGAAAAGCCGCATGCCCGTCATGTTGAAGGGACCGACTGGTTGCGGCAAAACACGGTTCGTCCAACACATGGCCTATCAACTCGGACGTCCGCTGATCACGGTGGCCTGCCACGAAGACCTCACGGCTTCCGATCTGGTCGGCCGCTACCTGCTCAAGGGACAGGACACAGTCTGGATCGACGGGCCCCTGACGCTTGGAGTCAAGCATGGGGCGATCGTCTATCTCGACGAAGTGGTCGAGGCGCGGAAAGACACCACCGTGATCATCCATCCCCTGAGCGACGACCGCCGTGTCCTGCCGATCGAGAAGAAAGGTCAGATCATCGAGGCGGCAGACGATTTCATGCTCGTCATCTCCTACAATCCCGGCTACCAGAGCGTGCTCAAAGACCTGAAACAGAGCACCAAGCAACGGTTTATGGCCATCGAGTTCGACTATCCGACGGCCGAAATTGAAGCAGCGATCGTGCAGCGGGAGGCCGTTGTCGATCGTGACATTGCTGGCGGATTGGTCAAGCTCGGCGCGAAGGTGCGCAACCTCAAGAATCACGGTTTGGAAGAAGGCGTGAGTACCAGGCTCCTGGTCTACGCCGCGACGTTGATCAAAGAGGGAGTTCCCATTGATAAGGCCTGCGACGTGGCAATTGCCAGGCCGATCACCGACGATCCGGACATGCAGCGGAGCATCATGGAACTCGTCAAAGCGATTTTTTAGCTATAGGTGAGAGGCTAGAGGGTAGAGACGAGGGAGCAAACTCTTCTCGAAGTTCTCCAATAGCCTCGAGCCCCTTGCCTCGTACCCTGACTTATCAAGCCAACTTCCTGAGAGATGAAACCGGCAATCGTGCAGGGTAGCAAAGACGGAACCGTCCTCACGGTCCATGTCCAGCCCAAATCCTCCCGTACGGAATGCGTCGGACGCTACGGGGACGCGCTGAAGATCCGTGTCGCTGCTCCCCCGATCGACGGCGAGGCCAACGAGGAACTGACTCGATTCCTCGCCTGCGAGCTGGCCATTCCTCGGACGGCAGTGCGGATCGAGTCCGGCGCCGGCGGACGGCACAAGCGTGTCCTGTTGAAAGGGGTTCGTGCATCCGATGTGCAGGCCTACCTGAATCGGAAGGGCTGGTGATTTTTTGAAAATTGAAACTTTCTTCCTGGCCGCCGGACTCATGCTGTTCACCGCCTGTTCAAGCCCCAAACCAGTGCTCTATCCCAACGCCCATCTGCAATCGGTTGGAAAGGAAATGGCGGAAACGGACATCGAAGACTGCAGGCAATTGGCCGAATCGGCTGGGGCCGAAGAAGCCACGGGGAAAGCGGGGGGTGTCGCGCGAAATACAGCCGTGGGCGCCGGAATCGGTGCAGCCAGCGGCGCAGTCGGAGGCGCCATCTCCGGTTCCCCCGGCATGGGAGCCGCGATCGGCGCGGCAAGCGGCGCTGTCTGGGGATTTCTCATGGGGTTATTCATGTCCAACTCTCAGTCAAGCCCCGCCTATACCAATTTTGTGAACCGGTGTTTGCAGGAAAAGGGCTACGAGGTCACAGGATGGAATTGATGGAATTTGATGGGTCGAGCGACAACCCGGTTGTGCCGGTGGAAAGCGGGGCACAGCTATGAACCATGCCCTCCAAGTGCAACGTCAGCTGTCGTGTAAGAAAAAGCAGTCGGTGAGGATGGTCACTTCGGCGTTCGTATTGACAGCCGTCGCTGCCGCCGCCTGTGCGGGACCAGCGCCGATGTTGCGGTCCAATGCAAAGTTTCAACTTCAAGGTCGCGAAGGGGCCAAGCTGGATGTGGCTGCCTGTCAGCAGAAGGCCGAAGCAGCGGGATTGAAGCCGGGGGCAGACAATCGGAGCGGGAACGTCGCGGCCGGTGCCGGCCTTGGACTCATCGCCGGCGGAGCGGTTGGAGCGACGAGCGGAATCGCTTTCGGTCCGACCGGCATCGCCGTCGGCGCGGCAGCTGGTGGCGCACTTGGGGCGATCATCGGCTCATTGGGGGGCGCCTATCGTCCGATTGAGCCGGATCCTCCCTACGCTGATGCGGTGGTGCGTTGCCTGATCGAAAAGGGATATGAGGTCACCGGTTGGGAGTAGGCGAATGACAAACCAACCAGTGAGATCAGGATTGTTCTATTGTTCTGATGTGGCAGGGCTCGGCAGTGGTTGAGCCTTGTGCTTCAAGGCCCGGCCTTTGTCGGGCGTCGGATCGATAACGACTCCGTAGACCTCTCGCCCTTCGTGGCCTTCCGGCAGGTATTCCGTAATCGGCATGCCGTCCTCCCGTACGAACAGCAGGCAGTGGCAGTATTTGTAGATCTGCATTTCGTCGCAGGCGCAGATCCAGCGGCGCAATTTGGCTTCGGCTTCCTTGTCCTTATAAAAATTGCAGGGACAGAGCGGTTTGCCGAGTTCGTCGACGTGCATGGCCAGGCCCTTGACGACCGCTTCGGTCACGGCAGGATTCGGATGCATGGTTGTGCCGCTCTTCTCGGCAAAGCCCTTAACATATTTCCACATCTTGTCGAGGCTCTCTTGTTTCGGTTCGCTCATGTCGATCCTTTGGCGAGAGGCAAAGGGCTAATGGGCGAGAGGAAAGACAAGAAAGGTTCGCTTCCTCGTCTTGGGCCTCTCACCTCATGCCCCTGCCGCAGGTGCACAGTTTACAAGCGTCAGAGGCTCCTTTACAATCCGACCCCTTCCACCTGTCAATTCAGGAATCATGGCGGATTCGCGGGCACAAGACCGGTTGCTCAGTTGCCTTGCCGGAGAATTAGGGCAGGCGACTGCTTCTCGATTGGCGGCAAGGCTTATCGATGCCGGAGGTCAGCCTGCGGCGATTCTGACCATGTTGGGCGAGTTGGAGGAGACCTCTGCCAAGGCGGGGCGCGCCGCGATTGAGGCTCTCCCCGAGCTGGACCGGCGCACCGATCTATCGCCCATTCTCCCCTGGCTTGATCTGGGCGTTGCCTTGGCGCAGTCGTCCGGGGCGACGGCGCTCAAATACTTCAAAGACAGTCCGCGGATCCTGGGTTTGATCGAAGGGCGGGATTCCCGCGCCGCGGTACTCGCGATCGGGCTTGAGTTGGCCGAGCAGGATGCCAACGTGACGCTGGAATACCTAAAGACCTCCCCGCAGATTCTCGCGGCGCTTCCCCTGGAACAGGCGAAACCTTGGCTGGATATCGGCGTGGAATTGACCGCCGTCGATGTCGTGGTCGGACTCGAATATATCCGTCAGATTCCATCGCTGGTTTCCGTGCTGCCGTTGGATGTGGTTCGGCCTTGGCTCTCGTTCGGGATGAAGCTGATCGCGCCCAACAGCCTGGGAAAGCCGGATTATATTGCGACGATGGAATTTCTGCGGACCAGCCCGGCGATCTTGGGCGATATCGAAGGGGTCGCGGTTCGGTCGAAGGTCGTGGCCCTGGGGACCATCCTCGCAGACCATTCACCCCAGGCCGGTATCGACTGGTTGGCGGAATCGCCCCGTCTGATGCGCCTGCTGCCCTCCCCTGATTGGCAGGTGAAGGTTCTGCAATACGGGTTCCTGCTCGCGGACAAAGAGGCGGAAGCAACGCTCTGTTATCTGCGGCGTTGCCCTGAAGTTATCGGACTGATCGGCGAGGGGCCTCAGGCAGGCGCTCGGTTTGACGACTGGTTCAAGGCCGGAATGGAAATCTTGGCCTACAGTGCGGAAGGGGCGCGGGCGTATTTCGCGGTGGAATCGCAGAAAGCTCTCGCATCGGTCGAACAAGCGTTGAGCGGCGTCCCGCTCCGGCAGGTGGCTCGCAAGCTGAAGCTCTTCGTGCAAGGCTTGTGCGGAACAGATGTCGCGATAACCTCGCTTCCTGATTCTCTCTCGGTTGCCACTGCCCGCGCGACCGTGAGCGGTGACGGCAGGACCATTTCATTACCGGCGATACTTCGTCGTTATCCCACGGCGGTTGAGAATGAACGGTTGTATCTCCTCATGGCGGCGCACGAAGCGGGCCATCTGGAATTCGGGACCTATCGACTGACGCTCGACCGTCTTACAGACGTCATTGAGGCGGTGCGCCATCGATATGGCCGTGAGCATCAAGCAGCGCCGGACTCGCTGGCAGCTCTGTTTCGTTTCTATCCCCATCCACGCCTGATTCACGATCTCTGGACCCTGTTGGAAGATGCGCGGATCGAGTTGTTGCTTCAGAGGGAATACCCGGGCTTGAGGCGCGACCTGTCGCGTCTGGCCGGCGAGACAGTCACACCGCGAAATCCCGCGCATGGGTTGACCGTGAAGGAGTTGATCGTCGATTGCCTCTTGCGCCTCTCGACCGGGGAATCGGAAACCTCCGCGGTTCCCTCTGCCGTCAAGGACGAGGTTGCTCTCCTTTGGACGCGATGTCAGGCGGTTCTCAAGACGGATTCGACTGCCGAAGATGTGGTCCGCTGTGCTCATGACGTCTACGTTCAGATGGAAGAAATCCTGGCTCCCAGGGCGGAAATGATCCAGGCCGATCGAATGACCGAAGAGCCTCAGGAACTTGGCGTGGGGCCTCCTTCTTCCGAACAATCAGGGGACGAATACCGCCCCGTGACCAATTGGGTCTATCGCGGCGCCATGAATCCTGAATTCATCAAGCAGGAGATGGGAAGGGAGAACGGGCAACAACCGGAACTCAACCGGACGGCCAGTCAAGGCGACGGGTCAACGGAGCATTCCGGGTCCAGTCCTGGCTCTGCCCGAGGCGAACAGCAATCAACGTCGGGGGAGTTGCTGGGCAGCGGACGTTTCTTGCCTTCGGCCGTCGAAGAATTGCTGGCGTTCGACGCGGAACAAGAGCCGGTTCTGTCCTCGCCGTCGGGCGGTGAACGAACGATCCGTTATCCCGAGTGGGACCACAGGATTCAGGATTATCGTCTGAATTGGTGCCGGGTGGTCGAACGTCCGGCCGAGGCCGGTTCGGACGAGTCGGTTTCCGTCGCTTTGACGGCGCATCGAATCGCGATCAGGTCCCTTCGGCGATTCTTCGAAAGCCTTCGTCCTCCGGCATTTCAGCGCGCGCCGGGACAGGCCGACGGAGAGGATATCGACCTCGACGCGGTCGTGCGCCGGGCTGCCGAGCTTCGAGCGGGGCTGGAGGGCGGAGATCGAATTTACATCAGGCGGGAGAAAAGAGAGCGGGATGTCGCCGTCGCGTTTCTGGTTGATATAAGCGGTTCGACGAGCAGGCAGGTCGAAGACGGACGGCGCGTGATCGATATTGCGAAGGAAAGCCTGGTGTTGCTCTGTGAAGCGATGGACGCGGTCGGCGATCAGTACGGACTCTATGCCTATTCCGGGCAGGGCCGGACTTCTGTTGAATTTCTGACGATCAAGGATTTCGACGAACGATTGGGACCAGCGACGGCTCAACGGTTGGGCGGACTCCGTCCGCTACAGCAGAACCGAGACGGCGCGGCAATCCGTCATGCCACGGCCAAGCTGCTGGCGCGCGAGGTGAAAACCCGGATGCTCATCCTTCTCAGTGACGGCCGGCCGTTGGACGGCGATTACAAGGATGAGTACTCATTGGAAGACACGAAGGCGGCGCTGCGCGAAGCAAGGCGCCGGGGAATCAACCCCTTCTGCGTGACCATTGATCGGGAGGCGGACTTCTATCTTCGGCGGATGTACGGCGACGTGCAGTATGCCGTGATCGATCGGGTCGAGGCGCTTCCTGCGAAGCTGCCGCAAATCTATCGACAGCTGACGACGTGAAACGTGGGATGTCGAAAGTCCCTGATGTCGAAACGTCACAAAGTCGGTTCCGGTCCGATGACTTTACAGGCTTGATAGACTTTTCGACTTGACGGATCAATATGAACACCGAGCGCACCATTCCGCCGTGGCTCTACAAATTATTTACGGGGCATCAATATCCCTACGTGCGCCGCCTGGCCAAGTTTGCCCAGCCGGTAAACCCGGGTGAAGACCGACCGGAGCCGACGAAGGAGATGATCGAGGCCAAGTTCTGGGAGGTCTACCCCCGCTGCTGGGCCAAGGTGCTCCAAGAGGTGAAAGTGGGGATGATCGTCGTCTTTCACGATCTCGGCGAGTATCCCGCCGGCGGCTATCAAGATCTGGTCGACAATCCGGAAGAGTTTCTGGCAAAAACGTACGGAAAGAAGAAAATTAAAGTGAACTTCTACGACGGCGAGAATTTCGTCTGCACCATCAATTTCAAAGTGGCAGGCTGGACGGAGCACGAACACTAAAGAGCGTTCGGGGTTCTGAGTTCAGAATTCTGCGTTGTTGACCCAGTCGACTCGTAAGTCAGAACTCAGAACTTCGAACTGTGGAGGTTGTATGGGGCGAGCGAAGATCACGGTAGTTGGCGCGGGAAACGTCGGCGGAACCACCGCGCAACGATTGGCTGAGAAAGATGCCTACGATGTCGTGCTGGTGGACATCGTCGAAGGTGTCCCGCAAGGAAAGGCGCTCGACATTTCGCAGGCCGGGCCGGTCTGCGGCTACAGCACGAAGGTGGTCGGCACCAATGGGTATGCAGAAACAGCCGGATCGTCGGTCGCCGTCATTACGTCAGGCATTCCGCGCAAGCCCGGCATGAGCCGGGACGAGTTGCTTGCAACGAACGCCAGGATCGTGAAGTCCGTCGTCACTGAACTGGTTGCCCGCTCTCCGGAAATCATCCTGATTCTTGTGACGAATCCGCTGGATGCCATGGTCCATGTGGCGCGCCGCGTGAGCGGCCTGCCGAAGTCGAAGATCATCGGCATGGCCGGTGTGCTCGACTCTGCCCGGATGCGGGCCTTTATCGCCGCTGAATTAAACGTGCCAGGTCCCGATGTGCAAGCCATGGTGCTGGGAGGACACGGCGACACGATGGTGCCGCTTCCACGCTATACCACAGTGAAGGGCAAACCGGTTTCGGAGCTTCTGTCGAAGGACCGGTTGGATGCGATCGTGAAACGTACGCGCGACGGGGGGGCTGAAATCGTCGGCCTGTTGAAGACGGGCAGCGCCTTCTATGCTCCTTCCGCTTCGGCCGTGGACATGGTCGAGGCGATTCACAAGGATCAGAAGCGCGTCCTGCCCTGCGCGGTGCTGTGCGAAGGCGAGTACGGGCTTAAGGATGTGGTGGTCGGTGTGCCGGTGAAGATCGGTCGGGGCGGAGCGGAGCAGGTGATGGAGTACGAACTCACGGCGGATGAGCGGGCCGCGCTGGGAGCCTCGGCGAACGCTGTGCGGGAGCTCTGCGCGGCCGTTGATAGACTGATGGCTTAGAATGTGAAAAGTTGGAAAGTTTGTACTTGCGAACTTGTCACTCGTGCGCTTGACAACCGAAGAGACGCTACAGTACAGATCACAGCTTAGCATTGCACTGCACGAGGGGAGCATATGAAATTTCTTGAAGATCCGATGCAAACGATGGGAGCCGGGTTTGCGCTTGCCGTGCTGTTGATTGTCCTGTACTTGGGCATCGCAGGCATAGGGGGTGGGGAAGTAGACTGGATAGGGATGATCGTTCGGTGGACTCACTTCTTGTCGGGCATCACGTGGATCGGATTATTGTATTTCTTCAATTTGATCAACGCGGCGTTTTTGAAGAGCCTGGACGGTCCGACCAAGAACGTGGTCATTCCGAAGCTGATGCCGGCCGCGCTCAACTGGTTTCGTCATGGCGCAACGGTGACGGTTCTTGCCGGGATCGTGCTGTATTTCCATATGTACGCCAAAGGAGGGACAGGGGCGATCGCGCTGGGTATCGGCGGTTTATTGGGCATCATCATGATGGCGAACGTCCACGCGATCATCTGGCCGAACCAGAAGAAGATCATTGCGGCGGTGACCGCGGCCGCGCAAGGCACGCCGGCTCCCGCTGAAATGGCTCAATGGGGACGGACGGCGCTCCTGGCCTCCCGCGTCAACTTCATGCTGTCGATTCCCATGCTTTTCTTCATGGGCGCCGGCAGCCACTTCAAGTAATCGGTTGTAGGGGGCCGGTCTATCCCTTCTGCCGGCCCCCTCACCCGATCTCACTTCAAACTGTCCAATATGCCCAGTTGCTGGTAGGGCTGTGGCCCTAACCCCTTGAGATTCAGGCCTATTCTCGCCTCTTTGCCTTGACGGACAGGGGGAGGCCCTCGTATAGTAGCCACTCTATGACTACACTGGCGGAACCTCGTGTCCTGCAGAAGCTTGACGGCCCTCCGTGGGACATCGATGCCTATATTAAGGTCGGGGGCTACGAGGCCTGGAAAAAGTGCGTCACAAACCTGTCTCCCGATCAAGTCGTGCAGGAGCTCAAGACGTCAGGACTTCGCGGCCGAGGCGGCGCCGGATTTCCGACTGGTGTCAAGTGGGACAAGGTGCTGAACCACCGGGTCAAGGAACGGTATTTTGTCTGTAACGCCGGTGAACATGAACCGGGGACGTTCAAAGATCGCCACTTACTGAAAACAATCCCTCATCAGCTGATTGAAGGCTGCTTGATTGCCTCGCGAACCGCCCAGGCCAAGGCTTCCTTCATCTATGTGAATCATGAATATGAGGAAGAGCGCGAAAATCTCAAGAAGGCGCTGGCGCAGACGAAGGAGCGGGGATTCGTCGGCAAGAATATCCTCGGCAGCGGCATCGACATCGATCTGCAGGTGTTTGAAGGCCATGGCAGCTACGTAGCCGGCGAGGAAACCGCGATGCTGGAGTCCATGCAAGGACGCCCAGCCATGCCCCGGCAGAAGCCGCCATTTTACCCGACGGACTTCGGCCTGTACGGCAAGCCGACGTTGGTGAATAACGTCGAGACGCTCTGCAATATCCCGCGCATTCTCCACAAGGGGGCCGCCTGGTTCACGCAGGTGGGCACGGAGAAATGCCCCGGGACGATGATGTTCTCGCTGAGCGGCGCGGTCAACCGTCCCGGAGTCTACGAGATGCCGATGGGCATCACGATCCGGGAGCTGATAGAGACATGTGGCGGTGGAGTGCCGGGCGGCCGGAAGATCAAGGCGGTCTTTCCGGGCGGCCCTGCTTTCTCGATGATCACGGCCGATCAGCTCGATCTTCCCATGGATTTCGATTCACTGAAAAAGGCTGGAACCGGTCTGGGATCTGCGGGGGTAATCGTGGTCGATGATGCCACCTGCATGATCAGGCAGACGCTGAAGTTCTCCAACTTTTTCAAGAACGAGAGTTGCGGTCAATGTCCTCCCTGCCGAATGGGCACCATCAACCTGGCGGCGCTGATGACCAAAATTGAAGAAGGCGAGGGGACTCAGAAAGATCTCGACAGCCTGCTCCAGCTCTGCGGCTTTGTGAAGGGCACCGGCTATTGTACCCTCGTGACCGGCGCGTCGGTGCTGGTGCAGAGCAGCGTCAAGTTGTTCCGTCATGAATTCGAAGAGCATATTCGGCTTCAGCGCTGTCCCTATCCGGCTGCGCCGGTGGAAGCCGCCGTTCACTAGCAAGGACATGAAATGCCGCGCGTGACGTTTCTCCATCCGCAGGGCAAAAGCGGAACGGTGCCCCGGAATACGACGTTACTCGACGCGGCGAAGGAGTTGGGATTTGCGTTGAACCACGACTGCGGGGGCAACGCCTCCTGCACGACCTGCCGGGTTGAAGTACAGAGCGGGGAGGAGCATCTGTCGGAGATCGATTTCGAGGAGCAGGATCTGCTGGACCGGGAAGCGCTCAGCGAGCCCTGGCACAGACTCGGGTGCCAGGCGAAGGTGTTGGGCGATGTGGTGGTAAGAGTGCCGGAAACCAAGTGGGCGGCGCCGACCACGGGAAAATCAGAGGCGCAGGGTGTTGATATTCGGTAAAGAGGTGTTACACTAAGCCAATCCAGACAGGCTCTGAAGGTCTGACTGACGAGAAGGAGGCCCACGATGGTGACGATTACGGCGGTAGCGGAGCAGAAGATCCAGGAATTGATGAAGGAAGAAAAGGATGTCGTCGGATTGAGGATTTATGTCCGGGGCGGCGGCTGTCACGGCTATCAGTACGGCATGGCGTTCGAGTCCAAGATGGCCGATGACGACACCGTGATCGAAAAAGGCGACGTCAAGGTCATCATGGATTCCCAGAGCGCACCGCTGCTCCAGGGCGCGGAAGTCGATTATGTCGACAGCGTGCAGGGCTCCGGGTTCTCGATCAAGAATCCGCAAGCCAAGACGACCTGCGGTTGCGGCAGCTCATTCAGCGCATAAACGGCGTCGCAGGATTGCCGTACGAGCGTCGCCGATAGGGGATTGACGACCGAAGCCAGGGTTGCTCGAACAAAGGAGCAATCCTGGCTTTTCATTTATCGCGGGGACTGGAACGGATAGCATGCCCCAGATCACCGTAACCAGACGCTACCGGTTTTGCGCTGCGCACCGGTTGCATACGGATCACCTTACATCTGACCAGAACCGCGCCGCATTCGGAAAGTGCAACAATCCAAACGGCCACGGACACAACTATGTCGTGCTGGTGACGGTTCGCAGCGGCGGGAGCCGGGAATTGTTCCCGCTCAATCAGCTGGACCGTGTGGTCGAAGAGACCATCGTCAGACGGTTCGATCACCGGGATCTCAATCAGGATCAGGAGTTCACCGCAGCCACGACGACCGGAGAGAACCTCGTGAAACTGATTTGGGCTCTGTTGGCGCCCAAGATCCCGGCCGGATCACTGGTAAAAGTCGGGGTCATCGAGACGCGGGATAACTACTTCGAGTACGCAGCCCCGGCCGCATCGCGATAAGCGGGAGACAGGACACCTCCATGGCAAAACCACGCCGTCGTTCCTTGCAGCGCATTGAAGACCTGCCTCCGATCAGTCCGCCCGCAGATGACGAGCATGTCCGGTCTCTGGTGACGCAATTGCTCAAAGCCCTGGGAGAGTCACCGCGCCGCAACGGCCTGCTGAAGACGCCCGAACGCGTCGCGAAGGCCTTGCAGTTCATGACGAAGGGATACCACCAGGACATCGACCACCTCTTGAACGGCGCGCTGTTTCCGATCGAATACGATGAAATGGTCATCGTCAAGGACATCGATTTCTTCAGCATGTGTGTCCCAAGTAAGCAGGTGGTGAATGCGGTCGCTGGAGCAAAACCGGCGGCTTCGGTTACGGTCGGCGATCGGTTGTGGACCTTGGAACGTGGCTATCTGGACCAGACGACCGTGACCAGAGTGACGTCGAGGCAAACAAGGGATCTTTATAGAATCAGAACCGATCAAGGCACGATTCGACTCACTCCGGATCACCCCCTCATGACCGAACACGGCTGGGAAGAAGCGCAATCTCTTAAGGTAGGGACCAAGATTGAGTGGATCAATCCCAAATCTTTGTGCCGTGTTGTGCACAAGTGCGTCGAGGGGTATGCCCTAGGATATGTTTTAGGAGCCACAGCTGCAGATGGAAGCATCCAGGAAGGTCGAAGAATCTGCCTCGTAGTTAAAGAGCAGGCGTTTGCGGAGAAATATCGAGAGATGTTTGCGAGAGCGTTTTTACTGTCGCGGCCCCCGGATATCGAGAAAGTAAGAGTTCCTTCCGGATTCCTCGGGCGGAAAATTCCAATGTACCGAGTCCGGGTGGTGTCTAGAGATGTAGGTGGAAAACTATCCCGGTGGCTCGGGATAAGCGAACAGGGTTCGCGAAGCAAGACCCAGGCGTTCAATTTTCCTGACGTCGTGACGGCCTCACAGGAAATGATGCAGGGGTTCTTAGACGGGTACTGCGACGGCGACGGTTCCAGCGCCTATAAAAACAGTCGCACGATCATCAGTACGAATAAGAAGTTTATGGCGCAGTTGGGAGCCTATTTGCAGACACCTTTGGCCAGAGCATCCGGAGAGCGAGAGGAGTGTTGGCGATTATACGTGTCCTCTCGGTGGGCAGAGGCTGGATGGTACCAACGCCATGGTTTTAGGAAACTGACGGATTTTTATGTTCCTGCTGAAAGTTCACTTGCCGTCGTTGAGGAAGTCGGCCTGGTTCCCAACGCCAATAAGCCTCATACCGTATACAGTTTTCAATGCAAACCCTTTCCAACCTTTCTTGTCTCAGGACATCTCACGCACAATTGCGAGCACCATATGCTGCCGTTTTTCGGGAAATGCCATGTGGGCTATCTGCCCAACAAGAAGGTCGTCGGTCTCAGCAAGATTCCCCGCGTCGTGGATGCCTTCAGCCGCCGCTTTCAGGTCCAGGAGCGGTTGACGACGCAGATCGCAGAAACGCTGCAAAAGAAATTGAATGCGCACGGGGTCGGCGTGGTCATGGAAGCGCAGCATCTTTGCATGATGATGCGGGGAGTGGAAAAGCAGAACACGATCGCCGTGACCAGTTCGATGCTGGGGGCGTTCCGAACCCAGCAACAGACCCGCGTGGAGTTTCTGAAGCTGATCAGCCGAAGCGGTGTCGGCGACCTCTCCTAACCTTTCGCTGCTGAAAGTCCCGCCGCAAATTCTTCCAACGCGCGGTTGAACAGCGCCGGCTGTTCCATATTGCTCAAGTGGCCGGCGCCTGGAATCGTGACCAATCGGGCTCCCCTGATGCCGCGCGCGATCCGTTCCGCATCGGCCGGCGGTGTCAAGACATCATCCTCGCCCACGATCACCAGCACCGGCACGGCAATGGAATCGAGCAGGCCCGTCGAATCCGGCCTTTCGGCCATCGCCATGAGGTCGCCGATAATACCCTGCACCGGCGCTGCTGCCTGAATGGATTTGACCCGTTCTACAAGAGCAGGCTGCCGTTCATAAGCCTTGGAGGAAAGCAATTTCGACAACATATCATCGATGACTGCCGAGGGTCCGACGGCCGCCGTCCGCTGCGCCAGATCGAACCGCCACTTGCGTTGCTCAGGCTTGTCGGCCTCGGCTCTTGTGTCGGCGAACACCAGGCCGCGGACCAACTGAGGGAACTGCCGGTAGAGCGCGAATTCCAAATACCCGCCCATTGAGAGTCCGACGAACACCGACTTGGCTACTCCAAGATGGTCCAGGAGTTCCTTCACATCGGCGGCATATTGCTCCAGGCTGTATCGCCAGGCGGGCGCGTCGGATTCTCCATGCCCTCGGAGATCGATGGTGATGACGCGGAATCGCGAAGAGAGGGCCTCTTCCTGTTGCGCCCACATCGTCCGGTTAAGGGGAAAGGCATGGAGGAAGACGAGCGGCGGTCCCTCTCCACGGTCGTTGTAACCCAACGTGATGCCGTTCGCCTGTATCTTCACAGCGCTCCCCGACGTGATGTCGTTTCGTAGCAACTTCGTCTCCGGTCCGTCAAGGCCTCCCTCCCTCATGGCGAATCGGGCGCGTTTGCAGTCCCTCAGAGGGGACGTATAGAATTCCCGGTATCTATGGCGCGCAAGGAAGATGAGCGAGGCGATCTCTTTGCGGAGAGCGGCGCCGCATCGGGAGTCAGTGTAGCTCCGCTCGCTGAACGCCTCAGACCCCGCTCTTTCGACGATCTCGTCGGACAGGAAGAGCTTGTCGGAGCCGATCGCCCGCTGCGGAAGGCCATCGAATCGGACCGCCTTGCCTCGCTCATTTTCTGGGGGCCGCCCGGCTGCGGGAAGACGACGCTCGCCTCGCTGATTGCCCGGCATACCAAAGCGCATTTCGTGTCCTTCTCGGCGGTCACGAGCGGCATTCCCGATCTTCGCGAGATCGTGAAAGCGGCGGAACACCGGCTTGCGATGAGCCAACAGAAAACCGTGCTCTTCGTCGATGAAATCCATCGTTTCAATAAGGCCCAGCAGGACGCGTTTCTTCCGCATGTCGAGCGGGGAACCATCATTTTGATCGGAGCGACAACCGAGAATCCGTCATTCGAGGTCATCGCGCCGTTGCTCTCGCGGTCGCTGGTGGTCGTGCTGCAGCCGCTCACGGTGGAAGCGCTCGGCCGTATTCTGGACCGCGCGCTGCGGGACTCCGAGGCGGGGCTGGGGAAGCTTCGAATTACGGCGACGGAAGAAGCCAGACAGAGGCTCTTGAATTTCTCAAACGGCGACGCCCGCTCCTTGCTGACAGCCCTGGAATTTGTCGCGGAACAGGCGCCGGAGGAACCGGATGGGAGTAGACGCTTGGACGATCCCGTCGTCGAAGCGGCGCTGCTCAGGAAAACCCTTCGCTATGACAAGGCCGGCGAGGAGCACTACAATCTCATCTCCGCCTACATCAAGAGCATGAGAGATTCCGATCCCGACGGGGCTCTGTACTGGTTGGCGCGGATGTTGGAAGCGGGGGAGGATCCCAAGTTCATCGCCCGACGTCTGGTAATTTTCGCCTCGGAGGACGTCGGCAATGCCGATCCGACGGGAGTGGTCGTGGCGACGTCCGTCGCTCAGGCTGTGCAATTCGTCGGCTTGCCCGAGGCCCAGATCAGCCTGGCTCAAGGGACGACCTATTTGGCGACCAGACGCAAGGATAACGCGTCATATGTCGGCCTGCTGGAGGCGCTCAACGACGCCAAAGCCTTCGGAAATCTTGGCGTTCCCCTTCATTTGAGAAACGCCGTGACCTCCATGATGCGTGACCTGGGTTATGGGAAGGGGTATCGATACGTGCACGAAGATCCCGGGGCGAAGGGCGGCCAGACTCACCTGCCGGAGGCGCTCAAAGGCCGTCGATATTTCCGGCCCAAGGATCAGTAAAAGCCATGAGGACATCTTCAGATTGGACAAAGATTTCTAATCGGTTATACTTATACGTAGAGCGATGAAGAAATCCGAATCCAAATCCAATCCTGCGACGATGGCGACAAGCGAGCGGCGTAAACTCGTTCGCGCGACGTTGGTTGGATCGGCATTGGTGTCTCCCAAAAGCGGATCCAAGGCCATTACCGCGGTGCTCGACAACGTCAACAAGGTCGGCGCCGGCCTGCATGCAAAAGAGAAACTGGGGATGGCCGAGCGAGTGACTGTGTCTCTGGCATTTCTCGATTCCGACCGGATGGAGCAACAGGAAAAGCTGGACGGGACGGTGGCCTGGGTGAAACCCTGGGAGAAGGGGTTTCTGATCGGGGTGGTCTGGGATGAAGTCGTGACGAAAGAGAAGAACCGCTGGCTGTACTATTATCTCGAAGAAACGATGAAATCTTCCTCTTAGGCCAGCGCTTCCAGTTTCTGTTTCACCTCGCTCAACTCCGCCGACAACGATTCCCAACGGGCCGTGAGCCGCTCAAGTTCCTTCTTCCAGGATTCCTGCTCCTGGTGTAAGCCGTTCCATTTGGCGAAGTCCTTGTACAGCGCCGGGTCGGCCAGGATCTGATCCCGTTCTTTGATTCTCCCCTCATGTGCGGCGATATCGGTTTCAGCCCGCGCAACCTGTTTCTCGAGGCGAGCCTGCGTCTTGTTCAAGTCCCGCCGGTCTCCGGCGGAAGGTTTCGGCTGCGATTGCGACGCCATGGCCTTGGTCGGTCCGGCGGATTTCCCCTGATTCCCCTTCGCTCCGGTCAGCTCATCGCTGGTTTCTTTGATCGATTCGAACTCCTGGGCCTTCTTCCAGAGGTAGTATTCGTAATCGCCGAAGAAATTCCTGGCCTTCCCCTCTTCAATCTCCACGATCCGCGTCGAAATTCTCGTCAGGAAGGTCGGGTCGTGCGAGATGAAGATGATCGTGCCGGGAAACTCGGTCAAGGCATCGGTAAGCACGTCCACCGAGGCGGGATCCAGATGATTCGTCGGCTCATCGAGCAGGAGCGTATTTGCCGGCTCGACCAGCATGCGGGCCAGCGCCACGCGATTGCGCTCGCCTCCGCTCAGCGCCTTGATCGGCTTTTTCTGGTCGGGACCTGAAAAAAGGAACGCTCCGGCCAACCCGCGAAGGAAATTGGTCTCTACGGTGCTGGAGACCTCACCCAATGATTCCAGAATCGTGTGTTCGGGATTCAACGTTTCCGCCTGGTGCTGGGCAAAGTAATGGAGGCTGACTCCATGGCCGACGGTGCGCGTACCCTTGTCGGGCGGAAGAACGCCGGCCAGCATCTTCAAGAGCGTGCTCTTGCCGGCTCCGTTTTCCCCGACCAGCGCGATGCGTTGACCCCGTTCGACGGAAAAGTCCAATCCAGAATAGACCACCTTCTCGCCGTACTGTTTGGCCACGCCGGCCAGATCCAACACGTGTCGACCGCTGGTCGAAGGCAGCGGAAATTTGAACTTCACGCGCTTGGCGTCGCGCTGGAGTTCGATCAGTTTGACTTTCTCCAGTTGTTTGATGCGCGACTGAACCTGGCGGGCCTTGTTGGCCTGGTAACGGAACCGGTCGACGAATTGCTGGACCCGCGCCACTTCCTTCGCCTGTCGGTTGGCAGCCGCATGCAATTGCGCATCGCGCTCCGCGCGCAGTTCGCGGAACTTCGTATAGTTCCCGCGGAACTCCTGAATTCTCTTGTCGCGCAACTCCCATATGTGGGTCGCGATTCGATCGAGGAAAGCCGTATCGTGGCTGATCACCAGCAACGTGAGCTTGGAGTTGAGGAGAAATTCTTCGAACCACCGCTGAGTCGGCTTGTCCAGATGGTTCGTGGGCTCGTCCAACATGAGCACATCCGGGTTGGAAAGCAGCAGATGCGCCAGCGCAACCCGCATCCGGTAGCCGCCCGAGAGATTCTCGACCGGCCTGGCAAAATCCGCCTCGCTGAATCCGAGGCCCGAGAGGATTCGTTTCGCCTCATGCTCCGGATAGAGATCCCGGTGGGCGGCGTCGAGCGCGGTCTTGCCGGTAATCGTCTCGAGTTCCTGCGGCAGGTAGCCGATGCGTAGACGCGGCCGCTTCCGGATCGTCCCATCGTCCGGCGATTCCTCGCCGAGAATCATTCTGAACAGGGTGGTCTTGCCGGTTCCGTTGGGACCGACGAGGCCGACGCGGCTGTGCGGGCGCAAGTGAGCAGAGGCGCTGTCGAACAGGACCTTCGTTGAGAACTGCTTATGGACGGACTCGACTTGAAGCATGGTTACCTAGTCGTAAGGCATGTAGCAAGAGGTGTAAACCGGAATCGGGAAGAGGTAGTAGCGATGAAGAAACAACCCTGAAGATGGTATGGATCGTTCGCTGCCTATAGCCCCAAGCCCTTAGCCTTTAACCTGGCCTTGGTTTGGTGGAGCTGGCGGGGATTGAACCCGCGACCTCGTGAATGCCATTCACGCGCGCTCCCAGCTGCGCCACAGCCCCACATCTACCAGAAATTGCTGAGTTTGAATTTTTAAATTAGAAATTGCGCGGTTCCGACTCCGCAGATGCTAACACCGGGAGCGTAGGGCAGTCAACAAACCTTGCTCGCTTCTTGACAAACATTAGACGGGCTCCATACCATGGCCCCCGGCTTCCGCCATGGGGACTGTCGCCATTCTGTCTGATGGGCGACTGTCCCCATATGTGTTCAAGCCCAGATGAACTTTTTCAATTGGCTGCTGGAGTTGAGATGAGCAACCTCGTAGTCATCGGTGCCCAGTGGGGTGATGAAGGCAAGGGCAAGATCGTCGATATCCTGGCCCGAGATGCCGATGTGGTCGTTCGGTACCAGGGCGGCTCCAACGCCGGCCACACCGTTATCAATCAGCAGGGCACGTTTATCTTCCATCTGATTCCCTCAGGGATCCTCTATCGAGGCACTCTCTGCGTGATCGGCAACGGCGTTGTCGTTGATCCCGCCGCGTTGATTGAGGAGATGGATCATCTCCAGGGGCAGGGGGTGAAGATCGGAAAGAACTTCGTCATCAGCCAGCGGGCGCATCTGATATTGCCGTACCACAAGGCCATAGATAAGGCCTCGGAACAGTCGAAGGGATCCCGGCGGATCGGGACAACAGGGCGCGGAATCGGGCCTTCCTATGCCGACAAAATGTCGCGCATCGGCATCAGAGTGGGCGACTTGCTCAACCCCCGCGCGTTCAGGACCAAACTCGAGGAAAATCTCGTCGAGATCAACTGGTTCCTGGAACAGCTCTATAAGGTGGAGCGGTTCGAAGTTGAAAAAGTCTATCAGCAATATATGGGGTATGCGGAGCGTCTCAAGAGTCACATCGTCGATGCGGCGATGCTGGTCAACAGGATGATCGACGGCCGCAAGACCGTTTTGTTCGAGGGCGCCCAAGGTACCCACTTGGACGTGGATTTGGGAACCTACCCCTATGTGACATCGTCGAGCGCGACCGCGGGGGGAGCTGCGACCGGAAGCGGCGTCGGCCCGACGAAGATCGATGCCGTGCTCGGCGTGGCGAAAGCCTATACCACTCGTGTGGGCAGCGGACCGTTCCCGACCGAGTTGTCCGACGAGGTGGGAGCCGGCCTTCAAGAGCGCGGAAAGGAATTCGGCGCGACGACCGGGCGCGCGAGACGCTGCGGATGGTTCGACGGCGTCGTCATGCGGTATGCCACCAGAGTGAACGGACTTACGTCGCTGGCCGTCACCAAGTTGGATGTGCTCGATGGCTGCAAGGAGCTGAAAATCTGCACGGGGTACCGGTATCAAGGACAGCTCTACCGCGACATGCCGGCGGACCTTCAAGCGTTGACGGAATGTGAACCGATCTATAAGAGGTTCAAAGGCTGGTCCGCTTCGACGACCGGCGTGACCTCGTACAAAGGGCTTCCCTCCGAAGCAAAGCGCTATCTACAGTTCATCGAAGACCATGCCGAATGTCCCATCGACATGATCTCGACCGGTTCGAAGCGGAATGATACGATCATTCTGAAGAATCCGCTCAAAGCCCGTCCGGGATCCCGCTGAGCGTCGATCGCCTCTCTATGCACGGCGTAAACTTCGATGATAGAATCCCCTCCTTCCGTCAGGTGAGCCGCTAGCTCAGACGGTAGAGCATCGCCCTTTTAAGGCGAGGGCCCTGGGTTCGAGTCCCAGGCGGCTCACCACTTAATATTGGGCACTTGGTCTGGCCCCACCACGAGGTCCTTTCGTTTCGACCGTCAGCGCGTTTACCCCCTGGCGCGTCTCAGGGGAGAACGCGTGCGGACGAGGTCTGTGAAGTCACATCTTGACGAGAGAAATTCGAAGAAGGAAGGATGAGCATGGTGTCATGATTGAGCCGGCGATGCCCTTCGCGCCGCTTGGCCGATGAGAAACGAGGCTCGGAAGGAGGGGGCTGACAGGAGGGGAACTATTCCGGAAGAGGTCCAAGATGCTGCTCGCTTGGGAAGAGCGCACGTCTCGGCGTGCGCAGGGATGGGCGGGTGAGATGGCGGACGCGTTGCTCGAGCCGTTCCACTCGGTCTTGCACCTGACCGTAAGAAAGCTGGAGGAGGGCGCGCGTCTCTCTGAATTGCTCGTCCATATGGGTCCGCTCTTCAGCGTGGCGCTCACTCACATGCAACTGCAACCCTTCGGCAACCAGTTGAAGCTCGTGTCGTAGCCCTTCGGTGAGGACCCCCGCGTGACGTTTCGCATCCGCAATCTCTGTCCGCAATTCCTGCCTGAGGACATTTGTGTCGCGCCTGGCTTCGGCAATGTCGGCCCGCAGCGATTCGGTCGCGGCGCTGACAATTCCTTGAATCTGTACCAGCGATTCCTGATCCATATTGGATCCGTGAGAAAGTTGTGGAAGTCTAGGATGCTGCATGTACAAAGTCAACGCTCGCAACATCCAGCGACCTTCATGCAACGATTGAAATACATCCATTTCATGTTTCACATTAGTCCGAATTGTTGGAGCCCGACTCAGAACTCAGAACCCATAACTCAGAACTCTCTTCATTGTCCCATTCTCATTCCCCATTTCGCCTGGGAGGTTCGAAGGCCAATTCAGAACCCAGAACCCAGAACTTCATTACAAGGAGATTCCCATCAAACAGTTCATCTTCGGCATCCTGGTCGGCAGTATGATCACCGAGACATTAGTCGGGGCAGCCAACTTGTACGACTCGAAAGGCAACGTCCAGGCACCGCGCGGGAGCACCCAGCAGTTCGATTACTTCCGCCAGCGGCAGCAACAACTCGACATCCAGCACATGAGAAATCAGATGGATAAGCAGGACCTGGATCGGAAGGGGGGAAAGGCTCCTTGCTAAGAGGCGTCGTCGACATGTCCGATCCAGGCCCTCAGTTCACCCCCCCCGCTCGCACGCCGCGAGTCTCGCTGCTCTCGTTTCAGTGGACAGTAGTCTGCTACTGCCCACTGACTACCGTTCACCGATTACCCTCGGTTCTTCCAAAGCCCGCATAATACAACCATTTCAGGTTTCATCACGTTTGATTGTGTGCAATGAAAACGGTATCTCTTCCGGTCCGAAAAGAGCGGTGGCCGGAACGGAGATTCAGACCGCCTTGGACTCTGCGATGGCGAAGGCCTCAATGTTGTTACCAGCAAACATGCGGGGCCCCTTACGCTGACGTCAATACGCACATGGCCGATACGCACCCTCCGATGCTTGCCGAAACAGAAGAGCTGTAGTACAGTAGCGTCATACACGAGAGGAGGGGGTCGAAATGCCGTTAACGGTTCGCGTCGATGTGAAGACAGAACGGTTGCTCCAGCGGCTTGCTCGCAAGCGGGGGAGGACAAAATCCGAGGTGATTCGCGATGCCATCGGAGTGCTCGCCAAGGAGGTTGAATCCCAAGAGGCGGCGGAGCACCCGTATGACAAACTGCGCGATCTCATCGGTAGCGTGCACGGAGGCTCTGCGGACCTCTCGATACGGACCGGAGAGAAGTTCCGCCGCGCACTGGCTGAGCGACGCAGGAAATCCGAACGATGATTCTGGCCGACGCCGGGCCGCTGATCGCGTTAATTCACAAGGACGATGCGAATCACCACCGCTGCGTCGAGACATTGAAGTCCATCACCGAGCCGTTGGGGACCGTCTGGCCTGCCTTCACCGAGGCGATGTATTTGTTGAGTTTTTCCTGGAAGGCCCAGGAAGCGCTATGGGAGATGGTGGACCGGGGAGTCGTACAACTGCTGGCTCTGGAGGAGCGCGACGTCTCGAGAATGAGAGATCTGATGAAGAAATATCGGGATCTTCCGATGGACCTCGCCGACGCCGCGTTGGTAGCCCTGGCTGAACGGGAAAAGATTCGCCGCATATTCACGCTTGACCGTCGAGATTTTGAAGTCTATCGTCCTGCGAAACTCAACAGGTTCATTGTTCTGCCGCAGTACTAATCACCGATCGCCAGCCACCGACGACTGCCCACCGGCCACTGATCACCGGACGTGGTTGACAGATCGAGTCGCGAGCATTACACTTCGCTTCACATATCCAGAGAGGCGCGGAGGGTTCTGGCCCGATGAAGCGCCCGGCAGCCTGGTCTTTGCCACCAAGGTGCCAACGCCAGCCCGGTAACGGGGACGATAGGGCTCACGCCGAGCAATCAACGGCACGAGGCCCCTCGATCCGAGGGGTTTTTATTTCCCCTGTCAGACCAGCAACGGGCATCGGCCGGCCTCTCGCGCCTCCTGATTTACACAGGAGGTTTCCGCCATGCCACACGTATCATCCGTTCACGCAAGGAGTCCGATCACTCTGTCTCCGCTGTACGAAGCCTATCCCTATCTGGTGACGAAACTGGTTCCGACCTTGTATCACCTGATCCCGCTTCCCGAGTCACTCGATGAAGCGAGCCTTCTCAGCCTCGCCCGCCATCAATGGCTGTGCAATCAACTCCCCACTTGTCTGGTCTTGGCGCCTGACCGCTGCACTTATTTTGCGACAAACGGAACCGAAGCCGCTTCCGGCATACCGCCGCACGGCGGCATCACGACAGCCGGACGGCTCAAGCCGGCGCGCGGCCTGCAGCAGGGATCGTGGTGGGAGGAGAACAACAAGCGCCTGGTCCGCGATCTGGATGGACGGCACCAGCAACTGCACGGGCGTTTCCTGCTTGGAGATCTGAGGAAGGGCGGGCGGCCTGCCACGGCGGAGGAACTTCGTACGTTCAAGGGAGTGACGACGACGGGCATCCCGCTCGGGCTCACCCAGTGTCCGACATGCGGAGATTGGAAAGGGAAATGTGTGGAGGGACTGGCTCCGACTGCGTCAGGGGACAGGCTCGAGCCGTGCCTGTCCCCGTTCCCGTCCAACGGGGACAGCCCCCGGGGGAAGGGCGACAGTCCCCTCGTTCTCACTGTCTCCTGCCGCTGCGACAACGACAACCGCTGCGCCTCCTGCTACGGTCTCCTCTACGAAGGGAAGCTCAATGCCAATTATTACGATTCGTCCGGTCACTCGGTGATCCATGTGCCGGGCTTTCTGGCCTGCGGGCATCGCTGCCATGCAACACAACATCAGCTGTAGTCTGTCCCCTAAGGCGCTGCCCTCATGCTTCTGTCATCAGCCATAGCTATAGGACCTCTTCGGAACCATATGTCCGATCCGACATAAGCGTGTGATCGTCTCTGATGGGGAGTGTGCCAGCGAGAGCCGGATTCGGTGTTCGTTCTTATGGCGTATCAAGTGAGAGGGAAAGCATTGGTCGGGTACAGGCGGTGCCGAAGGAGAAAGTCATGAAGCCTTTGAAGTGGACACGCTCTTCACGGCACCTTTGGCTTGCACACGAGCTCGCCCTGAATACGTCCATTTCCGGATGCTGCCCGCATCCGCACAGTCAGCAGAACCCATTGCAAAGGGTATGAAATCGCCGTAGAGTTAGAGCACCACCGTGGAGGGGTGCACATGTCAAAATCAGTGGCAGAACTAGAGCAAGAGGCGCGGCACTTACCGGAACAAGAGCGTGCGCTGCTGGCGCAACATCTGATTGCCAGTATTGATCCTGGAGAAGATGTTGACGCGGAAGCAGCTTGGCTGGAGGAAGCTGAACGCCGCTACCAAGCGTACCGCCAGGGTAAAGTGACTGCCAAGCCGGCCGATCAAGTCTTTCGTGAAGCAAAATCCCAACTCAAATGATAGCCGTCACGTTTCTTCCTCTCGCTCAGGAAGAAATGACGGAGGCAGCTCGGTTCTACGAGACCAAATCAAAGGGACTAGGAGCACAATTTCTCGCTGAAGTCGAACGGACGATTGCCGCAATATCCTCGCATCCAGAGGCCGCTCCGATTGTAAAGCAGGACATCCGACGTCGTCTATTAAAGCGGTTTCCGTTCGGATCTTGTATGCCGTCAGCATCGACAAAATGGTGGTCCTCGCCGTGATGCATCTCCGCCGCCGTCCTGGTTACTGGCAAGACCGGCTCGGCCTATAAGGTGGCCTCCGGGCTCTACCCTGGTCAGAACCTACACAGTAAGGAGCCACGGACATGAAAAAAATATCAGAATCATCAGTGCGCGGCTGGCGAATCGACAAGAAAAAACGCGCTACCAGGCGAAGGAAGATTGACTATTCCGATATTCCGGCCCTCTCAAAGAGCCAGCTAGCCTCCATGCGCCGGATTGGACGCCCGCCCTTGGGAGAAGAACCGCGACAGTTGATCGCCATCCGCCTCGATCCAAAGGTGCTCCGATGGCTGAAGGCCGTTGCGGCAAAACGGCGTATTCCCTATCAATCGCTGGTTAATGATTTATTGGCGAGCGAGATGAAGAAAGTCGGCTAGTATTCTCACCACGGATAACTGATCACTGACCACCGCCCACTGATCACGGACTACCGTCCACCGGCTTCCGACCACCGATCACTGCATACCGTCTGACGGGTGAGAACTGTTGAACTTTTTGAACAGTCTGCTGAACTTCTTTCATCTCAATTTAGCCCCTCAGTGCCCACCTTGCAATCTTCGCAAGCGCCCTCATGAAGAGATTGCGCTGATTCGGAGGCGTAGAATCCGAAGCAGAGTAGGGTTCAGAGCAAGGCGCGTATGTCGGATCTGACATAAGCAAGTAGTCGTCTCAAGGGGGAGAACGCCGAATCGCTGATCACGGTTGACTGACCACGGCCCACCGACCTACTGATTTGTATCGGGCTCACAAATCGGTATAAATGCATCCATTTCCGGACTTCATAATTTGCTTTCCTACAGTGAAAACGGTATCACTTTGCGGCCTAGATTTGGCAGGGTGGATAAGGGCGTACCGGATGAATATTCGGTTCTATGTTGACCCAGAAACAGATTCGCTCCACGTCTATAGTCATCAAGTTGACGAAGGAGAGGTAGAGGATGTATTGAGACACCCAGGGGAGGACCGCCCCGGAAGAGAGGGTTCCCGGGTAGCAATCGGGCAAACTCGGGCAGGCCGGTATCTCCGGGTGATATATGTGCCAGATCCAGAACCGGATTCGGTGTTCGTTATTACAGCGTATCAATTGAGAGGAAAAGCATTGTTCGCCTACCGGCGACGTCGAAGGAGAAAGTCATGAAGCAGAGCAAATTTCCTCTAGGCTGGGATGAATCGCGAGTCCGCCGAGTGTTAGCTCACTATGAGGAGCAGTCTGAGGAAGAAGCGGTGGCTGAAGATGAAGCCGCCACAGAAGACAAGACTCAAACGGTCATGGAAATTCCCACCGATCTTGTCCCCGCCGTAAGAGAGCTTATTGCCAAGAGGAAAGCAGGTTGAGTCTCAATGGGATATGTCGGATCTGACATAAGCTCATTGTCCGGACAGGCTGCCGCGTGAGGAGAATCAAGCAGACAAACCGCTTGTCTGGCTTCGAGGGGAGATTAAGACACCGCCGTTTTCTCAATCTGGACGGTTGGAGGCTGGATATCTCCTGAGGTTGTTGCAACAAGGAGCATTGCTGAGACTCCCGCATTCTCGTCCCATGCCCGTCATTGGAACTCGCTGTCATGAGTTGCGGATTACTGATGAGATGGGCACCTTCCGCATACTCTACCGGATCGACCGCGATGCCATCATCATTCTGGATGTCTTCATGAAGCAGTCGCAGCAAACGCCTCCGTCCATCATTACGGCCAGTAAGCGTCGACTCCGTCAGTATGATGCCTTGGGTGAGCCAAAGGAGAAGCCATGAGAAAGAGCAGGCGAGAACGGTTGGAACGAGAGGGATGGGTTGTAGGATCGGTGAAGGAGTTTCTGGGTCTCTCGGAGGCGGATGCGGTCTTGATTGAAATGAAATTGTCGCTCAGCCGCAGTCTACGAGAGCGGCGCAGACGATACGGTCTGTCCCAGATAGAGCTCGCAAGAAGGTTACACTCTAGCCAATCGCGCGTCGCGAAAATGGAAACGGGGGATCCCTCCGTTTCAATGGATCTTCTTGTGAGCTCACTGTTGCTCCTAGGGGCAACGTCAAGCGATCTAGCGAAATCGATTCGGGGAGAAGGACGCAACAAGAACGGCCGCGCCGCCTAAATTCCCACCCGCTTTGTCCCCGCCGTACGAGAGCTTATTGCCAAAAGACGAGCAGGTTGAGTCTCAATGGGAACCGACGATTGTTCCGGGACCGATGGCATGAGTACTTTGGCAGTAAAATTTGAGCCTCTCGCCGTTGAGGTCACCTTCACCGAGAGCATGTTGCGCGTGGTGTTAGCAGACGGGCGGGAAGTGGCTTCCCCGCTCGCCTGATTCCCGCGCCTGTTGAATGCAACGGACGAGCAGCGCCGTAAGTGGCGTCTCATCGGAGGGGGAATCGGGATCCATTGGGATTCCGTGGACGAAGACATTTCGGTCGAAAGCCTGCTGGCGGTGAAGTAGTCTCCGCGCTCACCTCTTGCCCCTCGCCCCTTGCCTCGGACCTCTCATCTCGTACCGTTCGCCCATTCCACACTCCGCATTCCAAATTCTTCATTTCCTCGAGCGTGACCTCCGGTGTCACACTTCGGCCTTATAATGCCTGCGGTAGAATGCCCCGCCATGAGCTGGTCGAATGGGCCGTGTCCGTCGAACGGGCCTGCGGAGGAAAGGAGCGCTATGACGACAACACTCACGGCACGTTTCGAAGAAGCCTTGATCTTTGCCGCCCATCTACACGCCACACAAACGAGGAAAGGCACAGAAATTCCCTACATCGCGCATCTCATGGCGGTAGCCGGCCTGGTGATCACGCACGGCGGCAATGAAGATGAAGCAATCGCGGCATTACTGCATGATGCCGTGGAGGATCAAGGCGGTCGGCCGACGCTGGAAAGGATTCGAGCGAAATTCGGCGACGTGGTGGCCGCAATCGTGGACGGTTGCAGCGATACTGATGTCATCCCAAAGCCGCCATTCAAACCACGCAAGGAAGCGTATCTGCGGCACCTCAAGTCAGCCTCGCAATCGGTGAAGCTGGTTGCTGCGGCTGACAAACTCGACAACGTCCGGGCCATCGTCTCGGACATTCGGACCCACGGGCCAGCCGTCTGGAGCCGCTTCAACGCCGGCCCTGAGGATCAGAAATGGTTCTACCGGGGCTGTGTCACGGCGCTCCAGGAAGGACCGGCTTCACTGGTGCGGGAGCTAGATTTGGAGGTGTGTGAAATGGAGAGCCTCTAAGCACGCGGGAGAATGAGGGTGGTGCAGAAATTCCTCATTTCTAAAGCCGCATTCATAATCACCTAACGCCTCACACCTCGCCGCTAAAGGAGGCGGTTCCGCCAGGTCCCCCTTTAGGAATGGGTGATTTCCGAGTAGCAAAATTGTATCCTTACGCCCATGCTCGGACCCGAAGAAAGCGATCTGCAAGACCTTTCGGAATCTGCGCCTGCAAGCTCTACCCAGCCTCATTATTCAGGACATAGAAAGAGACTTCGTGAAAGGTTTCTTAGAGCCGGTCTAGAAGGTTTTGCCGACTACGAAGTTGTGGAGCTGCTGCTCACGCTCGCCATTCCGCGTTCAGACGTCAAGCAACCCGCGAAGTCCCTCATCGCCCGATTCGGTAACCTCCGTCGTATCCTCGATGCCCCAATCAATGAGTTGCGCGCAGTCCCTGGAATCGGCAGCGTCACTCCCGTCGCGTTGCAGATCATTAAGGCCGCTGCCACGCTGTACCTTCAGCAGAGCAGCGAGGGTGAGGACACCCTGGCTGATCCTGATAGGCTCGCCGCGTTCTGGCGTATGCGGATCGGAGCATCGCCCAACGAAGTCTTTGAGGTCGGCTTTCTCGATTCGGGCTACCGGCTTCTGAGAGATGGCGTCGAAAGGCTAGAAGAAGGGACGATTGATCGCGCCACCGTCTATCCGCGTCGTGTCTTTGAAGCCGCTCTCCGCCGTGGCGCTTTCGGTGTTTGTTTGGCTCACAATCACCCCAATGGAAAGGTCAATCCCACTGAGCAAGATAAAGTGCTCACGCGTGCAATCGCTTTGGCTGGAGATACGGTGAGCATACGGGTCATTGACCATCTCATAGTCTCACCCAGTGACCACTTCAGCTTTCGTAAAGCAGGACTGCTCTGATGATCGCGGAGCCGATTCTCAAGCACTACTCCAAACTCAACGATGTTCAGCGCCAGATCGTAGGCCATCTTGATGGACCTTTGCTGGTTATCGCAGGGCCCGGTTCGGGCAAGACCTTTAGTATAGTCCTCCGCGCCCTTAACTTATTGCTGCTAGAGAAAGCTCAGCCACGACAGATCGTCCTCTGTACCTTCACGGAGAAGGCAGCGTTCGAAATGCGAGATCGACTTGCGGCCGCTGCAAGGACTGTAAGTTACACGGGGGACCTTTCCGAGCTAACCGCCTCAACAATTCACGGTTTTTGTAATCGCATTTTGAGCCAACATCGCCATAGGACAGACCTTGGCCATGGGTATGACACCCTTGATGAGCTAACTCAGTTACTCTTCATCTTTGAGCACTTCAACGAAATTGTTGGCCCCGCTCATAACGACCTTTTTCTCCACCGTTGGAAGACCCGCTGGACTGCAATCGAAGGTGCGCGCGCGTACTTTGACAAGATCACAGAAGAACTGGTGGATGCGGAGCGCCTCATCAACTCTGCTGATCCATTTATACGGAGTATCGGCGAGGCATACCGGCGGTATGAGGATGCGCTATTGAAAGCGAATCGAACGGACTTTGCGCGCCTCCAGCGCTTCGTCTTCACTCTCTTGCAGGAACCAGCTACCGCTGACGCCGTGACGCGGGAACTGCAGTACGTTCTTGTCGACGAATACCAAGACACGAACTACATCCAGGAACAGCTCCTCTTTAAACTTACCGAGCGCAGCCGCAATCTCTGCGTGGTTGGAGATGAGGACCAGAGCCTCTACCGATTCCGAGGGGCCACCGTAAGAAACATTCTTGAGTTCTCCCAGCGCGTTCCAGGCTGCCGAACTGTTCAACTGACGACGAACTACCGCTCGCATAGATCAATCATTGAGCGCTACGACCGCTGGATGGCCTTAGCTGATTGGTCGAACGCACGTGGTACGTCGTTCCGTTACGACAAGACGATCGAGCCCGACTCGGAAACGAAGCATTCAGACTACCCAGCCGTCATTGCGATCTGGGCCCAAGACCGTCGTGAGGAGGCGGAGCGCTTCGCGGATCTGGTGACGTTCCTCAAAACGAACGCCGTCATCGGTGACTACAGTCAAGTCGCCCTCCTCCTGCACAGCGTACATGAAGACCACAGCGGCTCCTATATGGCCGCGCTTGAAGCTAAGGGCATCCCTGTCTACTGTCCCCGAGCGCGTGCGTACTTCGAGATTTCCGCCGTGCAAGATCTCGTCGCCTGCTATGCCGTGATCTTAGGGTGGCATGGCGAGGGCCGTGGGGATGTGGCTGGCGCCGTCGCGGAGCTCGCCGCCTATGTCGACAGAGCCATCGTCCAGCTTGGCCGGCGCTATGCGGCCCCGCATCCACTTGCACAGGCGCTTCAGCGTTGGACTCGCGACATCGCTCAACTTCGCGAGCGTCAAGCTCTCGACCTCCGGCCGGCTGACTATCTCTACCGCCTGCTTGCCCTCGAACCGTTTCGCACTGCCGTTCGCGATGAAAATACGGCGCGCAACCTGGCAATCTTTTCCCAGCTCCTGAACGTTTTCCAAAACTACTACCACTACACCGTCATCACTCATCGCAACCGTGAATTCTTGCGCCTGCATTTCTTCAACAGCTTCCTTCGCCTGCTGTACGAGGGTGGCATCAACGAATATGAAGACCCGGACCAACCCTTTCCCAAGGGCCACGTCCAGGTGATGACCATCCACCAGGCCAAAGGGTTGGAATTCCCCGTCGTGGTGGTCGGCTCACTTTCGAATCAGCTCGCGAGCCAGAAACAGATAGACCGTGACCTGGGTCCATTCTATCACCGCCCGCCCTTCGAGCCGGAGAGTCGCGTCACTCTTTTTGACCGAATGCGGCTGCACTACGTTGCCTTCTCCCGCCCGCAAAAGATCCTGGTCCTTACGGCGCATGAGACGCCCAAGGAGCACTTCAATTCCATGTGGCAAGGCTTGCCGCAATGGCCCTACGTGCAGAAGGAGTTGCTCGCGGCACAGCGCTTCGAAATGCGCGAACGAATGCCAGTGAAGAAGACGTATAGCTTCACCGGCGACCTCAAGATCTATGAGACGTGTCCGCGTCAGTACCAGTTCTTTCGCGAGTACGACTTCACGCCCTCACGATCCGCGGTGATCTTCTTCGGCCTGCTCGTGCACCAGACCATCGAGGAGATCCACCGCATCGCCCTCGACGGAAAGCTGCACAGCCTCGACGATTCGCGCATTAGGGAAATCTTCGAGCGTACGTTCCGCTTCCTCTGCCTCTCCGACGTCCGTCCGATTGGGGATGCCGCCAAGGACTCCGCGTTGGAGCAGGTAATGAACTACTTTCGCCAGAACCGCGATGAAATGCGTCGGGTCATCCAAACCGAGGTAGACGTTTCATTGGAGAAGGATGGGTATATCCTCGCCGGGAAAGTGGACCTCCTGCTCGGCGGCGACGGCAAGCTCGAGCTGCTCGACTTCAAGACATCGCCGCGCCCCAAGGACAGCCCGGACCTGATTGCTGCCTACGAGCGCCAGCTCTGTACCTACGCTCACATCTTGGAGCGCCGCCACGGCCGGCATGTGGACCGGCTGTTGCTCTACTGGACATCGGAGCCGCGGAAGGAGGACGCTTTGATGGTCTTGCCCTACCACCCCGCTCGCGTCGAGGAAGCCGGCCGGCACTTTGATGAAACGGTGCGTCGAATTCAGGCGCGCGAGTTCAACGTAAAGACGCCGCCCGAGGCGGCGATCTGCAAGGAGTGCGACTTGCGGATGCTTTGCCATTCGGAGGGCGTGATCTCTCGGGAGGTCGGAGGCTGATGGCGTCAGACTACGCAGCCATTCGCGACGCGAACAAAGCGGAGTACGGCAATGTCGCTCGCTGGGGCCGTAAGCTGCTCGTCAATCGCTATGACAGCAGCGCGCACTTCGTCTTTGAGCTTCTGCAAAACGCCGAGGATGCGCTGAAGCGGCGAATCGGTTGGACTGGCTCACGAGAGGTCCGGTTCGAGCTGACCTCGACCGGTCTGCGAGTCGTCCATTGCGGCAATCCGTTCACGTTCGATGACGTAAAGGGTGTGTGCGGCGTCGATGAGACGACCAAAGACTTGACCGACATCGGTCGCTTCGGCATTGGCTTCAAGTCGGTCTACGCCATCACGGATCATCCCGAAGTGCACTCCGGTGACGAAGATTTCGCCATCGAGAACTTCGTGTTCCCCACTGCGGTGGCGCCAACCAGCCGCGGGGCAGACCAGACCGAGTTCATTCTTCCTCTGCGTACGGGGGACGCAGACCTATTTGCCTTCGTCGCAGACAGCTTGAGCAGGCTCGGAGCTCGTACGCTGCTCTTCCTGCGCCAGATCGAAGATATCTCGTGGTCGGTGAACGGGGGGGCGAGCGGGCTTTATCTCAAGAAGGCCGAGGACGCACGCGCCGGCAGTCGCGGCGTGACGCTCGTCTGGGAGCGCAAGGGAGAGCCCGTTGTTGAAGAAACTTGGCTCGTATTCTCCCGGGAGGCGAGAACCGACGCAGGCGCACAGGCCGGGTTCATCGAGATCGCGTTCCTCCTTCGAACGGACAGGGAGACCGACCAGTGGGCGGTCCAGCGTGTTGACGAGTCGCCACTCTGTGCGTTCTTTCCCACGGTTGTGACGACGCACCTTGGATTTCTCGTGCAGGGGCCCTACCGCACGACGCCCAGTCGCGACAACGTGCCGCCGCGTGACCCGTGGAACGTGAAGCTTGTCCAGGAGACCGCTGCACTGTTGGTGGATGCCCTAGGTGCGCTCAAGTCAAGGAATCTTCTCGACGTCGGGGCGCTGCAATGCCTTCCGATTGAGCGGGCCAAGTACCCCGAAGGCAGTATGTTCGCACCGCTCTTCGATGCGGTGCGGGATGCGCTGGCAACGCACCAGTTGCTGCCTCGCGCGGTCGGTGGCTGGACCGCGGCCAGGAACGCCCGACTCGCACGAACACAAGAGTTGCGCGAGCTCTTTGATTCGAAGCAGTTGGCAGCCCTCCTCGATACGCCTAAAGAAGTGGACTGGCTGAGCAGTGACATTACCCGCGACACGGCTTCGACGCTGCGCAACTATCTGTTGTACGAATTGAAGGTCACCGAGTTGACGCCTGAACTGATTCTCCCGCGGCTCAACAAGCAATTTCTGGAGGCCCAGCCTGACGAGTGGATTCTCAAGCTCTACGAGTTCCTTGGCGGTCAGCCGGCTCTGGTGCGCCAGGGCCGACTCAGCAACATCCCACTGGTGCGGATTGAGGGTGGCACCCAGGTGGTGGCGGAGTCCAACGGGCAGCCACGAGCATTCCTGCCAAGTGACATCAAGACCGATTTCCCGACCGTTCCGGCATCAGTCTGCAACACATCGAAGGCCCTCGAGTTTCTCAAGGCATTGGGCCTGACCGAGCCGGACGCCGTCGATGACGTCGTACGCAATGTCATCCCGAAGTACCTGCGTGACACAGTCGAGGTGAATGGTGAGGAGTACGAAGCTGACATCAAGCGTATGATCAATGCCTTCGCAACCCAGCACCGTGGTCACCGGGACAAGCTGATCGCTGCGCTCAGGGAAGCCAGCTTCGTGATGTCCGTTGATGCCGGGGACGGCAGCCAGTATGTGTCGAAACCGGACGACGTCTACCTTGCGACGGAGCGGCTGAAGGAACTATTCGCTGGGGTGTCCGGAGTCATGCTCGTTGACGATTCGTACTCTTGCCTTAAGGGAGAAGACGTTCGCGAGTTGCTCGAAACGTGCGGCGCCGTGCGGTACCTGCGCCCAGTGCCGGATAGCACGGTCCCATCGGATCAACGCCGCGAACTGCGAGTCCGAGCGGGCCACGCGGAAACTTCTGGGTATAACGACCGTGTCAACGACCGCGACCTGCTGGGGCTCAACGCCTTGCTCGAAGCGCTCCCAAACGCCACAGACGAGGAGCGGCGCACCAAGGCCCGGTTGATGTGGGAAGAGCTCGCGAACCTCGAGGAACGCCGCGGCAAGAGCATCTTCAGCGGTGAGTACAGCTGGACTCACTACGGCAGCTACCACACGACTTTCGATGCGGCCTTTGTTCGACGGCTTAACGAGACCGCGTGGATCCCGGACCAGAACGGGGAGCTGCAGAGGCCTCACGTGATCCTATTCGACTCCCTCGGCTGGCAGGCGAACCCATTGCTTCTCTCGAAGATCCGCTTCAAGCCGCCGATCCTAGATCAGCTCGCGAAGGAAGCCGGTATCGAGCCCGGGGTGCTGGACCTCCTCAAGAAGCTCGGCGTCACCAGAGAAGCTGAGCTTCGCGCGCGGCTAGGTGTGGAGCAGGAAAAAGCCGAGGGCCTAGACGAAGTGAGCGGGCTTGAGGACGCCCTTGGCAAGCTCGGCATTACAGGGACGCCCACCCCGGCGGTTCCCGATCCAACTGCAGAAGATCCGCGGCCTGCAGCTAAGTATGACGGCACCCTGAGCGCTGGCCGTCGATTGGGACCGGGTGGCGGAAAGCGCACTCCGGGCAGTTCTGGGGGCAGATCCTTTGTCTCGTATGTCGCGACACGTCCAGAAGATGAGGGGCCCGACCCCGATGGCCTCGACCAGGTGGCTCGGCTGGCGCTCGAAGCGAAGGCAATTGATCTGATTCTAGCCAAAGAACTCAACTGGCAGCGCACCCCTACTCACAATCCCGGCTTCGATCTGTTTGAAGCCGAACCGGACGGTCACCCGGTCCGTTGGTGTGAGGTGAAGGCGATGACCGGACGCCTGGAGGACCGTCCCGTCGGGCTTTCCCGAACGCAGTTTGAGTGTGCGGGTGAGAAGGGGAGTGACTACTGGCTCTACGTCGTCGAACAAGCAGGCACGGAGAAAGCCCGTATCGTTCGCATCCAGGACCCGGCCCGCAAAGCCCGCACATTTACATTCGATCACGGCTGGATCGACGTCGCTGAGATCGATCGCGAATCAGAAGAACGAGAGGACTGACAGGTATGGCGAAGATTGACATCACCAAGACTGTCTAGGAAAAAACGGGGACATTCTTATTTTCTGCGTCACCCACCGGAGCACGATCGCCGAGTTGATTTCGGTTGAACGCTGTATTCCGTCGCGTCCGATGCGTTTCTTCCTGGGTCGCAAAACAAAGGGATCTGGAGTGTTTGATTGGAAGCGATACGATCGGCAAACGCCAAGTCCATCTCCGAGATCACAAATCCGCCACATCAGAACCGCCACATACGCAAAGCCTTTATCGGCGAGCTGCTCTGATGGAATAGACCCTAGGACTTGAAATACAAGCATTTAGACGGGCAGGCTTCCCTCAATGTAGACGGTCCAGCGGTTGCAGCTTCGACATGGTGGACCAAAAGCCTCAATTATCAGGAGGACACCATGAAAACTCGAACCGCTCAAGCTTTGGTGATCCTGTTCTTAGTCTTTCTTGCAGCCGCCGGATCGGTGCAGGCTCATGGCGGCGGGCTCGATGCGCATGGATGCCACCACGACCGTAGGAATGGTGGCTATCACTGCCACCAAGGACCATTGGCAGGCAAGTACTTTGCGTCGCAAAGCGAGATGCTCGCTACTCTGAAAGCAAAGAACCAAGAGTCAAAGGATGTTCCACAATGGGTGCTGGAGCCTCGCCGATTGAGAGCACCACTCAGGCAGGCGTGAGGCTGGCCAAGGGCCCAAGGAACATGACGCCGACTTCGAGGTGGGTCTGTGTCTGGAGAGAGCAGTGAAAATCTCCAGTGGCGAGCATTCGGATTCGCGTTGCTGGGGGCATTTCTTGGAGCGCCTTTCGGAGCAATGGTTGCTGCAGCTATTGCGGCACTGCTCGGTGCGTTCGACGGTTTCTTCCATGGCATTCGGAAGGCCCTCGCCGATGACTTTCCCTGGGGCTTCCTGATCACTTCCATTCAGAACATCGGTAGGGGTGCCGGTCATTGGGCCGGCAAGTGGACCGTCTTTGGGGCAAAGGTCGGACCGTTCATTGGCGCTGCAATTGGATTCGTCTGGGCATTCGCAATCCAGGATGAGGAAAAGGACTCTAACAAAGATGAGCAAGATGGCGGAGCGGAAAATCCTACTGAAGAAAAGAATCAAGACGAGGTATGAACATTACTTCCAGCTTTTGTGATCAATTTCGATGGAGTACGCAAGAAACAAGGGGGACATTCTGGATTGCTTCCGCACGCTGCCTCTTCTCCAGAAAATAATTCAGAATGTCCCCATTCTGCGTCCCCTCAGATCCGGCTCTTATGCGGGTCCACCTAAACAGGGTTAGATTGCTCGCGCCAATCAGAATCACTGAATCAATGTAGTCGGAGAGCATAGTGGAAGCTGGTGCGCTCATCCTGCTCATAGCAATCGTCGTCTTGGCGATCATCGCCAAATCGCTGCTGTCTGGTGCGTCTGACCTCGAAGATTCTCCGCTGGACCTCGAAGAACCTCCGCTGGATGATACTTCTAGCGAACTTCAAAGAGTCAAAGTACGACACGTAATTGATGGCGACACAGTTATTGTTTGGAGGTCTTGGACTGAAACGCGAATTCGTCTTGACGCCATCGACTGTCCAGAAGACGGTCAACCTTGGGGCGACACCTCAAAGGCCGGATTGATCAAGCTGATTGGCGGCCGCGATGTGTACCTCGAGACGCATGGAGTTGATCAACACGGTCGAACGCTAGCGACGGTTTACCTGCCGGACAGTCGCGCTTCGGAGTGGATGAACGTGAACGAACGCATGGTCATGCTTGGCCACGCATGGGTAGCGCGAAAGTACTACGATCACCTGCCAACGCCCCGGCAGGATCAGCTTAATAGGCTCGAAAGGTGGGCAAGATCTAAGCGCGTCGGTCTATGGGGAACGGAAGACCCCGTTCCACCGTGGCAGTGGAGAAACCAAGGGTGATGGCGCTATGTGTCCGCAAAAGGCTGGGAAGTCCATTCTGCTTAATGCCGTCGCCTCCAGTGGGTACTTATATGTCGCGATAGCAGCTGCAATTCAGCCAGCAGCTTCGATTGGACGCAAATTGCCTTTGGCAGCGGCAGGGCTTAGAATCACGCCATCGCGAGACACTTCTATGGCGAGTCATCCTCTGATCACGTCCAGCCCGGATGTCCTCGGGGGGACCCCCGTCTTCCGCGGCACCCGCGTGCCGGTGCAGACCCTCATTGAATACCTGGAGGGGGGACAAACCATTGACGATTTTCTCGAGGGTTTCCCCACTGTCACGCGTGCGTGGGAAAAAAGGGGACATTGTACTTAGAGTGGCGGCATGATCATGAAGTGGCGCGTCGCGACAGCCACCTCATCGAATTCAATCGAATGCGTGGACTGTGACCGCGACGGTCATCCTTCGGCGACGTCTCTCAGATGCTCGGCGGATCTTCGTGGTCTTCCCCGGTGAGCATCGTCACTTCTTGCGCTTCCATCTCCTTCATTTCTGTCAAAATCCCGAGCAGCACTTGCCGGCGTTGTTGTACGGCGGTTTTCGGGAGGTCTTTGGTCATCGGCTCCTGCGCTGATCCGGCAGGTCCACCAGGGCTTCGGTTGTATCGGCACGTGATGATCCAAGGCGTCGAGTTTGTCGATTTGTGCCTTCAGATCGTCACTCCGCATCCGCGGTGAAAAAGATGCATTCGTATTGGGCATTGCTAAGGTTCGGGAGTCTTTCTTTGAGAGGTTTGGTTACAGGCCTACTCGTATGCCTCTCGGCGGTGACGAACAGCCGTAACGTCAATCCGTCGTTCTTTATCAAAGATCGTGTAGATGACACGGTAATCGCCGATGCGGATGCGCCAGAGATTTTTCTCACCGGTCAGTTTACGAGCACCATGCGGGCGTGGAACAACAGCGAGCGATTCGATCTTAGGGAGGATACGGCGAATAACGGATGGATCGAGGACTTCCAGCTCGTGCCGGGCTGACCGGGCAAAAACGATGGTGTAGTCAACCACGTAGCTTGCCTAGGCGGCGGAGACGATCCTTGACGGCATCAAGCGACTCTCGCGCTTCACGGGCGCGATTGCGCGCGACGACGCTGTCGTAAAAGTCTTCCCACAGCTGCCCATGACGCTTGAGATCGATGAGCACGGCGGTCTTTTGCCCACGTTTGTTCGTGACGAAATCAATGCCTCTCATGCAGCCTCCACGTTCCTTACTGCTCCGTTGCTAAAACTAACCGCACTCAAACAAAAAAGCAACATCGGTGAGCACCCCTGACACCGGGGCCGCCCAAGTGGCCGAAGACTGGCGAGAGAAAACGTGGAGAAAAAAGGGGACATTGTACTTAGATTGGCTGCCCGATCGTCGTCGGTATGATGTTGGCGGACACAAGAACGATTGTCACGGAGTGACGCGTCGCGACCGCCAATTCTTCGAATGCAATCGACTGCGTGGACTGCGACCGTGACGGTCATCCTTCGGCGACGTCTCTTAGATGCTCGGCGGATCTTCGTGGTCTTCCCCGGTGAGCATCGTCACTTCTTGCGCTTCCATCTCCTTCAGTTCTGTCAAAATCCCGAGCAGCACTTGCCGGCGTTGTTGCACGGCGGTTTTCGGGAGGTCTTTGGTCATCGGCTCCTGCGCTGATCCGGCAGGTCCACCAGGGCTTCGGTTGTATCGGCACGTGATGATCCAAGGCGTCGAGTTTGTCGATTTGTGCCTTCAGATCGTCACTCCGCATCCGCGGTGAAAAAGACGCATTCGTATTGGGCATCGCTCCTCCCTTTCAGCATGATGGGCACGGTCGGAACGCGGTCGGTGTGCTCATCATATGGGAGACGGAGCGGCAGCGGCATCTGGGGCCATCCCTGGGCGAGGAACCTCCATCACGCATCGCGGGGTGTCGTTTCCGGAGTGTGGCTGGCGGTCTGCGACCTGGACGCCCCGCTAGGATGTGGCCGCGTTGAGCACGTACTGGAGCTCTTCGTCGAGCCCCAGCTGCCTGGCCCAGTTTCTCAGATACGAAAGATCGAGCCGAAGCTCGGGATTCTTCAGAATCCCGAGTGCATCCTCGAAATCATGAGGACGGCCGGCTTTCAGCTTCAAGACGATCAGGTCTTCGGGGCCGCACACCCAGAGGGAGATGCCCAGAACGTTCAAAGCGCGCCTACGCTGGAGCGTCGATCGAGCGTGGGAGTCCGTGGCAAAGAGCAGATCGAGCGGAAGGCCTGGATAGGATCGATGGGAGAGCCGCAGGACCACGTCTTTCGCGAGAGGATTCCGTTCGGCCCATTCGGTATCCCGAGTAAACCCATGGGCCATGAGGCCGTCGATCAGCTGCGTTCGTCCCGGCTCTTCTGAGAGAACCAGCAAGTCGATATCCCTCGTGGAGCGCACCTGACCCCAGCCGGCCACCGCGAGTGCGCCGATGACACAATAGGCTGGCGTGGGTTGGGGCAAGGCTTCAATGACTCTCTTGAGAAACCCAGACAACGAACCTGGGTCAGCGGACGGCATCGCGAAGGCCCCGACGTTCCGGGTGGAAGGGATGATCGAGGGGAGCCGATGGTGACATCGGAGAGATTCCCAACGCATCTGTACAGGCTTGTGACCAGGCCATGACGGCCTCGGAAAGGCGGCAACACAAAACGATGCCTTCTTCCGGTGTTGCGGGATAATCGGTGGGACTCATCTGCGCCGCGCTCACATGGAGTTTGCGGAGCCAGATCGGAGGGTTGTGTGGGTCGAAGGGCATGACGGCGATTGTACCGCAACCATGCGGAAAGGCAAAGATCGAGCACCGCCACCAGTCAGTGAGCGGTGATCAGTGGGCAGTCCTCAGCGGGCGATAGGCGGATTACGGCGCAAAGAGTTCGGCAAGCGAGCAAGCACATGCGCGCGGGTGGCGTCGTTAATTTTGCCAGGGGGAAACAACGGGGACATTCTGGATTGCTTCCACACGCTGCCTCTTCTCCAGAAAATAATTCAGAATGTCCCCATTCTGCGTCTCGTACGTCCCTTTTGTCGGGTAACAGTTCTTATGGAAGCTTGTTCCCTCATGGCGAAGTAGAACTCGGTCGTCGATTCGCAGCCAGGAAATCATTGGCAAAGGCTCTGATCTTCGGCTCTATCATAACCGCTATCGTGTCCTTCAATTTATGGGAACCTACCCGGCCAACCGACATGCTCCGCCACGTCGGCACAAAAATCTGAAAGTCTGGTCGAGACACCAATGACACAATTTGGGTAAGATTCACTTCGACGCATAATGAATATTCTGGTCCTTCCTTCAGGGACCAGACTCCTACGTATAGAGCTGGTTCCGAAGGGGTTGTTCTCTTTTCTTGGGGAGTGAGAACCCTCACCCCGCTCGACCGCAAGATATCTTCCACACTCGTCCTGATCGCACGCTGTGTTAAGCCGTTCACTTCTGCATCCTTACTGATATTTTCAATATCCACGGCAACTCCGGACAGTCCTCTCAAAGATTCGCGCGCGCTACTACTTGCATCGGCCTGAGGTACACTGAAACAACAAAGGATCAGGATCGCTGCCATCACAAAGTACGGCATGGTGCATCTCCTTACGGCAATAACGGCCTTACAGCGGCAGCCGGGTGAGAGTAAGGACGAATACCATCCTGTTCATGGACACCTCCCTGGGGAAATTTAGCGGGCGTTCTGCATGACAAGGGCAAAAGCGATGCGGAGAGTCAATCAAATGGTATCCCAAGGAATTGGGTGCCGGATATTTCTCTGTTGACTGGCAAAATTACCAACAAGATACAGTTTAGTCCCAAAAGGATTCAGATCATACCTCGCTCATTCTCCTTTCTTCTCCTATCATCCCATCACACCACCCCTCTTTGTGCAAGAAACAAGGGGGACATTCTGGATTGCTTCCACACGCTGCCTCTTCTCCAGAAAATAATTCAGAATGTCCCCATTCTGCGTCTCCCAATACGATTGAGGACTCTGCCGTTGCGTCTCAGGATCGAACCTGCTACAGCTTAGCCAGGTTTAACTTGTGAGGTAGCCCATGGGTAGAAAGACTGCGGTCTTGGGCTTTTCGGTCACCCCGGAGATCGCTGAGGAGTATGAAAAGCTTACGGCTCGACAGAAGACGACCAAAAGCGAGCTCTTCCGACGCATGGTGGAATCCTACAAAGCTTGTCTCGTCGAGGAGGAGTTCTTCGCGTTGCAGCGCAAGATGGCCAGGCGAGCCCGACGGCGTGGCCCATTGACCGAGGAAGAAGTCTCCCGCATCGTGTTCGAAGACCGTTGATAAAGGTGGTCTTCGACACCAATGTCCACGTTTCAGCCTTCCTTGTCTCGGGTAGCCTCGCCGAAGACGCTTTCCTCCGCGCTCAACGCAAGCAGATAACGCTCTTTGCGTCTATTCCGATCCTAACCGAGACCGCGCGTATCTTCCGAACCAAGTTCATCAGGGTGAAGAAGTCGTTACGGCTGCCCTCAAGCTTATCGGACGCGTTGCGACAATCGTGAAGCCGTCTGTCAGGATCATGATCCTTGAGGACATTCCGGATAACCGCATCCTGGAATGCGCGCTTGAGGCCTCCGCCGATCTCATCGTGACCGGCGACCGTCATTTGCTTCGGCTCAAGACATTTCAAGATGTGGCTGTTGTTCGGGTGACGGATTTTCTCCGTCTCTTCCCGGAGGATCCCACCTCGCCGACTATCGCGAGAGAAAGAAATAACCGGCCGCGACGAAGCTCACAAATGCGCCGAAGCCGGTAACGCTGTGGCAACGTTCTGGACTCTTATGGCGAGGGCCCGGGTTCGAGTCCCAGGCGGCTCACCACCATTCCCGTTCAGTTCCCTAGGTTCGCCTTCGGCTCAGTCCCTAGCAAGCAGCCTATTCGCAGGCAAAGATGAAATGCCAGGGGAAGATGCAACCCTCGATGTCTTCGCTCACCCGTGCTGGCTCTCTCGAAATTATTGAGGAATTTGGAGTGGAGCCCGCGGTGGCGGAACCGTGAAATCTCGCGCGCATTGTGAGGCTTGACTTCTTGTCACTTGTGACGCAAGGGACTAGATTCAATCCATGCCGTGAGGCGCTGAACAGCTTGCCCCGTTGCAGTTTGGCCGGATTGAGCGTAGGCTCTGGCCGGGAAAATCCACTAGATTGTGCGCGAGATCTGTCCGGGAAGGTTGCCATGCGCTACTTCCACCGGGCCGTCGCTATTCGCACCAGCTCTCCTCGATCACATCACGACAATCATCAGAAAGATTGGCCGCCTTGGCCCCGCGCAGCCGGACCCCTGTCGGCCGCAGACAGCGTCCAGGTCCACGAACTGGAGGCCCATGTGATTGATCAAATGCGCAAATTGACCGAAGGCGGCCAGAATCCCATGGTGCGAAGGGAGAACCTTGAATGCGACTTTGCGGTGTATTGAGCACGGATCGGAATGAACCTCTGACTCGATGCGTACGACCCATGCCATGAATAGATCGGCTTATTGATCATGCAGGAATGGAGCAAGACAGTAGAACCAACACCTTTAAGAGGAGAAGCCATGCGACGGGCAGGCAAGATGGTCGGTGCGGTACTGCTAGGAGGCTTGATTGCGGCCTGTTCAGCCACTGACGGAGTGGAAAAACGCGATGCGGCGACGAATCCGCCTACTCAAATCGCTGAAGCTGCCGCACCAGGTGATGGCTCACCATCCACGACGGAAGAAGGAGATGTCAGCAGTCGTCTTGTGTTGCCGGATGACCCCTGTAGATATAATCCGGGTATGCGCTGCCGTGCCTACAGAGATCGATTGGCGTCGAAGCTTCCCACGGGCACGGGTCTTATGGTGCCGGCACCACCGCAGGTACCACCTCCGCCAAGCAACGGCGGGCAGTGTGTCATCGATATCACCGGCCAAATAAACGACACCGTCACGAGTCAGGGGACGACCACAGTGACGAGGATTGTCTATCGCCACACGGAAATTCAGCGATGGGAAGTGTCAGGTCCTCCAAGGCAAGAGCCTGGGATTGTGGGGAAAGTGTATAGCATGCAGTGGTCGACCATCGGAAACGGCAGTAAGGATCAGACAAACAGCTCGACAGCTTCGAGCGGACAGTCGCACACCGACCGGTACCTCAGAGTATGGGACTTTAGGAATGGTGGCGGGCCTCTCACGACTCGACTGACGGTGTTCCTACGGACTTCCGACAATCAGTGGGTGATCAATCATGCGAATCTGCCGAACGTCGTTATGGTTGCACCGCTCACTGACCAACAACAGCATACGGGGGACGGCGTGATGGATCCTATCAGGTCAATGCCAGGACAATGGCCGGAGTTTCCTGCCAGTTTTCCCTGGACGGAGAGCGGAAACCTCACGCAAGTGGTGAATAGGATGCAGTCGTTCCCGATAGGGGTTGCGAACGGGTATGCGCAGATTGCGCCTCCGGCGGGAAAAGGAAGCCTGACAGGTGGAGCCCAATGTGTCTGGAACTTGAAGTTGGTTCCCTAGCATCCATTCGCCGGTGGTTCTGCTGTAAAGAGGAGATCATGGATGAGCGCCTATAGCACGCCCCGAGCAGAACGATGCGATATGCCACGATTGCGAAGACCGGCCTACTAATTGGCTGCCTGGTTGGCGGTTGGGCGGTTGCGCAACAGGCCACCACCCCTTCGACCGTGTCGTTCGACCGGCCGATCCACTTTCTGACGTCCGACGGGAGCGACGTCGAAGTTCAGGCCGGCACCTACCAGGTCGAGGCAGCAGAAGAGCAGCGCTTGCTGCTGACTCCAACCAACGGAGGAACGCCCCGGCTCATTCAAGCTGAGCCAACGACGCACATAGAAACGCTGGATTCGCCGCTCGCGCTGACGGTTGCGACTGGGGAGGATCGGACGGATCTGGTCCTCCTGATGCCGAACAAAACGGCGCTGGACGCTCAGGGCAGTCACAGCGGCGTCCGATCGCGGACCGACCTGTCCCAACCGCTGACGGCAGTCCAACTCACCCAAGCAGCCGGCATGCGCCTCAAGCGAATGACGCCGGTGGTCGCGCCGATTGCCCTCTATCCGGCCGATGGTGCTGTCATTACCGGGCCTAGCTTCGGGGTCCAGTGGTTTCCGGGGGCAGGACAGTCGGCGCAGGCCCGATACGAGATCTGCGTCACGGAATTGAATCAATCCTGTTCCCCGCCGACTGCCGTTGTGGTCAAGATTCCGACGGGAATCATATTGACCCAGCCGTCGCAGCCGAATCAGTCGGCGCCCCTCGGTCCTAAGCCTGGCGATCCGAATTTCGAACGGCCGGCGGGCACAACCAGCTCGACGTCGACGGCCTACAGTTACGGGGTGACGCTGCCGCTTCACTTCCTAGGGAAACGGTTGCAGTGGTCGGTGACCGCCTGCGTACCGACTACGGGGCAGGCGGTCACCGACCACTGCAACCG
>WIAH01000007.1 GCA_014055525.1 Nitrospira sp. CR1.3
TCTTCAAGTCCCCTGTCGCGGCCGCGGCCCATTCGGATTCATAGCGCCATCAGAATGCAGATTCAACTCGGGGGAGGGGTCAATTTCACATCAGAATAAAAGGGTCAACTTCGGCTGATGATTGACAAGAGCAGCAATTCGTCGATCAATCCCTGCAGAACATCCACGATCCGGTAGCTGCCGGGTGTCTTCGGCGTCGTGACCTGCCCCAGCACGATCGACCGGCGAATGAAGAGTCGGCCTCCGCCGTCCGCATGGCACTGTAAGTCTTACCACTGGAGACCGAAGAGTTCGCCCCGGCGCACACCCGTGAACGCTACGGTTTTTAGAATTACGTCGGCGGGCGGATGAGCTTCAGCGGCTCTTAGCAGTCGCCAGAGTTCGACCGGCTCTAGAATATCCCGCTCCGTCTGCGTCTTCTTGAGCCGGGCGATATGCTCCATCGGATCGTGGCGGAGGAACCGCTGATCCGACCGACGTGCCCACTTCAGAATACCTTTCATGAGAGTGATCAAGTTATTAAAACTCTTCGGCTTCAATTGTCCTTTGGCAATGCGTTCGGCGAGTTTCTTTTTCCAGGCCGTTATTGCCTCCGATGACAATTGATCGCTCTGATGCTGACCGAACTCGGACCGGAAATGCAGTTCCACCATCTTCCGATAGGTACGGGCCGTCGAATCTTTCACGTTTCCGAGAATTTCTTCGGTTTCCAGGTGCTGCAACCAGGTACTGAACACATCGCCCATCAGCGGCGGCTTCAGCTCTTGGTACGTGCCGTCATGGACAGATCGGACGGTGTGATCAAAAATTGTTCGGCGGGATTGCGATCCAGATTCCGAACGACTAAAGCAACTCACCCAGTCAAATCCTATATGGCTTGCCCATGAGTGCCGAACTACATCTCCTCAAAAACGCTGAGAACGCGGAGGCGAATTACGAGTGGATGCTGAAACTGTTCAGGAAGATCACGAACCGCGAGCCGACCCTCGACGACAAAAACGACGTGCGGGCCGATCTCGGGCTCACGCCACTGTCCATCCGAATCCTGTAACGAAAGCCTCACTTCACCGATACCCCAGGAATGTTCCCATCTGAAGGATGTATAGTGGGTGTGTTTCAGTTCTCGCATGTGCGCCCTCCGATACAAACGAGCGCTGCCTGAACTGTATGGCCGTACCATGATTTGCGATTTTGCTCACGAACCTGTAAATGGTCGATCACCGATATTGGAAGCATTGCCAAATTTGTGATTCACAGCCTCCTGGGTCGCGCAAAATCTGGCGCCCCCAAAAGGTGAGCGCTGTCCAACCCATTGCTTGGAGCAGATTCCGTTTGCGGGCATCGCTTTCCAATGCTTCCCTATTGCCGTGATAAGCAAAGCCATCACAATAGATCGCGATCCGTCGGTCTGGGTAAGCAAAGTCAGGCACTGTGAGCCGCTTTCCGGCTTCGTCAGCAATTTCAAATTGTGGTAGAGGGTCCGGGAGTCTCCCGCCCTGACGGATTGCCTCAAGCAACGCTTTTTCAATGGCAGTATTCGAAGTCGGCTGACTTTGTCGCTCCGATTCGAGCCGATGGAGCCATTCTACGCCTGAAGTTCTGCCATCGCCTGCGCGGCCATTGCGCGGTGGCGCAATGGAGCGCACACGGCTCAATTGAAACAGGACACTGCGGACGAGCTCCTTGTTCAATATGGCATGGTCGAACTGGTTCCGGGCCGTTTTTAGACAGCGATAACACGCTCGCTCGCAGTCATGCTTGAACAGTCGATCGAAAGCAGCTTGCGCCCAGGCGGGAAGACTCTCCGCGAGCTGCTCCAAGTAACCAGCGCCGCCTGGAGCCGTCTCATAGAACACCAGAGTCCAGCCACCTGCCCCGTCCGGATGCTGAAAGTAAGCGATTTCGTCTTGCTCGATCTCCAGTCGTTCCTGTGCCCCGACCACCAGTGCCTTCCCTAACGTACGGCAGAAGGCTTTGGCTTCTTCGTGGTCATGAGGAGCAATCCCAGGAGCCAGTGGGAAGATCAGCACATCGGCAAAGAATTCATATCCAAGGATGAATGGTCTCGGATTTCCGTTGCAGATTCCGTGATGGGTTTCATCCCAGCGCTCCAATCTACGTTCCGTTAGACCATGCGGTCGATGACGTCCGCAGAGTGGGCATAAATCGAATACCTCTCCATGATCGCGTCCTCGAGTTTGCTTCCCCCAATTCGTGACTAAGAGATTGGCGTGGTTGCGGAATTCAAGCGTAACAAATTCATGCGGGTATAGTTTCGTCTCGCCATCTGCCCGATCCATGAGATGTTCTGAACGCTTGAAGTTCAGGCGCTGCCGGCTATCTTCGGCTGAAGTAATCTGTGTGTTTTCCTCAGCTTCGAAGGAGTCGATCAGTGCCACCTCTGCAGCGCGTGAAATCTGATGGTTACACTGAGGGCAATTGTTGAAGACTTGCTTGGCCGCAAAGCCACATTGGTCGCAAAAGCAAAATCGCTCGACTCGGCCACCCTGATCGGCTCCCTGTTCTCCAGGGCCTGACCGCCGGTGGCCCTCAAAGAAGGCCCGAATGCTTCTTAATTTGTGTCCGTTGGCATAGACCATGTTGCCTGGCGCGAATTCGAAAAGAGCAATCCAGGCGGGTCTCCGAAGCGTCGGCGTATCACCAACGCCGGGATCTAGCGAGAAGGTATCAGTAGGGAACTGATATGAGGGAAGTATCCCTTCTTCAGAAAGGTATGAGAGCACAAAGGCTTTTTCGCGGTCGGTCGTCAGCTCGTGGTATGCTCGCTCGCGTGCACGTCTCTTCTGCTCGGACTCACGGGTCGAGACGATTCGCGCGTAATCATGAAATTCTTTATGCAGACGCTTCACCTGCTCGTGCCAGTGGTTGACGGTATGTTCGAAACTGGCCGGGAAGTCCTGAACGACTTGAACAACCGCTTCCTGATTACCGAATACCTCGACCGCTTTGGCGATGATTTGAGATTGATTGGCCGTCAGGGACGCGAGTAATGGCCGATAGCGATCTTGCCGGAGCACGGTTGGATTCTGAAGATCTTTGAGGAGATCGCCCATCAACCATGAGAAATCTTCGTTCAATTCCTCTAATGCGAAGGAGCGCACATGCCGGGCGAGAATTTTTTCGTTGGTCAGGCGGACTACAGTTGGCATGAACTCACCGCGCACCAGCCATGCCGGTTCTTCAAAGCAATGGCGGTCATGAGGGCCGGTGCCGCAGAACGTGGTCACGAACCCGATGCGAAGACGCCGACCTGCGCGTCCGGCACGTTGCACATAGTTGGCCGGCGTGTGCGGCGCATTGCGAAGGAGCACACTATAAAGGGAGCCGATATCAACCCCCAGCTCGAGGGTGGGACTGCAAACCAGAGCTTCGATCCTCCCGCCCTTGAATTCCTGCTCACGCTTGGCTCGAGTATCCTGATCAATCTGCGCGGTATGCTCAAGCGCGCGTAACCGCCTCGGACGACTTGTGGTATAAAGCTGAACATAGTAGTTGTCATGGTCAGCCGTGCTTGACTGAAGATCGTCATCCTCACCCGAACAAGTAGTCGAAGCTAAACATACCTGGGGACGATATGGACGCCAGATTGAACACTTGCGGCATCGCCATCCCTCTTCCGCCTTAACGAGCCGCACGATCCGTTTGGCGACTTGTACCGGTCGGTACCTAAGAAGGTGTCGCCGAACCGATTCCGGGACAACCGGCGGGGTTTCGAGCATCTCATACTCGATAAGTAGCTTTATGATCTGCCGGGTCCACTCATTTCCTAACATGTCACCTAGCCCTGCCTTCCCGCACACCAGCCTGGCAATTCCTCCGGCCGCACCACGCTCTGTATCTTTGACGAACGGCTCAATCTTGATACCGGAAATTGCTCGGCTCCGCAGCGCCTCTGGTCGGTCAAGCATGAAGAAAACGGCTCCTCGCTCGTACTCTGCGACCGAGAGCCCATATGGATCATTCGTCAGCCAGCTCCAAGGAGTTTTCTTTGGGTCTAGAAATGACTGATAGAAGTCGAAGGACACTGCCCGCTTCCTGCGCATGAAGTCCAGCATGGCCCGCACCAGGACTCCTCCAACTGCAGTCTCGATGTGGGCGCGTCCACAAGAGTCTGCAAAACGCGGATCTGCGATCAACCTGTCGAGGAATTCGTAATGAACTTCAACTAGCGCAAGGTTCTCGAGCGCAATGCGTTGATGCGACGCCCGGCAGAACTCCCCAGCGATCTCGTATTCGAGCGTCCGGCGCCAGGATACTTCCTCGTCTCGGGTGAGATTCCGTTTGATTAGTCCGATTGTCTGGAAGATTTCGCGCACGCGATTCGGTAAATCTTGAAGCGCGATTCCGTTCGAATCCGCTTCGCGGACGGCCGCTTCAATGGCATGCCGAAGCGCGAATTGGCGCTGGCGGTCACTCATGTAGCCCGCCTGATGAGCGGCGTCTTGCCGATTATCCGCAAAGATCAGGAGCTTCCGTTCATCGTTAGGGACTTTATCGAGATGATGTGTTCCGAGCACCGACACACTCGAGGCGACGCCTGTACGCAGAAGAGTCAGAACATCTCCGCGCGTATAACGGCTGTTGCAGACTGGGCAAGATGAACCGCGTCCATGAAGCACATATTGGGTGCTCAAGTTCTCCCTGGGGACCCCATCCGGACCGAAGTCCAAGACCTGGCCCCGCACATGATCAACAACCTTTGTCTTCAGCCGCTTTTCGGCAGCGGTTTGCCTGCGGCGGCGCGACCGGGGCGCCGCATCCTCTGACTCCTCTTCATTCCCGTCGTCGTCTGAGTCTGCACGCTCGCCGACCAGGTATGGAGTGATGAACGCGGTCTCCTCGTCGCTGAAGAAATCATCGTTCGCGATTGTCTGTTGTGGGTGATCCGGATCGAAACGGACCTTAACAAAATCCTGACCGCAGGTCCGGCACAAGACAGCCGGGCGTACGGTGCTTCCACAAGTCCGACAGCGATCTGACCCATCCGTTGCAAGCAGACGGCAGTCGGGGTTCATACAAAGCCCTACATCGTACACGCCGTGGAAGAAGGCATGGAGCTTTGGACGAAGCAGCGGTGGATGCTCCTCGTCACCATAGCTGCCCAGCAGGAGGTATCCTTCAATGAGCCGCATGATCGATTCATTCGACGCTGTATGTAGCGAACTCACTTCTTGGCGAAGTGGCCCTGCCATTTCATCAAATGTCCGGGGTGTAGTCGCTATGGACGTTATCGCCCTGACAATGCGGTTACTGGCCAGCAGGCTCTTGAGCTTCTGATGGGTCGAATCTCCGGGCGGTGCCGGGCTGCCACAGAGCTGTTCGGCCAGTGCAATCAGCCCGGCTTCGTCCGTTTGCGTCATATCATGAAGTGTCTTGTCCGACAGGTCCACGAGCGGCGGTTCATAGGGATCAGCGGGAGAAGGGACATCGCGGTAACGCTCCCCGATAATATCCTGCAGTTCGAACGGCTCATTGAAAAGGCCCTTTGCAAACCGCGCGAGGGCGGCGTCGCCACCTGCATCCTGCGACACTGTGGCCGAAGTTCCAATGGCCCGGAGTTCGCCGGCTTTGAGCCCACAGCGTGCCTTCAATCGGCGCAGCAGACAGGCGATCTCGGTTGCCAGCGCGCCGCGGTAGCTGTGCAGTTCATCGAGCACGACATAGCGCAGAGCCGCTGTAAATAGTGAACGGTCGCTCTTACGGACAAGGAGAAATTCGAGCTGCTTATAATTAGTCAATAGGATATCCGGCGGGTTGCGCCGTATATCGTCACGCCGGATGATTTCATGTCCGGCCAAGGGATCGCCGAGCGCCGACGTCACGGTTTCGCTGTCGCCAGTGTAGAGGGCGAACGTGACTCCGTTCTTGGAGTCGCGCAGCAAATTGCGCAGCCGTAAGAGCTGATCGTTCGCCAAGGCATTCATCGGGTAGAGCAGGATTGCCTTCGTGCCGCTAAGACCCTGCTCGTTCAGACGCAGAACGCCTGAGAGAACGGGAAGCAAAAAGGACTCGGTCTTTCCGCTCCCCGTACCGGTCTTCACGATGACGTTGCGTCCCGACTCGGTCGCACGTAGCGCGTCTTCTTGATGGGCATACAGAGGGGAGGGCCCAAACGGCCAGTTGAAACGAGCAAGATTCGGATGTCCGCAGCCGGAAGCGAGGATTTGATCGAGCGTGTGTCCCTCGGCAAAGTCCCGCGCCAATGTGACATAAGGCCCTTTGACGAGTACCTCGGCCCTATTCACATGGCGCTCGAACTGCTCCCGCAGCCGCGGATCGGCCAGGCGATAGGAACTCTTAATGAAGCTCCGATATTGCTCGATCAGGTGCCGGACGCTTTCGATCACAGAAAAGCGCGTCATGACAGTCCTCCTTCGAGCAAGGAGGCCGTTACCCATTCAGAAAGACGAACTTTTGTGAATTGCCGCTTGAGACGCTTCAGTGAAGTTGCGGCGCCTGCATGGTTAGCCAGTTCTTCAAGAGACACGAGACGATCCTGCCAACCGAGCCGGACGGCGGCATTGACCGCCGCATGGTCGCAGCAACAGGCGAACCACTCGTCTTCCCGTTGAAGCGCATGAGCCCACAAATGGCGTTCCCCCGGATCCAGACGGAAACTTTCGGTATCGCGCAGGGCAAGATGGGCCAGGTCTGTGTCAGTGACGTGATGCACGGTCAACCTGGTTTGTAAGTCCTTTTCGCTCACTTCGACATATCCGCGCCGGCGACGATCGCCTGTGTGGGCCTCTTCGCAGCATTTTGCGACCGTGGCAATGCGAAAATGAGCGGTCACCGCGCTCCAGCAGACGATCCGGACAGCCTCGATGATGATGTTCGTGTCCACTAGAACGACCTGTTCGGGCTTCACGCTTGTACTCCCATCTCATAGGTCAAAGGGAACAGGAAGCCCATATTCTTTGAACAAATCGCCCAAATCGTCGATGGTTGTTTCCAAGAGGGACGCCGCGCGCCGAACTGAAAGTGCTCCAGTGGCAAGCGCTTGACGGAGGCGCCGTACAAATTCCTCACTAAAAAGTTTCGGGATCGGCAAGGGTTCTCGTGGGCGGCCATTAGCGGTGAGGCGAGTATCGCGGATTTCCAATAGATCTGCCTTGGTCAGCCAGCCCAGCTGCACCAGTCGCCATTTAAGCGCGAGAGCGGTCACCATGAGTTCGCTCGCAGTGTGATTGAGCCAAGCATGAATATCGGACTGACCACGGGCTTGCCAGCGAGGGGTTAGTGTACGTTCCGGCATGAGAAGAGCGGAGGCGAAGTTATCGGCCAACTGCTCCACGCGACCGCCTTTGCCGGTGCGCGGAATGTCGCCTTCGCGATGTTCGGGAGGCATCTGTTCCCAAGTGAGCAAGTGAAAGACTTCGTGGGCCAGATCATAATGTCGCCGGCCTTCGGGCTCTTTGCGATTGATCAGTATCGCATTGAGGCCTGGCACCTGGCAGGCCGCGCCTGAAATGCTCTTCGGTGCATCCACATAAAGCACGAGCGCCCCTAACTTGTCCCGCACGCAATCGGGCAGTCGCAAGGCCGGAATCTCGCCTAATGCCCATTCTCGTCCGAGCGCTTCGGCCGCGGCGCTCGCCTCCTCATAGGTGCTCTGTTGTGTGAGGGGCAGGCGTGACTGCAGCGGGCTCGCCGCCGCAGCCTTGCCCTGCCCCAGCTGCCGATAGAGCGCAATCCATCGGCCTGCCTTCTCTTCGAACGCATCAAGGAGACCCGCCGTGGCCTCTTTGGTCGCACGCCAGGAGAAGGCTCCCTCGCCGACCAAGCGGAAGCGATCGGTGAAGAAATCCACATCGACGTTCAGGACTTGCATAGCCCGCACAAGTTCTTCGGCACTAAGCTTTCGCTGTCCTGCTTCGATGGCAGCGACTGTCTGCCGGTCCTTAAAGCCAAGCTTCTCGGAGAGATTGGCCTGCGTGAGGCCGAGCTTTTCTCGTGCATATTTGAGGCGGCGGCTTATGAGTTCCGTCATGGTGGATCACCCCTTCATCTAAAATGGCATAACGCATCATAACATTGCATATTATGAAATGCAATATATCATTGCACTGAGGAGAACTGGCGGCTTGGAGATGGAACCAGGGACGGATGACGGGGAAGTCCTTCAGCCCTCGCTTCCGTTCCATTCGTTCAACCGCTCGGAAAGAAAAGCAAAGAATTCCGGGCGCTTGCGGGCAAAGACTGGGAAGGTAGAGAGGATATGAGCTAAGTCATCCGGACCGAGACCGTAGGCTTCAGCGACCGCCCTGTTAGCCTCCCATAAGTCGGACCATAGGGCTTTGTCATCGGTTACATGTTCAATACCGCGCTCCCATGCTGGCCTCGTCTCGATCACAGGTAAACGGTTCACGATATCAGCCGGCGGCACCGGCATAGGGAGGATGTAGGTGAAGCTCACGTTTACCCCAGCAGTCCGTAGGCGAAGGGCATAGTCGAAACAAAATGAATTCAGGACTACAAGAGCGGATTTGGCGCTGACGTGATTCAGAAGTGCGCCAGTGAGTTTGTGAGAGGCCGCAGAATGGGCCGGAAGCACTGCTGCAATGCAGGTCCGCTCATTTGTATTGCTCGCGGTCTCGCGGAAAACAAGAGTCGGTTCGACACGCGGGTCTTTCTCGTATTTCTCTCTCGCCTGCTCGATGGAGAGCCACCAACGGATCGGTTTAACGCCGAGCAAGTATTGGTCGATGTGCTTGCCCTCGAAGACCGGCCAGAAACCCTTCTCGCGCATTAACTTGATCGCGATGCCATCGTTCGGCGGCTCCATCCCAAGCACCGAGCTTACCGTGTAGAGCCTCCCAGTCCGCGGGTCGGTGAAGAGATCCTTATCCCTCGCAGCGTTATAGATCTGAATGTGTGCCAGGTCCGTGAAAAGGCTTACGCCCCAACTCCCTGAGCCTTCGCCGCTGAGCGTAAGCTTTCCTGCGTACATCTTCCGTACGATTTCTTGATCGCGTGGGCTTCGGTATTCGAGGAAGGCCAGCGTTTCTGGAGACAGCCGCTGGATTTCTTCACGGGTGATCGCCACCTCCCAAGGTTTGGCACCGGGATCATTCAACTCTTCTACATCATGTCGCATGAATGTCGCGGTAAAAGCGCCGGCTTTCGCCTGGTCCTTCCGCGCCACGAGACAGACGAATTTATAGCGAGAGTCGATCCCAAAGATTTTTTTCCGGTTCTCAAATCCATAAAACCTTTCGATGGTAGCTTGGTCGATCAAGTAGCGTCTGATCCCTACCCATCCGTCGCCATTGTAAAAGACGGACGGCATCACAAGTCCGACCGCCCCGTCTTGGGCCACTAGTGATAGCGCCCGATCAACGAAGTACTTCGCAATTTCTTCATGCGCCGCCTGAGAACGCGCTTCCGCCAGAAGAAAGTCGCCTCCGCCACGTAACATCTGCGCAATCATGGTTGCCCGCTCGCGATAGGCAGCGAACTCGTCCGACAGGCCTGGATGCTTAGCATGCAGCTCGCGGATTCGTTGTTCGAGCTGATTCCCTTTGTATGCCCTGATCAAGACATCGTGACGGCCATAGAATTCATGTTTCGATGGCAAGACCTTATCCCAAGGTGGATTGCCGAGTACGCAATCAAATCCGCCCGCCGCAAAGACCTCGGGGAATTCCAGTTCCCAGTGAAAGAACCGCTCCCGCTGTCGAACAGCTTCGAACTCGTCCCACCAGGCGGAGGCACGAGCGTCGGTCTCCAAATCGTGGGACGACATAAGGCTGGGCAGGCTGTGCCATATCGGCGGCAAGAAGGCCGCTGCCGAACGAAGATCAAGCAGAAGTCTTGCTGTCGCCGTGGCCTCATTGGCTCGGCGGAGTCGATCTTCTTTGTATGAAAACTCTTCGGACGTTTCGGCGCGCACTTCTGGAGGTAACGGCGTGTCAATCAATTGCCGCTCTTGCAGGGCTGCCTCAAGCCGCCTTTTAAGTTCAGCCTCGAAGAGACCCAGCGTCAACCGGTCACGAGCATGGCCGAGTCGCGGATGCGGCGATCGTTCGAAGTTTGCCATGGAGCTGCCGAGCAGCGAATTGCCGCAACGGATGTGATGAGCGAAAAACGACAAGGGCCGGTCGCCGGCAAGCGATTCGATCCACAGAGCCACCTGCGCCAACTGGACCGCGGCAGGATTGAGGTCCACGCCATAGAGGCAGTGCTCGACGATCCGCCGCTTGCACCATGCAGGGCCTTCTTCCTCCCAGCGGCGTCGCACTTCGGCCGAAAGCGTTCGATCAGGATAGAAGACCACGGGAGGATTACCGTCGCATTCGTGTCGGTAGGCTTCGAAGAGGTGTGTTGCCAAAAACCGCGCTGCTCCCACGAGAAAATGGGCCGAGCCGCAGGCAAGATCAATAACCCGAAGTTGCTCGATTGCTACCGCCGACTTACTCTGGACGAACGGACCGAGGGCTTCGCGGACAAGATAGTCCACGATCGGCGTGGGTGTGTAGTAGGAGCCACTGGCCTTCCGGGCAGAACCCGGCTTAAAGAAAAATTCGCCTGGTTCAAGCCGCCGCGTGAGCTTGAGCGCAGTGCCGCGCTTCACGCCTTTGTCGGCTTCTTCCTCTTCTTCATCTGTTTCATCTTCGGACTCATCGTTCTCGTCTTCGTCGATTTCTGTCTGCTTGAGATCGTCCACAGCATCCGGATGAAACCGCGCCGCATCTGTCCCTTCCACAATCGCGGCATCACCGACAACTGTGAGGGATTTGCTCTCGACGAGCCGCGCCAATTCGGCCGGCGTCAATACGAATTCTTTGCCCTGAATCCGACATTCAACCATGGTTTCGGCCGCTTCGGCCGGCTCGTATTCGAGAAGCCCTTGATATACGTTGCCGAGCTGTTCGATATCGAGCTCTCTGAATGACACGCGCTCACGCCCCACGCCTCGCCGGGGTTTGGTGGTGGCCAATGACAGCAGCACCGAGACAGTGGACCGATCGTCAAGCTTGAGGCAGCGTAGCAAGCGGCCCTCGGGCGTTTCTTCACTGAACAGCCGGCCACCACGCGGCGGGATGTTCTCCAATTCGGGCAGATGCGGGGCGATACCTTCATTAAAGATGCGGAAGAGTGCCAACAGATGTGCCCACAGCCCGGACCGATTCGCCGGATATGCGTCAAGCGGTGTGCGCAGAACGCGCGCCATCAATCCGTCGAGCGAATAGTGCTTCTGATAGAAGCGATGTTGGGACAACCGTTCATCGCGAGCCTCGGCATAGAGGATGAAAAGTAGGCGATAGAGCGCTAGAAATCCTGCACCGCGCAAATTGGAAAGCGTTGGTCTTGGCTGAAGGGCATCGGCCCGCACACGGACATCTGCCAGAAACCCGGCCACGATACGTTCGGCAGCCTGGAAGACTGCCTCTTTCAGATCTTCTGAGACCTTAGCGCTGTGCCTGCGGCTTTCTTCTTCGAGCCGATCAATCGGACGTGTCCCGCTTTCGCCTCGTATGAAATTCTGCGCCGCAAGTAGTCGGTGCAGAACGACAAGTGATTCACTATCATCTTGATCGACCAGAGACGCCAGGTGGATATCGAGGGCCGCCCCACGGGTGCCTAGGCCAGACCGGCGCACGAGTCTCAAAATCTCCGGAGTGAGCACGAACCCATAGTCTGCTCGCCATTGCGACAGCCCCTCATCGAGTGTCCTTCTGGTGTGTGGCGCGTCGAGGGCTTCCGCTTCAGGAAGCAGGTAGGCCGCTGCGAGCACCGATCCGTCCGCGTCGCGCGTCTTCAGCGGCCGAACGCGTGGGTTCGCAGCATGTTCTTCGAGTGTGAAGCCAAGGGTCTCGTCCAGCAGTGGGCGAGCGAAGCGTTCTCGGAATGTGGTGAGATCGACCGCATCCGGGCTGTTGACCGACTCCAGCATCCTGCGCAACCGCTCGATCGTCTTCCGAGCCTGAGCAGGCGTGAGCCGCACGCCGTCCCATCCGCGCGCTGAAGTGAGTGTGCCGAGCCAATAGTCGGAGAAGAATCCCCGCCGGTTGCTGATCGAATTCAATGCCATTTCAGTCCTGTGGGAACACGAGGAGGATCCCAAGCGCCTGCGGATCGGCAGATCCCTGTATAGACGCGAAGCGGTCGATCTCCTCGAGTCGCCGACGATAATGTGTTTCGACGGCTGCCCGGCGCGCCTGCCAGTTCGTCACCACGTCTCGGAATAGGTCCGTCTGCTCTCGCACACCGGCGCGCTCGGTCTGTTCCTGTTCATCGATCTCGATGAGCCGATCCGCCTTGTAGAGCGTGGCTTCTTCCCGCAATATGCGAGCTACTTCGTCACGTCGTCCTTGTTCTCGATCGAGGAGTTCGGCCACATGCCTGCGGGCGGTCTCCGTAGCCTGTGTTTGTAAGACAGAAAAATTCCTTGCAAATACCCGTTCACATTCAGCCCAGGGCACTTCACCCACCGGTCCGCCGTCCTGCTCGTGCATCAGCCTATGAGCGATCTTTTCGTCGAGCGCATCGCCGGCCGCAGTAACCGCTATACTGAAGATCATCCCTTTTGGGTGACTCTGGCGTTCCAGAAATGTGAAGAGGGCCAGCGGTTGCTCGGCCAGATGGTGGTGCCGGACAGCCACTCTGGCAGCGAACTCGTTTCGCGCGGGCTCGACAGTCAGCTCACACCAAGCATGCTCGGCCATCGCCTGCGTCAACGGATGCAGGCGATGGATGAACTCCACTTGATCAGCTGGATACCGCACCGCGACTGAACGCTGAAATGTGGCGCAATCGTAACGAGAGGCGACTCCGGTGCCTTGCAGGTGCCAGGGAGTATCGATGCGCCATGTATCGGGGATGGATCCGGCGCGTAGATGGCCACCAAGGATTTCTTGCATGACAGTTTCCATGGCGCTGTCGTCCTCGATCAGGGGATCGGCTGATACTGAATCGGCATAGGGCATCGAGGACTCCTGGCTTGACCCCCCTAGGAGAATCGACGCAAACTGCGAGAGGAATTCCTGGCGCTGGGTTTCAAAGAGTCGCTCGAAGCCGTCGCTTTTTCGTGCGCCGTCTTCAACCGACTCTATACTGCTGAGAACCTCTTCTAGACGGCAGCCTTCGAGGATGCCCAGGATATCCGGCGTAGAAACGCGGTCGTCATGCATAGCGGCAATACGCTGTACCAAGCGGTCGAGCACACGGTCCTCGGGCGAGTCCGGATAAAACAAATATCGAATGATCGGCCGCCTTGTTTGACCGTGGCGATCGATGCGGCCGTTGCGCTGTTCGAGCCGGTTAGGGTTCCAAGGCAGCTCCATGTGATAGAGCCGGCAACACTGTTCTTGAAGATTTAACCCTTCGCTTGCCGCATCGGTTGCCAGCAGGATACGGCATGTCTTTTCCTGAAACAGGGCGATTCGTTGCCGGCGCTGACGCGGGGACAGGCCACCGGTCAGTTCCGCAAAGGCATCCCGCAAACCGGCACGAGCCTGGAACTCCTCGCGTAATGCAGCAAGTGTATCCCGATACTCGGTAAAGACGATGGCTTTCTCTCCGGGAACGGCAAGAACATCGCGTTCTATATCTGCGATGAGCGAAGTGATCTTGGGATCAGGCTGGCCTGCGAGGCGGTCGAGGAGCCGTTGAATCGCCTGGAGCTGCCGTTTCTCGGCATTGCGTCGCCTTGCGTCGCGTGACAACGCAGCGCGTAGAACACGAACCGCGGTCCGTTCCGCTTGTGCCTCGGTGAGGGGCAAATCGCTCTGCAACTCGCGCAATTCAGACTGTTTCGGCGGTTCTTCGCCTTGCCTGGCAGCCAACGCCTTTAGTCGGTTGTCGACCGTTTTGCTTAGTGATGCACGGCTAGAAAGCATCCGCTTCTTTACAATCTGCATTGCGAAGGAAATGAGGTCTGCTTCCTGAGACCCCTCGGCCGACTTGATTGTCTTGGCGCAGTATTCCGTGACTAGACGAAATATCTCTCGTTCCGCCGCGGTCAGATTAGTCACTTCGATCCTGCCGACAGGTTGGCGGATAGGAAAGGCGGAGATTAGAGCACCGTCAGGCGACTTCTTCACAATCTGCGATTTCAGCCGCCTTACCATCGTGCGCCCGATTCGCCGCCGGACATCGTCCGTTCGACCGTAAAGAGTTGCCTCCGCTGGCTCAACCAGTTCGAGGAGAGACCGAAAGCTGTGACGGTATCCGTTGTGCGGTGTTGCCGTGAGGAGAATCAAGGCCCGCGACGCTTCCCGCAGTTTTGGACCGAGCTTGGTCCGTGCCGTCGAATAGGGATTCGCCGGTGTTCCAGATTCAGCGAGGTAATGAGCCTCATCCACCACAATGACGTCCCAGGGGTGCGACAAGGCTGCGGCGTGGATATCCCGGCGCTTGAGATATTCGGTCGAGGTGATGACACGATTGAAGTAGGCCCAGGGTTGCAAACCCTCAGAGACTGACGTTTGCGCTCGGTCGAACGCAGCTGAGTTTTCTATGGGCTGGAATTCGAGCGCAAATTTATCCCACATCTCGTCCAGCCACTGTGGGATCAGGCCCGGCGGCACCACCAGGAGGATACGCTTACCGACTCCTCGGGCAATGAATTCCAACAAACAAATTCCCGCTTCAACAGTTTTGCCGAGGCCGACATCATCTGCGACCAGCAACCCGCGGCGCGTACCAGAGAGAAGCCGAGCGAGTGGAGCGAATTGGTATGGTTCGGGAGAAATCCGGCCGGCGACAAACGCGGCATATTGGCCATCTGGCGGGGTTTGAAGTCGAAGCGCTTCATGAAGAGTATGCCATCGACGGAATGGTATAAGCGCACGGCGATCTAACGTGGGCGCTGGCTCAGGCAGTGGCTGATATTCGTCCGGGGGGCAAAGCGCCTCGATCGATACTCCAGAGAGTGGGTCTTCCAATCGAAGAATTACACGCCCACCAACAACCACGGAGTTCCGGACAATCCACTTGGACCCACGAAGTAAGACGCTTCTCACGCTGATGCCTGGGATTCTGGTGAGGACCGTGAAACCGCCGAAGCTTACGGTGCTGGCTTTTCTTGATCAGTCACGGAAGCCTCGTCTCTCTTATTGATGAGAAAACGCGCGTGCCGACCATAGACTATAAACCACCAATCAATCAGCCAATTGTCGGATATGCCAAAGTCTGGAATGATCGATCTCCAAAACTCCCATATGTCCGGAGGGATCACAAAATGTAATGAGCCTGCGCCCTGTCACGTCGTGTTTCATGAAACGTTTGTAATAACCACCCAGCAGCACAGTTCGATCAGAGGCCGTATAGGGGTCCGGATCTGCGAGTTGTCCTCGGTGTGTCTTGACAATCCGAGAGGCTTCTCCGGACGGACGGGTTGATATATGAGGGTCGCTGCTAGACACCAACCCCCTTGGGTCGAGAGAGCCCCAGATTCTTGCTCCGTGCAGGTCGAAGTATGCCTTCAGATCTCCGGCAATCACACCAGATAGCCTCGCCACCGAATACAGATCTCCCGTTACAATTCCTGCGAAAATAATATGATTTTTGATTGAATATTCTGGACTATGCTTCTCTAGTGCAGCCACGTGCTCGTTGAAGGACTCTCGCATGAATTTCTCATCCGTACGGCGATCCCAATAAACCTCTGCCACATAGTCATTAGCCCAAGCATGTCTTCCGATTGCGGCAATCGTATAGCCAAGGAAGCTATTCATCAGAACTGAGGTTGACAAATTATTGGTGTGAGCAGCCAGGGTGCCATAACGGTTCCCTGCATCTGATGTTCGTTTTATTTCTGCGGCTACACCCGATTCACTGGCATACGAGCCGAAAAGACCGACATCAGCGGTGTTCAATGCATCAAGGAATTGCCGGCGCGCCGGACTACTGTTCTGGACATGCTTATACTTGAAATCGCTGTTTCCTACTGTGGCCGGTAAATCCTTACAGGCACGCTTCAGGTCAGGCATTTTTTCATGCGGTAGCACAATAGCTGCTACTCCGAACCCTGCCCGCCCTCTCTCGAGAGGTCTGGACCCTCCCGTCTCATCTATTACAACCAGCAACTTCTCCATGAGCGCGCTAACTCCATGGCGCGAATAGGGCCCGTTAGATACTCGTTAGACAACGAGAAGGAAAGAGCCGGAACTCCAATGTAACCCATTGAAAAATTGGTGCGCCCGGCAGGAATTGAACCTGCGACCTGCGGGTTCGAAGCCCGACGCTCTATCCAACTGAGCTACGGGCGCACGAGCGTATTTCAAGCACTTTGACGGAGAGATTGTCAAGAATGCGGAGTTGCTGGAAACGAGGCGCGGTTCACATATGCGCGAGGACCAACTGTACCAGGTGATCGATTGACCGATCATCCGTGGGAATGACATGATCGGCTGCCGCTTGGTATTTTGGTGCTCGCTCCCGAAGCACATCTTGGATTTCTTCGACAAAAGACTTGGTCCCGGTCAACGAGGGTCGTTGTGTGTCGCCACCGATTCGGGCTGCTATCGATTCGACCGACGCCGTGAGCCAGAAGAGCCTCCCGTTTCTCTTCAGCATTTCGACGTTCCGCGGCCGAACAATCGCCCCTCCGCCGGTATCGATGACTAACTGATCTCGATCGGCGAGGTTGCGACAGACATCGGATTCCAGATCGCGGAAATATTCCCATCCATGCTGAGCGACGATTTCCGGAATCGAACATCCGGCTCGTCGAACAATTTCCGAATCTGTTGATACCAGTTCCCGCCCCAACCGCGCCGCCAGGGCCTTGCCAACGGAACTCTTTCCGGTCCCTCGGTATCCGATCAGCACGATGTTCATGAAAAGCGGGATTCCAAGACACCGCGCATGACGTCGATCGGGGCAGGCCGGCCGGTCCAGAGTTCAAACTGCGCGGCCGCTTGATGGAGGAACATTTCTAGCCCGGCAATGGTGCGGCACCCGGCGGCTTTGGCATCTTTCAGCAGTTGAGTTTCCCGTGGATTGTAGACGATATCCATCACCGTGAGCTCACGATGCAGGAGCGAGGCGGGCACGCAGCTTTTTCCCGTCTTGGGCGCCATCCCGACCGGAGTGCAGTGGATGAGGGCGCGCGCTTCAGGCAACACCTGCTTCAAAACGGCCTCATCAAGATAGGCATCTACGACGTTTACAGGGGTTTTTGTTCGTAGATCGGCGGCCAGCGTCAGACGTTCCTTCTCTTCGATCCCCAGGAGGTGCAGCCGTCTGATTCCTGATTCTGTCGCAAGCGCAAAGGCAATCGCACGCGCTGCTCCGCCTGATCCAAGCATGATCGCCGACTCACCCTTCAACGGCGCTCCGCCTTCCCGCAATGCACGCAAGGCTCCCGTCGCATCGGTGTTGGAACCGGTGAGCATGCCGTTTTCGGCAACGACAGTATTGATCGCGCCGATGTAACGGGCGGTAGGTTCAATCTCGTCCAGAAACGGCATGACTCCGACCTTATGAGGGATCGTCACGCTGGCCCCCCGAAAATTCCCCAAGGCGCGAAGACCCTTGATCGCATCGCCGATCGACTCAACCCGCCAGGCAAGGTACACGAAATTCAGCCCGAGTTTTTGAAACGCCGCGTTATGAATGGCGGGAGACAACGAATGCTCAACCGGGTTGCCGATGACGCCGCAGAATCGGGTTTGGGCGTTGATGTCCATAGTAGTAGATGCGTACCTGCGCAGATGCGAGAGCTACTTCTGTTTCGTCACATTGAGCGCAAGATACTGGGGACCTTGAACTTGATAGAGCACGACCACTCTGTCGTCTTTCTTGAGATCTTTCAGGCCCGACAAGCCCGTTCCATGAAACTTCGTCTTGTCATTGGCAGTAAAGGTAAATCTCGTTCCCCCGCCTTCTTTCTTTACGGCGAATTTCCCTGTCGATTGGTCGACCGTCAGCACGGTCCCGGAGAATTCCGTCCCGGTCTCGGCCCAGACGAAAGAACCTACCAGGAGACAGGTCGTCAGACAGATGAGCGTGGCATCTAAAATCCGCATGGGTCCCCCTCCTACCAGGCAGTCATCCCGCCATCGATCATGAAGGTCCCTCCGGTCACCCAGGCTGCCTCGTCGGAAACGAGGTAGAGTACCATGGCGGCGACTTCCTCTGGCTTCCCGGGGCGTTTGATCGGATAGTGGGCAAGAATCGGGGCAAGCTGCTCCGGATTCGCCATCAGCGGTGCGGCCATCGGGGTATCGATCAGGCCGGGGTTCACAACATTGCACCGGATTCCATCCTGCGCATAGTCGATGGCGAGCGCGCGGGTCAATGCATCGAGCGCTCCTTTCGATGCTGCGTAGGCCGGTAAGGTCGGAATCCCAACGACACTGGCGATGGAAGAAATATTCACGATCGAGCCGCGACCCTGCTTCAACATCTGCGGCACCACCGCCCGGGTCATGCGAAAAACTCCGTTGACGTTTACGTCCAGCACGTTGGTCCAGGTCGCATCGTCCATTTCATGAATACGTTTTCCAAAGTCGCCCAGCCCGGCGTTGTTGACGAGCACGTCGATACGGCCAAAGGCCTTGATGGTTCGTTCAACTGTATCGCGCGCATGCGCCTCATCGGTCACCGATCCCGGCACAGCGAGAGCCTTTCCCCCTTTCGTCTCGATCTCGCCGACAACGCGGTCCAATTCGGCCTTGCGCCTTCCGGTGATCACGGACGTGCCGCCTTCTTCGGCCAAACGTTTCGCCACAGCCTCCCCGATTCCCGCATTGCCTCCCGTAATGATTGCGACCTTCCCCGCCATTCGATTCATTTGATCCCTTCCTCTTCATCTTCGCGGGCCGCCGCTTCGTCGCCGCCGTTCTCAAGAATCTGGCCGGCCGCCCAGAGCCCCGGCTCGACCTTGCGCGCGACGGTGAGAAAGCCGGAATGGGCGACCATGCGATGGTCTGGTCGAACACTGCGTCCCTGAATCGACCAGGTTCGCAACAATGTTTCGAAGGTTTCCACCATACCGAACACTGCGGCGCGTTCCAGCGCCGCGACGGTCTGTTGCACCTGGGGAACTGTCGGCACGAAACTCAAATAGATCCCCCCTGAGCGAAGCACCGGCGCCGCATGAGGAATCACTCGCCAGGGCTCGGGCAGATCAAGAACGACCCGGTCGAACGGCACCCGATCATCAAGGAGCTCGATCGCTTCGTAGGCATCACGACGGAGCGGGACCAGATTCGGGGCCATTCCCATGTACCGTTCGATGTTCATCATGGCAGTGCGGGCGAAATCCTCGCGAGCCTCATACGTGACGACAAGGCCGCGGGGTCCCACCGCCCGCAACAATGCCATCGTCAACGCACCGGAACCAGTGCCGGCTTCAAACACTCGCGCGCCGGGGTAGACATCCGCCCACATCGGAATCAGGGCAAGATCTTTGGGATAGAGAACCTGAGCTCCGCGGGGCATCTTCAGAACATACTCACCGAAGGTCGGTCGCAGCGCCATCATGACTTTGCCGCCCGAGAGGGTCACCAATGAGCCGTCATTTTTGCCGATCAATTCATCGTGGGCGATCTTCTGTCCGCTGAACTGGTAGATTTCCCCGGCCTTCAGCGACAGAGCATACTGCCGCCCTTTCTTGTCCACGAGATGAATGCGCTCACCATTCTGAAGTTCAGACATGGGCGCCCATTCTAGCAGGATGTCGAAAAAGTCCGCCAGCGCTGTTCTCACGACGATCCGAGAGCTTGTCCGCTTGATCGCCGAATGACTTTGGACCTCGGCTCCCACCGGTATCTGGTGTGGCGAATGAGCCACCAACGTGTTCTTCGCGCCCACGAGCTGCCTACATGATTGCCTCAAGGACTACCGGGCTTCTTCATTAGGCGATTCTAATAAATTCGCCTTTTCAGCATGATCGCGAATCGCCTTTCTCATCATCAATCCAGCATAGGAATTGCTGCGTAGATACGGTGTGAGGACACTCTGCGAAACCGGCGAAGATGAATCGTTTGCGAGAAGGCTGCCTCTTATAGTTTAGGGGGAAAAGCTACGGATCGATCGCAGAGCGAGCATGAGGAGTACGAGCAGGGAGGAGAACATGAAAGACGACTTGTTCCCCGCCGAAGAAGCGGAAAAGAAGCCGCCGGTAACGAAAGACGCCGACGCAGATAATCCGGAAGATAGCGACCTTCTCGATATGATCGGTCGTGATTCGGCCGATGAGAGTCAGGCTCCGGACACAGCCCGACCGGTGAAGCGACAGCCGGTGACCGACGGCCCGTTCATGTTGGAGTCGCTGTACTTCCAATCATTCGGAGAGCGGGCGCTTCTGACCAGGGAAGAGGAAACGGCATTGGCAAAACGGATTGATCAGGGAACGGCCACCGTTCGAGTGACGCTGCGATCCGTACTCAAACTCTTGTCGCGGGTGAAACGAACAGAGACGGTCATCGAAGCTCACCACACGATGCAGATGGTTCGCCGATTGAGCGGTTTGTCGGCGACAGCACTTGACAAGGTCGAACTCAGCTTGACGGGATTGTTGAAGAGCAGCGCGGGGCCGAATAAGATGCCGGCCGGCGCCGTCAAGCAGCTGAAGCAGGCGCTCATGACGATCCGCGACGCGCGCTTCGTGCTGGAGCAGGCGAAAGATGAACTGGTTCGGTGCAATCTTCGTCTGGTTGTCGATGTCGCCAAGCATTACACCCGCAGGGGGCTGACTCTGCTCGATCTGGTGCAAGAAGGCAACATCGGACTGATGAAGGCCGCGGAACGGTACCAATATCGCAAGGGGTTTAAGTTCAGCACCTATGCCACCTGGTGGATCAGGCAAGGCATCACGAGGGCGCTGGCCGATCAATCGAGGACAATCCGCATTCCCGTCCATCAGACCGAAGCCTCGCACCGCATCATGCGTGTCACCAGACGGCTCGGGCAACAGCTGGGTCGTCCGGCCAGATTGGAAGAAATTGCGCAGGTGCTCCGGATGAGGCCCGAGCGGCTTCATGAAACGGTTCAGGCGTTTCAGGAACCGGTTGCACTTGAACATCCGGTCGGAGACGGCGGCACGGAGTTCGGCGAACTGCTTCCCGATTTGCAGGCGGTACCGCCCGATGCCCACGTGCATCGAACGGAAATGACGAATCAGCTCGACCGGATTCTCAGCACCTTGACGCCGAGAGAGCAGACGGTGATCCGGCTCCGATTCGGAATCGGATACGACCAACCGTCTACGCTTGAACAGGTAGGGCAAAGTCTTTCGGTTACGAGAGAACGCATCAGACAGATTGAAGCGAAAGCGTTGAAGAAACTGAAAACCCCGGCGATCAAGGAGATGTTTGCCTCAATACAGTAACGAAGCTGAAGGGCAGTCAGAGGAAGGGGACGGGGAGCAATTCTCGTCCCCTTTTGTTCATTCGTGCCTTTCACTTGTCCGAAGACTTGTGCCAGAATAGGCTCGCTGATAATGATGAGGATCATGACGATCTTGCGCAGGCCTGTCCGGACGTTTTCCTTCTTCTGGCTGAGTTTCATCGGACTGTCGGGCGCGAATCTCCTGACCTGGGCAGCTCCCGCGCCGAGCGCGGTTGCCGCGCCGGATAAGTCTCTCTCGGTACCGGCCGTGGTCACCAAAGTTCGACCTTCCGTCGTGACGATCCTGACCCGCGGTGTGCCGGCTGCACCTTCACAGACTCAATCCGGCTCTGGATCCGGCGTGATCATCGATGAAAGCGGCTATATCCTGACGAACAACCACCTCGTCATGGGGATGAAGAGCATCGTCGTCGGCCTTTCGACCGGTCGCCTGACGCCGGGCCGCGTCGTCGCTCGTGATTTTTTGCTGGACCTCGCGCTTGTGAAGATCACCGCTCAAGACTTAGTTCCGGCCATGCTCAGCCCATCGCCGGAGTTGGAAATCGGTGAGTCTGTCGTCGCCATCGGCAATCCACTGGCGTTGAAGGGCGGTTCGACCGTGACGGTCGGCGTCGTCAGCGCTTTGGATCGATCCGTGCTGACTCCTGATGGGGAGACCCTCTACGATCTGATTCAGACCGATGCCGCAATCAACCCCGGTAACAGCGGCGGCCCGCTGGTTGATCTTTCCGGTCGAGTAATCGGCATCAATGTCGCTATCGCTCCCTCGGCGCAGGCCATCAGCTACGCTATTTCGATGGATGCCATCTATCCCCATATTCAGTCCATGATGGTCCGCGGATCAATCTATCGCCCGGATCTCGGATTCGTCCCCGTGACAGTGACTCCGAGCATCATGGCGACGTTCGGTCTGGATGGCGACCGAGGCGTGCTGGCCCTCCAAGTAGATAGCGCGAAACCGGCCGGCGCCGGCGGACTTCAGAACGGCGACGTTATCACAGCCGTGGACCAGCATCAGATCTACAATACAGGCGATTTTTGGCATGCATTGCTCCGCTCAGGCGATCATCCGACCGTCCAGTTGACTCTGCACGGGAAAAGCGGCCCGGCAACGCTGCAACTCCCCAAACCTCCACCGCTGATAAAGGCCGCACCGTGAAGGATGTGCCGTCTCTTCGAGATACCACGCAACAGGGTACGCTGCTCACTTCATCGAATCCCGTCCAGTACGCCGATGCGTGGGTCCTTCAACAGCGACTCCACGCAGAGCGCCTGGACAACCAAAGGGCCGACACGTTGTTGCTCCTCGAGCACCAACCGGTCTACACCATAGGACGCCGCACCCTCTCATCTCATCTCCTGGGTGGAGAAACCGCTCTCCAGACAGCCGGCGCGGCCGTCGAACGGGTTAATCGCGGCGGATCAGTCACCTATCACGGCCCCGGGCAACTGGTCGGCTATCCGATTCTCCGCCTTTCGCGCGTCGCGTCAGGTCCGAAAGAATACGTCTGGCTCCTGGAAGAAACCCTGCGCCGCACCCTCTCCCGCTGGGGGATCGAATCGCATCGCCTGAACGGGAAGCCCGGCCTGTTTGCTGGACCTTCTCAGGAAAAGGAAAAAGTCGCCTCCATCGGCATCCGTATCGACCGTGGAGTCACACTCCATGGTTTCGCGCTGAACGTCGATTTGGACCTCACGCCCTTTTCATACATCGTGCCCTGCGGCCTGAAAGGATGCCGGATGACCTCCATCGCGGCCTTGGGACAGTCCTCAGTGCCTATCAAGATCGTCGCGCAGCAAGTTGCAGAGCAGTTCGGCTGTCTGTTCAATCTGATGTGGCAAAACCGGGATCTGGATCTCTTCGACAGCGATGCAACCGGCGCAGATGATTACCCGACCCGTAATGACGAAGCCATGAAGGAGGAGACCGTCGATGCATGAACTCGATACGCCGACGTTTCGTCTCGCTGTGGCTCAGTTCGATCAAGCGGCGGAGGCCATGGACCTGGATCCCAATCTGCGGGAGAGGCTCAAACTTCCTCAGCGATCACTGGTGGTCAGCATCCCGGTTCGGATGGATGACGGTCGGGTTGAAGTCTTCACGGGCTATCGAGTTCAGCACGATTCTTCTCGCGGGCCGTCGAAAGGCGGGATTCGCTATCATCCCGATGTGAATCTTGGGGAAGTGGCGGCATTGGCCATGTGGATGACGTGGAAATGCGCGCTGGCCGATTTGCCCTATGGAGGAGCCAAAGGCGGCGTTGCGGTCGCTCCGAAACGATTGTCACGCGGAGAGTTGCAACGGCTTACACGCCGTTATGCCGCGGAGATCCTCCCGTTAATAGGTCCCGAGAAGGACGTGCCAGCTCCGGATGTCGGGACCGACGCTCAAGTGATGGCCTGGATTATGGACACCTACAGTCAGCAAGTAGGGTATTCCGTGCCTGGCGTCGTAACAGGAAAGCCTCTCTCCATCGGAGGAAGCTTGGGCCGGGAAGAAGCGACCGGCCGCGGGGTCGTGTATGTCACGCTTGAGGCCCTCAAGTATCTCAATCTCGATATTCGAAACACCACAGTGGCCATTCAAGGATTCGGCAACGTGGGATCACATACCGCGCGAATTATGCATGAATGTGGAGCCCGGGTCGTCGCCGTCAGCGATGTGGCCGGAGGCATCTACCACCCCAAAGGTTTGGACATACCGGCATTGCTCACACGATACAAAGATTCGGGGAAGTCCTTGAGTGCGACGAAGCTGGGCGAGACCCTCTCCAACGATGAGCTCCTGCAGCTTGACTGCACCGTGCTCGTACCTGCTGCCCTGTCGGAACAGATTACCGAACGAAACGCAGGTCGACTCCGTTGCCGCATTCTGGCCGAGGGAGCGAACGGTCCGACCACACTGGAGGCGGATCGGATCGTAGAAGACAAGGGCATCTTTGTGATTCCCGACATTCTGGCGAACTCCGGCGGGGTGATCGTCTCCTATTTCGAGTGGGTGCAGGATGCCCAGCGCTTCTTCTGGAAAGCCACCGACATCCAGGACCGTCTTCGCGATTTGATGACCTCGGCATTCCAGCGAACCCTGCAATTTGCAACGACGAAGCACGCGTCCATGCGCATGGCCTCGTTGATGAGCGGAATCGACAAAGTGGCGCAAGCGCATTTGGATCGCGGACTGTACCCGTAGGACCCTCGTGCCTCCCGCGGGGTCTCTGTCTTGAAAATTCGAGTGGCCTGCCATGAGAGACTATGCCCTTGGGGGACTTGCCGGACTCTGGCTGGCCGACGGGATCGCACTGCTCGTCGCCCCCAGTTGGACGATCGATCGAGTTCGCGACGCTCTTCGCGAGTCTCCTTTGATTCTACGGTGGGAAAGTGTTTCCGTCCTCGCTGGGCTTGCTCTTACCCTTCTGAGCATTGACTTTCCGTACCAGCCCCTTTGGATCATCGTGGGCCTGAGCATGGCGTTCAAGGGGATTTTTCTGTGGCTTGGACCGGAACATTTACGGCAAACTGTCATGAATTGGTGTCTGGTTCGTGAAGACGTGGATTACCGAATCTGGGGGCTGACACTCTGCCTCCTTGCGGTGATTCTTCTCCATGCGCTAGAGTGGTTTCCTCCTGCCTGACCTGCGAACACGAGTTGATGGACCGGAAAGCCTTAATCAAGCTCTGGGAAGCCCACAAAGGCGCTGAATGGCCTCGCCTCGCGAATTGTCACGAGGGTCCCTTGATGACACTGGACACCGTCATCTGCGGCTGTGTCGTCTACTTTCTTGACAGTCAGGAAGGCCTCGATGAGCAGCGGCGTGCGATCGTGGACGATTGCCTCTCGGACCTCGAAACGCTTGTGGCCGAAATTGAAGAAGAGTGCCGTCCATACTTTCATCGCCTTCGGGAACTTGGGACGCTCCTGTTGATTGCTCCCTAAGTCCGTCACAGACGCGAAATCCGGTGGCCCTTTCCTTGCAAGTTATACATCCCTTGGTTAGAATGAACCCCGATGGTGGTATCCCCCCTGACCTGACACATCCGGTATCCGACAGCCACCTATCACCACCTGCTTGAGGAGGAGTGAATGAAGGTAATAGTGCGAGTGGTTATGTTGGCCTGTTTCTCCCTGGCAGGAGTCGGTATGTCTGCCTCTTCCGGATCGGCAGAGCCCTATGAACTGAGCAAGAACGATGTGATGGATGCGAAGAACATCAAGAGCCCGGAAATTTCATTGTTCGGCGTGAAACTGGGCGACAGCGAAGCAAAAGCTCTCGACGTGCTGGTCAACGAAAAAATCCCCGGGATCAAAGTCGAGCAGGAGGCCTTGTTTATTTTTCTCCTTGATCAACGAAAGCCCACCGGCCCGATGGCGGGAGTGCGCGTCCAAGACGGGAAGGTCGATCTCATTTTCGTGAACAATCGATTCGCGTACAAGACGCGCGGGGTTTTTCGTAACGTCCTTAACAGCGAAAGCCCTGAAGACGTCAGAAAACTGCTCGGACAGGAAGACTACGGAGACGAAAATGTGATGGGAGCCGTGCTGGCTTACGACAAGCAGGGATTTGTCATCAATTACCTCGGCAAGGATGTGAACATCGAATTCTCTCCGCTCCGCTAACTGGAATCCTCCTGTGCATCGCCGCTTCTCCCTCTGCAGGCTGAGACAGCTTTCCTGATCCCTTCATTTGACGCCAGAAACCAGCTGCGCGATGGAATCGTCCCGCACAAGATGCGCGTTCGGGATAAACTACCGGACAGAGTCTGAAGTACGAAGACCGTAGTTGATGAGGCTCACCGCGGTATTCCAGCGACGATTCGAATTGAGGATGACGAGCAGGAGATCGCTGCCGTTCTGCGAAACCTTGGCGATCAGACAGCGTCCGGCCTTCGACGTAAATCCGGTCTTGATGCCCTCGACCCCGGGGATGCGGCCGAGCAGACGGTTCGTGTTATGCAGCACATAGGCATGCGTGCCATTAATCGGCATGATCATCGCGCGTTCTTCGCGAACCAGTTGACGGAAGGTCGGCTGCTCAAGGGCGATCACGCTCAACCGCGCCAAATCCTCCGCGGTCGAATAATGATCCGGACTGTCAAAGCCGCAGGCGTTGCTGAAATGCGTGTCTGCCAGACCAAGTGCGTCCGCCTTGGCATTCATCAGCGTCACGAATTGCGCTTCATCTCCTCCCACATGTTCGACCGCAGCCAAACAGGCATCGTTGGCCGACATGATCAGCATGCCCTTCAGGAGATCATCGAGCCGAAAGACTTGTCCCGGCTTGAGCCGGAGATGAGTTTTGTGAGCCCTCGCCGCCCCTGGGCTAACCGTCACAAGATCGTCAAGGCGTCCCTGTTCGAGAATGACGAGAGCTGACATGATTTTGGTCAAGCTGGCTGGCGAAAGCCGCTTGCCCGACTCGTGCTGATAGAGAACGCGCCCGCTGTTGAGTTCCTTTAACAGGATGCTGTGAGCCGGAACTCGTCGCCAAGGCAGAAATGAGCCGTCGGCGCCCACGCTCTGAACTTGGCGGGTCGATCCGGACGGACGCTTGGCGTCCGCCACGCCAGGCATGAATGTGCAGGCACCCACAATCATGACCCCGCAAAGCAGCGCGCCGGCAATGGCGTTCAATGATCCAGCCCGGTCAAGAACGTGGGGCGTCATGCCGTCGTCTTCTCCCCTGCTATAGGGTAAACGATTCTCGAACCTTGCTGCCTCGGAATCCACTGTCGATCACTTTATGGAAGAAGCGAAGCAGATCAGCGAGGTCGATCCAGAATCCGCAGTTCAAACAACGCGCGTAGAGACGTCGATTCATCAACGTGTAATGGCGCTCGACCATCATAAAGCCTTTACATTTGAGGCAATGCATCGCCGGTTCTAACTTGCCTGAGGATCATCTGATTCGTTGCATGACCAAGGCCAGGCATCCCGCTAACAACCCGCCGCCGAAAATCGTGGTGCCGAACGAGAGGTAAGGACTCGACCCGCCTACCGGATGCGCCCCGTCGAACAGGTCCCGTACGCCTCCCTGCACCATGAGCACCGAGAGAGTGAGTAGCGCTCCGATGCCGAACCACCAGGTGAAAGATCTCACCGCCGCCCTCAATCACGGAGCGCAATGCTCCAGAAACCCGCGCCTGTCGGCCACTCTAGCGGAGGGGTCCGAGACTGTCAAGCAGACGGCTGTTTCAATCGTTTTGAAGCCGCGCACTCTCGTCGGCCTCACCGTCACGGCGTGGCAGCCTTCAACGGCGGCGTCGCTTTCAGACCCCGATGGAGGAAGACTGATACCGAGCCGTCCCCATTGTCGGCCGTGACCAGTCCAGGTTCCTCAGCCTCCTTGGTGGTCACTCGAAATGTCGCGACGGCAAAGGGACCGGCTTTTGTCTTGTAGTTCTTCGGCGGATACTCAAAGGTGCCGTCCCCTCGTCCAAAAAGGATCGACAAGTCGTTGGATTGAAGATTGACGATGGCGACGTCCGCACGGCGATCTCCGTTGAAATCGCGGGCCAGACCGAAGTTCGGACCGGCATCCGCCCCCGAGTCGCGGCCTGGCTGAAACGTGCCGTTGCCGTTTCCCAAAAATGTGGAGAAGCTGTCGCGCTCTCCGTTAATGACCAATAGATCGCGAACTCTATCGTTGTTGAAGTCGGCAAAGCTGACGCCCAACGGACGTTTACCCGAACGATAGTCGGTGGGGGTCCGAAACGTTCCGTCGCCGTTTCCGAGCCAGATGGATACGGCATTCGACATCGGCCCGCCGTTTGTGACGACCAGATCCACCGCTCCGTCCGCATTCAGATCTGACAGCGCGACGGAGGTAGGGGTATCGCCGTATTCATACTGCGCCCCGTGTCGGAACTCTCCATTTCCCAGCCCAATAAAGACTTTTACTTTGTCATTGCGGAGAGCAACGACCAAGTCGGCGACATGATCGCCGTTCAAATCGTCGCTCGCCAGTGCGATCGGCGTTCTGTGAACCGGATATTGGGGACCTTCATCGAATTTTCCGTCTGAACGCCCGAAGAGCACGGCAACTTGATCGCTTCCGGAACAGGCCAGCACGATGTCGGGATACGAATCGGCATTGAACAGCCCGGTGGCCAACGATCGCGGTTCCTGGCAGACGTGCAATTGAATCTGGTCACGAAAGGTCCCGTCCCCGTTCCCGATCAGGATCGAGAGCGTATTGCTTGCGATGTTGGTCGTGATCAGATCGGTGAAGCCGTCCTGATTGGCATCGAACGGCGTAATGGTGGTGGGATTTCTTCCTACCTTGTAGCTGGCAAAGTAGTAGAAAAGATCCGGCGGCACGTAGGGATCCTGCCTTGAACAACCCGCCGCGAGAACAACAAGGAAAAGCATAGAAGCAATCAGCGCCCAGCGACGTGTCGGACTCAACGATTTATGGCTTTGAAAATGAACCATGAACTGGGTTAGACTGACGCACTTGTGAAGGAGGAACATCATGAGCAAGACAGTGAAAGTTGACATCACCATGTACGGGATCGCGGAGGTCCTGCACTGGTGCCACGACCGGAACAAAGGCCGGATTACCGGCGTCGATACGGCCGGGTTCGAGAAGATGAAAGCCTTTTTAGCGGAAAAGCCTCAGTCCGGTGACTATTTCACGCTCGACCAGTTTTGGAAGAAAAAGGTCTCCCTCGAGCTGACCGAGGATGAAGTGGCCCTCATCGACCGCTGTTTGTACGACATTCCGAATTTCGATAACGAGCCGCTCCCCCAGATCCGTCACAAGTTTTGGCCGAAACAGACTGCCGCCACCTGACCTTGTGAGGCCTCGAGAACGGCTCCACACGATGCTCCTCGCGATCGGCGAGCAAAGCCGCGTCCTTCGAGGACGCGCGCGTTAGAGCGTCCCCTCTCCTTTGAGATAGCGACGGAAGCGATCCATCAATTCGGCTCCGAGCGTTCCCCCCTCCGGCTTTTTGGTTTCCGGATCGGCGAAATGCCCTCGGATTTCCTTGAGTCGCATCTCTGCTTGCTCGTTCCCCTTCAGCCGTTTGGTCTTCTCAAGCGCCGTATCGAACGCATCAAAAGTCAGCTCGTTGTATCCGAACGAGCGGATTCGTTTGACCGCTTTCATCATCGCTTGATTGCGAAACGTGGTCAGATGATCGGAGTCGATCTCGTTAAGCCCCAATTTCCTGGCCCGCCGCTCGGCGGCCTTTCGAATACCGCTCCGGACGAAATCCGGTGACGTCTGCAGCCGCTTCCATGCTTCATCCGTCCAGGAGACCCGTTCTTGAGGCGCTTCCCATAGTTGCTGCAGGATCTCTTCTGTGATCTGCGTGATGTCCCTCTCCCGCGCCAAGTCTTCGGTGTCGCGCTTCAGCATATCGGTCACGAACTCGACGGCGATCGGCGGCGACTGCTTCAATTTCTCGTGAAGTCTCGCTAACGCCCCGTCCGTCCACGGGAGGGGAGTCGCGTCGGCCTCGCGGGTCTCTCCCATGGCTTCGACTTTTTCGAAGAGATCGATATTGACCTCCAGGTGGCCGCCTTCCTTGGCCACTTCTTCCGCAATTTGCTTGATCATGCCGCGCATGAATTCCGGAACGGCACTCAACCGTTCCTTCGCGGCGGCGGTCCAGGCAAGACGGCCTTGCGCCAGGGCTTCCGCGGCTTCTACCATCCCGGATTCTCCGCCCATACCGCCCATCATCTGGCTCTTGAACCGATCGAGTATGGTCTCGGTGATTTCCGCATACCCGAGTTCGCGGGCCTTTTTTTCCGCAAGTCGACGGACCATCCCGCGAAGAAACATCGGCGCACGTTCCATGCGTTTCAACGCGCCTTCGGTCCAGCGGACTTCGGCCGCCACCGCATCGTCGGCATCTGGTGCGTTCATGGTAATCCTTACTGATTCAATAGTTCTTTCAGTTCCTTGCCCGCTTTGAAAAAGGGAACCTTCTTGGCGGGCACGGCGACGGTCGCCCCGGTCTTCGGGTTGCGGCCCTCCTTCATCCGGCGGGCCCTGAGCCGGAAGCTGCCGAACCCCCGAATCTCTGTCTTGTCTCCGTTTTTCAGGGAATCTCTTACGCAGTCGAAGATCGTGTTGACGACGATTTCGGCCTGGCGTTTCGTCAAGGTCGTGACCTGCTCGGAGACACGCTCGATGATCTGGGCCTTGGTCATATCCGACTCCCCTTTCGTTCGATACGCCGATGCGCGTCGCGTCGGCTGCGTTAAAACGCCATGAGATATTTGAGGCTGACGCCGGAATAGAAATCCAGTTTCGGAAGCAGGGCCGACAACCGGGATTCGATCAACTCTCTGATGGAAAATCGCCGGCGCGGTTCGACCACTTTCGGTTCTCCCTCAATACCGGCCAGGTCGGCAGCCAGTTGGATGGCGTCCTCCAGATTCCCCAGCTCATCGACGAGCTTGGCGTCCTTGGCTTGCCGCCCTGTGAAGATCCTCCCGTCGGCGAGCGCCTGAACCGCGGACACCTCCATCGCGCGCCCCTCGGCCACCGCATCGATGAACTGTTTATGCACGTCGTCCATTACCGACTGAAGAAGCGCGTGCTCTTCGTCACTCATCTTTCGGAGCGGCGAGCCCACGTCCTTGAACTTCCCGCTCTTGACGACGATGCCCTCGACCCCGATCTTCTTGAGCAATCCCTCGACGTTTGCGGTTTCCATGATGACGCCGATGCTGCCGGTCAATGTTCCGGGATTCGCCATGATCCGGTCTGTCGCGGCGGCGATATAGTACCCGCCGGACGCGGCGACGGTCCCCATCGAAGCGATCACCGCCTTGCTGTTCTTGTTCCGAACGCGCTGCACCGCATCGTAGATCTCTTGCGAAGGCACCACGCCGCCGCCGGGACTGTCGATCCGCAACACGATAGCCTTGATCGACGGATTGTCGCCAAAACGCTTGAGCTCCGTGACCGTCGATTGCGAGTCGAGAATGACCCCTTCGACTCGAACGAGTGCGATGCGATCTTCCGTCGAGAGGTCAAGATCGGGGAAAAACACGTTGACGAAGAGTACCACTCCCGCTACGGCCATGAGCGCCCAGAAGATCCTGCGCTTCAAGGGCCATTTCCCTTGCTTGTTGGTTGTGTCGTCATCCATGGCTTCACTCACCGGCGGTGCCGGAGCCGCAGCCCTCGGCACCGCACCGATCGTGGATTACTTGTCGTCATCCGAGACGCCGCGTTTTCGGCTTTGCTTCGCCGCGCGCCCGAGGCTCTGATCGGGCGCTCCCTGTGCCGCATGGAATTCGTCCACGTGGCGCCGTTCTGAATCCAGCTGATGATCCCGGAGACTGAGGGCGATCTTGCGCTCCTCCCGATCCACTTTAATGATCTTGGCCGTGACGTCGTCTTGGAGCTTGAACTTTTCCTCGAGTTTCGCGGTTTGATCCAGTCCGGCTTCGCTGATGTGGATCAACCCTTCGACCCCGCCATCCAGTTCGACGAAGATGCCGAAGTCGGCCACCTTGCTGACCTTGCCGCTTGTCGAATCCCCCACCCGATAGCGTCCTGGGATTTCATCATCCCAGGGATCACGACTCAGCTGTTTGTACCCGAGCGATAGTCGCTCCTTCTCCTTGTCGATTCGCAGCACGACTGCCTCGACTTTCTGACCCTTCTTGAACAGCTCCGATGGATGCTTGATGTGTCTGGTCCAGGACATGTCTGAAATATGGATCAACCCGTCGATGCCCTCATCCAAGCCGATGAATGCCCCGAAGTCGGTGAGGCTCTTCACCTTGCCTTCGATGCGAGTTCCGATCGGATACTTGCCTTCCACCATGTCCCAGGGATTCGGCGCTGTTTGCTTCATGCCGAGTGAAATTTTCCGGCTGGCCGGATCCACATTCAAGACCGCGGCCTCCACCTGGTCGCCGATCGCCACCACGCGTGATGGATGGCGCACTTCGTGGGTCCAGGACATTTCGGAGACGTGGACCAAGCCTTCGACACCGGGCTCGAGTTCCACAAACGCGCCGTAATCGGTCAAACTCACCACCTTGCCGCGTACGCGAGTTCCGATCGGATACTTGCCGGCCACGTTCGTCCAAGGATCGGCAGATTTTTGCTTCAGGCCGAGAGAAATTCGACCGGTCTCCCGATCATACTTGAGCACGCTCACCTCGACTCGATCGCCGACGTTGAACATTTCCGAGGGGTGTCCCACGCGTCCCCAGGACATATCCGTGATATGCAGGAGGCCGTCGATCCCGCCCAGATCGATGAAAGCTCCGTAGTCTGTAATGTTCTTGACCATGCCCTGGATCAGCTGTCCTTCCTTGAGCGTCGCCAGCGTCGTCTGTCGCTTCTTGTCCCTTGTTTCCTCCAGGAGCACCCGTCGGGACACCACGACATTGCCGCGACGATGGTTGATCTTGATGATCTTCATCGGAAACGTGCGGCCGACCAGCCCGTCGAGATCCCGTACCGGATGCAGGTCGATCTGGGACCCGGGCAGAAACGCCTTTACGCCGATATCCACCATCATGCCGCCCTTGATTCGCGAGACGACTTTGCCGTCGATGCTCTTTTCCTCCTTGTACAGCTTCTCCAATTCCTCCCAAATCTTCATCTTGTCGGCTTTTTCTTTGGAAAGGATGAGATTGCCGTCCGCGTCTTCGCACTCCTCGATATAGACCTGCAGGCGATCGCCGATTTTGATCTGTTGGAGTTCCTCAGCGGCGAACTGATCGCTCGGGATCATGCCTTCGGACTTGTATCCGATGTCGACCACGACCTTGTCCTTGGTCAAGGCCACGACACGCCCCTCCGTGATGGTGCCCTCTTCGAGGTTCTTGAAAGTTTCCTCGTACAGCGCCGCCAAGGCGTTGCGGTCCAATTGCTGATCGCTCGATTTCGAAACCGTACTCATGGGTCCATCCTACTCTTCCGACAACTGTCGGGTGCTGATTATGAATAGCACCGGAACCTACTCAGCGTTGCAGGCCCCGGCCTGTTCGGGATGGTTCGGAGGCTCCACCTGTCCGAGTGCAGCGATCCGCTCCATCACCGTTCGACTCACGTCCTGATAAAACCTCTTCGTCTCTCCGTTCTCAACCGGAGCGGCGAACCGAAGCGCGTCTCCGAAGAACACCGTCACCGGGTGGAAGTGCGGCCGCTTGGCTCCGGCCGGCAACACTTCGTAGGTGCCCTTCAGGTAGGCCGGAATCACCGGGCATCCGGTTTGCGCGACAAGCATGCCCAAACCTCGCTTTGCCTCCTGAAGCCGGCCGTCGAGAGTTCGCGTACCCTCGGGAAAAATCACCACGACCTTCCCTCGTTTGATGAGATCGACAGCCTTGTCGAAGGCCTGGCGATCCAGCCGGCCGAGTCTCAACGGAATCCACCCGAGCCACTGCAGAATGCCCTTCAAGCCCGGCACGAACAGGTCGCTCCGCCCCAAATACCAAGCCCGCCGCGGCATCCCGCAGCCTAGCAGCGGGATATCAAAATAGCTCGCATGATTGGCTGCGATCAATACGCCGCCTGATCGTGGCACCCTCCCGACGACCCGATACCGGAAGCACATCCGGGCGACAACACGAGCCAGTACCCAGAGCAGCGAGTACACAACCGAACTCACAACTTCGCCGCAACCACAGCTATCATCCGATCGACCACCTCTGCCGCCGAAAGCCTAGAGGTGTCGATATGGTGCGCGTCCTCCGCCGGAGCAAGCGGCGCGACAGCACGGGAACGGTCTCTGCTGTCGCGTCCGGCCATTTCAGCGGTGGTCTGCTCGATCGCGTGGGAATGGCCCGCAGCTACAAGTTCCCGATGCCGACGCTCGGCCCGAACCGTGGCATCCGCCTCGAGAAAGAACTTCACCTCTGCCGCGGGAAACACCTTGGTCCCGATGTCCCGGCCTTCGGCCACGACCGATCCTTTCTGTCCGATCTGCCTCTGCACTGGCAGCAACCATGCCCTCACCGCAGGTACGGCCGACACGACGGACGCTGCGGCGGAAACGGCCGGAGTCCGCAGTTCGTCGGTGATATCCTTCCCGTTCAGCCGAACCGCCACCGCTTCGTTCTTAAACTCCATCTGCAACGACAGCTTAGGCAACAACCCAGCCACCGCTGACGCATCCGACGAATCGAGACCGTTGTGTAACACGGCCCAGGCGACGGCCCGATAGAGCGCGCCGGTGTCGAGATACAAATACTTCAGCCTGGAAGCCAAAAGTTTGGCCACCGTGCTTTTCCCGACTCCCGCGGGTCCGTCAATGGCGACGATCATGCCGGACAATTCCTTTCGTCAGTCTGACTGACTTCCTGCTAACAATTCCAACAACTTCCCATTGAAATCAGGAAATGAGGTTTCGATACAGTCCGTTCCATCGATCTCCGTTCCGCTCGTGGCAGTCAGACCGGCGATCGCAACGGACATCGCGACACGGTGGTCTCCGTGACTCTGCGCGCGCGTGGCGGTCAATCGCCCGTTTTCTCGCGCCCGGCCAAGACCCGCTATCAGCAATCCGTCTGGTTTCTCCGTGATCTTCGCACCCATCTTCCGGAGTTCGACTGCCATGGTGGTAATGCGGTCGCTCTCCTTCACGCGCAATTCTTCAGCTCCGGAAATGACAGTTTCGCCCTCCGCCACCGCAGCCGCGACACACAGCACCGGAAACTCATCGATCGTTTGAGGAATCAATTCCGGCCCGATCGTCACGCCATGCAGCGGAGCCGACTTCACCCTGATGTCCGCAACCGGTTCACCGGCTTCGTCCCGCCGATGAAGCAATTGAATGTCCGCTCCCATGCGCGTCAGAATTTCCAAAATTCCGGTCCTGGTCGGATTCACGCCAACTCCTGTGACTGTGATATCCGATCCCGGAACAATGCTCGAGCCCACGATGAAAAATGCGGCGGCGGACAGATCTCCCGGCACTGTGAAGGCCGGCGTTGCGGTCCATCCAACCGATGGCCGCCCTTCCATCAAAAGCGTCGTGCCCTCCCGCTTGAGGGGAAGTCCGTAAAATTGGAACAACCGCTCTGTATGATCGCGCGAGAGTCTCGGTTCGGTAAGGCTGGTTGTGCCCTGTGCAAAAAGGGCCGCGAACAACAGTGATGATTTAATCTGGGCGCTGGCCACGGGAGAGGAGTAGGTAATAGCTCGCAGTGTGCCGCCCGTGACGGCCAACGGAGCCAGCTCGCCCCCTTTACGGCCGGCAATCGTCGCGCCCATTTCACGCAAGGGCTTCACGATCCGCCCCATCGGACGTCGGCGAATCGAGGCATCCCCCGTCAGCACGGCAAAGAAATCTTGCCCGGCCAAAAGGCCGGTCAAGAGACGAATGCCCGTGCCGGAGTTTCCACAGTCCACGATGCCCGCCGGTTCAGCCAGTCCCCAGATTCCCTTGCCGTGGACGCGCAGCGAATCCCTCGCTTCATCGATCTTCACACCGAGCGCTTGAAGCGCCCGCATCGTATTGAGGCAGTCTTCGCCGCGACAATAGTCCTTGATGGTACCTGTCCCCTCCGCGAGCGCCGTCAGAATGATGGCGCGATGGGTGATCGACTTGTCGCCGGGGACAGTCATTGTCCCCCGCAGCGGTCCTCCCGGATTGATCGCTAACGTTGCCATAGCTACTGTGAGGCGCCGCCAGGCCTGGCGGGAAACTTTTCCCGCTCCTGTTTGGCGCGTTCCAGTTCCTTTTCGATCCCGGCCGCATCGCCCGCTCCTATGAGCTGCTTCAACTGCCCCAGCGAGCGCTCATAGGCTTCAATGAAGGCGACGATGTTGTCACGGTTCCATAGAAAAATATCCCGCCACATTTCGGGCGAGCTGGCGGCGATCCTCGTCGTATCACGCAACCCTCCGCCGGAATGACCGGCGAGATCGAGTGCTGGAACCCTTTCACGTATTTCAATTAAGGCGTTGATCAAGGCGAAGGCTGCGACATGGGGAAGATGGCTGACTGCTCCGAGAATCTTGTCATGCAGATGCGGGTCCATGGTGAGCACGGTCGATCCGGTTTCTTGCCACATGACGGTGATCCGCTCCAAAGCGCGCTGATCGGTTCTTTCGGTCGGGGTGAGGATGCACCGCGCGCCGATGAACAGCTGGTCCGATCCGGCGGCGACACCGGTTTTTTCTTTACCCGCGATGGGATGCGCCCCCACGAAATGCACGCCTCGCGGCATCGCCTGTTCGGTCCGTTCCACCAGCATACCTTTGACGCTCCCGACGTCGGTCACAATGGCCCCCGCTTTCAAGCAAGAGGCCCATTCGCTCAAATGTCGATCGTAGGTATCGACCGGCGTCGCGAGCACGACGAGGTCGGCGTCTTTGACTCCATCCTTCGGATCTACGACGTAGCGATCGATGGCGCCCATCTGGACGGCGGTCTTGAGGTTCTCAACACGTCGCCCGATCCCGACGACATTCCCGGCCAGTTCCTTTCTGCGAAGGATCATGCCGAGGGAGCCGCCGATGAGTCCGACTCCGACAATCGCCACCTGTGAAAAATGCGGAGCCATGGTTCAAATTCTAGGACTCGGCGCTCCGAGTTGCGCGCTCGATGACTTCGTCACAGTTCCCGCCCAACGGCCACCGCAATCTTTCGCATGTCCTGCATCAACTCCTTGAACTTGGTCGGCTTGATAGACTCCTCGCCGTCGCAGAGGGCGCATTCCGGATTGGAGTGGACTTCGATGAGAATGCCGTCCGCGCCGGCCGCCACTGCCGCTTTGGACATCGGCGCAACAAGATTCCACTTGCCGGTCGCATGGCTCGGATCGACGATCACGGGCAAATGCGACAGCTCTTTCAACGTCGGAATTGCCGCCAAGTCGAGCGTATTGCGGTATTGAGTCTCAAATGTCCGGATTCCGCGCTCACAGAGCATGACGTTCCGGTTTCCTCGCGACATGATGTACTCGGCGGACAACAGGAATTCCTTGATCGTCGCCGACAGCCCGCGTTTCAACAGAACCGGCTTGTCGTAAGCGCCGACTTCCTTCAACAATTCAAAGTTCTGCATATTGCGCGCGCCGATCTGAATGATGTCGGCCTTTTCAAGAAACAATTCGATGTCCCGAGTATCGAGAATCTCGCTCACAACCGGCAGGCCCGTTTGCTTCCTGGCTTCCATCAAATAATCCAACCCCTCGCGCCCCAACCCTTGAAACGAATAGGGGGACGTGCGCGGTTTGTAGGCGCCGCCGCGGAGAATGCTGGCCCCCGCGGCCTTCACCTCGTGAGCGATGCCGACTGTCAGTTCAAGACGTTCCACCGCGCAGGGACCAGCCATAATGGCCAGTTTGTTTCCGCCGATCTTGACTCCACCGACATCGATGATGGTGCCTTCCTTCTTGAACTCGCGGCTGACGAGCTTCCATGGGGCCAGAATCGGGAGCACGCTCTCGACGCCGGGGAGCGCCGTCAGCGGCTGGTTCTGTAAGATCCGGTCATCGCCGATCACCCCGATGATGGTCCGTTCCTGTCCGGTCGACAACTGCGATTTCAGTCCGAGCTCACGGAGCCGATCGACAATATGATCGACTTCCCGTTCCGATGCATCCGGTCTCAACACGATGATCATAAGTCCCTCACCTGTTAATCAGCCCGCCTGCATGACTCGCGCGAGCGCGATCAAGAATGCCTCGTTTTCCTCTGCTTGCCCGATGGTCACCCGCACCATGCGTCCTTCGATATGACGAATGATAACGCCTTGTCGCAGCAAGGCCTCAAAGACCTGGCGGCCGTCGCGGCCGATGTCGAGATACAGAAAATTGGCTTCGCTGGGGATTGGCGTGAACCCGAAGGCACTCAAGCCTTTGATCAGCTGCTCCATGCCGGCCTGGTTCACCGCGCGGCTTTTCGCCACATGTTCATCGTCGCCTAAGGCGGCCAACGCCGCTCGCTGCGCAATGCTGTTGGCATTGAACGGCGGACGGACCCGATTCAACAAACCCGTGATCTCCGGTGTGGTGACCCCGTAGCCGATCCGCAAGCCGGCCAAGCCGTATATCTTCGAAAAGGTCCGCAGGACGATGGCATTCCGCCCTTGCTTCACGTAGGCCATGGCCTCGGGAAAATCAGAACGCCTCACATACTCGAAGTAGGCCTCATCGAAGACGACGATGACCTGCTCGGGGATTCGCGAGAGCAGTTGGGCAACTTCCCCGGACGACACCATGCTCCCGGTAGGATTGTTGGGATTGCACAGGAACAGCAGCCGCGTGCGCGGCGTAATCGCCTCCGCCATCGCAGGCAGATCATGACGCCACTGCCTTAACGGAACTGTGACGGCTTTCCCGTGGGCGGCTGTCACTTCCATCTTGTAGATGACGAAAGTCTGATCAGCCATCACGGCCTCATCGCCAGGCGCCAGGAAGGTACGGGCAAGCAAGCCGAGAATTTCGTCCGACCCGTTGCCGAGAATGATGTGGTCCGGCGTGACCTTCCATCGATCCGCCATGGCCTCGCGGAGTCTGAATGCCCCGCCGTCCGGATACCGATGCAATGTGGCGGCTCCTTCGCTCAGTACGGCCAACGCCTTGGGTGATGGCCCGATCGGATTCTCATTCGAAGCCAGTTTGATGACGCGCGAGAGGCCGAGCTCACGTTGAAGCTCTTCAATCGGTTTGCCCGGCACATAGGGGGTCAAGGAGGCGATATCGGAATGGACGTGGAGCGTCATGGTGTTAGCTGTGCGCTGGGTAAGACCCGAGCACTTTCATGAAGAGACAACGGCCTGTGATTTCCTCGACCGCCTTTTTGACGCGGTCTTCTTCGATATGACCCTCGATATCGACAAAAAAGATATACTCCCAGGCTTTCCGCCGGGACGGACGCGATTCGATCTTGGTCATGCTGATCCCATGCGAGGCGAACGGTCGGAGCAGATCGTAGAGCGCGCCGACCTTGTCCTTGATCGAAAGCATCAAGGAGGTCTTGTCTTTGCCCGTTCGTTGCGGCGGCTTCTGGGACAACACCAGAAAGCGCGTGAAGTTGTTCAGGTTGTCTTCGATGCGCGATTTGATGATCTTCAACCCGTACAGTTGAGCCGCCAACTCGGAGGCAATCGCCGCGATTGACGGGTCATCGAGGCAGAGCTCCGCAGCTCGGGCTGTGCTGGCCACTTCGGAAACCGGCACGTGGGGCATGTTGATTTCAAGCCAGTTGCGGCACTGCGCAATCGCATGGGGGTGCGAGCAGATTTTCTTAATCTCTTCCGGCGCCCCGGACTTGGAGAGCAGATGATGCGACACTTCCTGGAGGACTTCTCCATAGATCAGGAGATTGGAATCGATGAACATGTCCAGCGTGTGGTTCACGACGCCTTCAGTCGTGTTCTCAATCGGGACCACGCCGAAGTTCGCTCTGCCCCGTTCCACTTCACTGAAGACTTCTTTGATGCTGTGGACGGGGACGTATTGCGCAGAGGAGCCGAACTTCTGCATGCAGGCCATATGGGTAAAGGTCGCACGAGGCCCGAGATAAGCCACCTTCTGAGGGCCTTCCAGCGAGAGGGAGGCCGACATGATTTCCCGATAGACCGGCCGGATCCCTTCGGACGGAAAGGGGCCGGTATTCTGCGCCACGAGACGCTCGATGATGGCCGCTTCGCGGGCCGGAGTATGGAGATTAGCGTCGGCATCCTGCTGTTTCTTCAGCCTGCCGATCTCGATGACGCTTTTCGACCGAATATTGAGGAGACGCAAAATCTCGTCGTCGATTCGATCTATCTCTTTCCGGTGTTCGGAAAGGTCTCCGGACATGCACGGACCCCCTCCACCCGTGCCTCATGAGTTGGACGAGCGTCCAGAGGCAGGACAGGTGTGAGTAAGCGTAAAATAATACAAGAATCCCTCCTCAGAAAGCAAGGAGACCCTTGGAGTTTCAGATGCTTAGGTATCGATCCTTTGATTCGCTGAAGGAGAGGATTGGCTGAGCATTGCTGGACGAAAGGGCTAATACAGAAGTCCCTTGGGGCGCTTGAAATGGTCTAGCGTGTCTCTCGTTACCTGACGGCCTCGTCCAGTTCGTTCGAGGTACCCGGCCTGGATGAGATAGGGCTCATGCACATCTTCGAGTGTGCTCCGGTCCTCCTGGACAGCGGCGGCGAGGGATTCCACTCCGACCGGACCTCCCCCGAACTTTTCGATGATCGTCAGCAGAATCTTCCGGTCCATCTCATCGAATCCCGCGGCATCCACGCCGAGCCAGGCTAAGGCCTCCTGGGCTACAGAATTCGTAATCCGCCCTTCGGCCTTGACCTGCGCATAATCGCGAACACGTTTGACGAGCCGGTTGACGATCCGCGGCGTCCCGCGAGCCCGGCGCGCGATTTCTTCCGCGCCGTCCGACTCGATTGGAATCTGGAGCAGGCCGGCGGAGCGCATGACGATGACCTGCAGCTCCGCAGGACTATAGAATTCAAGCCGGTGGACCAGCCCGAAGCGGTCACGAAGCGGAGAGGTCAATGCGCCGGCCTTGGTTGTCGCACCAACCAGCGTGAAGCGGGGCAGATCCAGTTTCACCGTCCTGGCCGCAGGTCCCTGGCCGACCACCAAATCTAGTTGAAAGTCCTCCATCGCCGGATAGAGCGCCTCTTCAACTGCAGCGGGCAGACGATGGATTTCATCGATAAAGAGCACCTCGTGCTCCTGCAGATTCGTCAGAATGGCAGCCAGATCTCCCGCATGGGCTAGCACCAGGCCGGAAGTGGCCCTGAGCGTCCCTCCCATTTCTCGGGCAATGATGTGGGCGATGGTGGTTTTCCCGAGTCCCGGCGGCCCGTAAAAGATCGCATGATCCAATGTCTCGCCCCGCTGCTTCGCTGCATCGATACAAATGCGCAAGGAGTCCTTCATGCGATCCTGGCCGACGTATTCCTCCAACGATTGAGGGCGAAGCACGTTCTCCATGCTCCGCTCATCGTCGATCAACTGAGGATTCACGACTCGTTGAGTCATTTCTCTTCTCGCTCCGCTCGAAGGGCGATCACTTCTTCTCCGGGGTCGGCAGGTACTTTGGTGGGGGTGGCAAGGCCCCCTGTCCCGGCGCAGGAGTGCTCCCGCAATCAGGGGGGCAGATCTTGCCGCCTTGCGTCGGGTCCGGCATGTTCGATTCCATCTTCTGTAGCTGACATTGACTGAGCCTGCCGCCATCCTGATTCCCACAACGGGAAGGCACCGAAGAACGGCCGATCTCGTTGTAGCCTTCTGGGCACGATCCGCAGACCGGCAGCAGGTTGGCTCCCAGCGGGACACATTGGACCAACGTAGGATCCCCCTCTTTGCAAATTGACGGGGCCTCCGTGACCGCCGTCACCGCATAACCATCCGGGCATTTTCCGCATGTCTTTCGGATGCTCTTCGGCTCTCCGGCCGCATCGTCTGCCGCCGCGACGGTCGGCCAGGAGCTGGGTACCGCGCCGGCCACCAGCGTGGCGAAGAGGATGGATTGAAACATGTATCGGCAACCGGTCTTCGGCATAGCTACCCCCTCGCCAGATCTTTCAAGGTATCCCGTATAAGCTCCTGCAAGCTGACAGAGGCCGGCTTCGCTTTTCGTACCTGCTTCAACGCCTCTTTCGCATCCTGCGCACGATAGCCCAAGTTGGTCAGCGCCGAGAGCGCGTCGTCGAATGTTCTGTCGTGAGCCGGACCGGGTGAGTCCACGGAGGCTGTCAGTCCCGGATGCAATTTAGTCAGCTTGTCCTTCAGCTCCAATACGATACGACCAGCGGATTTCTTGCCGATGCCGGGAACCGCTTCCAGTTTTTCGACGTCGGCCGCCTGAATGGCCGAGACGAGATCGGAGACCGGAAGAGCGGAGAGAATGCCCAACGCGGTTTTGGGACCGATTCCGGATACGGTCGTCAGCAACAAGAACGCATCCTTCTCCGGTTGCGTGATAAAGCCGAACAACTGGATGGCATCCTCGCGGACATGCGTATGGATGCTCAGAGCGAGCTGTTCGTTGAGGCTCGGTAGACTGTAATAGGTGCTGAGGGGAATAAAGACTTCGTATCCGACTCCCTGCACATCGAGAGCCAGATGAGTCGGCGCCTTGAAGGCCAATCGGCCTGTCAGTGAGGCGATCATGAATCCGTCGTGCGAGACTCCAATGCGGAAGGGAAGCCGGTCGGCGCCTAGCCGGCCGCGGCGACTTTTTCCATCACCTCATCCGAGATGTCGAAGTTTGCGTGTACTTTCTGTACATCGTCATGCTCGTCCATGACTTCCATGAGCCTGAGCATCTGCTCCGCGTCTTTTTCTTCGAGCCGGATCGTGTTCTGCGGCACGAAGGTAATCTCCGCAAGGGACGTGTTGATCTTCGCATCGGCGAGTGCTTTCTTCACCGCCTCGAAATCGTGGGGGTTGGTCACGACTTCAAAGCTCTTCTCCCCCACCTTGACATCTTCAGCCCCTGCTTCGAGCGCCAGTGACAACAGGGCGTCCTCGTCCACTTTGCCCTTGTCGATCGTCAACAAGCCCTTCTTATGAAACTGCCAGGCCACCGCGCCGGCTTCAGCCATATTGCCGTGATTCTTCGTGAGCAGACTGCGAATCTCCGCGACGGTACGATTGCGGTTGTCGCTCGTGATCTCCAACATCAAGGCTGTGCCGCCGGGCCCATAGCCCTCCAAGGTGAACTCCTCATAGGACACGCCGGGCAGCTCTCCCGTGCCGCGCTGAACGGCTTTCTTCATGGTGTCGCTGGGCATGTTGGCTTCTTTGGCTTTCGCTATCGCCAACCTCAAGCGGGGATTCCCGTCCGGATCTCCACCGGAGCGAGCCGCAATCGTCAACTCCCGAATAATCCTGGTAAAAACCTTGCCGCGTTTCGCATCCTGGGCCGACTTGTGTCGCTTGATGGTCGCCCAGTGACTATGTCCGCCCATTGGTGAATCTCCTCAGCCGACCCCGGACCGGCCGTTCATGACGATGTACGCGATTGCAACAATTCGGTACTCGTAGCACAGGGTTTGGAGGGGTGTCAATTACGAGGAAACAGGTCGATCGACGGGAAATCTACTCCGAGTAAATGAGCAACTGTGTTCCGATCACCAGGATGAGGCCGGCCCATAAGACTTCCCATCTGGAAGCGGTTCCATGGGCTGGTTTACCGAACCAGCCCGATAGGAGCTTCGAGGAGCCCGCAGTCATCGCCATCGTTCCCATAATGGCATGGTGTATGACAATCTTGTGCTCGGACGGATGGCCGCCATGGGCATGGCCGAACAACATCAGACCGCCGATGATCGCCATGAGGGGGAAGGGAGTGGCCCAGCCGACATGGCCCATCCCCCCTAACCGACGAACCAGTTCGACGATTCCGGTCGCCAGCGCCAAGAGTCCATAAACCTTGTGCTGAACGATCTCGTGATCCTGCCCGAAAAACGATTGCGCAAAACTCAGAGAGCCGACGGGCCAGGCTTCGTGATCGCTCCACACGGTGAGGAACAGTCCTGTGCCGACCATCGCGAGGGGAGTCAGAAACCTCGTCCATCGTAAAGAGGTGAGCCGGAGGGCGTGGCTGAGCTCCGCCAGTCCGATGAACAGCACGAACAGTCCGGCGATATGATGATTCCGTTCCGAATAGGCGATACCGGCTGAGGAGCCTTCCCACCCCTCAGGAGCCGCGGCGTGACCATGGTGGTCCGCACCAGCCACAGCAGCTTGATGGAGTTCACCATGCTGAGCGAGGAGTGTGACAGGGACGGCCAGCAGAATCCAGAAGCAAAGAAATGAGAGGATCAGGATATACCGGACTCCCAGATTCATCGTCTACACACCGGCGGATATTCTTTCAAAGAAAAGGCCTATCCGGAAAACCGGACAGGCCTACATCAGGATGCGGGAAACCGACGTCAGCAATGCCAGTCTCTACATGAATTTCATAAACTTGTCTTTGGCATCGTCCATGACTTGAGCCGTGATCGTCGCGACTCCCCGCTCTTTGGCCAATCGCTCGATTTCCTTCCGCGCCATCGGCCGGATGAAATCAGGGATATTGTCGAGCCGTTGTTCCGCTTCACGGGTCCAGGCGATGCCGTTGGGAGAATCGTTCTTGGAGTCATCCATCACCTGAAGTGTGATCGTCTCATACCCCTGCTTTCGCGCGTAGGCTTCTACGCTGCTCTGAACCATCGGCTTCACGAACGCCGGGAGACGATCAAGTTTTTCCTTCGCATCAGCCGTCCAGGTGAAATTCGAGGTTGCCTGGACTTCGTTGGCCGCCTTCCCGCTGGATGTCAGTCCCATTTCAGCCACCATGGCGGAGAAGGGACAGCCGCCGGCTGATTTCTCGCCCGGCTTGCCCGAAGGAGGCGCCGCGGCGACGGTCGCAGGCTGGCCACCTTGAATCTTTTCATTCAAGTAGGCCGCCATCTGACCCGAACCGGCTAACGCTTCGTCTTTCAGCGTGCCTCGCGTCATCTCAAAAGGCTCCGCTGCCACGGTTCGGCCGCCGAGCTTCACACCGAGCGAGCTGACCATTTGGGTCTCGCCCGGGTTCGTGACCATTGAGAATTTCGCACCGCACGATGGGCAGCCGAAGAAGACCCCGAGCGACCCCTCTCCAGGCTTCTCCACCTTTTCGAAGTTCATGTAGGTTTCGCAGTTGAGGCACACGAATTTCATGGCAGCTCCTCTTGGGTAAGCGTCACAGCTTAGCAGCGAGGACTTTCTTGTAGTCCAACAGGGTCCGGACACGGCCGGCAATTTCCTGATAACGCTGGATCGTTGGATACTGTTCGTCGAGCAACGGTTCTCCCTTGTCGAACGTCCGGGCGAGCTTCCGATCGAAAGGGATTCGACCCAACAACGGCAGGTCCAACACCTCGCACATGGCTTCCGTATTGCCTTCAAACAGCTCGTTTTGCTCCCCGCAGGAGGGGCAACGGTACTCGCTCATGTTCTCGATAATGCCAAGTACCTTGATTCCCATGTCGCGCGCATAGGTGACAGACTTCTGCACGACATCAGATGCCACTTCTGACGGGGTCGTCACGACGATGGCCCCGGCAAGATCGGGGATGAATCCCGCAATCACCGGAGGCTTATCGGCAGCAGCGCCGGGGGGAAGGTCCGCAAGCAGATAATCCAGCTCACCCCAGGCCACGTCCGCCAGGAACTCGCGGATAACGTTCATTTCCATCAGACCGAGCCAGACGGGGCTGACGTCCATCGGGCCCTTCCACCTGACGGGGGACGCAGCGCCTAGGAAAAAGTCCATCGACGCGACCTTGATTCCCAGTGGGCCGATCGGAGGGATCGCTCCTTCCGGGGTCATCGTGAGGGACTGTCCGTGTAAACCCAGCATTCGCGGGACGCAGGGTCCATTGAGATCCACGTCCAACAATCCGACCAGGGCATTCTGTCTTGCAAAGGCCAGTGCCAGGTTGACGGTCGTCATGCTCTTGCCGACGCCGCCCTTTCCGCTCATCACAACCAGCTTGTGCTTGATCCCCGCCATGCGTACCTGAACCTGTCGCATCTGCTCGGTAATCTGCTCGACGACCTTGGCATCGTCGGAATACCGGAGCCGGCTGAGAATAGCCTTGAGATCCTTCTCAGGAGCCATAGGTGTGCACCCTCTCAAACGCGCAAGGATTTCAGGAGGAAACCACGGTAACACAGGGGTTTCGGGAGAGTCAAACCGAGCGGACTGTCGCCCTTCGGTCCGGCGACTGTCCCCGTTTCAGCAGGTGGATGTTTCAGTTCATCAAGGGGACTGGTTCAGCAGAGCTGTGCCTGCCCCCTAGATCGAGTATTGGAATGTCGGTTTGGCCCCGATCGCCTGGGCAAGAACGCCTCGACGTTTCAGCTCTTCCAGGATACGGCGTGTGGCGGCATCGAAGTCCGCAGGGCCGGAAAGCACAATATCCGTGTTCGGCGGCGCCTCTTCAGGGACTTTACTCATGTGCACAGCAATCACCGGCGTCGGATGGACGAGCGTCCTGATCGCCTGAGCCGCTTCGATATAGGCCATGCCGAATGGATTGGTCGTTGAAACCACGATGAGCCCGGTATCAGCCAATAATCTGGCGACCTCTCCATAACGACGGGCCATTTCCGTGGTCTGTCCCCGTTCCCCGTCCGAGAGGTCGGCATCCAATCCCCGCCGTAGATTCTCTCCATCGAGCAGGTAGGCATGCCGTCCGTCCGCCACCAACCTGGCTTCGAGTTTCTTGGCCAGAAAGGACTTTCCCGTATGCCGTCCACCGGTCACGAGAACGATGGCCGCCCGATGACCGTATTGCTGAGCTCGCTCTTCAATTCCAACTTCCCCCTTGACCCAGGCAAAGTCTCGACGACGGGCTTCTTCACGCAAGAACTCCTGATCATCATGGACCAATTCGGTGACGATGCCTCCGCCGGCGATGTCGTATTCGTCAACGAGCACAAATCGGCCAGTGGCCTCGAATGACGAAGACAGATCGAACGCGACCGGAGCCTTTGTCCGCAGCGTCAACTCGGCCACCTGGTTCCTCGCAACAGCGCTACTGCCTTGCTGCTGATTGAGGTCCATCGTATCGATGATCCGATGGATGGCCGCCACCTCACAGTCCACCTCTCTTGTCGCCACCCGCAACAGATACCTGCGTCCTTTCTCCAACGGACGGCGACCGAGCCAGAAGAGGTTGGCGCGAAACGCTGTTGAGACCAGTGGCAACTGCGCTTGATGGGTGGCGATTTCACCCCGCTCGACGAAAATCTGCTCGTCGAGCGTGATACCGATCGACTGACCCGCTTCGCCCCCTGTGGGAGACGGCTCGATATTGAAAGCTTCGACCGATCGAATATTGGCGCGCTTGTTCGAGGGAGAAAAGACGAGATGATCTCCGATCTTCAACCGCCCGGCGGTAATCCGGCCGGTGATGATCCGGCGGGCGTCGAACTTATACACGTCTTGAATCGGGAGCCGCAGCGGCTGCTCGGACCGGGCTGTTTCTTTCTTGAAGAGGCTCAACGTATCCAAGACCGTCGGGCCGCTGTACCAGGCCATGGCCTGGCTCCGATTGGCGATGTTGTCTCCCAGCTTGGCGCTGACGGGAATGATCCGTTCAGGGACTGCCCCGAACTGCCCCAGAAAATCACGGTATTCCTTCTCGATTCCCTCGAATACATCCTGCCGGTACCCGACCAGGTCCATCTTGTTGACGACCACCGCAAACTGCCGCACTCCCAAGAGCGACAAGAGATAGCCGTGTTTCTTGGACTGCTCTTTCACGCCTTCAAGCGCATCGATCAAGAGCAGCGCGGCTTCGGCTCGCGCCGCGCCGGAGATCATGTTCTTGAGAAACTCCTTGTGCCCCGGCGCATCAATGATGATGTATTGCCGGCCCTTCCAGATGAAGAACGTCCGGGCTGTGTCGATCGTGATGCCCTGTTCCTGCTCTTCGAGGAATGCGTCGAACAGGAAGGCATACTCAAACTCTTTCCCCTGTTGCCGACAGATCGCCTGAACCTTTTCCAACTTGCCGTCAGGCAACGAGCCGGTATCGGCGTACAGACGTCCCAGCAACGTGGACTTCCCGTGGTCTACATGCCCGACGATGACGATGTTGAGATTTTCGGACGGTTTTGCGGAAACAGCCGTGGCGCTCATCGTTACATGTATCCGTCCTTCCTCAATAACTCCATTCCGCGGCCCTCGTCCTGCGCGCGTCCTGACCGCTCTGCCACCGTAGTGTGCCTGAGCTCTTCGATGATGTCGTCCACGTTCTTCGCCGTCGACTTGATCGGAGTGGTGCAAGGCGCACACCCGAGACTCCGATAGCGAGTTCCGTCGCCCTTATCGAGATAGAGATCGATGAAGGGTATGCTCTCCAGCTTGATATATTCCCAAATGTTGATCTCAGTCCAATCCAACAAGGGATGAATGCGAATGTGCGTTCCGGGAGGGAACGTCGTCTTGAACTGATCCCAGAGCTCCGGCGGCTGATCGCGAAAGTCCCAATCGCCGTGCTTGTCGCGCGGCGAGAAATAGCGCTCCTTGGCTCTGGTCCCTTCTTCATCGGCCCGGACCCCCAGGATCACCCCCGTGTAGCCTTTTTGCTCAAGCAGTTGCTTCAGACCGTTCGTCTTGAGTGCCGTGCAGCAGATCACCCGCCCTAGCGTGTGGTTCATGCCGGCGGCCAGCGCTTCCTTGTTCTGACCCACAACAAGATTCAGGTGCCACTCGCGAGCGAGCCGGTCGCGATACTCGATCATCGCGGGAATCTTGTAGCTTGTGTCGACATGGAGGAGCGGAAACGGCACATGGCCGAAAAACGCCTTTCTCGCGAGCCACAGCAAGACGGTCGAATCTTTTCCCATCGACCAGAGCATGGCGAGGTTGTCGAAGTGCTTGTAGGCTTCGCGCAGAATGTAGACGCTTTGATCTTCCAGTTGACGCAGGTGCTTCACGGAATCGATCCTTTCACTTGATCAACAGGCTCGGCCCCCCGATGCCGTCACGACCGGCTGCTGGCTGAGTGCTTCAAGCTTTCTCCCTGCGGCCCCCTCTTCGATGGCCCGCCTGGCCAGTGGCACGCAGGCCGCGAGCGACGATTCCTTCCCGGCGGCGTAGAGGAGCATCGCGGCATTGAGCAACATCCACTCGCGTGCCCCGCCCTGAACTTGATTATGCAGAATGCGTCGTAGGAGAACCGCTTCCCTCTCGTGTTGATCCGGAGGAAATCCGGCCATGTCGCGCGACGTCCCGAGAGGCAGCCCCACATCCTTCGGAGCCAGGGTCAATGGCGTAATCCGTTCTTCCCGTAACTCCAGCACCTTTGTGACCATCGCAATCGAGAGCTCGGGATCGCCCTCGACACCGCGGACCACGAGGGCCCTTGGGCTTCCCAACATCCGCAGGGCCTCCGCCGTCTTCTCAAAGTACGGGGGATGGGTCAGCCCGATCACTTGTGACTGGCTCCGAGCCGGATTGAGTAGTCTCGCAATCGGGTGAAACACATTTCGCACACCGAGTTCCCGTCGCATTTCGAGAAATCGATAAAGGGGAGGATGATAGAGGGCGATGTCGAGGTAGCCGAACCCCTGTTTGGCAACAGCCTCCGCCGCGGTCTTCGCATCCGAATCGATCGGTAATCCCAAGGCCTTCAACACCGCGGCCTGGCCCGGACGACCGGGAATGCCGTCGTACCCGTGCATGAGGATGTACGCTCCCGCCGCCGCAGCCACAATCGCCGCGCCTGCGAGCGCATGAAAGGTCTCCTGTTTACCGGCATAGCTCGGCAGATCAACGACCCCGAGGTCTCGCGGCACCGGTACCGGCGTGACATACGAACGGGCCGTCGCGGTAAAGGCCGCCAACTCGGTGACCGACTCCGTCTTAATCCGCATCGCGACAAGGAAGGCTCCGACCTGCGCCGGGGTGGCTTCTCCCTCGATGAGCGATTTCATGGCCCGCTTCGCTTCATCCCACGTGAGATCCTTGGACGCTTTCTGGCCCTTCGCGATTTTTGCAATGAACTCTTGCATCGATGATCAGGACGCCTTATGCAGTCCACATTCCGTCTTGGCCTGGTTCTTCCATCGACCGGCACGAGGATCCTCTCCCGGCATCACTGGACTCGTGCAATGGGTGCAACCGATGCTCGGATAGTTGCGGTCGTGCAACTCGTTGTACGGCACTTCGTAGACGTGAATGTAGGCCCAGACGTCCGCCCAGGTCCATCCGGCCAGCGGATTCACCTTTACCAATTCAAAGGTAGCATCCCACTCGATCAACTTGGCATTCGCTCTTGTCGAAGACTGCTCCCGTCGGATCCCTGTGATCCAGGCGCCATACCCCTTCAATACTCGAATCAGAGGCTCAACCTTACGAAGTTGACAGCAACGATCCGGATCCTTTTTCCACAAGGCCTCTCCATGCTCTTCTGCTTGGCGCGCCGGCGTCAGCAGGGACGTCACTCGCAGCACCTGAGCCGGTTTGAGATCGTACCGCTCAATGATCCGATCTCTTGCCGAATAGGTCTCCGGGAAGAGAAACTCCGTGTCCAGATAAAAGAGCGGAATAGAGGGGTCGATCCGATGGATCATGTCCACCAGCACGACATCCTCCGCGCCGAAACTGCAGGCCAGGACGATCTTCGACGAATAGCGTTGAATCGCCGCGGCCAAGACCTCTTGAGGCTGCCGCCCTTCCAACGACTCGCCCCACGCCCGTATTTCCTCCACCGACAGCTTCGTCACGTGATTCCTTCTTTCGCCTGGCGCATCACTCCACTTTTTCCACCAGCACCCGATAGTGCGCTGCTTCGGCCTCTAGAGCCTCTTGGAGCAGGATTTTATGCCCGTCGTTCCTGAGACTCATCGGCACGTTCCTGATCGGCTCGCCTGCATCCAACCAAACCTCCAATTGCTCGCCCGCATCCATCATCTCGAGTTTGAGCTTGGTTTTGACATAATTCAGTGGGCAGGCAACCCCGCGCAGGTCGTAGACCGTCGCGCCAATCGGCGCCGGGGCGGCCGGTTTGACTTCGGCAGCGAGGGGCATGTCTTTCTGTTGCTGTTCCTCAACTGCGGCCAACTTGAGGTCTTTCCCCATCCGATCCGTTGCCGTCCGGCAGGCGTCGACAAACCCCTTGGCGAACGTCATCTTGTCGCGAGCCGACTCAGCCGTCGTGTCCTTCGGGCCCAAATCGCCCACTTGCTTTCCGAGTTCACAATAGATCGCCGGCACGGTCCCCTTCTGCGCAATTCTCTTTTCGAATTCGAGGAAGGTTTCCGCGTCGGTCGAGGGTTCCAATCCCTCGGTCACGAGCAGCGCCTTGGCGGCCGCCAGCACGGCGCGATAGGACTTGTTCACCGAAACGGAATACTGATGATTGTCCGCCAGCAGTCTCGCCTGATACAGTTCCTGGTCAGCTTCAAGAATGCCGTTTTCGATCATTTCCAGCGCGCCGCCCGCGCATTCGCCCGGCCCAAGGTCCTCGAGGACAAACTCTTCCTCTCCCTCCCAATCATAGTAGAAGGTCGGATCATCGGCGAATGCCGGCACGATAGTGTAAGGGATCAATTCGTCTTTGAGCGCGTTCTTGCCGACACGATCGATGAACGCCGGCAGACCTTCTCCGGTCTTGCGGTCGCGGCGATAGACGTCGATCAAATGCGTAATGGCGGCTGAGACAGCCTTGGCCGGCAGCTTGACCGTCATTTGACCGATCTTCGCGGTGCCGTTCACTTTGCCGCCCAGATGCAGTTCATAGAACGGGGCCGTATGTTCGCCGATGCGCTTGCCCACGCCATGCAATCCGATCGTGGCAATGTGGTGCTGCGCGCAGGAATTATGGCAACCGCTGATCTTGACCGTGACATCCTTCAAATCATCCGGAACGCGTCCGGCCGGGAACACCTCCGCCAGCGCCCGGGCGAGCCCCTTGGATGAGGTGATACCCAATCCGCAGGTGTCGGTCCCGGGGCAGGCAATGATATCCTCTACAAGCTCCGCGCCGGGATCGGACAGCCCTTTGGAAGCCAGATCGTCGTAGAGGTCCGCAATTCTCGCCTCCGGTATCCAGCGGATGATCATGTTTTGATTGATCGTCGTGCGAATGTTGCCGTTTGAGTAGCGCTCCGCGAGATCGGAGATGAACAACATCTGCTCAGCCGTCAGATCGCCCATGAACAATTTGACGACCGCTGCAACATAGCCGTCCTGCTTTTGCCGCACGACGTTGGTTCGCTTCCACATTTCGAACGGAGTCTCAGGGGACGCGCCGTTCATCTGTCCCTTCGCCTGGGCTCCATTCGGCTTCACGCCATTCGACGCGGGTATGATCAGGGGAACGGGTTTGTCCTCGTGTTGGAGCAGATTCAACGGTTCGTGCGCCGGTCGAGCATGTCCCATGGCCACATAGGCCTCTTCCCACCGTCGCTTAAACTCGGCAAAGCCCAACTTTTCGATCACAAACTTCATGCGAGCTTTATTCCGATTTTTGCGATTGCCCAGCGTATCGAACACTTTGATCACGGCTTCGATGCTCGGCAGCAGTTCTTCCATCGGAGTAAACTCGCGAAGCACCTGAGCGATGCGGGGAGCTGAGCCCAACCCGCCGCCAGCCACCATGCGGAAACCGATCGCGCCGTCCTCTCTCTTGGCCGCCAGCAGCCCGATATCGTGAATGGGAGTCAGCGCACAGTCGTGCTTGCAGCCGGAGAAGGCAATCTTGAACTTCCGCGGAAGGCTCTGGTTCAACGGGTTCCGCAGGAGATGATAGGCGACGGTCTTGGCATAGGGGGTAATGTCGAACACTTCTCCCTGGCAGACGCCGGCCAAGTGACAGCCTGTTACGTTGCGAACGGTATTGGCACAGGCTTCCCGGGTCGTCAAACCCACTTCTGCCAGCCCGCGCATCATGGTCGGTACATTCTTCAATTCAACGAAATGCAGTTGAATATCCTGACGGGTGGTCACATGGCCGACCCCTGTGGCATAGCACTCGGCCAGTTCGGCCACACGGCGCAACTGGTTCGCCGTCAGTCCGCCGAACGGGATCTTGATGCGAACCATCTGCACCCCGGCCTGACGTTGCCCGTAGATTCCATACTGCAGACGGAAGGGTTTGAAGAGATCGCCGACGATCTCGCCCGACAACATCCGCCTCGCTTCTTGCTCGAACGTCTCGATTTCCTCGGCGATCGCCGGCGGGATTGGTTGCGTCTGGACTACCATGCTGCTCAGAGATTTGGCGCTCATGGGTGACCTCAGATGTGATACATAAGGGTGCGTTGTTGTTCGAGGAGACGTTGCTGTCCGGCCAGCTCATCGATGGTAATCGCCTCCAATACATGGCGTTCGGCGTCCTGGACGCGCTCCCAGACCTTTGAAAGAAGGATTTCGGATTTCGTCATCCGCTGAAAGGAATGATGCCCATTTATTGCCATTCGAGAAAAAAGAGGTCCATCAAGCGCTTCGAGGATATCTGCGACAGAAAGTTCCGATGGCCTTTTCGATAGCACATATCCTCCTTGAGCCCCTCGCTGACTTGAAACTAAGCCTCCCTTTTTCATCGCATGCAGAACTTGCTCGAGAAATCTTGCAGGAATTCCCTGTCGTCTGGCAATAGATTTAGCTTGAATCGGAGTAGATCCGGTCTGCATGGCCAGATCTACAGCTGCCATAATTCCATAGGTAGATCTGAGGGATACCTTCATATACGAGTATTCCGGTCGGAATTAGACCAATACTATTACCCTTACCAGCGCACGATTGTCAAGATCTTCGCGGCCGCAGTATCAGGCCTCACCACTTAGATATGAGAAGCCAGATTTTTCTCTCCCGATACCGAGAAGAAAGTGTTGGGCCGAGCAGGAACTCGTAGGGGGTCAATAGGGCGACAGAAGTCCTGTTGTGAAGAGAGACGCACGGGCTTCAGCGGCGATCGACCCATGCGGATTATCGTCGGCGCAGGAAAATATATCGCGCAGCCCCAGAAGTTCACGCCGAGGACAGAGACGCACTGAAGAAGAAAGTTTTCTCCGTCCCAATTTCTTCGTTGACATCAAATCGGCTCTGGGCAATAATCCGGCCCTCTTCTTCGCGTGGTATCTTCATGACACTCTCTTCATCGGTTTTTAGTGTTCTGCTGCTCAGCGGAGACCCGGATATTCAGTCTCAGTTCAAGCAAGTCTTCAAAGACGCATCCATGACCACCGCAAGGGACGCGGCTGCCTTGCCGAAAGAGGCCGCCAAGCGCTCATACGACGCCGTGATCGTGGAGTCGAAGGCGGGACAGCATGAGCCCTTCACGGTTTTACCAGGCCACGTCGACCTCACTCATGCCTTGGTCATTACCGGCACCAGGCCGGCGCTTCGGCGGGCGTCGAAATTCATGCAAATGATGAATCGGCCTAAGAACGGCGCCGGCAACGGACAGGCTGCTCCCTCTCTCGAAGATTTCCTCGAGTGGAAGATGGGAGATTTCGTGAAAGGGATGAGGAACGGATCGGGCCGGAATCTCCATCCCATGCTCATTTCCGCAATCGAGCGGCCGCTGATAACCAGGGCCCTTCAGGAAACGAAGGGCAACCAGATTCAAGCGGCCGAGTTACTTGGACTGAACCGGAATACGCTGCGGAAGAAGATTCATGAACTCCACATTCCGATCAAGCGGGGGCGCGCCGCACGCGTGAGGGAAGCCTAACCGCTGGTCGGCTTTGAGTGGGCACATGTGCCGGAAGCAAGTCCTTTCAACAATCAACCAACAGACAGGAGGAGTACGATGACAAAAGAAGAATTGATCGCGAAAATGGCAGCGTCCGCCGGTATCACCAAGGTGGCTGCGGGAAACGCGCTCCATGCCTTTACCGGAGCAGTGACCTCATCCCTCAAGAAGGGCCAGCGGGTGTCATTGGTGAATTTCGGCACCTTTACCATTTCACGGCGAAAGGCCCGCCTCGGTCGTAACCCTAGAACCGGCGAAACGCTCCGTATTCCGGCCGCGAAGGTTCCCAAGTTCTCAGCGGGAAAAGTGTTGAAGTCGGCGGTCCGGTAATCGCGCTGCACATTCCAGCTGATTCTTTTTTACAAGAGAGAAGGCGGTGTGCCTCTCATTCGTGGTGCGCCCCCTTCTCTTTTGCATTTCTTGACACGTCCGTCGGGGCTATATTAGCATGCGCATCCGGACGATAGGCGCGTAGCTCAGGGGGAGAGCGCTACCTTGACACGGTAGAGGTCGACGGTTCAAGACCGTCCGCGCCTACCACTCGGCTGAGGGCATCCGTGTGCCTCTCGGAGGCGGGGTGCCTTTCTTATTTTCTGGGGGCTTCTGTTTGTCTAAGCCATGAAAATCACGTTGAAAGATGGCGCGAGCCTCGATGCAGAAGCGGGCGAAACGGTCAGCGTTGCCCTCTCTGCTTTCGGTGCGATGAGTCCCCAGGTCCTGGCGGCGAAGGTGAACGGTCAGGTGGTTGATCTTTCGGCGCCCCTGTCGGAGGAGGCGATCGTAGAACCGCTTCGATTTGACAGCACCGAAGGGCGTGATGTGTATCGCCATAGCAGCACCCATATTATGGCGCAAGCCGTCAAGGAACTGTTTCCGTCCGCCCAATTGACGATCGGTCCGGCTTTGGAAGATAGCTTCTATTACGATTTTGCCTTCGATCGGCCCTTCACGCCTGAAGACTTGCAGAAAATCGAAGAGCGCGCCGCCGAGATCATCAAGCGCAATCTGATTATTGCCAGGCGAGAATTCACGAAACAGGAGGCGATCGCCTTCTTTAGGTCCCGGGGCGAAAACTACAAGGTCGAGCTGATTCAGGGTTTTCCTGAAGGGGAGCCCATATCGGCCTATGCACAGGGAGATTTTGTCGATCTGTGCCGCGGTCCCCATCTCCCGACGACCGGGCATGTGGGCGCCCTCAAGCTCCTGACGACCGCCGGAGCCTACTGGCGCGGGGACGAGCGCAATCCGATGCTGCAGCGGATTTACGGAACCTCGTTCCCCTCTCAAGCGGAGTTGGACGCCCACCTCGCGCGACTGGAGGAAATCAAGCGGCGCGACCACCGCAAGGTGGGGAAGGAACTGGATCTGATCACGATTCAAGATGAGATCGGCCCCGGGCTCGTCCTTTGGCATCCCAAGGGCGCGGCGATCAGGCTCCTCATCGAAAATTTCTGGCGTGAGCAGCATATCAAGGACGGCTATGAACTGGTCTACTCGCCGCACGTCGCCCGTCTCGATCTCTGGAAAACCAGCGGCCACGTGGACTACTACCGCGAGAACATGTTCGCCTCCATGAAACTGGAAGGCAGCGAATATCAACTCAAACCGATGAACTGCCCGTACCACATCATGATTTACAAGTCGCATCTGCGCAGCTACCGCGATTTGCCCATCCGATACGGCGAACTCGGAACGGTCTATCGTTACGAACGGACCGGAGTGCTCCACGGGCTCTTGCGCGTGCGCGGATTTACCCAAGACGACGCCCATCTCTTTTGCCGGCCGGACCAGATCGAAACGGAAGTCAGTCGCGTGCTCGATTTTACTTTTTTCATGCTGAGGACCTTCGGATTCGCCGAGTTCGAAGTATTTCTTTCGACCAAACCGAAAGAATCGGTGGGCGCCGATGAACACTGGACGCTCGCCACAAGTGCGCTAGAAGCCGCGTTGAAAAATCGCACCATCTCTTACCGCCTCGATCCCGGCGGCGGCGCCTTTTACGGCCCGAAGATCGATATCAAGATCAAAGATGCCCTGGGCCGGTCTTGGCAGTGCTCGACCGTCCAGGTCGATTTCAACAACCCGGAACGGTTCGAATTGAGCTACATCGGCGAAGACGGCAAGGCACACCAGCCCATCATGATTCACCGCGCGCTGCTCGGATCGATTGAACGATTCTTCGGGATCTTGATCGAACACTATGGCGGAGCATTCCCGACCTGGCTCGCGCCGGTTCAAGCCCTCGTCATGGCGATCACGGACAACCAACGCGAATATGTCGCCAAGGTGGTCGCGGAGATGAAGGCGGCCGGATTTCGCGCCGAAGCCGATCTTCGCAATGAGAAGATCGGACTCAAGATCCGTGAAGCGGAAAAGGCCAAAACGCCGTTCATGTTCGTCGTCGGTGACCGGGAGGTGCAGAGCGGAACGCTGTCCGTCAGAGGACGGAGCGGAGCCAATCTGGGCAGCATGACCGTTGCAGGAGCGCTTGATCTGCTGAAGGCCGAGGTCGCTCGGACCGGGCAGCAACTTTCACCCACATCATGAGAGGTGGCCTATCGTCCCCAAACTGCGCGTGAACCGCGAAATTCGAGTTCGTGAAGTCAGAGTGATCGGTCCGGAAGGAGAGCAGCTCGGTATTCTCGCGACCGCGGAAGCATTTCGGCAGGCGCAGGAAATCGGCTACGACCTGGTGGAGGTCGCCCCAACATCGGTTCCTCCCGTCTGCCGCATCATGGACTACGGGAAGTACAAGTATGAATTGAGCAAGAAGGACCATCAGAACCGGCGGCATCAAAAATCCACTCAGGTAAAGGAAATCAAGCTGCGGCCGAGGACCGACAAACACGACCTTGAAATCAAAGTTCGACAGATCAAGTCATTCTTGGAAGAGGGGAACAAGACCAAGGTGACGCTGACCTACCGGGGACGCGAAATGGCCAATCAGGAGATGGGTCGCACCGTCATGAATTCGGTGATCGAGCAGCTGTCCGAGACCGGTACGATCGAATATGCACCGCGCATGGAGGGTCGCAGCCTGATCATGATCGTGGCCCCCAAGAGCTAATTATCGGGCGACAACGATTAACCAAAGGATGCAGAAGCATGAAACTGAAGTCACATAGCGGAGCCAGCAAGCGATTCCACAAGACCGGCACGGGTAAGTTCGTCAGGAAGAAAGCCGGCAAACGACATATTCTGACGAGCAAAAATCGGGAACGGAAGCGGCGACTGAGCGGTTCTGTCGTTGTCGATCCGACGAAGGCAGGCGCTCTGGCGCGCCTGCTGCCGTACAAATGATAAAAACGTGATGCGTACCTCGTGAAGCATGGAGCATTTGCGAGATACGTTGATCAGAAGGTGTGAGGGCGAAACGTCACTCGCAAGAGACACAGCCAAATAACCAACATTAAATGAGAAGGAGCATCGGCCATGCCTCGTGTAAAAGGGGGACCGAAAACCAGGGCGAGAAGAAAGAAACGCCTGAAACTGGCGAAGGGACAATACGGCGCCAAAAGCCGGCTGTTCCGGTCAGCAACCGAATCAGTGGATAAGGGACAGCAGTACGCCTATACCGGGCGGAAGAACCGCAAACGGGATTTCCGCCAGTTATGGATCGCGAGAATCAGCGCGGCTGTCCGAGCTCATGGGCTCTCCTATGGCCGGTTCATCAACGCGCTGAAAAAGGCGAACGTGCTGTTGGACCGGAAGGTTCTCTCCGATATGGCCATCAAGGATGCGACAGGATTCGAGCAGCTGATCGGCCTGGCCAAACAGCAGCTGCAACCAGCCGGCGCCTGACGCCCCTGATCCGAAACGTATCTGCCTCTGCATCGTAGAGGGAAGAAATCGTGATACGAGGTGTACTGCGCTGTCTGTACATCTCGTATCGCATCTACCCGGCAAGTTTCGTGAGATCCACTTCGAACGCGACGACAGGGACGGTGATTTGCCACCGTTCAAGCACCTCCGGGTGCAATTCCCCGATCACTCCGAGCATCGCCCCATCATCCAGCACAATCTGCCCCGCCCGTCCTTCCAAGAAGGATGGATGCTGAATCGGCTCCATACTGTAGGTTCGATTGAGATAGTAGAAAAGCGTGTCCAGGCAGGAATGAATCTCGGAAAAGTGCGCGTCTGCATGGGCCATCAGCGCCCCGATGACCATCACAGTGCGTGAACCAAGTTCGTGCGCGGGATCCGGTTGCGCGACCTCGCCCGCTTCGAAGAGCCGGTGCGGATAAAACGCGCGGCTCGACGCAGCCTCGACCCGAAGCAAGGAGGGCAGCATCCATTGGCGTAGCGCAGAGAAAGTCTGCGACATGACGTTGTCGACTTGAACCAGCCTTCCCCACTCCGTTCCATTCAACCGCATGGCATCGCAGAGCAGCTGCGGAGATCCAAGAATGTTCGAGATAATCTCTTGAAAGCCCATACCCACCATCAGATCTCTCACCCGATCCGATAAGATTTCAATCCGCGAGAGACCTCCGACCGTGAACTGCGAGGGCATGACCGGGGAAAAATCCGCGAATCCTCGACTGATGGCCACGTCCTCCACCACATCCATGGGATGCATGAGATCGTGACGATAGAGCGGAAGACGCACGGTGATTTCCCCTTTGGCCGTCGTCACTTCGTAACCGTAAGATTTGAGGGCCTGGCTCACTTCTCGCGCGTCCAAAGGTTGCCCCAGTGCCTGTTCAATGGTGGAAAGCGACAGGGTCCGCGGCTTTCCCAAATCCTGCGGCGTGACTACCAGTTGCCCCAATTCGGTCTTGGAGGGATATACCACTTGGATGGGTTCGATCGCGGCACCACGGTCGGCAAGATTGGCCGCGAGAATATTGAGCGTGAGCATAACCATCGGGAGGTCGGTTCCTGTCACTTCGACGAAGAGTGCGTCATCGTCCACATGCACCTCGCCGATGTCCCGGCTATTGATGATCGGTGGGAAAGACAGCGCCTGCCCTTTCGCATCACGGAGCAGGGGTACGAGCTCGTGGCCTGCCAGAATTCCTCCGAACTCCAGACCTTTGGGATGTACGAGAAGCATCTCGCTCAGCGTCATGACCGTGTCCATGCCCAAGGGAGTAAACTTGGCGCTGTCGGGCTTCACCACTTCGTACGACACGGGAAATTCGATTGCAGGAAGACGATACAAGCCGATCGAGACCGTCCGGCGCTTGCGACCAAAGATATCGGCCAGTTTTTCCTGCGTCTGAATCAGTTGGGCCAATCCTTCCTGCGTGACTCGGTAGCCAGTCGCCGTACAAGCGGCCACATAGGGCCGGACCTGTTCTGTGCCGGGCCCCACGGTCACCTGCTTGGTCGGCGGTTTGCGGGGCGAAAGAAAATTGTACGGGGCGGCCATCCCGGCTTGCTTGATGCGGATCTGTCGCGCAATGCCTTCGCAGCACCATAGGTCCGGGCGGTTGCTGTCTTGAAGTTCGATACGGAACTCGCCAGTTTCGAGATTCTGTCCCTTCAGTTCTCCCTTGACCAACATAAGCCATTCGTCCAGCTGATCAAGAGTTACGGCTGGCTTGGATTTCGCCGAGCCGGACAGCAGCCCTTCGAGATCCTGTCTGAAGATCGTGATCGTGGGCATGAACGTTACACCGCCCCGCGCGTCGAGCGGATCAGTTCCAGATTGTCGGTGAAGAGTTCGCGAATATCATGAATACCCAGCGCCACCATAGCCATGCGATCGAGCCCGAGCCCCCAGGCAATCACCGGAACGTTGACCCCCAGGGGGATCGCCACCTCGGGACGGAACAGACCGGCGCCGCCGAGCTCCATCCAGCCGAGCCGGGGATGCCGGACATGAAGCTCTACCGATGGCTCGGTAAACGGGAAATAGGCCGGCAGAAATTTCACTTCCTTGGCCTGCGCCACTTCGCGTGCAAAGAGATTCAGCAGGCCGAGCAGAGTGCGGAAGTTAATGTCTTCGCCCAATACGATTCCTTCAACTTGAAAGAAATCTGTCGCATGGGTTGCATCGACCTGATCGTAACGAAAGCACCGGGCGATCGAGAAATACTTCCCGGGGACGAGCGGACCAGAAGCCAACGTATGAGCGGACACCGCGGTTCCCTGACTCCGAAGAACCAATCGGGCGGCGCGTTCGACATCGAAGCGATAGCCCCATCCGGTCGAGCCGGTCTCTCCGCCGTTCTCATGGGTTTGCCGCACGCGTTGGAGAAACGGCTCGGCTAGACTCTTGGCCTGCTTGGGATCTTTCACAAAGTACACATCATGGATATCACGCGCCGGATGAAACTGCGGCATGAAGAGGGCATCCATGTCCCAAAATTCGGTTTCGACGAGTGCGCCGCGCATTTCCTGAAATCCCATGCTTACGAGCTTCGTCTTGACGCTATCCAGGAACTCACGATAGGGATGGCGTTTTCCCGGAGCGATTCTGGGAGCTCTCAGACTGATGGTGTATTTGCGGAATCGCTTCGTTCTCCAGCCGCCTTCCTTGAGCAATTCCGGCGTCAACTGAGAGACTTCCTCCCCTGCGCCCTGGCGAGACAGTTGTTGAGCGGCGTCCATTCCGGCGGCGGTCAGTTTCAGCAACCGCGTCACCCGGTCATCGACTCGAAACGGCTCTTTGGCATTTCCCCGCTTGACTGCATGGGTTTGAATAACCCGTTGCTGCGAGTCGGAGAACGCCGTCAGTTCCCGCGGGCCGGCATGAAGTTCTTGTAACAAGCCTCGCATGGTTTCGGCGGTTGGACTGGGCCTTCCTGTGGACTCCAGGCATCCTCCCTGAACGATCAACAGGGCGCCCTCTTTCTTCAGACAGCCGATGGCTCCGCTTACATCGGATGGGTCCAGTCCTTCCCGCGATTGTATATCCTGGATAGTCAGACGTTTGCCGGTCGTGGCCGCCTCGCGCGCGACTGACAGTACTCGTTCGATGGGTGAATATTTCTCGAAATACTGTTCCCCGATTTTAGTCAGCGAGACGATTGGGGTGACGGTTTCTTTTTCAACGGCGAGCAGCGATTTGGCCAGCAGCCATTCGACCGCCATGCTGATTTGCGAAGCTTCCAACGCCGTCGACTGAGCCAGCTGCTCTGCTTCCAGCAGACCGTCGCTGGTCGACCCAAAGGCCGAAAGGACCTTGATTTCGAGAGGATGGAGACTGTCGATGAGGGAAGAAATATCCACCCGGGTAAGCCTATCGATGAACGGAAGCAGGCTGTCCTGCCGCGCGAAGCGCGGCGATGGTCGCCGCATAGTCTCGGCTGGAGAAGATCGCCGACCCGGCGACCAGCACATCGGCTCCCGCTGCCACAATCTGCCCTGCGTTGTCGATCTTGACTCCGCCGTCCACTTCCAGAAGGGCTCGACTTCCCCTCCGATCGATCATTTGTCGCGCCGCAGCCACCTTCTGCAGACATGAAGAGATGAACGTTTGTCCGCCGAATCCGGGATTGACCGACATGATCAAGACAAGGTCTACGTCAGGAAGGATTTCCTCCAGAGTGTGCAATGATGTCGCCGGATTCAACGTCACCCCGGCTTTCACCCCACGCTCCTTGATCGCCTGCACAGTCCGGTGCAGATGCGGACAGGCCTCCACATGCACCGTCAGGTAATTCGCGCCAGCCTCGGCAAAGTCGGCAATAAACGCGTCGGCGTTCGTCATCATCAGGTGCACATCGAGCGGCAGCTTCGTCACCTTCCGCAGCGATTCTACAATCGGAGGACCGACGGTCAGATTCGGAACGAAATGCCCGTCCATCACGTCGACGTGGAGAAGATCCGCGCCACTGCGCTCGACCTGCGCCACTTCCTCGGCCAGGCGCGCGAAATCAGCGGATAAGATGGAGGGGGCGATCAGAACGGATTTCGCCATTACTCATCCTTCTTGAGCCGGGCGGCATAAAAGCCGTCCATTGAATTCTGGTTGTCCATCGTCGAGAGATCTCCCAGTTCAGTCAGGAATCTCCGTGCAGACGTTGGAAGCCAGGGTGAGACAGACTCGCGACGGAACCCCGCGTGGAGTCGACAGAATCGCTCGATGACGTCTTCGTTTTCTTCGCGCTCCGTCGAGCAGGTACTATAGACCAGCACCCCGCCGGGCCGCAAGCATGGGACGACTGCTCGAAGAATTTCCAGTTGCAAGGCCTGATGACGTGAAAATGATTGGACATCTTTCCGCCATTTCGCTTCCGGATGCCGGCGCAAAACACCCAGGCCGCTGCAGGGAGCATCGACGAGAATCCGATCGATGAGCGGCGCGCGTCCCTGACCGAGGTCTGTGGACATCTTGGGAGAGGAGAGCCACCGGGACGGCTGTCGGATGTCTCCGACGATCGCGGCTACAATGCTCATACCGAGCCTGGCCTTGTTGCTCCTTAACAGATCGACTCGACCGGCCTTTCGATCGATCGCCAACACAGTCCCCTCATTTCGCATCAGTTCGGCAAGATGAGTGGCCTTCCCTCCAGGAGCGGCACAAGCATCCAGAATGATGTCGCCAGGCTTGGGATCGAGCAGGGGAGGGATCAATTGCGCGGCTTCGTCCTCGACGTAAAAGGCTCCCTCTTGAAAACCGGGAAGGGAGGAAACGGCGCCTCCCTCCTGCACTATAATGCCCATCGGGCTGACGGCAGTCGTCTTCGCAGCAATACCAGCCTGCGCAAATGTCGTGAGCAATTCCTCTCTGGTCACCTTCAGACGATTGACTCGAAGGGTGACCGGCGGTATCGAGCTTGCCTGCTCACTCAGGATTTCTGCAGTAGAAATGCCGTGCCGGTCGATCCACCGCTGAGCGAGCCACTCCGGAACAGAATGGCGAACGGCGAGCGATTTTGCCGCATCGACAGGCCAAGACCTGGCCGGTTCCCTTAGCAGAACCCTCAGAACCGCATTGACCAATCCGCTCCAGTCTCTCCCGAGTACTCGACGATTTATCTTGGCCAGTTGAACTGATTCATTCACGGCAGCTGAGGGAGGGATACGATCCAGATACAGAAGTTGATAGGCCCCAAGCCGAAGGATCATTTGCACCAGTATCGGGAGGCGGCGGAGAGGTTTATCTGTGACCGGTTGAAGCCTCCAATCGATGGTGCCCCGGTGGCGCAAGACTCCGTAGCTGAGTTCGACAGCAAGCGCACGATCTCGTGAATCCAATGGGTTTGTCGCGATTTCGCGATCGAGCAAGAGATCGACGCCGTCCTCAGTCCGTACGGATTGAGCCAGCACTGAAAGGGCGACCGCTCGGGCTGATGAAGGGATTTGACGAGCAGAACCAGATCCAGAAACAAGTGTCATGGACGCTCAACCGGCGTCTTTCACGCGGGTGATTTTTTGTTGAACCGGCTATGGGTGTGGATGATTTCCCAGTTCCAGACCGGTTATAACACGATGGCCTGCAAGAAACTCTGCGACCGCCATTCGGCGACCGTTGGCCGGCTGGAGTTCTGTCACAGCCAGAAGGCCTTGCCCAGTCTTCACTTGAATGGCTTGTTTCGTGACAGCGGAGATCCTCCCGGGAATCCCCTCAGTCCCGGACTCTACGGTTGCAGCCGCTCTAGAAACCGTCCACCGCTCTGCTCCGGCATATGTGTAGGCTCCTGGCCAAGGCGTGAGACCGCGGATGCGATTTGCAATGGCGACAGCGGACATTGTCCAATCGATGAGCCCGTCCTCCTTTTTTAGAAGCGGAGCCACAGTCGCTTGCGTGTGGTCCTGCGCACGAGGCGCCAGCCTGCCGGCCTTCAGCTCTGTCAGCGTCCGAACCAGCAACCTTGCGCCGAGTTCTGCCAGTCGCGGGGACAGTGTTCCAGCTGTGTCCTCTTCGGAAATCTTGATTTTCTCCTGTAACAGCATGGCCCCTGTATCCATCCCTTCATCCATCAGCATGGTGGTAATACCGGTTTCCGATTCACCGTTGATGATCGCCCACTGAATGGGGCCGGCACCTCGATATTTAGGCAGGAGAGAGCCGTGCACATTGATACAACCTCTTGGCGGGAGAGAAAGAACGGACGGGGGCAGGATCCGACCAAACGCAGCGACAGCGATCAGGTCCGGCTTCCAGGCGTGGAGCGCGGCGAGAAAGTCCGGATCTTTCATCTTCGTCGGCTGCAGGAGGGGAAGCTGGTTACGGAGTGCGATCAGTTTCACGGGAGAAGGTGCGAGCGCCTGCCCCCGTCCCTTCGGCCGATCAGGCTGCGTGACGATTCCGACGACTTCGTCCTCACTCTTGAGCAAAGCTTCCAGTGACGGCGCGGCAAAATCCGGCGTGCCCATGAATACAATCCTCATGTTATCGCTTTAGCATTCGCATCCAATGAATGCAACCGTGCCCGGCGCCTTGCTTGACTTGCTGTTCAACGCTTTGTTAGATTCCGCGCGCGGGGTGGAGCAGCCTGGTAGCTCGTTGGGCTCATAACCCAAAGGTCGAAGGTTCAAATCCTTCCCCCGCAACCACGCTCCTTCGCAAAGCCGCCAACGTCCTGTTTTAACAGCTGTTTTCGCGCCCAATCATTTCAGGCCTCAGGATGGCATTCACGAGGCCCAGATACGTTGGGAAGCATCTTGCGTCCTCCGCAACAACCCTCCTACAATGTCTCCCTCAATTCCCCCTACGAGGCTTTATGGCTTCGTCCCTTGCCCCTCACAGTCGTTTCGCTCACCAATCTTCTGAACCACGGAGCTTCGATGATTGACGCACTCTGGGGCAACATCTTTCGGCGTCAAGAGAATAAGGAACAGCAGATTTTCGACGTTCTTCGGGCCGTCCCCATATTTCAAGGACTTTCTTCTCGTGAGTTACGAACGGTGCAAAGGTTGGTGTATGTTCGTCATTATGCTGATGGCGAGACCATTTTTAGCACCGGCGATCCAAGCCTCGGCATGTATATCATCAGGTCTGGGACCGTCCATATCTTGCGTGAGATCCCGGAGGCTCAGTCAAAACTCATCGCGGCGTTGACTGCAGGAGAATTCTTCGGGGAGATGGGTCTCATAGACGATAGCCCCCGGTCCGCGACTGCCGTTGCTCACGGCAACACAGAGGCGATCGGCTTCTTCAAGCCGGAACTACTCAACGCGAGCTCGCGCCAGCCAGAATTGGGATTAAAGATCTTCTTGAGCGTGGCGAAGACCTTGTCGGCTCGCTTGCGTCTGACTCTCCAGGAACTGAACGAAATCTATAAAAAACAAGAGAAGGAAACAGATGTTGTCCCGACCTATCTCCGCTAGGAGAACATGGACGGATGTTGGCTATCTGTGTGCGATTATCTCCGCAGTCGGATTCCTTCTTTATCTCCTGGGCACCATCCTCCTGCCATTCGTTGCGGCCGGTTTCGCGGCCTATGTTCTGACTCCAATCGTTGAATTCTTTGAACGCCGTGGTCTCTCCCGGGGGGCGGCAGTCGCATGTCTGTATGGCTTCATCGTTGTTCTGATCGGCGGTGTGGTTCTCTTCGTCACTCCCACACTAGGCCGAGAGATCATGGCGCTCCACACTGAGCTTCCCCGCTATTACAATGAGATTCACCGTGCACTGATTCTGCTTCACAGCAGCGTCGAGCAGCAGTTCCCGATACTCGCGCAGTTCAATTTAGGTGAGAGAATCGCGCAGGCATCTGTTGTTCACCTGACTGAAGTGGGGGAGCGGCTCACCTTGAATGCATTTCTCCTCTTCTCAGCCCTTCTGCTGGTCCCCTTCTTGACGTGGTACCTGCTGCTTGAAGGCGCTGCCATGAAAAAATTCCTCATCGGCTGCGTTCCTAATGCGTATTTTGAGTCCATGCTGAATCTCATCCACCGCATTGATCAACATCTTTCGAGCTATCTCTTCGGTCAACTGATCAATATCCTTTGCATTGGCCTCCTTTCAGCCATCGGATATTCGTTGATCGGGGTACAATTTGGAACTGCGATCGGAATTCTATCGGGGATCGTTACTGTCATTCCTTATGTCGGTGCTCCTATCGGCGCAATTGCCGCGCTCCTGGTGAGCCTGCTGGATGGAAGCTCAATAAGCAAATTGATTTCTATCATCCTTGTATCGTCCGCTATCTATGCATTCGATCATCTCGTGGTGAAGACTGTGGTCTTTTCCAAAACAACCGATCTGCATCCCATGACAATTATCTTGATTTTAGTGGTTGCCGGGGATCTGCTGGGTCTCTGGGGATTGCTGTTGGGCATCCCGATATTCTGTATCGCGAAGATTTTTTGTGAGGAGATCGCAGGAGCTCTCAAACGACGCAAGCCGGCGACGCATCCGATTGGAATGTGATCCTCAAGAGACGGATGGATTCGAGCCTGATCTACGAGGGGCGCGAGAGATCGAATTGTTCATTTATTGTCCCCGACGAGATGAGCGTTCTCCGTGGCCATTACTCAAGTAAAGTCGGAGGCAACATGTACTCCAGGGCAACCGGAAAGTGGTATCGGTAGTTCTGGCGCATGAGCGTACAACCTAACACTGTGATGGAGCCAACAGCCGCCCCGCTGCTGCGTTCCCCTCGCTAGTGCGACTCAAAGAACTCTCTGCCTGGCATCGGTTCACGTACACGCAGTTGTATCCAGCTGTGCTGGGATCGATGCTCTATGACGTACTCCATGTCACAGAGGGATGGGGGCCGCTCCAGGCCGTCGAAATATCCATCACACTCCTCTATTGCATCGACTTCTTCTACTTGCAGAGCGATCTCGGCTCCGACCAACTCCCCCAGGGCAATTGGCGGGATACGATGTTGGACGCAGGCATCGCTATAATATTCGGTGCAGCCTATTGGCAGGCGTCGGATGGTAAGTTGGTCATTTGCTACGCCTTACTCGCGGTAGCCGGCGCCTTGATTGTCGCTTATCACTTCACCCCCAACCGTCGATCCCTATGGGCGATTCTTCCGCATTCGGTACTCACGATTCTATTCATAAGCCTGGCCTGGCTTGCTCGCGGGTTGGACAACGTGACATGGACGTTTGCCGTTATCTCTTGGTTCCCAACGATCTGGTATGGCACATACGTGTTCTGGCTGGCGAACCGCGTGCGACCGAGCGGTAAAGGGCACGAGAAATGATTTCGTGTCCCTTTGTTATTTCTGGATCGGCGTTGTGTCGAAAATCTGTGTTCTCGTAGGCCCCCTTATTCAACGATGTTATAGTCTGTTCGTCTAACGGGTTACCAGGAGAACCCCCAGATGCATTACGTGCGTATCGGGAAGAGGGCGTTAAATCTCGATAGCATTGCTTATTGTGAGGTGCAGGCCTGGCAGGATGAGATGAGCGTCAAAGTCTACTTCAGCGGGTCAGCGCACAATACGCCCTTGGTCTTTGGAGAGAATGAAGCGAAGGAATTATGGAAGTATCTTGAGTACATCGCGGAAAAACCCGTTTAGTCTTTTCTCGCATCGAGGCTGACAGCCTCCATCTCGCTGGCCCGTTTCAGACCTGTACTAACCATCAATAGATCAGCGGCGCTGAAGTCGGAGCATTCGCGCTGGTGATCGGAACGACCCAGCCGCCCTTCTTATAGTCTTTATAGTACGTCATGACCTTCTGCACGTACAGCCTGGTCTCTTTGTATGGTGGAATCTTGCCGTAGCGATCGACTTTTCGCTCTCCCGCATTGTAGGCGGCAAGGGCCAACCGCAGATTTCCATGAAATCGGTCGAGGAGATATCGAAGGTGCCTGGCTCCTCCCGCCACATTCTCTTCCGTATTGTAGAGGTTCCTCACACCATGCCGAATCGCGGTCTCAGGGATCAACTGCATCAGGCCGACCGCTCCGGCCTTGGACACCACGACCGGATTGAAGGAGGATTCAGCCTTCATGACGGCGAGAAGCAACGCCGGTTGGAGCCGATGCTCTCTGGCCGCCCGTCCGACGGCTCCTTCAAGCTCTGCATTCGACACTGCACGATGGTATCGGGTTGCGTACCCGCTGATCGGTACCTCAGCCGGTGAGTCGGTCAATATTACATCGCCTGCCGGATCTACGTATTGATAGATCCTCGTATCCGCAAGCACCGTAGGGCCCGAGGTGGCACTCAGAATCGCAAAGCACACGAACAGTCGGCCGAGCCGCCGGTGGCTGAAGGGCTCTGTCTTGCCACAATGGCCCCCCTGCACCCCAATCCTTGATCTGTCTAAGAGACCTTTGGTAGCCATGTCCGTCCTCCTTGCCGTGGGTGGCGGCATCTCGATTTGGCGATGAGGCTCGTACAACTGACTTTCTCCGCAGTTTCTGTGCCATTGCCCCTCTTTAATACATAACCATATTATCGTGCATCATCAACTACTTACATTGATCTATTGGACCCAACTTTTGGAGGGCAGACAGGGGGTGCTGTTTCCGTTTATTGTTGTGATCAGCCGCACTTTGTAGTCGTCAGGATTTCAGGCTTGCGAAGGCACTGGAGAGGAACGGAGTTCTTAGATGAAGCTTCGGTATTGCACCAGAGTCGATACTCGCTTCCCGGTCATCTTTGCCAATGAGTCTTTCGTGGGTGAAGGAACGGTGGTGAATGTCTCAGTCCCCGGTTGTGCAATCTCCAGTAAGAAACCGGTACGATCCGGCTCATACCTTGAGATGAAGGTGTTGTTGCCGGATGCCACGCTGCCACTCTCTGTCGGTTTGGCAAGGGTCCGCTGGTGCGATGGACGGTATTTTGGTGTTGAGTTCATACGAATGCCTGGAGATGACCAGGTCCGTCTCGGACGGTTGGTCAGGAAACAGCCCCAGCCGGAGGCCCGCCGACCTAGCCTTGAACAATACCCCTATTCCTGACCGTTTCTGCTACAATTGCGCTTATGTGGAGAAGAAAGTGCCCCCTGTTCATGATCGTCCTTCTGCTCGCCGGATGTGCCGAGCCCTTTACCATCTTTCATAGCAAGACAGGCGAGCCGATCCTATTGGGCAGAAGAGCCTTTTCATACGAGGGCTGTCTTTCCACGATGCGGGAAGAGGCGGATCGACTCGGTGTGACCTTTCGCTACCTCCAGGTCCGGGGTTCCACGGTCGGACGCTCACTCCTCTGGCCCTTCGAGCCGGGCTATGCGTGCGAAGCTGCGGTCGGACCGGAACGACCGCCGAGCGGATCGTATCAAAACGTGCCTCCTCTCTCCCCTCAGGGGTAATTGCCTCTCCGCTTCTTCTTCACTTCGTGCGAAAAAATTCTCTGTAAAATTTTCCCATCGACCCCCGAGATCTGTTGACAACTCCATCGCAAGAGCAGTAATAGAACGAAGTGGAATGGATTATCCGTCCCTGTGTCGTTTGATCGTTTCCAACCAGCCAAAAACCACTTGAAAAGGAGGTGGCTTGCGCCGAGCTGCTCAGCGTCGTATGCCCTCGATGGGGGAGCATGCCGACACCGGCGAATCACGCTATTCAGCGTTCATGCCAAGTTGGAATAGGTCACGTTCAACATCAACAAAGCTGCCGTTACCATAAGGAGCACTAATGGAAGACTTAGTTATCGAAGAAGAAGGGGCTTCCTCCGCACTCAAAATTACACTCGGTGATTTCCTCGTCTTTATCAATTGGATGAATCAGACGGAGAAAGCTTTGGAGCGGGGCGAGACTTTGCCGACCTCTCCGGAACTGGATTCAGGTAAGGTGAAGGGTTGGGTTCAGCTCGTCCAGCGACTGGAAGAGCGGTTTAGACGCAGCGAAGAAAAGAAGATCGCCCTCGAAGCGAATGTCATTGCCCAGGAGGCACAACTGGGGCAACTCCTGTCTCATTTGCATTCGAATATCGCATCGCTCTACGAAAACCTTGGACAGTCGCAGAAAGCCGAGGAAGTGCGTCGCAGGGCGGAGGCGCTGCACGTCGGCTGAGACCAAAAAGAGCGCACAGGCTGACCTGGTCCTGCTCGCCAACTGAGATTCTCCTCGCTTGTTCGCAATAGCGGGGAAAGCGTTTTATTGCCGCGGCAATCCCGAACCGACTTGCTCATTGGCGGGTCAAGTTCTGTTGTGCGCTCGTGCGGTTTGAGACCTCCCTTTTTGGTTTCCTCTGTAATATTCGCGCTTTTTGTTTCTCCCTCGATCCTACTTGGCTATAATCACGCTGTGCTACCGGTTGTGATGTGGCGCGTTATTGTGGGAGCGACCGCGAACGTCGATGATTACCGTTCTCCTGATTGAAGACAATGAGGTGGACGCCCGATTCACACAGGATCTTCTCGCGGAATGGAGCATAGAAGAGTTTCAGATCACCCACGTCAAGACATTATCGGAGGGGCTGGTTCTGCTGAGTCAGAACAGGTTTGACGCAATTCTTCTCGATCTATCGCTTCCGGATGCCTTCGGCCTACCTACGGTTCGGCAAGTGCACGAGACAAATCCTTCCATTCCGCTGGTTGTGTTGAGTGGAGTCAGCGACCAAGCCCTAGCGCTGCAAGCCGTGCAGCAAGGCGCTCAGGATTACTTGGTCAAGGGCCAGGGGCATCCCGAGCTGCTCGCCCGCGCCGTGCGCTACGCGATCGAACGCAAACGCACGGAAGAACGCTTGACTTACCTCGCACAGTACGACCACCTGACCGGACTGGTGAACAGAAGCCTTTTCCGAGACCGCCTGATTCAAGCCATGGCCCGCAGCAAGCGGCTTCAACAGCCACTCGGTCTGATGCTGCTCGATCTCGACCGGTTCAAGTCTGTGAACGACACCCTCGGTCATGATATCGGCGATGAGCTCTTAAAGGCTGTGTCCGAACGCTTGAAGAGTTGCGTCAGGGAAGTCGATACGGTCGCCCGCATGGGCGGAGATGAATTCACCATTATTTTGGAGGGCGTGCCGTCCGAAGCCAGCATTGTGGTCGTGGCTAAACGGATCGCCGAATCAATCTCGTCGACGTTTGAGTTGAAAGGGCATGACATTTCGATCGGCGTGAGTATCGGGATCACCGTGTATCCGCACGACGATCACGGCATCGATGAACTCCTCAAACACGCTGATGCCGCAATGTACCGCGCGAAACAACAAGGAGGCAGCGGATTTCATTTCCATGAGGCCTCCGGATATCGCGCGCACTCGGTCATTACCGCCTCCTGACCTCGGGCCACCCTTCCCGTATCCTCCCCCTTACCGGCCGATCTCAGAGAGGGGAGTCTCCGTTACGATGATCTCGCCACGTGGATTCGGCTTCAGGGTGTTCGACTGGGCGAGCGTTTCACGGTCGGGGGTCGGTCGGCAATCAGGGGTCATGACGATACCCCAGTGGAGGTTGTCGGTACAGTGGTTGCCTACTAGCAGGGCCTCCGCATGATGAAATAGAAGCACCCCGCTCATCATATTCTCCTGGCACCGGTTTCGAACGAGTTCTGGATGGCTTCCCTCATCTCGAACTGCGATGCCGAAGTGGTGATTATGCCTGCAGACATTCTCCGCCAACCGGGGCTGCGCGCCGGCGAATACGAACAGACCAGATTCGCGGTTGTAACAGATCTCGTTGTCTACAAACGTCGGGCGAGATCGAGGCCCATAAATGACCACGCCGGACAGAACGCCCTCCATGACTCGACATTGCGTTACGGTGCAGGTGGAGTCGAGAAGATTTATTGCGGAGTGTTGATCGCTCCCGACATAGCGGAATGTAATACCGGAAATTCGACCGCTCTTGACCTGTTGTAGATACAGCGGCCCGCCACGACGAGAAAAGATCTGAACCACATCGCGACCGGCACCGATCAGGAAGATCGGCCGTTCGGCCACAAAAACCTTGTCCTCATAAATTCCTGGGCGAATGAAGATCTGGTCTTGCTCTGCCGCCTCCTTGAGAGCCGCGCTGGGGCTCGGATAGGCGTTTGAGTTCTGCCAATCCACGATCAGCGTCCTGCCGCCGAGCGGATTGGACGGAGGGTCCTGCATGACTTGACTGTCCCCGGAGGAAGTCATTGCTCTGTCGATTTCCAGCCGTTCGAAACGCACCTTATGCTCGAAGAGAGTGCCGATGCTCCAATCCTCGAGTTGAACCGGCATCATGGGAGGAGAACGGCTTTTTCGATTCTGTCAAGCTGGCACACTAAGTGAGATCGTACAAATCTGTTTGCAGCTTACAGAGCCTCCACGAGAACCTCAATCACCGATCCCATATCAAACTCTCGGATTTCCGCTGTTTTTTCAGGCCTGGGCTCCTCGACTCCTGGCATGACGATTGCGATCTTCGCAGGCAGCATGAGACAAGACGCGCCAGATTCGGAGGGATCCCCATGATGCAACAGCGACCGCACACTGCCTGGGTTTCAGCCCTCGCGCTGTCATTAAGCCTCGCGGCGCCATCGGCATATGCCACACCGGCACAGGTTCAGGACACGTCGCGTCATTTGTACGACCGTGTAATGGAAGAATTCAAACACCGAGACTATGAAGCGGCGCTTGCAGGATTTCGACTGTTCCTCGAGCTTCACGGCCAAACGTCACTCGCCGCCAATGCACAATACTGGGTCGGAGAATGTCAGTACCGGATGGGACGCTACAAGGACGCGCTAAAAGCCTTTTACAATGTCGTATCGTATTATCCGCTAAGCCCCAAACTAGCGGCTTCGACATTGAAGATCGGACAAACCTATACCAGGCTCAAAGATCACGAAAAAGCACGAATGATGTACGAGCGGGTCATCGATGAATACCCCGACAGTCTCGAGGCCGAATCGGCCAGGAAGGCCATCGAAGCGGATCCTACGCGAAGAGAAGCTTCATCCCAGCTGCCTGAATAACTCCGGTTACTGCGGGGAAATATCTCCCCTCACTCGAGAGCGCCGACTCCTAAAATCTCCTCGAGTTGTTGGACGGTATACCTGCAATCCAACTTGAGGGTGGTCATTCTGATGCCGGCTGACTGCACGATGGTCTGAATCTCTCGTCGTTTCGCCGTTTCTCCTGTATCCTCGTCCGATGTTTCGTCGACCTGGACCACCTGTTCAACCACCCGAGATCCGGGATGGACCAGAACAAAATCCAGATACTTGAGCGCTAAACGACGCAGCGTGTTAAGCCGGGACCTGCCTTGGGCTTCAACACGAATAACGCGCAACAACGGGACCCGCGCAAAAACGAGATAATGATCCTGGACGGCCATCCGAATGAGATTGTACAGGAGCAGTTCGTTATCGGTGAGAAACGGCTGAGGTTCCAGCATCACATCCGGCGGAAGCGCAAACAAACCTTTCTGATTGGTCTTTTCCCATACTCTGGCAATCAGTTTCCAAACAATCAAGCCTATCGCCGCAAGACCGATCCAGCTGAGAGCATGATCCATCCCAATCGCTCACGTGTGAAATCGTTTGATCCAGTGAGGACCCGCCGGTACGACGGCGCCAAGGATAACTGGATGAGTGGCTCCGGTCACGGCCGGAAGATTCCCCCATCGCCCCAATGCCGTTTGGTAAGCCAGCAAGGCAAAGGCTACCGCCTCAAATGCCTTGCTGTCCCATCCCAGCGCATCGAACGTGGTCACCGGTACCGGAGAAAAGACGGACGAGAGATGCCCCATGATCACACGGTTGCGAACGCCGCCTCCTCCGACAACCACCTCATCGACATGGCCCCTAATCCATCGGCGTGACGTCCCGACCGCCTTGGCTGTCCACATGCTGCAGGTGGCGAGCAAATCCTCCATCGATAACTTCTGTTGGTGCTGCGCCCTGATTAGTTCGTCAACGAGGGCCGGTCCGAACTCTTCCCTCCCTGTCGATTTGGGAGGTCGTTTGGAGAGAAATGGATGAGCCAGCAGCTTGCCGAGGAGTCTCGTATCCGCTTTGCCCCTTGAGGCCATCTTGCCGTCTCGATCCATCAAGAAACGCCCGCCGGTTAGGCGGCTGACGAGGCCATCGAGGACCATATTCGCGGGACCGGTATCGAACGCCACAACTCCTTCCTCACTTCCGCCTCGGGGTACATAGGTCACATTGCTGATACCTCCAAGGTTGACCACGAGTCTCGCGCGCTTCGGATGCTTAAGCAGCAGTGCATGGGCCGCCGGAGTGAGGGGAGCGCCTTGTCCGCCCGCAGCAATGTCGCGAGCGCGAAAATTACCGATCGTCGTAATGCCCGTCCGTTCGGCGATAACCGCCGGCTCGGCAATTTGTAGGGTCGAACGTATCGCTCCTACGCCCGGCGCCTGAATCCCATGCGGAAGATGATGGACGGTTTGCCCGTGGGACCCGATGAGCGCGATATCGGTCGGCCGGAGCTTGGCCCGACGAATGACTTGCAAGGCGGCATCGGCGAACCATTCACCCAACAACGCATTGAGATGGCAGATTTCTCCGACAGTCCCGGAAACCGAAGCGGTCACGATTCGCTGCTGCAGCGTTCGAGGATAGGCAAGAGTTTGCGCGGCAAGAGTGTGCGCCCGTAACGATTTGTTGCGACCGGTTATTTCAACCAAGGCCGCGTCCACTCCGTCGCCGGACGTTCCGGACATCAGTCCCACCACTTTCATGCCTGAGTCCTCCTCTGCCGCGCCGCTACGCTAATGGAACTCTGTCTGCGGGTCAAGCTTGCTCGAACGATCTGGCGTTGCGTGCGGGAAGGTCGCGTTGACATCGAAGATTCTCGATGTTACGGTCCCCACCCCATGCAGCGCAGAACATCCCGATCACGAAGGTTCTCACGGGTTCTCAGTCTGTGCCTCATCATGCTCCCCGGATTGAGCTGGGCGTCCGCACCGCAAGAGCCGATGCATGTCGTGGTGACCATTCCGGTTCTCAAGGATCTTGCTGAGCAGGTGGGAGGATCACATATCCAGGTCACCTCGCTCCTAAAAGGCTATGAAAACGAGCATACCTATTCTCCGAAGCCGAGCGACTTGATCGCAGTTCGAAAAGCCCGGCTCTTGTTTGAAGTGGGGATCGGACTGGAAGTCTGGGTCTCATCGCTCGTGAAGAATGCGGGAAGCCCGTCTCTGCGGGTTATCACGACTTCAAGGGGCATCGGCCTGATCGGCGACGTCGAGATGCATGATGACCAGCACAGTACCGACAGGGTAAGGGAACGAGGCAACCCGCATGTCTGGCTTGACCCTGAGAACGCGGTCACCATCATGCGCCACATTACGGAAGCGTTGATCGAGGCAGATCCAATCCACGCCCGCGACTATCGTGACAATCAGGCGGCGTACCTCAGACGGCTTGACCAATTGCGCACGGACTTGACTGACCGGGCAAGAGCTTTGACCGATCGGCGTTTCATCGCTCACCACCCTGCATGGCCATATTTTTCCAGGAGGTTTGGGTTTGAGATTGTCGGCACCATTCAGTTGCAATCCGGCAGTGAGCCATCCGCCCGCCATATCCAAGAGCTGGTTCGCGTGATGAAGAAGCAGAAGATCAGAGTGGTGGTTTCGGAGATTCAACTGAGTCAGAGACTCCCTGAACTCTTGGCCAAGGAAACCGGAGCCCGTGTCGTCGTGCTGACGACTCTGCCCGGAGGGCTGCCCGGAACGGACACCTACCTCGACATGCTGCGCTATAATGTGCTCCAATTGGTCAATGCGCTGGATGCCGCATAACAAAGCGGCATTCGCTCTTGGACCTTTGCAACGGAGATCCGCACAGAGTGTCACATCCTGCGCATCCCATCATTCATTTCGATCAGGCTAGTTTCGGCTTTCCCGGCGTAATCGCCCTTCAAGACATCTCGCTCGACATCAATGCGGGGGAGTTCGTCGGAGTGATAGGCCCGAATGGATCGGGGAAAACCACCCTCTGTCGCGCCGTATTGGGACTTATGCCTCCGCTCTCGGGACATTTGAGAATCTTTGACTGTTCCTGTGATGAATTGCGATGCCACCATCGGGCCAGGATCGGCTACCTTCCGCAGAAAGGCGTTGTCGATCGGAATTTTCCTGTTACAGTCCTCGAAACCGTCATGATGGGTCGCTACGGCGCGCTCGGTCTGTTCAGGCGGCCATCAAAACGGGATCGCGAGATCGCCGCTAACGCACTCGCCCATGTTGGGATGGAGGGACACCAAAACACGGCGCTGGGGCAGCTTTCGGGCGGGCAACAACAACGGGTTTTCATTGCCAGAGCCCTCGCGCAACAGCCTCAAGTTCTTCTATTGGACGAACCGACGACCGGTCTTGATATCACTACTCAACACAGTGTCGTCGATCTTGTGCAGCAGCTGCATGAAGAACTCGGCCTCATCGTGCTCCTGATCACACACGACATTAATATGATTCGCTCGCGAGTGGATCGGCTGATCCTTCTGAAAACCCGCCTCTTCGCCTTTGGACCACCTGCAGACGTCTTGAAGCCTGACATCTTGCGGCAAGTGTACGGCAAAGACCTCGTGATCACCGAGCGCGACACCATCATCGTTGAGGACTATCACCACCATTAGGGACATGCCGCAGCATGCTTGACCTCCTCATCTATGACTTCATGCAACGCTCTCTCCTCGCCGCGGCGCTGGTCGGAGGACTCTGCTCCGTCATTGGCGTATTTGTCGTGCTGCGGGGGCTGGCGTTTGTCGGGGCAGGAACCGCGCATGCGGCATTTGCCGGGGTCGCGCTTGGTTATCTGGTGGGTTGGCCTCCCTTGGCTCTGGCCATTCTCTTCGGTCTTGCCACGGTGTGGATCACCGGCTGGGTCGAAGAGCGTGGTCGCATGAAGCTCGACGTGTCGATCGGGATCCTCTATACAACCACGATGGCGCTGGCTATTTTGTTCATCGGCCTGATGAAATCCTATAATGCCGAGGTCTATGGATATCTTTTCGGGAATGTCCTTTCGGTGACATCGGAAGAACTGAGCGTGATCGGCGCGCTGAGCGTTCTCGTCATTGGAACGATTCTACTCTTTTCCAAAGAGCTCTATTTTATCGCCTTCGATCAGGAAATGGCTGAAGCGTCCGGGGTGCCGGCTCGACGCATTTTCTTTCTGCTGCTGGCCCTGATTGCCTTAACCGTCGTCGTGTCGCTTAAAACGGTCGGAGCGATTCTCGTGTTTGCGATGATTCTGGTTCCTGCCTCGACGGCCTACCAGTTGACTCACAGCCTGTCGACCTTGACTTGGTATGCGGTCCTCATCGGAGTGATCTGTTCCATTAGCGGAGTGCTCATTTCATCCTTCTGGGATATTCCTTCAGGCCCGGCTATCGTTCTGCTTTCCACCGCGTTGTTCTTCCTATCCGTTCTTCTCTCCCCAAAGAGGGAGCGCCAGGCTCTGGCAGTGAGGTAGCTGACCGAATTGGAACCTGTTGCGCGTCCCATCGCTCCCAGATGGCCGGGAATCACCTGTAGGCCTAATGATACAGTAGTGTGTTCGTCGTGACGCAACGAAGCGGGAAATTGGACGATTCGAGGATTTCGGAACTTTCAGGAATGCCGGATCCTCAGTCATTGCGGCGATTCCTGGACTCGTGACTGGACGCATTTGAGCTTCTTCAGAGGTATCGAACTTGCCATATTGAGAGAAAATCTTTAGATTCCCATCATGTTTACTGCCTCAGAGGAGGAACCTATGAGTGGTGTGAGCGTCGGGCGTTATCTCGCCAGTTTCTGTTTCGTCGGCTTGCTGGTCTTCGGATTTGGTCTCGGTCAAGGTTTTGCGGAGGAGTGGAAGACGGAGAATGGAGGAATCGACCCGGGGAAATTCGTGTTAGGGATGCGCGCGGGCTTTGCTCCGGTCACCCAGCAGGTGACGGCCAATTCTTCGACGGACGTGGGATCGCTCGTCAATTTTCAGGCGATGTACAGTCTCAACAGATGGTTTCTGATTGGCCTGATGCTGGAGTGGGAGCGGCATGGAATGAACCAGGAGCGTCCCGGCCTCGACTTGGGGCACCAGGACACCGTGTCGGTATTGCCCACTATTGAGGTCCGTCCGGTGCGATGGGGCCCCATCAGCCCCTATGTCAATATGAGTTTCGGTGTGAACGTCAACAGCTTCGGTGAAAGCAATTCGATCAGAGGAACGACCATTTCCCCGAGTAATACATTCGCCTGGCGTTTAGGATGGGGGGCCGACTGGATGATGACCAAACAATTCGCCCTCAACACCGAAATGGCGTATAAGCGGAACGACGGACATGCCACGGTTAACGGAGTGCGAGACAACGACTGGAACGCTTCGTCGTTCGGCTTTCTGGTCGGCGTGAAACTGTTCTTTTGATTGGGGGAAGCATGCCGTGGGATTCCCGCTTGAGGGAGTCTCACGGTACGGTCGTTCTCGAAGAGGAATTACTCCTGCCGAGTGCGTTTCGATCGACTCCAGACCATGCCGGTCTGTTCCTTTGAACTGAACCCCAGTTTTTCGTAGAACCACGGCCGCCGCGTACAGAGCCAGAAGAGTTCAACCCGCTTCAGCCGGGGATGGTGAAGAATGCGCTGGACGATGTCTGTCCCGATGCCCTGCTTTTGATAGGTCTTGTCGACGATAACATCCCAGATCGTGGCGCGATAGACAAAGTCCGTCAACACTCGCCCGAACCCGACCAACTGATCGCCATCCCACGCGCAGAGCGCTACGTCCGTATGTCGGAGCATTTCACGAGCATCCTCCAGCGTCCGTTCTTTGGCCCAGGGAGCTTGATGGAAAAGCTTGAGGAGTTGCTCCGGCTGAAGCTCTTTCTTTTCAGAAAAAATGACGGCGGTCTTGAGGGCAGGAGGCATCTTGTACTACAGTATCCCCTCGCAAGCGATTGGAATGACAGCCCTAGTGTACGAGGAATCGCATGCCAACGCAAGTCCGTAGCTGCCCGAAGTGCTTCCAACTTATGTGGTTGAGGGAGAACGACTACGAACTGCTCGACGAAGAGGCGGTTCGTGCAAAATGTCCGCACTGTGGATCGACCGTCCGTTTCAAATTGGTCTCCGAAGGCGCCAACGCCGCGGGTCCCAAGATGGGACACTGACCTGCTCCCAACAGTTTCGAGATCTGAGTTCTTGGCCGGGGGGGTCCTTGGACAACTCAGAGTTCTCACCCTCGAACTCAGAACCTCACATACCTCGCCCCGCGCCATCCAGTTCCGGTTTGTTTCCCGGCAGAATCTTGTGGAGCACCGCACGATACTCGGAGATTCGTTTCTCATCCGCTCGCCCCACGTCGATTTCCTTGTCCCGTTGCATTCGCTCGAGGTGATCCAACACGGCCAGCAGGGGCTGCACTGAACCGAGCAATTTGCCGACTTCGAACGCCTCCAATGATTCGATCAATGACTCGTTCAACCCCTTGTAGGCCGTACCGGAGCTCTGATTGCGGAATCGCGACACGATATTCTCGTACTCCTCAATCGCTTCAAATTTTGGCTTGATGCCGGTCGGCACCGCCGCCAGGTGCACGATCGACGGCAACTTGGCCGCGTAGGTTTTCAATTGCGCCGTCAGCCCTCCGACCGTATCGAGCACATCCGCCGTCAGCATGAGATCGTCCTAATCGAGTGCGGGGACACCTGTCAAGTTTCCCCCGCGCACTTCCGTTGGATCATGTGGTCAAGCTCCCACATCACTTGCTCCATGTCGGACGGGGAGGGCATTGCGTATTGCTGCATTTCCCCGGTCGACGGATGATGAAAGCCCAATGTCTTGGCATGGAGCATCACTCGTGGAATCTCGTGCCCGTTCACCTCGCACACTTTTCGACCGCCATAGGCAGGATCGCCCAGAATGGGGTGGCCGAGCGAAGCCAGATGTACACGGAGTTGATGGGTGCGACCGGTTCTCGGATAAAGCAGAACATGGGCGGCGAGCCTGCCGAATCGATGATCAACCTCGTATTCGGTCTCGGATGCTTTGGGTCGAGCGGTGCGAGCGGAGAACTTCTTCCGTTCTTTCGAATCGCGCCCGATGGCCAGCTGAATAAGCCCATGGCCTTTCTTCGGGGTTCCCCAAATTAGGGCTTCATACACGCGGGTGATCGTGTGCTGCTTGAATTGGGCCGCGAGGTGCCGATGGGCCTGATCGGTTTTGGCAATGACCATCACTCCCGACGTTTCCTTATCGAGCCGATGGACAAGGCCGGGCCGTTCCTTGCCACCGATCGTCGAGATCGTACCTCCCGACGTTTGGAAGTGATGGAGGAGCGCGTTCACCAGCGTCCCTGACCAATTCCCCGGCGCGGGATGGACAACGATCCCGGCCGGTTTGTTCAATACCAGCAGATGGTCGTCTTCAAAGAGTATCTCCAGAGGTATCGCCTCGCCCTTGAGCTCAAGCGGCTCGGCCTTCGGCACATCCATCGTAATCTTGTCTCCCGGCTTGATCTTCTGGCTCGGCTTGACGAGCTGATCGTTGATGCGGATGCGGCCATGCTCGATCAAGCGCTGCAAGGCAGATCTGGAGATGTCCCGTTCCCGGTTGACGAGAAACACATCCAGACGCTTCGGTTGCTCCCCGGAGGTGATGATGAATTCGGTAATCATGTCATGCCCACGCTACTAGAGAGATTCTGTCAAATGCAATCGGTGATTACGGGAGTTTGCCTCCTTGCTAGAAGGGGATTATGCTACGGACGCGAGGCTGGTCCCAATCTTCATGAGGAGGTCCCGCCATGAGTGGCATTCGCCTGATCGCAAGTGCAATCCTGACCCTAAGCCTTCTCCTCGCAGAACGCTCCGGGGCATCGGATCGAGAAGGCATTCCGCCCGAGACTGTCGCCGACTACATCCATGCCGTTATCGAAGCGGACCGGACCTTTTATACCGTTCATGTCGTTGAGCGATTCCAGAAGGAGGGAGGAACCGTGGCAGCAGAGAACTGGCGCTCGCAAAAGAACGTCCTGCCTCTCCCGGCTCAGTTCCTGATGGAATCGAGTGATCTGGCGGCCAAGACCGGCGCCAGGGTGCGTTACCGCCTCATCAGCCTTTGGCCGATCAATCCGCACAACGCCCCCTACAGTGAATCGGAGAAGAAGGGCCTGGAAGCCGTGCAGGAGCATCCAGAGCGGTCGGCCACGGGCACCGTCACTGTGGACAACCAAGCCTACTTTCAAGCAATCTACGCCGATTACGCCATCAGCCAAGCCTGCATCGGCTGCCACAATGCGCACCCTGGAAGTCCGAAGAGAGATTTCAAAATGCGAGATGTGATGGGAGGATTGGTGATCGAGATTCCATTGGGAAAGTAACGAGGGGCCTCTTCCGCTTCTGTCTCGACGGAACTGTCGAAGCCAAGAAGATGTTCTGCTAGGGTGGCCGCCCAGGATACGAGGGCGCTTTCATGAAATTCTCACAGTACGACCCGGGGGAGTTCTACGACGAGTTGTATGAGGGGACCGGCCAACCACGGCCCGGTAGTGCCCTCCTGCTGAGAAAGTTTGCCTCGTTGTCGGAAGGAGAACTCAAGAAGCGCCAACAGGCGGCGGAGCGTGTCATTCTCAATATGGGGATGACATTTGGCGTCTACGGCAGTGACGACGGCCATGAGCAGATCTTTCCCTTCGACATCGTGCCCCGGATTGTCGAGCCATCGGATTGGGAACACATCGAATCAGGGCTCCGTCAGCGCCTCCGCGCCTTGAATCTGTTTATCGACGATGTGTACCACGAGCAGAAGATCCTGAAAGACGGGGTGGTTCCCGGTGAACTCATCTATTCCAGCAAAGGGTTTTTGAAGGCCTGCTGGGGTCTCAACCCGCCCCGCGGCATCTGGTGCCACATTGCCGGAATCGATCTGATCCGAATAGGTGACGGCCGGTACTATGTTCTTGAAGACAACATGCGATGCCCGTCCGGAGTGGCCTATGTGTTGGAGGCCAGACAGGTCATGAAGCGGACGTTTCCTGAGTTGTTCGACGCGTATCGCGTCCGGCCGGTTGATGGCTATCCGAGCCATCTCCTGGAAACGCTCCGGTATCTGTCAGATCTTCCCGATCCGACCGTCGTGATTCTCACTCCCGGAATTTTCAATTCGGCCTATTACGAACATTCCTTGCTCGCGCAAAAGATGGGGGTGGAATTGGTCGAAGCCAATGATCTCGTAGTTATGGACGGCTACGTCCACATGCGCACCACCAAGGGATCTCAGCGCGTGGACGTCATCTATCGGCGAATCAATGACGACTATTTGGATCCGCTCGTGTTCCGCCGTGATTCCGTGCTCGGTGTCCCAGGTCTCATGGAATCGTATCAAAAAGGCAGAGTGGCGCTCGTCAATGCGCCAGGCACGGGGGTTTCAGACGACAAGGCGGTCTATGCCTACGTCCCGAAAATCATCAATTATTACCTGGCGGAGGAACCGATACTCCAGAATGTCCCCACCTACCTCTGTTCGGAAAGGCGCGATCGAGCCTACGTCTTGGAGCATTTGGATCAACTGGTCGTGAAAGCCACGAACGAAGCCGGGGGGTACGGGATGATGATCGGCCCGCAGGCTTCGAAGCAGGAGCGAGCGGATTGTGCCAAACGCATTGAGGCCGACCCCCGCAACTATATTGCCCAACCGACCCTCGCGCTCTCGCGGGTGCCCACCTTGGTCGAGGACCATTTAGAAGGGCGGCATGTCGATCTGCGCCCATATGTCCTGTATGGCCGGGATATCTACGTGCTACCGGGAGGGATGACTCGCGTGGCATTGAGAAAGGGGTCTCTTGTGGTGAATTCCTCTCAGGGGGGAGGCAACAAGGACACGTGGGTTCTCTCATGATCAAGTAATGCCTGGTCGTCGATGCTGAGCCGCGTGGCAAGTTCCATCTATTGGTTAAACCGCTATGTCGAACGGGCGGAGAACTACGCGCGCTTCATCGAAGTCAACTTGAACCTCAGCCTCGACCTTCCCAGAGGAACCGCAGAACAATGGGAACCGCTGGTGGCCACCACGGGTGATCATGAGAGCTTCGCGAGCCGTCACGGGAAAGCGACAAAGGACGCTGTGATTCAATTCCTTTCCTCCGATGCCGCAAATCCCAATTCCATCCTGTCCTGCCTTGTGGCCGCGCGGGAGAATGCCCGATCAGTCCGGGAAGTCATTTCCACCGACATGTGGGAGCAGGTCAACCGGTTCCATTTAATGGTCAGAGAAGCCGTCTCTCGGGGGCTGTCCAGCCAGAACCTCCACGCGTTCCTGGCGGAGGTCAAGGCAAACAGTCATCTCTTTCTGGGGATTAGCGATGCCACCATGTCGCATGGGGAAGGCTGGCACTTTGCGCGCCTCGGCCGCTTACTGGAACGCGCGGACAAGACTTCCCGCATTCTCGATGTGAAATATTTCATGCTCTTGCCGACCGTGGCCGAGGTCGGGACACCGTTCGATATTATTCAATGGTCGGCTCTCCTGAAATCCGCGAGCGCCCTCGAAATGTACTATAAGCGCTTTGGCCGTATCTCGCCGGACGACGTGAGTACGTTCCTGATCCTCGACTCGACGTTTCCACGCGCCATTCGATACTGCCTCATCAAGAGCGAGGACTCACTGCACGCCATTTCCGGATCCGAGCACGGGTCTTACCAGAACCAAGCCGAGAAACGCCTGGGCCGATTGCGCGCGCAGTTGGACTTCGGCGATCTGGAGGAATGCGTCGCCGACGGCCTGCACGAATTCTTGGATCATCTTCAAGAGCAGTTGAACGGTGTCGGCGAGGCTATTTTCGAAACCTTCTTTGCTCCACGACCAATTCACAGTACAATCCCGACAGCGGAGGCACAATGACCTTTTGTTTAGGCATGAAGGTTGAGGACGGGCTTGTCGGCATCGCCGATACGAGGGTCACGACTGGCGTGGAGTGCATCACGGCCAGAAAGGTCTCCATCCATCAGCATGGACGGCATTCGATGTTTCTTATGACTTCGGGACTGCGCTCCGTTCGAGACAAAGCCGTGACGTATTTCGACGAAGCCATCACCGAAAGCGATCAGACCTTCGATAAGCTGTTCAAAGCCGTCAATGTGTTCGCCACGCAGATCCGGCGGGTCGCACAAGAGGACAAGGAGGCGCTCGATAAGGCGGGTCTGACCTTCAATCTCCACGCCCTGGTCGGCGGACAGTTGGAGAACGACCAAGAACATAAGCTGTACCTTATCTATCCGCAGGGAAACTGGGTCGAGGTCAGCGAAGGAACCCCTTACTGCATTATCGGCGAATCAGGGTACGGCAAACCGCTGCTCGATCGCGTACTGCGGTACCACTCCAGCATGGACCTGGCCATGAAGGTCGGATTTCTCGCCTTCGACGCCACGCGCACCAGCTCGACCAGCGTCGAATATCCTATCGATGTCGTGCTCTATCGGCATGATACCTTCGACATCGTCGAACATCGATTTGAGAAAGAAGACCTTGCCGAGATCTCCTCCTGGTGGCAATCCAGAATATACGACTCCGTGGAAAAGCTGCCGTCGAAATGGTCCGATCGGCTGCTGGAATCTCTGCCGAAGGACACAAGATCATCTTCCAACAGCGCTGATAATCTTTCTTCGTGAGCCCTGTTCACTGTCCCGTAGTCCCAATGCTTCCGCCGGGCGACAGCCGAGTGGGACATTTCGAGGTAGAATCCGTGACGAGCTACGCTGGAGAGGAATTAGATCCGACCAGTCTGACTGGTGCGTTCGGCGATCTTCTTGCGCAGGCGGGCTTTTTCTAGACTAATCTCGGCCTCTTTGAGCTCTGATGGAAGGCCGCCGGCTTTCAATCGCTGCTCTGCCTTCTCGACCGCGGCTTGAGCACGGCCCACATCGATGTCTTCGGCCTTTTCAGCAATCTCAGCCATGATGGTGACTCTATTCGGCGTGACTTCGGCGTAGCCCCAAAGAACGGCCATGTGGTTCATCTGATCGCCGACGCGATAGCGAAGCTCGCCAATACGTAACGTCGAGAGGAAATGGCAATGGCCCGGCAACACTCCGAACTCGCCCTCGGCGCCGGGCGCGATGACCTCGTCAACCTGCTGGCTCAGCAGCTGCTTCTCCGGCGTCACGACTTCTAAGAGAATTTTTCCAGCCATCTGCTTATCCAGTTCTCTAAACCTTCACTCCCATCTTTTCCGCCTTCGCAATTACTTCTTCGATCGGCCCGACCATATAGAAAGCCTGCTCCGGCAGGTGGTCGTACTTGCCGTCGAGAATTTCCTTGAAGCTGCGAACCGTGTCCTTCAGCTTCACGTACTTACCCGGTGCGCCGGTGAACGCTTCAGCGACATGGAAAGGCTGCGAGAGGAAGCGTTGAATCTTGCGGGCGCGGGCCACCACCATCTTGTCGTCTTCCGACAATTCATCCATGCCGAGAATGGCGATGATGTCTTGCAAATCCTTATAGCGCTGCAATACCGACTGGACGCCGCGCGCGACCTTGTAATGTTCCTCGCCGATCACCTGTGGATCCAGAATACGGGAGGTCGAGTCGAGAGGATCGACGGCCGGATAGATTCCCAATTCAGCCAATTGCCGTGACAACACGGTTGTGGCGTCCAGGTGGGCGAAGGCCGTCGCAGGGGCGGGATCGGTCAGATCGTCCGCCGGCACATAGATGGCTTGTACCGACGTAATCGATCCCCGCTTGGTCGAAGTAATACGCTCTTGCAGCGCGCCCATCTCGGTCGAGAGGTTCGGTTGATAGCCGACGGCAGACGGCATGCGACCGAGCAACGCGGACACTTCAGAACCAGCTTGGGTGAACCGGAATATATTATCGACAAAGAGCAATACGTCCTGGTTTTCTTCGTCACGGAAGTATTCCGCTACGGTGAGGCCGGTCAGGCCGACGCGAAGCCGGGCACCCGGTGGCTCGTTCATCTGACCATAGACCAGTGCGGCTTTGGACTTGGTGAAGTCGTCGGGGTCGATGACCTTCGATTCCTGCATTTCGTGCCAGAGGTCGTTACCTTCGCGTGTCCGCTCACCGACGCCTGCAAAGACGGAGAAGCCTCCATGATGGAGGGCGATGTTGTTGATGAGCTCCATGATGATGACGGTCTTACCGACACCGGCGCCGCCGAAGAGGCCGACCTTACCGCCCTTGCTGTATGGCTCGAGCAGGTCCACGACTTTGATACCGGTTTCGAGCACTTCGGTCTTGGTGTCTTGATCTTCGAGTTTGGGCGCGGGGCGGTGAATAGGATACGCCTTCTTTGTCTTGAGCGGGCCCTTTTCATCAACCGGTTCGCCGAGCACGTTGATAAGCCGGCCAAGCGTCTCACGACCGACCGGCACGGAGATCGCCGCGCCGGTGTCCTGGACATCCATTCCACGCGTGAGCCCGTCGGTCGTGGACATGGCGATTCCACGGACCCGATTTTCTCCAAGATGCGAGGCAACTTCCAGCGTAATCCGCACAGCCGGCTTGCCCGCAGCCTTGTTTTCTTCCTGATTGACCTTCAGGGCGTTGTAGATGTTCGGGAGATGGCCTGGAGGAAATTCTACGTCCACCACCGGTCCGATGACTTGAATGACTTTGCCTGTGCTCACGACTCGCTCCTTTCCACCTGCTCGTAGGCCAGAGGCGAGTGGTTGGTGGCTAGAGGCAAGAAGTTCTTCCCCCTTGCCGCTTGCCACTCGCCGCTTGCCCGACTCATTTCAATGCCTCCGCGCCGCCGACGATATCCATCAGTTCTTTCGTAATCGCAGCCTGCCTGGTCTTGTTGTAATAGAGTGTAACTTTCTTAATGAGCTGTCCGGCATTGCGCGTAGCCCCGTCCATGGCGGCCATGCGGGCGCCATGTTCCGCTGCCGCCGACTCCAAGAGAATGCGATAGGCTTGAATCTGAAAATGCTTGGGAACGAGCACGTTCAAGAGTTCGGTTTCGTCCGGTTCATAGAGATAACTACCACCGGTGGTACCCTCCGCCTGCACGGAGCCGAACTCAGCTGCCGCATCGATGGGGAACAGTTTCTCGACGATGACGCGTTGTTGGATCGCCGACTTGAATTCGTTGTACACGACGTAGAGCTCGTCGAACGTCCCCTTCACGAAGTTATCGGTCAGGTCACCGCCGATGTCGATGGCATGCTCAAAACTGAGCTTGTCGAACACACCGGTCCATTCTTGACGGATTGGCCACGTCCGGCGGCGGAAGTAATCGCGGCCTTTGCGTCCGACAATGCTGAGATTTACTTGAAGGCTGCGGGCTTCACATTGCCGAACAAAATCGGCGCTCTTTCGGACAATATTCCCGTTGAACCCGCCGCAGAGTCCACGATCGCTGGTGACGACGAGAATCTCGACCTTTTTCCCGTCGCGCTTCTGCAGCAGGGGATGGGCCGAGCGATTCACGCGCTGGCTCAGATTGCCGAGCACCCCGCGCATCTTGAGCGCGTAGGGACGTGCCGCCAGGATGCGATCCTGTGACCGCTTGAGCTTCGCCGCGGCCACCATCTTCATGGCCTTGGTGATCTTCTGGGTATTCTTGAACGCCGAGATTTTGCGGCGCAGGCTTTGTAAACTTGGCATGGTTAGGTGCTACGTCAACCGTTCAGAGTCAATGGTCAATCGTCAGTTTTTACGATTGACCATTGACGGTTGGCGGTTGACGTTATTCAGGCTTTCGTCCCGTATCCCATCTTCTGCTTGAACGTCGTGAGAATCTCCTTAAGCCTTCCTCCGACCTTATCGTCGATCTTCCCGATGCTGGTCACTTCTTTCTTCAGATCGGGATGATGTTGTTGGACATAGTGGAGGTAGTCGGCCTCGAATTGCTGCACCTTGTCGACCGGCACATCGTCCAGAAATCCGTTCACTCCCGCATGAATAGACAGGACCTGGTCCCCGACTGGCATCGGTTTGTACTGGCCCTGCTTGAGCAACTCCACCATGCGCACACCGCGGGCAAGCTGCATCTGCGTGGCCTTGTCGAGCTCGCTGCCGAACTGCGCGAACGCCGCCATCTCCCGATACTGCGCGAGGTCCAGGCGGAGCGTCCCGGCCACCTGCTTCATCGTTTTGATCTGCGCCGATCCGCCGACTCGTGACACGGAGAGCCCGACGTTGATCGCGGGACGAATACCGGAATAGAACAGATCGCTGCCGAGATAAATCTGACCGTCGGTGATCGAGATCACGTTCGTCGGAATGTATGCGGAAACGTCCCCCGCTTGCGTCTCAATGATCGGAAGCGCGGTGAGGCTGCCGCCCCCGAGTTTGTCGCTGAGCTTCGCCGCACGCTCGAGCAAACGAGAGTGCAGATAGAACACGTCGCCGGGGTACGCCTCGCGACCCGGCGGCCTGCGAAGCAACAAGGACAACTGGCGATACGCGACCGCATGTTTCGACAGATCGTCGTACACGATCAAGGCGTGCTTGCCGTTGTCGCGGAAGTACTCGCCGATGGCGGCTCCTGAGAACGGCGCCAAGAACTGCATCGGAGCCGGATCGCTCGCGCTCGCGGAGACGACCATGCTGTATTCCATCGCATGATTCTCCTCAAGCGTCTTCACGACACGGGCGACCGTCGAACGTTTCTGTCCGACGGCGACGTAAATACAAAAGACGCCGAGGCCCTTCTGATTGATGATCGTATCGACGGCGATGGCGGTCTTGCCGGTTTGACGGTCGCCGATGATCAACTCGCGCTGCCCGCGGCCGATGGGTATCATCGCATCGATGGCCTTAATACCGGTCTGCAACGGTTCGCGGACCGACTGGCGGGTATTCACACCGGGCGCCACAACTTCGATGCGGGAGGAGTGCTGAGACTTGATTGGCCCCTTGCCGTCGATGGGCTGCCCGATCGCGTTGACCACACGCCCAACGAGGGCTTCACCGACCGGAATCTCTGCGATGCGGCCCGTTCGCTTGACCGGATCGCCTTCCTTGATTCCGACATCATCGCCCATCAACACGGCGCCGACGTTGTCCTCTTCAAGATTGAGCGCAATGCCATAGAGGCCGCCGGGAAATTCCAGCATTTCTCCGGCCATGGCGCCGTCCAGACCATAAACTTTGGCAATGCCGTCGCCGACCTGAATGACCGAACCGGTCTCTTTGACGTCGACTTGCTTGTCGAAGCCTTTGATTTTCTCTTTGATGATCGCGCTGATCTCGTCGGCTTTAATCTGCATGGCTACTCCTATTCGCTGCTATTCGCGCGTCAGCACTGTCCGCATGGCGCTCAGACGTCCCCGAACTGTGCTGTCGACAACCGTACTTCCGATATGGATCTGCAGACCGGCGAGGTGGCCGGCATCGGTATGAAACGTCACGTCGACCTCGCGTTTCAGCTGGTCGCGCAGGCGCGTCTTGATGCGGTCTTGCTCCGTAACAGGCAGGGGTGACGCCGATGACACGATCACTTGCTGCGTGCCCTTGGACAGATCAACCAGGTTCGCAAAGGCCTCGGCAATGTCCGGCAGGAATCCGACCCGGTTTTTCTTGACGAGCTGCCCGAGGAACGCCTTTGCCGCGGGAGGACATCCAAGTCGTCCGCCCAGTTCCGTCAGCACGGCGATCTTTTCGTCGATGCCAAAGGCGGGTGACACCACGACATGGCGCAAGGAGGCGGAATCCTTCATGGCCTGGCCGAGGCCGTTGAGAGTACCCCGCGTGGCTTCGATGGTCGATTGATCGAGAAGCTCGAAGAGTGCTTGTGCGTAACGTCGCGCAACTGCTGTCTTAATCACTGTCCAGGCCCGCTCTTTCCTCTTTTGGACAAACGAGAAGATTTCGCGCTAGTCGCACGAAAATCGGCGCGCCAAGGTAGCATTGGCCGATGGGAACTGTCAATACAGGAACCGGAGTGGGAATACCTAAAACGATTTGATAATTCCGCCGCCGAGTACCAGATCGCCGTGGTAGAAGACCGCGGACTGACCAGGGCTCAACGCCCGTTGCGGGGTCTGGAAGTGGATACGTAGAGTGGTTTCATTGACCGGTTGAAGGATCGCGGCGCCAGCGGGAGTGGCGTAGCGAACCTTGACCTCAGCTTCGCTGGTCCGATCAAGAAGTGAGGTGTCGAAAAGATTCAGATCTGTGACGTCGCAACTGCTTTGCTGCAATGACTCTTCCGATCCTAGCACCACGGTGTTCGTCGAAGGCCGGACTTGCTGAACATAAAGCCGCCGACCGGTTGCAATTCCAAGCCCGCGCCGCTGACCAGGAGTATAGAACGCGATGCCGTCATGTCGGCCCAGATAGCGTCCCTCTTGATCGACAAAAGGTCCCGACCTTTTCGCCTCCGGCATTTCTGTTTCGATGAAGGTCCGATAATCTCCCTGGCTTACGAAGCATATTTCCTGGCTTTCTTTCAGCTCATCGGCCGGAAGTCCCAGTGATTCCGCCTCGTTCCACACGTCGGCCTTCTGCATTCCGCCTATTGGGAAGAGCAAGCGCGGCAACCACCCGGCATTAAGTCGATAGAGAAAATAGCTTTGGTCTTTCTTCGGATCGGCTGCGCGATGCAGCGTCGTCGCGTTGCCCCCATGGCAACTACGAACGTAGTGGCCGGTAGCTACGTACTGAATGCCGCGAGAGTCCGCGAGCTCGATGAGGCTTCGCAGCTTGACCCGCTCGTTGCACCTGACACAGGGATTCGGAGTTGATCCTTCTCCGTACCCCTGGAGGAAATCGTCGATGACCCTCTCACGAAAAGTCTGCCTGGTATCGACGACTTCATGGGGAATGCTCAGCGTCTTCGCGACAAACTTGGCGATCCCGACCTTGCAGCATCCGCGCTCTTGCCACTTTCTGGAGGCGGACACGCTTTCATCTTCGTGCTCCCACACCTGGAGGGTAACGCCTTGAACGTCATAGCCCTGGCGGACCAAAAGCGCTGCTGCGACGGAGCTGTCCACTCCACCGCTCATTCCAAGAAGAACTGCCGGACGTGCCATCGTGGCGGTATTGTACTGGGGTGGGGACGAAAGGGCTAGAGGGTCGCGCCGCGCGTCAAGCGTTACGAGGCGATCATGATGGCCGGCTCATCAGGCCATTGCTGGAGACCCATATCGCACATACCGTGGAAATGGGATCCTTCTTCGATGGCAATCAAGGGGGTGCGAATATCACCCACCAGCACGCCCGGCTTGAAAATGCTGATCTTTTCCGCTGCTGTGATCGTTCCATTGATCTTTCCGCTGTTCATCAATACAGCGGCTGAAACGATCCCCCTGATCACCGCTGTTTCTCCCACGATCAAGGTTCCTGTTGTGTGGATCTCGCCTTCCACTCGGCCGTCGACGCGAACTGTGCCATCGAAATTGACGACGCCTTTGAACTCGACGTCCTTGGCGAAGAGGGTAAAATTCTCGCTGTCTGGTTCAACCTGGTTATTGCGCTCTTTCAGGGTCCACATAGACGCCTCCCGGACTTTGAATAGATCGACCTCGTGCGACCGGCTTGAAGACTGACGCCTGTACAATCAGCCGTTTACCCGTTTCACTCCCGGCGCGCTGCTCCCCCCTAATGCATGCACGGTGGCACCTTGCGGCGATTCCCGCACGGCCTGGCTCATCTCGAGGCCGCCGTTAAACAATACTCCATCCTCCATCGAGAGCATGGGGGTCTTGACGCTTCCGTTGACGACTGCTGGAGCCCGGAGCTTCACCCGCTCTTTGGCAACCACATCTCCGGTTATTTTCCCCTTACAGACGATGGTACCGGCCGAAACCTTCGCTTGAATCACTGCTTCTTCGCCGATCAACAGGGTGCCGTCGGTACGAATCTCACCGTCCAGAGAGCCGTCAATCCTTACGGTGCCGCTGTATGAAATCGTGCCTTTGAACTCCACGCCCTTTCCGACGAAGGCGCTGATATCCTCGCCTCCCTCCTTGCTTGCAGCGGCTCCGCTCTCGGAGTCACCCGCCTCCTGCTCGCCGTCCGTGGCACGCTTGATATCCTGCTTATCCTGTCCCCACATGAGCACTCCTCCCCCGAAATAATCGCTCAGTTGAATCGTCACACGAATCGATGCTGCGGGCGACCTTGATGGGTATGGACTGACAGTGCCACCAGTCAGGAGATTTGGCAACAAATATGCCTTTTTCTTCCCCTGATCGGGAGATGAATGAGAAATCCGTGCCGGATTACTGCAGGATGTTTTCCAAAATCCCGTCGAGCTCGGAGGAGGAGAAGTAATGAATGATAACTTTGCCGCCCCGCCTGCCGTTGACGATTGTGACTTTGGTACCCAGACGTTTTTGCAGGCGCGCTTCAGCATCCGATAATGGCGACCGTCTGATTTCCTTCGCCTTTCGCTTTCTTTCGAGAACAGCGGACTCTAGTATTTTTTCCGTTTCTCGAACCGATAGACTGCGCGCCACGACAAGCCGCGCCACCCGCTGCTGCTCGGCCGGAGTCGCCAGCCCTAGAATGACCTTGGCATGCCCAAGTGAAATCTGCTCCGCCGCAATGAGCTGTTGCACTTCCACGGGGAGGTTCAACAGCCTGACGATGTTCGCGATGGACGAACGCTCGCAGCCGACTCGTTGGGCAATCACGTCCTGCGTCAGACCGAACTCGGTCACCATTCGGTGATAAGCCTTAGCCATTTCTATTGGGTTGAGGTCCTCGCGCTGAAGGTTTTCAACCAACGCAAGGATCATGGACTCTTCGTCACCGCAGTTGCGAATGACGGCTTGGATGGTCTCCAATCCCGCGTCCTTCGCAGCTCTCCACCGGCGCTCCCCGGAGATAAGTTCGTACATGCCATCACCCTTACGACGGACCAGAATCGGCTGAAGCAACCCGCTTTGCTTGAGTGAGGCCGTCAACTCCGCGAGTTCCTGTGGTGAAAAGGCTTGCCGGGGCTGGAAGCGATTGGGAACAACCGCATCAATGCGAAGGTGCTGTACTTCAGGCAATTCCGGCATTGAAGTCGGCTTCGCCGAGGGCAGGAGCGCGTCAAGTCCTCTACCGAGCGCTTTTTTCTCCATGGCTGAGAAACTCCTTGGCTAGGGAAATATAGGATTGAGCCCCGGCAGAGGCTACGTTGTACAACAACACCGGGCGCCCATAGCTGGGGGCTTCAGCGAGCGTAACGTTGCGCGGAATCGCGGTTTGATAGACTCGGTCTTTGAAATGCGCCCGGACTTGGTCGGCCACCTGGCGCGCCAAGGTATTCCTCGCATCGTACATTGTCAAGACAATGCCCTCGATGGTAAGACCGGGATTGAATGACTGCTGAATGCGGTCAATGCTGTCGATGAGCCGGCTCAAACCTTCCATGGCGTAATATTCACATTGAACCGGTATCAACACAGATCGGGCGGCGACGAGCGCATTGACAGTCAGAATGCCTAAGGCCGGAGGACAATCCACAAAAATGACATCGAAGAGCGGATCAATATCATGGAGAAAATGACGAAGAAGCTTTTCCCGTTCTTCGATGTGGACCAGTTCAATTTCGGCCCCAGCTAAATCAGCATTCGCGGGTAAGAGTGACAACCCATTGACCTCAGTTTTCTGTACAGCATCATCTACTTTCACATAATTAATCAAGCAGTTATAAATCGTTCTCTGGAGAGAACGCGGATCAATACCGAGTCCGCTTGTCGCATTTCCTTGTGGATCCATATCCACTAAAAGGACCCGTTTCCCCTGCAGCGCAATCCCGGCCGCGAGATTTATAGCGGTCGTTGTCTTGCCGACTCCACCCTTCTGGTTTGCCACTGCAACGATCTTGGCCATCAGTCAATACTCTGGGTCAGGTATGTTCCACGTGGAACAGTCAATGTTCTGGAGGCTTAGACAGTACGGAGATGACTCGCTCACCACTGTTTGCTGGCAGTGAAAAAGACTGCTGGGATTCGATTGCAAAACCACCTCTTAGATCAATCGGCTGCAGATCTTCCGTTCTGTAAAGAACAATTCGACCAGCGGGGGAAAGCCTCTCTAAATCATCTCTGATTTCCTCAAACCGAAGCGCTCTGACCGTGATCATATCTGCGGCAGGCCGATCACCTTCGCAATATTGCCGAAATGTCCCGGTGAAGATCTCCGCTTCTCTGAGCTTGAGCATTCCTATGACGGACGCCAGAAACGAGCACTTCTTCCGATTTGGTTCAATCAACGTAAGACGCAAGTCGTTCCGAATAATTTTCAGAGGAACCCCAGGAAATCCGCCTCCAGTTCCAACATCGACAAGCCTTGCTCCTGGCGGAAATGTTGTAGCAATCAACGAGGTTATCGAGTCGACAAAATGCTTGATCACGATCTCTTGTGGATCCGTGATACTGGTCAAGTTTGTGGTCTTGTTCCAGTGAATGAGTTGCGATAGGTAGCACATGAATTGTGCTACCTGATTCTCATTGAGGTTCAAACCAAGTCCACGGGTGGAATAAATGAGGAGATCCTGAAATTCCCGCTCATGTTCCACGTGGAACAATTACGTGAATCAGGAGTAGAGGTCAAGGCCTTCGCTTTCAGAATCTAACTTATGGAGACACTCGAGCAGCTTCCGACTCAGCTTCGCGCTTGTTCTTTTCAAGCGCGACGAGGAGAAGAGAGATCGCAGCAGGTGTAACCCCGGAAATCCTTGAAGCCTGACCAATTGAGCCAGGGCGAACCATCATGAGTTTCTCTCGCACTTCTCTTGAAAAACCAGCGATTCGATCATAATCGAACGAGGATGGTATCAATCTATTTTCAAACTTCTTGAAACGAGCGATCTGTTGAAGTTGGCGACTAATATAGCCGGAATACTTCACCTGAATCTGTGTTTCTTCAATTATTTCGACATCTTCCTCATGCTCTAGACTCAAGCACCGGAGTAGTGTCTTGTACTCCGCTTCTTGTCGACGAAGTAATTGCGCAACGGTAGACGGACCAGAAACATCGTGAATTCCGGCAGCCACAAGCCGAGCACGAACATCGTCCGTCAGGCCAGGTCTGAGGCTTTCCAGTCGTTGAATCTCGCGAGTGATAGCTTCTCGTTTTTTCACAAACCGGGCATAGAGATCATCCGGGATCAATCCGATGTCTCTCCCGGTTTCTGTTAATCTAAGATCCGCATTTCCGTGACGGAGCAGCAAACGGTACTCCGCTCGAGACGTAAACATCCGATAGGGTTCACGGGCATCCTTGGTAATCAGATCATCGATCAATACGCCGATGTAAGCTTGTGAGCGGTCCAGGACTAGGGATGACCTGCCTCGTAATTTCAGCACGGCATTGATGCCGGCCATAAGACCTTGAGCAGCCGCCTCTTCATAGCCGGATGTTCCGTTGATTTGCCCGGCATGGTACAAACCTTCGACCAGCTTGGTTTCGAGCGAGGCGTGTAATTGTCTGGGTGGAAAATAGTCGTATTCGATTGCATATCCCGGCCTGAGCATTTTTGCTTGCTCGAGTCCTGGAATGGTCTTGAGCATGGCAGCCTGCACATCAACCGGCAAGCTCGTGGAAATTCCGTTTGGATAAAACTCTTGGGTATCCAGACCTTCCGGTTCTACAAAAATCTGGTGCCGTTGCTTTTCCGCGAAGCGAACAACTTTGTCTTCGATCGATGGACAATAGCGGGGACCGATCGACTCGATGGCCCCTCCGTACAGCGGCGAACGGTCGAGGTTCTCTCTGATAATGTCGTGCGTCGCGGCGCTCGTATGCGTCAAATGACAATCCCGCTGCGGGGTCCGGATTCGATCGGTTCGATAGGAAAACGGCGGCGGCGGATTATCTCCCGACTGAGGGATCATCACCGAAAAATCTATCGTATCCCGGTCCAGCCGAGGCGGAGTGCCTGTTTTGAGCCGTCCGACTTCGAAACCGAAGTCCCGCATGCAATCGGAGAGATGCTCAGCCGAAGCCTCGCCGGCACGACCGGCCGGAAAGTGATTGAGCCCGATATGGATAAGTCCCTTAAGGAAAGTTCCTGATGTTAAGATCACGGCTTTCGCGACAATGTGCTCGCCGCCGTCTGTCACCACGCCAGTGACCGCACCTCCGCGCGCCAGCAACCGATCGACGGTCCCCTGGCCGATGGTCAACATCGCCTGCCGGTGGAGTGTTTCCTGCATCGCTTCGCGATAAATTTTCTTGTCGCATTGGGCGCGCAATGCCCGCACCGCCGGCCCCTTGCTTGTGTTGATAAACCGGAACTGAATGCCGGCGCGATCAGTGTTACGGGCCATCTCACCGCCCAAGGCGTCGATTTCCTTCACCAAATGGCCCTTGGCAATTCCCCCGATCGCAGGATTACAGGACATCTGCGCAATGCGATCCCGATCCATCGTCAGCAGGAGCGTTCGCGCCCCCATGCGAGCTGCGGCCAGTGCCGCCTCGCAGCCTGCATGCCCGCCTCCTACGACCACGACCTCGAATTCCCGATCCACCGTTCGGTCCTCTCTTCCTATTTACCGATGCAGAATTCCGAAAACACCCGATCGAGGATCTCATCGGTGGTTATCGCCCCGGTAATTTCCCCCAGAGCTTCCGCGGCTGCCCGCACGTCGATCGCTAGGAGTTCTCCGGCTACATCCCGCTCAATCGATTGGAGGGCCTGCTGCAATGCCTGGGACGCCCGCTGTAACGCCGTTCGATGACGCACATTGTTGACCACGACTCCTTCTACCGCATCGCCTCCGGAAGAAATCAATTGCCCGCGGATCTCAGCCTTCAGCCGGTCGATCCCCATGCCCGTTTTTGCCGACAGTGAGCAGACGATCGTCCCCACCGGCACGGTCATGGCGGGAAATACGGCGGGGAGGTCCGATTTGTTCACGACGACGACGTGTGGTTCTCCTGCCGCCGTCCGGATCATCTCCCGGTCATCCTGAGTCAAAGCCTGGCTTCCATCCACCACGATCAACCGGAGGTCCGCTTCCCTTTGGGCTGATAGACTCCGCTTGATTCCTTCCTGCTCGACCGCATCCGCGGTTTCTCGAATACCTGCCGTATCGACCAAATGAATGCGGAGCCCTTCCAGATCGATCGTTTCTTCAATCACATCTCTCGTCGTACCCGGAACCGGCGTGACGATAGCTCTCTCCTCTTTGAGAAGCTTGTTTAACAGACTCGATTTCCCGACGTTCGGTCGTCCGAGAATCACGACTCGAGCGCCCTCTCGCAAGAGTCGTCCCTCTCGAAAAGTGGCATCCAGTCTCCGGATGATTCCTGCCGCATCTTCAACTGTCCGCCTGAGCTCTTCCTGCCTCATAAACGTAATGTCTTCCTCGACAAAATCGATCCCCGCTTCGATATGCGCCAACAGATCCAACAGAGCTGTTCGGGCCGCTTCCACTTCCTTCGCCAACTCACCTCGCAGCTGCCGCTGAGCCACAACTAAACCAGCCGCGGATTTTGCGCGTATTGAATCCAACACGGCTTCAGCTTGAGAAAGGTCGAGGCGGCCGTTCAAGAAGGCTCTCTTGGTAAACTCACCAGGCTCGGCAAGCCTGGCTCCGGCCTCAATACAGGCCTGACACAACAATGAAAGAATCACCCCGCCCCCGTGCGACTGAATCTCCACCACATCTTCTCCCGTAAACGATCGCGGCGCCTTCATATGGACGACGAGGGCTTCATCGAGAAGTTCGGCCGCGGCCCGACGGCCATGGTCCTTTTTCCGGGTCAGGGACGCGGGGAGCAGCAGGTCGGCAAGATACAGCCTGTGGCTTGCGACCGAGGTCAGCGGCTGTCGCGAGCGTAGCCGCACGACAACATCTGAAATCCGGAGGGCGTCGGAACCGCTGAGCCGCACGATTCCGATTCCACCTTCGCCGGCAGGGGTGGCAATCGCGCAGATTGTATCCTCCAGGGCTCCGCGCATCATCGTATGTGATGTGTTACTTCGCCGTTTCTGCAACCAGCGGTTTGTTGGCAAACAGCACGCGGTCCGTCACCACCTGTTGGGTGATGGTCAAGACATTATTGGTCAGCCAGTACAGGACCAAACCCGCGGGAAAGTTGATAAACAAGAAGGTCATGAATGCCGGGAGCATGAGCATGATTTTGGCCTGGGTGGGATCCATCGTCGTCGGAGTGATCTTTTGTTGAATGACCATCGTGACCCCCATCACGATCGGCAATACATAATACGGATCCTGCACCGACAAGTCGGTAATCCAACCCATAAACGGCGCCTGGCGCAGGTCAATCGTCATATACAGAATATTGAACAGGGCCACGAAGACCGGCATCTGTAACACCATCGGCAGGCAGCCGCCGACCGGATTGACTTTGTGGTCGCGATAGAGCTTGATCAACTCCTTGTTCAACCGATCGCGATCCTCCTTGAACTTCTCCTGCACCGCCAGGACTTTCGGCTGGATGACCTGCATCTGCTTCATAGACTTGTAACTCTTGTACTGCAATGGAACGAAAAGAAGCTTGATGCCCATCGTTAGCAGAATGATCGTGACCCCGTAGTTGTGAGTGTATTCATTGATGAAACGCAGTACGTAAAAGATCGGCTTGGCGACCGCCTTCACGACACTCCAGCTTCCGAATATGAACCATCCGAAATCAATGGTGTCTTCAAGCCCGACGTTCAATGACCGGAGAGTGTCATATTCCTTGGGACCTGCATACAGCTGCAGTCGACTGGGCGCGCCGCTGTTCGCCTGAGCCACTCTCACACCAGCGGACACCAGCTTGTCCCCTTCCTTTTTGATGAGCGCGGCGGTTCCTCCCTGCGGCATCAGGACGCCGATGAAGTACTTGTCCTGCAGCGCGACCCATTGGACGGTTCCCTTTCGCTCAAGCTGAGAGTCCGGCGTTTCCTTCTCAACCTTTCCATCAACCAGTGAAGCGGATCCGATCAAACCGATCAGCCCATCGCCCCATTCCACGATGCCGAAGTTCGTCCCCAAAACCACTTCGTAGGGTTCGGAGATTCCTTCCACACCGACCACGACATCGACCATGTAGCTGCCATGATGAAATGTCAGCTGCTTCCGCACCGTCATTCCGGTCGAAGCATCACGAAACAGCATCGTGACGTGACCTGAGGAATGAGCGGCATCCAACTTTTTGAAATCACTATCGAGTGAAAAGAGGCCCTCGTGGATCGTTTTTTCGACTCCAGGATCGGACAGAATTATCGACAACGGCCCGCGAAACTTTCCACCCTGATGAACGAGCTCTACCGATTTCGCTTCCGAGGACGCACTGCGATACTGCTTCAGCTCCCAACTGGAGATCACTCCCCCATGGGATGTCAGGCCGACTCGAAGCAGATCGGTTTCGACTGTCAGCGTCATGTCGGTGGCAGCAGCGGGCTGGGACTTCGTAGCGGCTGGATTGCCCTCGGTGGGAGATGAGGCGGCTGCCGCAGAAGATATCTTCTCCTTGGCATTGTCTCCAGCCGGCACTTCCTCCCGGCTCACCGGAGCTTCCTGGACTGCTCCTTCTTGCACCGGAACCGATTGGGGCAGTAAGCCGAATTGCTTGAGCAGCAGGTCGTAACCAAGGATGACGGCGATGGACAGGACGAGGAAAATGACGACGCGCTTTTCCATAGAAATGTATTTGTTCTTTCCTAACAGGGCGCGTGCAGCACCACGGTTAAAAGGGCGACTGCTTTCACTATCCTGCTAGTCCTTTACCGGATCAAATCCACCAGGATGAAACGGGTGGCATTTCAGTAGCCGACAAATGGCGAGCTGCAATCCACGAAGCACTCCGAACCGCCTGATCGCCGTACTTGCATAGGCCGAACAAGTCGGTTCGAAACGGCAGGCCGGTCCCAGCCATGGTGATATCCAATAGCGGTATCCGGCGAGCAGGTAGAGACAAAGCGACCGCATGCAATCCTTCATGGGTGCGGAGATTCCGTCTCAGGGGTGCGAAGCATCCCCTGTCGCCGGAGAGTCGAGCACCAGACTGCTTTCAACGCGTCGAAGGACAACCCCATCGCATCGCGCTTCGGGAAGACGAGGAGGGAGTACCCCGCAATCAGCTGCCCATAAACCTGTCTTGTCAGCTCCCGAAACAGGCGCTTCGCTCGATTCCGCCTGACTGCCCCTCCGAAACGCTTCCCCACCACAATGCCCACGCGGGTGTCATTATCTTCCGTTCGGCAGATCAACAGATTGAACGATGTAGTCGACAGGCGGCGCCCGTGCTGTTTGACATGTTCGATGTCACGACTCGCGCGGAGGAACCGTTTTCTGTCTCCTCCTCGCCTTTCTCTTGCCATACGAGCAGACCCGCCTCGCAAGACCGCGCCTCGTCATGCTGAAGAAGAAACTTCCAGATGGAGAAAGAAACGGGGGGCAATGGCGCTCGTGAACCTCGGCGGTGTCCTGAGCGGATAACGGAACTAGACGGTCAACCGGGCCCGCCCCTTTGCTCGACGGCGAGCCAGCACTTTGCGACCGTTCTTGGTGCTCATTCGCTTTCGGAACCCGTGTTCGCGCTTTTTCTTCAAATTTGAGGGCTGCTGAAAGGTAAACGACATGCCTTCTCTCCTTCTCCGATCAATTCCTGAAACGAAGGAGGCATTATAGGGGTCGACTTATCTGCTGTCAAACCAACATGTTTCATCTGCTGAACCAAATAAATATTTCGGGCGTCCCGAACTCCGAGGCGCTTATCATTCTCGTCCCGGTGCCGATAAGCCATTGATAAGACTTTCATATTGAGGCGATTTTGTGGATCTTTTCGACGGACTAGGCTAGACTGCCACAGACAGATTGAGCGACCTTTCCTGAGTCCGGTGTAAATCCTTGGCTTAATGGGACGATTTCGCCAAACGCGCGTTGTGATTCCTTGGCATTACCTTTGCGACATCGAATTGGTTCACAACATCATCAATCCAATCATGGACTACGGGGGTGCAACGAATACCGCCGACATCCGTCGCCTCACGCAGAAGGAGAGTTGATCATGACAAGACCATCGAAGACTGTTCCTGTGCTGTGTGCGGTGCTTCTCCTGATCCTCGGTGGTTGCGCGCAGCCGCCGACCGAACAGATCAACGCCGCCGAGCAGGCGATCAAGGAAGCGCAGCAGAGCGGCGCCGCCATTTACCTCGCAGACGAGTATGCGAAGTTGGAGGGTAGCCTGGCGACCATCAAGAAAGAGGTTGCGGATCAGGACGCCAAGTTCGCGTTGTTCCGCGATTACGGCAAGGTCGACCAACTCGTCGCGACAACCAAGAGTGAAGCAGACCGAGTGAAAATCGAGGCGGTAAAGAAAATGGAAGAGGCCAAGGCTGTCGCTACGCAAGCCCACCACGTTGCTCAGGACGAGGTCAAGCGTGCGCTGGAACTCGTCGCGAAGGCTCCGGCAGGCAAAGACCGCGCGGCGCTGGAATCGATCAAGACCGACGCCGAAGCTCTCAAGGCTTCGCTCAATGACGTCCAGATGATGATCGATAAAGCTGATTATCTTGCAGCCCAGACTAAAGCCAAGGCTATTCAGGAAAAGAGTCAGGCGTTGTCCCGTGAAATCGAGACTGCGCTCGCCAAGATCGGCAAAGGGAAGCCCGCGGCTGGCAAAAAGAAATAGCTCGGATTGGTGGCATGAACTCATTTCATCAGAACGGACGAATGTTCGCGTGCGGCACGGCTGCCCTGGCGTTGGCTGCCTTCGCCACCGGCTGTGTTGAAGCGGTGCCAGAGGAGGTCGTGGAGGCAGTGGAATCCATCGACCGCGATCTGATGCAGTTGCGCGCCTCAGAGATCTCACCGGACGACTACGCTCGCTTCACGCACCAATGGATGGCGCTCAAAGCCCGAGTCGAAGCGGAAGACGACGCGATTCGTTGGCCATGGGAACCGAACGATTTGGAGTCGTCCCTTCGCCTCCTCCAAGAAGAAGGCATACAGACGGTCGCCCGGCTGACTGAGCAACGAGAACTCCTCCGAAGGTCGGCGGAGGAACAACTGGCCCGGGTGGAGGATCGTTCCCGTGTGATCGCCCGCCATGTGAGCACGATCGACAGCCGGCTGGTGTTAGGCCAGAAGCCGGTGGAGACCGAACTCCTGATCAAACAGGCCCGGTCGTTTTATGAGCAAGGACAGTATGGCCAGTCACTCGCCGCATCGGATCAAGCCGCGCAAAGCCTTGCGACTCAAGCTTTGCTGCTGAACAGTGAACTGGGACGCTACGCGAATCGTGAACGGATCGCCCGCTGGCAGCAGATGGCCAAGGAAACTGTGGAATGGTCGCGCAGGCACCGTACCTCTGCCATTGTGGTCAGCAAAGCGGAGCGTCGCCTCACCCTCTACAGGAACGGCCAGAAAGTGTTATCATACCCCGTCCGGTTGGGATTCAACGGCATCAGGGAAAAACGATATCAGGGCGACGGCGCCACACCCGAGGGCCGGTACCGTGTGACTGGCAAACGCGGGCAGGGGGAGACGCAGTTCTACCGGGCGCTGGTGCTGGACTACCCGAACGCAGAGGACCGGCGGCGTTTTCTGCTCGAACGGAAGACGGGACATATTCCAGCCTCCCGGGGAATCGGCGGACAAATTGAAATTCACGGGATCGAGAACGAATTGATGGCGCAGACCCTCGGTTGCGTCATGCTGGATAACCCGCAAATGGCCTTGCTGTTCAGCCGCGTCGAGAAGGGCACACCGGTGACCATCGTCGGGGCATTACACGAGCAAAATTCCGTGGCCCTCGTTTTGGCCAATCTGAGCGCACGCACGAATGAAATCTAACCGGAACCCATGACGCGAGCCCTCCTACTCCTCTCTTCTAGTTTGCTCGGCTTCCTTCTCATGACTCTGACCCAAAGCAGCCCGATACCGATGACCGACGCATCCGGCGTCCAGCCGATCGTCAGAGACCCCACCGCGCTCAGAGCCTTGCAGGCGCGTTACAAGTCGCTGACCAAGCAACTGACCCAGCTGATCCCGGCTCAGCCTTATATTCTTGTCGATACCGCAAGAAATCATCTGTTCATCAAGCGGCGCGACCGGGTGATGCTGGATGCGCTCGCTTCGACCGGAAGCGGTACCATGCTCGACAAGCCCGGCGATTCCAATAGCCAGTGGATATTCGATACACCGCGCGGAGAGTTCTACGTTCAGTCCAAACTGGTGAATCCTGTCTGGGTCAAGCCGGATTGGGCCTTCGTCGAAGAAGGGCTGGCGGTCCCTAAGAACCAGATGGATCGTATGGAGCCGGGCGTCCTGGGCGAGTATGCGCTCGGTTTCGGCAAGGGATTCTTCATACACGGAACACTCTATACGAGGCTGCTCGGCAAGAATGTGACGCACGGTTGCATCAGATTGAACGACGACGATCTCAAGAGCGTCTATCAACTCGCGCGAGTCGGGACGCCCATCATGATTTTCTAATCTGCGTCAGGACCGACGCAGCTTCCATGGCAATCGTTCTCTTGCTCCTTTCACTCTTGGTCGGCTGCGTGCCCACTGCCTCTTCCGCAGAACTCGATAATCCCCTCGATGTCGACATCAACGATCCGGCCGCACTGCAGGAAGCTACGAGGGTTCTGGCCGACGAACTCAAGCTGGCCGCAAGACCCCAAACCTATCTCCTGATAGACCTCGTCTCTCAGGCCGTCGTCATCAAAGCTCGTGGCGTGGAGATGCATCGCCTTTCCATCTTAAGGTGGTCGGTTGAATCCCTCGAGAACATGACGGGCATCTTTCGACTGACCGCACGCCCCCCGATCGTCCGTCGAAAGGTGACCCCCTCTGCGGCGGCAGGACAAGACCCGATTTCGCTCTCCGATATGCCCGTCTCGTACCGTCTCGCCTTTTCGTCGTCGCTGACGATGGAGATCATGCCTCCGGCGCAACAGGCCCCGCTGCAATGGGCTCTCTCCCGCGCGAAAGCCTGGTGGCGATGGTTGCGCCGCTGGTTCCAGACGCTTTCCTCCCCCAATGTTTCAGAACCCGCGCCGCATATTCTGCTGACATTCTCCGAAAACGAGGCTCAATCCCTGGCTTGGTCGCTGATTGACGGCATGCCTCTGGTGATTCGCCGGCCGGCCGAGCGATAATCCGTCGGCGACTGTCCCCTTTGGCTTCCCCCGCCGCATAAGATACAATTCTCCTTATCAAGAGGCGAACTTTCCCGCTGAGAATCACATCTTACCCCTCCTTCACAGATATGACCGCTCAACCGGATATTCGGATCACCCACGAAACACAATGGAGCGACGATGCGGCTACATTGCTCCAGCAAATCAGCGACCAGGCCGTACGACTGCGCGGCAGATTCCTGCTCGCCCTTTCCGGCGGCTCAACCCCGCAACGCCTCTACAGGACCTTGACGCAATCGGAATGGAAGCAGCGAATGGATTGGCGCCACACGGCGTTTCTCTTCGGCGACGAACGGTGCGTACCGCCCGATCATACGGAAAGTAACTATGCAATGGCGCAAGCCGCGCTGTTCCAGCCGTTAGGGATCGGTCCCGACCATATCTATCGGATGAAGGGGGAGGATCAGAATCCGTCATCCGCCGCGCGAGCCTATGAAGAGACGGTCCGGATGGTCACCAAATGCCCGCCCCCGGCCATCCCACAGCTCGATCTCGTGTGCCTCGGACTTGGAGAAGACGGCCACACCGCCTCGCTTTTTCCAGGGACTGCCGCGCTCCAAGATCAGACGCACCTCGTCGCCGTCGGTCGAGCCCCGAAAGGCGTCACTTTGCGCCTCACTCTCACCCTAGGTGTGATCAACCGGGCGAGTGTGATACTGTTTCTGGTCACCGGTTCGACGAAGGCACGGATGGTCCGCAGGGTGCTGGAACCACAATCCACAGCCGATCGGCAGCTGCCGGCTGCGCTGGTGAAACCAGATCAAGGACGCCTGATCTGGCTGCTGGATCAACCGGCCGGATCCGAGTTGACCAGCATTCGAAGGTAAATCTCGCAAAGGGACGACATGATCCTTGCCGGGGATATCGGAGGGACCAAAACTCACCTGGCTCTCTTTGAATGGAAGAGCGAGCGCACCGATCCGACTCGTGCGGAATCCTTTCATAGCGCCGATTACGCCTCACTGGAAGAGATCCTTGAGGAGTTCCTGACGCCGCCGAAACCGGCGACTCCGATCGATGAGCTCAGTAGTCCGGCAGACGAGGCTTCTGAGTCAGGCCTTCATTCTGAACAACCGGGCCCGCCGAAGATTGAGGCGGCTTGCTTTGGGGTCGCCGGCCCGGTCTTCCAGAATCAATGTCGCACGACCAATCTGCCTTGGGTTCTGGATGGAGCAGTGCTGGCCAAACGGTTCGACATTCCGAAGGTTCAGCTCCTCAATGATCTGGAAGCAACCGCCCATGGCATTCTCCTCCTTCGCCCCGATGAGCTGCACCCTTTGAACGTCGGGACGCCGCCCACCCAGCAGCAGGCTATCGCCCTCCTTGCCGCCGGAACTGGGCTCGGCGAATCGATTCTCTTCTGGGACGGAACACGATACCGACCGATGCCGTCTGAGGGAGGCCATGCGGATTTCGCGCCCAATAACGACAATGAGATCGAACTGCTGCGGCATGTGCGGAGCCACTACCTGCACGTCAGCTACGAACGTATCCTCTCAGGTCCTGGTCTTTACGCTATCTACGAGTATTTACGGGATACGAAGAAGAACGAGCCGACCTGGCTGGCGGAAAAAATTGCGGCGGGCGATCCTGCCGCGGAAATTGCCGTGGCGGGCCTAAGTGGCCAAGCGGAGATCGCGAAACAAACTCTGGACATGTTCGCTTCGATCTTCGGCGCCGAAGCGGGCAATCTTGCGCTAAAAGCCATGGCGCTCAACGGCGTCTATCTCGGAGGAGGAATCGCCCCGAAACTGCTGGCGAAGCTCAAGGACGGCGCCTTCATGAAAGCCTTCACCAATAAAGGGCGTTACAAACGGCTGCTCAGCAGCATTCCTGTCTACGTGGTCTTGAACGACCGCGCCGGACTGCTCGGCGCCGCCTCCACCGCCGGACAACTGGCCCGGTCATGAGCGTGACGGATCTCGACCAGTTGAAGCGCGCCGCAGCCATCAAGGCGGTGGACTATGTCCGTGACGGAATGGTCGTCGGCCTCGGAACCGGATCGACCGCAAAGCACATGGTGCTCGCCTTGGGAGAAAAGGTGAAGGCGGGCATGAAACTGCGGGCTGTGCCGACCTCTCAGGAGACGGCATCGCTTGCGGAACGATGCGGCATCGTCTTGATCGATGCGGACAATCGCTGGATGATCGACGTGACGATCGACGGGGCGGATCAAGTCGACCCCGACTTCAATTTGGTGAAAGGTGGCGGAGGCGCGCTGTTGAAGGAAAAAATCGTCGCAGCTTCGGCTAAGCAGTTCATCGTGTTAATTGACTACACCAAGCAGGTCCCCGTTCTCGGAGGCTCCTTCCCACTTCCGATCGAGGTGATTCCGTTCGGTTGGGGTAGCACCGCGCGCGAGATCGAGACCCTGACTCATAGTCGAGTGGTCCTCAGGCAACGGAACGGGTCGCCCTTTCTAACGGAATCGGGCAACCTGATCGTGGACGTGCATCTGCCACGCATCGACCAGCCGAGAGACCTTGAAGCAGCCCTCAACTGGATCCCGGGAGTCGTGGAAACCGGCCTTTTCGTCGGCCGGACCGATGTGCTAATCGTCGGTACGCCTCACGGCGTCGAAACATACCATGCGACGAGGCGATGAGCCTGTCGGTCGACGACGCCTGCTTCAACTCATAGCCCGGACGGCCCCCGCCTTGTTCGCCGTTCCGCTTGCCAGAAGTTTCACCCGTACCCGCAAGTCGGACGAATCCCTGGCTGCAACGACAAGCCTGAAAGGTGAAGAGATGAACGTCATCAGAGTATCCGCTATCCCCGACCCTTATCGACTGTCACGGCATGTCGTGCCCGTCAGATACGACCTGCGACTTGAGCCGGATCTGGCCGCCGCCGCTTTTCACGGGCGCGAAACCGTGTCACTTCTAGTGACGCAGCCCACCGCCACCATTGTCTTGAATGCGGCGGACCTCATCATCGAGAGCGCTGTGCTGGAAAACCTTGATGGACAACGATCAGAGGGCTCGATTGAACTCGACGAACCGCTTGAGCGTTGTCGATTCACCTTTCCCGTACCCCTTACCGCCGGTGAGTGGCGCCTGCATGTGAGCTTCCACGGAAAACTCAACGACAAGCTCCGTGGCTTCTATCGCAGCACCTACAAGGACCTGGCGGGCCGGATCCGAACGATGGCGGCCACCCAGTTCGAAGCCACAGACGCTCGGCGCGCTTTCCCCTGTTGGGACGAACCGGACTTCAAGGCGCGGTTCGCCGTTACGTTGGTTGTCGATCCGGCCATGGCCGCCGTATCCAACAGCCGCGTCCTGTCTGAGAACGTCGACAACGGCAAGAAGGTCGTTCGCTTTGCCGACACGATCAACATGTCTACGTATCTGGTCGCCTTCATCGTCGGGGAGATCGAAGCCACCCCCCCGACGCTCATCGGCAAAACACCGATCCGGTTATGGTCGGTTCCTGGCAAACAGGCGCTTACGTCATTCGGACAGGAGATCGCCGCCGCGTCCCTGCAGTTTTTCGAAGAGTATTACGCTATCCCCTACCCTGGAGACAAACTCGACCTGCTCGCCATCCCGGACTTCGCATCGGGGGCTATGGAAAACTTCGGAGCCATTACGTTTCGCGAAACGGCCCTGCTCGTCGACCGTCGGAACAGCGCCCATGGAGAACTCGAGCGAGTCGCCGATGTGGTCGCTCACGAAAATGCGCACATGTGGTTCGGAGACCTTGTCACGATGTCCTGGTGGAACGGCCTCTGGCTGAACGAGGCCTTCGCCACCTTCATGGAAATGCTGGCCGTCGATGCCTGGAAACCTGAGTGGAAACGGTGGGACACGTTCTGTATTTCTCGGGCCGCGGCATTTTCCGTCGACGGCCTGCACAGTACCAGGCCGGTGGAATACGAAGTCAAGGCCCCGAAAGACGCGGAGGCCATGTTCGATGTGTTGACCTATGAGAAAGGGGCTTCCGTGCTCCGCATGTTGGAACAGCACATCGGCCCGACGGTCTTTCGAGAAGGCGTCCGCGATTATCTGAAGCAGCATGCCTACGCCAACGCCGATACCAAGGATCTCTGGGTGTCTCTCGGAAAGGCGGCGAACCGGCCGGTGCCGGAGGTGATGGACGGCTGGATCTTTCAACCGGGCTATCCCTTGATCACGGCCGAACTGAAGGATGAGACAGAGCTCGTCCTGACTCAGCAGCGATTCACCTACCTTGCGGTCTTCTCTCCCCTTGCTCCGTATCCCTCTACCACACCAGCCCTTCCCGCTCCCGTCGCCTGGCAGGTGCCGGTCCAGTTGCGAACATTGGCGGAGGGCAAGGCCGAGACAATCAGGCTGCTCTTGACCGACAAGAAGATGCAGGTACAGCTTCCAAAGGCCCCAGAATTTGTCCTCGTCAATGATGGCGGCCGCGGATTCTATCGGGTCCGCTACGGCCCCGTGCTCCTCTCGCGGCTCTTGGAATCCGGACTCAGCCGGCTCAGCGCAACCGAACGCTTTAATCTTGTGAACGACGTCTGGGCCGCAACCGTCGCCGGGCTCACACCCTTGGCCGACTACCTTGATCTGACCGCCCGGTTCACCGGAGAGCGGGACAAGAACGTCTGGGCTGTCCTGATCGATTCGTTCGCCTTCTTGAATCGCATCATCGAGCCGCTTCATCGGCCGGCGCTAGAAGCATTCGTGAGACAACGCCTCAACCCGGCGCTCGCTCATGTCGGCTGGACAGCGCAACCGGGAGAAAGCGACCTGATTCGCCAACTGCGGAGCGAACTGATCGGCGCCATCGGCAGGCTCGGCAACGATGCAGCAACGCAGGTTCACGCGGCCGAATTGTACAGGACCTCAAGGACGGATGCGGCCGCCGTCGATCCCAACCTCGTTCCCGCGCTGGTCTCAATCCTCGCCTTCACCGGTGATGAAACCCGCTACAATGAGTTCGTGGAACGTTTCCGAACGGCGACGACCCCGCAGGAGGAACGCCGCTACCTCTTCTCCATAACTTCCTTCCGGCAGACCGACTTGCTCGAACGGACGTTGGCCAAAACCCTCAACGGGGAGATTCGGGTCCAAGACGCGCCCGCCGTCGTCAGTTCGGTCATGGGCAGTGTGTATGGAAGGGAACTCGGCTGGACATTTGTCAAAACCAATTGGGACCGCATGGACCGATTGTTTCCCAAGCAGGGGTTACGCCGCATGTGCGGGGGCATTACGGGGCTGGTCACCGCGGAGCTGGAACGGGATGTCCTACGGTTTTTCACTTCACGGGAGATTGATTTAGGCGGGAAGACGCTGGAGCAATACTTGGAACAGCTCCGTATCGTGGTCAACTTTAGAGAGACGCAGGCGCCGCACCTTCATAACTACCTTCGCGCTCATATCCAGACAGGAGCAGCATCATGATCAAATCTATCACCTTCACGAGGGGGTCGACTCAAGCTGAAACCTATCTCAACTCCGGTCTGCTGAATGGCCGTGACCCTCAACTCCGAGGGCAGCGCGCTGACACTGCATCAAGTCACGAAGACGTGGTAATCCCGTTCGTTGAGGCTGTTCAAATTGGTCGGCAGCGCGTCTGCATTCAGCAGCTTCACTCGTGGCGAAGGATCGCGAGCGGCTTCTCCCCCAAGATCCTGAATGTGCTGAGAAATCCGATCGTCAACGTGAGGAGCATCGTAAAGGCGAGCCCGGTGAAAAGCACGACCGGCTGGGGACTCCAGGGCAGCTCAAAGATGTGCGTCAGCACGAGCCAGGACAAAGCGCTCGATAATCCGGTCGCCATCGTTCCTCCGACAAACCCCAGTAGCAGGTATTCGACGGCAAAACTTCCTGCGAGCAGAGCCCTCGTCGCGCCCAGCGCCTTGAGAATAACCGATTCATAGAGCCTCCGGTAGCGGGTAGCGGCCAAAGCAGCCGCCATCACCAGCCCGCCGGCAATCAGACAGAAGAGTGCCACCGCGCGGATAGCCAGCGAGAGACGATCCAATACCCGGCCGAAGTTGTCCAGCACATCGCCGACGTGAATGGCGCTCACATTCGGAAATGCCGCCACCACTGCCTGCTGGATTGGAACTTCCTGCGCGGACGGTACGTGAATCGTCCCTACATAGGTGAGCGGCGCGCCTTCCAACGATCCGGGAGACAAGATCATATAGAAATTGGTGGAGAAGGTCCCCCAATCGACCTTGCGGACACTTGAGACTTCAGCGGCAACGATCGCGCCCTGAATGTCGAACTCCATCATCGATCCTATCTCTAGGCCCATGGCCTTGGCTGCTTCCTCCTCGACTGAAACCAGCGGCTTATTGAAGATCTGACCCGATGTCCACCAGCTTCCCCGGATGATGTCGTTTCCCTTGGGCAACCGGTCCAGGTAGGTCAGCACATATTCACGGGAGAAATACCATTGCTTCCGTCGTTCCTCTTTACTCTCGTCCCGCTTTTCGTCCCGATCCTGGTCCTGATCCTCTTCGATCTTGACGATCTGACCATTGATGCGATGAAGTCGCGAACGCACCAGCGGAGTCAGCTCCGGCTTCAGACCACCGGTCTGCCGGTCCACCAGGTCGGTGAATCCCTCCGTTTGATCCGGTTGAATGTCGATGAAAAAGAAGGTCGGGGCATCCACCGGCCTTGTTTCACCGACTTGTCGCACCAGGGCCTTCTCAATAAGCGACACGGTAAGGATGATCGTGATGCTCACGCCGATGGCGATGAGAATGCCGGCGCTCTGCCCGCCGGGACGCGCGACATTGCCCAGGGCATAGCGCAGACCTAATGATCGCGGCCTGGGCAGGCGCGTCAATGATCCAATTAAGAGTTTCGCGCAGAAAAACAAGATCACGACGGCGAGAGCCATCCCCCCGATAAACAGAGAGCCGATCTTCCAGCTCCCTGCCTGCCAGATCGAGAGCCCCGCCAACCCGGCAAGCAATGTCATGCCGGTGAGCAGCTTCAGCCGATCTCTGTTCCCCCATCGAAGCGATCGTCTCCACCAGGGTCCGGCCTCCGAAGCCGTGCCCGCCTCCACGTCGCGTCGCATGATCGCGGCCGGCCTGATCTCGCGGATGCTCAAGAGGGGCCACATGGTAAAGAGCAATGTGGCGAGCAACCCCAGCAGTGCTCCCTTGACCAGGGGCCCGACGGACGTGACGGACAACTCCGTCGACACCCCCAATTGCTCGAGGATCTCGGAGGCAAAGACATCGGCCAACAACGGCGGCAGTACGGCTTGCAGCACAATCCCACCCGCCATACCGGCAAGGCTTCCAAGCAGGCCCAAGCACAGGGCCTGCACGACGTACACTCGCACGACGGTGGCCGAGTCCGCCCCGACGGTTTTCAGGATCGCGATGGTCTGGAGTTTCTCCCGCACAAAGGCATGAATCGACATGGCCACTCCCAAACCACCGATAAACAGGGCGGTCAGACCGATCAGGCCGAGATATCGTGAGAGTTGGTCAAGAAACTGTTTGAGTTGAGGTTGCGCGTCCCGATAGCCTGAGACCCGCACGGAGTCTGCCGCCAGACGGCCTCTCAGTTCGGCGCGTATGGCCTCAACCGGTATCCCTGTAGGCAGTTTCAGCAGCCACCGCTCTCTAACCCGGCTTCCCGGTTTGATGAGTTCCGCAGCCGCCAATCCTTCACGGGAAATGATGACCCGAGGGCCGAGGCTGAAGGCATTGGCCATGCGGTCCGGTTCCATCCGGACCACACCGGTGATGAGAAACGCGGCCTGCCCGATCTTCAGCCGATCCCCGATGGAAAGCCCCATACGCAGCAGCAAGGCTTCCTGCACCACCGCCCCAAGGCATGGGGCCGCTCCGCATACGGCGAGTTCCGGATGAAGCAGCCGCTCCAGCGAATGAGCCGGCTCCAATTTCACGACACCATAGAACGGATAGGCCGCTTCGACGGCCTTCATTTCGACAATCTGAGACGCTAGCCGAACTTCCCCGACCACGGCACCTTCCGTCTCTGCACGAGCAACCATGGCCACAAGCTCGCTGACTTGCGTGACTGCAATGCCCCGCTCGGTCAATGAGGCCAGCACTTGTTTTCCCGCAGCGCTCAACCGGTGAGAGGAGCGGATTTCGATATCGCCTCCGAGCAATCCCCTCGCTTCCTTGGTGACGGCGCGATCTACATGACTGGCAAAAAGCGAAACAGCGACCAGCGCGCCGACTCCGACGGCAATGCAGACGAAAAAATAGACAAAGTGCCGCCAGGCCCCTCGGGTTTCCCGCCAGGCCATCTTCAATTCAAACATGTCTGCTTTCCTGCTCCACGGCATGATTCGACCGCTTGAGCCGCAGGGCTGTCACCCTTGGCAGGCGGCGCAGGGTCAGTCGCCTTGAGTCTGGAGGTCATCAGATTCCACGCGCCCATCACGCAAGGCGATCACTCGCTGCATCGAGGAGGCCACGGCGGGATCGTGCGTGACCAGGACCAACGTCGTTCCATGGTCCCGCTGGAGAGACAACAGCAAATCCATCACCTGTCGCCCCGTTGCCTGATCCAAATTCCCCGTCGGCTCATCAGCCAGCAATACGGATGGCCGGCAGGCAAAGGCCCTGGCCACGGCGACTCGCTGCTGTTCACCACCGGACAGCTGGACAGGATAATGATGCAGCCGATCTCCGAGTCCAACGGCGGATAACAATTCTGTCGCGCGCTCGACCGGAGAAGGCAGTCCGGCGAGCTCCAGCGGTACCAGGACGTTTTCCAACGCAGTCAGGGTCGGAATCAGGTGAAAGGATTGAAAGATGTACCCGATGTGCGCTCGACGATATCGAGCCAGCGCGCCTTCAGACATGCGGGTAATCTCCGCTCCGTTCAGCCGGATCGATCCCGAGGTCGGCCGATCCAGACCGGCGATCAATCCCAATAACGTCGATTTTCCGCTTCCCGAAGGACCGACGATGGCCACCATTTGCTTGGCAGGAATTTCCAGATTCACGTCGTCGAGAATCGTGACTGGGCGCCCTCCGGCGGTCAGCCGCATCGAAAGCTGCGCAATACCGATCATCCGCGACACCTCCAAATGACCGAATCCCAGATGGTATTATACTGAAGTTCTATGCCTCTCTCAGATGTTTTCACCATCGCCTCGCGTCTTCTTCACGCGGCGATACTGCTCTTTCTTGCCGCCTTGCAGCCCTCCCTCGCCCTTGGAGAGAAGCCCTTGCAGCCCACTGCCGATAGCAGACCGCGCATCGTTGCCTTCGGCGACAGTCTCACCTCCGGCTTAGGCGTCGCGGCGGAGGAGGCCTATCCCGCCCAACTCCAGCGCCTGCTCGACGGAGCCGGCTTTCGATACCGGGTGATTAATGCCGGCGTGAGCGGCGACACCACAGCCGGCGGACTGCGACGCGTGACCTGGGCACTCAACAGCAAGCCGACCCTCGTCATTGTTGAACTGGGCGGGAACGACGGACTACGCGGGCTCAGCCTCGCCGAAACCAAAAGAAATCTCGAACGTATCATCGAGCAGTTCCAAAGGGCCTCCGTCACCGTGGTGCTGGCCGGGATGAAGCTTCCCCCAAACTACGGCGTCGAGTACACCAAGGCCTTTGAGGGGATATATCCCGCTCTGGCCCAGCAGTACCGATTGAAGCTGATCCCGTTTTTCCTTGATGGTATCGCCGGGTCGACTGAGCTCAATCAAGCCGACGGAATCCATCCCACTGCGGAGGGCTATCGCATTATTGTCGGCAAGATTTTTGAGACGGTGAGACCGCTTCTGCGAAAAGAGAATTGAATATTCCTGGAAGGCCCGGGGTGAAAGGGCGCGGACGTCGGGTCCCATAAGTCATCGGATCCGGCGTCCGGTTTCTTGCCTGGCAAGGGGGTCTTTAGTTCTTCTTCAAGAACGTGTCGTAGACACCGTAAGCGAGAACCAGCCCGATCAGCGTGTAGTACATGTAACTGATTCCGGAGTAATCCGGCGCTCCTTCGCCTTTCGGCTCATTGGCCAGCACATGAGTCACGCCCGTCAGAAGCACGGAACCGACGATCGCACCGAACTGCGCCACCATCTTCTTCATGCGTAATCCTCCATCGAATCGGACAAGCTCAAAAGAAGGTCGCATTCTACTGAACTTGCCCTGCGAGACGCAAGGGGCTCCGAAGCGACAGAAATTCCTCAGCGGTGACAGCCGGAACCGGTCAGTGGGAGGATGAAGTGGATCGCGAGACGGTCTTCAGGGCTGCGGCGACTTCCCGGAACGAATTGGCGAGCTTGTCGAGTTGAGCGCCTTTTGACAGCAGCTCGGCGGAGATCGACTTGATCTGGCTGTCGTATCCCCCGACCTCCGATGCGATTTCGGTAACCTTGACGAACATGTCCTGGTAGGTTGCGACCTCCTGCTGCAACTGCTGACTGGCGCTTTGGGCCGCTTTAACCTCGGCCATCGAGGCCTGGAGCTGCTGGGTCATCCGCCCGACGTAGGCCTCACGGTCCCGCCGCTCCGATTCAAGTGTGCCCTGGACTTCTTCGCTTTCCCGGCGTCGCTCATCGAGGCTGCGGATCGTTTGAACCCAGAGCCCGACTTCGCCGGAGAGGCGTGACGAATCGGGAAGCACCTGTCCCAGTTCAATGGCTTTCATGGCAGGCTGGAGCCATTCGATAAAAGCCATCACTTCGCTGAGTTTGAGGTCCGAGCCGGCGCTTGGCGCAGGCGAGGCGGTTGCGCTGTTGCCGTTTCCCGCCGGGGCGGCAGCTGCAGGCTGCGCCGAAGCAGGCTGCTTCGGTTTCTTGGCATTGGCCCTCGGCTGAACCCAGCGGTGATATTCCAACAAGACGGCGATGCAATGCCGGCACATCGGCTCCTCCGGCAGCGAACAACTGCATCGCGACACCAAATGCCCGTCTTTTAGCCTGATCGTCTGCTCGTAGAGGCCGGAATTGCCGATGACGGCGGACGAAATCTGAGCATCGTCGGCCTCGACGATACGAACACGATTTTCGGAGAGATACTGGTTTCCGATGTGGAAGGCGTTCCGGTCGACGACGCCCTGGATCATGGGAGGATCAAGCAGGCTCAGACGTTCAGCGGAGCAGGGAATCTTGTTTCGCATGGAGAGAATTCCCACTGTGAAATGCCTGGACCACCGCCGGTCGTGCCTAGTGTGAATTGGCACGGGGGAACCTGTCAAGCTATCCCCGGTTCTTGACGGTTTCGCCGCCCTCAGGCTCGATTACCGGCATCGACGGGGCGGACCTTGAGCGCTGACGGCGGTGAGCCAGACATAATCCGCAATTTTCTCCCTGAGCATGTCCTGTAATTCCACGAGGCGATCCTTCTCGAATGACGTCATGTAGAGGCTCGCCTGCTGGACTTCGTTGTCCAATCGGCGCGCCACACGCTTGGGAACCGGCAGATTGAACTGAATATGTCCGCCGCCTGTGTAGCTCACCACCGGCCCCTCCGAGCGGTCACTTCCGGCGCGAAGCCGCCTCACCTGGGACACAATCGTTTTGGCCATCCCTTCATCCCGGACCATGGAAGCTTCGTACATGGTCCGGTACATGGCATCCGGCCCGCCGTCGTGACAAGCGCGGAGCTGTTGAAGAATGCGGGCGCGATAGACCGGATCTTCTATGATCTGCTCGTCCTGCATACCCCATTGCACCATCTCGGGGGTCTGCCTCGCTTGCTCGAGCCCCTGCTTCGCCACGCTCCGAACCAGATTCTTCGGAGGATTCAACGCGACAAGAGGAAGCCGCTGAACTTTTGCGAACCGGACCAAGGGTTCATAGTCCTCGAACGGTCCCCCCCAGTTCTGCTGCCACCGGACCTGGTCGAGAAAGTCTTCGCGACTGACTCCCTGAGGGGAAAGATACCGATTCAAGACATCTTGTCCGTCCCATCCGAACATTTCCATCGCGAGGACCGGCCGGCGGCCTCTGCTGGCCAGGCTCGTCAAGACCCTGTGGGCCGCCTCGATATGAAACTGATTGTGATGTTCCTCGCCCAAATAGATGACTTCCTGCCGTAGTAGTCTGGAAATCAACTCATCGGGAGAGACGACCTGACCGGTTGCCGTATCAATGATCTGCCCTTCGTGAAAGGGAGAAGGCGCGGGATCGGCAGTTTGACCTGCCTTTGCCGGTTCGCCGGCGGCGCAAGCCGCCGTAAAGAGGAGCGCGGATGCCGCCATCAGCCCGTGAACGCAGCGGACTGATGTTCGAAGCAATGTGTCGCGCTCCGGTCGCATAACATGTCACCCCTAACACAGGTTCCGAACAACGGCAACCGCCGAGCTTGACCCTTCATCCGATGAGTCGTTATGCTGTTCGGAACTCTCGGGAATACCGAATCAGACCCGCGCAGAGCCAACGACACCTCAGCCCGCATGAATCCTCACGCACAAGCACTCGCAGATTTTCGTTCGCAGGTGACCAAACTGTTGCAGGAACGCGATCAGGAATGGGAGGCCTCCCGCCGGCTGGTCGGAGCGGGTCAACTGCCGGCAACCCTGAAACATCTGGTGGAGGAGGTCCAGCGCGCGGATCTTTCCTCACCGGTCCGAGATTCGATCGTTTCCGCCTTGAACTTCGGGCAAGTGGAACGAATCCAAAATCTCCCAGGCCCTCGGCTTAAAGAACTCACCGGACTTCCGCCCACCAAAGCGCTGCGGGCACTCTGCGTCTGGTTCGACCTCGTGAGGGGGCCTCAGTCCACTTGGGGGGCTACGCCGCTCGCCCAGTCTGCGCTGGATGCAGCGACTCGCGATCAAGCCAATCCCTTTGACGTCCTGCTGACTGCGGACGCGCCCTCCTTGCTGGATTTGGGCGCCGGAGACCTGTCGTTTGCAAGCGAGCTCGCCGATCGTTACGCCCCGGCGATACGAGAGCAGGGCAAGACCCTGACCGTCCACTGCCTGGATCGGCTCCATCCACAATCAAGGCTCGGCGGCCCGCTGCATCCGGAACGGACAAGGCTGGAGTTGCTCCGATCCCGACCAGATCTCTCGTTTCAATTTTTTGCCGACCAGGACATGTTTGCGCTCGAACGGCTTGACCGGTCCGGGAAGCTGGCGCCCTGTTATACCGTCGCGACCTGCTGGGCGCCCGCAACCCCGACATTTGCCTATGAACCCACGCGCCTCAGCGAGGAGATCATTACCGGAGAGCTGCAACGGACAAAAGGGACGTTTCACCAGACGGACTATTCCGGCGAGCCAGCGCTTGAAGTGCATCATGGCGACCGTTCCTTGCTCTTCCCGCCTTGGAAATTCGATATCCGCGGCCCCCTGGCTCTGCTCGACCTCCTCTCCCGGCGAGGCCAACTCTGCCTGCTCGGCGCTGTAGACAGCCAGGTATTTTGGGAACTCCTGGCCCAACTCCTCGAGGAGACCCACTATCGGCCCGTCGATCAACCGTTCACGCCGGAGAATATGCCGACGATCTTCGCCCAGGTGTTCCGACAACTTTCGCAGCTGGCTGTGGGTGACTCGATCAACCTGTCGGATTGCGCGGCGTTGCGCCGGAAAATTCCCCGCGTATTGGCCACTCATCCTCCTTACGGCCCCCACCATGCGTTCCGATCCATTCACATTCGCCGTGGCGCGATCTTCCCGGAGGTGCCCGCAAGCAGCACCGCCAGAAAATTCCGCGACATGGTTGAAGAAACGCCTCCCTGGATGCTGACGCTCATTCCCGAGCATTGATCCCGGCGACGTTCCGTCCGTTGCCCTCGGACCTTCCGACCGGCCACTTTCATCAAGACTCGCCGACTCCTGATGCGCAATTCCCTCGATAAATTGACCGTCTATAGACCCTTTGTTAGACTTCACCGGTGTCACGACGCTACCCATTTTTCAGCTCGCACGGCCGGTACCCCTCGACATGAATTCAACTCAGACCATCCGGGCAATCCAGGGCAATATTGGCCGAGTCATCAAGGGGAAGGCCCTTACGATCGAGATGGCGGTGGTCTGTCTCCTCGCCCGCGGTCACCTGCTCCTCGAGGACGTGCCCGGTGTCGGGAAAACCACCCTGGCCCATAGTCTGGCCCGATCCCTGGCCTGTTCGTTCAAACGAATCCAATTCACCAGCGACCTTCTCCCTTCAGACATTGTCGGCGTTTCGATCTTCAATCGTCAGAAACAGGGATTCGAATTCATGCCCGGCCCGATCTTCGCCAATATTGTTCTGGCTGACGAAATCAATCGAACAACCCCCAAGACCCAGAGCAGTCTGTTGGAGGCGATGAGCGAAGCGCAGGTTTCGGTGGATAATCAGACCCATCCGCTCCAGCAACCGTTCATGGTGATCGCTACTCAGAATCCGGCCGAATATCATGGGACGTTTCCGCTTCCGGAGTCACAACTTGACCGGTTTCTGATGCGCCTTCGCCTCGGCTACCCCTCGCCGGAGGAGGAACGAAAAGTCCTTGAGCGCCCTCAGGCTCTGCATCCGGCCGAGGCGCTCGATGCTGTCCTGTCGGTCGAGGAAGTCCTGGCCTTGCAGCGTCGTGTTGATGAGATCCATATGGACGAAAGCTTGACGGATTATCTCCTGGCCATCGTCCAGGCCACGCGTCAGAGCGAACTCCTGTCCCTCGGCGTCAGCACCAGGGGAGCCCTCGCATTGAGCAAGACGGCCAAGGCCCTGGCATGCGCGCGCGGGAGGGACTATTGCCTTCCGGATGACATCAAGGAATTATCGCCGATCGTCTTATCCCACCGTGTGATGTTGAATCGCGCTCACGGGATGCGCGCCCATAGCTTCGAACAGGCCGAGCGCATCATCCTCGATATCGTCGACATGGTTCCCGTCCCTGTGTAGCAGGATGTTGAAAAATCCCGCCAGCCTCGTTCTCGCATCGCTCAGTGGCTCAACGTACGGCTCAATGTACGCTTCGCCACTTCGCTCGCTGCGGCCTTGCCGGACGGGCTTTTTGAACATCCTGCGAACGCCCTCCGTGCCATTACTGCCCTCGCGCTCATGCGCATTTTCAGTTCGAACTCATACATAGGCCCAGCGTGACACAGGTCCTGCGAAATTTCTGGCACTCCTCGCTCAGCGGTCTACGAACGTTCTCGACCCGCCGTTCGATTCGACTGACTTCGGAGGGAACACGCTTCCTGCTCTTCACACTGGCCATCGGCATCGCAGCCATTAACACGGGCAACAATCTTTTCTATCTCTTGTTGGCCCTGATGTTGAGCCTGATTGTCATTTCGGGATTGCTGTCCGAGCATTGTCTCCGACATCTCGTGTTTCACCGGCATGTTCCGGATCTGATCATGGCCAACGATCCCGCCACCGTTTCGCTTTCGGTGACGAACCGGAATGCGCGTCTGCCCAGTTTCTCCTTGCGATTGCTCGATGTCGTCGGCGGACTGGACGTGGACCGCAGGCTGTTCATTCGGCAGTTGCCGGCACAACGCTCGGTGCTCCTGTCGTATCCTCTGTTGGCGACCACACGCGGGCGCCTCCGCCTGGAGCAGATCCGAGCCGAGACGCTATTTCCCTTCGGCCTGTTTCTGAAACGCGCGCTCTATCCGGTCGAAACCGACGTCCTTGTGGGACCGCCAGTCAAACCGCTGTCACTGCGCTTCATCGACGAGTTGGTCAGCCAGGGTCAAGACCGGTCGCTTCCGCATCGAGGCCATGGGACGCAGCTCTATAACCTGCGCCTGTACCAACCGGGTGACGACTCGAGAACCATTCACTGGATGACGACGGCGCGCACCGCGCAACTCGTCGTGCGCGAAACGGAGGCGGAGGACCAGCGGCGCATCACGGTGATCCTCTCGTGCGTGGCCCCCGGTCACCTGGATGGACTGTTCGAGCGAAGTGTGACGCTCGTGGCATCGCTCCTCTGGCACCTGGCGGAGCGAAATTATCCCCTTCGCTTGCTGGTAGGTGGGGAAGATTCGGGTTCGGGGGTCGGCTCCGAACACCTCCTGGCCATGATGCGCCTGCTTGCCCTCTGTGAACGCCGGGGATTAGCGCAAGATCTTCGTGAAGAGGGCGCGACCATCCTTCATCACGTTGATCGAGGCTATACGCTTGCCGTGGTGCCATGGACTGATCCGGAGACCGGCATAGGGGCGATCACGGCTGATCGCGTCGTGCAGGGAACGCAGCTTGAGGATCTTACCCATGCCTTTTGAGCAAGCCTTCAAACTGAGTTCGCTGTTGCTGGCAACCACGGCCTTCTCGGGACTGGTGCTGGCCCATAGCATCCCAGCATGGCTCGCTACGATCACGGGAGTGATTCTGACCATCACCCTGCTCCAGACCTGGGGATTTACCTTTCCATGGTCGATATCCCGACAGAGCGCGGTCTCATCCAACTTACGGAACCTCCTGTTGATCGCGGCGTTTGCGCTCTTTCTCATCGACCTGGCCGTGATTTCGCGCGAGTTGCTCCCAGCCGGCATCCATTTTCTCGTGGTCCTACTCGCGATTAAATTGACCGCCTTGCATCAACGGCGGGACTTTCGCCATCTGTACGCGCTCAGCCTTATGGCAATCCTCGCTGCAGCGGCGTTGACGACCGAAGCGTGGTACATTCCGATCTTCCTCCTCTATCTTCTCGCCGCGGTCTGGACGTTGCTCCTCTATCATCTGACGAGTGACGACGCGCCGCAGCTCGGCGAGACTCCTTCTCACAACAGACGGGACCAGAGCGGGCATTCCGTCGGTATCACCAATCGCTTTTTCTGGCTGACGAACGGGATGGCCGTCGTCACGTTCGGACTGACGCTCGCCATCTTCTTTCTGCTGCCGCGCATCGGAGCAGGGATGCTGCAAAAGTCACGCGGCGAAGGTCTGAGAACCACGGGGTTCTCCGAGCGTGTCGATCTCGGCATGATCGGGTCCGTCAAACAGGATCCGCAAGTGGTCATGCGAGTCGAACTGCCTGAACGCTCCGCTGAAGGCACGGAGAGGCTGTATCTGCGCGGCGTCGCCTACGATCGATATAACGGCAGATCATGGAGCGCCAGCAGTGCGCGCCGCCGCAATCTCGGATCCTTTGGCGACGGCGCCTTCCTGGTGCGCGCGGGCGGTGGCCGGGTTCCGCAAGGACCCTCTGCAGCGATTCAACAGGATATTCTTTTGGAAGCCTTGGACACCTCGGTGCTGTTCGCCGCTCCGTTTGCGGAATACCTGAGCGGGGATTTTCCCGGAGTGCAAGCCGACGGGATGGCGGCTCTCTACCTCACTTTTCCAACTGCTTCCCGCGTTAGATATTCCGTCACGTCCCGGCTCTACGAGATTACCGCGGGGGAGAGAAGCGCCTCAACGCTGGACTATTCCCACTCAGTCCTCGAACGCTATCTGGCGCTTCCGGAACTCTCGGACAAGGTCGCTGCATTGTCTCAGCATGTCGTTCGAGACTCCGCCACGCCCTTCGCTCGAATCACGGCGATCCATCAACACCTCCTTCGCAACTATCAATATAGTCTCGACGTTGAAACCACGACCTCCCTGCACCCTCTCGAAGATTTCCTGCTCGACCGTAAGACCGGCTACTGCGAGCACTACGCGACTGCGATGGTCGTGATGCTGCGAGCTGTCGGTATCCCGGCTCGTCTGGTCACAGGATTCCTGGCCACGGAATGGAATGAGTTCGGCGGCTATTTCACCGTCCGGCAACGGGATGCGCATGCCTGGGTGGAGGTGTACTTTCCGCAATCGGGCTGGATTACCTTCGATCCGACGCCGGCAACGGGGCTATTGCCGTCTCGTTCAAGCTGGGACGTCTTGTTCCGCGCCGGGGAGTCGTTACGACTCTATTGGGACCGGTTCTTCATTCGCTACAGTACGCGGGATCAATTGGCGGTCATCTACGGCATCAGAGACGGCGGCGATGCAATCCGCGATCGTTTCAGTCAGTGGGTTTCCGCGGTCCACCGGACGATGACTCAGACCGTTGCCGCGCTGCAACAGTCCGCGCATACGGCCACGGCTGGCGTCATGGTCGCTGCGGTGATATCGGCTGGGCTCGGCTTTCTCGCGCTCGCCGTTCTGATGTGGAAACACGTGTGGCTGAAAGGTTCTCCGTTGCGTCTTGCACAGCGCCAACAGCTGCGAATCACCAGGCTCTACAGGCATATGTTGCAGGCGACGGCGAGAAACGGGCTGGTAAAATCTCCCGCGGTCACGCCGACCGAATTCGCCCGCCTGGTCGCGAAAAAATGGACGGCGGCCGAAATGGCCGTGGCCGAAGTGACGGAACTGTACTGTCGAGGACGGTTCAGCGGCACGGCCCTGACCGCCGGGGAACTTGTGCGCGCCGAGCATCAAATCCGCGCGCTGCAGCAACTATCTCGGACCGCACGGCTCGAAGGATAATCGGGGGCGAGGAAATTGGAGCGGGAAAAGGGATTTGAACCCTCGACCCTCGCCTTGGCAAGGCGATGCTCTACCACTGAGCTATTCCCGCTCAAGAATGATGCGGTGATGAGTGAATTCTACTGAGCATGCAATGGGCTGTCAAGCAAGCCATCTCTCTCGTCTGAACCGCGCCGGCCGCTCCAGCAGCACCTCCGCAATACCAGTAGATACTGTCTTTCATCCTGTTTTCACCGGTCTTTCGGCTCAGACGCTTCTGCTTCTTCTGCGCACTTGACGCCCTGTAGGGGGTCCAGTAGAGTTGTTTCAACAAGAGCGGCGCCGGTTCGATCCGTGAGGGACCTCGAGCGTGACCTTCCGTCAGGAGCAGTCGATTCCATTTGCCGCACAAGCCATTCCTTTTGACGAGTTCCTGGCCGCAGGAAAGCTGCCGGAAGGATACCTCCCCACGGAGTATCTCGCCCAACAATTCGTCGAACGGCTCGTCCATTACGTCCTCAGTGTCCCGGCAGGGGACTACACCATGGCGCAGCTCAGTCATCTGCTCGAACAACTGGACCCGCGCGCTCAAGTCTTCTTCTTCAAGCGACTGAAAGAGACCAGTCCTGAAAGTCTCAAGGACTTTGCCCCCCTCTATTACGGTTTCATGAACGAGTTCCATTCATTACTCTTCACGTAAGCCCCCGAAAATTTTCCTTGTTGCGACCACATTCTCATGTATAATTGGATGGTTGCCACATGGCCATGAACCCCTAAAGGAGTGCTATGAATCCGACGTTACAGCGAGCCGTGACCAGCTTTTACAATCTCGTGTATGAGGCGCAAACCTTCGCCACCACAATGGCCCGAATTGATACGGCCGAACAGGAACATTACGCCGGACGGATTGAAGGCCTCAATTGGGTGCTTGATCGCTGCCAGGAGTTGGAAGACATGGATGCCAACCTCACGCCTTCCTCCCTTCAGCGGGTTCTTACGGAGGTCAAGTCGGACCTCGACCACGAATTGTCTGTCCAGCGTCGCGAAAAGGGACGGCGAGCGGACGGTCGCGAGGAGGCCCTGAATTTTGTCGCCGATTATCTCTCCAGCCTGATCACGGCCACCGAGATCGAATCAGCCAAAACACCGGCGGTATAGCCCTCTCACCTTTCCGCTTCGCTCCCAGTCACTGCGAGTCCCTCCTTGGCGGCGGGAGAAGCTTATGCTGCGCGAATGGATCATCTTCGCACTCTGCCTCGGAGTCGGCGGGCATATCGCGCTTGGAGTCATGCTCCATGCCCCGGACCTCTGGCCATGGAGCACGGCCGGACTCTACGGCTTGCTCAGCGGACTCATGGTCTATGCGGTTGTCCAGGGCGGGCGGGTGATTTGGAAAATGGTGCGGCGAAATCCGGAGGCGGCATCCAGCGAGAAATCAGGCCCCTCATGGTAGAAGAAAGCAACAGGACTGCTGGCAACGGTCCCGCGAGATTGACCGGTCCACTGCCGCCGCCTTAGAATCGCCCCATGCCTCTCCCCCCACCCCGTCGACCCGGCTCTCCAGGATGGCCTCCTGGTATCGCTCCACGCCCCAACCGACCGACTAGGGATCGAAAGGCGGAACAGCCCGATCAATTCGAGTCGCTGAACGCGTCCCTTCTCTATTGTCCCCGTTGCCGCGTCGCCACACCAACTCGCGAACGACTGCTCCTTGTCTTGCCGACCGGCAACCTCTACGAGTACTTCTGCCAGCAGTGCGGAACATCCACCGGGTCAAAAACAGACCAGCGGTAGCGCGGTCGCTACGGAGTCACTGTCACAAGATTGATCATCTTAACCGAAAGGATGGGACCGAACCGGAGGGACTAGGCAAACTCGTCGAGCGGAATGCCCTCTTCGATCAACATGACGGGGATATCTTCACGAATCGGATAGAGAATCTTTCGATCAGCCCTGATCAGTCCTCCATCGAGCGGGTCGGTTACCGGTTTCTTCCCTTTATTTTTCAGTGTTCCCCGGCTCACCGCGTCGTTGAGCTTCCCGACTAAGGCATCATCGGCCAAACTCACCTCAAGTTTCGTTTCCGGACAACAGAGAATGGCCAAGAGGTCCTTGTCGATGTGCACCGGACGTCTGCCGCCCATAGGCTCCGCCATCAATGACTCCTACGACGTTGGAACGGACGGGGACCAGGATAGATCACCTGTCCGCTTCAGATCAAGTGACAATGCCGCTCCATTCGCCCGACTGTTTCTGCTACACTACAAAATAACCGAGGAGCCCTCGTGAAGCTGTGGTGGCGTTATTCCCTTGCCGGATTATTCGTTCTGGTTCCGGGTTGGGCTACGTTCTTGGTTCTTGCTGCCCTCATCTCCACGGTTAACCAGATGATCGGAGAGTTTGCCGAGAATTTCGGCCTCTCCGACACGCCCGGACTGGGACTGCTGCTCTTCGTCATCCTCGTTCTGCTCGCAGGCATCACGGCAACCCATGTGCTGGGCCGGCAGATGCTGACCGCGACGGAGCGCTGGATTGAGGGCATTCCCTTCATCCGGAGCGTCTACCTGACGCTCAAGGGTATGACGGATCTCTTTCAGTTCCGTTCCCGATTCGGCCGCAGTACCGTGGTCGCCTTTCCCTTTCCCCGTGAGGGGCTCTGGGCGCTCGGCTTCGTGATGGGTGTTGCCCCTGAGACCGTCCAGGCGGACCCGTCCGGCAACCTCATGATGGTGTTTGTCCCGACCGCGATCCATCCCTTTACGGGGTACCTGGCATTCATTCCGGAGCGAAACCTCCGGCAGCTCAATCTTCTGCCGGAAGACGCGATGAAGATGGAATTTTCGGCCGGCTTTTACAAACCTGCCCCAGGCTGGCTGAGCGCTCCGAAGGCTTCGACGTAACCTCCATGCTCTTGCCGGACCAGTTGATCATCAGGCCAGCCTGCGATGAAGACGTGCCTTTCATCGTCGCGTTCAGCGCGGCCATGGCCATGGAAACAGAAGCTCGCGAGCTTGATCCGGCGCGCCTGCGCAATGGCACGCTCGCCTTGCTCGCATCCCCTGTGCACGGATTCTTCATGGTCGCGGAACTCTCCCGGCCAGATCGCCGGCTTATCGGTCAGCTGATGATCACGTTTGAATGGAGCGACTGGCGTAACGCCGCGTTTTGGTGGATTCAAAGCGTCTACGTCGATCCCGCCTGGCGGCGGCAAGGCGTGTTCAGACAGATGCATGACACCGTCATCCGCAACGCCAGAGCGAACCCCGCTGTCTGCGGCGTTCGCCTCTATGTGGAACGGACGAACCGCGTCGCCAAGACGGTCTACGACCGAGTCGGGCTGAGTACTTCAGGCTACGAAGTGTATGAGTCTGATTTCACGCTTTCCAAGACGTCAAATCCCCATCGACGATAAGTGAAATCGCCGGTTTCCTATTTCTATTCGGAGGATTCTTTATGAAAGTGTCCCTGGTCGCTGTCCCGGTTCTCTTTCTGACTCTGAGCGCCTGCGCCTTCAATCGGGGCACGCTGGGCGACGACATCAAGCCGGAGGCTGTTTCCGCCATCAAGAAGGCTAGCACGACAAAAGCGGAGGTGCTTTCTCTCCTGGGCGCTCCGGACCGGATACTTCAAGTCAACGGTCGCGATGTGTTCCAGTACTACCGCTACGATGCGAAGGCGGGGAGTTTGCTGCTGATCGTGGTGAATTTCTCGCGCTTTTCTGTCAAGAGCGATGATCTGTTCGTTCTGCTGAATCGGGAGGGCATCGTCGAAGACGTGATTTCGTCGAAGCGAACGAACGGTTTGGAATTTCGCTTCTGGCCGTTCGGTGACTAGAATGAGGACCTGGTCAGGTCGACTCGGCATCACGTTCCTCGTCATGGCCCTGTGGGCGGACCTGTCCGCCTGCAATATCGTCCGTGTCACCTTGAATACTCCGCTGACGCCGGACGACGTGGCTTTCATCGAACCGGGGAGCACAACGTTGCCCGATGTAATTGCCAAACTCGGCGCGCCCGACGCCCTGACTGACTCCGATACCGGAATCGTGGCGACATATCGTTTTCTCGACGTGAAGTATTCTCGGGTCAACTTCGGGTGGTTATTCAAATATTGGTCGCCGGTCGATCCCGATCTGATCTTTTCACGAACCGGTCTGGGAGTGGACGCGCTTGAAGTGTTTTGCGACTCCAGACTGGTCGTGAGACACCAGAGCTTCCTGCGTCATCTCTCCGGCCCTCGTTTCAACCCCTATCCCTTCTGAGCCTCCTCGGGCGATCGGAATTGTCTCGAATTGCCGCCTCGTCCCGGTCCCGCTATAATCCCGGCCTATGGACCGGATTCCGGATAAACCCTCCTCATCTTACATCCCCGCCGATCGCGATACTGAGTTTCTCCAGCGGGAGGAGCTGCGCTCCGTTCGCATCGGACTCGAGCTTCTGAAGCCTGAACTGATCCAGCAGGAACAGGGCATCCAGTCGACCATCGTCGTGTTCGGAAGCGCGAGACTGCAGGAGCCAAACGCCGCCGCCCGCACGCTCCAGCTGGCCGAAGAGGAGGCCGCGCGATTCCCGACCGATCAAGCACGCAGGCAACGGGCCGAAATCGCGCGGCGCCGGCGCGCGCTTTCAAAGTACTACGACGTGGCGCGCGAATTCAGCCGCCTGGTTTCATCGACCTGCCAGGTCGACGGTCGCTGCGATTACGTGATCGTGACCGGCGGCGGCCCCGGTATCATGGAAGCGGCCAACCGCGGCGCCGCGGACGTCGGAGCGAAATCCATCGGATTGAATATCACCTTGCCGCACGAGCAATACCCGAACCCCTACATCACGCCGGAGTTATGTTTTCAGTTCCACTATTTTGCCATCAGGAAGATGCACTTTCTGATCCGAGCCAAAGCGTTGGTCGCCTTGCCGGGCGGATTCGGCACCCTGGACGAGCTGTTTGAAACGCTCACGCTCTTGCAGACCGGCAAAACCCGGAATGTGATCGTCGTCCTGATCGGACGGGACTTCTGGGAGCATGTGATCAACTGGCCGTTGCTTGTCGAGAACGGGCTGATTTCGCAGGAGGATCTTCGGCTCTTTCACTATGCCGAATCGGCCCAGGAAGCCTGGGATCTGATCGGGCGCCGGAACGGAGCCCCCTCATCATGAGGCTCTCCTTCCATGGGGCCGCGCGCTCGGTGACAGGAAGCAGACACCTCCTGGAGGTTCCGGGTTTTCGCCTCCTGCTCGACTGCGGCCTCTTTCAAGGACGACGACAAGACGCCTTTCGGCAAAACCGCGACCTGGGGTTCGATCCGAAATCGCTCGGAGCCGTGTTGCTCTCCCATGCCCATATCGATCACTCCGGCGCCCTTCCGGTCCTGCCCCGACACGGCTTCTCCGGAAGAGTGTACGGGACCCGGGCCACCGCCGACCTGACGGAAATCATGCTCGAGGACTCGGCCCGCGTCCAGGAAAGTGATTGCCGGTACGTGAACAAAAAGGAGTCGCGACGCGGCAACGTCTGCATCCGTCCGTTCTACGATGGAGCCGACGTGCGCAAAATAGTCCGGCAATTCGAGGGCGCGCGCTATGGAGACCAGGTGAAGATCGCGCCGCGCGTCACGGCCTCGTTTCACGACGCCGGTCATATCCTGGGCTCCGCCGCAATCAGGGTGAAATACACCGCGCGAGGAAACACCACGACGGTCCTCTTCAGCGGTGATCTCGGACGTTCCAATATGCCGATTCTGCGCGATCCCGAACCGCCGCCCCCCTGCGACATCCTGATTCTCGAATCGACGTATGGAGACCGGTTGCACGAGGAAGCAGGCGAAGGCCTGAGAAAGAAAGCGTTGGAGCTGCTCGCCCACGCGAAAACGCACAAGAGCAAGATCCTCGTTCCGGCCTTCGCCGTCGGACGCACACAGGAACTCGTCATGCGGATTAAGGAGCTCGTCGGAGAGGGCCGCGTCGATCCCATTCCCATTTTTATAGACTCCCCCTTGGCCGGGAAAGCGACGGAGGTGTTCCGACGGCATCCCGAATGTTACGATGAAGAAACCTTCAAGACTTTCTCAGCCGACGGCGATCCTTTCGCCTCCCGCTACATCCGCTTCATCTCATCGCCTGAAGACAGCAAACGCCTCAATACGATGAAGGGCCCCTGCGTCATCATTTCCTCATCCGGCATGTGTGAAGGAGGGCGAATCCTCCATCATTTGAAACATGCGGTTCAGTACGAGGCGAACGTCATCGTGTTCGTCGGTTTCCAAGCGGAGCATACGCTTGGACGAAAGCTGGTCGAGGGATGGGATGTCGTGCCGATTTTCGGCGTACCCACGCCGCGACGCGCGCAGATCGTCAAGCTCAACGGCTTCTCGGCGCATGCGGACCGCAACGACCTCCTCGCGTACATCAGAGCCATCGACCGGATACCGGACAAAATTTTCATCGTCCACGGGGAAGAGAAACAGGCGCTCTCTCTTTCCGCGGCCATCCAAACCGAGCATCCGGGGACAGAAGTCATCGTCCCGCACCTGGGATCCATCCATGAGGTATAGGTTGCCCCTTACGCTGTTCGTCATGTTCATCCTGTTCGGCAGCGGGATGGCCAGCGTCCGCTCGGTGTATGCCGCAGAATCACAGGACCTCCGCCTGCGCGCGCGCGACATCGGGATCGTGATCGGCTCATACCAGCCCGGTCCCCTCAACGCCATTACGGATGTCGTCGGAGTGAAGGTCGGTCATCACACGCTGATCACCGGCGAGGGACCGTTGAGACCCGGCACCGGCCCGGTCAGAACCGGCGTCACCGTCGTCATCCCCCGCGACGATGTGTGGCATAAGAAAGTGCCGGCCGGCTCCTTTGTCTTGAACGGCACCGGGGAAATGACCGGTCTGGCCTGGGTTGCAGAATCGGGGTTCCTGGAATACCCCATCGCGCTCACCAACACATTGAACGTACCGCGTGTCGCAAACGGAGTCATGAGTTGGATGATCCGGCAATATCCGGAAATCGGCATCACGGACGACACCCTGACGCCGGTTGTCGCGGAATGCGACGACGGCCGCCTCAACGATATTCAAGGAAGGCATGTCTCCGAAGCGGATGTGGCCAAGGCGCTCGACGCCGCCGCCACCGGGCCGGTGGCGGAGGGCGCCGTCGGCGCCGGAACCGGGATGGTGTCATATGGATTCAAGGGCGGCATCGGCACCTCTTCACGGCGGCTACCGGAAGGAGAAGGCGCCTTTACAGTCGGTGTTCTGGTGAATGCGAATCACGGGCGGCGGCACGAATTGATCGTCGGCGGCGTACCGGTCGGCCGTCTCTACGACGGCAGCGCGGCAGCAGCTTCCATGTCCGGACCGCTTGCGGATGCCTCATATCCCGGAGCCGGCGAAGGCTCGATCATCATCATCATCGCGACGGATGCCCCGCTTGACGGCCGGCAGCTGACCAGACTCGCCAAGCGAGCCGCGCTCGGCCTCGCCCGCACCGGTTCGACGGCCAGGCATGGCAGCGGCGATTTCATGCTGGCCTTCTCCACCGCCAATGTCATTCCGCATTACCCGAAAGAGCGCACCTACGCGCTCACCCATATGGCCGATACGCACCTCAATCCGTTGATTGCTGCAACGGTGGAAGCCACTGAAGAGGCGATCCTCAATGCGCTGACCATGGCGACAACCGTCGTGGGGCGCGATGATCACCGTGTCGAAGCCATCTCACTGACCCGTCTGCGTGCGCTTCTCGGCGAACGAACGAAGTAACGTCCGGACGGAACGGATCTCTCACTTGCATTTTCCTCCATGGCGTCGCTATTCTCACGCGGTTGCCTTGCCTCTGGAGGATCCGCATGAACGAGTACCAGATCGGCGGTGGGCTGCGCCTCCTCACCGCGGTGGAAAAGACCGACGCGTTCGGTGAATTCTTAAAAACCCGAATGGTGCGGGCGTTGGAAACGGAAGATCCGACAGAACTGCATTATCTTCTGGCCCAACTCGACGACTACTACAATTATATGTGGCGCTACTACAGGAAATTGGCCAAGGACCGCTCTGAACGCATGAACCCCGGCGTGTAGACAGGCTTCAACGTCGAATGTTTGCCCCACGATGAGTCACGCGACACAAACCAGAACCTCGACCGCTCTACAATTCGCGGCGGCGCTCTCGCGAAAAACCGATACGGAAGCCGCCCTGCGCGACTTGACGGACGAGATCCGGGCGCAACTCGGCCGGGCTGCGGTCGATCTTGCCTTTGTGTTCTTCTCCTCGCACCACGCGGAGAAGGCCGGGCTGATCGCCTCGATGATCCGGGAGGAATTGCTGGTTGAAACCTGTCTCGGCTGTTCCGGAGAGGGAGTCATCGCCGGTCCGGAGGAACTTGAGGCCGCTGCAGCCTTGACTCTCTGGGTTGCTCGCCTGCCCCAAGTCCGCGTCACTCCGTTGCGCCTGTCGTTCTCCCAAGTCCAGGATCAGGTCCAGATGGCCGGATGGCCGGAACCGACGGTCGAAGACTCGACCTTCATCCTCCTCGCAGATCCTTTCAGCACGCCGCTTCACGATGTGCTGTCGGTCCTGAACGACCGCTATCCCGGCGGAAAGGCTGTCGGAGGTCTCGTCGGGGGAGGTCATGGAGCGGGCGAAAACCGGCTGTTGCGAAACGGCGACCTCTTCGACGGAGGGCTCGTGGGAGTCCAGCTCGCCGGCCCCCTGTCGGTTCGGACCGTGATTTCCCAAGGTTGCCGGCCGATCGGCGACCGATTCGTCGTCACCAAGGCCGAGGAGAATCTGGTCTATGAGCTGGGCGGGCAGCCGGCGCTCAAGCGTCTTCAGGATGTGTTCGAATCGCTGGAGGGATCTCAGCGACGGGACGCCCATCGCGCCCTCCATGTGGGTATCGTTATCGACGAACATCGGAGCCGGTTCGAGCGGGGAGATTTTCTGGTTCGCAACCTGGTCGGCGCCGATCAGCGCATGGGCGCCATTGCAATAGGAGATGTCGTCCAGGAAGGCCAGACCCTGCAGTTTCACCTTCGAGACGCGAAATCCGCCAGCGAAGACCTGCATTTCCTTCTCGCGGCTGATCGCACGAAGCATCACAGCCCTCCCCTCGGCGCCCTCCTGTTCAGCTGTTGCGGGCGGGGAGAAGGACTGTTTGGTCGCCCCCACCACGACAGCAGCGTGGTGCAGGAACGGCTGGGCCAGCTGCCGCTCGCAGGGTTTTTCGCCCAGGGCGAAATCGGCCCCGTGGGCGGACGAAACTTTCTGCACGGCTATACCGCCAGCCTCGCGCTCTTCGCAGAACCGGAGTCGTTCGAGCGCGCATAAGCCCGAGACCGGGCCACCCCATTTCAAAATTCAACAAGGAGTCATCCGCCAATGGACGAATCGGAAAGTGTTGCCAAAGATGTGACCACCTCTTCGGGCCTGCAATATGTCGATCAGGTGTTAGGGACCGGCGCATCGGCGGTCGCAGGAAATCAGGCCACGGTCCACTACATCGGCTGGTTGGAGAACGGGCAGAAGTTCGACAGTTCCGTTGATCGAGGTCAACCCTTTTCATTTCCTCTCGGCGCCGGACGCGTGATCAAGGGATGGGATGAAGGTGTTCAAGGCATGAAGATCGGGGGGAAGCGGAGACTGACGATACCCTCCAACCTCGGCTATGGCGCAAGAGGAGCCGGCGGCGTGATTCCTCCTCATGCCACGCTTATTTTTGACGTGGAATTGTTGGGATTGAAATAACCGGCTTACGCCCGTATGAACCGCACCCCCCTATACGACGCGCATTGCGCCGCCGGAGCGAAACTCGTCGATTTCGCCGGATGGGAGATGCCCATTCAGTACGGTGGCGTGATCGATGAGTATCACACGGTCAGAACCAAGGCCGGGCTCTTCGACGTCAGTCATATGGGGCGGCTGTTCGTCTCCGGATCGGGCAGCAGTCCGTTCGTGCAGCGCGTGACCACCAACGACATTTCAAAGCTCGCGGTCGGGCAAGCTCAGTATTCGATGGTCTGTAACGATCGTGGCGGTATCAAGGACGACATCTTCGTCTATCGAACGGGCGAGATGGAGTTCCTGCTCTGTGTGAACGCTTCGAACCGTGAAAAGATTCTCGAGTGGCTCCGACGACATCATAGGGCGGAGGACCGGTGCCAGATCGATGACCGCTCCGGCTCAGTGGCTCAGATTGCCTTGCAAGGTCCCGCATCGCGGGACATCCTGGCTCGTGTCACTGCGAACGAGATTATGACGCTCAAGCTGCATCATGCCTGCGAGGGGAAAGTGGCGGACATTCCCTGCTTCATTGCCCGCACGGGATATACCGGAGAACCGGGGTACGAACTGAATGTGCCGTCTCAACAGGCGGCGGAACTGTGGAAGCGCCTGCTTGACGCAGGCCAACATCAGGGAATCAAGCCGGCAGGACTCGGCGCCAGAGACCTCCTCCGGTTGGAAATGGGATACCTGCTGTACGGCAACGATATCGACGAACACACCACGCCGCTCGAGGCCGGCGTCGAGTGGGCCGTCAGTTTCCAGAAGGGTGAGTTCCTCGGAAGCGCAGCGCTTCTGGCGCAGAAACAGGCGGGGTTCCAGCGGAGGTTTATCGCTTTTGAACTGCTGGAGAAAGCGGTGCCCCGGCACGGCTTCAAGATCCTCGATCCCTCGTCGTCTCAACCAATCGGCGACGTGACCAGCGGCAATCTTTCTCCCCGTTTACAGAAGGGCATCGGGCTCGGCTATGTTCCCCCGTCCTACGCAACGCCCGGCGCCTCAATCGCGATTGATATCAGAGGGAAGGCCCTTCCCGCCGTTGTCGTCAAACCGCCGTTCTATAAGAGGCCAAAGAGCGTATAGCACATGGCACAGACAAGATCTGGGATCACTTGCCTTCACTTGTGCCATACGCCACAAGCCATTAGCTCTTCATGACCAAGAATATTTACAAGGGTAAGATCGTTACACTGAACGTCGATACGGTGACCCTGCCCAACGGTGTGACCGTCGACCTGGAGATCGTCCGCCACCCGGGGGCCTCGGCCATGGTACCGATCAAAGACGATGGAACCGTTGTCTTGATCCGTCAATTCCGCCATGCTGCAGGGGGGTTCATATACGAGATCCCGGCGGGAAAGCTGTACCAGGGCGAAGATCCCAAGACCTGTGCGGCGCGCGAGTTGGAAGAAGAGATCGGCTATCGAGCCGGGAAGCTTGAGTTGCTCTCGAGTATCTTCACCGCTCCGGGGTTTACCGATGAAGTGATCCACATTTACAATGCGACTGGTTTGACCAAGACCGAACAAAAGTTGGACCGGGACGAAGTCCTCGACATCGTCGAGATGCCGCTTCAGGAGGCGATCGCAATGATTCAGGATGGAAGGATTCGAGACGCCAAATCGATGGTCGGATTACAATCGGTGTTTATCAGGAGTGGAAACCGGTAGGAGATTCGCCGAAGGAGCCCTCCGCTCTTGGCGGAAGGCCCCTCAAGCCAGTTAGCCTCGCCAGAAGAACTACTTCTTGTCCTTCTTCTTGTCCTTGTCCTTGCTCTCTTCACCGTAAATCACAACGTGGGGCTTCTTGTCCCCTTCCTTCTTCTTGTCCTTACCCTCGTCGGCGAAGGCAGGCGCGCTGAAGGAAACCGCCACTGCAACTGCCATGATTGCCATCAACATGCGCTTCATAGTATGTCACCCCCTTGTTATTGGATGGTGTGCCGTTCATTCGGCACTCCCTCATGCTCAGCAAGCTTAGTGCCGGATGGACCCTGTCATCAAAGTGGAGAACTTTCAGCACGTTACATGGGTGCCCCATTCTATTCGGAGGGCATACCCTGCGGAATGCTGTGGCAGAATAGCGGAGGTCTGCTAAACCGCCTCAGCGTCATGCTGGCACAGGAGCAGTTGGTTTGAGTCCGACCCACTTAGTTCTTCCCGATTACGTTCAGTCGGGGCTGCGTGTACTCTTCGTGGGCATCAATCCAGGCCTCCGGTCGGCCGCGATCGGCCATCATTTTGCCGGGCATTCGAACAGATTCTGGAAACTGTTGTTCGAATCGAAACTGGTCTCAGAGCCGCTTCGCCCGGAAGAGGACTCCCGCCTGCTTGAATGGGGCCTGGGCCTTACCAACATCGTCCGGCGCGCGACTCCCGGAATCGATACGCTCACTGCCGACGAATACGCGGCGGGCCGAAACCGGTTGATCACGGTCGTCAGGCGACATCGGCCGCGGCTGGTGGCGCTCCTCGGCGTGACCATCTATCGATATCTTTTCCCCTCTCAGGACAGACGCCCCATGAGCCTAGGCTTGCAGGCCCAGACCCTCGCGGGGACGCAAGTCTTTGTTCTCCCCAATCCCAGCGGCAGAAACGCCCATTATTCTTATCGGACCATGCTCGAGGTATTCCGCGCGCTGCGCAAGGAAGCTGGTGCTTGATCCATCGTCGTGCGCAGGTCTCGACCGGCTGTTCCCTCTCCCTTGCCTGTCAATTTCTCTTGGCACCGTGGATGCTTTCCTGTATATTTCGCGGTCGTTTCTCACTGTGAGTGGCCATGATCGTTCCCTACCTCCTGATTCTTCTTGCCCTCGCGCCTTGGTCGACTGACTTCGTCCAGGCTCAACCGACGCTACAAGCTCTGATCAGTGAATCCATGCAGGAATGCCATCTGGGCCGCGTGGCTCAAGAGCGCGCTGCCCGCCTGGCCCATTTCGAGAAGGGACAGCGTCTGGGAGAGCAGGCGGTTGCGCTGGATGATCGATCTCCCGACGCGCATTTCGCCCTCTTTTGCAATCTCGGCGAGTTGATGCGCATAGACGGAGAAATGACCGTTGCTTCGGTGATCGGATTTCGCCGGATGATGAAGGAGTTGGACCGAACGCTTGAACTTGCCCCCGATCACCTGGACGCCCTCTCCGCGAGAGGAACCTTTCTCGTAAGACTTCCGGTCGTTCTTGGTGGCAATCCCGACGCCGGTGAGCAGTTGCTTCGCCACGTGATCAACAAAGAGCCCCAGGCGGTTAATGCCCGCTTGAGTCTTGCAAAGAGTTATTGCGGCCGCGGACGTCATCACGATGCGATGATCCTCGCATCAGAAGCCCTCGCCCTTGCCGAAGCCCAGCATCGCGACGATTTCGTCCCGGAAGCGAGAAGAGTCGTTGCCCAACTCCACGCCGCCGCCAACAAGAGCAACTAGTCCCGCCACTTCTCTCCGCCTGGAAGAACTCATCCAAATCATGCTATGTTCCGGCGCAGCGGACTCCGTTTCGCGCCACGTGTTCTTCGCGCGCTGCACGCTTCATGTGGCGGGCATCATCTGCTTCAGCACGTAACCAGGAGAGTCGGAAACGATGTTACTGAATGGGAAAACAGGATTAATCGTCGGCGTCGCCAACAAGCACAGCATCGCCTGGGCCATCGCGCAATCAGCCGCCGGCCAGGGAGCCCGGCTCCTGTTCAACTATCAAAACGAGCGTCTCAAGGAGAACGTCGAGGAGTTGGTCGCCACCGTGCCTGGCGCCAAAGCCTATCCCTGCGATGTCGGGGACGACGCGCAGATTGCGGCCCTGATGCAGCAGGTGCAAAAAGAAGCCGGCACGCTCGATTTCCTTGTCCACTCAGTGGCCTTTGCCCCGCGCGAAGAACTGACCGGTCAATTCGTCAATACCACCCGCCAGGGATTCGCGACCGCTCTGGATGTGAGCGCCTATTCGCTCGTTGCTGTGACCAAGGCCGCGTTGCCATTGATGCCGAACGGCGGCTCGATTGTCACACTCACGTACCTGGGCGCCGAACGCGTCGTGCAGCATTACAATGTCATGGGCGTGGCCAAGGCCGCGCTGGAGGCGACCGTCCGTTATCTCGCGCATGATCTTGGTCCCAAGAACATTCGGGTCAATGCCATCTCCGCCGGTCCGATCAAGACGCTCGCCGCACGCGGCGTCTCCGGCATCAGCAAAATGGTCGATCACCACAAGGAATTCGCTCCGCTCCGCCATGCGACGGAACAGGGTGAAGTCGGCGACACCGCGCTCTTTCTTGTCAGCTCACTGGGGCGGGGGATTACCGGCGAAGTGATTTACGTGGACGGGGGGTACCATATTCTGGGCTCGCTGGTTTCAATGGAGTGACCCAGTTACGGCGTGGGTCCTGCCGTCGATCAGCCCGCCCGTCCTCGCACCCCCCAGTGTGGGGACCCCGCTGCGGGCGGTCGGGTACCCAGATCGACGTCACCCGCTGCTCAACTCGTACTACTCGAGCGTCCGCCTGAGAGCTTTTAGCCGTCCCGCCTTTTTCTTACTCTCCAGCCTTCTATTCTGCGAACTCTTGGTGGGCTTGGTCGGTCTGCGTTTCTTGCGTGGAATGGCGACGCTGTGAATGAGAGCGCGCAGGCGATTGAGCGCATCCTCTCGATTCTGCTCCTGGCTTCGATACTGCTGCGCCTTGATCGTGATTACGCCGTCGTCTGAAATGCGCCCATCCCGCAATTTCAGCAGTTCTTCCTTATAGAAGTGTGGCAAAGACGAGGCGTTGATATCAAAGCGCAAATGCACCGCGCTCGAGACCTTGTTGACGTGCTGTCCCCCAGCCCCCTGCGCCCGCACCGCATGGATCTCGATCTCGGAGTCGGGAATGACGAGATTAGATGAGATAGGCAGCATCCGAGAGGCTAGTAGTACCGTTTGACTTCAGAGAGAAGACCATTAACTAATTTTTCGACCGTAGGCGTCACCACTTGGCTCTCAGCTTTTATGCTGCAAATAATCGATCCTGTTCTATTTTCCTTGAATTGAAGGTGTGCTTTGTCAGCTATCCACCCTGCTAACGGATCGTACCGAACCGTCCCTATCGAGAACAGCGCAATCGCATCAGCGTCATCTATTCTATCCACTGTCTCAAATCCCAGTTCTCGCAGCCCAAACATAAGATCCTGAGCTGCCATGATGGCCTGATCATTCCCTGACATAGCTCGGCTGACAGAATGCGACGTTCCAACACCTGCCACTGATATCCCTGATTGATTTTGACTCAATTTGGCCATCCCAACTCCCATGCTAGCCTCAGAGATCGAAACAGCACTCCCGGCAGTTTCGATCATAAGATGCACCTTCTTGAAGCTTGCCAAGCGTGCATCCTTCTTAACAAGTTGCGAGTCTACTGTTGCCCCGCAGCCAAAACTCACTAGGGCGGTCAGTACGACACTCATCAGCTTCATTGCAGCACTTCCATCGAAACGTCATTCGTCCATCAATTAAGGAAGCAACTCTTGCACGGCTGCCTGTTTCTCTTCGTCCTTGCTTCATCACAATTTCGATATGTTTGCCAAAAGGATCGCACGTTATCCTTTCGCCTGACCTGGAAACATTCCGGACAGTGAATAGGACGTGGTCCCCAAGGTTCCGTCGGATTCTCGGCTGAAACCTTCACCGGATGCTTGGAGTGATCATGGCCGTGTTTACAACGCATCTCAAACTCGCGGAGGGGATTGTTTCATACCTAGGCACAAAGCGACAAGCGGCTGGGATGCTGCCCCGCCGCCTTTGCAGGGAGCGCCGAGATCTGCCAAGCCCCGACAAATAGGAAGGCTGAGGCTGACTATGACCTTAAGGCAATTCGTGGGTGGCTCGGCGAACGGGGCGGATTTCTCACCCACCCAACCCAGCCGCGCCGAGACGCTGTCGTTCGCCAGGCGCGCGGAACGGAAGCGCCCCACTGGGGGATGGGTGAAGTGAGCACGCGGACGAGAAAACAGGGACATTCTGAGTTCCTGCTGCGGAAAATCCACCTACCAGGTCAGGGCTTCTGATCCTCATCTCTTGCGCTCCGATAGCTCCACCGTGATCCCTTCCGGCCCGCGAAGAAACACCAGCTTACGGCCGTGGAAGTCCAGAACCTCGTTGCGCATCTCGATTCCGGCCCCGCGCAGCCCCTTGATTTCACTGTCGAGATCATCGACCGCGAAGCAGACGTGGTTGAAGCCAAGCTTGTTCAGCGTCTCGATGTTTGGGTCAGGCAGCGATTGAGGCTTGCGATATCGGAGCAGCTGCACTTCGGTGCGCGGCGTCGCACCCTTCAAGACCAACGTCACATGGTCGGCTTCGATTCCCGGCACTCCCATGTAGTCAGAGAAGGTGTCGCCTGAGATGATCACAGATTTGTCGTGTTCGAACCCGAGCAGGGCGAAGAAGCGATTGGCCGCCTCGACATCGCGTACGACGACGGTCACGTGATCGAAATGTGTGACCATTGCTCCTTCTTGTCGAAGTTGTTGCGGTGCTCGAAGAGTGGTCTATCCTGCCAGAGTCGAGCAGGAAGTCCAAGAGGGCTATTCAGTTACCGACGGAGGAGGGAAACGATGATCATGGTTCTTGGAACCGACTGTTGGGCGGCGATGAACATCACATGTGAAACGCGAGGCCATATTTGCCGGCCACTTGGTCGGAAACAAAGGGGTCGGGAGTGACCGCTCATGAGTAATTAAGACTCCAGACTCCCTTTTCTCCCTCACATATCGCGTCAAGCAGCAGTGCGCTTGCGTACAGTCCGTCTTGAACGTGAGGTGACGCTCGATTTCCGCTCATGGAGACGGCCCGTGGCGAATTTGTGCAGAACACTGGCCATGAGGGTCTGATAGGGCAGACCTTCTTCGGCCGCGCGCGCCTGAATGTCCGCAAGATCCAGCGTGGACATGCGGATATTCACCCGACGGTTCTTGGTCAGCGTTGCGCGTGCATATTCCCGGTATCGGCGGAGTGCCGATTCCGATGTGATGACCGATTGGAGCTCGCCCCGCTCATAAGCGGCAAGCATTCTCTTCTCGTCCCGGTCAAGTCTCTTCATGATTCACCTCTTTGTCTGTAGTCCCGCGTGGCTTTGCGACTCGGTATGACGGTCTTGAGAAAAATGTGACCCGGCTCCTCGACGTGTGGAACGAGATATACATACTCTAATACGGCCACGACCATCACTCGCTGATTCGGATACCGCTTCGGGTTCGGGTGCGCAAGCACATCGAGGAGCCCGCCCGATTCCATCGCCAGAACGATCTCCTCGAACGAAATCCCCCGCGACTGCTTCAGATGTTCGTTTTTCTTCTCGTTCCAACGGAACGTCTTCACGCCCACATGATAACTCAGCGTGTGCCTTTTGTCATCACGTCAGGCGTGACAGGTTTAACAACGAGGGTGAGCGGGCGTGTCGTCGTCGAAGGCTCGGCCCGGCTGGCGGTCACGAATGGGAATGGGAAAGTGAAACGACTCGATAAGGTGATTGTCGCTGCGCTGCAGTCTGAGCCAACGAAGGAGAATTGATAGTTAGGGAGGACTTAAGGGGGCCTTCTTGAACATCCTATAACTGCCTGGGTCCACATAGTATAGTTATTGAAAGGATCGGCCCGATTTCCTCAGCCATAATCCCCATACAGCTAACTGCTAAGTGAGCTGCGGACTACACATGCTGCGTAGCATGGTGACTCAAGCACTCACTTGGAAGGCGAGTCTACTGGCAAATCCAGCACGTATCAAGATTCCAGCCTGCTTGGCTTATCAGGATAGACCGCGAATCCTGCAGTCTATCCGGCTATCAGTCCGCAGTATATCCGGATTTGCAGCCAACCATCGACTTGGATGCTGCCCAGCCGACGTTGTAAGAGGAAAAGAAACTTCCTTGAGATACTACCAGCCCTCTCCTCATTACAAGAAGAGGTGGAACGCCGAGCACGCGACTTGTGCCGAAGCTCGGGTCCCGTACTGGCTGAGCCGGTGCGGTCATGCTTCACGACGGCGAGCACTACATTCCATATGCTTCTGGGCGGAATGCGAGGACGGACAAGCGAATTTCGCCCATGGCGGATTTCTCGCCGCCATGTCCTTCGGACTCATAGCAGGCTGTTCAAAAAGCCCGTCCGGCAAGGCCGCAGCGAGCGAAATGGCGAGGAGGTACATACGAAGCTTTGCTTGGTCCGCTCGCTTCGATCACACGCGAGCGGATAGTTACTTTGCCTCAAGGTAGATTTTCGTCATTGAGCCGTTGAGCGAGGCGAGAACGAAGCTGGCGGGTTTTTTCAACAGCCTTCTACTGCAGCTCCGGCAGGCGGTCGATGATTCTGATTCTGACCTCGTCCCCCACCTGCATCTGCACCATCTTCGTGGTCAAGCTGGACCGCACCCGCTCGGCATCCTCCAGCTTGAACTGGACCTGCCCGCCACAGCGCTCCACGAGATGAAACAGCAGGAGCGTGGTCAACCGTTGGAGTTCGTCGTCGGTCGTGTGCTCGCTGAGATTCAGAATTTGGGACATAGAAGAGGCCTCGCTTCCGGCAATCAGTGATGGATTTCTTATCGCCGAAATGCGGGCCGATCTACAATTACTCGAAAGGAGGGGGAACCGGCCAAATAACGCATGCCCTGTGCATTCAGGAGCTTAGAGGAGCTAGCCTCGAAGTGTTCGGATTTCCTTGAGCACGGTATCAATCTCGCCTGGATTATTGAGGAGCCCCGGAGCCAGACGCACATATTGAGCGGCATAGGGCGTCACGCTCCCGATGATTCCCCTTTCACGCAGCTTCTTCACCGCCTGACCAGGCGGTATGCCGGCCACCTCGAAACAGACGATCCCAGCCGACAAATCCTGCGACATCGGTGTGTGGAGCGTGACCTGCGGCATCGCCGTGAGCCCCTGCTTCAATTGCTGGTTCAGCTCGTAGATGCGCTGGGTCACGCGCGTCTTGCCGATCGCCTGATGAAACTTAAAGGCTTCGTCCAGCGCCCAGCGGTGCTCGAAGGAATGGAACCCCCCGGGAGTCATGTAGACGGACTGCGGCAGCGGTCGTTGCGAAATGACGTTCATCCACATATCGTAGGCCTGCGTGTTGAACGTGGGAATGACGGCCTGCGCCACGGGCCAGGTCCGCTGATGCCCCCACACCAGGCCTGTTCCGCGCGGACCGAACAGCCATTTGTGCGTGCCGGCGACAAAGAAATCGCACCCGACCTCGTCGAGACGAAAATCCTCCACCCCCAATGCGTGGACTCCATCGACGCAGAACATCACCCGATCCTGTTCAGCGCGGGACGCATTGATCTTCTGAAGCGCTTGGGCCATTTCCGCAATCGGCAGCTTAAGCCCCGTGCTGGAATGCACCCAGGTGACCGCCACGATTCGAGTCTGAGGCCGGACATGCTTCACGAGCGTCTCGGTTAAACTTTCCCGAGAGACCGCGCGCAAATCTTGATAGAGGGGGATCCGACGGATGGCGGCGCCGGTGCGCTCCGCGCGAAGCCTCAAAGCAGTCTCGGTCGAATAATGATCATGGGTCGTCGTCAGGATCTCCTGACCTTCGGTGAGCTTCAAGCCTCCGTAGAGGAGACCAAGTCCCATGGTCGTGCTGTCGGTCAGCGCGATCTCTGTCGGATCGACTGCGAGGTAATCGGCAGCAGCCCGAAGCACTGCGGCTTCCTGCTTCTCTTCCTGTTCAAACCAATAGCCGATCGGATCGGCATCCAGGCCGCGCCGATGCCGTTCGATCGCTTCGCGGACGGGAGTCGGATGGGAGGCGAGAAAGAACCCGGCAAGATGAATGAAATCCCGCGAGAGCGGGAACTGATCGCGCACAGACTGCCAATTCTCGAGTTTCGACGACAGCGAGGTTGCAACAGCCGTGGCAATCGGCAAATCCGCAGAAAGCAGCGCGGCGCTGATTGCCGCTCCACTACGAATGAGAAAATCTCGTCGATCGATTGCCCTCATTGCCAAACCCATAATTCGTCACCAACAACTCTACTGCGGGTGATGTGAGACTACAAGCGGCACACAGGCATATTTCAGTTGGCAAGACGATATGCGGGCTGTTCAAAACGGCTATCCAGCAAGGCCGCAGCGAGCGAAGATGCGAGGCGTACTCTTTGCCGTACGTTGAGCTTCTGAGCGAGGCGAGAACGCCGCTGGGAGCCGTTTTCACCAGCCCGCTAAGAGTAGCTCTCCATCGGCGGGCAGGTGCAGACCAGATTGCGATCTCCGTAGGCTTCGTCGATTCGGCCGACATGAGGCCAGAATTTCCGGTCGCGCACCCAGGGGGCGGGATAGGCCGCCTGCTCGCGGCTATAGGGACGATCCCACTCCGATGCCGCGACGACTTGAGCCGTATGCGGAGCATTCTTGAGAAGGTTATTCGCGCGGGGCTGGCGGCCGTCGGCGATGTCCTGAATTTCAGCCCGAATCAGAATCATCGCCTCGCAAAATCGATCGAGCTCCGCCTTCGATTCGCTTTCGGTCGGCTCGATCATCAGGGTCCCGGCAACCGGAAACGAGACGGTCGGCGCGTGGAAACCATAATCCATCAATCGTTTCGCCACATCCATCGCCTCCACACCGGCGCTGTCCTTGAATTGACGGAGATCCAGAATGAATTCATGCGCAACCAAGCCTGACGTACCCGTGTAGAGAATCGGATAGTACTTCTCCAACCGTTTGGCCATGTAGTTGGCGTTCAACATCGCCACCTGCGTGGCCTTGGTCAAACCGTCCCGTCCCATCAAGGCGATGTAGGCCCAGGAGATCGTCAGGATGCTGGGACTCCCATAGGGAGCCGCCGAAACAGGACCAATCGAATCCGGCCCACCCAGCTTCGTGACCGGATGACCGGGAAGAAACGGCGCGAGATGCCGCGCCACGCCGATGGGTCCCATGCCAGGACCGCCGCCGCCATGCGGGATACAAAAGGTCTTATGCAGGTTGAGATGACAGACATCCGCCCCGATGTCGCCGGGACGACAGAGCCCGACCTGCGCATTCATGTTCGCCCCGTCCATATAGACCTGCCCACCGTGGGTATGGACGATCTGGCAGATACGACGCACCGCCGGCTCGTAGACGCCGTGCGTCGAAGGATAGGTGAGCATCAACGCGGCGAGCCGCTCGCGGTGCTGGACGGCCTTGGCTTCGAGATCCCCCAGATCCACATTGCCCTGCTTGTCGCAGGCCACCGGCACGACCGTCAGGCCCACCATCGCCGCGCTGGCCGGATTGGTCCCGTGGGCCGAGACGGGGATCAGACAGACATCGCGATGAAACTCGCCCTGGCTTCGGTGGTACGCCCTGATCACCATCAGTCCCGAATACTCACCTTGCGAACCCGCGTTCGGCTGCAGCGACACGGCGGAGAATCCGGTGATCTCGGCCAGCCAGGCTTCCAGTTGACGGAACAGTTCCTGATACCCCTTGCATTGTTCGACCGGGGCAAAGGGATGCAAGCGGGAGAATTCCGGCCAGGTGACTGGCAGCATCTCAGTCGTGGCGTTGAGTTTCATGGTGCAGGAGCCGAGCGGAATCATGGAATGGGTGAGCGACAAATCACGTGATTGCAGGCGGTGGAGATAGCGAAGCATCTCGTGTTCGGCGTGGTAGCGGTGGAACACCTCATGGGTCAAATAGGCGCTGGTCCGCACCAGGTTTTCCGGATACGTCGTCGTCACGCTCCCGCCGACTTCTTGCACGGTGAATGGCAACCGTTCATGCCCGGCGAAAATCTCCCATAGGCGACGGACTTCATCTTCCCCGCTCATCTCATCGAATGACACGCCGATGGAATGGTCTTCATGCCGGCGAAGGTTGATGCCCTGTTCATCGGCGCGAACGATCACCTGATCAGCCTGCGTTTTCGTCAGTCGCACACGAATGGTGTCGAAGAACACGTCGGTGCCGATTTCGAAATCCAGCTGGCGCAGGCCCGCTGCCAGCACGACAGCCAATCCATGCACCCGCTCGGCGATCCGCCGCAGTCCTTCGGGGCCATGATAGACCGCGTACATGCTCGCCATGATCGCCAGCAGAACTTGCGCCGTACAGATGTTGCTGGTGGCCTTCTCGCGCCGGATATGCTGTTCACGGGTCTGCAGCGCCAGCCGATAGGCTATGTGCCCGGTGCGATCCTTGGATACGCCGACGATGCGGCCCGGCAGTTGCCGCTTGTATTCCTCCTTGGCCGACATGAAGGCCGCGTGGGGACCGCCGAATCCGAGCGGCACGCCGAATCGCTGGCTGGATCCCACCGCGATGTCCGCCCCGAACTCGCCCGGAGGACGCAGCAGCGTCAGGGACAGGAGGTCCGTGGCGACGACGACCAGAATCCCGGCCTCGTGGGCCCGGTTCACAATGGAACTGTAATCGCCGACATACCCGTCCGTCGCGGGATATTGCAGCAGGATGCCGCCCAGTTTCCCGTTGGTAAAATCGATGGCGTTCGTCCGTCCCACATGCAGGGCGATCCCGAGCGGTTCGGCCCGCGTCTGCATGACGGCGACGGTTTGAGGGTGGCAGTCTTGTGAAACGAAAAACTCGCTGCGTTCCTGCCCGGAGCTTCGCGCAACTGCCAGACACATGGCCATGGCTTCCGCAGCGGCCGTGGCCTCATCCAAAAGGGATGCATTGGCCAGCGGAAGGCCCGTCAGGTCGGCGACCATCGTCTGGAAATTGACCAGCGCCTCCAACCGTCCCTGGGCGATCTCAGCCTGGTAGGGCGTGTACTGCGTGTACCAACCGGGATTCTCGAGGATGTTGCGCTGGATGACACCCGGGGTCAGGCAGTCGTAGTATCCCATTCCAATCAGCGAGCGGTAGACCCGGTTTTCTGTTGCGAGATTTCGCAGGTCCTGAAGCACGGCCTGCTCGCCGCGATGCGGAGGAAGGTCTAAGGGCCGCTTCAACTGGATATCGGCGGGGACAGTGCCTTCGCTGAGGGCCTGCAACGACTGGAGACCGAGCAGCGCGAGCATTTCCCCGGCGTCGGAGTCGGTGGGACCGATATGACGATGGATAAAGGTATCGGTCGGCTTCAAGAATTCGGGAGCGGACATGAGAGTGGTTCGTCCTTTGAGACGCGCCGATGTTCGGGCGCACATGATGAGATTAGCACGCCGACCCCTTCTACTCCAAGTCCAGAATGCCGGAGACGGAGACTGCGCCTGGAGATTGCGAAGCGCAGGTTTGCTATAATCACACACTGGTCGCCATGCGTATTCTCGTGATCGAAGACGAAACCAAGGTCGGCTGCTTCATCAAGCGGGCGCTTGAAGAGGAGAGCTACGCGGTCGACATGTGCGAGGACGGCGCCAAGGGTTTGGAAATGGCCCTCGCCACCAACTACGATACCATCATCGTCGACTTGATGCTTCCCTCTCTGTCGGGGCTGGACATTCTCAAAGCGATCCGCCGTGAACGAATCCAAACTCCGATCCTCATTTTGACGGCGCAGTCTCAGGTCGATCAGCGCGTCAAAGGTCTCGACGCCGGAGCCGATGACTACCTGACGAAGCCGTTTGCCATCGACGAACTCCTGGCCAGAATTCGCGCCCTGCTTCGCCGCGGGGCCACCGACAGTCCCGGCGTGCTGCAGATCGACGACTTGATGCTGAATCCCGCCACGCGCGAGGTCACCAGAGGAGGGCAGCGGATCGATCTCACCTTGAAGGAATATGCCTTGCTCGAATACCTCATGCGTCACACCGGCCGCGTGCTCACCCGCCCGATGATCTCCGAGCACGTCTGGAATCAGGACTTCGATACCTTCACAAACGTCATCGATGTCTACGTGAACTATTTGCGCAACAAGATCGACCGGGGCCGGACAAAAAAACTGATCCATACGATCCGGGGCAGCGGATACATGCTGAAGGCGGACTGATGCCGCTGCGCCTGCGGCTCACCCTCTGGTACGGCAGCGCTCTGGCGCTCGTCCTCGTTATCTTCTCGACCGTCCTCTACCTGATCACCGCCCGTAATCTCCGCGATTCGGTGGATCAATCATTGGAGGAGACGGCGGCGGCGGCGGTCCGATCACTGGAAGAGCGGGGGTTTCTTCCGCTGATCGACGAAGAGGAGCTGATGTCCCAGTTCCCCGAACTGGCGCGCATCGACAAGTTCTTCCAGATCTTCAGTCCGTCCGGCACCATCACGATCCGCTCTCCGAACGTGAAACAACATGAATTGCCGCTGAGCCGTCAGGCCCTCGAGGTCGCCTTTTCAGGCCGCACCATCTTTGAGTCCGCCAAGTACCCCAAGGAACCCCCGCTGCGATTGATCTCAGTTCCGATCATCTATCGCGGCAACCTGTTGTATATCGTGCAGGTCGGGACCTCCATGGAATCGGTGGAGCAAACGCTCAATCGATTGCTGCTGGTGCTCGTGGTCACGATGCCCGTTGCCCTGGCCGTGTCTCTTGCCGGAGGCTGGTTTCTGGCCGGGCGGGCGCTTCGTCCCGTTGATGCCATCACGTTGGCCGCCCAGCGGATTGCCGCCGGCGACCTGACTCAGCGGCTGAACGTCCCGGCATCCGCCGACGAAATCGGGCGGCTGGCCGGCACCTTCAATAATATGATCGCGCGATTGGAAACGTCTTTCCGGCAGATCCGCCAGTTCAGCAGCGATGCCTCGCACGAACTGCGGACGCCCCTGACGGTCATGAAAGGGGAAACGGAGCTCGCGCTTAGGCGTCCGCGCGAGGCGGGCGACTACACCGTGGTATTAGAGAGCAATCTGGAAGAAATCGATCGCATGACCCGAATCGTCGATGAACTGCTCTTTCTTTCCAGGGCCGACATGGGCGAAGTGAAGATGGAGCACCTGCCGGTCAGCCTCGAATCCCTACTCGAAGACATCTACCGCCAGGCTTCGTTGTTGGGACAGGAGCGAGACGTTCAGGTGGTGCTCGGAGCGATGACACCGGCCGTGGTGCAGGGAGACGAGCTGCGTCTGCGCGAACTGTTCTTGAATCTGGTGGACAACGCCGTGAAGTATTCACGGCCGGGCGGGGCCGTGGAGATGACCATGACCACGGCGTCCGGCCATGCCAGAGTGTCGATTACCGATCATGGAATCGGCATCGCTCAGGAGGATCTGGCGCGAATTTTCGATCGGTTCTACCGCACCGATGACGCGCGGGCGCACACGAAAAAAGGAACGGGGCTGGGCTTGGCCATCTGCGCCTGGATCGCCGAATCTCACGACGGACGCATCGAGGTCCAGAGTGAGTCGGGCAAAGGATCGACTTTTATCGTGATCCTGCCGCTCGCTTAGCGCCTTTTAATACCCCCCTAATCGTCCTCTCATCGCCGCTTGTTACGGTCTTCCTACGAGTTCCAATACATCGCCTTCAACATGCTCACTCTCAGTAAGGAGGTTCCCATGTCTCGATCGGCCCGTAGAACGGTTGGCATCGTAGCGGTGGCTCTGGCGTTAGGCGCCGTTTTTCTCTTGAGCGGTCAGTCACTCATCCTGTCGCACGCCTCCGGATCACCGGGTGCTGCGGCCGTTCCGGCCACCGCCGCCGTTGCGGTTGCCCCGTCCAGCGGCTTCACGGAAACAGCCAAGAGCGTGACACCGGCAGTGGTGAATATTACGACTGTCATGACGGAAAAGACGGCCGACGGCCGGAACATGCCAGACGAGCTGCGTGAACGGATGGAAGAATTTTTCGGCGGCCCGAACGGTCCGTTCGGACCCAGGGGCTTTCGAGGACCTCAAGGCCCCGGTGAGCCGCGAGGCCACCGCGGCGGCGGACAGGGATCCGGCGTCATCGTTTCATCAGACGGCTACATTTTGACCAACAACCATGTGATCGACGGAGCCCGGGAGGTGACCGTGACCCTCCCTGATAAGCGGGAGTTCAAGGGCAAGATCGTCGGCACCGATCCGAAGACCGATCTGGCCGTGGTGAAGATCGACGGACAGAATCTCCCGACCGTAGCCTGGGGAGACGCGTCGAAGTTGCAGGTCGGGGAGTACGTCCTGGCAGTCGGGAACCCCTTCGGTCTGAATTCCACCGTGACGCTCGGCATCGTGAGCGCCTTGGGTCGGGGACGGATGGGAATCACCCAGTATGAAGATTTCATCCAGACCGATGCCGCGATCAATCCGGGCAATTCAGGCGGCGCGCTAGTGAACACCAAGGGGGAACTTGTCGGCATCAACACCGCGATCTTTTCGCAGACGGGCGGCTACCAGGGCGTCGGCTTCGCGGTCCCGACCAGCATGAGCAGGCCGATCTATGACAGCTTGCTCAAGAACGGGAAAGTCGTGCGCGGATTTCTCGGGATCGGCATCCAGGATCTCAATCAGGATCTGGCGAAATCCTTCGGCGTCAAAGACGCAAAGGGAGCGCTGGTCAGCGACGTGAGAGAAGACAGCCCCGCCGAGCAGGGCGGCCTCAAGCAGGGCGACGTCATCACCTCATATCAGGGCTCACCGGTGGAGGACGCCGTGGCGTTGCAGCGGATGGTCACGAAGACGGCCGTCGGCTCCAAGGCCGTCGTGAAGGTCGTCCGTGACGGTCATGAGAAAGACTTGACGGTCACGATCGGGGAGCAACCTGAGACCACCAAGATCGCCAAGGTGGAATCCGGAGAAAAGGATTACGCGTTCGCCGGAGTGGCCGTGCAGGACTTGGATAAAGACACGGCCAAAGAACTCGGCTTGAAAGGCAAGCCGCAGGGCGTCGTGGTCACGAGCGTGGAGCCGGACAGCGGCGCAGACAAGGCCGGCCTGATGCCGGGCGACGTGATACGTGAAATCAACCGGCAGCCAGTCAAATCGGTGAAAGAGTTCGAGAAGGTCTCGTCCGCGGTCAAGAAGGGCGACAACGTCCTGATTCTGATCAATCGGCGGGGCAACGCCCTGTTCCTGAGCGCCAAAGTCTGAGGCCGCAGTTTCTCGCAGGAACGGAGGCTGTCGTCAGCGATAGCCCCGTTCCCGCGATGTCTTTCCGTGGGTCTGCGGCAACTTCGCGGACAAACGGTCTCCCGCCACCTGTCCCACGAGGTCGTAGGCTCCGGCGTCGGTGATCTCGACCTTCACCATCTCGCCGGCCCTTGCGGTGCCGTCATTAATGTACACGACGCCGTCGATCTCCGGCGCCAATCCCTGGTGGCGGCCTTCGAGTAAGCGCTCTGTCTCCTCCGAGATTCCGTCCACCAACACCTCCATCACCGAGCCGATCTTGTGCCGACCCTTCGCGGCGGCGATGGTTTCCTGGGCGGCCAGCAACTCGTTGCGGCGCGTCTCCATGACGGAGCGCTGGACCTTCTCCTCGAGATTCACCGCAGGCGTCCCTTCTTCGTCCGAATAGAGAAACGCCGCCACCCGGTCGAATTCGGTTTCTTCGACATACCGCTTCAGTTCTTCGAACGCCGCTTCGGTCTCACCGGGGAACCCGACGATGAAAGCCGTCCGAAACGTGACGCCCGGGATGCGGCTCCTGATCTGCTCGACCAGCCGCTCGATCACGGCACGGTCGCCCAACCGATGCATCCGTTTCAGCATACGATCGTTGATGTGTTGCAAGGGCATATCGATGTATTTCGTAATCTTTTCTTCCCCCGCGTAGAGCTCCAGCAGCTCGTCGGTGACTTGTTGCGGATAGAGATAGAACGGCCTGATCCAGGGCAGGTCTTTCACCTTCACCAATTCCCGAAGAAGCGTGGTCAATCCCTGGCGCAGCCCAAGATCCACGCCATAGTTGACGGTGTCCTGTGAAATCAGGTTGATTTCCTTCACCCCTTCGGAAACGAGGCGTTTCGCTTCCGCCACGATGGATTCCACCGGCCGGCTCCGCTGCTTCCCTCTCATCAGCGGAATCGCGCAGAACGCACAATTTCGATTACAGCCTTCGGCAATCTTGACGTAGGCGCTGTGCGGCTTGCCGAGGCGAACACGAGGAGCCAGGTCGTCGTAGAGATAGGGCGGCTTGCTGATCCACAGCCGCTGTCGCCGCTTCTTCGGCTCGAGGAGATCGCGGCAAATGCCGGCAATCTTTCCGAACTCGCCGGTGCCGACGACGCCATCCAACTCCGGCAATTCCTTGAGCAGATCGCCCTGGTAGCGTTGAGCCAGACAGCCGGCTGCGATCAAGACCCGGCAGACTCCGGCTTTTTTCAGATTCCCATGTTCGATGATCGTATTGATGGATTCCTGTTTGGCTTCTTCAATGAAGCCGCAGGTGTTGATGATCACGACCTCGGCTTTCTTCGGATCGCCGGTCAATTCAAAACCATCCTGAACCAGCGTGCCCAGCATGACTTCTGAATCGACCTGATTCTTCGAACAGCCGAGATTGACAAAGCCGATGGTGGTTTTCCTGCCGGGGGCAGACGACGTCTTGGTCCGCGCAGGGCGATCCGGGTTGATCAAGGGGGTAGTCATGGAGGAAAGCAGTCTACGGGACCGTCAAAAAGGCTGTCAAATAGCGCTTGCAGGCGTCAGCTTCCTTCCCCTATTGTGCGGGCATGATTCGCACCTTTCAGGGCATTAGACCGACGATTCCGTCCACTTGTTTTATTGAGGAAACCGGCATCGTGATCGGTGACGTGGTGATGGGCGAGGACTGCAGCGTCTGGTTCCATGCGGTGATCAGAGGCGATGTCCATTACATACGTATCGGCCACCGGACCAATGTGCAGGATCTCTGCATGTTGCACGTGACCCACGATACCCATCCGCTGATCATCGGCAATGACGTGACCATCGGGCATCACGTGGTGCTCCATGGCTGCACGATCAAGGATCGCGTGCTGATCGGCATGGGAGCTATCATCATGGACGGCGCGCAGGTCGGAGAGGATTCGGTAGTCGGCGCCGGTTCATTGGTCACGGAAGGCATGATGGTGCCGCCGAAGAGTCTGGTTCTCGGCTCGCCAGCGAAGGTCAAGCGGCCGGTGACAGACAAAGAACTCGCCTGGATCAAGGAATCAGCCGAGAACTATGTGAAGTACGGGCGGCAGTATCTCACGAACTCGGGGAAGAATGCCGGGTTCAGAGTGTAAAAATTCGAAGGTTGCAAAGTTCAGAAACCTCCACAACTTTACACTTTCAAACTTTCCAGCTTTCTAAACAGTCTCCCGCCAATCTGAATAAAACAAATCGGATCGCCTACTAACGCGGTGGGATACTGTTGCCGTTCCACCAGGTAGGGGATCTGCTTCCGATGACACCAATCCGCAATCCATACCACTTCTTCAGTCGAGACCGTGACGAGCCCCGGTAGCCGCAGCTTGGCCATGCAGCGATCGACGATCGATTGAACGATCCGTCTTTCGCGCTGAAATTTGACGGGATCGAAGGTCACGGGGTCAGCCCGCCCGTACGAGAGGGGCGCCAGATGAGGAAACCTCTCAGGGTCGTTCAGCACGCTGACCATCCAGATGTGATCGAACATGCCCCCTGCGGTTGCGGCATCTCTCGCTCGGAACCTCACAGACGTCCCGCGACAGGTACGATTGAGTGAACGCACCTCCGGGCGACGCAAATTGTAGGGACAGACCAGGCGGCGCAGATCGAGCGCCTCAACCAGCAGCGAGGGCAATTCGGCCACTCCGGCGCCGACATAGAGGCTGCGCCCTCCCTGATATAATCGCGCAAGCAGGGCCCGCGCGACCCGCCGGCCTAGACGCAGGCAAGGTTGCCGCTTCGCCCGCCAGAATTCGTTTCCACCCTCATAGCAATAGATCGCTCCGAGCCTTCGATACTCAAGACGACCGAAGACCCTGGCTATCGTCGCGCTCGTCGGACGGCTGATCAGGCGGTCTCTTTTCATTCTGCGTTCGGCCCAGTGCGAGCGGCAAGGGAGGCGCCAACGACGTCGATCACTCCCTCGAGGAAATCGAAATTCAACGTATCGACCCTGTCTGTCGGCTGATGATAATGGGGGTTTCTGTAATTTGCCGTGTCCGTCAGCATCACCGCCTGGTACCCCTCGTCCCAGAATGCCGCATGGTCGCTCCGACGGACATCGGGAAGGGATTTCCCGCAACCAGGCACGGTCAATCCCAGCGTCTTGAGCGCGGGAACCGCACGTCGCGCAGCCTCCTCAACCACTGTGACAAGCCTTCTTGAGGCGTCATTCCCGATAATTCCAAGAAAATTTCCCGCGGCAGGAACGGGAACGGGAATTCCAGGCGGTTTACGCTGCGATCCCTCCTCCTCACTGGCATAGCCGACGCATTCGAGAATGACTGCGCCGCCGAGTGGCTGCTTCAGCTTTCTCAATCTGGCTGCGAAGGCCGCGCTACCCAAGAGGCCCTGCTCTTCGAGGCAAAAGGCCGCCAGCCACACCGGCCGCTCTGGCGGCGCTTCACTCAGACGTTCGGCGATCTCGAGCAGCACGATCAATCCGCTCGCGTTGTCATCCGCGCCGGGAGATCCGGCGACCGTATCGTAATGGGCTCCGATAAGGAGCGGCGCCGGGCGGGGGAGCCTCCTTCCTCCGATGGGATTGCGGATTGCGAGGATATTGGGAAACGTACGGCCCATCGCGCGAAACAACTGGCGGGTGGTCGTCCATCCGTGGCGGGAAAACTCGTCTGCGAGGTATTCAGCCGTCCGCCGTAGTGCCTGCGGCGCGCTGTCGGGATGACGTTCCTGCGCGAGAGCCTCAAAGTGGCGGGTGATTCTGGTGCGCCGGTTCGACAAGAGGAAACGCGACAAGGCCGAGGCTACGACGTGATCTCGGTGCCGATGCCCTTGTGGGTGAAAATTTCGAGCAGAATCGCGTGCGGGATGCGGCCGTCGATGATGTGGGCTTTGCCGGCGCCCTGCTCGAGCGCATCCAGACAGGCGTGAACTTTCGGCAACATGCCTTCCGTAATCGTGCCCTTTTTCACCATGCGTTGAACATCTTTTCGTGAGGCCGTCGAAAGATGGCGTCCGTTGGCGTCTCGAATGCCCTTGATGTCCGTCATCATCACGAGTTTTTCGGCCCGCAGCGCGCCGGCTATGGCCCCTGCCACCAGGTCGGCGTTGATGTTGTAGGTGTGGCCTTCCCGATCGGTCCCTATCGGAGCGATCACGGGAATATAATGATCGCCCTGAAGCTTCAGCAGCAGGCTGGGGTCCACTTTCTCGATATCGCCGACGAACCCGAAGTCGCTGTCCACGTCCTCTTCGTCGAAATCCCGCTCCAGGCTTTCCGCCCAAGCCTTGGCTGTCAGCGGCTTACTGAGAATCAGACCTCCGTCCTTGCCGCTGAGACCGACGGCGCTGCCTCCATGCCGGGTAATCAGATCGGTGATCTCCATGTTGATTTTTCCCGCCAGCACCATTTCAACGATTTCCATCGTGGCTTCGTTGGTCACACGCACGCCGTGGAGAAACTTGGACTCGATGCCGAGACGATCGAGCATCTCGTCGATCTGTGGTCCGCCGCCGTGAATAATGACGGGATTCAGCCCGACGTACTTCAGCAGGACGATGTCCTGTGCGAACCGCTCCTTGAGCGACGATTCGGTCATCGCATTTCCGCCGTACTTGATGACGACGGTCTTGCCTCGGAACGTGCGGATGTAGGGCAGCGCCTCGATCAACACGTTCGCCTTCTTGATCAGTTTATGCATCGAATGCTCCTCACAAGGAACGGCCCCTGTCTTGAGCCGCTACCATACCATGACGGGGCTCGCGGGCCTAGCGCGATGTCGAATGGGCGGCTCACCGCTTTGTCGACCTGCCCCTCCGCACCTGTACGCCTGGTCCGGACCTTGGGTGCGCCTTGTCGTAAACGGCAAGGAGCTGATCCATCGCCACGTGGGTATATTTTTGGGTCGTGCCGAGCGACGCATGGCCCAGCATTTCCTGAATGGCGCGCAGATCCGCTCCCTCATCCAGGAGATGCGTCGCAAAGGAGTGGCGCAATGTATGGGGGCTGATGGAGCCGCCGGTCAATCCACTGGAATGACGGGCGACGATGCGGGCGACGCTTCTCGTCGTCAACCGTCCTCCCCGGCTGTTGCGGAACAGCGGCAGGCGAGACCCTTTTGGAGAACGGACCGGCCTCGGTCCGATCGGATGCCGATTCAAGTACTCGCCGATGGCCCGGATCGCGACATCGCCGATCGGCACCATCCGTTCTTTTCTGCCCTTACCCTGCAGGCGTACGATCCCGTCCGATTGGCGAACATCATCAAGGTCGAGCGCCACCAGTTCACTGACACGGGCGCCGGTCGAATAGAGCGTTTCGAGCAACGCTCGGTCCCGCAGCGAACCGGCGGTCTTGCCGTTCGGAATGGTCATCAAGGCATCGGCCTCTTCCTTGGTCAGGACCCGGGGAAGATGCTTCGGCTGCTTGGGAGTCCTGATATCTTCGGCGGGATTGCGCGCGACGAGACCTTCGCGTAGGAGAAAACGATAGAAGCTGCGGACGCTCGCCAGCTTTCTCGCCAGAGAGCTCCGCTTCTCTCCTCGTCGATCAAGCCATTGCAAATAGCCGCGAATAGCCTCGGAGGACACGGAGGCGGCATCAACCGGAGGCTCTGCCAGGCGATTTGAGAGGAGGCAAGAACGAAACTGCCGAAGGTCCGATGTGTAGCCGCGCAGAGTTTCCGGTGAAGCGCTTCGCTCCACCCGGAGGAACGTCATGAAAGTCCGGATTGCGTCATCCATGCGGCATGATCCGTGAGTGCGCGCTGCGCAATGAGCTGTCGCTTCCGTTCCTTGTCTCTCACCGGAGCTGCAAGGGGCGGAAAGAGGCCGAAGTTCATATTCATTGGTTGAAACCGCTTTGAATCCGTCGTGGTGATGTAGGACACCAGACTGCCGTGGGCCGTCGTGGGCGGAGGCGAGAGTAAGGGCACCCCGGCGAGTCCGCGTGCCGCATTGATACCGGCCAACCCTCCCATCGCCGCGGAGTCCGTATAGCCCTCCACCCCGACCAGCTGTCCGGCAAACAACAGCGTCCCGCGGGCCTTGAATTGAAGCGTATTCCGGAGCAGCTGAGGCGCATTGATGAACGTATTGCGATGCAGGCTCCCGAAACGAAGAAACTCCGCCTGTTCCAGTCCGGGAATCATCCTGAATACCCGCTTCTGTTCGCCGTAGGTCAGCTTCGTTTGAAAACCCACGAGGTTGTAGCAGGAGCGATGGGCGTTCTCCGTCCGCAGCTGCACAACCGCGTAAGGCCTCTTCCCCGTGTGCGGATTCTCAAGCCCGACAGGCTTCAGCGGACCGAACTGCATCGTCTGGCGGCCACGCTCAGCCATGACCTCGATCGGAAGGCAGGCCTCGAAGTACGGAGTCTTCTCAAATTCCTTCGGCTGGACTTTCTCAGCGGCGAGCAGCGCGTCGTAGAACTTGCCGTACGTCGCCTCGTCCATAGGACAGTTCAGATAGTCGTCTCCGCCCTTGTCATAGCGTGACGCGCGAAATGCCACGTCCATGTTGATGGAATCCGCATCGACGATCGGCGAGATCGCATCATAAAAATAGAGATGGCTTGAGTGGGTCAGCGCGGCAATGGCCTGTGAAAGCTTATCCGACGTCAGCGGTCCCGTAGCGATAATGCACAGGCAGTCGGTGGGGATTTCGATAATCTCTTCGTGCAAGATCCGAATATTGGGGTGGCCTTCGAGCGCTTGTGTGATCTGAAAAGAGAACTGTTCACGATCGACTGCCAGGGCGGACCCCGCCGGAACCCTCGCCTGCTCCGCCGCCCGAACGACGAGAGAGTTGAGCCGGCGCATTTCTTCTTTGAGGATGCCGGGAGCCGTCAGCGGATCCACGGATCCGAGCGAATTGGAGCACACAAGCTCGGCCAGCCCGCCTGTTTTGTGAGCCGGCGTCATTTCCTTTGGACGCATTTCGTAGAGCGTGACCTTGGCCCCGCGATTGGCCGCCTGCCAGGCTGCTTCGGATCCGGCCAGCCCCCCTCCGATAATGACCACGTCCTGCCGCATGAAAGAGGAACCTCAAGAGGAGAAACCCGAGAAGATGCGCAATTGTAGGAACCTCGTTTTAGGGATGTCAAGGCGACAGTTTCTCGCTCACTACTCAACATCGCGAAGTTACCGCGTTGAACCCCGTTAAAGACCCGTGCTAGACTCCACCTCCATGGGCGATTAGCTCAGTGGCAGAGCGCTTCCTTCACACGGAAGAGGCCACAGGTTCGATACCTGTATCGCCCACCACCCCCGTTTCAGAGACATTGGAGAACCCCTTCAAATCGCCGACTTACTCATGGTTGCTGAAACCCCCTCAATTCTGGACAGAATGCGGGAGGTCGGCTACACTTCAATTTGTCTACAAGCCCAGGATTTCGAACTGCATTGACTAAGAGGGGATACACATGAAGACGACAGCACTTGCCGTGGGAGCTCTCCTATTGACGGTGATCGCGGGTTGCGCTGCCAACCGGCAGACCGTTGACGCGAGCGGAGAATATGTCGCTCCCGCCAGCATCTACAGCGTCATGGATAGCACCTCGCTGGTCTACACCGATGTGGCGGCCGGCGCCCCCTTGAACGATCACCCGTTGCGCTGGACAGCCTTTGTCTTATACCCGGCAGGTCAGGGTGTTGACTATGCTGTGAACCGGCCTCTTTACGGGTTATCGGGTAAGATGCCTTATCTGTTCGGCTACACCAGCGAAGATTCGATGCTGGACAACCAGCGCCGCTGATTTTTCCGCCGCTTCTTCTTCGCCTCACCGCCCGCTTTCCACATGGAAAGCGGGCGGTGTCATTTCCGCGGTTGGCATTCACGTCGCAGTTTCTGTATCCTCCCCATGGTCATGGCTAATCAGCGGGGACGGAACGGAATATGTCGTCGGCCTTATCTCGCCGGCCTCTGCCTTGTCTGGCTGACCGTCTATTTCACCGCCTGTGAAACGCCGAATCCGCGCCAGCAGAACCTGCCCCCTTCCGAAAGTGATCTTCCCCTCCTCAAATCGGCTTCAGTATGCGAGCGCAAGGAAAACTTTTTGCAACGGCATCCGCTCGCTTCGCTGAAAGTCACGCGCTGGGGAACGGGACAGGAACTCATGATTCCTGCCGATCGTAGCCCCCTGCACGGAGACGAATCGTATTTCTTCGACGAGGATGGCCTGCTTGTCGGAGCCCTCTATAGCTTTCCCGGCGGTCTCGACCTCAAACCCTATCCCGTCCTTCGCCACACGTTGACATTGCTGAAACCGGCGCTGGAGTTCTATCTGCACGTTGCGAATCTGTCGACGGAGTCGAGCATGGATTCCACCGCCCTCTATGAAACCGGCGACGAAAAAACAACCACGCAGTACCTGGTCATCAGCTTCAGAGAACGTCCAGCGCTGCTGCAGGCCTCCGTGACGACGGACCCTTACGTCCGGCTTTTCTCGCCGTATCGCCGGGAGTTCCTGAGTCGACTCAAACCGTCCGGAGGGCGAAAAGAGGGTCAACAGGTGGACACTCAGGGAGCCGAGGACAAAGAACCATTCGCCTCGCTCCAGCAGTTTGCAAGAGGGCAGACGGCGCAACTTTCCTATTGCGGACCTCAGAACTACCGGGTCGCGGCTGATGCCTATCAAAAAGCCATCGCCAGCGGGTTTACGAATAAAGTATGGCAGGCCGAGGCCCATCACAAATATGGGCAAACACTCTACGGACTCGGCGAGTACGAGAAGGCAAAGAGCGAAATGTTGCAATCATTGGCCATCCGTCCCAATACGCCGGAGATCTTGAACAATCTCGGCTCGGTGCACCAGAAGCTCGGGGACAAGGCCGCTGCCCAGGCTGCGTTCGAAAAAGCCGTCGTCTTGCGACCGAATTACGCCATCGCTCGTTTTAATCTCGCCGAAACAGTCGAGCCGACGAATCCCAAACGCGCGCTCACCGAGTATGAAACCTATCTCGCGCTGGCTGACGGCATCCCAGAGGAGGCCGACCGCATCGCTTTAGTCCAACAGCGGGTTAAAGCGCTGAAGCATTGACGCTCCGGAACGCGCAATGTCCGGCCTAGCGACGAAACTTTTCTTCCTGTTCTTGTAGCGTCTTGCAGGCAATACAGAGGGTCGTGACGGGACGGGCTTTCAGCCGCTGGTAGGGAATTTCCTCTTCGCACCGTTCGCAGATTCCATAGGTATTCTTTTTCATTCGATCCAATGCTTCATCGATCTTCTTGAGCAATTTCTGCTCGCGCTCTTTGATGCGCATCGTAAAGTTCTGATCCACTTCGGCAGAGGCCTGATCGCTGACATCCGGAAATGCCTCCTGACCGTCCCGCTTCGTCAGCCCTTCTCCCACTTCTTCCAGTATGGCATTCCGCTGCTTCTGGAGCTCTCTGCGGATGGACGCGTATTTTCCTCCAGCAGTGGAGGTTTGGGCTCTTCGTTTGGCGACGACCGGCCTTGGTGAGGTTCGTCTGGTGCGCTTGGCGAGGGAGCGTGCTTTCATACTCAACCGGTCATTTCCGATTGCGTCGGTCGTTGAGGACTATGAGTTCCAAACTATAACAGGGGGGCCAAAACAGGGTCAATGGGACTTCACCGAATTGGTCTTCTAGAGGTCCCGGCGCCCTTCAATCGATTTGAGCAACGTGACCTCGTCGGCGTATTCAATGTCCATCCCGACCGGGATGCCGTAGGCAATGCGAGAAACACGGGTCCCTAAGGGTTTGAGTTGGTTGGTGAGGTAGATGGCCGTAGCCTCTCCTTCAATGGTGGGGTTGGTCGCAAGAATCACTTCTTCAATGCCGCCCAGTTTGACCCGATCAACCAGTTCCTCGGCCCGAATATCCGATGGCCCCACGCCGTCGAGCGGAGACAGGGCTCCGAGCAGCACGTGGTATAGGCCCCGGTAGCCTCCGGCCCGCTCAACCGCGTAGAGTGTGCTGGGCTCCTCGACCACCAGTATCCGCGAGCGATCGCGTTTTGGATCGAGGCAGAACTCGCAGAGTTCGCCTTCGGCGATATTTCGGCATTGGCGGCAGAATGAGAGCCCGTCCTTCACGGCCCGAATGGCATCAGCCAACCGCAGAGCATCGTCCCGATCGGTCTTCAACACATGAAACGCCAATCGTTGCGCGCTTTTTTGCCCGATGCCTGGAAGGCGAACAAGTTCCCGGACCAGCCGGACGAGCAATCCCTGTTGATCAACAGCCATTGAAGATCACTCGCTAGAACAATCCCGGTACGTTCATACCACCGGTCACGGCTTTCATCTGCTCGGCCATCATGTCACGGGCCTTCCGGAGCGCCTCGTTCGACGCCGCCATGACCGCATCCTGCAACATGTCAACATCACCGCCCTTCACCGCCTCCGGATCGATACTGATGCCGACGAGCTGCATCGCGCCGTTGGCCGTCACCGTCACCATTCCGCCGCCGGCGGAACCGGTGGCGGTTTTGGTCGCCGCTTCTTCCTGAAGTTTGGCCATCTGCTGTTGCATGGCTTGAGCCTGTTTCATGATGTTGGCCATGTTTCCGAATGGATTCTTCATTCAGGCACCTCTTTCTGACGCGCGACCGGTCTGACGTCGGCCAATTCCGCCCCGAAGATCTCCAATGCCTGCTTGACCATCGGGTGCGCGCGCGCCTGTTCGAATAAGACCAGCCGTTGTTCCTGTTCTTTCGCCGCCCTGACCTGGGCCATGGTCGGTCCGGGAGGATCGGATTCCGTCTGTTCGACGATGCGAAGCCGAACCGGTTGACCGCTGAGTCGCCCGCAGAGTGACGCCAGGACCTCAATGTTATCGGGTTTCTCAAGCATGGCGCGCGCAACGGTCGCCTGTTTGGCGAATCCGATGGTGATCACGTTGCCTTCGATCCCGATCAGACGCCCCATTTCCAGGAACGGGGCGATGTTGGGGAACCCGTGCGCCACTTCTTCCTGAAACTGCTCCCAGTTCAGCGCCACCGTCCTGATCTCGCGAGGAACGGCAGAGGAAACATCCGCCGGAGGCTTGACTGCTTCGGGAGTCGGAGATCTCGCCGCTGATCGAACGGCCTCGACTACCGGCGCGGGAGGAGTTCCCTTCGAAGGCGGAGCCTTCGGAGCCGCCGTTGTCGGGCGCGGCGGCTCCGAAGGAACGGCGGACCGCTCGGGTCCGGATGACCTCTCGGCGCGGGGCGATGCGGGCATAGGCGGGCGAACCGCTGTAGCTGCGTGAGCCGGTCGATCTGACTTTCCCGGCTCCTGACGAAGGAGACGCGTCGCTTTCACCGCCGAGGTCTCCAGCACGAACCGGGGATGGGCGCTGAATCTGAGCGAGTCTTCCGCTTGGGTAAAGATGGCGAAGATCTCCTGAAGCTGTTCAGGCGTCAGGGAGCCGTTTTCCGCCGAAAGCTGCGCGAGGTCCTCGGAAGATGCCTCGATCAAGCTCGGCCATTCCTGGGGCGAGGTCACCGAGACGACGAGCATGTTGCGAAGGTACTCGACGATCTCCGCGCAATAGGCCCGCAGATCATGCCCTTGATCCAAGAGTTGCGCCAGGACGCGAAGGGCCGCCGCGCTGTCTTGCGCGATGAGGGACTGGATCATGGCCCTCAAGAGTTCTTGAGGCACGGCGCCCAGAAGCGCTTCGAGATCCGCATGGACAATGGTCTTTCCGCCGAAGGCCACCGCCTGATCGAGCAAGCTCAACCCGTCGCGCATGCTGCCCTCGCTCGCGCGGGCCAACGCCGTGAGGCTCCGATCTTCGATCGTGATCCCATCCTGCCCCGCCACGTGGCGTAACCGCTCGATGATTTCCGTTCGGGCAATCCGTCGGAAGTTGTAATGCTGGCATCGAGACAGAATAGTCGCCGGAATTTTATGGATCTCCGTCGTCGCGAAGATGAACACCACATGAGGAGGCGGCTCTTCCAGCGTTTTCAACAGCGCATTGAAAGCCGAATTCGACAGCATGTGCACTTCATCGATAATGTAGACTCGGTACTGCCCTCTGAACGGGGCGAACTTGACGTTTTCACGAATCTCCCGGACGTCGTCCACGCTCGTATTGGATGCGCCGTCGATCTCGATCACATCGACCGAAGTCCCTTGTGCGATCTCCAGACAATTGACGCAGGTGGCGCAGGGCGAGCCGGTCGGCCCCTGCTCGCAATTCAACGCCTTGGCGAGAATCCTGGCGACTGTGGTCTTACCCACGCCGCGCGTTCCGGAAAACAGGTAGGCCTGCGCGATCCGTTTGCTGGCAATGGAATTGACGAGCGTCTGCACGACGTGCGGCTGGCCGATGACATCGTCAAACGTGCCGGGACGGTATTTGCGTGCGGAGACTTGGTAGTCCATCGTGAATATTCCGGCGGCTCTTCCGTCACATGGCAGGATGTTCAAACAGGCTATCCAACAAGGCCGCAGGGAGGGAGAGTCACGAGGCGTACGTTGTTCAGTACGTCGAGTGGGGCGACCGACCGAGAACGAAGTTGGGAGCCTGTTTCAACATCCTGAACAAGCGGGGCCAGGTGATCCTGCGGCACCCAGAACTGATTGCTTACCGTTGCTTCCTTCCGGACCTGGCGGGGTTCACAGGGTTCTGCTGCACAGGGCCCGGCCCCTTTATTCAGGCTGCTGAAAAAGACCGCCAGCTTCGTTCTCAGTCGCCTACCTCTCTTCTCTTTCCCGTCTGCGTTGGCTTCCCAACTCAGCAATCAATTCTCAGCACTGAACACTCACGGTATATATCCCGTCGCCGCAACGACAAGGCTCCGGGTCGAGCAAGCTTGGTTTGGCGGAGAGGGTGGGATTCGAACCCACGGTCCCGTTGCCGGGACGCATGCTTTCCAAGCATGTCGATTCGTCCACTCTCGCACCTCTCCGCAATTTTCGAGAAAGCGATCTTAGCATGCACTCCCGCGAGCGGCAAGGCGAGCGTTTGACCCCCGGACATCGCTTTCCTATACTGCGAAAGAGAGCACGAGGAGGTCTTGCATGAAAATCGTCGCCGGAGTTCTTGTCGTTCTGATTCTCCTTGCCGGCGCGCTTTTCTCCTTACCATTCCTGGTCGATCTCGCCCCGTATCAAGATCGTTATACGCCGCTGATCGAAGGCGCGTTGAACCGCAAGGTTCAATTGCAAGGCATTCGTCTGACTCTTTGGCCCCGGATCGGCGCGCGCGTGCAGGGCTTCGCGATCATGGACGATCCTTCGTTCAGCTCAAGTCCGTTCGCCTCATTGAGTTCGCTGGATGTCGGCGTGAAGCTTCTGCCGTTGCTGAGCGGAAAAGTCGAAGTGGAAGAAATCGCCCTGCGCGGTCCGGTGATCACTGTGATCAGGAACAAGAACGGGGTGACGAATGTCTCGACCATGGGACCGACAGCCACTACGTCGCCGGGCGCCGCTCAGCGGCCTGAGTTGCCACCACGGACTGGCGATCCGCTTCAGGCCCTCGCGCTGCTGGCCGTCGATCGCGTCGCGATCGACGGGGGACAACTGACCTATCGCGACGACTCGACCGCTCCCGTCACGGAATATCACGTCCGGGATTTCGAGTTGTTATTGCAGTCCGTCCGGCTCGGCCAGAATCCGACCGTTCATCTGAGCGCCACTGTCCAACCCCATAATCTTCCCGTTAGGCTAGACGGCAGCTTCGGGCCGCTTGTCGAAACGATCGAGGTAAAGCAATTCGATTTAACGCTGGGGCTCGGCAGGATCGCACTCGCGTTGAAGGGCGCGCTTGTCGGAGGAATGCTGAACGCCACCGTTTCGTCCCCGTCAATTAATACGGCCGATGTGCCGATTCGTCTCCCGCTGACCAAACCGGTCCAGGTGAAGGATCTTCGGGTCGTTGCCAGCGCTCCCTATCCGCTGAAGGAGGGAGTCTCTGCGATGGAGCTGGCCGATGTGTCGGATCTCAGCATGGCCCTCGTGATGGGAAACTCCACGATGCACCTAAAGGGGACCGTCCACGACGGCCATGCCAAGGTGACGCTTACGGCCCCGTCGGTCAATACTGCCGATCTCCCGGTCGAAACCGGACTTAAGAAACCGGTTGACGTGAAAAATCTCCAAACGACTGTGGAGCTCAAAGGGCAAGACGCTCGACTGTCCAGTCTTTCATTCGAACTCTTCAACGGCCAGACCAAGGCGCAGGGAAGCATCTCCATAGGATCCTCCGCTCCGCCCTTCAACGGCAAAGTGACCGTCCGAGGAGTCGAGGCCGGCCCGGCCTTGGCGGCGTTGAGTCCCGATAGCCCGATCTCCGTGAGCGGAGTCGCCGCCATGGACATGGCGGTGGCCGGACGCGGCTTCTCGATGCCGGACTTGAGCACAGCCCTGGAGGGACCCGGGCACGCGGAAGTGAAAGAGGGAAGGATAGAGGGGGTCAATCTCGTACAGGAGGTGGTCGCTCTGCTCAACATCGTAGGGCTGCCTCTCGACGGCGCCAAAGCCACTGCGTTCTCCACCATCGAATCCGATTTCTTCATCAAGCAGGGGATCGTCCGCATTCAAAAACTTCTGCTGGACAGCCACGATTTCCAGGCGACCGGCGGCGGGACCGTTGGATTCGATCAATCGCTGAACCTCGCCGTGAATTTGAGTCTCTCTCAAACATTGAGTCAGAAAATTGCCGGCTCCTCGTCGATCGCCAAGCTGGCGATCAAAGACGGACGACTCCGGCTTCCGCTCACCGTGACCGGGACTACCGGAAATCCCTCGTATGGACTGAATATGAAGGAAGTGACCGGCAAATTACAGGAACAGGTGGAGGAGAGAGTGAAGGGAGCCGTCAAGGGACTCCTGGAGGGAACGGCCAAACCGGAAGACTTAAAGCAACAGGGTAAAGATTTGCTGAAGGATCTATTCGGTCGATAAGGAGGATATTCGATGATTGCGATGGACACCCTCACTCAATATGCCGTGCAATATGGCATGCAGGCCGTCGTGGCGATCGGCATTTTCACCGCCGGAGTCATGGTTGCGCGGTGGGCAGGAAATTTGGCGCAGCAGCAGCTCGACCGTCATACCCTGGAACCGCCGGTTCGGCTCTTGCTGGTGCGCGTCGTCAAAATTATCGTCCTGTTGTTCACCGCCGTCATTGCGCTTGATGCGCTGGGAGTTCCGATCGCCCCGCTGGTTGCCGGCATCGGTGTTGCCGGAGTGGGAATCGGTCTCGCCCTTCAGGGCGTGCTCAGCAACGTGATGGCAGGGCTTTCCATCATTTTCACCAAACCTTACAGGGTTGGAGAACATATCTCGCTGTTAGGCGTGCATGGCGACGTCGTCATGATCGACATCTTCTCCACGACCCTCATGCATGCGGACCATTCGCGCGTCATTATTCCGAACCGGAAGATTGTCGGAGAAATTCTCCACAATTTCGGAACAATTCGGCAGATCCAGCTCACTGTGGATGTCGCCTACACGACCGACCTCAATCAAGCGCTGGCTATTGCGCGGGAAGTTCTCGCCATGCACTCCAAAGTCCTGAAGGATCCCGCCCCCACGATCGGCGTCAGCGCCCTCGGGCACCCTGCCGTTACCATCGCCATCCAACCCTGGACCGCAGTCGCCGACTATGGTTCGACTCAGGGAGAAATCAACAAGGCGATCATGGAGCGATTTCGAGCGGCTCACATAGAGTTCCCGCCTCCCGCGCCCGCTGCAAAAATATAGACATGTGATGCCGCGTCGAATGCGTTTCCTGTGCGTGAGAGAGTATTCCATCTCTTTCTCCGGTCAAGCACTGCAACATTGCCAAAACAGCGGTGATCGGCTATACAACTACGGCTTTCTACCTGGCTTGGCCGGACACAATCCGCAGCGACTCGGGAGGAATCGTGCAGTCTTGTGCGAAAGCAACATTCATTATCCGGGAGATTCTGATGAAGGGTCGTTCATTCATCGCTCTGCTCGTTTGTCTCGTTCTTCCAAGTTTTGCGATTGCCGCTGATTCAGCGGATGTCGCAACGGCTCCTCCGGCTCCCGCTCCGGTGGATATTCTCACCTTAAAAGACGGCGGCATCCTTTACGGCGAAGTCATCGAGATGACGGATGGAGTGTTGTACCTCAAAACGGGGGACAGTCCCGATAAAGTCTTCAAAGTGAAATGGGGTGAGATCAGCAAACTGGCCCTGACGCACCCGCTTCCCTTTCATCTAAAGGAGGGGACGGTATTGGTGGGAACTGCTGAGGCTGGCAAGGAGGGGTTTCTCCTCTTGAGGGTGGCATCGCTGGCGGAGCCCATCACGATTCCGCTGGAATCGGTCGCTTCAGTCAATCCCCTTGTCCAACCGCCGGTTATTTTTATCGGCGCCGTGACGGCCGGCATTTCCACAGCCAGCGGCAATACCAACTTCCAGAACGCCAGCTTCCTCTTGGATTTGACCGGACGCAGCGAAAAGTTGCGGCTCCTGCTGAACGGCCGCTACGTCTACAACGAAAATAACAACCAGCTCGCCGCCCGAAACGCGCGCGGCACCATCAAGCTCGACTTCTTCTTCACCAAACGGTTTTATGCCTTTACCAGCGCCTATTTCGAGCAGGACACATTTCAGGATTTGAATCTCCGGACGGCACTGGCCACCGGGCCTGGTTACCAATTTATCGACCAGGGGGATTTTTCCAGCCCCTATTTCAAGGACATGACTCTTTCCGGAGAATTCGGCGTCAGCTATTTCAACGAAGATTTCAAGAATCTCGCCGACCAGTCGTCTGTGCGAGGACGCGGTTCCTTCAGATTCAACTGGCCGATGTTTGACGAGCGGATCGTCATCTACCATTTTGATGAATTTTTCCCGTCGTTCCAGAACTCTCAGGACTACTACCTCACGATGGACCAGGGCATCAGGTTGAAGCTCATCGAGGGTTTCGTGGCTAACTTCCAGTTCACATATCGTTACAACAACAAGCCTCCGGCCGGTGTTCAAAGCACCGATACCCTGTACCTGATCACATTTGGCTACAATTTTGACACGACAAGGAAGCGGTGAACGCGGCGGACAATGTCCCGTATCCCATTTCGACAAGGAGGATTCCGATGCTGAAAGAGTTCAAAGAGTTTGCGATGAAGGGCAACGTCCTCGACATGGCCATCGGCGTGATCATCGGCGGCGCTTTTGGGAAAATTGTTTCTTCCCTCGTCAGCGACGTGCTGATGCCGCCCATCGGACTGCTGATGGGCAAGGTCGATTTTTCCAGTCTGTTCTTGAACTTGTCCGGAACCCCTCAACCCTCTCTGGTTGCGGCAAAGGCGGCCGGGGTCCCAACCGTCAACTACGGGGTGTTCCTTCAGACCATATTTGACTTTGTCATCGTGGCATTCGTAATCTTTTTGCTGGTCAAGCAGATCAACCGGTTTAAGAAAGACGCGCCGCCAGCACCGCCGGCCGGTCCGACCAACGAAGAAAAGCTGCTCATGGAGATCCGGGATGCCCTGAAGGGGCAACGGCATTAATGGATCGGTCTTGCCTTTTCCCGACACGTTAGGCGGGGACACGCTCCCCCTGCCGCAAGCCCGGCGCATGCCGTGCCTGTCACAAGAAAGAAGAGCGCATCGAAAATCCAAGGAGGATTCAATGCGAAGCGGGAGGATACTTGCGATCGTTTTGGGATTGATCGTCACCATCGGGTTGGCCAGGGAGGGAACTGCGGCCTGGTACATGCAGGAGGAGGCTCCAAACGACACCTCGAGCCGTGCACTCAATGAAATGAAAGCCAAGGCCAGGGAACTGCCGCGCGCGGCCGATCCGCGTGACGCGCGGATCGCCGCGCTTGAAAAACAAGTCGCGGATCTTGATGGCGAGCTCGCTCGCCTGAGGAGCGCATCCGGAAATCTGAGTGATGCCAATCGCCGAGCCGGCGACCTAGAGCGCCAGCTCGCCGACCGCGACCGCGAACTCGCTGCCCTCCGTTCCAATACCGGAGACTCCTCGAAACTCGCCAGCCAGCTATCGTCGACGCAGGGAGAACTCAATCTGTCGAAAGCCCACGCCGCCGATCTCGAGAAACAAATGGCCGCTCTTACGGCTTCATCCGGTGCAGAAATCGCGGCGCTTCAAGCCGGCGCGGGGGACAAGGACAAGCTCGCCGCAGACCTGGCTGCGGCCAGGCAGCGGACCGCGGAACTTGAAGCCCAATGTGCGGCTTTGGGAAATGCGGCCGGGGACAAAGACAAGCTGGCTTCCGAGCTGGCCGCTGCCAAGCAACACACGGCTGATCTTGAGAAACAACTGGCTGATCGGGATCGTGAACTTGCCGGACTGCGCGGCGATCTTTCAGCTGAGATGGCAAAGCTGAAAGAAGCCCAGCGCGGGTTGGTCCGGGCACTGAGGCCTCAGATAGAAAAGAAGAACATTACCGTCGATCTGAACAACGAAAGACTGTTGATCAACCTGGCCTCTGGCTATCTCTTCGGCTCAGGTGAAGACGAACTCAAGCCCGCGGGAGCCGATACCCTGAGACAAGTCGGCGCAATCCTGAAGGACTTCCCTGAATACAAGGTTGCGGTCGACGGCCATACGGACAACCGGCCGATTCGCAGCACGTTGAAGAAGAAATTCCCGTCGAATAAGGAACTGTCCGAAGCCCGCGCGGCCAACGCGGCGAAAGCTCTGGAGAGCGGCGGGCTGTCGAACTCGTCCACAGCCGGCTATGCGGACACGAAACCGGTGGCCCCAAACACGACCGATGCGGGGCGAGCGCAAAACCGCCGCGTCGAGGTCCGGGTGACCAAATAATAGAAGGAAGCTCTCTGGAAGTAGGGGTTTTGCTGCTTGAGGACCCCTACTTCCCTTCGTGGAATTATAACTTGCAGTTGCGCTGCTCAACCGCGCCCGGATTGGAGTCGCCTCGAACCGTTGCAAGAATTTTGTAGTGGCCCAATCCCAGTTCCTTCCCAAACGCCTCTCCGACAAGGACATCCTGAACGTGTTGATGGTCCGAAGCGCGAAACAGGGACTTTCCTTCTTTCAGTCCGTCGAATTCATGGCCTTCCAAGGCCTTGATCACCGCCGCCGTGTCTGTCGTGCCGGCGCGTTGAACTGCTTCAAGGATTTGTGTCATCGCAGCATAGCCGAGATAGCAACGAGAAGTCGGTGTGTGATTGTATTTGTCGATCACTGCCTGGATGAATCGCTTTGAGCTTTCCGTATTGATCTTGGGGTCCCAGATCAGCCCCCAGATGCCTGCGTTGCTGGCGTAGCCCAACGGGCGGCCGATTTGCTCGCCGCTGACCATGCCTCCCACGCCGATCTTTTCTTTCGCCAGTTCCAGCTTCGCATAGCCTTTCAACGCATTCACGAGATCCCATCCATAGAGATTCAGGATGACGACGGTGGGATTCTTGGCTTTCGCCGCCGTGAGGGCCGGACCAAAATCGGTGGAACCGAACGGCACGACCGCTTCGCCGACAAATTCAACCTTGTGAGTCTGCGCCGCATCGACCATCGCCTGGGCGGCGGACTTCCCATCGAGGGTGCTCGCCGTAATCATGTACCAACGGGTTCCGTAGGCTTTGACCAGGTGCGGCGCGACTGCCTCCGTCATCATCCGCGCGTTCGGCATGAACACGAATGTGTGAGAGTTGCAGGCTACCCCGGTCAGTTCAGGCAGGTGGGCGCCGGTCACCATGAACAGCTTGTTTTCCTTTTGGGCCAGCGCGCTGACGGCGAGGGCACAGTCTCCGTTGAACGTCCCCATCAAGAAGTCGACCCGGTCCTCTTTGATGAATTTGGTCGCCACTTTGACGGCCGTGTCGGGATTGGATGCATCGTCGGCTTCGAGAATCGCGACCGGCCGTCCGAGGACTCCTCCGTTCTTGTTGAACAGATCCACAGCGACGTTGGCTCCGTGCACATCGTGAATTGACGACGTCTTGTAAGGACTCGATAGCGGATCGAGCATGCCGATTTTGATCGGCTCGGCGGCATAGGCCAAAGGATTTCCGGGCGCCGAGCCGAGCACGTTGGCAGCGAGCTCGCCGAAGGCAAGCGCGCCGCCGGTCAAAGCCGACAATTGTAGAAAACGTCTTCGCGAGATATTGTGCGTCATCCCATCCTCCTTCTCGTTCATGCCTTATCGCGACAGTGGTCTATCCGGACGGTTCACGATCTCACAGTTCGAAGCTCAGCCTCGAGCTCTGCAATCCGCGTTTTCAGAGAAGCGGCAAGCTCTTCTACCTCTGCCAGCGAATATCGCGGCACAATGTACTTTGAGCAGTTCCAGTCGAACGAGACGACGTCAATGACCACGACACGCTCCACGTTCGACCGATTCTTCGAATCCGTCAATCGCGCCATAAGCTCGGGGTGGGTGCGGACGTCCTCGGTCCGGGCGTGGCCAAGAATCTTCAGCCGCTCGCGGTTCTTGTAGTCCATCAAAAATAACGCAACGCGACTGTTCACGGAAACGTTCCCGGTACTTAACAGTTGCCGGTTCCCCTTGTAATCGGCAAAGGCCAATGTCGCGGGATCGAGCACTCGCAGAAATCCGACCGGCCCGCCGCGATGTTGAACGTACGGCCACCCGCTCTCGCCGACCGTGCCGAGATAGAAGCTATCCCGAGCCGAAATGAACTCTGCTTCAGCCTCGCCGAGCGGATCACGCTCAGGAGCGTCGGCTATCTGCGTCGCGCGTCCATAGTACTGGTATTGCGCTCGGCACACGGACTCGGTCATGGTCACATCAAGATACTTCAGTGCCATCGTAGTATTGTCTCCGGCGACCCGGCATGATAACTGCCCTTCGGCTCGGACCGAATGACGATGGCCATGCTCATAGATTCTTCTCCTTCGCGATAAGTTCGCCGCCAACGCGACAAACAACCGCCAGAGCATATAACCTTCTAATATATACTTTGACAGTTATACGCCTCAGAGGCTAACCTGTCAAGGGTTGTTTTGTTGGTTCATGGTCATGACGGGAGAGGCTATCACCGTGGGGAGAGAACAGTCGAAGCAGCGCTTCTTATTTGTGGGCAATCATTCTTGCCTGGATTTCATCAACACGCAGATGATCGTTCGAGGAAATTTGACGGACCTTTTAGGTGGGCATGCGGATTTTGTCGACTGGCTGGTTCGGGCAAAAATTCTCAGTCAGGCCCAGGCCTCGGCGGTCTCGACGGAGTGGAGTCGCAAGGAGCGGGAGCAGCTTCTTGAACAGGGGATTTTGTTCCGCAAGACCTTGCGGGACATCGCCGAGCGGATCGTTGCCCGTAGGCCTATCTCCGCCTCATCGATCAAATCGATCAACCAATTGACGGCCCGGCGCCCGGGCTACACGCAACTTTCTTACGCCGAAGGGCGCTTTGAGCGCCGCTTTCAACCGTACGCAGCGCAAAAAGACGGCCTGCTGGCCCCGCTCGCCGAGGCTGCGATCGACTTGCTCTGTACAGGGGACCTGTCCCTGGTTAAGAAATGCGGAAATACGGCCTGCATCTTATACTTTTACGACACGACCAAGAATCACGCCCGCAATTGGTGCAGCATGCGGTTGTGTGGAAATCGAATGAAAGTCGCGGCCCATTATCGCAAGAAGCAAAGGAAGGCCAAAGAAAAGCTGCCGCGCAGGCGCAATTAGAGCCGAAATTCCCAGCCTACCGGGCACTACCGATCAACTGTACTGATCCTCGGTGTAGACCTGCTTGATCGCCCAGAAGACTGCTTCCTTCAGTTTCTTGACCAATGGGTCCGGCGGATCCTGACGTATCTTTTGCAGCTTCCGGTCCAGTGCAAAGAGGGGTTGGACCGAGCGCCGATCCGGCACCCGCCCCAACGCCCAGGCGACTTCGGTCTGCACTCTGATATCCACTCCCGGTGCGTCCAGCATCTCGAGGAGAGGAGGCACGACGGATGAATCGTTATGCGTGTTGCCGAGATCCCCGAGGCCCTTCGCCGCAGCCGCTTGTAGCTCAGGCTGCTTTGAATGTTTCAGGATATCGACCAGGATCGGAATTCCCTCCTTCCCCATGTTGCCGAGAGCGACGGCCGCTTGGCTGGCGAGATTCTTGTCTTTCAGCGCTTCTTTGAGTTTCGGAAGAGCTTCGTCGGCCTCCATTTCTCCCAAGAGTGAGATCACCTTCATTTTCCGTATCTGCGGCGTGTCCGCAGCATCCAGAATTTTGAGCAACCGATCCGGCTGACCCCATTCCGCAGCCAAGAGCACCGGGAAATCGTACTGCTCCAGCTTATCGCGCAATTTGGTCATCGCATAGGCGCCGGGATCCCCGGCGCTGGCGGCTTGCGCTGTTGCAACGGCATCTTCAAAGTCGGTCCGGACCTCTTTCTGCCATTTGATCTTCATGTCGCCCAATAGATAGGTCAACTGACAGGCAGGTCCCTTCCAGAGACGTGAAGGAGCATCCGGCAAATCCGCGTCCCCCCCTGCGGCCGTGGTGCCTTCCCACACCTTTCGCTGCTCGCATTTGACTTTGAACACCGCGTCATGGGGCTTACCCGCTTCTTTGACAGTCGCGTACTTCAACTCGCTCATTCGACGCGCAACGAGTTCGGCGATCGGCGCGGCATCAATGGCGCCTTTATCCGTGAGCATGATGGCGTCGATCCTCACCGTTTGAATTTTCTCCAGCTGAGCCTTCTGCTCGACGGTGAGATAATCCCTGTAGGCATGTGAAGGAGAAAAAGCGAAAAAGAGAGAGAAGAATATCAGAACCAGAGGAAGCAGGGCAGTGTGCATCGCGCACCTCCTAACCGCGGTACCGGCGGATGAACTACCTATGGCATGATTATACCGGTTATGTCGACGACCGCAAGACGCTTCCACTGTGGCTGTTGTCGGCTTTCCCAAGGTTTCAATAGGATGGCCTCTCCGGCCGAGGTCCGTGATGCATCCAGAACCGCCGTTCGCTCTCGTGATCATCGGCGATATCACTGTGCGCCCGCGAAGAAAACTCCCCTCTTTCCCCGCAGGAGTATGGGTTGACAGTCACACGCCTCCAACGGTACAAAATACCGACAGGACCGTGTAATTTCGCTTGTTTGCTGATTTGGCTGGACTGAGAGCTCCAGCACTCCCCACCGTGCGAGAGTGGCGGAACTGGCAGACGCGCGAGACTTAGGATCTCGTGGGTAACCGTGGGGGTTCGAGTCCCCCCTCTCGCACCAGACCCCGATGAAGAACTGATCGTCCAGCGCCTGCTCCGAACAGAAGGATTAGCCCGACTCATGAAAATGGAAATGACCGAGCTGGGACCGATGAAGCGCGCCCTCAAGATAGAGGTGCCTGCGGAGGAAGTCGCCCAACGCTTTACCCAGGCCTACAAGGAATTGAATCGGCAAGTGCATGTGCCGGGCTTTCGGCCAGGGAAGGCCCCGATGGCCTTGCTGGAAAAGCGCTACGCCAAGGCCGTGGAGGAGGACGTCGTCCGAACGCTTGTCCCGGACTTCTACGACCGCGCTGTGCGTCAGGCGGGGATATCACCCGTGGTGGTCGAGATTCCTCCGCTGGAGCGGGTCAAGATCAAGAGAGATTCTCCGTTTACCTTCACGGCGACCGTCGAAATCAAGCCCAAGATCGAGCTTCGTGATTACAAAGCGCCCAATCCGATCTCACTGAAGCCGGACAAACGCACCGTTTCGGACGAACAGTTGTCAAAGGGGATGGAGGTGCTTCGAGAGCAGCACGCGCGGCTCGAAGCCGCACCGGCCGGCCATCGGGTGGCCGAAGGCGACTTTGTGATCGTATCGCTGGCCGGCCATCTGGACGGTCAGCCGCTGGAAGGCACGAAGAAGGAGGGGCATCTCCACAAGGTCGGATCGAAAGCCACCATGCTGGGTTTGGAAATCGACTCACATGTTATGGGTAAAGCGGAAGGGGAGACCGTTGAAATGTCTCAGGCCTATCCGTCGAGCCATCCGGACCCCCGTGTAGCCGGCAAGACGGTGGCCTTTACCCTCATCCTCAACGCCGTGAAAGTGAAAAAGCTTCCCGATCTCGACGATGAATTCGCCAAAGATTGCGGCGCCTACGCCTCACTGGCCGAGCTTACCGACAGGCTCCGGGGTGAAATGGAAAAGGCGTTGAAGCGTGAAATCGAAGACACGTACAAGGACGTGATCGTCAAGAGGCTGGTTGAAACGCATCATTTTGATCTTCCGGACACGTTGGTCGAGCGGGAGTTGGAAGCCATCATTCGCCAATATATGCAGCAGCGGCAACGACGCGCGGGCGGCGGGGTGGTCGATGCTCCGGAAACAGGCGACCTGGCCCAGCTTCGCCAGCAGAATAGGGAAGAGGCGATGCGGCGGGTCAAAGTCGGCTTGATACTCGAAGCGATCGCTGAGAAGGAAAATCTCGTCGTGTCGCAGGAAGATCTGAACCATGAAATCCATCGCCTGGCGACCGAACTTAAGATCGCCCAGGGCGAACTGGTGAAAATGATTCAGGCCGGAGGGCAGGACTCTATCGAGGAATTGCGCGCCCGCATTCTGGCCGAAAAGTCTCTGGACTTCGTCTATCGCAACGCCGTCATTCAAGGATAGTCTGTCAGCCGGTGCAGGCCGGGACAGGGCCTGCGCCATTGTGGAAAGGAAGACACTGCATGTTAGTTCCCATCGTGGTCGAACAAACCAATAGAGGCGAACGAGCCTATGACATCTACTCCAGGCTGCTGAAGGACCGGATCATTTTCCTGGGAGCGCCGATCGACGACATTTTTGCCAATTTGGTCATCGCCCAGCTGTTGTTCTTGGAAGCTGAAGACCCGGAAAAGGACATCAATCTCTATGTCAATTCACCCGGCGGAAGCGTGACGGCAGGACTCGGGATCTACGACACGATGCAATACGTGAAGCCGCCGATCAATACGATCTGTCTCGGCCAGGCAGCCAGTATGGGAGCCTTGCTGCTGACGGCCGGAACAAAGGGCAAGCGATTCGCGCTCCCCAACGCGCGCGTGATGATCCATCAGCCGCTGGGAGGCTTCCAGGGACAGGCGACCGAGATTGACATTCATGCGAAGGAAATTCTGAAAATCCGTGAACGCCTGAACGAGATCATGGCCAAGCACACCGGTCAGCCGATCGAAAAAATCTCCCACGACACCGAGCGGGACTATTTCATGTCGGGTGAAGAAGCCAAGCGCTATGGTCTCATCGACGAAGTGATTACCCGAGCGCCCAAGACGTTGAAAGCCGTAGGCGGGTCGGACAAGGACGGAGCCAAGGACAAGTAGCACGGGAGGACTCATGGCCAAGCAGGAAAAGATGGACCGACATCTCCGGTGCTCGTTCTGCGGGAAGAGCCGCGACGAAGTCCGCAAGTTGATCGCCGGTCCGACCGTCTACATCTGCGATGAGTGCGTCAATCTCTGCAACGACATCATCGCCGAAGACTGGGAAGAGGCCAAGGAGGAGATCTCCTCGAAGCTGAAGAAGCCGTCGGAAATCAAGCACCATCTCGACCAGTATGTGATCGGACAGGAACGCGCGAAACGGATCCTGTCCGTCGCCGTACACAATCACTACAAGCGCATCTCCGCCAAGGAAAAAGACGTCGATGATGTCGAGCTCCAGAAGGGCAACATCCTCATGGTGGGACCGACGGGCACCGGCAAGACATTGCTGGCGCAAACACTGGCCAAGTATCTGGATGTTCCGTTTACGCTGGCGGACGCGACCACGCTCACGGAGGCCGGATACGTCGGCGAAGACGTCGAGAACATCATCCTGAAGCTTCTGCAGGCCGCAGACTACGACGTCGAGCGCGCCGAGCGCGGGATCGTCTACATCGACGAAATCGACAAGATTAGCCGAAAGAGCGACAGTCCTTCGATTACGCGCGACGTGTCGGGCGAAGGAGTCCAGCAAGCGCTGCTCAAATTGATCGAGGGCACCATCGCCAACGTTCCGCCGCAAGGGGGCCGCAAGCATCCTCATCAGGAATTCATCCAGGTCAATACGAGCAACATTCTGTTTGTCTGCGGAGGCGCCTTCGTGGGTCTCGAGCAGATCATTGAGCAACGGCTCAATCGAAAAGCGATGGGATTCGGAGCCGAGATCCGCAGCCGCGGCGAAATCCGTCTCGGCGAGCTGTTTGAACAAGTGCAACCGGAAGACTTCCTGAAATACGGGTTGATTCCGGAATTCGTCGGTCGCCTCCCGGTGGTCGCCACCCTGGACGAATTGGACGAGCGGGCGCTGATTCGCATCCTGACGGAGCCGAGAAACGCCCTGACCAAGCAATATGAGAAACTGCTGTCTTTTGAGAAGATCAAACTCAAATTTACCGACGGGGCGCTGGGTGCCGTCGCCCGCAAAGCCTTCATGCAGAAGACAGGAGCCCGTGGCCTTCGCGCCATTCTGGAAGAAGTCATGCTTGACGTGATGTACGATGCCCCGTCGCAGAAACAGATGAAAGAAGTCCTCATCACGGAAGACGCGATTCTCGGCAAACATGCCCCCATTCGTATCTTCGAACAGGACAAAGACGCAAAAACCGCCTAACTCGTTAGTTTGCCTGACATTTCTCATCTTGCTCCGTTCGTGCTTGACCCTGGCAACGCTCTGATGCAGCGGCGCCCTTCCATGTTTCCGGCGGTGTCCCCGTGTGAGTCCACTCTTCACCATGTTCCATCAAGCTTCTTCCTCTCGAATTGGGCGCTGATAAGTCTGCGGTTTTCCTCGACAGGATGAAATGCTGCGCTATACTTGCGATGGGGTGGTACGAAGGAGGACTCGTGAAATATCAGGTGGTATCAAGCCTCAGACACAAGGGGAAGACGATCGAGATGGATTCGTCCCGCGAGATCGTCACCCTGCTCGGCATCAACGGGGAGCCGATGGGGAATCTGTCATGGGATTTCGTGATCGACCAGATTCTCGCCTACCGGAAACCTCCGGCCACCAGAGAATCCCGCTCCGAACCGAGGGTTACCCTGTCCTTCCGTGTCAAGTACAAGACTCCCGAAGGACATCAATTTGAAAGCCGGGCCGGCGGAATCGGCGGTGGAGGACTTTTCATCGAGAGCACGACTCCCCTACCGGTCGGGACCAAGCTTGCCATGGAATTTTCGCTCCCGGAGCGCTCGAATGAGTGGTTGCAGGCCAAGGGACTCGTCGCCTGGGTCTGTCCGAAAGCAGACCAGTATACGTTCAGTCCGGGCATGGGCGTGCGGTTCACGGATATCGCCCCGGACATCCGTAGTCGTGTGTTGGAACTCGTCAAGGCGATTCAGCATGTCGGGCAGCCCGCTGCCTGAACGGCGAACCGTCGCGCAGCTGTAATCGCCAAGCAGAAGGATTGAGCCGATGAGATTCCCGGTTACGATGACGCAGGGCCATGAGGGGAAAACATTGGAAGTCGATTCGAATCATGAAGTGATTTCGCTGCACGGTCAGAAGGGTAATCTGCTCGGTACCCTGGCCTGGCAGGAGATCATCGAACGGATCGTTGCCAACGACGATGACCACAGATTCGCGCATGCTCGTGCGCACGCCCGGGCCCCGCTCGCCGTGAAGGTGCGATACACCACTCCGGAAGGAAAACAATATGACAGTCTGACCGGAGGAATCGGCGGAGGCGGACTCTTCATTGAAAGCAGCACGCCGCTGGCCCCTGGAACAGAACTGGCCGTCGAGTTCGCCCTACCGGACCGTCCCTGGGAAAAACACAAGGCGAAGGCTAAAGTCGCCTGGACAAGAAACAAACCGGAACGCTTTCTTCTCTTTCCAGGAATGGGCGTTCAATTCACGGACATCGACGATCAGGCCCGCAAAGAACTGGTCGAGCTGGTCTCCGCCCTCAACCGCTCTCGCATCACAACGTAGCGTCCCTTCGAGCCCATCGGCGGACGGTCGGATTCTCATCCGACTCCTCGGCTCGCTTCAGCGCCCCCTGCGTGATCGCGTCGGAGACAGCCCGTAATCGATAGGCGGCTTCAGCCCGCACAGCAGGATCCGGATCCTGCTGCAGCCGCACACGAATGGCAGGTAAAATACTCGGGCTGCCCGTTTCTCCCAGAGCAGCCACAGCTCCTTGACGGACTCCCGCGTCGGAATCCTGCATCGCCTTTTGCAAGATACCCAACCATGCCGAAGCGTCGACCTGAAACAGCGCCAGTACCGCCGCTCGCCTCACCTCAACATGGGGCGATGCCAGCAGTTCCGGCATGGTCCGTAAGAGCTCGGGCGGCGGTTCCAGATCACCGAGCGCTTGAGCCGCCGCGCGGCGCACCGAATCGCTGGAATCGGTCAGCGTCTTGACCAAGTGTGGCGTGATTTCATTAACCGCAGAGGCTCCTACGCGTCCGAGCGCCTGCGCCGCCGCGCGACGGACAACCGGAGACTGATCCGTCAGGAGATCGGCCACCGGCTGACTCGCGGTCCGGTCTCCGATCTTTCCCAAAGATTCTGCCGCCGCGCTTCTGACCTCCACGCTTTCATCATGGAGCAGTAATAGAAGAATGGCCACCGTCTTGGTGGATGACGACGGGGCTTCCTGGACACAGCCCATGACCGTCAAGAGAACAGCGAGGCTCGTCAGAAATACCGCGCAGCGAGAGGCTGCGGCGATGGCAAATAGGCGGGCCTGGTCAATGAAATCGCGGTCGGTCACGCGGGCTTTGGAGGGTCTTCCTGTGCGGCCGGCAGTTCCTTTGCCGCTTCGATTGATTGTTGCAGCTCTTTCTGTGCCGCGTCCATTTCGGCTTGGATCGTCCGCATTTCAGGATCGACTGAATTGCGAACATCGGCCACGGCCTGTTTGAACGTCCGCAGCGCGTCGCCCAAACCTTCACCCAGACTCTGCATATCAGCCGGAGACAGGCCGGCGGGCTGTGCGGCCTTGGCTTTCATCGCTGCCTGCTGCGCCTGCACACGAGCCACCGCATCCTTGTTCACCACGGCCGAAGGCCGCTTGGGAACGGGTTTCTGCTGAGCGGTCGGGGGGAGAGGAGGATACTGCGCCCGCATCATCGGCGCCGGAGCAGCAGCCCGCTCTTCCATGGTCGGGGGTCGCTGACCGACATCGGCAGCAGGTTGGGCAGGTGCAGCAGTTCCAGAAGACGCAACTCTGGAAACAGGCGGCTGTGGCTGCGCGCCCATGTTGTACATCAAGGCAGCTGTGGTGCCTGGAGTCAGTTCAGGACCGGGTGTATAGGGAGCCGTGGGTTTCAAGGCAGGAGGAGCGGGGGGTACTGCCGCTGCCGTCTGGGCCTGGATGGTCGTCTGGGCCGGGGGCGGAGCCGCCAGGTTTCCCTCGGGCTGGACCGCTTCAGGGGGCGGAATATCGTGAACTTCTTTCTTGAATCCCTTTAATGCCTTGCCGACCCCTTCTCCAATCTGCGGAAGCTTGCCCGCGCCGAAGATGATGAGCACGATGACCAGGATGATAATTAGTTCTGAGATGCCCATTGTGCCGAACATGGTGTCGTCCTTTTTCTTACGAGAAGGCAGCCCCGGACTGGAATCCACTCTATAGGCCTGAAAGAGCCACTGTCAAGGAATGGGGGCGGGGGAAATTCAAAGCAGAGGCAGCAGTTCTTTCTGAAGCGGAAGACCGAACACCAGGGCCTCTCTTTCGGACAAATACACATCGAGTTCGCTTCGGATGCCGAATTCGCCGGTGAGATAAATCCCCGGCTCAATGGAGAAACAGGTTCGCGGCATGAGTCTCCGAGTGTCCTGTGTTTCCAGGCCGTCGATATTGGCCCCGTTGCCGTGGACTTCCTCGCCGATCGAATGCCCGGTGCGGTGGAGAAACTGATCGCCGTACCCGCCGGCCGCAATCACGAAGCGGCAGGCTTCATCCACCTCCCACCCAAAGGGACGACGGCCGGCCTCCAGCTGCGCTTGGACAAAACTCAGCGCGGCATCGCGGCCGTTTCTGACCAGTTCAAAGATTCGTTGGTGCTTCCCCGGGACAGTCTGCCCGGCGAAAGCCGTCCACGTGATGTCCGCATACACGGAGCCGGCCGTGGCGCGTTTGGCCCAAAGATCGATCAGGATCAAGTCATCGCGCTTGATCTCCGCAGAGCCGACGGGCTGGGGTCCATAGTGAGGATCGGCGCTATGCTCGTTTACCGCCGCGATCGGCGCACTCGATGTCACCATTCCCGCATCGCCGATCCGGTTGAGAATGAACTGCTGCAAGTCGTACTCCGTGAAGGCGCGTCCCGTGATCACCGCATCGCGCGCGCGGGCAAAGGCCTCGTCCACGATCCGTCGCAATGCCGCCGCCGCATACTGATGGGACTCGAGCTGCTGATCCGTCCAGACCGCTTCAAACATCTGAATCAGATCGGCGGAGCTGAGCACTTCGACACCACAACCCCTCACCAGCTCGATAGTTCCCGCATCGACGCGGGAAACATAGGGCACGGCATTCATCGGGGAGTACTGCATCGCGATGCGCCGGTGGTCCCCCAAGACCTGCGCCAGAAGCCGCCGCTGCTGTTCCCAGGATACGTACAGCTCCGTTTCGCCGGGCAACTGGTCCAGCACATGCGGCTCGATGCGATGCAGAAGTTTTCTGGGAGTCCCCTCGGCCGGAATCCAGTAGTACCACCGCCTGGTGACATGCATGGCAGGGTCGAGCAGAAGGATCCGGTAACTCAGCGGGTCGCTTCCACGAAAGTCGTAGAACAGCCATCCGTCGATCGCGCCCATCTCACGAAGCGCCTGCTGGACAGCCTGTACGCGCTCATGATGGAGCTGGCTCTTCATCAAAACGCATCTTATCGTTGCGTCTCCCAAGTCGTCAACGAACGGACGGCGAGGACGGGAGTGATACATGATACAATGCGCAGCATGTCAGCGGACCCTTCGTTTGAATCTTCTCAATACCGAGTCACGCTGTTCTTCGGACCGGAGCAGGTGCAGGGTAAACCCTGCACTCATGCCTGCGTCTTCAATGTGAAGAAGCGCAGCTGGAAAGGGGGCGTCCAAGTCGCCGTCGAGATCACGGACGCCCAGATCGAGTCCAGCCGCGCCACCACGGATTTCAATCGATGGATCGCCGAGGCATTGATCGAAGTGCCGACGGAGGAGCGCGCAGCGCAGACGGAACGAGCCGGAGAACTTTTCGTTCAAGCCGTTTGCCGGTGCAGGCTTGATCAGCTGTTGCAATTCGGCATCACTCAGGAGAACCAATGTCTCTCGCCGGACACAGGAACAGCCGAATGGAAAGAGACCGTGAGTCGGCGAATCGACTTCATCACGTCGTATGTGTCAACAGAACTCGATCTCCTGCCGAGAGATACGACTCGCTCTTGATGCTCCCTTTCTACGCGGCAGGGGGTTTGCAATCATAGGTGAATTTGTTATAACCCACATAACCTGAATCGTGGGTGAGCCTTCGGGCCGAATCGCCGCAGCTCATTTTACCCAGTTGAAGAAGGAGGACTCTCCGTGAATCTCAATTCGTCTTCATCCATAATATCTCTGCCCGTTTCCTCCTGGTTCAAGGCGATTGCCATCGCGCTTGTGCTGACCCTGTGGACCGTCACCGTGGCGCCGCCGGCTTGGAGCGAGGAGACCGCTCCGACCAGCTCGTCAGAAGGCGGGAATGCGTCGAGCGCAGGGATGGGGGCTCTTGCCGGTCTCTCGACGATACTCTATCTGCCACTGAAGGCCGCTTTCGCCATAGGCGGCGGCATCGTCGGAGGCTTGGCCTATGCCTTCTCCGGCGGCAACGAAAACGCGGCGAAGAGTATCTGGACCACCAGTCTCTACGGTACCTATTTCATCACGCCCGATCACCTCCGGGGCGATAAGCCGATCCGCTTTCTCGGCGTAGCCGACACCAACGACGCGCCGGCGCCAGCGACGGAGCCGGTTCGCTGACCAAATGAAACCGCTCATCGGCGTGACGCCAGATTTCAACGCCGGTGATCGGAAGGAATGGGGCGGCAGCGAGCCCACCTATTTTCTGCGCGCCCGTTACGTTCGTGCCGTCGAGGAACTCGGCGGTATCCCGATCGTGCTCCCCCTCTTGTCCGATCCAGACGCCCGTCGCCGGCTGCTCGCCGGCATCGACGGCTTACTGCTCACCGGCAGCGGTCCGGATCTCTCTCCCGCTCTCTACGGGGAGCGTCAGCGCTACAAGTTCGGCGTCATGAGTACAAGGCGCTCGAGCTTTGAACTGGACATGGCCAGGTTGGCCGAAGCCGCTGAAGTCCCCGTTCTGGGCATTTGCGGAGGGATGCAAGCCATGAATGTGGCGTTGGGCGGCAACCTCTTCCAAGATATTCCCTCTCAAGTCGACGACCCGCTGCCGCATCGACAGTCTGCGAGCGCCACGAAATTGAGTCACATGGTCAAGGTCGCGCCGGACAGCTTGCTGCGCCGCATCGTCCGCACGGCGACCTTGCGCGTCAATAGTTCCCACCATCAATCGGTAAGGGACGTGGCCCCTTCGCTTGTGGCAAGCGCGGTCGCCTCTGACGGGATCGTGGAGGCCATTGAATCGACAGGCCATCGGTTCTTCCTCGGCATTCAGTGGCACCCGGAATTTCTCTTCGATCGCCACCGGCTGCACCGGCGGTTGTTTGAAGCTTTTCTACGCGCGGCTCAGCGACGGACCCGATAACCCGGCGGTCGGTCAGGTTTCCACGGTCAGCGGCGGCTCATACCCTGCTATACTTGACTCGTCATGGATCATGAGGCGATCGACCCCTCGACAACTCCCCCTCCCGCGCTGGCGGAGGGATCGTTGATCCGTCGTCTCTTCCGAACCAAACCCCTCGAGCAAATTCTCGCGGACGCGGATCATCCGACCCATCGGCTCAAAAAGACCCTGACGGCCTGGGACCTCACCTGTCTCGGAATCGGGGCGATCATCGGCACCGGCATCTTCGTCCTGATCGGGACTGCGATCGTCGGCGATGCGCATCGCCCCGGCGCCGGACCGGGAATCGTCCTCTCCTTTGTTCTGTCCGGGCTGACCTGCGCGCTTGCTGCGCTCTGCTACGCCGAGATGTCCGCCATGATTCCTGTCGCAGGGAGCGCCTACACCTTTTCCTACGC
>WIAH01000029.1 GCA_014055525.1 Nitrospira sp. CR1.3
CCGGGGTATAGCAGAGCCCGCACCCAACGGCGCTCGTGGTTCCTCGGCTAAGTGTGTGCGATAGTGTTTCGAGGATGTATCACCCATGTTCGTTTCTGCGCTTGACAGTCAAGACAGTTGCTGTCCCGGTCTTCTCGTCTCAGGGTCTTGCTGGCCGCTTCCAGCGGTGCTTCGGTGGAGCCCCGCTACTTTCGCTCAAGCCACAACGGCCGCTAAAGTAGCGGGGCTCCGCGGTTACCCAAGTGGCAGAGCGCGCTCGTCTCTGAGGGCATACTTCAGAGCGAATGCAGGGGAGGAGATGGGGGTCTTGATCTTGCACTTCTCCAGGCAATCAAGCGGGAGGCGGGGGGGCAAACTCAAGAACTGACCCCACTTAGTACATTGTTAGCGAAGAGAGGGCTGGACCAGTTAGCGGAGGAAAGTAGAATGTCCCCATTTCTTTCCCCGTTGACTGCTCGTGATCCGATTGCTATCATTGTGCTATCATCGACAACAGTAGGAGGAGAGACGTATGGCGCAAGTGCTGGTTCGGCAGCTTGATAAGAAGGTCGTCATCCGTTTGAAGAAGCGAGCCAAGGAGCATGGCCGATCACTCCAATCCGAAGTGAAGACGATTCTCGAGGAAGCCGTGCCGGACTATGAGGCAGCCTGGAAGCGAATCGAGGAGTTTCGCAATCGTTTGGGGAAGTCCCGCCGCGTCTTCAGTGATAGCGCCGATCTCATCCGCGAGGACCGCGACCGGTGAGCGGGTACGTCGTGGATGCGAGTGTGGCGCTGAAATGGTTTATCCCCGAACTGCATACCGCAGCCGCGTTGCGGGTCACGCGGTTACGGCAGCGGCTTCATGTACCGGCCTTTCTGACCATCGAACTTGGCAATGTGATCGCCAAGAAGATTCGTAGGGGAGAGCTGCGGCGGGACGGCGGCGGACTCATTCTCAGAGAACTTCGCCACCTGCCCCTTCTGCGGCATGCGGACGAACGGCTGTTTCCTGCTGCGTACGAACTGGCTCTAGAGACACAGCAAAGTGTGTATGACTGTCTGTACCTTGCCCTTGCGGAAGTGATAGACGGGCAGGTGATCACGGCTGACCGAAAATTCTACAACGCCTTGGCCGGTGGGATCTTTGCGTCGCGGTTAGTCTGGGTGGAGGATATCCCTCGGTTGACGGACTAGCCGAACGCGCCGCAGCACGGGAACCAGAAAAGACTCCTGGTACGTTTTCTTTCCCCAGCGGAAACACAAGGCCCAACGGTCGCTCAGGCAACAGAATCTTCCTCGGAGCAGGACGGTGGATCCTCGGCGCCCCGTTCGCCACGCCACCCGCTCGAAGCAGATAACTAGAGGCCCATCCTGCATGCGTTAACGCAAGACTTGACCCTCATTGCGATTCTGGTAGTGCGGCATGCTTCACCCCAATCAATTGAATGTCAACGATGCTTGGATTGCTTTTCGGCTCAATGATGCGGCTATTGCAACCGAACAGGACGGCGACTTTGATTGCATAGCCCTGATGGACGCGGCGAGTTGCTACATTCTCGGTATGGAAATGTATTCCACCCGCGCCAAGGGTCCATCCGCGCAAGAGTCGCACCGCTTGCTGCAGAAAGGGCACGGTCGGGAAGGCAAATTGCCGCAAAAGCTGTTCGTTGCAGAAGGACAGGTTGCAGATGCGCTGTATCAGGAAGCAGCTCGCCTCAAAATCGAGGTTGTCACTGTTCCGGAGGATGAACTGCTGGTGTTCATTGGCGAAGCACGTGACGGGTTCAAAGAACGGTTTGGGAGAACACAGTGACGCCTAGCAATCCGCACGTTCGATGAGGGAATCGGGGGCAGTATCGTTGTGTAGAAGCGTGAAGTGATCGGAAGCTCACCGAAAATCAGAATGTCCCCGTTTCTGGTTTCCCCGCACGTGTCGGGAGTCAGCGTATTCATGCTGCAGAGCGGCAACGAGGCGGTGGGATATGTTCTGGTCGAACAGGAGTTTCACGACGGAGGAATCGAAACCAGCTTTCGTTCTCTATCCGCCGCAAAGGCCAGGCAAGCACGGATATCGTCACGGGTGAGGTCGGGAAAGTCCTTGAGAATCTCGTCCTCGCTCATACCGGAGGCAAGGTACTCCAATACGTCGTACACGGTCATGCGAAGCCCTCGGATACAGGGCTTGCCGCCGCGCTTCTCAGGATCAATGGTAATGCGACTTTTCCAATCCATACCATCAAGCCTAGCTTGCGCAGGCTGAAAGATCAAGGTTACGGTGGAGATAGATTGCCCGCATATTCCGGTGCCTCAGTTAGACCGTACAATGCTTCGCCTGAGCTCGGCTGGGCAACTCGATCCGTTTGGAGCCTAGCGCGACGGCCCTTCGAACATTGCTCGCTATCGAGAAGCACGACCCCATCCACTCAAGAGTTATGGTGCACGAGCCTCGGCACAGGCCGCGTGGTCGGCATCACATCCCTACGGTGCATGAGTGCAAGAGTTGACCCCAAATCTTGTTCTCGGTACATTTTATGTTCCCTCGCCCAACAAGAAACGCAGAATGTCCCCTTAAAAACTCCGTGCAAATCGGTCGTGACCTCGGAAGCGTCGCTGCGGCGATACCGTGAATATGCGCGCGCGACGCTAACCAAGAACCGACGAGTGAATATCCGCATGTCCACGATGGACCTTGCGGATATCCAGGCACGAGCTGCTGAAGAAGGTGTGCCGTATCAGACCCTCATGGCGAGTATCTTGCACAAATTCGCGACCGGCCGACTTCGTGAGCAACGGTCACGCCTGACCTCGCGCACGAGACGGTTGGCTCGGAAGCACGCCGTTTGACGAAAAGAACAAAGGGGTTTGACCCCTTGCATTTGTCACTGGCGTTGTGGCTGGAAGCCAGTCTGCGTTCACCCGGACTGGCCGCGCAAGCTAGATTTGGCCTGAGGAAACGGAGAATGTCCCCGTTTTTTCTCGCATGGTCTTTGAATTCATCGAGGTGTTCTACAATCGACAGCGGCTCCATCAGGCCCTGGGCTATGTCAGCCCGGTACAGTTTGAAGCCGCACATGTGCCTTAACTTGGTGTCCATGAAATCGGGGGTAGCTCAGAATGTCCCCGTTTCTGGTTTAATGCAAGACCTGACGGTCGTATGCTATAAGACGCCAAGACTGAAATCGGGCTCGAGGCGAGTGTCTGAACTTTCAGGAGTCAGTCACAGTTTGCCCCCACCGTCGCAAGCGTGTTAGGTGGATCGACCTAGACCTTGTTAGCCCCACGGTAGATCATGGAAATTTTGGACGTCGGTCTGGGGTGCGTACGTGACGACTAACTGGCATACCACCTGTGTCACATCGGAGCAGGAGGTGCGTCAAGCACTCCTTGAGCTGCGTGGGAAGCGGTGGCTCTGTCGCGGCCAGTCCAAAAAGTATGGCGCCCTCGTACCCTCAATCGACCGAGCACCACGTGAAAGCCTCTCGCGAGTCCAGAAACTAATTCTCGAGCGCCGTGCCATCACTCTCTTTCGCTCAACAGCTCGGTTCTTCGCCGACCCAGGTGAACAAGGGGCACTCCACGACGACGTCGTGGCGTTGATGGTGCTTCGTCATTACGGTGTTCCAAGCCGGATACTTGACTGGTCGTGGTCGCCTTGGGTGGCCGCGTACTTCGCAGTCGAGCACGATGATTTAGAGGACGGGGAAATCTGGGCATTCGATGAACCCCTCTATGAACGTAAGGGTATAGAACAGTGGAAGAAGTGGCCGGAGACGACGACTGACGGAAGTGGAGATGCTATCAAGTTCGGTGCCGGCGTGACCGCTTTTCGTATTGAGGAGCCACCCGACTGGTTCATCTGTGGTTTCTACCACCCTGGTTCCATCGGCAGAACGCGCAAGAGAGTGTCTACACCATGACGGCACGGTTCGGTCGGGCGCACGATGCGGCGATTTCCGAGGTCTTGAAGAACGCCACGTGCCACCACCGATACGTCATTGCAGCTCAGCTCAAACAACAACTCCGAGAGGCACTTCGTGAAAAACACGGCATTTGGCGCGGGTCGCTCTTCCCGGACTCTGCTGGTGCTGCAGAAACGACAAGTGCTGTGTTTAGGGATGCCAGTTAACAACCGGTTGCAGCGGACGGTCCGCTGCGCGGCCCGTCACTGAAACGAAGCGTTGGGCATGATGGAGGTGATCTAGTGAGAGACCAGGACCGGAAGCCTCTTGGATCAGCTTTCGGCACCTTTTTTGTTACCATTGGGAAAGTACCCACGCATGAGTTTTCTAGGCGTTGATACAGCATCGAAATCCCACTATGATGGCAGCGTTTCATGGTTGACTTGGAAGCACTTAACCTTGCCCTTATCTCGACAATGAAACAAAGAGCACCCCGCAACAGGACGCTATCTATACACGCTTCTGAAAAAGAAGCCCTTTTGCGCAAAACTTTTTCCCTGCGAAAGCCATGCACAATCGATGAACTTACAAATACGTTACTACACCAAGATCTATTCACGTGTCTTGATTTCTTGCCAGATCATTTTGTGGACCTTTTGATTCTCGATCCTCCCTACAACCTGAACAAATCGTTCGGGAACAGTAAGTTCCGTAAAACCACACAGGAATTATACGAAGAGTGGCTTGAGAGTTGGCTGCCTCAACTGAAACGATGTCTAAAGAATACTGCTTCTCTTTATATCTGCTGTGAATGGGAGTCATCATCATCAGTCCAAAGAAGCCTAGAGAAGCATTTTTTTGTGCGTAATCGCATTACCTGGGAAAGGGAAAAAGGCCGAGGGGCCAACGCGAATTGGAAGAACTGCTCTGAAGATATTTGGTTTTGTACCGCATCGAAAATCTACTATTTTAATGTCGAAGCCGTTAAGCTAAGAAAACGTGTGATAGCCCCGTACCGACTTCCCTCTGGCGAACCAAAAGATTGGGAAACAACAAGAGATGGGAATTTTCGCCTGACATATCCGTCCAATCTCTGGACTGACATCTCAATTCCATTTTGGTCTATGCCAGAAAACACGGAACACCCAACTCAGAAACCAGAAAAGTTGATCGCCAAATTAATTCTGGCGAGTTCTAAACCCGGCGATTTTGTATTTGACCCATTTTGTGGCTCAGGTACGTCATGTGTCGTTGCAGCAAAATTAGGCAGGTTGTTCTGCGGAATTGAACGCGAGGCGGATTATTGCCAAATGGCTGTAAAGAGACTTGAGATGACAGAAAAGTATAAGTCCATTCAAGGTTATCATGGCGGTTATTTCTGGGAGCGGAATAGTTTAAGAGACCACAAGCGCATGAACGGCTATAAAGAGGACGAGATAGCATTCGCTACTCTCTTCGATGCTTAGCTCAGTAGAGCATTTCCTGACATTTTTGAGGAAGCGCGATGGTATTAACGATAAGGCTCAACTTGCCAAGCTGGCTACGAAAGCATTTTCTCTGACGAAAGATCGGGTTGTTTATTATTGCGACAATTTCGCCGTCAGATTTAGTGCCGCGGCTAGTCAGAATTTTGGTAATACCGTCCTTTCGCTCTCTAACCTTCAAAAATTTGATACCCGCCCATTCATCGTCTGCTTGGTGACGCCCACTTACAACTTCACATTCCTAGCTAACACGACTTTTCTCAAGAAAATTAGCCACAGCTCTCAACAACTTCGCGAAAACAATATTCGTGGAAGTTTCAACGGAACCGACATAATGCGGGCGTTCGAAGGTATACCAAATACTCCGCAGAATATCGAACGGCTATTCAGTATCCACTCAGGAATCGGTTTCGAAGGGAACCTTGCCCGCCTTGTTGAGGCTACCAACAAAATAAGTCCATCAGGAAAGAAGTTTGTGCCTAATACAATTCAGAGGAGACAAATACTTGCCGCTCCCAAGAGAGCCATTCGATTCGTAAAATCTCAGGATGCACAGACCCTGAAGGCTGAACTTGATGCGAAAGTGCGTAGATTCCGGAATGAGATACTTGTGGCTGCTCTGATCGAGAATGCAAATTTCCGCGGAAGGGTTATTGAATACTTAATAGCAGGTGAGAATGATCGTCTCCGAGGTGAGATAATTAACTCTCTGGCGAATCAAACCAGGGGGCTTCCGACCTTCAAGACTGATAATTACTTAGGAGACTACACTAAAGTCTTTGAAAAATATGATACCGAGACAGACGTTAAGACAAAGATAATGATCCGGGATTCAAACCCAAAGGCCTACAACTTGGATAAGATGCTGGAGTTTCTGTCATCCGATCGTTCGATTTTCATGTTTTACTTCGTCGGTATTGGACCTGGGAAAACGATAAACACGATTTTGGTGTCAATGTTCCAAAATCGATTACTCCGTGGCACCCTTCTCCTTAAGCATTGGGCTGGGAGAAATTCCAGAGGTGTGAGCCAACTTGAAGGGAAAGCCATAGGGGAACTAATCCTATCACCAGATGACGACATCACCGAAAGTGAGTCGGTAAATTTCCTAGAGCGAGTGTTGGCGCTGTAGTGCCTAGTAGCATGGCTGATCCTTCTGATGCGCCATCCCCTATCCTTATGATTGATCATTTAGAAAGTCCCGTAATATGATTTGCGAGACGAATCCCTTCACCGGTTTCATCCCACGCTCCTTCGCCCGGCATTCCTCTTCCAAAGCCGCGAGTAATCGCTGAGCGTCGTATTGCGTCCCTAGTACTCTGGCCTGGCGTACGACGGTGGCGACATCGCCCGGGGTCAAGGTGCTGAGTTTTGACAACCGACGTTTGATCGGCTCGGCGCAGCGCCGTGGTCGCTGGTATCCCTGAAGATCGGCCAGGACGCGCGCGAAGAGCGTCTCGGCCTGATTCGATCTCAGATAGTCGAAGCGGATCTTGAAATCGAATCGCCGTAGAACCGCCGAATCCAGCTGGTCCATCAAATTGGTCGCGCAAATGAAGAGGCCGTCGAACTGCTCAATTTGTTTGAGCAGTTCGTTGACCTGGGTCACTTCCCACGAGTGGTGCGCGGAGTTCCGATCCTGGAGGTAGCTGTCGGCTTCGTCCAGCAGGAGCACGGCGTCTTCCTCGTTCGCTTCCCGGAACATCGCCGCGAGGTTCTTTTCTGTCTGGCCGACGAAGCAATTGAGGAGATCGGAGGCAGTCTTCTGAAGCAGTTCCTTGTCCAGTTGCTTGGCGAGATAGTGCGCAAACGCGGTCTTGCCGGTACCGGGCGGGCCGTAGAAACAGATCCTGCCTTTGGACCGTGCCTTGAGTCCCTGGATCAGAGCCGTCAGGTCGTGACTGGGATTCAGCCATTCCGGGTGGTAGGGGAGCGGCGGTGCAGCGCGGCCGATGAGATCATCGGATGCAAGATCCAATGCCTCGAAGCAGCGCCTGAGCGTCCGTTCGGCGAGTTCTTCGGCGGTTGCCGGATCTTCGTGCTGAGCCAAGGCGGTAATCCTCCCGACCTGTTCGATGAGCGCCGGCGTGAGGTTTGCACTCTCCGCCACGCGTTCGATCCATTCAGGCCGAACCGGCATGTTCACCAGCCTTTGCTTCAGCATCGCCCGCCGGACCGATCGGGGCGGGGTGCGGAGTTCGAGAGTATAGGTAAATCGGCGGCGGAAGGCTAGGTCGATTTGTGCCATTTCGTTGCAAAGCCAGAAGGCCGGGCGGGGGTTCGACTCAAGCGCCGTATTGGTCCAGGCCTTGTAGCGCCCCGAACCCCTGGTCCGTCCGAACAGAGGGACCACCGTATCTGGAAACAGGTCTTCAATCTCGTCGAATACGATGAGACTGCCGCAGTTCTTAGCCAGAACCCTCTGGCACAGGAGGTAGGAGCGAAACCGGACGAGTTGCTCGTCCAGCTCGCTGTCCTCGGTTTCATGGCTGATTTCGTACAGCGGCGCCTGAACCGACGAGGCCAGCGCCTTGACGAATTCCGTCTTTCCGGTCCCTGTGGCGCCGTGGATCAGCACGTTGATCCCTGGCGTTCCCTGCGCGCAGGCGTTCCGAAGGAGGCGGAGCAGCAGGGCGACGTCGTTTCGCAGATGAGGGAACTCCTCGATGGAATGCCGGGCAGGCGCAGCGACATGAAAGTACCGGCGAAAGAGATGCGAGACGTCGTCCGCTTGATCGAGCAGGGCAGTCTCCAGGCCGTCCAATAAGCTCAACATGCCGCCGACTTCGGTCTCCGACGGGTTTACCACGAGGACTCCGGCCGCGCACAGGCTGCCGCGGTCGCGCAGGACGGTCTGGATCTCGGTCCGCTCGACGCCGAGCAGGACCGCCAGCAACTCGGTCAGGGACGTCTTCGTCTGATCGGCCACATTTTCGAGGCAGTCGTGAAGGACCGAACAGGTGTGGGATAGGACGACAAAGGCGAGCAGCTCCTTTTCCAAATCCGAAGAGCCGATCAGATCCGCGATGCGATCGATATTCTGAGAGAGCGGTCCTGTTCGTTCGACTGATTGTCGATCGAGCTCGGCCAGTCGTACCGCAACGGCCTGAACGGCGGTCGACCGGCGGAAGTCCTTGAATTTGAGGTGCGCAAGGCCGGTGATCTCGGCGATGCGACGGGTCTCTTCCTCATCGATTTCTACCCGAGCGGTCTCCAATAGGCGCAAGAGCCAGCGCGCCACCCAGGGGCGATAGGCTTCCGGCACGGTTCTGCTGAGCCGGCGGAATCTACGCCGACACATTCGTTCGAGATATCTCTGAGGTCTTGTCATCGACGTCCTCCTTGTTGAAGAGGGGGAGTTGAAACGTACCCGCGACATGCGACAGTGAATGTCGTATAGTCTGAGGGCGCAGGACGAAAACTCCGATCCGGGAGGGAGCGATGCACCCAGTCAAAGACACGGTGCTGCGGCAGTGGGCGCTGCTGCGACACATTCCCCGCGAGCCCGGCGCGATCGGCACCGTGGCACTCGCGTCACGGCTGGATGAATCCGGCTATCGAGTGGATGTCAGGACGATCCAGCGGGATTTGGTCAAGCTCTCCACGGTCTTTCCCTTGAGTTCGCAAGCAGAAGGACGCGCCAGCCGCTGGTTCTGGAGCAGGGATGCCCGAATTATGGATCTTCCCGGGATCGATATGCCGACGGCGCTGGCGTTCCGTCTGGCCAAGGAATACCTGTCTCCACTCTTGCCGAAAACGATCTTGCGACATCTGGACAGCCATTTCCGGCGGGCGGAGGAACTGGTGAGCGGGCAAGGGGCGAACCGGCTGGGCCTTTGGCCCGACAAGGTCTGCGCGATTACACGAGGCCCTGCTCTTCTACAACCAACGATCGCATCAGACGTACAGGCGGCGGTCGAACAGGCATTGTTGGATGACCGGCAGCTTCAGGTCGTGTATCGGGCCAAAGAGGCCAAGGGCGCCAAGCAGTATCTGGTCCATCCCTATGGCCTTGTCATTCGCGACGGCATGATCTATTTGATCGGAACATTGAGAGACTATCCGGATCTCCGGCACCTGGCGCTTCACCGGATGACCGCAGCCCAGGTGCTGAACGAGCCTGCGCGCCGGCCAAAAGGATTTGCGCTCAGACGATATGTCCGTGATGAACAGTTCTTTGCGTACCCTCTTCAAGGGGCGACGGTCCAGATCGACGTGCTGTTTGAGTCGAAGGCTGTGGTGCATCTGAGCGAACGACCTCTCTCACGGGACCAGACGTTGATGGTCTGGCGAGACGGACGCACGAGACTTCAAGCGACGGTCAGGGACACGTTGGAGCTGCATTGGTGGCTGCTTGGATTTGGCGACAAGGTGGAAGTGTTGGCGCCCAAGTCTTTACGTGAGGAGTTTGCCGCAATCACTCAACGTATGGCCGCTCAATACAGAAAATCCTGAGTGCGCGACCGAACTCCTGCGACTTGCACTGCGGCTCTAGTTCTGCACTGATCTATCGTTGCACATTCGTCTCTTCCTCATCCTCTTTAGGTTTCGGATGGAACGGTGCGCTGGTTCGGTCAGCGGCATCGCGGTCACGGTATCATCAAGGATGCCCTCGATGGAGCGAGCATTACCGGAGAAGCGAGGCATCCGCCGAGGCTTGGCCGGGAAGGAAAGCTGGAACTGACTCCCTTTTATCTTCTTGCGTGAGCATGAAATTATGCGTTATATTACACGCACTATTTAACGCATAGGAGGAGGCCAACGGTATGTCCGTTGCATTCAAGAAGGATGAAATGTTGAGTGCTTCGCGGATGGCTCGCTCGTTCGGAAAAGTGCTGGCAGATCTGAAAGCGCAGCACCGTCGACGCATTGTCGTACTCAAGAACAATCAGGTGGAGGCCGTGATCGTTCCGGTGGACGATTACGAAATGATGGCCGAAGCGCTTGCTCTGCTGGAGCACATGGAGATTCACCGGATGGTCCAACGACGAGCCCGCAAAACGAAGGAGAAGAAACCCATCTCATTGGAGGCGTTGCTGAAGGAGCAACGGCTTGCGGTATAAGGTCGTCCTGACCCCTGCAGCGGCGGAGGATTTTCGGCATCTTGACGGGTCACTGAAAGAACCGGTTGCGAAGCAGCTCAGGAAGCTCGAAACGGCCCCTCGGCTCGGCGAGCATCTTGGCAATCGGGCAGGCCTCGACCTCACCGGCTACTACAAACTCTATGCGGCGAAGAAAGCGATCCGTATCGTCTATCGAATTATTGAGCAGGAGATTGTTGTCGAGGTCGTCGCGATCGGGAGACGCGAGGATCCTACAGTCTATCGGGAGGTCCTCAACCGCCTGCGGTAAGAAAAGGAAGCGAAGGGGTCGGGAGTCTTTGTTTGAGGCTACATCGAATCGATGCCGCGTCGGATGCGTCGTGCGTGTGCGAAACTGGATGGTGGCCTCGCGGAGACGGTTGTCCTGCCTGCAACTTGCGCGAAGGCTCGGGTACCACACTTGTCGAACAGATGCGACCAGCCGCGGCTCCCACTTTCTTACCACAGAAAGGAGGCTGCTCTCGGATGGAGCGAGCATTACCGGAGAAGCGAGGCATCCACCGAGGCTTGGCCGGGGAGGAAAGCTGGAACTGACCGCAGCACCACGGTCATGAGACCGTGGCTAAGAGAATTCCAGAAGGGCGCATGGCGCGAGTGATAAGGAGCGCCAAGTGTGCAAGTTCCCCCCGGCCAAGCCCGGGAGGATCGCTTCGGGAGGTACAGCGAGCGACAACGAGTGCAGCCTCACAGTTTTTCTTTGAAGCGTTCCGCGTAACCGGTCAGTTCCATGTATCCCTGGCCGTCAATCGGTTTCCCCTCACTTGTGCCGGCGGCGTCAATGGCGCCTTCCCAATAGGTCACCTGGGTGCTGCGGGTCGTCGAAAGTTCCTGTTCGGCCATGAGCGGGAGAACCTCCAACGAGAGTTGCCGCGAAGGAATGACGAGGCGCCATCGCTGAGGGTACCGGGCCTTGCTGGCTGCGCTGGTCCAATAACTAGTCGGCTCCAGTGTAAAATCGCCGACCGACAGGTGATGACCCTGCCCTATGCGGTCTATGAATGTCCCGCTTGAAACGGGGTCGGCCGATCCGTCGGCCCGGCGGAGTCGATAGAGCATCAACTCGGTCCGATCGGCCAACTGCAGACTGAACCAGTCCCACCCGACCAGATCCTTGCCGAGGTCTGCGGACCCGAACTCGTGATCCATCCAACTGGCACCGGTCACATCGAACGATTCTTCCCCGATGGTCAGTTTGCCCGCCGTGCTCAATCTGGTGAACGAATAATAATGAGACGCTTGGGCCGTCGCTGCGCCCTTGCGGCTGATGCCGCCGGTTCCGTGAATGACCGGCGGTTTTTCCGGTGTCAGATCGAGTTGAATCGCCAGATCCCCATCCGCGGCGCTGAGGCTGTGGCGATCCGCGTTCACCAGTGATTCGGCGCTCCATCGGTCGATCCAGACCTGCAAACGATTCGGCTCGGCGCCGGCCTTGCCCAATCCAGCCCGGCTGATTTTTTCCGCGTAGCGGAATTTCCCCTTGGCGAGGTCCGTCACAGCAAAATGGGCCAGGTAGAGTTGTGTGACGGACCATCGTGACGGGAGCGTTTTGATTTGTTCGCGCGGCACGCCTCGCCGGAAAAATGTGAGTTGGTATCCGAACCGGCGCCCGCTCTTCGTCGTGAGCTGACCGGTGTAATACCACCACTCGGTGCGGAATTCCTCGTGCGACCCATGGTCCCGAGGGAACTCGTAGCGGTAGCCTTCAGTCGCTTGGCGAAATTCGTTTGCCGTCTCCGACCCGAGGGCCAGGCCGACCGTGAATAGACAAGCGAAGAGCGGCCAGATCTTCATGGACCGGCATCCTGCCGGTATGTCTGTGCGCGAAGGATTCATCTCGGTACTGCGGCGAAGCGCTCGGTGATCCTGTCGCGCTTATAGCATGGCGTCGAGAGAGTCGCAAATCCCCTCTATTGACAAGGGTTTTAGGAGCTTTGCGTGCCGCTGATGTTCTCTGTTGCGGCGTTGACAATTTTGTCGACCATCGGCTATCGTGAGCTATGCAAACTGACAGGGAGCGGGAGCCCCAAGGACCTGAGGGGAAAGATAGAAGCGCGCCGTTTCATATTCCCGCCCGCATTCCGATTTTTGCGCTGCCCAACGTGGTCTTGTTTCCCAGGACCTATCTTCCTCTTCATGTTTTCGAACCGCGCTACCGCCAGATGGTCGATGATGCCGTGATGAACGGCCAGTGCATCGGCATGGCGCTGCTCAGAGAGGGATGGGAACCGGGTTATTACGGCAATCCTCCGATCTACTCGATGGGCTGTGTAGGCCGGTTGGTCAGCGTGCAGCCCCTGGCCGACGGGCGTTCGAACATTCTGCTACAGGGGTTGGAACGATTTGAAGTCGCCGAAGAGTCCTACGACAAAGCCTATCGGCAGGCCAACATCACGATCAAGCCGCGAAAGCCCGAAGCGATGCTGGACGGAGCGGTCCGCCAGCGACTTGTGGCGGCGCTCGAAGACTATCTCCGCACCCGCGAAGAAGCGCCGACCTGGCAAGGATGGTTTCGTGAAGATGTGAGTGACGAGATTCTCGTCAGCACGCTGTCGACCTATCTGGATTGCACCGCGCTGGAGAAGCAGTTCCTCCTGGAAGCCGAGAGTCTCCACCAGCAGGCTCGCCGCCTCAGCGATCTGATTCAATTCCTGATGCACGATCAGCACGGCGCGAAGGGCTGGGGGTGATGGACCGGGCGATCGCGATCGACGTGTCCCGCCTCTCGAAGACCTACGACGGCCACCAGGCTGTGGCCGACATCTCGTTTCAAGTCTATGCCGGCGAAATTTTCGGGTTGCTCGGTCCGAACGGGGCCGGAAAAAGCACCACGCTTCGCACACTCATCACGTTGCTGGCGCCCTCGTCCGGTTCCGCGACCGTATTGGGGCACGATACGGCCAGGGATGCGGATACGGTCAGACGGCTGATCGGATATGTGCCGCAGGAGCGGGCGATCGATCGGTTCCTGACCGGCCGCGAGCATCTTGAACTCCTTGCTGCGCTCTACCATCTCTCAAAAGCCGAAGCGGCAAAACGAATCGGCGAGTTGTTGAAGCTGGTCGAACTGGAAGCCCATGCCGATCGTCCTGCGAAGACCTACTCGGGCGGGATGAAGCGGAAACTCGATATCGCCTGCGGACTTCTGCCGGATCCAAAAATTCTGTTCCTGGACGAACCGACGTTAGGGCTCGACGTGCAAAGCCGGCTCAGGATCTGGGACTATGTTCGAATGCTGAAAGCGCGGGGCATGACCGTCGTGATGACCACCAACTATCTGGATGAAGCGGATCAGCTCTGCGATCGCCTGGCGATCATCGATGGCGGCCGGATCAAGATTATCGGGTCGCCGGTCGAATTGAAGGTCGGGTTGGGCGGAGATATCGTCTCGCTGACATTGAAAGAAACGAACCGGATCCCCGCCTTGGAAGCAGCGCTCAAGGGCCAACCGGCGATCAGGGCCGTGAGGGCGACAGCCACCGGTCTCGATATCCGGGTCGAGTCGCCTGAGAAGGCCCTCCCGGCGATCCTCGAATCGGCGAATCGATTGGATTGCCGGCTCGAATTCATCAAATATAATCGGCCGCGGCTCGACGACGTGTTCATCGCCCACACGGGCCGCCGAATCGAAGAACCGACGGCGAGCAGTGAGGAATGAGGAATGTGGAATCATGAAATTCTGTCACGGAAATAGTGGATGCTGCGGAGCCGGTGTTTTAACTCAGCACTTAGAACTCAGGACTCAGAACCACCATGCGTGAATATTGGCAAGAGATCAGTGCCTTGACCATGCGGTGGGTGCGGCGGCTGAGCCGCGAGAAGTTCAGTATGCTCTTCACGCTGGTCCAGCCGATGTTGTTCTGGCTGATCTTTTTCGGCAACTTGTTTCAGCGGGCGGCCGATGCACAGGTTACGCAAGCTCCGAACTACATCAGTTTCCTGGCGGCGGGCGTCGTAGTGATGACGGTCTTGAACAACGGACTGGCCGGCGGAGTGGACCTGCTCTTCGATAAGGAGAACGGCTTCCTCGAACGGCTCATGTCGACCCCCATCCACCGGAGCTCCGTGATTCTGAGCCGGTTTATCTTCGTGATGACGATCACTTCACTTCAAGTTTTGGTCATTCTCGGCGTGGCCTTCTTGTTCGGCGTCCAGCCGGCGACCGGGTTGCCGGGTATCGCAGTCATCCTCCTGATCGGTATGCTCTTCGGCGTCGGGCTCACGGCGATTTCCATGGCGATGGCGTTTTCCGTCAAGAGCCACGGCGATTTCTTCTCGGTCCTCGGCTTTCTGTCGCTGCCCATGATATTCTTAAGCTCAGCGCTGGTGCCGCTGGCTGCGATGCCTGGTTGGATGGGGTTTCTCGCCCGCTTCAATCCAATGACCTGGGCGATCGACGCCGTGAGACCATTGATTTTGTCCAGCTGGACGGAGGCGCTGCCGCACGTCGGGATGGTCCTGATTGTCATGGCAATTTTCGACGCGATTTGTCTCTATGGCGGCGCCAAGGCGTTCCGACGGGCCATGGGGTAGCAGGATGGTGAAAGTGTCATCCAGCTTCGTTCTCGCGTCGCGTAGACCCTCAACGTACCGAATAACGTACGCCTCGGGCCTTCGCTCGCTGCGGCCTTGCTGGTTGCCACTTTGACCATCCTGTTGTTGTGCCGCTAGAGCAAGGAATAGCTGGCATGGTCATTCCAGAAAGTCAGATCCGGGCCCTTATCCGATTGCTGGCCGATGAGAATGAAAAGATCGTCCAGACGATCAGCGACAAGCTGATCGACATCGGTCCCTCGGCTGTCCCCCTGCTCCAAGAAGCGGAAATCGAACAACCGGAAATGGCGGAACGGATCGCCTCCGTGCTGGAGGAGATCCGCGGAGGCAAACTGGAGGACGAGCTCGTTCACCTCGTCGCCGCGCCGGACGAGCAGGTGGATCTGGAGCAGGGGGCTTTCCTGATCGCCCGCTACGCTTACCCGTCGCTCGATGTGCCGGTGTACACCCGTTTGCTCGACGAGATGGCCCAGGAGGTTCAGGATCGGATCGGTCCGAGGGCATCGGGCGAAGAGACCGTCAAGACGCTCAACCGATATCTCTTCACCGAGCAGGGATTCAAAGGAAACACGAAGAACTATTATGAGGTGGAAAACAGCTACCTGAATCGCGTGATCGACCGGCGCACTGGTATTCCGATCAGCCTGTCCGTCCTCTACCTGCTGATCGGCAGACGGTTGCGTCTTCCCGTGCACGGCATCGGAATGCCGGGGCACTTCTTGGTCAAGTACGAATCGGATCGGTACAAGATTTTCGTCGACTGTTTCAACGGCGGGGCGTTGTTGACCGAGAAAAACTGTCAGAGGTTTCTCACCGAAGCCGGATACGGATTCGATGAAAAATATCTCCTGCAAAGCCCTGTCCGCGCGATTCTCTCGCGCATGACGAAGAATCTTTTAGCCATTTACGCCAAGCTCGACGATCCCCTGAGGAAATCCCGTCTCAGCAAGTTTATCGAAATCTTGGGGTGTGATAACAAAGAGGGCGGCCTCTAAGGGACTGGCTCCGGCGCAGCCGGTGCCTGTCCCTGTCTTCAAGTCAAACTTTGATCGTCAACAGATCCGTTCCGACCATAATCGACCCGTCGAACTCTTCTCCCGCCTGCGCGCGCACGTCATATCGTTCGGCAATCGGATAAAAATGCGAGAGTACGAGGCGATCAACGCCTCCTTCTTTCGCGACCAATCCGCATTGGCCTGCATGGAGATGCGCTGGGCCTGGCTTGTTTGCCGGAAATGAGCAGTCGAGCAGAGCGACATCGACATCCCGGCAGAGGCACACCAGGTTGTCGCAGTACTGGGTATCACCGGAGTAGGCCATCGTCTTTCCGCGATACTCGATGCGATAGCCGACGCAATGCAGATCCGGCACATGGGTCATGGTTCGGGGGGTGATCAGAGTATCGCCGATGGCGAAGCGGCGATCCGTCACTTCCTTGAACGCCACTCGAAACGGCGGGCGTGAAAAGCTCGGGAAGGTGGCCATGACCGTTCCCAGAAGCCGTTTCAATCCGCGCGGTCCGATGAGCGTCATATCCGGGCGATGCCCGCCGCCATATTTCGCGTAGATGACGGCGTCGAAGAAGAATGTGATGAAATCTGAGAAGTGATCCGCGTGAAAATGGGAAAAAAGAATGTGCGTGATCCGGTGCCGGTTCGCGCCCGCCTTCAGAAGATTCATCAAGGTCCGCGGGCCGAAGTCCAGGAGCAACGTCTGATCGGTGCGGACCAGATAGCCGGATGCGGCGCGTGTGGGATGGACGTTTGTGCCGGATCCCAGAATGGTCAGGCGCATGGGTGGAGAAAGCTGTCCCGTAATCGAATCAGGAGGTCGCGGGCGACCACCGCGTCCTTTGAGTTCAGGGCACGCTGAAAGAACGGACGAAGAAACGCGATATGGGATGCGAAAGTTTTCCGGAACAGCGCCGCGCCTTTTTCTGTCAACCGGATCTTGACGCTGCGCCTGTCGCTGGCCACTTGCTCCCGCCGGATGAGCCCTTTCTTGACCAGTCGATCAAGTACGCCGGTCAGTGTGCCTTTGGTGACGAGGGTGTGGGCGGAGAGTTCCGAGCAGGTCATACCGTCCGTATCGCCGAGGGTCGCGATCACGTCGAATTGAGACGGCGTCAGTCTCATCGAGCGGATGTGGCGGCTGTCGACGCGCCAGAACGCGAGATAGCATTCTACCAGCGGCCGGAGCACCTGAAGATAGGGATCATCTTTGAGGTCGGGAAGATCCATGGGACGAGAATAGTCCGTGCTAGAACGAATCGTCAAGAGCAGGAATAACAGCAGGGGCGCGTGATCGATGCGCCGACCGAAGACCGATCCGTTGACGCATCGGGTCTGCGTCCCTATGATGCGGCTCCGATGAGACGGCAAGAGTCCGGCAACGTGAATCTGGCGGCGATCTTCGCGCTCTTGAGCGCGGTGATCACATGCGTCTGGATCTGGAAGCGTCTGGGCCTGGAGACTCAAGAATATGTCATCGATCGAGCAATCCCTCTAGCCTTTGCCGGGCTTGTTGCCGTCTCGACTGTCTGGATCCTCATCCGCGCGATCAGGAAAAGGACCGCCAAACGGCGCGCGCGAGAACGGTTGATCAAAATCCTGCAACGGGAAACGGCGCGCGAAAAACAATTGGAGACGGCCTTTAATTTGATCGAGGTCAATGAATATCGGGTGGAGGGACTGGAGCCGGTCGTTCCGGTGCTGAAGGAACTCTTTTTAAGCACGCTTCAGCGCGCGCTCGGAGACAAGCAACATCGGATCCGCGGGATGGCCGCGAGTCATCTGGGTGTCCTGCAGGACAAGAGCGTTGTGCCGCTTCTGGTCAAGGCCTTGGAAGACGACCATGCCTACGTCCGATCCTGTGCGGCGTTGGGCTTGGGTCGCTTGCGCGCGGTCGAGACCCGTGAACGACTGACGACGTTGATGGAAGAGGATTGGGATCAGACGGTGAGGAGCCGTGCGAAAGAAGCGGTCGAACGGATGACAGGATGTTGAAAAAGGCGACAGCGTCGTTCTCGCATTGCTCAGACCCTCAACGTACCGCCTGGGGAAACGCCTATTCCGACAGGCGATGGGCGGGCGGGTGAAAAATAGTGTATGCCTCGGGTCTGAGACACTGGGCGCTCACCGGCTCGCGCCCGTCCGCAAAAGTGACGCTCATTATTCTTCGCGTCGCGGACCTCGCTGCGGCCTCGCTGGGTGACCTTTCTGAACATCCTGCAGAGTGGTTGGGTTAGGCGGCTTTTACTTCTGCCTGCTCATTCGTCCAATCGATCACGGCAATCTCAGGCCGGCAGCGATAGCGGAACGGCAGGAAGGACCAACCGAGTCCTCGGTTGATATAGAGACGGTGGCGCGAAGTTTCATGTGTGCCGGCGATCCGGCCGTTGCACCCCGGAGGAAGCCAGAACGTGGGGATCCACGGCACCTGCCATTGTCCGCCATGGCTGTGGCCGCAAAGAATGAGATCCACCGCGTGATTCTCCTCCAACTGGTCGAGTATGCTGGGTGCATGGGCCAGGAGCAGGGTAAAGCGCCGGTTGGCGGGAGGCGGGAGGCACGTAAGATCCGCACGATGCAGTGAAGGATCGTCGACCCCTGTTATGGCGAGCTCGCCGACGCCTGCCGGGATAACAATAGTTTGGTTGACCAGCAGCGTGATCTTGTGCCGGTCTGAGAGGTCTGCGTACTGCGATACCGGCACGCCGCTATAGTGATCGTGATTGCCCAGCGTGATGAAGACGGGCGCAAGCTCGCGAAGGCGCGCCAGAAACCGGAAGAGATGCGGCAGCCCTTCCGGAACGTTCAGGAGGTCTCCCGTGATAAAGATCCAGTCGGGCGACAATTCGTCGACCGCCTCGACGATAAGATCGTGGCGGGGCTGATAGCGATCGAGATGCAGATCGCTCAGATGGACGGCTCTGCGTCCGGCGAGCGGGCCATAGGTTTGAGTGATCTGCGTCACCTCGTGCTGGCCGAGGCCGATTTCCCAATGTGGCACCAAGCTGAACAGCCGGTACAGCGGCTCGCTCAAACAGGAGCCGATAAAGGCGCGGACTCGATCGGGCCAACTCATCGTCCGTCTTGTCATTTCATGACCCGATCCAGGTCGGCACGATCGCCCGCGGTCACCCGGTAACCCCGCTCGTATAGAATGCTCATGCCCTTCATCACGTCGTCGAGATTACGGATGCGATACCAGTAATCAAACCGCTCCTTTAAGGTGGCGAGAGGAGATTCTGCCGCGTTGTCCATGTCCAATTTCAGTGAGAGTGAGGAAAAAAGATCCTGAAGCTCGGCGGCATTGTAGGCATGATCGTCGTTGTGGTCGGCAACCAGGGCGAATTCGTAGATGGTCAGGCTGACCGAAAGCAACGTCTGTGTTCTTGCGAAATCGTCGCGGGCAGCCTCCATCCCCTTCGGGTACTGACGAGGACAGTCCTTCTCAGGCTGTGGCAAAGCGATCGGCTGCCAATTGATCCCATGGGCGGCCTGAGGCGGTGTTTTTGAAGCCTTGTAAAACCAGGAAAGACAGGTGCTGGCCTTCGCAAAGGCCTCCTTGTCCCGGTGGACCTGATGCACAATGTGTTTGGCGAATTGCGGGAAGATCGTGCTATCGAGTGCCTTCGCGTTTCCCGTGAGTCCCGCGGTGAATGTGATAAGCAAAGCGACCATGAGTCTTAAATCTGAGATGCCGGGCGCGAACATGCGGAAAGTATACCATGAGCGAATCCGCGGCCTGATTGTTTCTTGAGTTTCTCGTTCTCCGATCTCTGAACTGAAATGAGCGACGCAGCCAAGACGCAGCCGTTTCTCACCGCCGGGCTCCCCGGGATCGGAGGGCGTGTAAGGGTGCTGCCGGAAGATTTTCGGGTTGAAGAACTGCCGTTGTATCTCCCCTGCGGCGAGGGCGAGCATCTGTACGTGAAGATCAGCAAGAGGCTGATTTCGACGCCGGATCTGATCCGCAGAGTTTCGTCGGTCGTCGGCGTCAAGGTCCAAGGGATAGGAACAGCCGGTCTGAAAGACTCCAGGGCCGTCGCCACGCAGATGCTGTCGCTGCATGGCGTCACCCCTGAACGGCTTGCCCGGCTCAAAACGGACGAACAGCTTTTGTCGGTCGAGGTTCTGGGACGGCATCGTAACCGGTTGCGTCCCGGGCACCACGCAGGCAACCGGTTTCGGTTGGTCATTCGGGACATTGCGGACCATGCGGCCGAGACCGTTCCCCTTGTGCTGGAGACGCTGCGGAAACGCGGGGTGCCCAATTACTTCGGCCCTCAGCGTCAGGGGAAGCGCGGGGAGAACTATCAAGTCGGCGCCGCGCTTTTGACCGACGCGGCGAGGCGCAAGCAGATGAGTCGCGCCAAGCGCATGTGGTATCTCAACAGCCTTCAGTCCCATCTCTTCAATCAGATTCTGGCGCGCCGCGTCGATCGTCTCGATCAGGTGCTTGCCGGCGATTGGGCCATGAAAATGGAGAACGGCGCCTGCTTTCTCGTTGAGCAAGCAGAGCATGAACAGCCCCGTGCGGATCGTTTCGAAATCAGCCCCACGGGAATTCTCTTTGGATCACGCGTGTCCTGGGCCGACGGAGAGCCCGGAGCGATCGAGCGGGCGGTGATGGTCGAAAACGGCGCGACCGCGGAGGGGCTCACGGAGGCGGCCAAGACCTGCGGATTTCGTGGCGAGCGACGGGCATTGCGCCTGCGGTTCGATGAACCGGATTGGGAAATGACAGACAACCTTCTGACTCTGACCTTTTCCCTTGCTCCCGGAGGCTATGCGACCAACGTCCTGCGAGAATTGATGAAAACGCCTGAGTCAACCTGATCCTTCCACGGTCTCTCAACCCTGCTGTCCGTTCAGTGATTGAATATCCTAATCTTCGTGTGAGCGCCGTTCCGCGTGATAAAATTGAAGGGGGAGGCGCTCCTATGGTCCAGGCTCAAGAAACGGTCGTCCTGCGGGGCCACATCATCGATTCGCTGATTCTCGCCAAGGTTCTGGATACGATTTTGATGATGGGCGGCACCTTCGATCTGCAGGATGTTTCGATCGGAAAAACCCGGCAGGAAGCCTCCCGCGCGAATATCCTTATTCAGGCCTCGTCGCCTCAATTGCTGGCCGAGATTCTTCAGGCGATTCAACCGCACGGAGCAGCAGTCGAGCTGGAACGGGACTGCCGCTGTGAAGCGGCTCCGGCCGACGGCGTCTTTCCGGAGCAGTTCTATGCCACGACGCACTTGCCCACGCAGGTCCGGTTGCAGGGGCAATGGATCGACGTTGAACGGATAGAAATGGATCTCGGCATCGTGGTTGATACAGACCGGGTCGGCGCGCGAGCCCTACCGATGGGAGAAGTGAAGCGGGGAGATCTGATCGTGTCCGGCCGGACCGGCGTCAGGGTAAGTCCGCTGCAACGTCCGCAGGAACGCGATGTCTTCAGCTTCATGGAGTCGCAGGTTTCGGCGGAGCGTCCGCACGGCCATATTATCGCCGATGTGGCCAAACGCATGCAGGTCTTGCGCGACCGGCATCGGACGGGGTTGCCGGACTGCAAAGTCCTGCTGGCCGGCGGACCGGCCATCATTCATGCGGGAGGGCGTGAGGCATTGACCTGGCTCATCGACGCCGGCTTCATCCAGGTGTTGTTCTGCGGGAACGCGTTGGCGGCACATGATATGGAGGCGGAATTATACGGCACGTCGTTGGGCTATGGGCTGTCTGCCGGCAGGGCTGTACCCCACGGACATGAGCACCATTTACGGACGATCAACCGCATTCGCGCGATCGGTAGCATCGTGGCCGCCGTGAAGTCCGGCGTGATCAAGCAGGGAATTATGGCCGCCTGCGTGCAACGGGGTGTGCAGGTGGTGATGGCTGGGACAATCCGCGATGACGGGCCGTTGCCGGAGGTCATCACGGACTCGATCGCCGCACAGGCGGCGATGCGCGCGGCGATACCGGGCGTAGGGTTGGCCTTGCTGATCGCCTCTACTCTCCATTCGGTCGCGACCGGGAACCTCCTGCCCGCAACAATTCCCACCGTGTGCGTCGACGTGAATCCGGCGGTCCCCACGAAACTGGCCGATCGCGGAAGTTTTCAGGCGGTGGGATTGGTCATGGACGCGGCGTCGTTCTTACGGGACCTAGCCCGCGAATTGGGATGGAGGGGATGAGCAGATTATTGGTGTGTCCACCCGACTATTTCCGGATCGACTACGAGATCAATCCCTGGATGCATCGGTCCAATGTGGTCAACCCGGACCAAGCCGTTCTCCAGTGGCATCGACTGATGCAAGTGCTCGAAGAAGAGCTGGGCGTCGTGCTGGAGCGGATGAAGCCCGTGGCGGGTCTGCCGGACCTGGTCTTTACCGCCAACGCGGGAGTTGTGGTGGGCCGCAGGGCCGTCCCCAGCCGGTTCCGCTATCCGGAGCGGCAGCGGGAAGAGGCGCATTTCGAGGGATGGTTCCACGATCATGGATACGAGGTCGTGACGTTGGATGAAGGAATGTACTTTGAAGGCGCCGGAGATCTGCTGGGCTTCCCGAATTGTTGGTTCGGAGGATACCGGCAGCGATCGGACATTCGCGCCTTTCCGATCTTGAGTGAAATCTACGGGAAGGAGATTCTCCCGCTCGAATTGATGGACAGCCGGTTCTACCACCTGGACACCTGTTTCTGCCCGCTCAGCGGAGGAGACCTGCTCTACTATCCTCCCGCCTTCGATCGTTACGGCCAGGCCGCAATCATGGAACGGATTGGTCCCAAGCAACGTCTGCCGGTCCTTGAACATGAAGCGCTCAAGTTTGCGTGCAATGCCGTCTGTGTGGGAAAGCGCGTCATCCTTCCGGCCGGCTGCCCGGACACGATGGCGCTTCTGGAATCCCGCGGATATCAGCCCTATCCCGTTCCGCTGGACGAATTCATGAAGTCAGGCGGATCCGCCAAATGCCTGACTCTCGCGCTCGACTAAAGAGTGAGAAAGTTGGAAAGTGAGAAGCCTCTCCCTGAATGGTCTTTTGACGTCTGCACTTTCCAACTTGTCAACTTTGTAACTTGTCATCATCTACCGTTACCGCTCACCTTTTTCGGAAGAGAAATGCCCCGTACAGCCCTGCAATGGAGATCGTGACCAATTCGATCGTCAACAGCAGGCGGCTGATAATCGCGTCCGGTGCCGGAGGATCAAGAATGAACCGGAGCCCCAGGAACTCCGGTGTCTGTGGCGGGCTGGTCTCCCAGGGCGGGAACATCACCGCCAGAATGAGCGCCGCGACCATTCCATAGAGCACGTGGAGGTTCATCGCTTCCGGCTCAGCGGGAGATGCGGGAGTGGATGGCGCCGGCGACTGGTCTTGAAATGAATAGGCATCGAGACGCTGGCCGCACTGGGTGCAGTAGCGGAACAGTTCAGGAAGTTCGCGTCGGCAAGAGGGACAGGTCTTCATGCGCGATCTTGGGGGGTGAGGCTACACGGAATCGCGATGATTTGCTAGATGGCGGGATAGAAAGACCGCGGTTCGTCAGAAATGATAACTGACGCCGATGCTCGCGGTCAGCGCGCTGTAGGTCGCCCGAAATCCGAAAGGATCGGCTGCAGGGTTGCTGTCGTTTGAGGTGTAGGAAAGTCTGGCTAGGTGATACTGCAACTCTCCGAACAGCGCCCAGCGGCGGGTCATGTAGTAGCGTGCGCCGCCCTCCACGTTTAAGCCGATGTTGGTCGCCGATTGGCCGGGGGGTGCGGACGGGCCGGTCAGCTTTCCGAAGAACAGCGCCGGACCGACGCCGAAGTATGGCTGAAGGCGATACTTCGGATAGCGGACCATCAGGGTCGCCACATCCCAGATGATCATTCGTTGATAGACTCCGGCAAACGGGCCTAGAGTTTGGGATCCTCCGGGACCGCTAAATGTCAACGTTCCTTGTTTAATATGAGGGTTGGCAAAAGACAGGCCGGTTTCAACTCCGATCCATTTTGCCCGTGAAAAATAGTGGCCGAATTTCGCGCCGAGCATGATGGAATTCTTGAGCGGTTGATCTGAGATATTGAGCCCTCCCAGTGCTTCTTGAGTCACTTCGCCGTTGCTGAGGGCCTGTGGAAATGTCATGCCGAGCTGACCGCCCACGTAGGTCTCCGCCTGCGCCGTTGGCGTCCAAGCAAGTACGAAACACCAGGCGACGGCCAGACTGAGATGAAAAAGAAAAGCGGTGATTCGCTTTATGTCCATGAGTTGATTCCTTGCTGATCTACTTCGGCCATTGACATCCTATCGGGCTATCGGACTGGCGCGAAGACAATTGTGAAATCCAGTAGGGGCTGAGCAAGCCGTATGCCACAGAACAAGCATGAATTCCCTGATTATTTGCGAAGAGATTCCCTATGGTTTCCCGGACTGTCTGCTTCGGCACTCTATCCTGTACGGCTTGTGAACAGCCGGTTGATTGACAGCAGAAAGAGGGGATTCCTATAATCCGCCCGCCACCAGACAACCGGTTCGCAAACCCATTACCCGGCAGACCTCCAACGCAATTCATCTGACCATGCCAATCAATCGTATCGGTGTCATCGGTGCCGGTGCCTGGGGGACTGCCCTCGCGAAACATCTGGCGGAGAAGGGGCTATCAGTAAAGCTCTGGGCCTATGAACGGGAGGTAGTCGACTCGATCAAAGCCGTCCATGAAAATCAGCTCTTCCTGCCCGGCGTCCCTTTGCCTGCCTCATTGGCGGCCACGAACGTTCTGGGAGAGACAGTGCAGGACTGCGACGGAATCCTGTTCGCCGTGCCGTCGCACGTCGCGCGCGCGCTTCTGCAACAGATGGCTCCTCTGATCACTCAGGGCACACCGATCATCAGCGCGACGAAGGGGGTGGAGGAGGACACGTTTAAGCTGATGTCGCAAGTCATGGAAGATGTCCTTCCTCCTTCGATGCATCAGCGAATACTGGTGCTGTCCGGACCGAGTTTCGCGACAGAGGTCAGTCAAGGGCAGCCAACCGCACTCTGTCTGGCCGGTCAAGACGTTGAAATGGTCAAGGCGTTTCAGGCGGCTCTCATGACGTCGGCATTGCGGGTTTATGCAGACGGCGACGTCATCGGGGTGCAGCTGGGCGGCGCGTTGAAGAATGTCATGGCGTTGGCCGCAGGAGTCGTCGATGGTCTGGGACTCGGCCATAACACACGCGCAGCCTTGATCACCAGAGGACTGGCTGAGATGGTCCGTCTTGGAGCGGCGATGGGAGCGGACCCGAGAACATTTTACGGCCTATCGGGTGTCGGCGATCTGGTGCTGACCTGCACCGGAACTCTCAGCCGCAATCACACGGTCGGCGTGCGCTTAGGGAGAGGTGAAAAACTCGAGGCCATTCTGGGCGGCATGCATGCGGTCGCCGAGGGTGTCCGCACGGCCAGAGCCGCGCTCGGCCTGGCTCGTCGCGCGAAGGTCGAGATGCCCATCGTGCAGGAAATCAACGGGGTGCTCTTCGAAGGCAAGTCCTGCCGTCGAGCCGTGAGCGATCTGATGGAACGTGGCGCCAAACCGGAGAAGGGGCTCGCGTGAACCGGCAGCGGCTTGAACAGATGTTGAACAGGGTGCGGACCGGCAGGCTCGCCGTCGCCGACGCGCTGGAGCAGCTGCGGTCCTTGCCGTTCGAGGATCTGGAATTTGCGTCCCTCGATCATCATCGATCGATCAGGCAGGGCTTTCCCGAAGTCATTCTCTGCGAGGGCAAGACGGCGGCGCAGATCCGCATCATCGCCAAGGCGCTGCTCAAGCATCACCGGCCGTTCCTGGCGACGCGGGCGACGCGTGACATCGCGGCCACCATCACGCGGCTGCATCGCCGCGCGCAGTACCATGAGGCGGCGCGTATCGTCGCGGTCCGCGATCCCAACCGTCGGCTCACAGGAAAGGTGTTGGTTATCACGGCCGGGACGTCCGACGTTCCGGTTGCGGAGGAAGCGAAAGTGACGGCCGAAGTGATGGGAAGCCGGGTGGAAACGCTCTACGACGTCGGTGTGGCCGGGATCCATCGATTGCTGGACCGTCGTAACCGGCTTGCGCAGGCCAGGGTGATTGTCGTCGTCGCAGGCATGGACGGTGTCTTGCCGAGCGTCGTCGGAGGGCTGGTGGCCTGTCCGGTTGTGGCGGTGCCGACGAGTCGGGGATACGGAGCCAGTTTTGGAGGGCTTGCCGCCTTGCTGACGATGTTAAATTCCTGCGCAGCAGGCGTCGGGGTGATGAACATCGACAACGGATTCGGCGCCGGTTGCCTGGCTCACCGGATCAACATGCTGGGGCAGGGGGTAAAAGAGGGGTAAAGGGATAAAGGGGTAGTTCCTATACCCCCTTACCC
>WIAH01000035.1 GCA_014055525.1 Nitrospira sp. CR1.3
TCTTCAAGTCCCCTGTCGCGGCCGCGGCCCATTCGGATTCATAGCGCCATCAGAATGCAGATTCAACTCGGGGGAGGGGTCAATTTCACATCAGAATAAAAGGGTCAACTTCGGCTGATGATTGACAGAAGCAACGATGCAGGAGCTTGCCTCACTCGGCGTGATGGATTTCCGACATGATTGCATTGGGAAGCCATCCATGCTCGCCATCAAGCCGGAATGGGCCTGGTGCATGGAAGATGGTTTTAGGGCGCTGTTGCTAGGCCACGACTTGGCAACGGATAGGGGATGAGATCAACCACACTAACCACACCTGGCAACTTTTAGGGGCTGTGTTCCAACCTGGCACTCACTCACCTAGACGAAAGCCAGATTGAGAGAAGAAGACGAACACAACCCCTCAGAATTGCCAGGTTGAGGCAAAAAGGAGACGCAATGTCAAAACCAATAGATTGGGAAAAACTGAACAGCAATGGAATGATCTGCATGCCTATCGACGAATGGCTGAAGATCCCACCTGAACCAACTGAGCCATATAGATCCAGTCCTTGGGAAATTGACCTCACGTATTACACCCTGGACTGTTTCGACAAGTCCCACGGCGGAAATCTCTCGGTATCGCTAGCGGGATGCTTGAGCAGCGAGGGGCGATGGCAGCGGATCTGGGAGCAAATGTGTCAGGGAGCTTCACCATTGGCGATCTGGCACCTTGCGTGGGACCTGGACCTTTTCCTTGGTGAACCAAATCAAGGGGAACGTGATGTGCGAAAGGTCGTCAAGAAGCGCCTGGCCAGGGCTGAAGCCCTGCGCGGCAGGCGTGCTATGAGATCCACCTGCACCTTTGAGGGATGAGATGAACCATGCCAATTGGAAACCTGATGACGGGTGGTTCAGCGAGCCCGAGCTTCGTCTCTGGCTCATGATCAGCCGGGACACGTTCCGGCGCTGGCGCAGGCAGGGCCTCCCCTGCATCGGGAAGGGACGCCTCAGGCGGTACCACTGGCCCACCCTGCTGGCTTGGATGAGGAGCCATTGATGCTGGGTGACGCTGAGTGGGAATTTTTCGAGTGAGCGAGGACAGGCAGGGGTCTGAAGACCCCCCAAGAAAAGGATGTATTGCCAATGCGCCGTCTCGTATCGATCAAGGAAGCTGCCCTCTACACAGGGCTATCGCCGCACACCATCTATTCGATGGTCAGCCAACGGCGGATACCGTTTGTGAAGGTGGGACGACTGGTGAAGTTTGACCTGGAGCTGCTGGATAAGTGGATCAAGCAGAACACCGTCATGCCGATGCCCCCAAGAACCACAGAAGCCTCTTGACAGAGTGTTCCTTTATATAGGAACATTACGTGCCGTGCTCCGATTGCGCGAGATTCGAGAACGAAGGGGGGTGAGTTTGCGGGCGCTCAAGGAGGCGTCCGGCGTAGCGGTGTCCTCACTGGCCCGCTTTGAAGCAGGTGAAGGGGACCCGCAGTTGAGCACCTTGCGAAAACTTGCGAAGGCGCTCCGCGTGACCGTGGCAGAACTGATCGGCGAAAAACCCTATAAGAAAGGAGGTTGAGTCTATGGGACTTACGAAACGGAACGACAGTTACTATGTCGAGTTCCGTGTCTTGGATGACGGGAAGACGCTCTCCCTCGCATCAGGCGTCCAGGGCGCGAAGCTCAAGCGGTGGAAGGTCGGTTGCACCAACAAGACCATGGCGAAGCAGCAAGAGGCCATCATCAAAACAAAGTTGCTGGCGGGAACGATGGAGAGCGATCGCACAGCGTCTGTTGTCATGACCATCGGACAGTGGGTCGAGGAGTACAAGACGATTGAGGAGGTTGTGCGGCTTCGCTCCTACCGTGAACGGTGTCAGCGGATTGATCGCGTAATCGTCCCGTTCTTTGGCAGCAACCAACTGTTGGGGAACCTGACGGCCAAGGACGTTGAAGCGTTTCGACAAGAACGGGGAAATGGTCGAGCAGTCGCCACCGTCAACGTGGATCATAATATTCTCAAGCACATGCTGAAGCTGGCCATGAAACGCGATCTCCTCACGCGCAACGTGGCCTCTCTCGTAGCGGCTCCCAAGCCGAAGAATGCAAGAAACCGCGTCCTGGAGCCGAAGGAATGGGAACGGCTTTACGGCGCGGCTCCTGGTTGGTTCAAGCCTGTGCTGTTGACGGGGTACCACACAGGAATGCGGCTGGAGGAAATTCTAGGCCTTACCTGGGATCGGGTTGACCTAGAGAAAGGGAGGATCTTTCTTCCCGGAAGCTTAACGAAGAACGGGGAGAGCCGAGAGGTACCGTTGACTCCATTGCTGAAGCGTTCGCTTCAACATTTGCAAGAGCAGGATAGGGTGGTGAGGATTGGCGGCCTTGTGTTCCACAAGGACGGGACCAGGCTCAATCACACCTACCGGGTTGTTCAGGAGTTATGCCGGGAACAGAAGATTGAGGATTTCGTCTTTCACGACCTCCGGCATTGTGCCGTGACCAACCTTGCTGATGCTGGAGTAGATGTGGAAACGATCATGAAGATCGTCGGCCATTCTTCGGTGGAAATGTTTCTCCGCTACCGAACGGTCAAGGCGGAGAAATTAGACGCGGCAATGTCCCGTTTGAACACCCTAATAACACGGCGTCAGACCGCCGCTCGCCAAGTCTCGGAATTCGCAACACATTAAGGTAGGTGGTGCCGAAGCCGGGATTTGAACCCGGACACCCTTGCGGGCGCTAGACCCTGAATCTAGTGCGTCTGCCAGTTCCGCCACTTCGGCTACGATGGAGAAGCGGGATTATCCTGAATTACCCTCGTCTACGTCAAGCAAAGCCACTCCCAGCCTCCTCGTTACCGCCGACGTGCCGGAACCTCGGGCGAGTTCCAGAGTCCTGCCGCTGCAATATCGCTGGGATCACCGGTCAGGACGACTCGCTCGCGCACCAGCCCCGCGGAGCCGAGGAGTTCGGCCGCCGGTATCCATGGGGCATTGTCGGCAATGAGCACGTCAAACCGGACCAGACTGAACAAGGGATCGCCCAAGACCCTTGCGGCCGTGGTGATGACCAGCCGTCGGTTTTGGATGAAGGCCTGACGGTTTGTGTTCTCTTCCGCCGCGAGCAGCTCCCGGATCTTCTTAGTTCCGCCCAATCGAACGATGTCTTCTTTCAATTCTTCGAACTCAGGCCTCATGTCTTTCGGCACGGCGGCCTCGGGAGCCAGTTCGGCGATCCGGGCTTTGGCGACGTCGACTTCCTTCATCAGGCCCGCGATCTGACTTTCGTACAATTCAAGATATTGATGGAGGGACCCGACGTTTTTCCCCACCGCCTGCATGCTCAGCCGGCGCAAGAGCGGAAGACTTTCGTATTCCGCGAGGGTAGCATTCGCCTCCTTGATTTTCTCCCGGAGGTCATTGAGCTGAGTGAGCAGCCTCCATTCCAGTAGACGAACTTCGTCGAGGTCCTTCTGCTTTTGCGACTTATAGGCGAGGAGGGGCGTCAATTCGCGGAACCGTTCGTACTTCCTCCGGAGCGTCGCCTTGTCCGCCCGCGACTTGGCGTAAAACTGGTGCATCTGCGCCTCGAAGCCCAGTTCGTGAATGGAAAGCCCCGATGCCTGCTGCGCCAACGTCATTTCATAGCGGCTGATCCAGGTCTTATACAGGAGCCCTCCGGCTTTCATCGCCCGGGCGATGGCGCCGGCCATATCGTCCGCCGAATGGTGATCGGGACACACGAGGAGAATCCGCTTGTTCGCCCGGATCAACTCAATCGCCAGCGCAGCGATCTTCTGCCGCCGGACTGTCGGGTCGTCGGACCAGATCGTCGAGAACATCGCAACTCCGGCTCCACCTCCCTCGTCGAACGCCGATGCCGCCTCCAGGACCGGAGCTAGGCGATCGGCCGGCCCGAGCCGGTAGGCATCGGCTTGCGTGAGCATTGTCGTCAATCGCGCTTCGCAGGTGGCCAGAATTCCTGCGCGGTCTGGAATAGCGGTCGCCCTGTGGATCGTCTGCCCGATCGAATCGAACGTCTGAGCCAGAACGACATTGTCCCGACAGCTCAAGGCCAGTCCTTCCGTGGGCTCCATGTCGTCGCTAGGCACGATCGAAAGAGGCGTGTCGATCGCGATGGAACAACCGGCCGGAAGGGTGAGCTCATAAAGATAGAGCGAGCCGACGGTGTGCAGCAGACGTCCGGCGACGGGAGTTATGGGACGATCCGTTCCCTGCCCGGCAACCTGATGTTGTTCGACGGCGAGTCGGTTTGCCCAGATTTGAATGAGATCTCGTGCGGTGATCGACATGCGTCCGTGCGCTGATTGCGACATCATACGGGCAGCCAAGGTCGTGAGTCCAGACGCCAGGAAGTTCGGGGGGCTGAGTTTGAGGTTCGACGTTCGGGGTAATAGGGGCCGGGCTATTGGGATAGAATCTGCGGCTGTCTACTAAGCACTCAGTCATTCGAACGCATCATTGTTTGACAAGAGTACGAT
>WIAH01000030.1 GCA_014055525.1 Nitrospira sp. CR1.3
ACCGGTAAAGGGCATGACGACCTTGGCTGTCCCCCGGTCTCTGCGGACCTCGGCACCGTCGGCCTATCACGCCCGAGTTGATGATGCGCCGTATCATTGCCGTACTCGGTCCAAGATACAAGGCACCGGCTGCGCCGGAGCCAGTCCTCTACTTCACCGATTGCTTGGCAGATTTTCCGGACTGGAGATAACGGTCGATTCCCGCGGCCATCTTTCGCCCTTCCGCAATCGCCCACACAATGAGCGAAGCGCCGCGCTTCGTGTCGCCGCCGGCAAAGACCCCGTCGAGATTGGTCATGAAGTTGTCGTTCACGGCAACCGCGCCGCGGGCATCGTAGGTCACGCCCAGACTGTCGAGCAGACCGTTCTTGACCGGACCGGTGAATCCCATGGCGAGCAGCACAAGGTCCACATCCATCTCAAAGTCTGTCTTCGAGATGGGTTCAAACTTTCCACTTTCAAACTTGACACGATGAGCGTGTAACTTGGTGACATGGCCGTTGTGTCCCGTGAACTTCGTCGTCGAGACGCTCCACTGTCGGTCGCAGCCCTCTTCGTGGGCGTGTGACGTGCGGAGCTGCATCGGCCAGAGCGGCCAGGGAGTCGAGTCGGCCCGCTGAGGGGGAGGTTCCGGCAACAGCTCGAACTGATGCGCCTCCACACAACCCTGACGATGCGCGGTGCCCAAACAATCCGATCCGGTGTCGCCGCCGCCGATGATGACGACCCGCTTGCCTTTCGCCGTGAGCGGCTCCTCCATGACAGGAATTCCTGCGGTGCGTCTGTTCTGCTGCGTCAGATACTCCATGGCTAGGTGCACGCCCTTGAGTTCGCGGCCCGGGATCGGTAGTTCGCGCGCCTGTTCGGCTCCCATGGCCAGACCCACCGCATCGAATTGTTTGCGCAACTGCTCGCCGGTGATGTCCTTGCCGACGGTCACACCGGTCTTGAATTCCACCCCTTCGGCCTTCATCTGTTCCAGCCGGCGGTCGATGACCCACTTCTCCATCTTGAAATCCGGAATGCCGTAGCGAAGCAAGCCGCCGATGCGATCCGCCTTTTCGAAGAGCGTCACGCTATGACCGGCCCTCGCCAACTGCTGCGCGGCCGCCATCCCGGCCGGGCCCGATCCGACGATCGCCACCGTCTTGCCCGTCTTGACGACTGGCATGACGGGGAACACAAGCCCTTCGTTGAACCCCCGATCGATGATGTTCCATTCGATGATGCGGATCGACACCGGATCTTCATTGATGCCGAGGACGCAGGCCCCTTCGCAGGGGGCGGGGCAAAGACGGCCGGTAAACTCGGGGAAGTTGTTCGTGCTGTGCAGGGCTTTGAGCGCGTCCTGCCACCGCCCGCGATACACGAGATCGTTCCATTCGGGAATCAAATTCACGACGGGGCATCCGGTGCCGCCCTGGCAGAACGGGACACCGCAATCCATGCAGCGCGCACCCTGGACCTTGAGCTTATCTTCGGAGATCGGCTCGTACATCTCCTTCCAATCAAGCAGGCGCAACTCGACCGGTTTTCGCTTCGGGCCCTCACGGGCGTATTTCATGAAGCCTTTCGGATCTCCCATATCTTCGACAACTCCAGGTCGAGGTTCAGGTTAAGGTTGAGGTTGAGGTTGAGCCGGAAATCGTTTTTGCCCTACCCTCGACCCAGCCTTAGCCTAAACCTCTCTTCAGTGGACTGCGCTCGCCTTGCGCTTTCGCTCCTCGAGGACGCGCTTGTAATCGACCGGCATCACCTTCACAAATTTCGGCAGCATCGCATCAAAGGCATCGAGCACCTGTTTCGCCCTGCGGCTGCCGGTATACATGAAATGCTTGGTGATCAGGTCGTGGAGCAGCTGCTTATCTTCCTTCGTCGCGACCGGCTCCAACTCGACCATCCCGGTGTTGCATCGGCTCTGAAACTTGCCCAGATCATCCAGCACAAATGCGACCCCGCCGGACATGCCAGCGGCGAAGTTGCGGCCGGTGCGGCCGAGCACCACGACCACCCCGCCCGTCATGTACTCGCAGCCGTGATCGCCGGTCCCTTCGACCACCGCCCGCGCTCCGCTATTGCGCACCGCAAATCGCTCTCCCGCCATGCCGTAGAAGTAGGCTTCGCCCTGCGTCGCCCCGTAGAGCGACGTGTTGCCGATGAGGATTGTCTCCTCCGGATTGAACAGCACGTTCTTCGGCGGGAACACGATGATCTTGCCTCCGGACAATCCTTTGCCCAGATAATCGTTGGACTCGCCTTCCAGTGTGAGCGTGATGCCTCTAGCCAGGAATGCGCCGAACGATTGTCCCGCCGACCCGTTGAACTTGATCGAAATCGTGTCTTCCGGCAATCCTTCCAGTCCGTACTTTCTCGCGATCTTGCTCGAGAGCACCGTGCCGGTCGTGCGATTCACGTTCTTGATCGGCAGTTCGAGCGTCACTTTCTCGCCCTTCTCGATCGCCTGTTTGCACCGCTCGACCAGCTTGTTGTCGAGAATGTCGGCCAGTCCGTGGTCCTGTTTCTGGATGCAATAGCGAGCCACATCCGGGCCGACATCCGGCATCGTCAGCAACGGAGAGAGATCCAGCCCTTTCGCCTTCCAATGATCGACGGCCTTGGTGATCTTGAGCTTGTCCACGCGTCCGACCATTTCGTTGATCGTCCGGAACCCGAGCCTGGCCATGAGCTGGCGCGCTTCCTCCGCCACGAAGAACAGATAGTTGACGATGTGTTCCGGCTTGCCGTTGAACTTCTTTCGCAGCTCAGGATCCTGCGTGGCAATGCCGACCGGGCAGGTGTTCAGATGGCACTTGCGCATCATGATGCAGCCTTCGACGATCAGCGGCGCCGTCGCAAAGCCGTATTCCTCCGCGCCGAGCAGCGTCGCGATCACGACGTCACGCCCGGTTTTCATCTGCCCATCGGTCTCCACGCGGATGCGGCCGCGCAGATCGTTGAGCACCAGCGTCTGATGTGTTTCCGCAAGTCCCAACTCCCAGGGAATCCCGCCGTATTTGATGGACGAGAGCGGCGAGGCGCCGGTTCCGCCGGAATCTCCGCTGATCAGCACCTTGTCCGCGTGCGCTTTCGATACACCGGCTGCCACCGTCCCGACTCCCACTTCGGCAACCAGCTTCACGGACACGCCGGCGTCGGGGTTGGAGTTTTTCAGATCGAAGATCAACTGCGCGAGGTCTTCGATGGAATAGATGTCGTGGTGCGGGGGCGGGGAAATCAATTGGACCCCCGGCGTCGCGTAGCGGAAGCGCGCGATGTTCTCATCGACCTTGTGCCCCGGCAACTGGCCGCCTTCGCCGGGCTTCGCGCCCTGCGCCATCTTGATCTGCAGCTCGCGCGCATTGACCAGATAGTGGGCCGTCACGCCGAAGCGCGCCGAGGCCACCTGCTTGATGTAGCTGTTCTTGGAATCGCCGTTCGGGAGCGGCTTGAACCGCTCGGGGTCCTCCCCGCCCTCGCCGGTATTGCTCTTGCCGCCGAGCCGGTTCATCGCGATGGCCAGCGTCTCGTGCGCCTCCTTGCTGATCGAGCCGAACGACATGGCGCCGGTGTTGAAACGCTTCACAATGGCGCTCGCCGGCTCAACCTCGTCGATCGGAATCGGCGTTGGCGCGAATTTGAAGTCGAGGAGGCCGCGTAAATTCGATCGGCGCTTGCTTTCGTCGTTCACCAGCTGCGCGAATTCGGCATAGGTCTTCGGATCGTTCGACTTGCTGGCGTGCTGCAACTTGTAGATCGTTTCCGGATTCCAGTTATGGTGTTCGCCCTGGATGCGATAATGAATTTCGCCGCCGAAATCGAGCTGTCTGATCGCAGCCGGCTCGTAGGCCACGCGATGCCGCCGGAGCGTCTCCTCGCCGATTTCCTTGATCCCGACGCCCTCCACGCGCGAGGGCGTGCCGGTGAAGTAGCGGTCGATGATCTCGTGATTCAATCCGATCGCCTCGAAGATCTGCGCGCCACAGTACGATTGCACCGTCGAGATGCCCATCTTGGAGAAGATCTTGAGCAGGCCCTTGTTGATCGCCTTGATGAATTTGCCTTCCGCCGTCTGCGCATCGAGGCCCTCGGGCAGATAGTTGTCACGCTCCATATCGACGAGCGATTCGAACACGAGATAGGGATTGATGGTCCCGGCCCCATAGCCGATCAAGCAGGCAAACTGATGCACATCGCGCGGCTCGCCGGTTTCGAGAATCAATCCGACCTCGGTTCTGGTGCACTCGCGCACCAGATGGTGATGAATCGCCGAGATGCCGAGCAAACTCGGGATCGGCGCCCATTCTTCATCGACGCCCCGATCGCTGAGGATGAGGAACTTATAGCCGTCCTTGATTGCCTGCGACGCCTGGCTGCAGAGGTCGTCGACCGCGGCGCCGAGTCCGTCCGGCCCTTCAGCCACCCGGAACAACATGCGGAGCGTCTTGCTCTTGAAGTTCGGGTCCGAGATCCCGCGGATCTTTTGCAAATCGGCGTTCGTCAGAATGGGCTGCTGCACCTTGATGCGGCGACAGGACTCGGGCGATTCGTCCATCAGATTGGGTTTCGGTCCGATGTTCGTCACGAGCGACATCACGAGTTGCTCGCGAATCGGGTCGATCGGCGGATTGGTCACCTGCGCGAAGAGCTGCTTGAAATACTTGAAGAGCAGTTGCGGCCTGTCGGACAGCACGGCGAGCGGCGTATCGGTTCCCATGGAGGAGACCGCTTCTTCGCCGGTGACGATCATCGGCGTGATGACCATCTTGAGTTCCTCGACCGTGTAGCCGAAGGCCTGTTGCCGCTGGCGGATCGTCGGATGGTCCGGCTGAGGCACATTCAACGGTTCCGGCAGCTCGTCGAGCGAGACGCCGTACTGGGTCACCCAACTGCGATACGGCTTGCGACCGACGATATCGGCCTTGATCTCTTCGTCGTCGATGATCCGGCCCTGCGCCGTATCGACGAGGAACATCCGGCCCGGCATGAGCCGGCCCTTCATGCGGATATCCTTGGCGTCGGCCGGCAGCACGCCGGCTTCGGAGGCCAGCACGACCATCCCGTCGGTCGTCACTTGATAGCGGCAGGGACGCAGGCCGTTCCGGTCCAACGTTGCGCCGATCATCTTGCCGTCGGTGAAACAGACGGCGGCCGGACCGTCCCAGGGCTCCATCATCGCCGCGTGGTACTGGTAGAACCCGCGCCGGTCCAGATCCATCTGGGGATTCGCCACCCAGGGTTCCGGAATCAACATCATCATGGTATGAGGCAGTGATCGGCCGCCCAGGAGCAGAAATTCGAGCGCGTTATCGAGGCAGGCTGAGTCGCTCTGATTTTCGGATACGATCGGGAAGAGCTTCTCCATGTCCGCTCCAAACAGTTCGGAATGGAGCCGGCCCTGCCGCGCCTTCATCCAATTCACGTTGCCTTTCAACGTATTGATCTCGCCGTTATGGCACACGTAGCGATAAGGATGGGCGAGGGGCCACGTCGGGAAGGTGTTGGTGCTGAAGCGGGAATGGACCAGAGCGAGGGCGCTGACCATGCTCGCATCGTTCAGGTCCTGGTAATAGGCCGCCATCTGGTGCGGCAGCAACAAACCCTTATAGACGATGGTGTTGGCGGAGAGGCTGGGGATGTAGAAATACTCCCGGCCTTGAATGGCCGATTCCTTGATCGCCTTCTCCACGCGCTTCCGGATGACATAAAGTTTTCGCTCGAATTGGGCTTCGTTCAGCGCGTCGCGGGCGATGAAGACCTGGCGCATGAAGGGCTCGGTCCGCCGCGCCTGCGCGCCGATTTGGTCGCTCTTCACGGCCACGTCCCGCCAGCCGAGCAGCCGCGCCCCTTCTTCTTCGATGATTCCGGCAAACAGCTTTTCGCACTGGTGGCGCGAATCGGCGCCCGGAGGCAGGAACAACTGCCCCACGCCGTATTCGCCCGCGCCGGGGAGCGTCACGCCGACATCGCCGGCGGCGCGCCGCAGAAATTCATGCGGAACTTGAAGCAGAATGCCCGCTCCATCGCCCGTGCAAGGATCGCAACCTTGCGCGCCACGATGAGTCAGGTTCTCGAGAACCTGTAGCCCCTTGCGAACGATGTCGTGCGACTTCTGTCCCTTGATGTTGACGACAAAGCCGATCCCGCACGAGTCCTTTTCGTGCTGAGGGTCGTAGAGCCCTTGCTTCGGTGGAAGCCCTGGGAGTTCCATCATGCGTATCTCGTGAGAAAGGCAGGTCTTTTCCTGCTGGACGGAGGCCCTGCTGAGAGGAACCAGGGATGCAGAAATCCCGTTACTCTTGAGGCGATATCCGTTTGCAAATCGTGGCTCACATTAATAGATGGTCGATTCCTCTGTCAAGCCGACGAGACGCCCGGTTTACAGGGCAGTTCCCTTGACTTTGTTTCCTCCTCTGCCCTACCATCCGCCGCATGCCACAAGGTCCCGTGATCTCATCCATTCAGACCATGGCGGATGTGTGGGACGCCTACCGTCATGAACTGGAGGGGGTGGAAGATCAGGTCCGGAGAAATCTCGAATCCAGCGTCACCCTCGTCAATACCGTCGCGGCCCACATTCTGAACAGCGGCGGCAAGCGCATCAGGCCCCTGCTGCTCCTGCTCAGCGCCCGTCTCTGCGGGTATACCGGCCGGGACCATCACCAGCTTGGAAGCCTCGTCGAATTCATCCATACCGCCACTCTCCTGCATGACGACGTGGTGGATGATGCCGACATCCGTCGTGGCAGGAGAACCGCCCGAAAAATCTGGGGAAACCAGATTAGCATCCTCGTCGGCGATTACCTCTACTCGAAGGCTATGTGCCAGGTCGTGGAGTTCCGGAGCCAGGGTATCAATGAGGTGCTTGCCGAGGCCTGCAAGAAGATGGCGGAGGGGGAAGTCCTTCAACTCTATTACAATGGCAACCCGGCCATGCCTGAGGCGGACTACCTCAAGGTCGTGGAACACAAGACCGCCGGCCTGATCGCCGCCGCCTGCCGGATGGGCGCCATTCTCGCCGATGCGTCGGACGCGCAGCAGGAGGCACTGTTCCGCTTCGGCCAATATCTCGGCATTGCCTTTCAAGTGGCGGACGATACCTTGGATTACACGGCGAACGGCGAGTCGCTGGGCAAGACGCTCGGACAGGATCTTCGCCAGGGCAAGGCAACGCTGCCGCTTCTGCATTTGTTGCAACACTGCCCGGAAGACGACCGGCAGATGATCAAAGACCGAATGGAAACCCGCACCCTCACCGAGGGCGATTTGACCAGGTTGATTCACCTGATGGAGGATTACGGCTCCATCGCCTATGCGCTGGACCGAGCCCAAGCCTACATCGCCGCGGCAAAGCGGGATCTCAGCTCGTTCGAAGACAGTACAGCCAAGCGAGCCCTCTCGGTGGCTGCCGATTACATGGTAACCCGCGACCGGTAACCGCTCTCCGCTCGTGTTCCACCGCCTCGCAGGGTGGGACGGGCAACGTCGGAGGAGCGGCCCAACCTTTCAGGTTTTGTCCAGACCTTTGCCGCATCACTTTTTTATTGAGACAGGAGAGGATTACGCATGGCACATATCATTCCCTTTCGAGGTACGCTCTACGATCCTGCCACGGTCGGGTCCGTTCACGATGTCGTCGCCCCGCCCTACGACATCATCGATGCGGCGGGCCAGAAGGCTCTGCACGATCGTCATCCGCAGAACATCATCCGGCTCGAACTCGGGGTCGACCAGCCCGGGGACAATTCGAGCCATAACCGGTACACCCGCGCAGCTGCGACACTCCGGGATTGGCTGAAGTCGGGCGCGTTAAAGCGCGACGCTCAACCGGCGCTGTACTATCACACGATCGAATACCAACCGCCCTCATCGAACGCCGGCGCGCCGAACAAGGTGCTGCGCGGGTTCCTGGTCACCACAAAACTGGAGCCGCTGGACTCCGGACACATTTATCCTCATGAGAATACCCGCGCAGCGGCCAAAACCGATCGATTGAATCTGATCGAAGCCTGCAAGGCGAACTTCAGCCCGATCTGGCTCCTCTACTCCGATCCCCAGAACGCCGTCCTGGGCCTCCTGGAGAACGCCGTGAAGGGCAAGCCGGCCCGTATCGATTTTCAAGACGATGCCGGATGCCGACAGCGATTGTGGGCCGTGACGGACCCCGCCGTGCTGAATCAGATTATCGGGATGATGCAGAGCAAGCCGCTGTTTATCGCCGACGGACACCATCGGTACGAAACCGCGCTCAACTATCAGCGGTCGCGCCGGCAACAGGCCGGATCCCCGTCGGGCCTTCAGCCCTATGACGGCGTGCTGATGCTTCTCGCCCCGCTTGAGGACCCGGGCTTGACGGTGCTCCCGACGCACCGCGTCACGACGACTCCGCTGCCCTCATACGAGAGCATCAAGGCCCTCTTGGGAGACAAATTCGAATTCAAGGAGTTTCCGTTCACCGCTGGCACAAGAGCGGCGGTCCGGGCGCAGTTCATCGAGGCGCTGAGAACAAACGGACGGACGGTTCCGACGTTCGGATTGGCCGTGAACGGCAAAGACTGCTATGCCACGCTGGCATTGCTGCCGGCTCATCGACCAAGCGCTCAGGCCTCGCCGCGCGCCAGACTCGACGTGTCGCTCCTGCAGCAATTCGTCGTGCCGGCGCTCTGTCCGACACAACAGGACCAGGAAGCCATTGTGTATACGAAAGACGATGACGAAGCCCTCGATTGGGCGGCGAACGGAACGGGAACCGGAGCCCTGCTCCTGAACGCCACCAAGGTCGGCGAAGTGCGGGCGGTCGCCACGGCCGGCGAACGGATGCCGCACAAATCGACCTATTTCTATCCCAAGCCGCTGACCGGTTTGGTGATCAATGTGATGGAGGGCTAGTGGCAAGGAGCAAGAGGCATGGAACAATGAAGATGCTTTCGTCCAATCACTTGCCACTTGCCCCGCACCTCTCGCCCGCATCGGAGGGATATGAAGGCCAAGATTCTGATCGTTGACGACGATTCCGACATCGTCACGATGCTGGAGGATCGCCTCCAGGCCTCCGACTACGGCACCGTCGCCGCGCAGGACGGCGTGCAGGCGCTGGAACTGATCGAGCAGGAAGCCCCGCACTTGATGCTGCTCGACCTGGATATGCCAAGGCTCACCGGCTTGGAAGTGCTGAAGCGGCTCCCCAAAGTCCGACCGGCAGAAGATCTTCCAGTGATCGTGATGACCGCGCACGGCTCTATCGAGGCCGCCGTCGAAGCGATGAAAGGCGGCGCCTACGATTTCCTCACCAAACCGCTCGACAAGGATCACCTCTTGCTCGTCATCAGCAAAGCGCTGGAGCGCGATTCATTGAAACGGCAAGTCGCCTGCCTGAAATCCGAAGTGGACAGTCGCTACACCTCGATCATCGGCACAAGCCCGAACATCCGGACGGTCATGGAATCCGCGCAGCGAGCCGCAAGATCAGACGTCGGCGTCCTGCTGCTCGGCGAGAGCGGCACCGGAAAAGAGCTGTTTGCTCGTTCCATCCACCAATGGAGTCCCCGCTGTGCCAATCCGCTGGTCGTCATCAATTGCGTGGCGCTGACGGAGACGCTCCTCGAAAACGAGTTATTCGGGCACGAACGCGGGGCCTTCACCGGCGCCGATCGACTGCAAAAAGGCAAGCTCGAAATGGCCGACGGGGGAACGGTTTTCCTGGACGAGATCGGAGACATGCCTCTGCCGCTGCAAGCCAAGTTGCTGCGCGTCCTGCAGGACAGAGAATTTCATCGGGTGGGCGGGACCCGCCTGGTCTCGGTCAACATCCGCGTCATCGCCGCAACCAACCGGGATCTGAAGCAGGCGGTCAAGACGGGGCGGTTCCGCGAAGACCTCTTCTTCCGCTTGAACGTCATCACCCTGACGCTTCCTCCCTTGCGCGAGAGGCCGGATGATCTTCCGCTCTTGGCCAAATTTTTCCTGAACCGGCATGCGAAAGAGGCCAAGCGTCCCGGCATGCTGTTCAGTCCCGAGGCCATGAAGGTGATGACGCACTATGCTTGGCCGGGAAACATCCGGGAGCTGGACAACGTCATTGCCCGCGCCGTGATCCTCAGTCCCACGGACACCATCGAACCGGATCTCCTCGCCCTGGATTCCGGGGGTCTCTCACGGCCTGAGTCCCTTACCTACATTTCTCTTCCCTACCACCAATCGATGGAGGAGCACAGCCGCCGCATCATCGACCAGGCTCTGAAGTATGCCGAGGGCAATCAAACCAAAGCGGCCGAGCGGCTCCGGCTGCAGCGCACCTATCTCGCCCGCTTGATCAAGCAACAGAAACTGAAGCAGGAAGGGTTATAGCCTGCGGCTCAGCCGGCCGGCTGAGCCGCAGGCATGCGCGCGGACAACTGAATCAAGCCGGTAGCGGCATCGTGCTCGGCCTGGGCATACCGTTCCGGCGTGCCGATGTCCGACCAATAGCCCTCATGGTCGAACCCCAGGACCGTCTCGTCCCGTTGGATCGCCGCAACATAGGCATCGATGATGGAGGACTCTTTTCCTTTCGGCACGTCACGGAGGAGCCGGGGATGCAGCAGATGAATGCCGGCAAACATGCGCGGCTGCGTGACCGTCGGCGCCGAACGGCCTCGCCCGGTGATCCTGACAAGCCGCTGTTCGTCGTCCACTTCGACCAGACCCCACTTTGCCGCTTCTGGATCGGATCGCACCACTAACGTCGCAGCCGCGTTGCGCTGCCGATGGAACGCGACCAACGCATCGAGATCGATCTCCACCAGCGTATCGCCGTTCAAAATCAGCGCCGGCTCCCCCGAGAAACTCGGCTCAGCCTGTTTGATGCCGCCCCCGGTACCCAGAATGACCGGCTCCTGTGAGTACCAAATGCGCACCCCGTATTTCGAGCCGTTACCGAGCGCCTGTTCGATCATCGGCGCGAGATGATGCAGGTTAATGATGACTTCGCGAAATCCATGCCGCCTCAGCAGCAAGAGATTCCAGACGATGAGCGGCGTGCCTCCGACCGGGAGAAGCGGCTTCGGCATCGTGTTCGTCAGCGGCCTCAAGCGAGTGCCCAAACCCGCCGCTAAAATCATGGCCTTCATAACAGTCTGTCTGGTTCGTCTAGTTTATTTGGTTCATCTGGTGAAATTTTCAGGAAACCAGATAACCAAACAAACAAAACAAACCTCGCCAACCTATTGCAGTTCCGGCACATGTGCGCTCAGGAGTTTGCGGAGCGTGAAGAGTTCAGGGTACTTATGCAGGTTCCGTTTCACATACCCGAGCGTTCTCGGAATGTCGACGAGAAATTTCGGATTGCCTTTCACCCGGTCGATGTACACGAACCGGCCAGCCGCCTTCAGATTGCGCTGGATACTGGTGAAGTCGAAGAGCCGGCGGAAGGCCTCCCGGTTCGTCCACATCTGACGCTGCGCCGCCAGGCGATCGAGATAGTGGTCGATCAGCCGGTCGATCAGCGCTTCGTCGAGCGCAATGTAGGCATCGCGCAGGAGCGAGGCCAGATCGTAGGTGACCGGCCCCATCAGCGCGTCCTGAAAGTCGATGACACCCAACCGTCGGCCGGCCACCATTAGGTTTCTGGAGTGATAATCCCGATGCACGAACACACGCGGCTGCCCGGCCAGCTGTTCGGCGATCTTCTGAAATTCGTCGCGAATCGATCGGACATCTTCATCGGACATCGGCTTGCCCTGGCGGGCCGTGATGCCGTACTCGAGAAAATGATCGAACTCCCACATGAGCAGCGGAACGTCGAAGCTGCGATGGAACGCCAGACAGTTCGGATCGGCCGGTGAGGTGGCCTTCACCTGAATCTGCACGAGCACATCGAGGGCGTCCCTGTAGTACGCCTCCAGCGCCTCCGGCTTGGCATCCCGGCAAGCCTCCGACAGGGTGAGATCCCCGAAGTCTTCCAGATACAGGAGGCCGGCCGCTGGATCGTAGTAATACAGCGCCGGAACCGGCACATCCGCCTTCGCCAGATGCACGCGGATATTGAGAAAAGGGAGTTCCGCGATTTGGTGCGCCGCGCCGCTGACGGCTTCTTCGGACTGCTTGAACGCTTCCGGTTCCGCCAACTGCATAAGGATCAGCGAGCGGGGGGAAGACTCGTTCAATTCAACGCGAAAATAGCGGCGGTTGGACGCATCACCAGCAAGCGCGGTCAATTTTTTGAACGTGCCCCGAAACGGAAGCTTGGTCTGGACGGTGTCGGTGACGCGCCCTCGGTCCGGAAGGGCCAGCGGTTTCCTAGGGGAAGCGGGATCGGTTGTGGTCATCAGCGGCGCATTATACATGAACAGAAATGTTTCACGAGCCCCCCGGTCATCCGGCTCTTATCGTCCGAAGAAGCGACTCCAGCCAAATGAGCCGATCGTCGCGCCGATCGTATCGGCAACCCAATCGAGCCAGCTGGCCTCGCGCAACGGCACGAACATCTGATGCACCTCGTCCGTCACGGCGTACGCCGATGCCGCAACGATCGCGAGAGTCACGGACCGCCGCGCTGCTGCGGAACCGGCTGCCCAACGGAACGCGCGATAGCAGAGGACGGCCAGGATGGCGTACTCGATCAGATGCAGCAACTTGTCGCCGAATTGTTTCATCAAGAAATCCGGCAACTGCTCTTCCGGATTGGGTTGTGACGAAAAATAAAAAATCGCGGCCGCATAGGACAGGGCCGGCCCCCAGTACCATAGCTGAAACGGCCAGGATGCCTGTCTCACGTACTCCGTCGACGTCTCCATTTGCCCCCGTTCGTTGCAAGCCTCCTAACCCTATGACATACTCCCTAGGAGTTCGCAATTATCTTCCGCCCATTGCCTATGAAGACAGCCCGCATCTGCTTCGTGTGGCACATGCACCAGCCCTATTACACCGATCCGGTGGCAGGCTCTGCCAGCATGCCCTGGGTCCGTCTGCACGCCACAAAAGCCTACTTCGACATGGCCTACCTGCTGGAAAAGTTTCCGGCGGTCAACGCGACCTTCAATTTCACCCCCTCGCTCCTGTTACAGCTGCAGGAAATTGGGACAGGAAGGGTTCGCGATCTCTTCCTCGAACATGCCCAGCGCCCGGCGGAAGATTTGCGCCCGGAGGAGAAGGCGTTTCTCATCCGGCATTTCTTTTCCGCCAACTGGGCCACGATGGTCCGGCCTCACCCCCGTTACCATGAGCTGCTGGTCAAGCGGGGCCTGGAGGCGGCTGAGCCCGATCTCGAACGGATCGCGCGACAGTTTACGACGCAGGAGTTGCTCGATCTTCAAGTCTGGTTCAACCTCGCCTGGTTCGGGTACGGTCCGGTCCACCGCTATCCGCGGCTCGCTGCGCTGCGCGCGAAGAACCGTGGTTTCACTGAGGAGGACAAGCGGGAGGTGCTGTCCCTCCAGCTCACGGTAGTCCAGCAGATCATCCCGATGTATCGAAACCTGGCCGAGCGGGGACAGATCGAATTGACGACGACGCCCTTTTACCATCCGATTCTTCCGCTCGTCATCGATACGGAGACGACCCACCGCGCCAGGCCCGACCTGCCGCTCCCGTCGCGCTTGCGCGCTCCGGAAGATGCCGAAGCGCAGTTACGCCGCGCGGTCGACTTTCATGCTACGGCGTTCGGCCGGCCTCCTGCCGGCCTCTGGCCTTCTGAGGGATCTGTCTGCCCGGAACTCATTCCGATGCTGTCGCAGGTCGGACTCCGCTGGCTCGCCACCGACGAAGGCAATCTGGCCCGCTCGCTCCAAGCCGCACAGAAGCCCTGGCACCGGCAATCCCATCTGTATCAGGCCTATCGCACCGGTCCGCCCGGGGCCGAAGTGGCCATTGTCTTCCGCGATCGGGACATCTCCGACGCCTTCGGATTCGTCTACCACAAGACGACGCCCGACTTGGCCGCGGACGATGTGGTGCGACGTCTGCGACAGATCGTGCATGACACACCTCAGGAGAAGGTCCTGATCCCGATCATCTTGGACGGGGAAAATCCCTGGGAGCACTACTACGAAGGAGGCGAGCAGTTTCTGTCTCATCTCTATGGAGCCCTCTCCAAAGGCGTCTTGAATCGGAGCGGCGCCGTCGAGGCCGTGACCGCGACCGTCTCGGAGGCGCTGGCGGCGATGCCCCCCGCCGAGCACCTGGCTCATCTGCATTCAGGGTCCTGGATCAACCAGGATTTCAAAATCTGGATCGGGCATCAGGAGGACAACTGCGGCTGGGACCTTCTGAGTCATACGAGATCGCGCTTACTGGAGATGACTCCCCGCCTGTCGCCGGAACGCGCCGAAGCGGCATGGAATGAGCTGTATGCGGCTGAGGGCAGCGATTGGTTTTGGTGGTACGGCGACGACTTCGATACCGCGTACAAGGAAGAGTTCGACCGACTGTTTCGCACTCACCTGAGAAACGTCTGGACGCTGGCCGGCGCCAACCCACCGGACTTGCTCAACCGGCCGATCTGTGGAGTGCGCCCGATTTCCGATGCGGATCGCATCACGTATCCTGTATCGTTTCTGCGGCCGACTCTCGATGGGCAGGTGACCGATTTCTTCGAATGGCGGGGCGCCGGAACGATCAATCCCAACCCGCCCCTCGGAGCCATGTGGAAGACCGAGGGGCTCTTCACTGCCATCCACTTCGGCTGGGATCTCGACCATCTCTTTTTTCGGCTCGATCCGGACGAACAGTCGAATGCCAGACAGCAGGCATTGCATGTCCAGATCCAGATTGAAACCTCCGCCGGATTCTTTCGCCTGTCATGGCCGCTGGCCGCATCTGGAGCGCAGGAGTATCAGCTGATGCACAGGAGCGCGGACGGACCGTGGCAGGACGTCGGCCCCTCCCGTCTGATCAGCCGACAGACGATCGTGGAACTCGCCATCTCTTTCAAAGATCTGCGCGTAGAGGCAGGGGACAACCTCGGAGTGAGCATCGTGGTGATGGAGCACGGGCTCGAAGTCGCGCGTTACCCGCATCAACAATCAGTGACGGTGACGGTGCCCGGTTCCGACTTCGAAGCCGTGATGTGGCGAGTCTAGAACCAGGGTGAGAGACAAGTCCTCTAGCCCTTAGTATGGAGAACAACCGATGCCTGATTTACGACGTGACCCCATCGTCGGTCGATGGGTGATCATTTCCACCGACCGAAGCGGCCGGCCTCACGACTTCACGCAACTCCTCCCTTCGCGCCCGATCTCCACGGCCCTCTGTCCCTTCTGCCCCGGTCAGGAGCGGCTCACGCCGAAAGAAATCATGGCCTATCGGCCCCAGCCGTCGGACGCGAATACGCCGAACTGGAGCGTCCGTGTGGTCCCGAACAAGTTCCCCGCTTTGCAGGTCGAAGGAGACCTGGGCCGCGAAGGAGTCGGCCTCTACGACCGCATGAACGGCATCGGCGCTCATGAAGTCATCATCGAAACCCCGGGACACAAAGAAAGCCTCGGCGACCTGCCGGCCAAGAAGATCGAGGACGTCCTTTGGGCCTATCGAGACCGGATCATCGACCTCAAGAAGGATGCCCGCTTCCGCTACATCCTGATCTTCAAGAACCACGGAGCTGCCGCCGGCGCCACACTCGAACATAGCCACTCTCAATTGATTGCTCTTCCGATTATCCCGACCAGCGTCATGGGGGAAATCGAAGGCTGCCGCGCCCACTATCAGCAGAAGGAGCGCTGCATCTATTGTGATATTCTCAGGCAGGAACTATCGGAAGGCCATCGGGTCGTGGCGGAGAACCCCGAATTCGTGTGCATCACGCCGTTCGCTCCCCGGTTTCCGTTTGAAATGTGGGTGCTCCCGAAACGCCATGCCGGATATTTTGAAGAAGGCCAGAAGAGTCAGTTTGAGTTTCTCGCGCCGATTCTCTCCGAGGTGTTGCGGCGCATGGACAAGGTTCTGGCGAAGCCCCCCTACAATTTCGTCCTGCACAGCTCGCCGCTCCACGAGAAGACCGGCGACTTCTACCATTGGCATATCGAAATCATTCCGAAGCTCACCCAGGTCGCCGGCTTCGAATGGGGCACGGGGTTCTATATTAATCCGGTTTCGCCGGAGGACTCGGCCAAATTCTTGCGGGATGTCCAGCTTTGATCAGAATTCAGACCCTTGCCGCTCTGGGCCTGGCAGGCTTATCATCATGCCATGCAGGTCCAGCTCAGCCATCCTTCCCGAATCGTTGAAATCAAAGGACCGAAGAAGGCCAGGGACCTTTTGCGCGAACTGAGCCTGGTCGTCGAAGCGCATCTGGTCATCCGCGGCGATGAACTCGTGACCGAAGACGAGATGCTCTACGATAAGGATCAGGTCGAAATCCGGCCGGTCATTTCGGGAGGGTGAAAACGGTCTATCTGGTTGATTTGGTTTCTTTGGTTCGTTTGGTTGGTTTGGTTCGCACCCTCCCCCGCGGATCCTGACGTCGCCCAATCCAGGACAGCGTCACCATGGGCATTGTCATGGCTTCGTGTCCAGTCGCACTGCGGCTCGGCACCTTAGAAGAAATGTCGGCTCAGAACGCAAATCTCCCCGTTTGTTCGGCCCTATAGTAAAATAGGCGGCATGTTTCATCTTCGATCATCGCTTTGGGCATTGGTCGGCGCCTGCGCGTTGCTCATGGGCTGCGAGACGACCGACAAGATGCTCACGGCAACGCAACGGGCTTTATCCAGTAAGACCGGGCGTACGGTGAAGGAAGTGATCGAAGGGAAGGATCCCGCTGCTGTCGCCCAGCGCCGGCTGGATGAATATGCGCAGGACCCTGAACGGCTGGTGAGAGACCTGCAGGCTGCCCAACGGGATTTCCAGGCGTTGTATGATGCGCTGAGCGGCAAGGTGGGTGAAAAATGGGGGAAGAAGGAAGTGAAGCTGCCTGAGCGCAAGAAGTACGTGAAATACACGCAAAACTATAAGAGCCGAGCGATCGTGGATTTCGACCGCGGGGAGATCATAGTGGAAACCCTGGACGACAAGAATCCACGCCAGAGCCTCCGCCAGGCAGTGGTCACGACTCTCTTAACGCCACAGGATCCGCGAGCCGTCGACCTGTTTTCCGACAAGGAAATCACGCTGACGGGCGAGAAGGACCCCTACTTACTCGGTCTTGTGTTGGATCAACGGGGAAAAGCGGTGCAGACGGCAGCGGACGCGGACTCCTTCGCGGATTATCTGATGGAGAAAAAATCCGGCACAAGGACCGTCGAGCAGGAGGGAGGCAAGAAGCAAGCGGCTTATGTCACGATGAACATGGTGGCAAACCTTTCCCAAAAACAGGCGGAGAAGTATCGCCCGTTCGTTCAACGATTCGCCGAACAGTACAAGATGAGCCCCAGTCTGGTCTTTGCGATCATCCGAACGGAAAGCAACTTCAACCCCTATGCCGTCAGCTCAGCCCCCGCCTATGGCCTGATGCAACTTGTTCCCACCAGCGGAGGGCGTGAGGCCTACCGCCGCGCAAAGGGGCAAGACAAGGCCCCCACCCGCGAATATCTCTTCGATCCGGAAAATAACGTCGAACTCGGAACAGCGTACTTGAACGTCCTGACATTCGATCAACTCGAGGAGATCACCCACCAGGTTTCCCGCGAATACTGCGTCATTGCAGCCTATAATACCGGCCCCGGGAATGTGTTGCGGACGTTTTCCCGCAATCGCACGACGGCGGTGAGTCAGCTCAACGCCCTGGAGCCATCTGCCGTTTATGAACAGCTGCGTACCCGTTTGCCATACCAAGAGACGCGGCACTACCTTGAGAAGGTCACAACTTTTCGAAAAGCCTTCGTGACCGCTTCCGGCCAGGCGAACTAGCACCGGATGTGTCGCCAGCAAGATTCGTTGCAATACTGCGAAGTCACGGGTTTCTTGAGGTCGGCGGGATGATGAGCCCTCTCAGCCCCCCGGGGATTTTTTCGCTCCGCGCGGCTCAGGCGCCCAGCGCGGCGTCACCTGCGAACCCTGCCATAACGCTGTTCCAGTGGTACTCCTGCTCCCCGCGATGGGAGAAGTTCAGACGCAGATTGCAGGATCTCCCTGTTTTTCGTCCCCAGTTCTGCGGGCGCCCCACAATTCCAATGGTTCAACTCCAACGGCTTCATCGACCGGAGCTGGGGAAGCACGATGCCACACCACTTTGGATGTGCTGTTAAGCACTTTTTGAAGTCTCAGATTCAGAGCACCAAATTGTATGGACCATTGCGTGAGGCGAGACAGTGGCTGAGAGAGGCGCGATCGCGGTCTCAAGCATGGTGGCAGATCACGAAGTGGCACATGAACCTCAAGCCGTCCAGCTTTTACGTCGACTCCTTACATCAATCGCCGGGATCCCTCGAGAGTTGGATTTCATTGGCCGGAGCATTGACGCACGAAAATAATCTGGACAGCGATACGGTCGAACTCCTGAAGAATCACAAAATGTTGGAACCACATAGCGTGACAATGCGTTACAAGGATGAATTATCTAGAACCCTGGCAGTCGATTTTCGTCATGCAGCAGCTCGTCTCACGAAAGCGACTACACGAGACGTGGCCAAAGAAATCGTACAGAAACTTGTGGCTAAGAAAACAATATTTCAGTGCAGGGATTCACATACCGAGGGGGGATATTATGCAGATGCCGAACCGTACATGGATCAACAATGGGACAAGATCATATACCCCCTCATCAGAGGGTATGACTTTTCCACTGTTTTAGAACTGGCGCCCGGGCATGGGCGCAATACAGAAAAGCTGCGACGTCTGGCCAAGGAGATGCACCTCGTCGATGTGAATTCGACCTGTATCGAAGCATGCAGAACGAGATTTGGAATGGAAAGAGACGGATGCCAATTTTTCTATTACGTCAATGATGGCAACTTCCTGTCGTCGATTAAGGAAGCCTCCATCAGTCTCGTCTATTCATTCGATTCAATGGTGCACTTCGATAAACTGGTCGTCAAGGACTATTTGACCGAATTTAAGAGAGTCATGCGACCGGGCGCATTTGGATTTGTCCATCATTCAAATTACGGGGCGATAAGACCCAATAGCAACTGGGCGACCAATTACGGAACACGAAGTGATTTATCAGCCCAATTATTTGCGGAGTATTGCAAGGAAATCGGGTTACGGCTTGTGCATCAGAGGCTGCTTGGTTTGCAGGACTGGATCGGCATGGAAGGGCTCGACTGCATATCGGTTTTTCAGAAGCTGTAACAATCGCGTGGAGAAAAGGGGTCGGGAGTCGTTTCTCATGCACCCTTTGGCCGCCCCGGCGAGCGCAGCGTGGATTCGAGCCCGCACCGCCGACAGAGTCGCCGCACCCATGACTCCTCGCCAAACGGCCGCCCTCGCTGCACAGAGGTGCGCAGCGCCTCAAGCTCCAATGCCGTCTGCGGTCGGTTCACCCGTGCCACCCAATCTCGCGGCCGGTCGATCGGCCAGGCGCTGAGCCATACCGTCGACGTCGGATCGCCTCGCTGGCGCCGCCAGAGACTCCCCCACTGCCAGTCTTCAGCCCGACTCACCAACTTCGCCCGGAGCGCATTGCGTTCGACATACCGAGCCACGGCAAGGAAATGCTCGCCCGTTTGCACCGGGAACGACTTGAAGCGTCCTTGGTAGACCGGCCCAGTTCCTGAAGTCTTGTGGTAGGCATGCCAGCGTTGCGTATGGGTGACCGTGATCCACCGCAGGACCTCGGACAGTTCCCCTTCGCGGCGAGGCCAGAGCAGGAGGTGCCAGTGATTGGGCATCAGGCAATAGGTCACGATGCGCAGATGTGTTCGCTCGACCGTTTCCGCGAGGATCTTCTCAAACGCGGCGTAGTCCGCCGGCTTCTCAAACAGCGGGAGTCGACCGGCACGACGGTTCAGCACATGATAGGTGAGGTCTCCGGCAGCGAGGCGCGGACGACGCGGCATGAGCACCTTCTACTCGCCCCGCACGATCCTGTCAAGAAACGACTCCCGACCCCTTTATTCTTAGTCGACGGCGGACCCGGCCGACGGTCTGTTTCGTGAACGTGCAGAGCGTAGAACGGATTATCTATTCCATCTTTAACCGCATTAACTTGGAGTGGACGCAGCGCACCCTTCGCCAATTTACACAAGCGGCTTGGCATCACCGTTCTGCAACAGGTAGTGAGATTTTCACGCAGTTTGGGTACAATACGAGTCATCGAAGCTCGAATCAAGGGCAATGAGGAGTGCGCGGAGGAGGGATCCACGATGCGACAAACCATCAAAGCCCGATACCATGACGGAGTCTTACAGCCGTTGGAGCCCCTGGCGCTCGCGGACGACGCAGAAGTGCAGGTCACGGTGGACACCGAAATAGTTGTCAGTGCCGAGGAAATCTTACGGCGTGCCGCACGAGTCTATCAGGGGTTCACCGCCGAAGACATCGCGCATGTGGAGGCCATTGCCTTGGACCGGCAGCACTTCTTCCGTGAACCGGCTGCCTAATGCCCCAGCCTGACGTCTTGCTTGACACCGATATCCTCTCCGAACTGCTTAAACAGCATCCGCTCGTCCTGCAACGGGTGCGGACCTATCTCATCGAACACGAGCGGCTCGCCTTCTCGATCATCACTCGCTACGAACTGTTGCGCGGCCTCAAGGCCAAACAAGCACGGGCTCAAGAAGCGGCCTTCACCCTCCTGTGCCAGGCGAGTCTCATTCTCCCTCTCACCGATCAGGTCGTGGAACGCGCCGCCACGTTGTATGGCGACCTGCATCGACAAGGCGCCTTACTCCCTGACGCCGACCTGCTCATTGCTGCCACGGCACTCGACGCCAACCGGACGCTGGTCACGAACAACCTCGCCCACTTTCAGCGCGTGCCCAACTTAGTCATCGAGACGTGGAAGCGGTAACGCTGACCACACCCGCCTGACTGACGATTCCCCGCTACTCCATAACATCGCGATATCGAGGAGGTCTGTTCGATGCGAACCTGGCTGGTCCGAATCCTACTGGGAGGCCTTCGGCTGCTCGGACAATTGCTGTCGGACAAAGAAAAGGGGTCGGGAGTCATTTCCTGTAGTCCGCCGGCTTCTCACACAACGGCCAGCACCCCCCGTGGCGATTGCGCCCATGATAGGCGAGGTCTCCGGCAGCGAGACGTGGACGACGCGGCATGAGCACCTTCTCCTCGCCCCGCACGATCCTGTCAAGAAACGACTCCCGACCCCTTTATTCTTCCCGACCGCACCAGGGACTCCTGCATCACACGGATCAAGGGGCCACCTATACCAGCGTGGCCTACCAACAGCGGCTGGCCGAGCACGGGATTGCGGCGAGTATGAGTCGGAAGGGCAACTGTTATGACAATGCGGTGGCCGAGAGTTTCTTCAGTACCTTGAAGAACGAATTGGTTCATGAGCGGGACTACCACACCCGCGAGGACGCGCGGGCTGAGATCTTTGAGTTCATTGAAGTGTTCTATAATCGGCAACGGTTGCACCAGACGCTCGGCTATGTCAGCCCCGAGCAGTTTGAAACCCAGAACCCTGTCCCCCTTCCGGGGTGTCTACGGAACCGGGGGTAGCTCATCCCGGCCCCTTTCTTTATTCCTAGCTAAATGGGGAACGCTCTTCATCGGTTAACGCTCGACATTCAGAGGCGCTTTTGATCACAAACCCATCTGCGTGAAACCGCCACGATGCCAGCATTCCAGGCTTGCCGACCTGAACAACGATCCGATGCTCTCCTGAATCAAGAAGGTCGTGCCAGATCGAAACCGTAAGCTTATTTTCGTTTCTGATTACTTCCTCGCTGCTTTGACGAGGAAGCATTACAAGCTGATCGAATGACTTGGTCTTCAGTTCAGCTATTCGCTCACTCGCAATCGCACTCAAGTCCTCCGAGAGGTGGGGCATATGGACTCCTTGATCGTAGATCAAAATGGGGCGGCTTGGGCATTCCAGGCCTATCTGGTCCAAACACGATCCTAGGAACATCAGTACCTGATGGAAGTCCATGACCATTCGCAGGCATACGTCCAGGCCCGATACGTGCGTACCGGTTATGATTCAAAATATGACCAATGCGAGTAGCACCCAATGCTGCCGTTCCTCGCAGAACGAAAGGTGCTCCACCAGTGACAAAGCCACTGATTTTTCCTATTACATAAGAAGTTGAGCACTTGTTCACGACTCCATCCAGGCCTTGATAATTCCTGACAAGTTCCGGAATTAAGAAGGCGTCTCCAAATCCCACAGCAAGATCTACAAACTCTTGCGGGAGGGTTGGTAGATCGGCGACGAATTCTTCCATGCTAAACAAGCCATATGGATCCACCCAGTCCATTGGTTCATTGTACGAGTAGGCATAGAAGTTAGTGTCTCCTCCCCAAAATCCCGCTGGATCTCGAGATATGAATCGGCCGAGGCGAGAGTCATAGGTCCGTTTCCGGTAATGGTATAGCCCCGTCTCGGCATCGAACTCCCGACCAGTATAAGTATAGGAGTTCTCCACGGTGCCGGTTTGTTCCACGATGTTTCCGTAAGCGTCATAGGCATATGCTTTTGCAACCGTACCTATGCTATCCGTCAATTCGCTCACGCTACCTAACATGTCTGCATGGTAGTAGTACGTTGAACTCCCTCGCGTCACCGCAATCGGTTCATCGATGCCAGGGCCGTGGGTGTACCGGGCCTGCAACGCGTTGCTGCCGTCGTATTCGAGAAGGATGTCCTCTCCGTCGTACACATAACGACGCGTCTGGCCGTTCGCCACCTTTTCGATCCGGCGACCGAGCCCGTCATACCGATAGGTTGATGTGGCTGTCGGTGTTGGGTTACCCGCCGCAAAGTCTTCTACTTTCGTCAAACGGTTCTCGACGTCATAGCTGTAGACCGTAAAGTTGCCGGTGGCCAACAGCGTCTTCTTCGTCACGTTCCCATTGTCATCATACTCGTAGCTATGCGTTGTGGTCGCGGTTAACTGGTTTCCGGCATTCACCACACTGCCGCCAGTGGTTCTATTGCCCACGGCATCATACGCGAAGCTCTGCGGGGTCCCCAACAACGGATGGCTGGCGCTCGTGAGCCGATCCAGTGTGTCGTACCCAAACGTTTGAGCTCCACGGCGATCGGTCAACGACGTCCGATTGCCGACCCCATTGTACAGATAGTCGGCCTTGTTGATCTGCGTGCTCGTGGCGGCGATCTTGTGCAAGATGCTCTGCGCTTGGCTGGCGACGTCGTAGGTATAGGACGTTTGAGTGCCATTCGGCAACGTGAGCGACGTTCTCCGACTCAATGCATCATAGGTGAGCGTGGCGAGACCCGCGGGACTGGCGAGACTGGCGAGACGATTGAGCGCGTCATAGGTAGCGGTGTTCGTGCCGAAGGGATCGACCGCCGTCAGCCGGTTGCCGTTCTTATCGTAGGTGTACGTCAGTGTCACCGCCGGTTGGTTCGACGAGCCGGTGGTTGCTGTGGTCAACAGCCGGTTCGCTTGATTGTACGTCATCGTCAATGCACTGTCTGAGTCGGTAACGGAAGTCAGGTTGCCGACAGTATCGTAGCCATACTGCGTGAGCAAGTTCCCCGGCAGCGTCTTCTTGATCAATTCATTGACCGCATTGTACTCGAAGCTGATGGTCTCTGCCTTCGGCGTCACCCGCGTGAGCAAATTATCGTTCCCGTCATAGGTGTATGATTCGACCTTGGGGCAAAGAAAAGGGGCAAATGGGGCAAAGAAAAGGGGTCGGGAGTCATTTCCTGTAGTCCGCAGGCTGCTCACACAACGGCCAGCGCCCCACGTGGCGATTGCGCCCCTGATAGGCGAGGTCTCCGGCAGCGAGGCGCGGACAACGTGGTATGAGCACCTTCTCCTCGCCCCGCACGATCCTGTCAAGAAACGACTCCCGACCCCTTTATTTTCCCCCCGGGCTAGCTCATCTCGACCCCTTTCTTTATTCCTGGGTTCGTAGGTGTAGCCTAATGCAATCCTTCTTACCAGAAGGCTTTTTTCGGAAATTCGCATCCATCTACCATTGACTCTACAGTTTTGAGTAAATCAGAAAGATCAGATCGACTGAGGAGCTTTACGTTGATAATAATCGAGGGTGTGGTAGAGCTCTTTGGTTTTAGAACGAGTCGAAAAGGTGGTCTGAACAAGCCTCCCGGTTCATTTCGAAGGTAACCGATCTTCAACTCAGCGGTGCCTATGTCCCTCCACTCAATCATCACAGGATCCGCCAACAGTGTGCGATAGGTGAGACTTTCCTCAGATAGCACGACACGAAAATATTTCAACCATGCCGATGATAGGGCGAGAGGAACCAAGAAGATGGCTACGGCCGTCCAAAAGCTGGGATGAACAAACACCGCAAAAATCAGGCCGAAGCAAACGAGTCCACCGAACATGCCGATTAGTGTTGCATATGCTGACCTACTTGCCCGAAAAACTCGCTCCTTTATTTCCTCGCCTGCTATTTGCCTGGACATAGACATTCGCTAGTCGGCAGCAGACGCGATGCCAATCCCGTTGCTGCAGTGGCCGCTCCCAAGCCAGGAATGGCTCCGGTATCTTCCATCCGCCCGATAGCCATCTTGGCGGCAGTTGCTGCTGAGACGTTTGATATTTGGCCTGTCTTAAGCTTTGATGTCATTTGTTTATAGATCGCGTTATAGCTGTTTCGCCCTGCTGAAATTCCGGATAATCCTAACCCCGGCAATGCACCTGTCAACGCACCTATACTTGTATCGGCACCAAAACTCCATGGGTCAAATCCGCACTGTTCCCCAGTCAAATTCTTGAGTCCCTGTTTCAAAAGATTGGTAGCTGCTGCACCGGCGGTTCCGGCAACAACTGGTCCACCATAGAGGAGCGATTCACCTCCTATAGCACCTCCAATTGCTGCGCCAGCATAATCTTCCCATCCACCGAGTTTACCTGACGCCAGGTCTCCGAACGCTTGACCTAATACCCCAACCAAAGCACCACCCCCGGCAAACGCTGCGTCATCGACACCAGTCCATAGTCCGTAGGGATCGATTCGATCAGCTGGTCCGTTAAGCGTATAACTGTACACATGAATTCCGCCTGTCAATCATCAGCCGAAGTTGACCCTTTTATTCTGATGTGAAATTGACCCCTCCCCCGAGTTGAATCTGCATTCTGATGGCGCTATGAATCCGAATGGGCCGCGGCCGCGACAGGGGACTTGAAGA
>WIAH01000008.1 GCA_014055525.1 Nitrospira sp. CR1.3
GCTTCCTGCGGCTTGGGCTCAGGCTTCGGCGGTTCCGGCTCTGGTTCGGGTTCCGGCTCTTTCTCGGGCGGAGGCGGCGGCTCTTCCTTCTTGAACGCGTTCAGCTTGTAGACCTTGATGAGATTCTGGCCCCATTCGGTTTGCGAGACCCAGTAGAGCCCGCCTCCAATCGCGATATGCACGAGCCCCACAATCGCCAGGGTCGTACCGAGCTTGTTTTTCTTTTTCTCGAAACCGCGGTAACCGGCCATGGGCCCTGTCTATTTGGTCTATCTGGTCTATTTGGTTCGTTTGGTTGATGACAAGAAGCGGGAGAACAATGAGGCCGTCCAACTAATCACTCGTCACGCGGCACTCTTCTTGATTGCGCGGCACTCTCCTTGATCGAACCTGACAACAGGGACAGGCACCGGCTTCGCCGGAGCCAGTCCCTTACTCGTTGATGGGTTTCGTGGCGATGGCCAAGTCTTCAACCGGGATACGCTGCAGAATGTCCAGCACCGCGACGACGTGCTTGTATTCCACGCCGGCGTCCCCTCGTAGCACAAGCGGCAGCTTGCCGCCCTTGGCAGACTTGAGATCCCGGATGAGCTTTTCCAGCTCGGTGAGCTTGACATGTTCTTCGTCCATATAGATGTCGCCGCCCTTCTTCACGGAGATGGTCGGCGTGTTGGACTCCATCTCCGTCTCATGCGGCGTCGATTCCGGCAATTTCAACTCGATCCCCTGCACCATTGCTGTCGTCGTGATGATGAAGATGACGAGCAGCACCCAGGCCAAGTCGAGCAGCGGCGTAATATTGATATCCGCCACCGCGCCGTGGGATTTGCGTGAGAATCTTCTCATGTTGGTCTATTTGGTCTGTCTGGTCTCTCTGGTCTGTTTGCTGCGACTCACCACCGGTCACGCACCAGGTCTTCAGGCCCCGTTGAGGGGGACAGGCACCGGCTGCGCCGGAGCCAGTCCCCTAATGCGCTGCGGCCCCCATACTGTCGCCTTCTTCTTGACTCGCGCTCTTCGGACGCATTGCTTCCAGTTCTTCCTCCGCCGCCTCGAACTGGTCTTTCGGCCGGAGATATTCCGTCATGAATACGGTTTCCAAATGGGCCGCGAAATTGTCGAGCTCCATCGTAATGGTTTTGGTCTTCGTAATGAGGAAGTTGTAGCAAAAGAGCGATGGGATCGCGACCATCAGGCCGGCGACCGTGGCGATCAAGGCGGACGCGACGCCGGGCGCCATCGTCGTGAGCGTGGCCTGCTGCGCGCGGCCGATGCCGGAAAAGGTATCCATCACGCCCCAGACCGTGCCGAGCAATCCGATGAAGGGTCCGCCGCTGATCGCCGTTGCGAGGATGATCATGCCGGACTCCAGCCCCACCGCCGCCTCGCCGAGCACCCGTTCCAGCGCGATGCGCACGGCGCTCATGCCGTGATGCGGGATCTTGACCGTCCCGTACTTCTCCTGCTGAACCTTCAGTTCTTCACAGCCTCCATAATAGAGGTCGTACATCGGCGAGCCCTGAAGCTGTTTGATCGGGCCCTTGCTGAAAATGATCAAGGGGCCCTTGGCTTTCGAATAGTAGCCGAGAAACAGGGCATTGCGTTTCTTCGCCTTGCCCAGTTGCCGGAACTTGTTGATGATGACCGTCCAGCTGACCAGCGAGAAAAACAACAGCACCGAGATCGTGATCTTGCCTTCCAACGTGGCATGGCTCAGCGCGAAGGCGACGCCACCTGAACTCATATCCATACTCTGTCCCTTTCGTGAAGCGTTCCCCTACACTTTCCAACTTTCTTACTTGCTAACTTTTCCGCCTCACCACTCAGCCGGCCTGTTCCGACTTGATAACTTTTGACTTGCCAACTTTCAAACCTGAGAGTTACCCGCCTGCGCGCGGCTTCACATCCACCTGAATGATGACGCCGTGTTTCATCTTGATCGATTGGGCCACTTTGCTCGATTTCCCCTTCTCGTCATCCTTTGCCGCAAGTTGCTTGGCCTTGGCCTCGGCCTGTTGACTTGTCGCGGCAGTGGCCGTCTCCTGGACTGCTTCGCTGGCCTTCTGGGCCGTCGAGACGGAGCCTGAAGTAGAAGCGGAGGTCGCCGCCACTCCGCCCGTGACTCCGCTCAACCCACCGACCGAGCCACCGCCACCAGAATTGGCGACCGACACGGTTCCGCCGCCGCTTGAGCTGCCGGCGAAGGTGCCGGCGACTTTCACATCGCCGGTCAAATTGGTTGCTTTGAACCGGACTTTACCCTGAACCTCTCCTCCCTGAAAGTCGAGGGTGCGGCCCGCGACAAGATCCACCCGTTTGCCCCTGATACCAGCCGGTGGAACCAGGATGTCCAGACCGGCATTCAATGACACATCGCCCAGTTCCAGCGGAAGGAACCGTCCAGTCGGCTGTCCATTGATGATCTCCGGCTTGTCGGGATTTCTCGCGATGAACTCCTCGAAGATCGGATCGAACTCTACGGCCCGGGCTTTGTTGAGCGCCTCAAACTGCTGCTCCAGGCCGGTCGTGTCCCGTCCCAGAAACCCTTGCTTTCTGATCTCGCCCTTCAGCGCCGTCATGGCCGGCGTATCGTACTTGGGAAAATTGAGGACGGTCGGATCCAGCGGGTGATAGGTAAAGATGCCGCTCCCGGGCACCAGGAAATTCTCCCGCCTGGTTTCCGGTTCGCCGTTCGGCTTCAACATCGGCCGTCCTGCTGCGTCCAGCACGGGAATATCCAAGGGGAACAGCTGCTGTTCGTTCTTTCCACCGCTGCCGGCATTGATCGAGCCGTCGCGCGAGGTGATCACGATATCGCCTCCGGAAAAGGTGGCAATGCGCGACGTGTTCACATTGACATCCCCCGCAGTCGTGATCTTGACCGCCGTTGGGTCACGTTCAAGGGTCACCGTAACGGACCCGTCCTGATTCACGACCGGTGTCGTGGCGCGAACTCCCACCGATCCACCGCCCCGGACCTGAATGCCGGTGGATTCCTCTCCCAGGATGCGGCGGGTCGTCGCTCCGACATCAACAAGCCCTCCCGTGTATGACACATTCACAGGTCCACGAAGTGACTCTGGAATTTCGACCGGATGTAATGCCGAGTTGTCATAGCCAGGGATGTAGGAGGTATCGATTCCATGGATCGCAATGCCTGCTCCGCCGTCTGTGACGATACGGGATTGCGTCATCAGCAGATCCTGCCCGACGGCGATGTCGAGCAGACCGCCACGGCGCAGACCGGATGCCGTGACACCGGGCCGCATGAAGATCCCGCTGCTGTCGCCCAGGTTTAAATTCTTACCTGCCGTGATATGTACAGTTCCATCGCCGACGACCAACACACCGGAGGCGGGCGGATTGCTTCCCGCCAAGGTAACGGACTTGCTCAAATCGATCGTGCCCCCAGCCTCCATTATCACGGCCGGTTTGGGCACGTTGACGGTCAGCGTCACTTGCTTGACCACGACGTCGCCTGCCGCGATGACCTCGTCCTTCTTCGGCGGCCTCAGCAGGCCCGTCTGCGCATCCCGGAGGAGCGGCACCTGTTCAGTGATCGTCCTTGTTTCCATTCCCAATGGCGCCGCCGTCGCCTTCAACGCGACCTTCTCGATGTTTCCTCCGGCCCGCACGAGCGTTTCCTTCACATACGTCGGATCCAAGAAATTCAGAGTCAGATTCTTGATGTCGCCCTGTCCAGCCGCCAATTCAATCTTGCCCGGCGGACTCGCAGGATCTGGAGTTCCCGGACGCGAGTTGAGTAAGGTGATGTTGTTGTTGACCCGAGGGTCGAGTCCGATCAGGGCCTCCGGATTCTGCTGTGTTAAGGCAATCAGCGGAACGGAAGAAGGAACCGACTCCAAATACTCCGCCGGCAACGTCACAGGTCTAAGCCCCATTGCGCCTTCAGGCGGCTCGACGCCCACCCAGCGGAGCAGCTCCGGTGGCACCGGTTTCCGGAAGTCCACGACGCGCCAGTTGGCAGGATTGAGATCGGCGCCGGTATAAACCCAGAACACCAAGTCGGATGAAGGGGGAGCCAAGCCAAACTTCACCAGACCCTCAATGTGGCGCCCGGCAAAAAATGTGATCGAGGCCTTCGGCCCGTTGAAGAAATTCATCGCGCTTCGCAATTGGATCGTCCCGAGCGGCGCGCGGATGTCCGTGGTAGAGGGGAAATAGGTTCCCGCATCAACCAATTCGGTTTGGCCCGCTTCGGACGAAATACGATCGGCATTGATGCTGACATTGCCGTGGTGGGACGTGACGGTCAGGCGGTTGTGCTGAAACCCGTTGCTGAACTGCGGACTGTTCCCGACCGCTTCCGCGGGGAAGCCATGGCGCCCGATATCGTATGGGGAGGCCGAGTCACCGCCCGTGAGCGGCTCGAAGAGGAGCCCGGAATCCCGCGCTCGACGCAGGTAGACATTCCCCTGAGCTGAGATCGACACGTGGGCGTCGGTCATCGCCACATCCACGTATCCACGCACATCTTCGGTCAGCTTCTGCGCGGTCATGATCGTTCCATCCGGCAGCAGGCCGTTAGCATCAAGCGGAAGGTTGGTCTTGCCGACCGTTCCGCCGACTAACACCTCCGCGTCGGCGTTGCGGACGACGAATCCCGGGCCTCGCGGCGTGCCGAGCAACTGCCCGCCGACCAGATCGCCCTCTCTTGCCTTGATGGTGAGAAGGCCGTTGCCGGACCTGGTTCCATCCGCCGCCGTCGTCTTGGTGCCGTCGATCACGATTCCCTGCAGATTCGAGTCCAGCGCGAATCCATCGACAAGTCCGCTGGCATCCGGGTCCACTCGGACAGTGGTCACCACATCGCGCTGTGCGTCCAGGCTGAGATTTCCGCCTCCCTTCACCCTGATGCTCGACAGCGCGCCGGTGGAGGGGTCAAGCAGCGAAATATTTCCGCCTCGCGCCGCCAGACTCACATGGCCTCCGCCGCCTGAGACCAGCGTCGAGTTGGAGAGCTGTACGTTCCCTCCCGCGACTCCAATGATGTCCCGCGGCGACAGACCGAAGTTGAAGGGGTCGTTCTGAATCGTCGCGTTGTCGAAGATCAGGTCGCGGCCGGCGAAGAGCCGAAGGCTCCCGGATTGAGCGCCGGGCGCCAAACTCGTCAGATCGTAAAGTCCACTCACTCTGATGTCGCTCAGGGCAACGAAGGAAGCATCCCGTTTGGCCGCCGTAGTGGGGAGAGTCGCGACAGTCTGGTCGATCGGAATCAATTTCGTCTGGGACGCGCCGGTTACGGCTCCGATTCCGATCAGCGGCAGCGATTGCCGGCGATCGCCCAGCCAGAGCTCGCCGCCTTGGCCGCCAGCTGCCGGACTCAGATCGATCACCGCCCCTGATTCGACGGAGACCTCTCCGTTCTGACCGGACGCCATCCCGATGATCGTCCCGCCGTCAGTGATCCCGACGGCGCTTCCCTTGGAGGACGTACGGCTCGTCGATCGGAACGTCATTCGATCCTTCCCCAAGAGCGCGACATGGCCGTTCCGGGCGCTTCCTGCATTGGATTGAACGATTCCTCCGTGATCGATCGCCTTGCCTTCCAGTTGGACATGTCCACCGTCTGAGGCAATCCGGCTCCCCGCGCTCGTCGTGAGAACACCGGATCCGGCCTGCGTGCCGGCGATTGACGTCATCTCGACGGAGCCGCCGTTGGCCTGCATTTCTCCCTGATGAGTGATCGATTGCCCCTGGACGCTGATCGAACCGCCATCGGCCTTGGTCACGCTGCCGGCGCTCGTGGTGAGCGCGGCAAGCGGACTTGAGGCCGGCGCCGCTGCCGGCTGCTTGGCAATGAGTTCGATGCGGCCCTTGCTGGTCTGGACCGTGTTGGCCTGGGCCAATCCTTGTTGGTTGACGACCAACCCCGCCATCGTGATCTGTCCGCCGTCTGCCTTGAGCTCGCGGAGATTTACAGACTTTCCTGCCGGCGCCTGGAGCTCAAACAAAAATCCACGGCCGTCTGGCCTGTTGGACAAGTAGGCGGTCGTTCCGGCCGCCAGGACGATCGATCCGTTGGGACTCGTGATGACACCGCTGTTCTCGACGTTGGGCGCAAAGAGGTAGACACCTTGCATTCCTGCCGTGATCGAGCCGGCGTTGCGGATGTCCCCCACGCTCTGAGCCACCCCGTCTTTGACCATTTGAGTCAGCTTAAAGCTGCCGGCCAGAAAATCCGTATCGGTCATGTGGAGGCTGGAGGCAGCCAGGCCTCCGACGTTCACCTGCGCCCCTCCTCCGAACAGGATGCCGTTCTGATTGAGCAGCATGACGATGCCGTTCGCCTTCAGTGTGCCGTCGATGAGGCTCTGCGGGATCACGCCGTTGACCCCGACGACACGGTTCAGGGCGATGGCGTTGGCGGACGGCTGAATGAACTCGGTCAGGTGGCCTTGGGCGATACTGAACGACTGCCAGTTGATGATCGCGCGGGCCGAACTCTGCTGGACGGTCAAGGAGGTCGGCGTCGATTCAAACGCGGCGGCACCCGACACGACGGTCGGATTTTCCGGCAACACCGCCGCTGCCGCCGGCAACGCAGTCAGCGCCGCGCAAAGGACGACGCTACTCCATACCGGAGCGGAGGCCAGAGCAATTTGTGAACAGGCGAGCGCGGTCGTCATGCTTTTCACGACGGGTTCTCTCATACTTCAGTACCCCACAGACACCAGAAAATGGACGAAGGAATCTCCCCGCTTCGTCACGGTTCCGTTCTGCAGCGCCCAGGCTTGATCGATGCGTAGGTCGCCGACGTCCTTCGGCAGCTTCACGCGGAGCCCCGCCCCGACACCCTCCAGTCGAAACTGGTCCCGCTGGCCCGGCAAAGCGTCCCGTATCCAGAGATTCGCCGCGTCATAGAAGGCGGCGAGCCGCCACTTGATCTCCCATTCCGAGGATCGCCGCCGCTGCCAGATCCGATCGATGGGAATCGGAATGAGGTCCGGCGTCGTGAGCTCAGCCCGCCCTCGAATGGCCATATCTCCGAGTGCTTCGAATTGGATATACCCGCGGACCGTGTCCATCCCGCCCGCAAAGTACTGTTCGGTCACGACCAGCGGCTCGTTCGCCCATTGGCCATCCGCATGGAGATTGAGCGTGAACCCGAAGGGAAGATTGTGCGTCCGATCGAGGCTGCCCTGCACGACCACGAAATTTCCCGTGGCGCCTGATCGGCCCGGCCTGTTTAATGGATCGTTGGGGTCTCCTCCGAAGTTCTCCGTGTCTCCTCCGGGAATCAGGCCGGCCTTATAGCCCTTCACGCTCGAGCCGAGCTTGGTCACTCCCAATGAATCGATCAGGAAACCGTTGTACCCGATGCTGAACGGCGTATATTGGATCGGACTCAAGACGACGGCGGTTCCCAATCCTTCAGGAAACGTCGCCGTGGTTTCTTCGAGCCGCTTGTAGTCGGCCCCGATCGACAATTGGTGTGTCCCGCTCGGTCCCGAAAAGATCGGAAACAGATAGCGCATGCCGGCGACCGTCGCATTCCCTCCGATTGCGACGTCGCCGCCGCCCACCCCCAAGGACGAGGCGGCCAACGACGAGGTGCTGATCGCCTTCGACGCGTACAGCGACAGCAGATGGTCGGGCCAACGAAGCGGCGCAACGTAGCTGACACCGTAGGTCTGTACCGCCCCCCAATCTGTCGGGGTCTGGATCGTCTGCACGTTTAATATGTGATCCGCGTCGAACAGATTGGTCAATTGGGCTTCCACGAGCAGCCGGTCCCTCGGCGTGGTCAGAGGCCCTTGATTGTCTCCCTGCATGCGGACGTGACCGGGAAAGCGATCCTTTGTCTTGAGTTCGACGTTGACGAGCCCTTGCTCTGTTCCCGGTTTCAAGACCGGCGCGACTTTCAGGTCAGGGTTCGCGTTCAGCTGGTCGAGTTCCTTGACCAGATCCTTTTCGCGCAGGACTTCACCGATCTTGATCGACGGCAGCTTCCGCAGAATGTTGTAACGGGAATAGTACTGATTACCTGTGACCGACACCTCGCCCACCTTGCCTTCCACGACGAACAGCCGGACTGTTCCGCTTTCCACCGTCTGTTCCGGCACGATCACGAGCACCGTGGGATATCCGCTGTCATGATAGGCCTTCTCCACCTCCTGCCGGGCCTTGTCGATGTCGGCGATCGTCTTGTTGGGCCCTTTATGCTGGTTGAGAATGGTTTGGAGGCGCTCGTCCTCCAGGAGGGTATTCCCCTCCACCAGAAATTCCTTGACGACAAACCCTGACCCGGCTTCGGGGGGGCGCGGCGAAGAGCCCGGCTCAACGCCAGATTGTTTCTTCTCGGCTTCCTTCGGCGTCGCGGCAACGGGCCCGACTTCCCGCGACTGTAACGCCACGGGTCTTACTCCTTCTCGAAGTGTCTTCGCCAACCCCACCTCCGCAATCGTCGCCAGCATCGTAACGCTCAGGATGATAACACGGCCGCGCATGGGTCGTGGGGTTCTTACCTGTCGATCCATGCTGGTTGGGCGCCCGGATGCACCGATTGTCCGTGTCAGATTCTTTCCCGGAGCATCTTTCAACTCGGATGTTACAGAAACATTACCGAGGGATTCTCCCGCCGTTAATTCACCGCCATCCCCATTGTCTCCTTGACGTCGCTCGACTAGGATGCAGGCTCGATCTTGTCCGGAACGCGATCGGCGCTATGAAAATTTCCTTCTTGTATCGATACGGCATCATATCGGCGCTCCTGTTGTCGTCGACCTTTCTTGTGGCGCATACGGTCAACGCCATCATCGAGCAGGCGCTCTTCACCATGCCGCCCGCTGCGCCGGCGGCCTCCGCCGATGCGGCCCGTTCTGATCTCGCCGAAGACCGCGATGAAGTCGTGCGCGTGATTCTGCGGAGCGGATTGTTCCCGCTGCCCCCGAATATGAGCGTTCAGAACGACAAAGTGTTGTCGGAAAATAGGCCGCCCCCGCCGCCGCTGAATTTGTCGACCAAGCTGGTCTTGCGGGGAACCGCGTCCGGCCAGGGCCGGTTGGCGAGCGCCTTCATCGAGGAGGTCGGCTCAAAGCGGCAAGCGCTCTATCACATCGGCGATCAGGTGGCCGATTCAGGGCAACTGATCGATGTGCAGCGATCCGGCATTCTGATCCGGCAGGGCGAGCAAGAGGAATTTCTCCCCATGCGTCTGAGCGAAGGGACGGGATCGGAATCTCTGCCGGTAGCCTCCGCTTCGCGGCCCGGCATTCCCGATCCGAAACGACGCATCGTCTTGGATCGTCGGGAAGTGAACGCCGCCGTGTCGAATCTTTCGAAGTTGTTGTCGGAAGCGCGCGCGACGCCTCACTTCGTGGACGGAAAGGTTGCCGGCTATCAGATCGTGCCTATCACGCAGGACTCGTTCTTTTCCCGTATCGGCCTGCTGTCCGGCGATATCCTGAAACGGGTCAACGGCGTCGATGTTCGAGATCCCGGACAGGTTTTGACCCTGTTCCAGCAGGTCAAGGACGAGCGAACCGTCAAGGTCGATATCGTGAGACAGGAACAGCCCACGACGCTGGTCTACGAGATTCGATAGAGTCGATCCTGCACCCGGTTCCATCTTCTTCCGCACATCCATTGCGTTGCACCGCCGTGGCGCTCGCCGGAGACTTTTTAACCGGCTGCGAATCTTTCTATAACCCCGACGTAACACCGCGAGTTGTACCTTACGCAGCTTCATGGGACCGGCGCTCCGCGGTGCATGGAACAAGAACTTATCTCATCTAATTGGACCGCCGCTCGGTGAGAGCAACAGCCAAGGATATATCTTGAAGACACAGGAAATGGGCCCGGGCCGAAGCGTACTGGCAGCCTTCATCCTACTCGCGATGGTCGCATCGCAGTCTCCGGCCTTCGGCGAATGGTACGTGGCCGGATTCGGGGGAAAGAGCATCTCGCCCAATATTTCCAATGCCGAAATGAACACCTACGGGGAGAGATTGGCTTACCAGCAGTTTCCCCTGGCCACCAACTCCAATCTCGCCACGCTCACTCAAACCTTCAAGACGTCCGATCTCGACATGAAGTCGTCGGCGACGTTTGGAGGAAAAGTCGGCTATTTCTTCAAGGAAGAGAAACTGCCTTGGCTGGGCGTCGAACTCGAAGCCTTCACCAATACTCCGACCATCAAGAGCCAGACCGTCACGACGCAGCAGGACATCAATTACGCCCCCAAAACGATTCAGCTTCCATGCCAAGGGCTGCCGAATCCGACCTGTCCTATCGCCGTCACAAACAAAGGAACTTTACAACTTTCAGAATCATCGCTTCGAGTCATCACCGTCGCTTTTAACGTGATCGCCCGCTATCCTGGAGAAGTGCTGCAACCATACGTCGGCGTCGGCGCCGGAGCGCTCTATTTCCAATCGTCCAGCGGTTCGATCCAAGGTCGTCAGTGGACGCCGGGCTTTAATGCGCAAGCCGGCCTTAAGGTGCTCATCGCAGAGGAATGGGGACTCTTTGTCGAAGGCAAGTACAACCTCGCCAATCTCTCGAACTTCGACCCCACGTTCGGGCTCAGCGGGCAATACTCCGTTTTTCACGCGGTGGCCGGGGTCGCCTACCACTTCTAAGCGGGTCTCTCTGCTCAGGCAGAGGGGCTCGTTGGAGGCGGGATCGACGGAATGCTCGACTACTTCACCTTGGAAAAATCTGCGTTGATTCTGGCTTCTTTGCCGTCCTGCAGGTTGATCACGAATACCGACGCCGCGTTGGGATCGAAGCTCTCGTAGGCGAACACCGCCGTAAATCGCGAGCGGTATGCGGGTCCGCTGCCTTCATTTTTTCTTCCCCGTTCGGCCTTGCCCACATCGATCGGCTTGACCTTCTTCGTGCCCTGCTGCATTTCGATGACGGCGCCTTCGGCGAAGTATTCATCGTCTCCGCAGAGTTGAACTTCCACTTCCATATTCGGCATGTCGACGACTTTCTTGATGAACTCGTCCGGCATGCGGATCTCCGTTTTCCGCTTCTTGGACTCGGAAGCTTCCTGGCGGCCGAAGGCCTCGAGACGATAACGCTTGGTGCGTAGAATCGCGCTGGGGCCGCAGGGATCTTTTTCGGGATCGGAGCCGACGCGGGTCGCCAACGAGGCCTGCTGGAGAACTTTTTTCACGTCCTCCGGGGAGTTCGCTTTGTCCATCGGAGCGCGACCGGCTTCCAGAGCCTTCTGCGCGTCATCCATCGATAATTTCACGTCGATGGCCAAGGCCGGGCTTGAACTGAACGCCAAGCCTCCGATAAACACGAACAGCATCCCTCTCGCCCATTGCCCATGAGCCCCCATGATGCCCTCCGGAGAACAATTTCAAATAAGAGTCGGCATTGTACGAAAAGCCTTTCGCCTTTGCAATCAGCTATCACCCGCGTCGACGGAGTGGGATGGGCGCCGACGCGTTCGCTACATCCTGGCCATCCTCGCCCAGTTCTCGAAGGGTTTGCTGTCGTACAACCGATCGATATCGACCGGAATCAGCACGCCCGCTTGTGCCAGAAGTTCGGCCACAAGGCGCAGCGGGAGGCCGACGACGGCGGTGAAGTCTCCCTCCAGACGTTCGATCAAGTCGCTGCCGGGCCCCTGGACAGAGTAGGCTCCCGCCTTGCCGAGACTGTCGCCCGTGGCAAGATACTGTTCATGAGCTCCGGCGTCGTACGGTTTCATCCATACATGCGCTGTTTCAATCTCCGTCCTGTCGATGAGACGCGGGAAGAACGACAGGGTCACGGCCGTATGCACCAGATGTCGGCGGCCTGCGAGCGCTCGCAACATCTTGCGGGCCTCATCAAGATCGCTCGGTTTCCCGATCACCACCCCGTCCAGCTCAATCAAGGTATCGCTGCCGAGCACAATGGCTTCCGAATCGACCTGAGCCACTGAGTGCGCCTTGGCCTGCGCAAAGAATGAGGCCGATTCTCTGGCGGATCGTCCGGGGACAAGACATTCGTCGCACGAAGGACTGCAGACTTCGAAGGAGATGCCGAGCAGCTCGAGCAACGCGCGGCGGCGGGGCGAGGTCGAAGCCAGAACTACCCGCATCGGGAAGCCAAGGAACTGAGGTCTTCCGTAGGAGAACCCGAAACGGATGCCTGCGGCTCTTGGTGGACATCGAGGATGCGGTGGGATCGATAATCCGCAAGGACGGATTCCACATCGGCCAGGGACGACACGCGAAACATGGCGGCTCTGAGCGCCGCCGCATGGGGAAATCCTTTGCAATACCATCCGAGATGCTTGCGCATGCGTCGAAACTGATCCGTTCCGCAGCGCTGCTCGAAATATCCGGCGTGCGCCAGCAGAACCTCGAAGCGTGCCGCCAGTGAAGGGCTCACGGGCTCCGGACCCGAGGAGTCCTGCTCCAGAGCGGCGAGACGCGCTTTCTCCTTGTCTCGGAAGAACCACGGCGCTCCCAAGGCCGCGCGCCCCACGAGCACGCCGTCGACACCGGTCTCCCGTACCCGGCGTATCACGTCCTGCAAGCTCTGCACATCGCCGTTGCCGAACAGCATCGTTCCGGTTCCACGCGTCACTTCGACGGCCCGCGCGATCGCGCGCCAGTCGGCTTCGCCCCGATACATCTGCTGCAGCGTTCGGCCGTGAAGCGATATGACGGCCGGACGTTCGAGCAACAGGTGCTCGATCCAGCGGTCCACGATGACGGCGTCATAGCCCAGGCGCGTCTTGACCGACAGCGGGATCGTGTTCCGGACGATCGGACCAGCCGGATGACGCCGTCCGTTCAATCGGCTGATGGCCTCGGCCCGCGCCGGTTTGATTCCGGCAGATTCCAACGTGCGACCGGCCGCCCAATCTTCGATGCCCTGCCGCGCGGCGCGCATGATGGCATGGGCGAGGTCCGGAGTTCGTATCAGTCCGGCGCCTGACCCGGAGGACGCGACATTGCGCGAGGGACAGCCCATGTTGATGTCCAATCCGTCGAACCCCAGTTCGCAGACCGCATGCGCCGCCTGGTAGAAGAGATCCGGATCCTTCCCGTACAACTGCGCCACGATCGGACGTTCCACTTCACTGTAGACCAGCGAGTCGAGGAGAAACTCCGGCCCTCGACAGACATCATGCACATGGGTAAATTCCGTGAAGGTGACGTCCGGTTTTCCCTGCAAGGCCACGACATGGCGAAACGCCGCGTCCGTTACGCCATCCATCGGGGAAAGGCCGATAATCGGGCGTGGGAGGCAGTGCCAGAAGCTCATCGAATCAGCTCCGCCATCGGCGCCGGTTGTAGAGGGTCGTTCGCGTCGGCATAGGCCCGACGTAAGACCGTCCCCTCCTGTTCGGCGAGCGGGCGCACCGCCGGAGCGCGCTCACCGACGAACCGAACAAAGCGGTCGACCTTGAGAAGAAAAAAATCATACGACTGCTCGACCGGCCGCGGCGTCCGAAACCACCAGGCCACGAACTCGTCGAGCGCGATGCCTCGCTGAGCCAACGCCCGGCAGACATCCGGAAACATCTGCGCCAGTTCGCCGCCCCAGTTGAGGATTTCGTTCGGCAGATAGTCACGCCTATATCGATCCAGCCCCGCGCCGTCCGCCCTGGTGGCCTGCCACTCAGGTCCGGTCGGTTCCATCAGTCCCGAAACAGTTCTCGCGTACCGGTCATAGTCATCCAGGAGTTGTTTGCGCTCCGTTGCCGTCGGCGCTGATGAATCCAGAGACGCCTGCGACTCTCGCGATTTGAGACCGGCCGGGATCACGGTCTGAGCCATCTTTCCGCGAATCATCTCACCAAATCGCCGACTCGTCCCTTGGAACTCCTCGACGATCAGGGGGATCGCTTTGGTATCGACCTCCAAGGCGACAGCCCGGAGGTTGACGAGTCCCGGATGGACCAGCACCTGCTCGAGCATCGCCCATAACACCGACGGGATCGGAGCGGCATGGGCATCGATCCAAGCGGGCAGCATCTCAGGGTTATCACCAGTCCGCCCCGCGTCATGCTCAGCCAATCCCGCCACATGAATTTCCACCACACGCTCAAGTGGAAAGGCCTCCAGAAATCGCCCGACGAATTGCTCGAGCCGCTCTTTCCGTCTGACGGCGCTGTACCGGTAGAGGGTCCAGAGATGTCCGATATCCAGCACAACCCCGCAGGCCACGCGATCCGTCACAATCCGGAAGAACTCAGGAATCCCGATGGTGCCGGCTGAAAAATAGGTCAGCGGGGCCATTTCAAGGAGAAACAATGGGGCTTCGGCACCGCCTTCCCACGTCAGGTCGACGGTTCGTTGCACAAGCGCAATGTTGTCGGCGGTGACGCCGGCGCTTGTTACCGTATATAAAGGAGGGAGGTATGTTCCGAAGGAGTATCCCGCCATCTGCTTGGTCGCACATTCATGGTTCAGCCAATAACTCTGAATCGTTCCAAGTTGTCGTACAGTCTCCCTCACGTCCTCATCAAGACAAGGAGAATCAGGAAAATCCGGTTGCGTGATCCAGAGCCCTTCACCGTGGTAGGCCATAGGCATATCCGGGAAATGCCGTCGCACCATTTCCAGAGTCTTGGCGCTGGACTTGAAAAGCTCAAGATAGGCAGGCTTGAGGTCGGCGATCGATAGCGTCTTCATAAGGTCGAAGAGGTCGGGAGTATAGCAGTCAACCGAAAGGCCGAGACCTAGACTCGGGATCGCTTGAACCCGGCCATTAAACTCTTCACCGACCGATCTGAATGGAACCATTGAGAACCTCTTGTACTAGCACAAAATTTGGCCTAGTCTAGTCTCCGAACCCCTTGTTTGACAAGGGAAGTGGATCCTCTGAGTGAGGAGACCCGTCTGCTATACTTGGCATACGCCGACGGGAAGACGCCCTCACGAATCCTGCAGGACGACTCGGCAGAGGGTGGCAACCGATGGCCGGCCTCGAAGAACGACCCCCGAAGAAGACAGCAACCGTACCAATTGTGGTAGCCCATATGATGACACCAGGAGTCGTGCAGGTGCCCGGCGATGTCTCTGTGAGCGAGGCAGCCTTGATGCTGGAGCGTGAACAGGCTCCCTGTCTGCTGGTCAAAGACACGGAGACCAGGTTCGGCGTGATGACGCCCACCGATATCGTCAGGAAAGTCGTGGCTCAGGGGCTCGAGCCGCACGAGATCGAAGTGCGCACCATCATGACGCGCCCCGTTCAATTTATCGAATACGACGAGGCGCTGGAAGAAGCTTCGACCCTCATGCTGGCCACGGGAGCGTCTCTCTTGATCGTAACCAAACAGAACCAGCCCGTCGGAGTGCTCACCGCCCACGACCTGATGCTCACTCCTCCCCGTCGAGCGACGAAAATTCCGGCAGTGGTGACCGTGATGGGAGACGAGCCCGCGGAACCGCGCGCGCTCAACGCCGTCATCCTGCAATTGAGTCATCTTGGGGCCCTGGTGCAATCGGGAACGAGAGTCGCGGCCCGGAGTCGAATTGTCCTTGCCTTTTCCTTGCCGGGGCAAAACACGCCGCTCACCATCCACGGCAAAATCTTGAACAGCGACCTCCTTTCGGCCGAACCGAATGACGCCTCCGGGAAACGACTGGCCGCAGCCGAGATCCAGTTCATCGACCCTTCGAACGCCAATCTCGCCCGCCTGAAAGCCTGGGCGCTCCAGGCATTGCCTTCATCTCCCCAACGTTCGTGATTGCCCAAGAAGCCGGCTTGCTTTGACCAATCAACGATCAGTTGATAGAATTTTCTTCTGAGCTCCTCACAACACCAGCTGATTCGATGAAATGGACAACCCCATGAAAGCCACCACCAGCCGTTCCCGCATTATGCCCTCGAACGACGAGATGCTCCGTCAGATTCGAACAATTCTGGACAGCCCTGAGGATGACCTCCATGCCGGTCTTATCAAGGAATTGATCGCCGGCGTCCTCCGGCTACATGATTCACATCTGGAAGCGCTCGACTTGAAGATTGTCAATCGCACCATTAAAGAACTGCGCCACGCTTTCCGCGTCTTTCACGACTATCGCGACCGACGAAAAGTGAGCATCTTCGGATCGGCCCGCACGGCGTCAGACGACCCGAATTATCGGCTCGCCTCCGAATTTTCCCGAAAGATTGTCCAAGAAGGGTTCATGGTCATCACCGGCGGCGCGGACGGTATCATGCGCGCAGCGCAGGAGGGAGCCGGCCGGGAGAACAGTTTCGGCGTGAACATCATGCTGCCGTTCGAGCAAGGGCCGAACGCCACCATCGCCGACGATCCCAAATTGGTGACCTTCAAGTATTTCTTCACCCGAAAACTGATTTTTCAGAAGGAAGCCAATGCGATCGCCCTGTTTCCAGGCGGATTCGGCACGCACGACGAAGGATTCGAGATCCTGACGCTCGCTCAGACCGGGAAGAGCGATCCGCAGCCGATCGTCTGTCTTCAAGCTCCGGGCTGCGATTATTGGGACCAATGGAACGCCTTTATCACCAAACAGCTGTTGGCCAGACAGCTCATCAGCCCTGAGGATTTCAGCCTCTACAAGATCGTAAACTCGGCTGATGAGGCGGTCGAAGAAATCCGGACCTTTTACCGGCGGTTCCATTCCATCCGCTACGTCGGCAGGCAATTGGTCATGCGGTTGACGCAATCCATCTCGCCGGCTCAAGTGGCCGCGCTGCACGACCGGTTTAGCGATCTGTTGTCGGAGGGCACGTTCGAGCTGCGAGGGCATCTCCCGGAAGAACTCGATGAACCGGAACTCACGGGTCTTCCTCGCCTGGCATTCCTCTCCAACCGCCGAAGCGCGAGCCGGCTCCGTCAGCTGATCGACCACCTCAACCGCCTGTAGAAGGGTGTTGAAAAAGGCCGCCAGCTTTGTTCTCGCATCGCTCAACTCCTCGACGTACCGAAAAACGTACGACTCGGACTCTCGCTCGCTGCGGCCGCGCTGAACGGCCTTTTTGAACACCCTGACGGATACTTAATTTACTTTCAGCAATTGAGTCTTTAGTCGCGGCGGAGCGCATGGTATGCTCCGCCTTATTATGTCCGGATCCGCCTCCAAGCACCTTCGTTCCTTTCCCCCGACTGTCGTGCTGTACCATGCCGAATGCGCCGATGGGTTCGGAGCCGCCTGGGCTCTATGGCGTCGGTTCCCTTCCGCTCGGTATCTTCCGGTGAAGCATGGGAATCCTCCACCGGAGGGGCTAACCGATCAGCAAGTCGTGATCGTCGATTTCAGCTACGCTCGCGATCGGCTTGAGGCGATGGCCGGCGATACCAACGCGCTTCTCGTCCTCGACCATCACATTACAGCGGAAAAAGCCCTCGCAGGGTTGCCCTATGCCTATTTCGATCTGAAGAAGTCGGGCGCGGTGCTCGCCTGGGAATGGACGCACGATCATCCCGTTCCCTGGCTCTTGGAATATATTCAGGACAAGGACCTCTGGACCTGGGCCCTGCCGGACAGCCGAGAAATCAATGCGGCTATCGCCTCGTACCCCTTCGACTTTCAATTGTGGAATCGCTTCACGCAGAAAGAACTGGAACAGGAAGGTCGGGCAATATTGAGATACGAAGGCGAGATCGTCAGCAAGCTGGCTGCTCAGGCCGTGCTGGTTGAGTTTCAAGGGGCGACGGTCCCCTCGGTCCAAAGCGCGGTGCTCACCAGCCAAATTGGAGAACGGCTGTCCACCGAGTATCCGTTTTGTCTCATCTGGCACGATCGCGACGGGCGCCGGTATTACAGCATGCGTTCGAGAGAAGACGGGACGGATGTCGGATCGATCGCCGCCTCATTCGGCGGGGGAGGCCATACCCACGCCGCGGGTTTTTCCGTGCCGCTCGGACCAGACGGATCGTTGCCCGACAATCCTGCCCTCCCCCGTCCTGTCCTGAACCGCCGTCGTGGCGCGTCGTGACGCCCGCGCAGCATGATTCCTCTCCACGACGATAATCCGACGGAGGGCACGCCGCTCGTTACGATCGCGACGATCCTCTGTTGCGTCCTCGTCTTCCTGTATCAGGCCAACCTACCCAACGAGCCCGGCGAGCTGTTCGTGTTTCAGTACGGAGCCATCCCCGCCCTCGTGTTTGGAGAGGCCCAACTCCCGACCGTCGCCATCCCTGCCTACGCAACGCTCATCACCAGTATGTTTTTACATGGCGGGTGGATGCACCTGATCGGAAATATGCTCTACCTCTGGATCTTCGGCAACAACATCGAAGACGTCATGGGACATGCCCGGTTCGTGTTGTTCTACCTGGCTTGCGGCATCCTGGCCGCGCTCAGCCACGCGCTCACCGATCCGACATCCACCGTTCCGATGGTCGGAGCCAGCGGCGCCATTTCAGGAGTGCTGGGAGCCTATGTGCTCCTGTTTCCCCGGGCCCACGTGCTCGTTTTCATACCAGGCATCGGCACGGCAAGGGTCGCTGCCGGAGTCGTGCTGGGGATGTGGTTTGCCACGCAGCTCTTGAGCGGAGGAATGAGTGTCGGGTCGCGCGGCGGGGGCGTCGCCTTCTTCGCGCATATCGGAGGATTCGTGGCAGGAATGCTCCTGATCGGGCTATTCAAGCGCCCGGAGGTTCCCTTTTTCGCTCCAGAGAGAACGCGCCGGCGGGATGTATGACACGGCAGGTGAGACTCTAGGTGTCGATCAGCTCGCGCACCCTCTCAACCAGGCCAGCTTGCCGGTACGGGCGCCGCAAGAGGAACCGCCTGTTGATGCGATGAGAAAGAATCGCTTCGTCGTCATAGCCGGATACGAACAGCGCCTTCATCGTCGGGTATTGTCTCAATAACCGCCTGGCCAGATCTCTCCCATTGATTTCCTGCATGATCAACCCGCTGACCGCCACGTGCAATCCACCCGTATGTTGCTGTGCGAGCATGAGCGCTTCAACAGGCGAGCTGGCCTCCAACACCCGGTACCGGTGTCGCAGGAGCGTCGACAGCGCCAACTTCCGCTCGATCTCATGAGGCTCGACCAAGAGCACCGTCTCTTCCCCCCTGGCCGACAGGGCGGCAACAGCCGAACCGGCCTGCATCTTGGACGCCTCAACCGCGGGAAGGGAGATCCGGACCTTCGTGCCTTGACCAGGCTGACTGCTCACATCGACCTGCCCGCCATGCTGTTTGACGATGCCATACACCGCCGTCAGGCCCAGCCCCACATTGGTTTCCTTGGTCGAAAAGAACGGCTCGAACATGCGGGATTGCGTATCCCGGGTCATGCCGCTGCCGGTATCGCTCACTTGAATCACCGCGATCGATCCGCATGATTTGGCGCCGGAAACGGCCTGCCGCTCCGTCCTGCTTTGCGCCTGAGTCACGTCGATGCAGAGTCGGCCGCGAGCAGGCATTGCGTCCCGGGCGTTCACCACGACGTTCAGCAGGGCTTGCTCGAGTCCTTCCCGATCGATTTCGACATGGGGAACGGTCGGGGCAATCGCAATGTGACACTCGATTCGATCAGGCAGAAGACCGCGAATCACTCCGGACAGCTCCTCCACCACCGTCTTGATCGACAGGACCTGCCGGAATTGCTTGTGCGCGACATCGAGCACGGCCAATTGCGCCGTCAGGGCCGCCGCCTGTTCCCCTCTACGAAAAATCTCGTCCACCGGAGCATAGAGCGGATCGTCCGGCCTCAGACGGGACAGCACGACGCCCGTTTGCTTTCCGATCACCGAGAAGAGATGGCTGAACTCATTGGCGATGCCGCCGGTGATTCGCCCCACCGCCTCCATCTTTTGAGCGTCCGTCAATTGTCGTTCGAGTTCCTGCCGTTCGATCTGTCCCTGTTGCACATGGGCATTGGCTTTTGAAAGGTCGCTTTTCAATCCTGCGATCCTGCTTTCAAGCTGGCCGAGGGAGGCCTGCAGGGCGCTTTCCGTCTGTTTCAATTGCCCGATGTTCTCGAGCAAGTGCGCTTTTTGCTGCTGCTCTTTGCCGATCGTCTCCATCGCCATGCCATAAAACGTGGCCATCACCAGCAGCACCGGTATACCGAGCAGATGCCCGACCGAAATAGCGCCGGTCTGCGCGATCCCTTCATAGAGGACCACGCCGTATCCCGCGCAGAGCAACAACGAGAAGGCCATGACATGCGAGAACCTCCGAACGGAGGCGGCGATCAGCATCAGGATAAAATAGGAGAGATAGAGATCCGCTCTCGCATTGCCGGAGAGATAGATCGTGGCAGTGACGAAAACCGTATCAATCCCCACCAGGAGCCCGCTGAACCATGAAGCATGAAGGATGGAGAGGGGAATGCAGAACAGACCGCCGACCAAGATCGCCAGACCGGCCACGATGAGCTTGCTGCTGGCAGGGGTTGCGAGCGGCTCGGGGCCAAACAACAACTGATAGGCCAGCATGACGCCGACCAGAGATTGAAGGACGAGATATCTGGTACGCGAGGCGCGAGAGTACGCGCCCCATTCGGGAAGAGATTCCCCGGCCATAGAAGCAGGAGCGCCCACCATAGAATTGCCTCTGGATCGCCAAGTCAACAGACCTGAGCAAATCCTGTACCGATAACGGAGCGCGATAGGTCTCTGTTTTTCCTATCGCCGGCGCGTCGACGCGCCGATATCGTTCGGTAAAGGCCTCTACGAGGGTCACAAAAGCGAACGGCCGCCTGATGGCCGAAAAATGTCTCTGAATTTGGAATGAATCGAAGGGCGCCTCTAGCTGGTCGCCGCCTTCGCGAGACGATCGCGCAACATGACCGCCCGCTCCCAAGCAATCTCGGCCTCGGAAGCGAGAAAGGTCACATGGCCCATCTTCCGGCGAGGTCGCATCGTCCGTTTTCCGTAGAGATGGAGCACGGCTCCGGGCACGGTCAAGAGCGCTCGACAGCCGTCCCCACGCGTGACGTTCGCCGCATCATCTCCGATCAGATTGACCATGGCCGCGGGGGTGATCAAACGGACCTCGCCCAACGGCAAATCGCAGATCACCCTGACCTGTTGCTCGAATTGCGACACGCTGCAGGCATCGAGCGTATAGTGGCCCGAGTTGTGCGGACGGGGAGCGATTTCGTTGACCAAAAGGTTTCCGTCGGGCAGCTGGAAGAGTTCCAGGCAGAAGACACCGATGCCGTTCAGTCGTTCGATTACCTGTCTGGCCAATGCTCCAGCTTGTTCGGCAAGGGGAGTCGGGATGCGCGCCGGCACGATGGTGGCCCGAAGAATCCCGTCCTCGTGCTCGTTTTCCGCCGTCGGATACACGACCGAGGTTCCATCCACAGCGCGGATCACCAGAACGGACAATTCACGTTCAAAGGGCACGAACGCTTCCACAATCCATCGCGTTCCTCGTTGAAGCGATTCCTTCATCGCCCGATGGGCTTCCGGCAGGTCGGTTTCGCTTTTGATCCTCCACTGACCCTTGCCGTCGTACCCGGCCGTTGCGGTCTTGAGGACCACGGGAAAACCGATTCGTTCGACTGCCTCACGCAGGTGATCGGGCGAAGTCACAACTGAGAAATTCGGTATGGGAAAGCCCTGCGCCTCCAAGTAGGCTTTCTGCGCGAAGCGATCCTGAATGATGTCCAGGACGGCGCTCGACGGGCGGACCGGTTTCCGCCGCTCAAGTTCTCGGCAGAGTGCTGCAGGAACGTTTTCCCACTCATAGGTTGCAACGCTGACGAGGTCGGAGAATTCGTCGAATGTCTGCCGATCGGCGAACGGGCGAGGGTAGGAATGTCGGACCAGGCGATGGGCCGGCGCATCTGGATCGGGGTCCCAGACCGCCACCCGGTACCCCAGCCGATGGGCGGCCCCGGCAAACATCGCTCCAAGCTGCCCACCGCCGAGAACGCCGAGAATCGCCCCTGGCTCTATCACCGTCCGATTCACGACCGCCGACGCGGACCGGAGTTCCGTGACACTCCGTCGACCATGCCCTGCGCTTCGGGGCTATTGAGCACGCTGTCAGTCTGAGTCTTGCGAAAATTCTTCACCTGGACGGCAATGTCAGAATACCGGCCGGCGAGAATCTGCGCGGCCAGCAACCCGGCGTTCTCGGCTCCTCCAATGGCCACGGTGGCGACGGGAATGCCGCGGGGCATTTGTACGATGGACAGCAGCGAGTCCAGCCCCTGAAGATTTTCCGTCGGGATGGGAACCCCGATGACCGGCAGATGCGTTTTGGCGGCGAGCATCCCCGGCAGATGGGCCGCTCCCCCCGCTCCGGCGATAATCACTTCGATTCCCCGACCAGCCGCCTGTTCGGCGTAGGCGAACAATCGATCGGGCGTCCGGTGGGCAGAGACGACCAGAAGCTCATGAGGAACGCCGAGTTCGCTCAGGACTGCGACGGCTTTTTCCAGGACGGGAAAGTCCGACTTACTGCCACCCAGTATCCCTACGAGAGGCTGGGAAGCGCAGGACCGCTGACGCGGTCGGGCTGGCTTTTTCTTGGAACGGGGCAAGACGGCGGTCTCCGTGATTCGATCTGTAACAGGCTCCCACCTTAGCGATTCTCCCGCAACGGGTCAAGGTTATCCTCTGGGCATTGCGCGCATCTTTGAAGAGAAATTGACCGCTTGGATCACTTTCCTCTATGATGAAGGTCTATTCCCAACCAGCCCCGTCCGGTACCGGGGAGGACTCAGTGGCAGGCATCGGAGAAAGTTTCCGCCACAAGGTTCGGTCGATCGTCCAACAGCCAACCGGATTGGACGAGATCGCCATCGACGACCTCGCCGCATCGAGCAAACTGCAGGCCTGGGAAGCAGTACAAATCCCCGAGCGTCTGAAGTTCTCTTCCAAGCTCGCGCTCAAGCTCATTCTCCTCTTTGTTCTCATCATTGCTTTCGTCCCTTGGACCCAGACCATTACCGTGACCGGCCAACTGTCCGCCTATACTCCGTATGAGCGGCCGCAGGACATCGAAGCCCAGATTACCGGTCGAATCAAGAAATGGCATGTCTTCGAAGGAATCCGCGTCAAGCAGGGCGATCTGATTCTTGAGTTGGACGATTACGATCCCAATTTCATGTCTCCGGACCTGCTGGCGTTCCTCGAGCAGCGGCGCACCGCCCTGGCGGACACCCGCAAGGCCGCATTGGGGCGAGCCGAGCAATTGGACAAACGCATCGGGGAGATGCAGAACCTGGTGAAAGCGGCCGTCCCTTCCGCCCAGGCTCGAGTGGTCGAGGCCGAGAATAAGGTCCGGGAAGCCTATCAGAAAGTCGAAGCGGCCAAGATCGCCGTGGCCACCGCCGAACTCAATGTTGATCGGCATAAGCAGTTGGCCGAGCAGGGACTCGTTTCGCAGCGAGAGCTGGAAGTGTCAATCCAGGGGGCGATTGCCTCGAAGGCCGATCTGACCGGGGCGCAAGCCAACCTGAAAGCGGCGGAACAGGGCATGAAGGCCTTGAGTTTCGGACGGGATCAAGTCAATGCGGAAGTGCTTCAACGGCTGCTCGACGCCGAAGCTTCGCGCGACGCCTCTGTGGCTGAGGCCGCCAAAGCAGCAGATCAACTGGCGGACGTTTCTCTGCGCATGTCCAACGCTGAGCAACGACGGAGCGCCAGCCGTATCCTGGCTCCCATTGACGGAACTGTGGTGAAAATGGTGCAAGCGGGCGCCGGAGAAACCGTCCGGCAGGGTGACAAAATCGTTCGCGTCTCGCCGACCAGCGCCGACAAAGCCATTGAGATGACGGCGGACGGTCTGGATGCTCCGCTCCTGAACGTGGGAAGAAAAGTCCGCATCTTGTTTTACGGCATTCCGGCCATTCCCCTTCCGGCCTGGCCGGAGCTGATGGCAGGCACCTATGGCGGCGTGATCAAAGTCGTGGATCAGGTCGATGACGGAAAAGGAAACTTCCGTTTCTGGGTCGTGCCGGATCCGGAAGATCGTGCCTGGCCTCCTCAAGAGCATGTGCGTCAGGGAACCAAAGCCATGGGATGGGTCATTCTGAATCGGGTCCCCCTCTGGTACGAACTCTGGCGCCGGTTCAATCTCTTTCCGCCGGACTATCAGGAACGTCCTCCGAGTCTCATTGACACCCTCTTGCCGAAGGCAGGACGGGGTGCCAAGTAAGAATTGCGCAGACGCTTCAGCCTCGTCTCTCCCGTTCCCAATCGATTTCCTTGTCATCCAGCCGCCGGTGGGATAATCCGGCGGCGCGTCATGTGTAGAGGAAAGGAGTGTGCGCCATGCATGTTCGATTCATCCTGTGTCTCACTGTAATCTTCGCGGCGCTCGGCTGGTCTCCGGCGATGGCCGTTGGAGAACCTCCGCCAGGCGGCAAGCTTCTCCCTCCGATTCCTTTGAGCGTGGACGAAATCCATGCCTGGATCGATCGATCCCACCCGCTGCTCAAGGGGGCCGGAACGGAGAAGATTATGGCGCGAGGCAAAATGTTGAAAGCGTTGGGAGCCTTTGAACCGGTCTTTATCAACGATACGGAGCTCGAGCGATTCATCTCCAGCTCCAATCCCGAACTGGGAAGCCAGTCGAAGGGATTCAATGACTCGATAGTTGAAGCGCGACATCCCTGGGGATTCCGGGGAGCCGCCGGTATCCGCGGAGTCATCAACGGCCCGGCCAAGATTCCGGATCTCGGATTTGCCAACGGTACCGGTCAGGTGATCCTCGGTGGATTTTTCCCCCTGCTAAAGGGCTTGATGGTCAATCCCGAGAATGCGGAGCTGCAGCGATCGGAGCTGGCGGATCCGAGAGCCGACATCAAGATCGCTCAAACCAGGCAGGATCTGTTCCTTGCTGCGGCCACGCAGTTCTGGGACTGGGTCGCGGCGGTCAGATTTGCGGAAGTGCAGCGCAGGGCCGTCGGAGTCGCGGATGATCGATTCAAACAGGTCGAAGGGCGAGCCAAAGCCGGCGCCGTGGCTCCGCTGGATGTGGTCGAAGCGAATCAGGAAGTGCAGCGCCGGCGGGAAGTGGCCATCGCCGCGCAACGATTTGTGGAGCAGGAACAGTTGAAGCTCTCGATGTTCCTCTGGGAAAACGGCGCCCCTTCCATGCCCTCATCGGAGCGAGCCCCCAGTTTCCCCTCCCAGATGCTCGTTCCGACCCCCGAAACTGTCAAGGCTCATAAGCTTCAAGCGAGAGCGGAGCGTCCAGAGGTAAAAGAGATCGGCATTGAGGCAAAACTGAACAACATCGATCTGGAGTTGGCCAAGAACAACCTCCTGCCCAGTCTGGACGCAGAGGCTGCTCCGGCCCGCGCCCCGGAAAAATTCGTGTTGGGTCTCGGCTATCGCTTCGGGATTGAACTCAAGATCCCTATTCTGCAACGCAAGAGCCGTGGCGAAGTGCTGGAGGCCCAGGGTAAGGCCGATCGCTTCGTGCTGACGCAGAGATTCCGCGAGCAACAGGTGGTCATCGATGTGGACAACGCCCTCTCGGCGATTGAGCGGGCAAAAGAACGGATTTCCGCCGCGGTTGAATCACTCCGCCTGGCGAAAACGCTGGAAGACGGGGAGCGCTTCCGGTTCGGCCTCGGCGCCACCAGCGTGTTGTTCGTGAACTTAAGGGAGCGGAACTCCGTGGACTCGGAAGGCCAGGTTATCCGCGCCAAGGCCGATTATCAAAAGGCCTTGGCCCTCTACCAATGGGCCATCGGCTCATGGGGCAAGTCGGAAGCAGCGGCCATCCCGGTTATCTATCGCGCCCGAGACTGAACCCATACGGGAAGAAGTGGCTTTTTCTCCTGTGCTTTGATAGCGTTAGAATGTTGTCTCGTGACATAATCGGGTGCCATCCTAGGCCATGAAACCCTTCGATGGCCGGAATGTCACGCTGACGGAAGAGGCGGGATTCTGTGCAAACTCCCACGGCCGGTCGGCCTAATCTGATCCAGTCGGTCCTCGGATATGTCGGCGTCGTCTTTCGTCTCGAGCGGCGCCTTCTGGCGCTGGTCTTTTCCTATTCGCTGGCAATCGGGCTGTTTTCGCTGATCGTACCGTTGACGGTCCAAGAACTGGTCAACACCTTCGCCTTTGCCATCCAACCGGTCACGATCATCACCTTGGCGGGCATCATGGTGGCAGCGCTCTTGTTCGTCGGCGCCTTCAAGGCCCTTCAATACTACGCCGTCGAAATGCTGGAGCGCCGCTTTTTTACCCGCGTAGCCATCGGCATGGCCGAACAATTGCCGCATCTCCAGTTTTTGGGATTCAGGCCACGCTACGCAAACTACTTCATGGAATCGGTGTTCATGCAGCGGGCGCTCTCCGTGCTTTTGGTCGATCTGATCGACGTGGTGGTGGGAGGTGCGGTCGGTCTGACGATTCTGGTGTTCTATCATCCGTACTTCCTGTTGTACGCCGCGCTGTTGCTCGCCGGATTCAACGTCGTCTTTTTTCTCCTGTCTCACGGCGGGCTCAAGGCCACCATCGAGATGTCCCACGCGAAGTACGAGACGCTGCACTGGATGCAGGAAATCTCCTACAACTTATTGCATTTCAAAGCCACCGACAGCCAGGCCATTCTGATGCAACGGACCGACGAACTGGTGGGCAAGTACCTTGAAACCCGCCAGGTCCGGTTCGGTATCCTGATCCGCCAATATTTGGGATCGGTGGGTTGGCAGGCGGTCGCGCAGAGCGGACTCATCGCCACGGCAGGATGGCTGGTCTCGATCGGACAATTGACGCTTGGACAACTGGTCGCCGCGGAAGTCGTCGTCAGCGGTCTCCTCGCCAGTTTCGACGGGGTGGTCAAGCGGATGGGGCATATCTATTATTTTCTGACGGGATTGACCGAGTTGGACTTTTTGTTTTCGCTGTCCAGAGACAAGGCCTCCACCGCTCTGTCAGTCCCCCTTCCGGATCCGACGATTCACGGCATTCGCGTCACGTGCAAAGACCTCGAGGTGCATCACTCCGGTCTGGCTCCCGTGTTCAGCCAATTCAACCTCGAAGTGACGCCCGGTGAAAAGATCGGAATTTACGCCAGCACGACGATCGCCAAAACCGCGCTGGCTCGTGTGCTGGCCGGGTTGGAGACCCCGACCGGCGGGGTCATCCGTTACAACGGCGTCGACCTCCGGCATCTCGAGCTCAATGCCATCAACCGTTGCCGCGGCTTCATGATCGACTCCCAGTTGTCGCTTTTCGAGGGGACAATCGAAGACAACATCGTGCTGGGACGCTCCTACATTCCCTATGGCGACGTGCGTTGGGCTTTGCGCTTTGCGGAACTGGAAGAAGACGTGGATGCGTTGCCGCAGGGACTGAAAACCCACGTTCGCACGCCGGGAAAAATCTTCGCCCCGACTCACATCATGCGAATATTGCTGGCCCGGGCCATTTTGAGCCGACCGCAGATCCTCATCTTCGACGGTATTCTTCACAATCTGCAGCCGGCGCTGCGTGAAACGGTGCTTCGGCGCGTCTGCTCGAAGGACGAACCCTGGTCGGTGATTTTTGTCTCGAACGACCCCAACCTGACTCCGCATGTCGATCGACGACTGATTTTGGATTGAGGAGGTAGCGTCGTGCGTCTTGTCCAATGGCTTCTGTCGCTCAAACCGAGCGCGCCACAGGTCGTCATCAGCCTGTTGATCGCCGGGTTGGGTTGGCTCAGCGGACAGGCGCTGAGCCGCGTCGATCAGGATCTACGCATCATGTACACGGAATACACCCTCGGCGCGGCAGACCTCGCCCATATTTCCGCGGATGTGATGCGCTATCGCAACACCATCATCCGAGCGCTGGAAGCGGACAACCAGAAAGAGTTCGAGCGCATCACGGATTCGTTGCCGGCGCAGCGCTCCCGTATTCAATTGGCGGTGGATCGATATGCAGCGGCCGGGCTACGCGTGTCCCGGAGCGGACGGAGCGAACCGGAGGACATCGAGGCGGTGCGGCGAAGCCTGGACCAGTACTTTTCCGTCGCCAGCACCACGGTGGAATTTTTGACGCAGGAATGGACAGCGGCGTCCCCGTCGGAACGTGAATCGCTGCGACGGAAAGCGGAAGAGCATGCGTCGGACAACGGCGGCCCTAAGATGATTCAGGTCAGCCTGGCGCTGGATCGACTGCTGGACACCGTAGCCGACGTGGCGAAGGACATGCGGGACGAAGGGACGAAGGCGATTCAGGACACCAGTCTGATGCTCGTAGGCGGCAGTTTCTTTATCGCCTTCCTGAACCTGTTCTTGTCGAAACGGCGACCGCCTCGCGCGCCGGACAACGATTTCGTTACGTCGCAGAAAAGTGCGCCGTCCGTCGCACTTCCCATTTCCGGCGATCACCGGAATCCCGCCCTGAGATCAGAATAAATCGCCCCTCGATTTCAACTATTCCTCGCCCGCACCGCGACCGACCGCGAGAAGCAACCCGGCGCGTTCCTCCGCCGTCAACGGCTTCCACCTTCCAGGCATCAACCCCGTGATCGTCACGTGCATGATCCGGACCCGATGCAGGGCGAGGACGCGATATCCGAGCGCTCGACACATCCGCCTGATCTGTCGATTCCGGCCCTCGGTCAGAATGATGCGAAACCGTTTAGCACCCAGACGCTCCATCCGGCAGGGTTTGGTTCGACTCCCGAGGATCGTCACACCGGTTGCCATCTGGTCGAGAAATGCTTGATCAAAGGGGCGATCGACCGTCACTTCATATTCCCGCTCATGCCCGTGCTCCGCGCGCAGTACGGCATTAACGATGTCGCCGTCGTTCGTGAGCAGGATCAAGCCGGAGGAGTCTTTGTCCAATCGCCCGATCGGAAAGATGCGTTCCGGGTGTCCGATCTCCGCGATGATGTTCCTCGGCACATGCGCCTCGCTGGTGGTCGTCACCCCGACCGGCTTGTGATACTTGATGTAGATCGGCGCCTGTCCCCAGGGAATGATTTCGCCGTCCCGCGCGATCACATCGCCGGGGCCGACTTGATCCCCGAGCTTGGCTGTCCGCCGATTGACAGTCACTCGGCCTGTTTCGATGAGCCGATCGGCTTCCCGTCGAGAACAGATTCCTTGCTGGGTGAAGAATTTATTGATGCGGATGGTATTGGTCACGAGGTTGGCCTGGGGACTGTCGCCCTCGCGGCGTTTTTCAGCATCCTGCTAGTGCACGCGGCGGCCCGCTCTGATCCGCCCTAGCATCCGGTAGATGAGTCGAGCCACGCAGAACTGCGGCGCCACGAACCCTTCAATCGGGGCAATTTCGCTGATGTCCATCCCGAGGATGCCCGGCCCGTTCGCCAGCGCAGTGACCAGATTCAGGGTATCGTACCAGCCCAATCCACCGGGCTCCGGCGTGCCCAATGCCGGTACCAAAGAGGCATCCAATCCATCGCAGTCGAACGTGAGATATACCGGCCCGCTGCAGGCCTTCACAACCTCGGGAATCCATCGTGAAGCCTCTCCTTCATAGGGACCTGAGGGATCGAGCAGCGAAGCGGCAAAAAAAGTCGAGATGGTCCTGGTGCGCTTGATCCGATCAATCTCTTCGGGACAAATTGATCGAATGCCGACTTGGACCAGCGGCAGGCCGTCATCAACGACGCGGGCCATGACGCTCGCATGACTGTACGGATTCCCCTGATAGGCATGCCGTAGATCCCCGTGCGCGTCGATTTGCACGACGCAGAGACGAGGATATTTCTTCGCATGGGCTCTAATGGCCCCCAACGCGCCCGTATGTTCACCGGTCAAAGTCACAAGAAAGCGTCCCGTCCCTACGTGGGGGCGGACGAATGCTTCGATCGCGTCGACCGCCTGTTGATCGACTTTGCCTCCCAGATCCAACGGCTGAACGGTCGCAATGCCCCCCCATTCTCTGTACGGCTCGCAACAGAGCACTTCATCGTAGAATTCGACTTGATGGGACGCCTGGATAATGGCGGACGGCCCCTTGTCGGACCCGGGAACGTAGCTCGAGGTATGCTCGTAGGGTGCAGGAAGGACGTAAATGCCAGCCTGGTTTGGATGGCACCAGGGCTCCTCAAGTCCGAGAAAGTTGTGTTCGTACCCTTCCCAGCCGGCGGGAAGCGTCATTGGTGTGCGCTCACAGGATGAGAGACGGGCCCGCCCCGATCAGTTCCGATGCGCGTCAACGTCTTGTCAGCGGCGGGACCGTTTCGGGAGATTTTCCAGAGGGATGAAGACTGCCAGAGCAACGACGGTAGTCCACCTCCCGGGCTTGCCGATCGCCGACTGAGTAATATTCAATGTTCTGACGATCTTCCCGCCCATCTTGAAGACCTGCTCTCGTTCTTTCCACGCGATGTTGGGGTCGAATTCGACGCCCAGCGTTGTCGCCAGCATCTGGGCCGCCAGATCCTCGGTGTACTCCCCGGTTTCTTCGTCGGTTTCTCCATGGGCATGATGCTCGGAGAGATACCCGTATGTGCGACGATCCGTCGGAATCGCCAATCCAATTGAAGCGGACACGAGCCGGTTCCGTTCGTTGGTTTCTGATCGCGCCATGACGCAATGGGTGATCTCGCCGGGATTCAAGAGCTTCTCGCCGCGCTTTCTTGGGATGATCTTGCAGTTGGGAGGAAGAATCGAGGAGACGCTGACAAGATTGCAGTAGGCCACCCCTGCGCTTCGCAACGCTTGCTCGAAAGAGGCCAGCTTTTCCCGATGGACGCCGACTCCTCTCGTGAGAAACATATGCGTAGGTACCATCGTCTCCCCCCTGCTGATTGATCCGGTTTGTCTCGTTGCGCTGGGTTATCTCGTTACGAGGCGGAACCAAACGAACAAGACAGACCTCAAAACCCACCCACCGTGGCCGCACTGGGCCGCTGTTGTATCAAGAATACCGGCTGTTCGCAATATCCCGGATGATTTTTTTAGCTATCCACCGGCGGAAGGCGGCCTCAGGTTCATGACCAGCAAACGGGGCTCAGTCATATCCTCCATCGCAGCTGCGACACCTTCGCGCCCGATGCCGGAATCTTTCACTCCGCCGTAGGGCATATGATCCGCGCGGAAAGTGGGAATCTCGTTGGCCAGGACCGCTCCCACTTCCAGCCGGCGGAACGCATAAAAAATTTTGTCGACGTCGCGCGTAAAGATACCCGCCTGCAGTCCGTAGTCCGATCGGTTCAGCGCCTCAATGGCTTCCCGGAATTCCCGATACGGCGTGACGGTGACGACCGGTCCGAAGACTTCCCGGCAGGAGACCTTCATTGCCGGCGTGACATTGCCCAGAACGGTTGCGTCGACGACCGACCCCATCCGCTTGCCGCCCAGGAGAACGCGGGCTCCCTGCGACACGGCCTCTGCCACCCAGTCCTCGACGCGATGTGCCGCGGCTTGATCGATCAAAGGCCCGACGACCGTTGCGCTGTCGTTGGGATCGCCGGATTTCAACCGGGCGACCTGCAGAAGCAGTTTGGTTGTGAACAAATCGGCAACAGATTGATGGACGAAAATCCGCTGAACGGAAATGCAGGTTTGACCGGCATACCCAAACCCGCCGACCGCGCAGCGTTGTGTCGCCAGTTCCAAATCGGCGTCAGGCTCGATGATCACCCCTGCATTGCCTCCGAGTTCCAAGACGACCTTTTTCTTTCCGCACAGCGCCTTGAGTTTCCATCCGACGGCGGCGCTTCCGGTAAAGCTGAGCAGTTTGAACCGAGAATCCACGACCAGTTGCTCGGCAACCGCATTGTCGCAAGGCAAGATGTTGAGTCCGCCGGGAGGCACACCGGCCTCGAGCGCCACTTCACCGAGCAACAAGGCTGTAAGGGGTGTCTGGGGAGCCGGCTTGATCAGGATGGAATTGCCGGCCGCCAGGGCCGGCGCCACCTTGTGAGCAACCAGATTCAGAGGGAAATTGAAGGGCGTGATGCCGAGGACCGAACCGACGGGAAATCTTCGGAGAATCCCGAGGTGCGAATCGCTTCCCGGCGTCCAGTCGAGGGGAATGACGTCGCCCGGAATTCGCCTCGCTTCTTCAGCCGCGATGGTGAACGTTTGCACCGCCCGGCTGACTTCGCGCTTGGCGTCAGTGATCGGCTTCCCGGACTCGGCCGTCATCAACCGGGCGAATTCGTCCCGCCGGTCGTAGAGTGACACGGCAATCTTCTGCAAGAAGTGATATCGGGCATGCGACGGGAGCGTTCCCATCATCGAGGCGGCGTCCGCAGTCGACTGAGCTGCGGCATCCGCATCGTCCGGCCCGGCCTGCGACACTTCGGCCAACACCTTGCCGGTGAAGGGATCGTGCACGGGGGCGGCAGTTTTGCCCTCTCGCCACTGACCTCCGATAAGAAATGGACGTGGTCCCTGCAAGGAAACACTCCACAGCGTGAAAGTATTTAGGAGGCCGTTGAAAGGGTGTTGAGTGCAAGCAAACTCTTGCCCCCCAAGGGCTCAGACAACGATCTTGAACTGTTTTCGCAGGATGTTCAAAAAGAACGTCCAGCGAGGCCGCAGCAAGCGATGGGCCGAGGCGTACTCTTTGCCATACGTTGAGGCCCTGAGCGAAGCGAGAACAAAGCTGGCGGACTTTTTCAACATCCTGCTAGAGCGCGGACTCGAACGAAGAGGCAGGAGCAGGTTCCGCCGGCGCCGCCGCTTCGACGGTCGCAGCCTCTTCCGCGGCAACAGCCCTGCCGATCAGATCCTCGGTGCCCCAGTCGCGGATCGCCTCGAGCGAAAACGCTTCGTAGGTCGAGACGCCGTGGCAGGAAGGACAATCCGGCATCGGGACCTTGCGGTAAAACACCTCCGAGAGGCACGACATGCAGACCCAGAACGGCGGTTCGCCGTCGCGATGAGGTATCGGCCAGAACGATTGAGTGACAGACATAAGCGGTTCCTTCATGAAAGATTAACTGACGGTTGAGGACTCATTGGCTTACGACGGTGGTGTCTTGCCGAGCATGCGGTCGATTTCCTCGGCGAAGGCTTCGAACGGAAAGGCCCCGGGGATCGCGATGGCCGGCTCTTTTTCCGTCGGACCGGCGGCCGTGTACATCAGAATGAATCCCGGGGTGCCGTGAAACCCCCAGCGGTTCGCTTCCTGCCGATCCTGAAAAATGGACTCCAAATGGCGTCGCTCGTCAAAGCACTGGCCGAAGGCGGCTTGATCCAATCCGATCGATTTCGCATAGCCTTTGAAGGCGCCGGAGTCCAGGCGTCCTCCTTCGGTGAACAACCGGTCGTGCATGGCCCAGTAGCGTCCCTGTGCGCCGGCGCAACGCGCAGCCACCGCCGCCTCGACCCCCACCCCTCGATCAGCCCGTGGATAGTCCCGGTAGACGAATTTGACTTTCCCGGTATCGACATATTTCGCCTGCAACCGCGGCCAGGTTTCCCGGAAAAACTTCAGACAGTATCCGCAGGTAAAATCGGAGTATTCGACCAACGTGATCGGCGCATCCGCTCGTCCCCTGATCCGTCCGTCATCGGTGATCGTCCCACCGTCGGCTCCAGCAGCCTGCACGAGCACCGCGCTCATCAGCAAGGACGAAATGATTTTTCGGATGGAGACCAGTTTCATGATTTGAGGGCGGCGCGTTTGGACTTCGACCGCTCAAGCAGGCCAACCATCAAGAGCGGCCAGACGACCGTTGCATCGCTCAGCACCTCGGCAAAGCGGCCGCCTTCTTCCGGTGGAACAAACTTCCCCCAGGAAATGCCTTCCTGATAGGTACACCCGCTCAGCCCTCCCCAGTAATCCGGTTCCGGGCAGATACGCACACCATATTGAAAGCGCGGCGGTCTGACATTGAGGCCCAATCGCATGTTGCTGATCTCAATGTAGGGCCCGACCTGTTGCGACCAGTTGCGGGGAACCCCGCCGCCGATCGTGAAAATTCCCAGCCGCTTGGCCGATGTGATGTGAGTGGTATAACTGTTGAGGTCCAGATAGGGATTGAAGGATGGACAGGATTTGTTGATCGTCCGCAGAATGTCCAGATCGCTCCCGCCCTTGGTTTGAGCGCGCGCTTGATCCACCACGCGTCCCATCGCCCAGGTGCCGACGTCCAATCCCATTTCCGAATCGGTGAACGCCGGAATGTAGACCGGGACCTTCTTCAGATAGGCGCTTTTGAGAATTCCGGCCCCGTCGAACTCCTCGGCCAAGGTCTTCCCCAGTTCTCGGGTGAGAATTTCTGACGACAAAGGCCGGTCATGGTCGATCCGCTTCATGGTCTGGGCAACGACATGCTCGACATAATTGAGATTGGCCTCCATCTCGAGCGTGTCATAGACGCGGTTGTAACCCTTCTTGAAGAGTTCCTCGTCGGTCATGGAGGGATGGTGGCGGTAGTGCGTCTTCCCGACGGATTCGCTGAGCCCGTGCGCAATTAGGGCGCCGGTCGACACCACGCATTGCACCATGCCGTGGTCGATCATGGTGCTGATGATCTTGCCCATCTTCGCGATGGTCATGGCGCCGGAGAGCGTCATGACCACGGAACAATCCGGGTCCTCGATCATCGCCGACAGCACTTCGTAGGCCTCGCCCAACCGGCGTCCCCCGAAGGCGGTCTTCCGCATAGCGATCAATAGATCGTCGAACGACTTGATGCTTTCCGGATCGAGGGGCTCAAGTGCTTCGAGCCCGTCTTTCGCGCCGTCACGGAATTCTCTCGCGCTCATAGGAAAGCCTATCCGCTGCCGGAAGTGAGCCAAAAAGGAAGCGCATCCGTTATACACAACCAACGCCAGAGGCGTCAATTGAAGGAGGGCGACGAATCTCGAAACAGGGAGGACGTCGGCGGCACACACGAAGTGCAGTCCACGAGAGGAAGCCACTGGCGGGTTTATCCGGCGGCCACAATGGCAATTATGAGGCCACTCATGTCATCGGACCCACTTCTCCCGGTTTCGATGTCGTGAACAGTCTCAGAATCCTACAAACATGCGTCGGATGCCGACTTCGAAATCCCAATCATAGGCACCAGGAAGGTTCCGCCCCCAGAGCCCGATCCCTGGCCTGACCCAGACCGCCCAATTCATCGCGAAGCGATAGCCCCCCTCGAATTCCAGCGTCATGCTGGTTTTTTCTTTCTGCTCCCAATTCACTTGAGCGACGGCCTCGAGTTGGGTCCACCAGTGGTCCGTCCAAATGGTGTTGAACCAGCATTGAAGACGGGATGCGGAAATGTCATTTCGAGAAGGGTCACCTCCCACCGAGAATTGATGCTGGAGCAGCGCGAAGACTAGGGAACTCCACGCAGGAAACACATGGGCCGTTGCCACGCCGGGACCCACCGTGTACTTACCACTTCCCAACTTATCGGCAGCCGTCGGGAACGTGAAATCTACGCCGGCAAAGATGGCATCCCCTGGGACCTGATAGACCCGTCCCCCTGCCCGTACCAATAAATCGCTTACTCCATTGTGATTGCTGGTGCCAGGCTGGTTTGGATTTGACCACACGTACGGGAGATCCGCACGCAGGAGAAAATTACTATGATAGGGTACGTCGATGCGACCTACCACATTGCTGGCTCGGCTGCCTCCTTCCAAGGCATCGTACCGAAAGAGGGTCTGAACTCGCCCAACGATGGCAGTAGGATCCGTCCCCATCCTAGCCGCAATGGCAGACAGGCGCTTCGCTTCCTCCTGCTCTTCGAGAGTCAGTGGTCGCGCTCCGAGTCGCTTGACTACCGGGCGAGATGGACCCGCTTCCTCGAGTTCCGGCCCAGGTGCTGGATCCTCGGTAACAACAGCTGTGGCAGGTCCATTAGAAGCAGCGTCCTCTCCGTGTTCCTGAATGGAGATTCCCTCTCTTGGTCCCGAGGAAGATGCCGATTGCTGAGCGAGCGAGAGGTTGAGAGAACTGAAGAGAAGAAACCAGATGAGCCAGGCACATTTTCCTAAGAGGCTGGCATACATGTGCATCGGTACACGATTCCGCAAGGCTCGTTTCACGCGCTGCCGCCGACACGGAATATAGTCGACACAGCGGAAACATCGCAGGGACACAGGGGTGAAGAACGTTAGACCTCGGCGAGGGTCAGAGAGTATCAATTAGCAGCCAGTCGAAGTTGAGGTGCTGGGAGATGAGCAAATTATTTCTTTTTGACCGGCGAAAGGATGCGCAAAATACCAAGGAAAATCAAGTAGAGTAGCTGTAGTTGTGGCTTATCCTCTGGCAACGATAACGCGTAATGAGCCAGGGGCCCACACCTAGTGCGGCGTCAATATGGAAACCACTGGTGGGCTTTATCTGGCGGCATCAATTGAAGAGAGGGCTACACCCGAAGAGCCGCCGGCATGAGCAAGCTCGGTATCGTGATAAAAACGGTCGATGAGAGACGGTTATCCGCCCGCTCACTGAAGAGAGGCTTTGCCTGAATAGCGGGCGGCTCTCACGAAAACCGTGAATCACTGGAGGCATTATCCGTGCGCAGACAATGGAGAAAGAGCGCACGGCACGAGCAAGAATCTGTGGTGTTTCATCCGGTCGCCAAGAACAATGAAAGGGCTCCCGGTCGGGTCAAGCGAGGTATGGTGGTGCCAACGGGATTTGAACCCGTGTTTTAATTCGACTGCGACTTCACCCTTATTATTCAGAGGATTCGATGAATTTTCTAAAGTCAGAAAGGGGTACGACTAAAACACGAGGGTGCTCAGAGGAGAGGACCAAGGACTCCCGACACCGTTTCTTTTTGCTCTAAATTCCTTTTGGTGAGCTGAATGACCGTATAGATGGGAACTTTCGTGTTCTGGACCCAGATTCCGCTTACGTCCAAGATCAACAGCGCTGTTTCCGCGGTCGCCGAAGCACCGTCTAAGGTCAAAATGCCCTTTCTGGATCACGGAAACTGAATCAGGTTGTGTGAGATGAATTCACAAGGAAGCTCATATTCCGAAAAGTTTGCCCTATTCCAAACAGTCTGGGTAGGTTTTTCTTCCGCGCCATCCGTGGGCACACGTGTTTCAGAGAGGGTCCATAGCAAGCCGTCTCCGGTAAGTTCATAGATCTTCAAGACCTTGCTGAGAAGACTAGGCGATTCTTGCCGGAATAACCATTGACCCTCTCTGACTTTTTTGAAATCGAGCGTAAAGTGATCAATCCAAAGGCCACACGTTCGCCGTTCGAGATCCAACATACGCCGGAAGAACACGCTGGGGTCTTTATCTGAACATGCCGCAATCATTTCCTGGAAATAGCTTTTTCTTTTAGGACCGATCCCTGGATCACGCATTTTCGTCTCAATGGCAATCCCTTCTTTTGATGGGGATGAACAGAATTCTTGTTTAGCTGCTTCTAGTCCCTGGATGAATTCCTGCTCAAACTTCTTGGGATTTTTACTCACTTCCTGCTCTAGACTTGGGTTTGCGTCAAGTGCGTCTTTGGTTGACAGGGGAATCCTAGTCTTGTCCGGCTGCGGCGGTTCAAAGCGTACATGGACAAATTTGCAGGTCACCTGATTGACGATGGGCTTAAGGTCAACCGGAGTGCAACTTGCGGCAACGCTTTCTCGCCCATCTCTGCTGTAAACTTTAAAAAATGTTGGGTAGCTGCCGGCCATATGGCTCAGCTCTTTTTGTTGACCAAGCACCACAGAAACAGAGAGAAGGCCTCCCAATGTTGCTACCGCCACAGCCAGAACCAATGGCAATGTACTACATTTGGTCTGCACAGGAATCCTCCCCGGTTAAGTTGACTATCTGGTTTCGCATGTAAGAGGTGGTATGGACCGAGACTAAAAGAACTAACCTCACCCGCCACTCGAACTCGGTTGTGGAGACAACTACTGGCCGCTCAACTCAATGCCTAGGTTCGGGCTTGAGCAATAGGATGTGCTCATAGTGGTCTCCCAACGCTCCGACCCAGACCTCTCGCCGAGTGCCCGGATAAGTGGCAAGTTCGTACCCTTGAGTAAGAAGGCTGTCACGGTCGCCAAAGCTTGGCAGCGTGGTCGTGCGCCCTTGTTGCTTGTAATGGTCGGATATTTCTTTGAGAACTGGGTCGCTCAATTTGGAGATCTTGAAGGGCGTTTCGCCGAAAAACATACGTTTGAGATCCTCACGAAGCGCGACGGTGCTCTTACGTCCTCGGCGTAACCAGACTTGCCCCTCGAAAAGAATACTGCCGAGGTTCGATTGAACGACGTGTGGATAGTCCGGGGTGCGCTCGATCCGAAACGTTCCCACGGTGATAGAGGCGTCCCACTTGAGCTCGGAGTACCGAAAGGTTGGTGGGGGGTCGAATGTGTTCTCCGCCCACTGTTGGAAGTCGGCGTCATCGAACGACTTCGACACGCCGGACACGCGGCGCTCCGCTCCGAGATCTTCAACTCCGTAGATTAGATAACCGTGGTCAGACCCGTGGCTGTTCGCGAGGGCAATGAGCGCCTTGAGGAGCTTGGCGCGTCCGGAATCCCATGCCGGCAACTTGTACTCGCCGAGAAGCCCTTGCGGAAAATCTCGCTTCCAATCGAGGTACGTCGATTCTCCTTCGGCTAGCAAGGTCTCCAATTCTTCGCGGGTCATAGTCTCACGTCTCGCCGGACGGCCTAACGACTAGCTTGATCAGCCGAGGAGCCCGCGCCAGCGGGATCAAGGTTCGGTGCAATGACGTGTTAGGCATTTTCATACGTTCTGAAAATCTCTAACAGCTCGCTCGGCTTCACAATATCCACATCACACAGAGAGTACAGCTCACGTCTTTTCTGCAGTATTCGTTGGTCGGTAGTTACAAAATATGGTCCGTATTTCGCAGCCTCGAAAACATGCTGTGCATCTTGAGATACGTTTTCCAGTTTTCCATTCCCAGCCAGTGTTCTGAGGATCTGCGCCTTTACCTTCCCCTCGCTATCAGTTAAAGATGTCTCGATTGTGTAGATCAAACCGCTGGACTCCTGTTTAACCCAACCGGGAGTGTTTCGATGTTCTATTTCTTTCTGTGTTGAGTGAGCGATCTGGAGTATGAGATCACCTTTCTCCTTAAGCAGGGGAACCGGAAACGGGGACATTCTGAATATCCGACAAGCCGGTGCAGGTAGGTCGTGTTGGGAAATACGTGAACCTGTGGCGAATTGTCAAAGCAGTGTCTGAAGCTTGCTCAGCGTCTCCGCGATTACGTCGATCGACGCGGTCCCTTAGATCCGGTGCTTCCCGCCAGCCACGTCCTGGGAGGTCCTGTCCGTTACAGGGTGCGGGCGCAGAGCACTTCGTCTTGGCGGAGGGCTTCAAGGGCGGAGGCGGGCACGCTGGTGACGGCAATCGTATCGCCAAGCGCGTTGAAGACTTCGATGGAATACCCCTCTGTGCCGTCAGGGGCCACATGATGGTCCACCAGTTTCACGATGTCGCCGCGCCGAAGCCGATGCTCCGGCACATCGCACCTCAACGCCACATCCGTGTAGAGATCGAACTTCATCCAGCCTTCCGTTTGTGTATGTGATGAGCCTGGTACCTGCGACCCTGTGCTTTTTTGGGTGAGAAGAAAGACTTTTCCAACTACTGCTACAGAAATTCGACGTGTTGAATCATGTCTTCGGCGGTCAAGACATCGTGGACCAGCATGAGGCCTCTCAGCATCTGGGGCACCGGTGTCTGCTGAGGCGCGTACACAATGCCCCCATGAGAGACCCCGGCGGCGTGCAGCCGAAGAAAGTCCGTATCCTGCGTCACCACAACACGGCCTTCTTGAGTCGCTCGCTGCAGGTGTTGTTGGTCCTCAGCTGCCTGTAACCCCAATTCTTGCACAGTAACCACATTGACGCCGCGCCTGCGTAATCCCTCTGTTATGGATTTCGCCACATGCTCGTCCATGTAGAACTTGATGCGGTCATTCACCGATCTTGCCGCTCATTTTCGGCGTGATCTGCTTCCGAAGTTCGACGACATACGATTCGTCGGCCAAGATGGCCTCATCAATCTCCTGACGGTGATCGTAGTAATACGTCAGCGCGGCATAGATCTCGGCCAAGCTCAATCCATGGTTGGAGGCGATCTCATCCGCGCTCAACCCCATGCGCTCATGCCAGATGACGATGTGTTGCACAGTGATCCGGTGTCCCGCAATCCGGGGTTTCCCGCCCGCCACGTCCTCAGAAATCGCGATATGCGGTGCTGTCAGGATGTCCATGGTAGCCCTCCGAAAAAGCAGATGACGGTATTATAAGCGAGAGGAGCATCCCCTTCCATGAAAAAGGGACTTCAACAGTACCTTCATGATCGGTCCTTCTTCTCCCGCAAGTCGATCTTGGATAACTCTTTCAGTGCTCCCCGGAGTGACTTGAGGGGGACTTTCGGCACCAAGGTGATGATCCCACCTTTCACCATGACGTGAAGCCGCTGTTTCGGACTGAGATGCACCTTGTCCCGCACTTCCTTGGGAATCACAAGTTCAAATTTCGACGAAATCGTCGTCATGACCATTGCAGACCTCCTTACTAATGCATGAGCGATCATCGTCTCGTCATACGCTGCGAGTCAAGGCAATCGGAAGAGGAGCGAACGGCACGGGCGAGCTTGGTATCAAAAGGAAAATCACTGGAGGGCCTTATCCTCTGACAACGATAACGCGTAATGAGCCAGGGGCCCACACCAAGTGCGGTATCAATAAGGAAACCCCTCTGGTGGGCTTTTTCTGGCGGCGTCAATGGAAGAGAGGGCTACGCCCGAAGGGTCGCCGGCACGAGCAAGCTTTCTTGAAGAGAGGAACCCTACTGGTGGGTTTTATCCGTCGGCCGCAATTGCAATAAGGCGAGAGAGAGGCCGCCGGTACACGCCAAGCAAGGTATGGTCCACATCGGGATTTGAACCCGTGTTTGAACCCGACTACGACTTCGTCCTTTATTTACGATGGTTTCGACGATTTTCTTAAGGTCAAAAGCGGGTGTGACTAAAACATGCAGGCGAAATAGCACTGATTCTCTGCAATCTTCGGATTGGGTGATCGCGATGTTCTGAGGATCGAAATTCGCGCCAAAACTTGAACCGAACTTTAACCAAAACCACAACCAGAAGAAGGGCAATTTACCCAGTGTATAGTTTTTGGACGGCTTCGATCATTCACAGTGGGAACCGGAGTGCGCAACAGGGGGCGACCGTTTGAGGTGTGTCCACTTGTCTTTTTCTCCTATGCCGATCAGTATACTCAACGGTTAGACGCTCCCGAAGAACCACGATGATCGATCAGGCCACAGTCGAAGGGATTGCAGCTGCGATCGACGAGCTCGCGTCTGAATTCCGCCAGACGCCTGGGTTGCTCCTAACTGAAGCCGACGTGAAGTGCCATCTTATAGCCAAGTTCGCTCGCATCGGGAATCTCGGTGTCCCTGTCGAGAGTGCCGATAAGGGCGTTCTTGCCACGGCCGTCCACGCAGAGGTTCCTTGGTTCGATGACCAAGATCAACTCAGACTCAGACCCGACATCACTATCACCGACCCAACCGATCTGAGCATCCGACGGGCAATGCAGGAAGGTATCCCGTTCCCTCGAAAGGGATTTCACTCCACCGGGAACTCGGTCGTGGTCGAGCTCAAATTCTATCGGGGCCGCGATGGAGTCCGACCGAGAGCCGTTCCCTTTATTCGCCAGGACATCGAGAAAATCGAACAATTGATAAAGCGAGGGCGGCGGTTGAACCAACAGACATTCCTGTACGGCGTTGTGGCGGTGTTCGCGAAGTATTCGGGCGTGTGCCAGGAGGTCATGGAACTCGCCGATGGCACGTACGACAACGTGAGGGTGATCGTTCGATCGGCCAAGTTGCCTCGGTGATCGGCGACTCGGCGTCTAATATGTGCGTGAACCCTTCGGTCCGTCCGGTCCCACGCGACGGGCGGGGTCAGGGAGACCCCTTATTGCTCATTCCAAGGTCATCCTTAGCGTAGAAGGCTGACGCTTCAACTAGACGTTATACGGCAAGGAGGCGAGAGATCATGACAGTGACCGAGCAAAAGAAAGATGGGTTGGAGAATATTACTGATGAGTTAATGCGACAGTTACTACAGTCCTTTGTTAAGCAAGGGATTAATCGCAACCCCCAAGACCCTGTATCGTTGGCTTTTTTCTTCGACGACCACCCTTATCCCCTGGCAAGCACCATAGTTCAGATGCTCGAATCCGATTCGGTGAAAGAGCGCGATGTTATTCACCTGATAACAATGAGTATCATTTCGGAACTGAAGGCAGACAAAGAAAACAGCCATATGATGAAAATCGACGCCACTGATCTAACTAAAAAATTGTCGAGCGTCTGTGCGCTCCACAGGAATATCATTTCTCCATTGCGATCTCCGCCGGAGACTGCCTACCACTTAGCTTAGACATCGGTGGTGCCCACAATCTCAAAATACAAAATCTCCCAACAATTGAAGAGCAGAGGATCACGCTTACAGGAAGTGTCAACGCCATTCACGAATTCCATGCCTCAAGACAAATTGAAGCCGACGTAAAGTCAGTTATTGGTGTTTCAATATCTCTGGGAATTGCTAAACCCTTGCCAATTCCAGTGGATGAGATCCCAGCAGTTATTTTTCCAGGCAGGCTGGTTAGTAGGGTCCCTATAGAGGACCCCATGGTTGGCGGTTTGGTCACCAGAATTAGATTCATGGTGCCGAATGATTTAGACGAACTGGAAAATAAACGACTGAAGAGTGAAGCCGTAACCTCTGCCCTTGATCATCGTCTGCGCGGTCTAAATACAGTCTTATCAAATAATTCAGAACGCGGTAAGGAATTGCGAAGCGCTGCTTGTTTGCTCTTCGATGCCTTCGCAACGCCTGAAGCTGGAATGGCCATTGCGCTGGCTTTTATGTCAATGGAAGCAGTCTTGCTAGATCCCAAAACCTCAGAAACAGTACTCGCGCGACTCTCAGAAGCAGTGGCTTACCGAGTAGGCAAGTTCGCCGATAACCGTAGGGAACTGCGCAAACAAGTTAAGAAACATTACGAAGCGAGATCAAGTTTTGTGCACACAGGAAAAGTTGATAAGCCGTCAATTATTGTTACAGAAGCGCGTGATATATGCGCAGATGTGCTTCGGCGCGAAATTCTGGATCTCGATTGCAGGGCAGAGAATTAGATTTCATGCGGTGTTGGAAACAAACAGCAAAAGCAGCTGAGACTCCTCCGGCATCTACCGTGAAGGGAACATGCGAAAAATGCGGAGATCAGAACGTCTCTCTTACTAATGTGGGGTGACAATCGGGGAGATTGTGAATTTCCGATGCAACGCTTCCGGCGTTTCATGCCCTTGGCGTTCATCGAGGGTGTCGAGGACTTCTTGTACGACGGTCCGTGAAGGTTGCAGATCCAGGGTGTCGGTGTCGGCTAACTCGATCACGTCGGTAATGATCTGCTCCACTTGAGCTGCCACCTCGGGCCGCCAGGAGGCAAGCTTTTTGTCGAGTTTCTGGGCGAGCTGCGTCATGCGGTGACGGTATCATGTTTCTCCTAGCCTCGCAAGGCTCAGCCGTTTGGTGGCTGAGTGAGCCGTAAAGGGGACTAAGACGAGATCCCCGAACTCATAGCCGGTCATAGTCGGCGTCAGCGGGGTTATCCCAGCCTCGCGTGAAGGCAGCTGTGGCGAGTTGTCCGGCAGCGTGCGTTAAACCGCGCTCGTCCGCCTGACTGTGTGCCAGGAAATCAACGAAATCTTCGACTTGGGCCAGTCGTTCCGGAGGCAATTTCCTCAGCTTCTCTAATAGCGTCTGTTCATGCACTTTCATCGCCCCCCTTCGGTATTATTGGAAACCTACAGAGCTCCGCTTTAAAGATCAATTGAACCTCTGCGCTCACCGACGGCACCGCTGACGCGCTAACAAAGAAAGAGCAAACATACTGGCCAGACCTGTTGTCTTGTCCTCATCAGCAAAGTCTGAATACTGATCCGTGCGCATGCTCTCGGAAAGACGTCTGCCCCGCTGTCTCAGATGCTTTTTCGTCAGCAATCCACTATGATGAATCGGCAACTCATGGTCTGCTCAGAGCCAGAAACGTTAAAAACCTGTTGCTGAATGCACTACGACACGATTCGTCGATGTGTCCCGGGAAGTCGGTTTACGGACCATGCCCGACGAGAGATGGACACAGAGCCTTTCGGGCGGATCGTCGTGGACGAGATTCTCGCGGTGCTTGACTCCGGCGAGATCATCGAGGAGTATCGAGATGATGTACCGTACCCGAGTTGCCTGATTTTCGGACGCACGCCAGGAGGCAGACCCTTGCACATCGTGTGCGCCCCTGTTGAGGAAGAAGGCCGACTGATCATCATCACGGTGTATCAACCAGATCCAACGCGATGGGAAGCCGATTGGCGACGGAGGAAACTGCGATGACATGCGTAATCTGTAAGCGCGGCGAGGTCAGAGCGAAGAAAGTGGAAGCGGAAATCAAGATTGGTAACGATCACCTGCTGGTCGTCGTGGATGCTGAGGCCTGCACGGAATGCGGGGAGGCCTATTACTCCCCAGACACCATGCGCCGCCTTGAACAAGTGCGGAAAGATTTTGTGCGCAAAGCGATCACCCCACCTGCCGTAGGACGAGTGTACCAGCTGACCTAGCAACTAGCTCCGCTCCTCACCGAATAGCTCGGAGCAGGGGCCTCCACGCGACCTTCAGGATCGGTCCTTCTTCTCCCGCAAGTCGGTTTTGGACAACCCTTTGAGCGCTCCACGGAGTGACTTGAGAGGCACTTCCGGCGCCAGGGTAATGACACCACCCTTCTCCACGACGTGAAGCCGCTGTTTCGGCCTGAGATACAGCTTTTCGCGCACTTCCCTGGGGATCACAATTTGAAATTTCGATGAAATCGTCGTCGTGGCCATTGCAGGCCTCCTTACGAATTCATGAGCGCCATCGTCTCGTCATACGCTGCGAGTCAAGACAATCAGAAGCGGAGCGCACGGCACGAGCAAGTTTGATATCGTGATAAAACGGTCGACGAAAGGCGGTTATCCGCCCGCTCACTGAAGAGAGGCTTTGCCTGAATAGCGGGCGGCTCTCACGAAAACCGTGAATCACTGGAGGCATTATCCGTGCGCAGACAATGGAGAAAGAGCGCACGGCACGAGCAAGAATCTGTGGTGTTTCATCCGGTCGCCAAGAACAATGAAAGGGCTCCCGGTCGGGTCAAGCGAGGTATGGTGGTCCCAACGGGATTTGAACCCGTGTCTGAGCCTTGAGAGGGCTCCGTCCTAGGCCAGGCTAGACGATGGGACCAAGTTCGACGGTCACGGAAATGGAGCGGCACAGTACCATAGAGACTTTCATTGTTTCAATTCTTGGAGCCTGCACCACCCTTCATAAGCGCGGCCATCCGGGAGTCCCGTGCAGGCGGGCATGGCGGACTTGACAGAAACAAAAGCATGGCCTAATTTGCGTCATCCGCGTCTGAACTGACGCGGAAGGGATTGAATTTCTGCTCGAAGACCCGGTCCGCTCGACAGGAAACTCCTTGATGAATAACTCGGTTGGCGCTGATACAACGGGGCTGCAAGCGGCCCCGGAACTTCTTGAGGAAGAGAAACCGGAACAGGGCCTCGAACTGCATGTCGGATCCAACGTGTTTCGCACCACCAACGGTGTGATCAAATTGCAGGGGAAAGAACATCTCGTCTTGGAAGTACGTGCGGACCCACCTGTCCTGCTGCTGACCATGGATATCTACGACGAACAGGGACGGCGCGTGGGACATCTTCGACGCAATACCGTGTCCGCCGCCTCAGCGGCCAGATTTTCCGTATCCGTCGCCTCTGAGCCGGACCACGCGCGTGATGAGCCATTTACCGTGATGGTTCGTGACCAGGTCACGGAACAGACCGTCATCGAGGCCTATCTCTTCCAAAAAAGGAAGATACGCATCACATCGGGTCAGTTCTACTCCCACAAGGGCGAACTGGTCTCGATCAGCCCTCACTACTGCCGAATCGGCGCCGGACTGACGCTCTTCGGTGATGTGATTGAAAGTCGCGGGGGCACAGCAGTCATCGGCTGACTTGTTCGCCACTTCGCCAACCCCGGTGCGACGCTTGTTGTGCAGTATACGGCTCGTGTCCTCGCCCAGACCTTCTCTGCTCGTCCCCGCCGAGAACCGGTTCCCTTTTGACAAGCAACGAAACTACCGTAAAATAGGTTATATGTCGGACATCGTCAAACCCAGCGTTCAAGCGTTCCTCGTCTGCGATCAGGTCATCGAGGACAGTGTCACCAAGAAGAAGAGCCTCATCGGTCTGTTCACGCATCTTCAAGCGGTCGCTTTCCCGTTCCAGCACCAACAGATGGGGTTGTATTTCTGCCTGACCGACGCCGAAGGGACCTACCACTTCGATATCGATCTCGTGTATCTCAACGCCGAGCAACTGGTCTGTCGAGCCACTCTTCCGAACATCGTCATCGGCGACCGGCTGCAGATCTCGGATTTCGGCATCAACATCCCCTCCTTGATTTTCCCCGCTCCAGGCCGATACGAGTTTCGACTTCGCATGGAAGGCCACCTCATCGCGCAAAAAGACTTCAATGTGATGCAGCTTCAGCCCCATCCGGCTGCCTAGCCCTTCTCCCTTATCCGGTTCTTGTGGTAGAACAGCCCCGACCGTGGGCTTTTGTCGAGAGGACAGGATCGCGTGGCTGAGTCGAACGGTGCCTCCAATTTTATCCGCGACATCGTGCTCGCCGACCGCGCCGCAGGCAAGCACGGCGGCCGTGTCGTGACGCGTTTCCCCCCGGAACCGAACGGCCATCTTCATATCGGCCACGCCAAGTCTATATGTTTGAACTTCGGTCTGGCGCAGGATGCTCCGGGTGGAATCTGTCACCTTCGATTCGACGACACAAACCCGACGACGGAAGACCCCGCATATGTGCGCTCAATCCAGGAGGACGTGCGCTGGCTGGGCTTCGACTGGGGCGACAAGATGTTCTTTGCCTCGGACTACTTCGAACGGCTCTACAGCTTTGCGGAAGGGTTGATCCGCAAGGGCAAAGCCTATGTCGACAGCTTGACTGCGGACGAGATGCGGAGTTATCGGGGCACGTTGACGGAGCCGGGAAAGAACAGCCCTTATCGGAACCGGTCGGTCGAGGAGAATCTCGATCTCTTTCGACGGATGAAGGCAGGAGAATTCCCCGACGGCGCGCACGTGCTCCGAGCTAAAATCGACATGGCCTCTCCTAATATCAATCTGCGCGATCCTGCGCTTTATCGGATCAGACATGCGACCCACTACCGCACCGGCTCGGCATGGTGCATCTACCCTGGTTATGACTTTGCCCATCCCCTTTCCGACGCCATCGAAGGCATTACCCATTCGATTTGCACCTTGGAATTTGAAGACCACCGTCCGCTGTACGATTGGGTTGTGGCGGAATCCGAGTCGCCGCATCGTCCTCAACAGATCGAATTCGCGCGGTTGAATATCGGTCAGGCCGTGATGAGCAAGCGAAAGCTGCTCGAACTCGTTGAGAAAAAGCTGGTGACCGGGTGGGATGACCCGCGGCTTCCGACACTCAAAGGACTGCGCCGTCGCGGCTACACGCCGGAGGCTATCAGGGCTTTCTGCGAACATATCGGCGTGGCCAAACGAGACGCAGTGGTGGAGATGCAGTTGCTGGAGCATTTCATCCGAGAGGACTTGAACAAACGCTCGCAACGCGTCATGGGGGTCCTCAAACCGCTGAAGGTCGTGATCGACAACTACCCGGAGGGAGCCTCGGAAGAGTTGGACGCGGTGAACAATCCGGAAGATCCTTCGGCCGGCACAAGGAAGGTGCCTTTCGCCCGTACGCTCTATATTGAGCACGATGATTTTCTAGAGGATCCTCCGAAACAATTCTTTCGCCTCGCGCCGGGACGAGAGGTCCGGCTCCGGTACGCCTACATCGTCAAGTGCGTCAGTGTCGCCAGAGACCCGCGCACAGGGCGGATCATCGAGCTCCGCTGCACCTACGATCCAGAAACCCGAAGCGGCGCGCCGCAGGCCCAGCGAAAAGTTAAAGCCACGATTCACTGGGTTTCGGCTGCGCACGCCGTCAAGGGAGAAGTGCGGCTCTATAATTCCCTGCTGAAGACGGATCTGGCGAAAGTTCCGCCGGACCAGGATTGGACGACGTACCTCAATCCTCAATCGCTAGAGGTGGTCAGCGGCTGCCAGGTCGAACCGAGCCTCGGCGAGGCCAGGCCCGGCGAAAGATTTCAGTTTGAACGCCTCGGATATTTTTGCGCCGATCCGGATTCGAGGCCCGGCGCACCGGTCTTTAACCGCACGGTGTCACTCAAGGACGCCTGGTCTCGAATGGATAAGGGATCGGCCGGCAAGTAGATTTTTCCTGACTGAGGGTTCCTTCACAGAGTCCCAGGACTTCTTCCCTTCATTCGGATGCTCCAATCGGCTGTCCTGCTGCGCCTGCATTCAACCGGTTGAAATATCTGCTTTTCTTTACGGCAGAACCTGGTTTGTTACACTGAAAGCAGGTGATCGAACGCTCGCGCGACCAAAGGAGAAGGCCATGATTGAATGTCGTCAGTACCCGCGCATCCCTGTTGATCTGCAAGTGTACTTTTCGACAACCGGCAACACTTCGATACGTGAAGGCACGATGTTTGATCTTTCCGCGGGCGGGTGTGCCGTGGCGAGCACCACATCAGTGCAGTCCGGATCGGCCGTGAGGATTCTCATTCGCGCGACGGATCTGGGATCACCGATTACGATAGAATCCGCTGCGGTACGCTGGAGCAACCATGGTGAGTTCGGCGTCGAATTTGTCGGCCTCTCAGAAATCGATGAGAGCCGTCTGCATCGCTTGCTGGAAGTGACCACTTCGCCCCGCATCCGCCCCAGCTGATTGGGTTCCATTCAACAGTGAGCATGGTAGAATGGCGGGGGTATGACTTGCCCCCTGTGCCATCAACCGACGACCTGGGAAGACAATCCCTGGAGACCGTTTTGCTCCGAGCGCTGCCAAATCATCGACCTTGGCACCTGGGCTGCGGAAGAGTATCGTGTGCCGGGGCCAAGTTTGACAATGGAATTGCCTTCGGAGCCTCCTGACGAACCAGGTCGAAAGCCCGACCGGCGGATCATTCAGGATAAGTAGTCCGGATTCGGATAGCCTTCGCAATCGAAGCTCGTAGCCGGCAGCTTCCCTCCCGCCAACTGCTCCATCCCCCCTTCAACAATCGCAGTCAGGATCTCCCCCTGTTTCATGGTTGGCAATGAACCTGGATCTTGCTAATGTCCTCGTTCCGGAAACACTGAAGTGGAGCCTGTCTGATGATTTCGACGAGAGGCTATGCAGCGATGACGGCGAAGGCCGCGCTCCAACCATTCTCGTTCGAACGGCGTGATGTCGGCTCACAGGACGTGCTCATCAGGATCACTCATTGCGGTATTTGCCATTCGGATATCCATCAAGCGCGCGACGAATGGGGCGGATCGATCTTCCCCATGGTGCCGGGCCATGAAATCGCGGGGACCGTGACACAAGTGGGCTCCGCGGTGAAGAAGTTCAAAACCGGCGACAGCGTGGGTGTCGGCTGCTTCGTAGATTCCTGCCGCAGCTGCCCCGCCTGCCAAGAAGGGCTGGAACAATACTGCGAGGCCGGGATGGTTCTGACGTACAGCGGTCGAGACAAGAACGGCCGGACGACTCAAGGGGGTTATTCCACACAGATCGTGGTGGACGAAAACTACGTGCTTCGCATTCCCCAGCCGCTCTCATCCGCAGGCGCCGCTCCGTTGTTGTGCGCGGGCATCACCACCTATTCACCTTTGCGTCATTGGGGGGTGGGGAAGTATCACAAGCTGGCGGTCGTGGGATTGGGCGGGCTCGGCCATATGGCCGTGAAAATAGCCCGGGCGCTCGGCACGGAAGTCACCGTATTGAGCACCTCCGAGCGAAAACGAAAAGACGCGGACCGCTTGGGAGCTGCGGACTTTGCCTTGACTTCACAGCCTGAAACATTCACCCGACTGAGGCGGCACTTTGATTTTGTTCTCGACACCGTCTCAGCTCCGCACGATTACAACGCCCATGTTAATCTTCTCAAGACCGACGGGACCATGATTCTCGTCGGCGCGCCGGACAGACCGACGCCGCTTGAGCCCTTTCCACTCATCATGCACCGGCGAAGGATTGCCGGCTCCGTCATCGGCGGCATCCGGGAAACGCAGGAGATGCTCGACTTTTGCGCAGAGCACCGGATCGAGTCCGACGTTGAAGTGATTCCGATCCAACAGGTCAATGAAGCCTATGAACGAGTGGTCAAGGGGGACGTGCGGTTCAGGTTCGTCATTGATCTGACCTCATTGCAAGAGGCCGGTCACTGAGCGGAACGACAGCTGAAGAAGGTGGCTGGGGGACTAGGAATCGAACCTAGGTAGCCAGCTCCAAAGGCTGGCGTCCTACCGCTAGACGATCCCCCAGCGCGGCGCGGAATCAAGATGGACGCCCGATGGCACGGCGGGGAGAGATTATTGGCTGGGGGACTAGGAATCGAACCTAGGTAGTCAGATCCAGAGACTGACGTCCTACCGCTAGACGATCCCCCAACCGAAGTTCACAGTAATATACGGGTCCTGATTCCGTCAAGCCAGCATCCTTTGGAACCTCACCTAGGAAGCTTGCGCTCGCTCAATGCCTTTGCGGAGCCTAAAGAGCGTGCGTTCACGTCCGAGGACTTCCATGACTTCAAACAGTCCGGGGCTTGCGGTGCGTCCCGTGAGCGCGACGCGGACCGGCTGTGCCAGTTGGCCCATCTTTATACCTGCCTCCTCGACCAGTTTTTTGAAGCACTCTTCCCAGTCCTGTTTCGAGAAGGTCGGAAGCGCCTCGAATCGCGCAACGAGTTTGGTTAATGCGGGCGCAATGTCTGCCGTCAGAAATTTCCTGGCCGCCTCCTCATCAAGCGCGACCGTCTGCCCGAAGTAGGGAGTCACCCACATCACCATATCGGTCAGCGTCTTGGCCCGCTCCTTGACCAGGATGACGAGCTGGGCGAGCCACTCCTCAGAGACCCGCCGGACTTCTTCCTTCAAACCAGCCTCCTCCAGAAGCGGGATCAGAGTCCGCGCGATCTGACTCGGTGGACTCGTCTTGATATATTCGGCGTTCATCCACAAGAGTTTCTCCGGATTGAAGACCGCCGCAGATTTCTGCACATGATCCCATGAAAACTTTTCGATCAGTTCCTGCCTCGTAAAGATCTCCTGGTCGCCGTGCGACCACCCGAGCCGGACCAGATAGTTCACCATCGCCTCCGACAGGTAACCCATCTCCTTATAAGCCATGATCGAAGTGGCCCCATGGCGTTTCGAAAGGCGGGCTTTGTCCGATCCCAGAATCATCGGCAGATGGCCGAAGCGCGGGACGGGAAAGCCGAGCGCATCGAAGATCGGCACTTGGCGCGGCGTATTGGTCAGATGATCGTCGCCGCGCACGACATGAGTGATCTTCATCAGCGCGTCGTCGACCACCACAGAAAAATTATACGTCGGATAGCCGTTTGAACGGAGAATGATGAGATCGTCCAGGATGTTGTTGTCGAAGACGATCTTGCCCTTGATGAGATCGTCCACCACGGTTTCACCTGCCTGAGGAGCTTGGAACCGGAGCGCAGCTTCACTGGTTGGACTTGCGATTCCAAGGTTGCGGCACCGGCCGTCATATCGAGGCGACAGGCCCTTGGCTTCCGCTTCCCTGCGGCGAGCCTCCAAGTCTTCCGGCTTGCACACACACCAATAGGCCCTCCCCGACTCAAACAGTTTCATCGCATAGGCACGATAGAGTTCCATGCGCTCAGTCTGGCGATAGGGCCCCTCGTCCCAATCGAGTCCCACCCATTTCATCCCCTCAACGATGGCCTGGATCGATTCGTCGGTGGATCGACTCTGGTCGGTATCTTCAATCCGGAGGACGAAGACCCCGTTCTGCTGTCGAGCGAACAGCCAATTGAACAGAGCCGTGCGAACGCCGCCGATATGGAGGAAGCCGGTGGGGCTGGGGGCAAATCGAACGCGGACTTGTGTCATGGCTGGATCATGCGGAATCCGTTCACGGGCGCGTATCTATAGCACGGCCCGAAAAGTCTTGTACAGATTCGCCTCGCTCTTCCTTCCGGCCCGGCCTTCTGATAAGAGAACAGCACAGGAGTCGTCATGGCGGAATTCACCCAGCCGGCCGGGGTCCTGTCCGTTACAGATCTCACACCCAACGTTCGCCAGCTGGTTGTCTTGCCGAAGGAGCGGCATGTTTTATTTCACCCGGGCCAATGGGTCTCACTCAAGCTACCGGTCGGTCCGAAACCTCCGCTCAACCGCGCCTACTCAATGGCCGCTCCCGTGACAGCCTCGGGCGAACTGACACTCGTGTTCGATCGGGTGGTCGGCGGATTAGGATCCGGTTATCTTTTTCAGGTTAAAGCCGGTGATGAAATTCAATTGTCCGGCCCCTATGGAAACTTCACGCTCCCCGCCCCGCTCGACCGGGAACTCTTGTGTATCGCCCGCTTTACCGGCATGGTTCCGATCCGCTGCATACTGAAGGAATTGTATGCGCAGCGCCAAACCGGTTCCGTCCTGCTTATCGCGGTGGCTCCGGGGGAAGATGATCTGCTGTTTCATCAGGAATTGTTGACCTTGGCGGTCACCCATCCCGGATTTCGCTACTTGCCTTTGGTTGCGGCAGCCGGAGAGCAGCAGGCGGTGGATCTCACCCTCTCGATGCTGCGTCCATTAGTGGACAACGCACCTCACAAGATGATTCCGATGCTCTGCGGAACGAAAGGGTTTGTGCGGCCCCTGCGGGGTTATTTCGTCGAAGCCGGATACGACCGGAAGGAGATCAAGACGGAAACCTATGACTAGTGGCCCTCCTTGACCAGATTCTTGTTCACCGCCGGAATTTCAACCACAATATCCTTCGTACCGTTCGGCACACATTGACAGCCTAAGCGTGACTGCAGCGTCGTCATCGGAGCCTCGTCGAGCTGGTCGAATTCATCGTCCGTCCCCTCGTTACAGCTGTCCAGACCCTGCTTGACGATTACGTGGCAGGTCGAGCAGGCGCAGACGCCTCCGCACACATGCTCCAATTCCACGCCGTTCCCCATCGCGATATCGAGCAAGCTTCCCGGCAATCCGGTCGGGCCGTATGGAATCTTTGTGGGATCGACCTGAACCTTCGTGACGGCTCCGCTCGGAGCAATGTACGTGATGCTGTAAGGCTTTTTCGGTAGCTCGACTTCGGCCTTCTCAATATAGGGATTCGTCCCACCCATAGTCCCGGTTCCTTTCCTCGCCTTGTTCTGTGGCTTTCCTGCCCCCTAGAAACCCGCTGTTGACAGCCTTGAAACAGGCGTGCTATCTTTAATCCGACCTATTTGATCGGAGATCATTATAGTCTCCGACCCTCTTGATCGGCAATAGCCATGTTGAAGATTTCAAAAAAAGCTGATTATGCCCTGATGGCGCTTCAGCATATTGCATCGGTCCAGTTCGGCGATATCACGCCGGGCCGCGTGGTCAACACGAAAGAGATTGCGGAAGAATACAACATTCCTCTGGAACTCCTGGCCAAGGTGCTTCAAACCCTGGCCAAGAACGGGATGATCGAAAGCCACAACGGACCAAAGGGGGGCTACCTGCTCGGACGAAGCGCCGGGCAAATTACGATTGCGCAGATCCTCGAAAGCATCGAGGGCCCCTTGGGCATTACCGATTGTTCCCATGAAAAAGACGGCGAACTGTGTTTGCAAATGGAGCATTGCAACATCCGCACGCCGCTCTTGAAGGTGCAGGATAGCATTTATCAGCTGCTCAATAACATGACGTTGCAGGACATGCTGGGCGGGACACCGCTGATTACGATTCAATCCTCTACGGCGCAAGGAGTCGAACGATGAAGCTTCCGATTTTCCTCGATAACCATTCCACCACCCCCATGGATCCACGGGTGCTGGAGACCATGCTCCCCTATTTCGTCGAGAAGTTCGGGAATGCAGCCAGCCGCAACCATGCCTTCGGCTGGGCCGCCGAAGAAGCCGTCGAGAATGCCCGCAAGCAGATCGCCAAGCTGATCAAGGCGGATCCGAAAGAAATCGTCTTCACCAGCGGCGCCACTGAATCGGATAACCTGGCGATCAAAGGCGTGCTGGAGATGTACAAGGAAAAAGGCAACCATATCATCACGTCTTCGACCGAGCACCGCGCCGTGCTCGACACCGCCAAATCGTTAGAGGCCAAGGGCCTGGCAACAGTGACCTATCTTACTGTCGACAAGCAAGGCATGGTGAATCCGGAGGACGTTCGGAACGCCATCACTGACAAGACGATCCTGATCTCCGTGATGCTGGCGAACAATGAAATCGGCACGATTAATCCCGTGCAGGCGATCGGCAAGGTCGCCAAGGAAAAGGGAATTCTCTTCCATTGCGATGCGACTCAAGGCGTCGGCAAAGTCTCCGTGGATGTGCAAGCCATGGGGATCGATCTGATGTCGTTCTCGGCCCACAAGATCTATGGTCCCAAAGGGGTTGGCGCGCTCTATGTCCGGAAGAAAAATCCCCGCGTCCGAATCGCCGCGCAAATGGATGGCGGCGGGCACGAGCGCGGCATGCGCTCGGGGACGTTGCCGGTGCCGTTGATCGTCGGGTTCGGCAGAGCCTGCGAGATTTGCGAGCAGGAGATGGCGACGGAAGCGGCGCGGCTCTCCAAGATGCGAGACCGGCTGCAGACCGACATCATGGCGGCGCTGGAAGAAAGCTATCTCAACGGCCATCCGACGAATCGTTTGCCCGGCAACTTGAATATTTCTTTCGCCTACGTCGAAGGAGAATCGCTGTTGATGGGGATGAAGGATATCGCTCTGTCGTCCGGTTCGGCTTGCACTTCGGCTACGCTGGAGCCGTCATACGTGCTGCGCGCGCTGGGCGTAGGGACGGAACTGGCTCATTCATCGATCCGGTTCGGCCTGGGCCGCTTCAACACAGACGAGGAGATTGACTACACGATTAAGAAGGTTATTGAAGTCGTCACCAAGCTGCGGGAAATGTCCCCGCTCTATGAAATGGCGAAGGAAGGCGTGGATTTGAAATCTGTTCAGTGGGCTGCGCACTGAACGCGTGAAGCCTGAACCGCGCACCACGAACGACGCTTCACGAATGACGAGATACTAAGGGAGGTTTCTATGGCCTACAGCGACAAGGTGGTGGATCATTTCAATAATCCCCGCAACATGGGAAGCTTTAAAAAGGACGAGGACGGCGTCGGAACCGGCATGGTCGGGGCGCCGGAGTGCGGCGACGTCATGAAACTGCAGATCAAGGTGCAGAACGACACGATCGTGGACGCCAAGTTCAAGACGTTCGGCTGCGGTTCCGCAATCGCCAGCTCGAGCCTGGCCACCGAATGGCTCAAGGGCAAAACCATCGAAGAAGCACAGAAGATCAAGAACACCGACATCGTGCAGGAACTGAACCTGCCGCCGGTAAAGATTCACTGTTCCGTGTTGGCCGAAGATGCGATCAAAGCGGCCTTGGCCGACTATCAGAAAAAGGCAGACACGAAATAACGACACAAAGGAGTCGCCCATGGACGCCACCAGCACAGACGCACAGACCCCGGTCATCACGCTCAGTGACGCGGCGCTGAAGGAAGTGAAGCGACTGATCAACGTCCAAGGGATCACCGAAGGCGGTCTTCGCCTCGGCGTCAAGGGGGGCGGATGCTCCGGGTTGAGTTATACGATCAATTTCGACGAGAAGATCGGGCAGCACGATCAGGTTTATGACTTCGACGGCGTCAAGGTGATCGTCGACGCAAAAAGCGCGATCTATCTCCAGGGTACGCAGTTGGATTATCAAAAAGATCTGATGGGCGGCAATTTTAAGTTCGTGAACCCGAACGCCAATAAGACCTGCGGTTGCGGAGAGTCGTTCTCGGCGTAACGAACGGCTTCAAGGACCGGCTACACAAGGGCATGGCCTGAGGCCATGCCCTTCTTGTCAGAGCCGACGGCACGATGGACCATCACCACACCCACAGTACGAATCCCCGCGAGCTCCAGATGGCCCGGAGCATGTGCTGGCACTGCCAGTCCGAGGTGTCGGGCGAATACTTCTGCGAACGCTGCGTCAAGGTGCAGCCGGTCTCGAAAGACCTCGACTACTTCACGTGCATGAACCTCCCTCGCCGCCTCACGATCGATCTCCCTCAACTAGAAGCTAAGTTCTACGAACTCAGTCGCGCCTTTCATCCGGACTTTTACCAGAACAAGAGCGAGGCCGAGCAGGCCATCAGTCTTAACAACGCCGCGACGCTGAACACGGCGTACCGCACGCTCCGCGATCCGATTCAGCGCGCCGAGTATCTATTGGACTTGGAAGCCGGAGCGGTGAAAGAGATTCGGACTTCGCCTCCGGCGGATCTCTTTGAAGAAATTCTTGAGCTCCAGGACACGCTCAACGAGTTTCGGACAGCCGACCGAACATCAGCGGCGGGGCAGGAGCTTCGCGCAAAGCTTCAGGCGGAACAGCGCATCCTGGAGCGACGCAAGCAAGACATGGAACAGCAGCTCCAGCAGCTCTTCGCCGACTGGGATGCGCTCCAAGACCGAAGTGAAGCGACCAGCCAGGCCCGATCCGAGCGGGACCGCCTGCTGAAGCAGATGCGCGAGATTCTCTCCAACCGCACCTACGTTAAGAACATCGTCAACGACCTCGTCACGACAATCGGATAGTTCCCATGGCTAGAATCGTCGGCATCGATCTCGGGACCACGAACTCCCTCGTGGCTTACATGGACAAGGGGACCCCTCGCGTCATCGCCGGACGGCACGGGCGGAATATGGTGCCGTCCGTCGTGGCCATGACCGACAACGGCTTGATCGTCGGCGACCCAGCCAGAGAACACCTGACCCGTAGTCCGGAACGAACGGTCTATTCGGTGAAACGCTTCATGGGGAGAGGTCTTGCCGACGTGCACAGCGAGCTTGCCTATTTCCCCTACTCGCTCACCGAACAGGGCGGCGTTATCCGCATCAGGCTCGGCGAGAAAACCTATTCTCCGCCCCAGATCTCGGCCATGATTCTCAAAGAGCTAAAACAGCGCGCGGAAGCCCACCTCGGAGAAAGCATCACGAAAGCCGTCATCACGGTTCCCGCCTATTTTAACGACAGCCAGCGGCAGGCAACCAAAGACGCCGGGATGATCGCCGGCCTCGAGGTTCTGCGGATCATCAACGAGCCCACAGCCGCTTCCCTCGCTTACGGGCTCCAGGAAAAAACACAAGGGACGATCGCCGTGTACGACTTCGGCGGCGGCACATTCGATATCTCCATTCTGAAGCTGAAGAACGGCATCTTTGAAGTCCTGGCCACGAACGGCGATACGCACCTAGGAGGAGACGACCTGGATCGCCGGCTGGCCGATCTCTTCGTGGACGAAATCCGAAGCGGCTATGGCATCGATCTCGGCGGCTATCCCGATCATGTGCAGGCTGTCCGCCTTGAAGCGGAACGGGCGAAGATCCGTTTGTCCGAGACCTTGAAGACGGAGGTCGCGATTGAATTGCCGGAAGCCAGGGGGCGATTCACGAGAGAACTGACGCGCGATCAACTGGAGTCAGCGACGATGGACATCATCGAGCGGACGCTGGCTCCTTGCAGGCTCGCGTTAAGAGACGCAGGGCTGACCCCGGACGGCATTGACGAAGTTGTCCTTGTCGGCGGTTCCACCCGCATGCCGCTGGTTCGCCAGCGCGTCGAAGCGCTGTTCGGGAAACGGCCGCACTGTCATCTGAATCCCGACGAAGTCGTCGCCCTCGGAGCAGCCGTGCAAGCAGATATCCTCAGCGGCGGGACGACGGATATGTTGTTGTTGGACGTGACTCCCCTTTCCCTGGGCATCGAAACGATGGGCGGCGTCATGAGCAACCTCATCCGTCGGAACACGACAATTCCGGCGAGCGCCAAGGAAATGTTCACGACCTATGTCGACGGCCAGACCGGGGTCGATATTCACATCCTTCAGGGGGAGCGCGAACTCGTCAAAGATAATCGCAGCCTGGCCAGATTTCGCCTCAAAGTGCCGCCGCTCCCAGCCGGAGTGCCTCGCATCGAGGTCACGTTTCTCATCGACGCCAACGGGATCCTGAACGTGACCGCCAAGGACATGCGGACAGGCCAGAGTCAGTCCATCGAGGTCAAACCCTCCTATGGCCTCTCTGACGATGAGGTGGAACGGATGATCGAGGACTCGTTCAAGTTCGCCGCCGAAGATATCAGCGCACGCAAACTGATCGAAGTCCGATTGGATGCCGGCGCGCTGATCTCGACGACTGAGAAGTCACTGGAGGAAGGCGGGCGCCTCATCCCGCAAAGTGACGTCGACGCGATTCGATCAGCGGTCGCTCAATTGGCCGCCGCCAAAGACGGCAACGACCCCCGGACCATTCGCGCCCGGATGGCCGACTTGGAGCAGGCAGCGAAGGAGCTGACCGTGGCAATGGTGAACGATTCTCTTCAGAAGGGACTTCAGGGCAAGAAGGTTTCTCAGATAACGTGAAGCGTTCCTCGTGAAGCGTATCTTACCTGCGCTTCGCGAACGACGAGCGACGAGATACGATGGAGTTCTGAATGGATCTGAAATGGCAGGACGCGGAAGATATCGCCATTCGGCTGGTTGAAGAACACCCGGAAACCGATCCTTTAACGGTTCGCTTCACCGACATGCACGCCTGGATCGTCGCCCTTCCCGACTTCAAAGACGATCCGAAGAAGTCCAACGAAAAGATTCTCGAAACGATTCAAATGGCCTGGCACGAGGAGTATCAGGACTCGAAGTCCTGACCGTCATGCGACCGCTCTTGCGACGCAACTATTCCTAGTTTCCCTCGGCAATCTGGTCCAACTTGTAAAAGTCAGTCGGGTCCAAGCGTCTTTGAGCCGCCTGCGTCGGTTCGCTGCCCTTCGTGAAGATTTCCACGCTGCCGGGTTGATCCTCCAACTCACTGTTCAACAGCCCCGTCGACGGATCCACCTTCACGAAGGTGATGCCCTCCGGAATGACGAACGGCGCGACCGGCACCTGTTTCAGCGCCTCCTTCATGAAGTTGATCCAGATCGGCAAGGCCGCATGGGCTCCCGACTCGGTTTCACCCAGCGAACGGCGGTCGTCGAATCCGACGAAGACTCCCGCGATCAGATTCGGTGTCCCGCCGATAAACCAGGCATTGATGAATTCATTGGTCGTTCCGGTTTTCCCGGCGATCGGACGCGCGAGAATTTTTGCCGCCTGTCCGGTTCCTTTCTGCACCACGTCTTCCATCATGTTGGTAATCAGGTACGCTGTTTCCTTCGATATGACTTCGTGAACCTCTGGCTCTGCGAGTTCCAGCACCTTTTCCTGGTTATCTTTCACAAAAAATATCGCATAGGGCTCGGCCTTGGTTCCTTGATTGAGAAAGACGCCGTACGCCGCAGTCAACTCCAGCAGACCAACGGATGAGGATCCGAGTCCCAGTGAGAGATCCGCGGCAAGCGGGCTCGTGATCCCGACCTGTTTGGAAAACTCGATGACCGCCTTGACTCCCACCTTCTCCAGCAATCTCACCGTCGCGAGATTGTGGGACTGAGCCAGCGCCTCTCGAAGACTGACGATGCCGTGAAATTTCTTTCCGTAGTTCTCCGGTTTCCAGGTTTTCTCTTCCTCTATCTGCTCATAGACCACCGGCGCATCCAGAACGACTGAGGCCGGACTCATGCCCTGATCGACCGCCGCGGCGTAAATGAGCGGCTTGAACGCCGAACCGGGCTGCCGGTGAGCCTGCACGGCCCGATTATACTCGCTGCGATTAAAATCGTACCCTCCCACCATGGCCCGGATCGCGCCTTTTCCCGGCTCCAAAGCGATCAATCCACCCTCGACAATGGGCGTCTGCTCCAGCTGCACCAAGACGGCGTCCTTCTCAATCTTCTTGACGAGAATTTCGACAACGTCACCGAGCTTGAGTATTTGCTTGAGATTGGGATTGACGACGAAGTCTTTGGTGGTATCAAGCCCCGTCAGCCGACGCTTAGCCCAGGCCATGTCCTCGAAGCTCAACTTGGCCGAGGTCCCGCCGATCTGCACCAGATAAAAATCCTTGCCGACCTTGACCACAACCGCCTCCCGATAGTCGCCGGCCTTCAGCGGTTGATCGGTCGATGCGACCGCGGCGGGAGGGGGCATCGACGCGAGGTCCACGGTGCGGAGCGGACCGCGCCATCCCTGACGCTTGTCGATTTCACGCAGCCCTGCGGCAAAGGCGGCTTCAGCTGCCCGCTGCATTTCCAAATTCAGCGTCGTCATCACTTTGAGGCCGCCCTTATAGACCATGGTTTCACCGTACTTCGCGATCAACAACTGGCGGACATATTCCACGAAGTAGGGCGCAACCTGCTCACTACCGGGTCGACGGAAATTCAACGGTTCCATGGCCGCCTGCTCGCGCTCAGCGCTTGTCAGAAATCCCGCTTCCTCCATCCTGCCGAGCACGTGCTCCTGCCGTTTCTTGGCCCGGTCGTAGTTCTTGAAGGGGGAAAAGTGATTCGGCGACTTAGGGAGACCGGCAAGGAAGGCCGCCTCCGCGATTGTCAGAGCGGATAAATCTTTTCCGAAATACGACTGCGCCGCGGATGCGACCCCATAGGATCCTTGCCCGAAATAAATCTGATTCAAATACAGTTCGAGAATCTGCTCCTTGGTCGAGACCAATTCCATCTTGTAGGCGAGGACCAGTTCACGGACCTTGCGATCGAAGGTCCGCTCGGAGGAGAGGAACAGCGAGCGGGCCAATTGCTGGGTGATCGTGCTGGCTCCCTCGACCTTCCCGCCGCGGCGCAGGTTCGTCCATGCCGCGCGAAGAATGCCGATGTAATCCAGGCCCGGGTGTTCGAAGAACCGGACGTCCTCGACGGCGATCACGGCGCGGCGCAAGTGCTCCGGGATATCAGCCAGCGGCGTGAGAATCCTGCGCTCGATGAAAAACTGGCCGATCAATTGACGATCGGCTGAATACACCTGGGTGACCAGGCTGGGTTGATAATTCTGGAGCTGATTGAGATCGGGCAAGTCCTGCGAGTAATGCCACAGCAGCCCGCCCAGTGCGAGAACGCCGGCGATGCTCAGCCCGAGAAGGACCAGCAACGCTATCTGCCACCGGCGCCACGGACGCCTGGGCGGCGGCTGGCGAGGAAAATCCGATAGCTGAACCGGTCGATCAATCGTTGTCATTGGATTAACGCCTCGTCGGGATCGGTCATCGGCAGGGTTCTTGTCGTCCACCTTACCCCGAGAGGTTTCAAAACTCAAGGAGAGATGCCCTCGAAGATGCGCTTGTTCCGCCGCTTCCCCTTCGGGTATACTGTCAGTGACGCCTGATGTTTGGGGCGTCTTTTTTTCGCCCTTCGGCTGTTGAAAAAGTCCGCCGGCTGCGTTCTCGCGTCACTCAGTGGCTCAACGTACCGAAAAACGTACGACTCGCCTCTTCGCTCGCTGCGGCCTTGCCGAACGGCCTTTTTGAACAGCCTTTATGGATTCTTGGTAGAAGGATACACGCGACCACCATGTCACAGCTACGCATCCCTCACGATCGCCGGAACGATATTCGGAACATCGCCATCATCGCGCACGTCGACCATGGGAAGACCACGCTGGTCGACGCGCTGCTCCGCCAGACTCACGTTCATCGCAAAATCGAGGACATGGGCGAACGGATTATGGATTCGATGGATCAGGAGCGGGAGCGCGGCATCACGATCAGGGCAAAGAACGCGAGCGTCATTTATCAAGGCGTGAAGATTAATATCGTCGACACACCCGGGCACGCCGACTTCGGAGGAGAAGTGGAGCGGACGCTCCGCATGGTGGACGGTGTCCTGATTCTGATCGACGCCAAAGAAGGCCCCATGCCGCAAACGACGTTCGTGCTGCGCAAAGCCTTGGCCCTCGGTCATAAGGCCATCGTCGTCATCAACAAGATCGATCGCCCGGACGCTGTCATCGACGATGTGGTCAACCGCACCTTCGACCTGTTCGTCCATTTGAATGCGACCGACGAACAACTCGACTTTCCGATTGTCTACACCTCGGCCATCAAGGGTATTGCCACGCTCGATGTGAATAAGCCTGGTACCGACATCACCCCCCTCCTCGACACGGTCCTGGACAACATCCCGGCCCCTGCCATCAATGCCAAGGCGCCGCTGCAGATCCTCGTGCTGGCGCTCACCTACGATTCCTACAAAGGCAAGATGGGCGTCGGAAAGATTCAATCCGGTTCCATCGCGCGCCGTCAGAATGTTCTCGTCTTGGGGAAGGACGGAGCGAAAATACCGGGGAAAGTGTCCGACCTCGCGGTCTATTCGGGCCTCGAGCGCACGGACGTCGAGCAGGCCGAAGCCGGCGAGATCGTGGCCGTCGCCGGCCTCGACCAGGTCAGCATCGGGGATACCATCGCCGACGCCGAACAGCCCCTGGCCTTGCCCCGTGTCACAATCGACGAGCCGACCGTACAGATGACCTTCTCCGTCAACAACAGCCCCTTCGCCGGCCGGGAGGGCAAGTTCCTGACGTCACGCCACTTGCGGGAACGGCTCTTTAAAGAACTCGAGACGAACGTCTCGCTCCGCGTGCAGGAGACCGACAGCCCGGACCGGTTTCTCGTCGCAGGCCGCGGTGAATTGCACTTGGGTGTGTTGATCGAACAGATGCGTCGCGAAGGGTACGAACTTCAAGTCTCGCAACCGGAAGTTATTCTCCATCGCGATGGCGGCAAGGTGACGGAACCCTATGAAGAGCTGACGATCCAGGTGCCGGAAACCTATCAGGGGGCCGTCATCGAGGAGATCGGCAAACGGCGCGGGGAAATGCGCCACATGAAACTGGTCCATTCGGACGCGGGGCCGAGTGAAATGCAACTGGAGTACCACATCCCGACCCGCGGCATTATGGGCTTGAAGAACGTCCTGCTGGCCAAGACGCGGGGAACCGTGATCATGCACCACGTCTTCAAGGCCTATGAAGCGACCGACGAACAGGCATTGCTTGCCTCCCCGCACGGCTCTCTTTGCGCCTTCGAAGACGGAACCAGCACCGGATACGCCCTGTTCATGACCCAGGAGCGCGGCGTCATGTTCATCGGACCGGGGGTGGAGGTCTATCGCGGCATGGTCGTGGGCGAGAATAGCCGCGATGAAGATCTCGATGTGAACGTGTGCAAGGAGAAACACCTTACCAACATGAGAGCGTCCGGATCGGATGAAGCCTTGATTCTTACGCCGCCGCGGGAAATGTCGCTGGAGTTCGCGCTGGAATACATCGGTCAGGACGAATTGGTCGAGGTCACACCTCATAACCTCCGCATTAGAAAACGGTTGCTCAATCCTGAAGACCGCCGCAAAGCCCGCAAAGCCGGAAAATAAACGTGCTCGTCGTGCGTGAAGCGTATCTCGTGAAGCGTTGTTCTTAAGTTCACCACACTGCCATGAGGATTAAGAAGAAAGGTCCCAAGCCCTCAGCTAAGCGTCCGCCCTTGTATTTCATCGGGTATCGCGGAACAGCGCCCCTGCTGAATGAGCTCAAGACTTGGTATGACCTCGAATACGGCGGGCCCCTGTCCATCAGGCTGGAACCGGGGACATCGGAATCCTGGCATCTGGGCCACGGCCCGTGGACCGCGCACGTCGTCATTCCTCTCCCGGCCACTCACACGACCGAACTCAAATCGCAACTGTCCTGGGAACATGAGTCGATCGGCGCGGTGGCCTCCTCGGTGATGGCGCCGCGGGATATGCCCGATACGGTTCTGTTCGCCGCGCGATTGGCTCGCGGACTGACGTTGCTGACGCAAGGCACTGCCCACGATATCACCACCCAACAGTACCTCAATCCGTCGGATTGGAACGATCGCGCACTGGCGGAATTCGTCGTCGGCGATCATGTGATGATCGCTCAAGACGATCAGAGTCGACCGAACGAAGTGTGGTGCTATACCCTCGGTCTCTCGAAATTCGGCATGGACGAACTGGAAACGTTCCACCCGGTGGGATTGTCTGACCGCTCGCCGAAGGAGCTTCTCGTCGAATCCGCCCATGAGATGATCCGAATCAGCCAATCTCTCAAAGTCGGATCGGCTCTGCATCTGCCGGTTCTCGGCCGCACGATCAGGGTGGCTAACTATCGCACCGCTGCTCCGATCGGCCGCATGCTGAGCTTTCGGGAGATCAAGGCCTAACTTCCGCGTTGTATCAATCGGTTAGCGCCACCTCCCCTGTGGTCCTAGGCCTTCCGGCCCGTTGACAAGGTTTCAGAGGGCACGGTACAAAAGTCCTCGCACATTTTCTTAGGCCGGACTAAACCCAGTGTAAGGAGGATATCTGATGAGCGACGTAGCCCCCGAAATCAAGGTTGGAGACACAGCCCCGGATTTCAACTTGAAAGATCAAGATCAGAAGGACGTGAAACTGAGTGACTATCGTGGGAAAAAGAACGTGGTCCTCTGCTTCTATCCTCTGGACTGGAGCCCGGTCTGTCAGGGTGAGAACAAGTGTTTAACCGATGACTTCCCCAAGTTCCAGAGCGCCAACGCGGAGCTGTTCGGCATCAGCTGCGACAGTTTCTTTTCGCACAAGGCATGGGCGGACTCCATGGACCTCAAGCACCGCCTGCTGTCCGACGTCCATCGAACCACCGCGAAGGCCTATGGGCTGTATTTCGAGCCCCTCAACTGCTCCAAGCGTGCGACGGTCATCGTCGATAAAAACGGCAAGGCCGCATACGTGAAAGTGCAGGAGATCAAGGTGGCGCGGGAGGACAAGGACATCCTCGACGCCCTCGCGAAGCTGCACTGATCTTTAGTCACAAAGTGTGAAAGTCGGAAAGTCATCAGGTTTAGGCTTTCCGACTTTCGGACTTTCGACGTGATGACTGCCATGTCCAGCACCGTGCAAGACGTCAGCGACGCCAACTATAAAGAGTTCACCGATAGCACCGGTGCCGTGGTGGCCTATGGCCTCGCCACCTGTGAGCCCTGTAAGACCTACGATCCCATTCTCGAAGAGACCGCCGCCAAGTTTCCTCAGATCAAGATCGGCAAGGCCAAGATGCACGTCCCAGGCCGCTGCCGGGAGATCAAGAAGGCCCATACATTCGAAACCTACCCCACAACACATTTTTTTGCGAACGGCAGGTTGATCCTCACCCGCGAGGGAGTGGTGGATCCGGCCGAACTTGCCGCGCTGATTTCCGATCACCTGCTGAAGTAGCTCTTCCTCTTTCATCCCGGTTCATCCGATCAGAAACCGGCGAGTTCCTTGACTCAATAGCGTCCTGTAGTAATGTCGAGGAAACGCTGGTAATCAAGGCGGCCTCCCCTTTATGCCTGGCAACAAGACCCCCTGTTACGACGCGCACGCCCTGCTCAATTCTCAACCGGTGATCGTGTCCGTCATCGATCCGAGGACGTACCGAATTCAGTTTCAGAACGACACCGGCTCGAAGAAATTCGGCGAAATTTCCGGACATCCCTGTTACGACAAAATCGCCGGCTCGCCTGCGCCCTGTTCATTCTGCCGAATGCCGGAGGCCCTGAACTCGAACCGCGTGGTTTCCCAGGAAGTCGCCCTGCCGGGCGACAAGCATCTGCTGGTCCACTGGTCGAAAGCTGAGACGACCGACGGCCGGACTCATGTGATCGAGACGATTGCCGACATCACCGAGCATAAGCGAACCGAGCAAGCCCTCCGCCAGTCGCAAAAGCTGGAAGCAGTGGGAAGACTCGCCAGCGGGATCGCCCACGATTTCAACAACCTGATGATGGTGGTGATCGGGCATGCCCATCGTCTCCTGCAACAGCTCGGAGCTCATCCGGCCAGGCAGGAATTGGAACGCATCAGTCAGGCCGGCACAAGGGCCGCCGCATTAACCAAAAAACTCCTGACCTTCAGCCGGCGGCAAGTGTTCGAACCGAAAGAAATGCCGATCAACCAGGCAATCCGGGAAATGGAGGATATTCTTCGGCAGCTCATCGGCGAACAGATACAGACGGTCGTGGTCCTCCACCCCCATACCGGACACGCGCTCGTCGATCGGGTGCAATTCGAACAAGTCGTCATGAATCTGGTCCTGAATGCGCGCGATGCCATGCCAGACGGCGGCCTGCTCAACATCGAAACAGACAATGTAGACCTGGATGAGGCTTTCGTTCGCCTCCATCCCGGCGCAAAAGCCGGTCCCCACGTAAAGATTGCGGTTCAGGACGCGGGTTGCGGGATGGACGCTCAAACGATGTCCCACATTTTCGAGCCGTTCTTTACTACCAAAGGACCGGACAAAGGAACCGGCCTCGGGCTGGCTACCGTATACGGCATCGTCAAACAGAGCCAGGGCTATATCGACGTCGCCAGCGAACCGGGTCGAGGCTCACGGTTCACGGTGTATTTCCCGCGAGTCGGACCGGCTATGGCTGAAGCCCCTCCGGTGAGAAAGGAGATCAGCCCGACCGCCGCGCAGGAAATGATTCTCGTGGTCGAAGATGAAGAAAGCATCAGGAAGCTGGTCTCGGCGATTTTGCAGGACCAGGGCTACCATGTGTTGTCGGCGGCCGACGGCACGGAGGCGCTCCAGCGGTTGCAGATGCTGAAAGGTAAATGCGATCTGGTGATCACGGACGTCATCATGCCCAGGATGAAGAGCGCCGCGTTTGTCGAGGGAGTCAGGGCGATGAGGCCGGAGACCCGGGTGTTGTATATGTCCGGCTACGCAGGCGAAACGCTTCAGGCCAACGGCGTGGGTGAAGACGTGCCGTTTCTTCAGAAACCTTTCCTTCCCAATACCCTCATCGAGAAAGTCCACGAGCTGCTACAGGCAACCTCGTCGCGCTGACAAGTGATGGGCCAGCACAGACCTCGCTCGCCTTCCAATAGGCTCGCCTTGTCTCCTCGCAGAAGACGCCCCGTTATTGAATAGGGCTTGGCTTCGAGCAATGTTCGTGAAAGATGCGCCAGGCGGAGGATTCCTTGCGGAGCAGACTCGTGCACTTACCCCTATCCTGCGCTTCGATCTGACCCTTGCGAATCACCTGAAAGACGTAGTCATACGTGGCCCAGGCAGTGGCACTCGTCACGTGAATCATCACGTTGGAGACTGAGCCCATGAAGCGCAGGCTGCTCCCGTTCGCAAGTTCCGCTTCATAGTCCGACAACCACTTCTCGATCGTGGCGCGCGTTTCTGCCTCCCCGTCCTGAATGCCGCTATAGTCGGCCGTGTAGAGTTTTAACACTGCCTGTTTGTCTCTCGCTTCCGCGAAGGTCGCCGCGAAATTTGCCTCGGTCTGAAGCGCCTTCTTGACGGCTTCTTCGTCGGAGAGGGCCCAAGCCGGTCCCGTGATAAGGAGCCCTCCCATCAGGAGGACCTGAACCTCATGGGACTTCATCGTCACCTCCCCCATCAAGTACCGTATTCGAACGAGAGATCGCGCGACTGCACGAGACGAACGTTCGCGAGCTTGCCCGATGTAATGCCGGAGTCGAGCGATCCCCAGATCCGCTCGACGATCTGCTCCCCGGCGACTGTCGCGGTTCCAAAAACCCGGCGGAGATTCTGGTGGTCTAATGCCTTGATCACCTTGTCCTGGACCAACCGATTCAGAGCGTCGATGTCGGTTACCATGCCGGTAACCGGATCTATGGCTCCCTGAACGGTCACGAAGCAATCCCACCAGTTTCCTTGGTTGTCCTCCTGAACCGCCGTGAAGGAGTAGCGCCGCGTGACGCTGGCTGCGTTCAATCCTTCGGCCGCCGTGACCTCGGCGAAGAGGTCCTCGTCTTCATACAGCCTGATCGCGTGCAACGTCCCGATATCTTTCTGCGATTCGAGCTTTGTCCAGAGCACCCGGGCGAGATTTTCCGAGGTGGGTATCCGATCGTTGAAGTAGGGCATGTCGAGATTGAGATTCTTGTGGTCGAACTCCTCGATGACGGCCAGCAGCACGTGCTTTAGATCGAAGAGATTAATGACCATGCCGGTTCTGGGATCCACCTCGCCGGACACGGTGACTTCCAGCAGGTAGTTGTGGCCATGCGCTGGAGGGTTGTAGCAGGGCCCGAAAACAGCCCGGTTCCTGGCCTCATCCCACTCCGGCTTGATGTACCGGTGAGCCGCGGCGAATTCGATGCGCTTGGTCAATAAGACCGGGGGCATTTTTCATCCATTCTTCAACTCAGCTGCGCCGAGATCACCGAGCCATTCCTCACGCATGCTGCCCGCTACCGGCACTTCAGCCCGGTACCCGTTGTGCTCGACCTTAAGCATGACCGGCTGACGCAGATCGGCAAAGGCCGCTCTCATTCTCGGCGACGGTCGAAATCGGACGAAGTGGACGGCGCTGATTTTCGTCTCATGACTATGGCCCCCTTCAAATACACCGAACGCCCGTTCGCCCCCGCTCTCAATGGCAAGTTTTTCACCGTGATCGAGGCCCATAAACCGGTCGAGCCATTCCTTCATCGTCGCTTGATCGGTGATCTCGATCAGGAGGGTGGCGCTCAACTCATCCGGGGCTGGCAGGAGGACATTATAGACATCCAGTTCATCCTGGACCTTCTGCGCGTCAAAGATCCGCTCGACGCGAATCATCTCCTGGATCTGGAACCGCACCGTGTCGCGGTTTTCAAAGACCAACGTCATCAATGGTCCCAGGGAAATCCTCCGGCGCTGCTTGAGCGCAATGATCCTGGACCGGAAGCCCTCCCGCTGGCGTTCGTACTCTTCATGGGAAATGACGTCTTGCTGCGTCAGCAGTTTCACTTTGGCAACCCGTACGCGTCACGAACGATCTGGATCGGATGAAGCGCCGCCTTACCTCCAACATGAGCCGAGGCCCCAGCCTGGTCCAATTGCAGACCCGCCAAGGGACAATCGGACGCCACAAGATCGGCGGGCGCCTGCTCAATTGCGCGCACCGCCTTGGCGGCGATCGTCATCGAAAGCGGAAAGAATTCCTTCTTGGCCGACCATGCCCCGTCGTGTCCGGAGCACTTTTCGATGACTTCGACCTGCGCGCCGGCGCATTCCATGAGTTCCTTCGATTTGAAGCCGATATTTTGGTCGCGCAGGTGGCAGGGGATCTGATAGGCGACACGGCCGGGCTTGTGTGTGAAATCAGTCGCCAACTGACCATCCCTTTTCATTTTCATCAGATATTCGCAGATATCGAAGGTTCGACCGGCCACCTGCTTGGTCTTCTCGTCGCCGGCCATCTCCGGATACTCGCGCTTGAGCATGAGACTGCAGCTCGCCGTCGGCACAACGACATCATACCCTTTCGCGACCCACGAATGCAGTGAGGCCACATTGGCCTTCGCCGCCTGTTGAATCGCGTCCATATCTCCGACGTCAAAACTCGGCATCCCGCAGCAGCGTTGGTCCGGCACCACGACTTGCACGCCGTTTTTTTCCAACACCTGAACCGCGGCCTTCCCCACGTCCGTGGCCTGATAGTTCACCAGGCAACTGGAGAACAGCGCGACCTTTCGGATCGGGACCGTCAGGTTGGCCGGTTGTACGCGACGGGCGAACCAGCGGGGGAAAGTCTCCGTTGAGAAATGCAGCACTCGCCGCTCATGATGCACCCCGGCGATCAGCTCCATCAACCGGCGTACTAGTCGATTCTCGAGAAGTCGATTCGTCAAGGGAGCAGTCAGGCTCCCCGCCCTTCCCATCAAATCCGTCATGATCAACAGCCGATCACGCCAGCGCACACCTCGTTCCATTGCCAGCCGCTTTTTCCAGAGAATCATCAAATGGGGAAAGTCGAGTGCATACTGATGGGGCGGCGTATAGGGACAATGGTTGAAGCAGAGCTTGCAGTAATAGCATTCGTCGACGACCCGATGGTGGTCCGCAGGCGTCAGTTTGGCGACATCGCCCTCGAAGACGTCAATGCGGTCAAGGAGCGTGTTGAATGAAGGGCAGAGGTTGAAACAGCGGCGGCAGCCATCGCAGATCTCGTAGATCTGCAGCGTTTCCTTGTCCAGTTGCTTGGGATCGATCGGATTGATGAGGCTGAGGCCTTTCATATCTTCGACTCACATTCTCCGGAAACACAAAGGGTGGGCTGAATCGATATTCAGTCCACCCCGCGTGTCTGTCATGGCCGGCAATCAGCCCTTCAGGCTATCGAGTCCCTTTTGGAATCGATTGGCATGCGAACGTTCAGCCTTCGCCAGGGTCTCGAACCATTCGGCCAATTCGGCAAAGCCCTCGTCGCGCGCCGTCTTCGCCATTCCCGGATACATCTGGGTGTACTCGTAGGTCTCACCCTCGATGGCGGACTTCAGATTGGCTTCCGTATTGCCGATCGCCACCCCGGTGGCGGGATCGCCGACTTCCTTCAAGAAATCGAGATGGCCGAATGCGTGTCCGGTCTCCGCCTCCGACGTGTCGCGAAATAACCCGCCCACATCCGGGTACCCTTCGATATCCGCCCGGCGCGCAAAATAGAGGTACCGCCGGTTGGCCTGTGATTCTCCCGCGAAAGCATCCTTCAGATTGTCGTGACTTTTCGTCCCTTTTAAGCTCTTTCCCATTACATCCTCCTCGTTAGTCGATCATCCGGCCTCATCGCGGCCCGAAACGCTTCGTCGCTGCCCGGACATAAGATAGCCCAGCCATCCGAGCTGGATCAACGGCTTTCCTTGCATCCCCGGGTCATGTCCGGATCATGCGGTACAAGGGCAGTTCGGCCTCCATCTGGGCCAGGATCGGATAGGCTTGGTCCTTTGCCGAAAGGATGGGTTGGGAGACCGGCCAGGCAATCCCCAGTGCCGGGTCGTTCCACAGGACTCCGCGCTCATCTTCAGGTGAGTAATAGTCCGTGCACTTGTACATGAAAGCCGCTGTCTCACTGATGACGCAGAAACCGTGAGCGCAACCGGGTGGAACATAAATTTGCCATAAGTTCTCGGCAGACAATTCGGCTCCATACCACTTCCCGAAGCTCGGCGAGCCCTTACGGACGTCGACGACGACATCGTACACGGTCCCTTCCACGGCCATGACGAGTTTTCCCTGCGCACGAGGTTCTTGGAAATGCAGTCCGCGCAATGTGCTGCGCACCGATCGGGAATAATTGTCCTGGACAAACCGTTCCGTTATGCCGGCATCCTCGTAGCGTTGAACATGGTAGGTCTCGACAAAGAATCCCCGCCGATCTCGAAAGACCTTCGGTTCGATCACCAGCACACCGGGAATATCGATGGTCGTTACGCGCACAGGCCGGCTCTCTTCATGGGTAAGCTTGTCTAGGCATGGCTTGGCGGCGGTTGATTCGGAGGGTCGACGATGTCCGGATCGTCAGGGTACAATTGGCCGAGCCGTTCGATCAGCGGCTTCGCCGCCGGGGTGCTTTCTCTGCTCGGATCACTGACGGGATTGTCCCAGATAAGCCTGGTGATTCCGGCCTCCGACAGCAACGACCGGATGGTGGACACGCAGGCATCGAGCGTCAGCTCGGTTCCCTTGCGAAGATCGAGCACCCGGTCTTCGGCATTCATGGGCGGCGGGTCCGTGTTGACCAGCGTCCAACAGCGGTCGAAGATCGTTCGTCGAAGGGCTTCAGGGACGTTGATAGTTTTCACGTTCGACGTGCACAGCGCCGAAACGAAGAGCACAAATTGCAGATCTGGCATCCCAGGCTGATGGACATCCAACGACGGCATGGCCGGGCATTATCGGCGGCAGCGCCGGAGGAGTCAACGGGATTGCCGCAAACAAGCGGGGGGACGGGATGGTGACGATTTCGCTCATGGGTCAGCTGCAGACTGCCGACGGAGAACGGGATCTGGCTTGCGAGATCGCAGCCCCCATGCCGGTTCGCCAGGTGATCCAACGGCAAGGGCTGCAGCTCCGCCATCTGTTGCAGTTGATACGAGAAAAAAAAGTGCTGGTCACGATCAACAAAAAAATTGCCAGCGATGATTCTCTCGTGCATGACGGGGATGCCATCCGGCTGGTGGGCCACGACGGGTTCGGAGGCAGCGGACTCGGCCCAACTCATTCTTGAGAGGGGACTGCCACCCTTCCGGTCGGGGGCTGTCCCCGTCAAATAACGGGGGCACCGGCTGCGCCGGAGCCAGTCCCTCAACGCACTCCAATAAGAAGGGCCGGCGCCCCGTCGGGGAGCCGGCCCTGATCTGAATCTCTCGACCAAGCCGGTGAGGCCCGGGCAAGTCCGCGGCCTACTTCTTACCGAGGATGGAATCCTTCGCGACCTTCGCGACACGGAACTTGACCACGCGTTTGGCCGGAATCTTGATCTCCTCGCCGGTCTGCGGATTGCGGCCGATGCGGGCTTTCCGATTGGCGAGCTTCAGCTTGCCGATACCGGGAACGGTAAAGACGTTCTTCGCCTCACGATAGGCCAGTGCGGCAAAATCGTCCATCAATTGAACGGCCGCCTTCTTGGTCAGCCCGGACTTCTGGGCGAGATGATCGGCAATCTGCGACTTGGTCATTGATTTAGCCATGCGAGCAACCTCCTTAAAGAAAGAAAAATGGTGGACTGCGAATCGCCTCTCTTGACTTCGCTTAGACTCGAAATAAGTGTGGCAGACGAATCGTCGTGATACTTCAAGCGGCGAAAACCTGCGGGAGTCTATCCAAGCGTACTTTGACTGTCAACCGGAAAAACACGCTCCAGACGTAGGGAAACACCTTCACCATCCCCTTGCAGTTTCGAGACCAAGCATCGTAGAGTAACGCGTATTGCAGCGGTCCAGTCGCGGCATTCCCAATGTATTGAGGAATTTTCATGGCTAAAGAACTTCCGATTCTCCCGGCCTCAGCCCAGCCGGCCCAGGCCGCTTCGGCAGAAAACTTCTTGTATTCACGGGTCTTTTGTCAGAAGGAAAACTCTCCGCCTCTCCGTCTCTTGATAGAATTTTTAAAATCCCGGGGCCAACTTCCCGTCACTCCTCCCGACATGGAAGAGGCGGCGCTTGACGAATGGGCATGGGTACAAGTGACTCTCGGGTATGATCGGGCAAGAAAACCCATTCACGTCTTCTGCTTCAGAGACCGAGGCACCTATAAGGACGCGTTTGAGCAAGAAAAGGCCCAATTTTTGGAAGTCCTGACGGCCCATGACCATCTCGAGGCATCACTGGTGGCCGAATCGCTGAACCGAGCCCGCTTCGTACTGGTCACGCGGCTGGACCGGAAGGATATTTCAGATGAGGGCTACGATTTCAACGGCTGGATTCTCGAGTTTTATCAAGAACACTGCAATGGGATCGTCGAAGTCGACGGCCAGGGGTTTTTTTCGCCCAAGGGCGAATTGATCGTGGATCTCTCTCCAATTTCAGAAGAAGAATAAGGGCCATGCAGGCCCTTCTCCCGGCTCTGGGTGCCCTTCAACATCAAACCGACGATTGGTTTCGGCGGGCCTCGGCGGCCGCACTCGGACAATTGCCCTGCCGAGCCGGCTGTTCACATTGCTGTATCGGCCCCTTCGCGATTACCGTCCTCGATGTTCATGCGCTTCAAGAAGGGCTCAAGCAACTCTCTGACAGTGAACGGGGCGAAATTCAAGAGCGAGCCATCGGGCAAACGGCCGAGATGGAGGCCGCCTACCCTCAATTGAAGCAGACTCCCTTCCTTGACCACTGGGCCGAAGTGGAGATCGACCGGCTGGTGAACCAATTCCACACTGCACCCTGTCCTGCGTTGGGAGAGAACGGTCTTTGTCGACTTTACGATAATCGCCCGCTCACCTGCCGGTCGATGGGCCTTCCGATCGAAGAAGGATCGCTCACTCAGGGCGCCTGTTCAGTCCAGACCTTTGTACCGATACGACGGCTTTCTGCCGCTTTCAAGGACGAAGAGCAATGCCTGGCGGGCAAGGAGGCCACGGTCTTGAATCGGTTCAGGATGACCGGAAGAATAGAAGGAGAAGAAGTCCTTCTTCCTTATGGATTCCTGCCCGATGCGCCGGACCGAACTCTGGTTTCGCGTACCTAGACAGCGCGCAAAATGCTGTGCTAAGGTGTCCGCTCGTGGCTTGCGGGAGCGCCTGTAGCTCAGCTGGATAGAGCATCAGCCTCCGGAGCTGAGGGCCACAGGTTCAAATCCTGTCAGGCGCACCATACAGACATACCAACAACAGGTTGAGACTAAGGTTGAGGTTAAGGAAAGTAACGTGAGCCGCGTCTCCTCCCCTTAACCTCGACCTTAACCTTCATCAAATCCGGTGGGGCCGTTAGCTCAGTTGGTAGAGCAGCTGACTCTTAATCAGCGGGCCGTAGGTTCGACCCCTACACGGCCCACCAAACCGCACTTCGTGTGAGCCGCGGGCTATTTAGGCGCAGCCTCTCTTCTATTGACGCCCGCGGATAAACACCTCCAGCGCCTGCATCCTTCCTCTCTAATTCAATACCTCACCTGCCGATACTATCTGCCGTCAGAACCGGTACTGCAGGCCGAGGGATGCATTCGTATTGAAAAAATCGCGCACGGCCACCGTAGAAGAACGTTGGGTCCGCTGAAATCCCAGAGTGACTCTGGCTGCAGCTGAAAGATCGTAGTGAAGTTCCGCCGTGCCTTGATGCAGGTCGTCCACATTCCCCTGCAGTGGATCTCCCACAATGTCGCTTGTGAACAACTTCACCCGATACACGTAAATCAGCTCCAGCGAGAGCGGGGCGGTGAGTTGAAAGAGCGTGCCCAACGACACGAAATACTGACGATATGAGACATCGTCCTTGAACTGCGGCTCGTTGCGTCCATCGGCGAGCCCCCTCTCATAGAGGTAGTCCAGCGTGATCGTCACCCAGGACGTCGCGTAGAATCGCAGGCGAGGCCCGATCGTATAAAATTGAGTATCCCGCTCCGAGAAGGCCTCGTTGTACAGGCGAAGCCCATATCGACCGACGAGGGTGACCGTCCACATGTCGTTCAGTTTTTGTTCGAGTTGCATCCGCCACGTGTGTGAGGTCACACGCTCCTCCTCCGGCAGTAGATTCCCGCTCTGGCGCTCGAAATTTGGCCCGAGAAACAGGTTGGGAACGTACCGGTACCGCAGCAAGATAGAGGTATTCGGCGCGACTTGTTGGTTGACTTGAAGCCGGTAGTCGCCGTGGTTGAAAATCGGATTATACGTGTAGAGAAACCCGTGCGCTTTGAATGAGAGTTCCGTCTTGCCCAGACTCGACCACGAAGTCCTTCTCACATCGATAGAGGGATCCCACACCACATCAGATGGGTGGGTCACTGAGACGATGATCGGCTGGCTGGGGTCCTCGCTGAGCGCAAGCCGACGGGCCGCGGACAGCTCGAAGACATTGTCCGTGATGAGCACTCGCGCTCCGGCAATGGCCGACCAGTCTGCTGCTGCACTTTCGACCACTCCGTAGAAGAAACAAGTAAGAGCCGCGCATACGCACGGCAAGAACGATGCACGCCCCGCGGGGACCATACAGTCAGGGTTGGCCGAAGGATCGGACGTACAGCAACACCTGCCAGGCTTCCTCTTCTGTCAGGACCAGCGGGACGAAGGAGGCCATGTCCGTCCCCGGACTTCCATTCTTGAGGATCCACAACAATTCGCCGTCCGTCCTGGCCGCCTGCCATGCCTTGTCGGTGAAATTGCGCGGAAGTTTTCCGACGAGGCCTGGAATATCACCCAATCCCTTGCCATCGCGTCCGTGACAGGTCACACAGAAGGCCTTCCCGTGGAACAGCGATTTCCCCTTCTCAATATTCTCTTCGGTCGCCGCCAAGGGGTTCGTCCAGGTTCGGGCCTCATCGATCTTCTCGATCGGCACCCGGGGCTTCAGAACCGCCTCATCGGCGCCGAAAGCCGTGATGGCCACCCGGCCAAACGCAACCGTCAACCAGAGCACAACCCTCGCGCCATATCGACCAGCCGCTATCATTCCGATCCTTCGTTTCCGGAACTGTTCCTTCAACGTCAGAGGCGGAAGAGGGCCGGTTCGACCCCGCCAAGAATCGACCGGCCTCCGCCAGCGGCTCATTTGTCCGAATGTCCTGGAAACTTGTGTCCGAGGGACTGCGGGAACGTGACCGTACCGTCTGGAAATTCCTGACCATGCTGCCAGAGGTGATAGATCACTCCGTCGGTCCCGGCTGCCGCTTCCGCCACCTTGGCAGCCTCTTCGGCCGGCATGTCCAAGACTTGGACGCGGCCGGTCGCGATCTCGACCTTATGGTCATGGAAATGACGATGCCATTGGATCGCAGGCAGTTTTCGAGTCAGATCTTTCGCGACGAAATATTCGATGGCGACGAGTTTTGCCTTGGGATCGGTGGAGTCGAACAGGAGACACTGGAGAATCTTGTCCGAAATGCCCTTGCAATAGTGGTGGAACGGACCACCCGGCTCTCCGTTCGGCATCAAATGGGGCGCCTGCACGTGAATATCGAATCCTTCGACCGGCGATTTCGGCTCACCGCCCGCCGCCTCCTGAAGCGCCGGTCCGGTGAACCCGATCACAGCCATCGCGACAACTGCTAGCAGTCCTGGCTTCATGACGATAACCCTCCTGTGGTTGGGATGAATGACGGAACTGACACGACCTTGATCGCTCCCTGCAGCAATCGATTGGGAAATGGAACCTATCACCTGAGAGTCGAGGGCCGGGGAAAAGATTCATCGCAGCAGCCCCTTTTCGATCGTCCATTTCCGAGGCGGATTCGTCCGGCTGAATTCTTATAAGTATTTGATATTATTAAATAATATGGCATGAAGCCAAGAAGGACTTTATGGTAGGCTATCGAAGGACGAGGAGCCGGTCACGCGATGCGCATTCCATCACGAGTGGTCCTTCCGTTCGGTTATCGGATCTCGGTGCGTCAGCTGTCTGACTCCGAGATGGATCGACGTGACCCGAACGCCGACGGCATATGGGACGATGAACTCAAAACGATCTATCTCCGCAAGCGCCTACCGGTCACGAGGCGCAGATACATCCTCGCCCATGAGCTGGGCCACGCCTGGCTGGACTGGCAACATCGTCATCTGGACAATGGAAAGGCGAAAACCTGACAGGATGTTGAAAAAGGCCGCCAGCTTTGTTCTCGTGTCGCTCAGAGCCTCGACGCACGAGAACAGTGCGCCTCACCTCTTCGCTCACTGCGGCCGCGCCGGACGGCCTTTTTGAACATCCTGATAACCGCACCTCATGTCCTGCTTCGGGCTATCTTCGTGACAACAGCCCACTCCGTTGGAGTCACCGGTTGCACAGATAGTCGAGAGCCTTTCCTGAGTAACATCATCTTCTTTAGTTTCGGTTCCTGTCTTAGTCTATCGAGCGAGACGGCCACCGGGAATGTTTCACGGTAGCGAATGTCGACCATATCCCAACGAGGCTGCGCCCTGGAGCTCGTGGGGTCATAGTGGTGGCCGGCCTTGTCAAACTGGGTGTCGTCAGGATACGACGTCCGCACGACCTCTGCAATTCCGACTACCGCCGGAGGATCGGCATTACTATGATACAACAGCACCTGATCGCCGATCGCCATCGCTCGCATGAAGTTTCTCGCTTGATAGTTGCGCACACCATCCCAACAGGTGGTCTGCCCTGGCGACCGGGCCAGGTCCTGAATGGAAAACGCGCTCGGTTCCGATTTCATCAACCAATATTGTCGAACTTGTGTCATCCTACTTCTCCGGCACGTTCGGCCCTTCGGCCAGGACTCTGCGAGCTATAAGGACTGCATTGAACTCTGAGGTATGCGATGGAACTGACTCCCTTGATCTTCGGCCTGTATAAGTTCGTGAAGTATGCGCTTTACCCTCTCACCTGGGTCGTGCTGTCGCTGGGGATGACGACCTGCTTGCTACTGCTCCCCTCGCATCCCGCTCGACTCCGATGGGCCAGGATCGGCGCATGCGCTTCACTCCTCCTTCTGCTGCTGATTTCCAGCCCGCTTGTCTCCGGCCAGCTCATCGGCCTCCTGGAGTCTTCGTATCCTGTTCCTCCGGTACCGGCAACTCAGCGTTACGATGCGATCGTCGTGCTGGGCGGAGGCGTGCTCGATCGAGGCACCCTGCGCCCGACCGTTGAATTGACCTCAATTTCACGCGAGCGGACAACATGCGGCGCCGACCTGTATCAACAGGGATATGCGCCGAAACTGATCGTCACAGGCGGCGATGCCAGCATCTTCGGTTCCGGTCCGATCGAAGCGGTAGAAATGCAGCGTTGGGCCAAACGGCTGGGAGTCCCAGGCGGCGACATCGTGACCGAAGATACGGCCAGAACCACCTACGAGAACGCCACCGGCGCCAAGCGACTCTTGGGTAACGCGTCCATTCTGCTCGTGAGTTCCGCCAGTCACCTGCCTCGGGCCGCCGCCTTGTTCAGAAAACAGGGCTTGAGAGTCACGCCGGCCCCCTGTGATTTTATCGCCAGGAATCTTCCTGGGGATCTGTTCGACCACTTGGACATCTTTCATTTTCTTCCAGCCGATGTGGCCATCCAACATACCCGTGAGGCCGTCACTGAGTTGGCCGGAGCGTTTGTCTATCGACTCGCGGGCAAGATCTAAGGAGGGCCGTTCCGTGGAGCCGCGACCGCGTCGATCCATGACTAGGCATTCCTCTTCCGCCCTTCGAGAAAGTCAACCAGGGCGCGATAGGTGAGTTCCCTGGTCCGAGCCTTCGAGGCGGACTGCTCGCTGCTGTTGATCTCCAGCCAGACCTGTTGGCTCACCTGCGTACGCGCTTCGTTGCACAGGTCCCACATCTCGTGGAGAAAATCAGACGGAAGTCCCACTTGGATTCCTTCCGACTCGATGCGATCGTCGAGAATTGCCAAGAGGTCCGAGATTGCGTGATCCGATCGATAGGGCGCTGCAGTAAATCCGAATGCCTCCTGCGCGGAAGTCTCCTGTTTGGCCTGCTCGACAAGATCATGCATATACTCCTTCAGCAGACCGACGACATGACCGGACAGGGCCATCCTGAACTCCTTCGCAGCATTATGCGGAAGCGCCGAAACCGGCGCAAGGTTGCAGTTTCCTCAAGGGCTCACCCGTTGACCCCATCATGAAGGCTTGACTATGATGCCCTTCCCAGTCGTTGGCTCAAGGCAAGAGGCGAGAGGATGCTGGTGGCCGAACGGTTTGATATTGCGCTCAACACACCGGCCGGTCGTTTGACGACGACGCTCGATGTTCCGACTGGATTCGTACCGATCACCGCCATCGTCCCGGTGGCGCGCCGGCTGGGCGAGGAGGCGCTTGGATTGGAAGAGCACCAGGCAAGAGGGAGCGGCCGAAGCATCTCCTGCCGGATGGGCTGCGCCGCCTGTTGCCGGATGCTGGTGCCCCTGTCGCCTCCCGAAGCTTTTGCGCTGCGAGGCTACGTCGAACAACTCCCGGATGAGCGCCGTGCCGCAATCCTGCAACGAGTTGCCGACAGTCAGTCGATCCTGAGATCACACGGCCTCTTAAATCGATTGTGGGCAATCGCCGATGCCACAACAGCCATTTCGGACGAAGAATTGGACCCGCTCAACCGGGACTACTACGCGTTACGACAGCCCTGCCCCTTTCTGGAGCATGAAGTCTGCACGATTTACGAAGCGCGCCCGGCCGCCTGCCGGGAACTCCTGGTCACCTCGCCGGCCGAATTGTGCGACGATCTGGCGAATAATCCGGTGACACCTGTACCGGTTTCACTCAGGATCGGAACGGTCCTGGGTCTGCTCTGGGGGGCCTTGACTGGCACCTCGCCCCGGCTCATTCCTCTCCCGCTCGCACTCGAATGGGCGGAGGGGCATCACAAAGAAGCCGGACAAACCTGGACGGGGACTGCGCTGATCGACGGGATGTTGGATAAGATGTGGCGCTTCCTCAGCCAGGAGTTCAAGAACAGGCAAGTGACGAGAGGTGACGGGTAGGACATTTCTCTCCGTAGCTCCATGCCCCTGGCCCCTCGCCAGTCCTTATGCCTATCGCCTTGAAAAAGGAGAACCCATGCAGAAACCCGTCATTGTCTGTCTTGACCTTGAAGGCGTCCTGGTTCCGGAAATCTGGATCAACGTGGCGCTGAAAACCGGCATTGAGGAGCTGAAAATCACCACGCGCGAGATGCCGGACTACGACGCGCTCATGAAGCGCCGCCTCGCGATCCTCGAGCAGCATAAGATCACGATCGACGACATTCAATCGGTGATTGAAAAGATGGGGCCTCTGGAGGGGGCGCCGGCCTTTGTCACCTGGCTTCGGGAGCGCTGCCAGGTCATTATTCTCTCGGATACCTTCTACGAATTCGCGCTGCCGCTGATGCGGCAGTTGGGTTTCCCCACTCTCTTCTGCAATCAGCTTGAAACCGATGGACAGGGAAGGATTCTCGCCCATCATATGCGGATGCAGAATCAGAAAAAGCACTCGGTCGCCGCCCTGAAGGCGCTGAATTTCTTCACCATGGCGGCCGGGGATGCCTATAATGACACCGCGATGCTCGCCGAAGCCGATGCCGGCTTCTTCTTCCGTCCGCCGGACCATCTTCCGAAAGAGTTTCCCCAGTTTCCGGTCACGCAAACCTATCGGGAACTTCAGACAAGACTTGCCCAAGCCGGCCAGCTTACACCATAGCGATAGCGCTCGATCCGCCCATAATAAGAAATCCCCGCCGAGGCTTGAGCCCCCGCGGGGATTCTTTTCACACAATCGGGATTATCAGGACAGCGGCATAACGGGATACACTATCCCGTCATCCCCTTTATCCCTTTACCCCTACCCTATGGCGCGACGTAGCTGCCGAATTTCGGCACCTTGTCGCAGGGCGCGTCGGCCTTGTTGGCTCCCTGGCAGAGATTCAGCAGCGCACCCTGAGCCTTCAATCGGGCTTCTTTATGCATCGAATTCTTACCGAAATCAACAGCCATCTGCAGCAAATGCTGAGCGCGGGCGTTGCCTCCCCCAGCCTCATTCAACGCTTGCTGCAACTTCTCGGTGGCGCTGGCCATCACGCTCACATCGGAGCCCCAGCGCTTGTTGAGATCCGCTTTTGTCCTACCGCCATTGCCTGGGGCATCGGTCAATTCCACGATTGCGTCGTTCACAAGAGCAATGGGATCGGCCTGCACCGTAGGAACCGACACGAGCCCCATGCCCAGAAGGGCAATTCCACCCAGAACGAGCATCAGTAATCTTTTCATAGATGATCTCCTTTTCATTTCATCAGCGAGAGGCGAGGGGCTCCTTGCGCCCCTCGCCTGCAAGTCAATGCCTAGAAATTCATCCAGAGCTGGACGTAGGCCCAGGACTGGTCGGTGCTCCGGCCCAGGTTTTCCGCAATATAGCCGCCGGCCCAGAGGTGACCGTAGGTCGCCTGGAAGGACACCTTGCCGTCGGCAAACATGCGGGTCCAGCTGATGTCCAATTCGTCACCGATGTGTGTCTTGGTGTTGCCCACCCTGCTGAACACATAGACACCCTGTGAACCCCGGTACCAGTTGTCCTGGGCGTTGGCAAGGTTCAGGTTCGTGTACCAGAACTCCACGTGATCACGAGTCGATGGCCGGAACTGGATGTTGGCCGCAGGGCTCAACATGTTTTTCCAGGCCTGGACGTCCATGTACCCCATATGGATGTGGTTTGTCGGGAACATGTTTTCAAAGGTGTTGGCGGTACTACAGTTGCCGAAGTTGGCCGCGACAGAACAATTCGCCCGGCCGTCACCGGAGGCATAATCAAAGCTGACGGCAAACCGCGGTTTCCAGGCATGTTGATAATGCGTGTAGCCTAACCAGTTTCTCATCGCCCAGGCGTTAATATGCAGGTTCTTTTGGTTTCCATAGCCACTCTGAGTCGTGCCCGCGACGCCGTTACTACCCATCGCACCAAACTGATAGATGGTTTCCTGGATCGCGTCGAAATTGCCCTTGCGCAGTTCGATCCGGTTCCCGATGTTATGTCTGGTCTGGTTCGAGTGTTTGGCGGTTCCAAGCCCCTGCGCTCCGTTGTCTACAGAGTTATAGTTGTTCTTGTACAGGATGTAATAGGGTTCGATCAGAAAGCCCGGTATGGACTTGATCTGGTTGTAGAAGATGAACATGTCGGAATCGATGTTCGCACTCCCGTTATTGAATGCGCCGGCGATGTTGTTATTGCCGCTGCCGACCGGGGCTGCCTGCGTGATATCGCTCTCTGAGTTTCGGAACCAGCCCAAATAGGACTCGAAGGCCTTGGTGCTGTATTGCAACATCACACCATCATGGCTGTAGCCGGTATTGGCCCAGTCAAAGTGGCCGAAGAACGAATGGTTTCCGAAAATTATATACTGGCGGCCAGCCTTAATGCTCAGGCCTTGGACACCGCCCAAATTTCTGATCAACATGTAGGCGGCCCGGACGCCCAATCGGCCACCGTTACCGGCAAGCGCGCCCGTCGAGGTGCCGTTATGGTTCAAGGGATCACCGCCATTGCCGGCGTTGACTTGGTTGCCGTTGCCGCCCCAGGTCGCCGAATCGATGATTTCCATGTAAAAGTTCACGTCCGGCGAGAGATCGTACCCGATACCGAGGCGGACCCACTGTTGCACATAGAAGTCATTGGCTTTGCCAACGACTCCGTTCGCGGTCCTGGTATTGTTGACGGCGTTACAATTGCCTCCACCAGCCATAGCCATGCCGAAGCAGACGTTGTTCCGCATTTCCGGCCGCACACGGACGTCCGCGCGCATCCAGAAATTCTTGATGTCGAAGTTCCGGCCGATCGCCGGATCGTAGATTTCGTAGGCTTCTTTCTGAGGCATCGCACGAGGAATGGCGGGAAGGTTCGTGATCCGTTCACCCTCCGGCAGTTCGAAACCGGCCTGGGCTGGGGCACTCACGAACGAGATGCCCGCTGCCATGACGGCGGCACTGAAGAAGGTGGCTATACTGGCCCACCCTGTCCGACCTAGAATGCTTCTCATAGCGTTCCTCCTGTGAATTGGATAGCAACCGTCACCCGACCACCAGTGTCCGGCTGCCGACTTGACATCCAACTGCGCTCACGTTGACAAGCTTCCTTTCGGTTACTCGCCCAGGAAGGCCGTTGTGCCCACGCCCTCCCTTGCTGACTGTACTGTCTCACCAACCCTCTGCCCGAGCCAGCAATTTATGAATTCCTGAATACGACCCCCGTACTCAGCTCTGCCGTCGTCGGATCAGTTGAGAGGTGGTCACCCCCTTCCATGAAATTTTCGTCATCCTTCACATCCGTTAGGCCTGGCTGCCTGTTCCGGATGCGCCAGCTTCTTTTTCGACCGGTTTGGTCGCCGCATTGATTTCCTCTTCGGCTTCCTTCATGGAGGCCTGGAAATCCTGCTCGACCATCTTGACTTCCTGTTGGATCATGTTGAGCTCCGGCTCAACCGATTTTCTGAGGTCTTCCGCCGTTTCCTTGAATCCCTTGACGGCCTTTCCGACCTGCCGACCGACTTCGGGCAACTGCTTGGGACCGAACAGCAAAAAGGCGATGATCAAAATGATGAGTATTTCGCCGGCGCCAAGCCCGAACATGCTTCGTCATGCGTAAAACGTCATGCGTCGCGCGAAAAGCAGAAAAGGAAGCGTCTGTTTCCTCTTGGCGCTTCACGCTTCACGCTTCACGCTTCACGTCCTCCTATCCCTGCTTGACCTGATGCCCCTGCTGTACCGGCGCATCGGCCGCCGGAGCCGCCTGGGACTGCGTCACCTGTTGCGGCGCAGCGGGCGTCGCATCGACTGGCGGCGTGACATCGATCGCATCCGCCTCATTGACGCTCTTCTTGAACCCTTTTATCGCTTTTCCAAGGCCTTCGCCCAATTGCGGAATTTTTCCGGCGCCGAAAATGATCAGGACGATGATCAAGATCAGCAACAGCTCCATCCACCCGAACGATCCGAACATGTGGTGCTCGCCTTTCCTCTCTGTTTCACCAAGTCCTTGAGATAATCCAAGGACTTTCAACCCGACGAAAGGTGGGGGTCCTTCCTCAAACGCGGAGGAGGCTATAGCAGAATCAAAGATTAGTCAAGTCTAATTTCAGGTCGGGGGCTTTTCAAGAGACAGGAGACAGGTCGGCGAGTCAGATAGAGACCGCCATGTGAAAATAATCCACAGGACCGGGCGGGACAGTGAGGGCGATGAGGAACGATTGGGGGTCGTACCCGACTTCTTCCAAATTTTTTGAGGCGGCAGTCAGCTCTTCTTCCGTCAGATAGGCGACGGTGTCAGGCACACCGGTCGATTTCAGATTGTGCACGAGCGCTTGCAGCGTCTCGCGCTCATCCGCCGGTGTGTCCTGACGAATCAGAAATTCGAATTTCTTCTCGTACGGACTCGCATAGACCTCGTTGAGCGCGCGAATGGTCTCGAGAATCAGCCGATCCTGTTCCCAAGGCGCCATCCTGGACCCGGCCGACGGATGAGTGGCAAGGAGATCCATCAGCGTCAGCACATTTGTCCCCAAGCTGCGCCCGACGAACTCGCGTTGGCTTTCAACCGTCAGCCTCCTGAAACCGAGTTGCTTCCCGACGGCTTCCACAAGAGGGAAATTGACCATGAAACTCTGCTGGCCCCCGAACTGGCCGGAGCAGGGCTTGTCCGGATCGTTGAGCACCTTGAAATCCGCGCTCCCCGCATCGAAGCTGCTGAATCCCACCGCATCGGGAGCCAAGAGACGTTTGGCCTCCTTCAAGGTTGCGAACGCGCCCAGGTTAATCGGCACGACGACTTGCTCATCGATCCGACGGAGAAATTCCGTGACGGTCTTGCGATAGGGCGCCTCTTTCCAATCGACGGTCCGGTACTCCCGCTCCCATACCAAATCGTCGAAAAAGGGCGGAAACCGCTTCAGCGCCTCCACGTCCCTGCCGTCGAAGGCCCGCACAAAGCCCGCCCAATCGTCGATCTTGGCATGGAGCGTATCGCTGAGGTTCGGTCGCAGAAATTCCTCTTCGATTTCGCCGCCTTGCCGCGACATCAACTTGGTGGGCAGATCGTTCCAGAGTTCATTGCACAGGATCCGGTCGACGGTCCCATCCGGCAGTCCCGTCACCTGATCGGCGGTGGCACAGAGGGTTTCGACTCGGTCTCTGTGCGGCGCAAGACCGGGAGAGGCCAGAGCAGCATCAAGAGCGGATTGTTCCCAATCCACCAGAACGTATCGAAGGCGAGGATAGATCGTTCCTTCCTTGTCGAGTGTTCTCAGTCGGCTGAGAAAGCAGGCTGCCAGATTGCCGTTGCCGGGACCGAGCTCGAGGATGGTGAGTGGGGACACGTGGGATACCGGGGTAGCCGTTACCCCTTTACCCCCTGACTTCTCGCGTTTCGTTACCTGCTCAAAGTAGTCTGCCGCGAGGGCATGGGCCAGGCGATAGTCTGCGGATGTAAAGGTCTGGTAGTAACTCCGGATCTGGTCGCCCCGGAACCGATAGAAGAGCTGATTGATGTGAACCTGCCACTGATCGACCGGTTTGTAGTCGCCGATCAACTGGGGCAGAGCATCCGCGTCCTGTAACATAACAACGTCCGGGCTTGGGGCCAGAGGCTAGTGGCTAGAGACTTGGCTCCTCGCCTTGATAAGGCTCCCGATCATCTTCGCTAATTGCCCATACTCTGATTCGAGGGTGTCGTAAAGCGGCTTCTTCACGTAGCCTGTTTCGCAAGCGATCTGGATTTGCGTCTGCAATTCAGCCACAGATCCCTTAGCCATGTAGAAAAAACGAACGGCCTCTCGATCCGAACCCCGCTCGTCCCCCTCTGCCAGATTGCTCGCCACACTGACCGCACTGCGCCGGATTTGATCGCGTAGACCAAAGTCTTTCTTAAGGTCCTCGGTCTCCGATGCGCGATACACCTTTACAGCAAGGTCTTTTGCGATCCGCCACACAAGGAGGTCTTTAAATCCCTTCTTGCCCATTGTCTCTTGCCCATCGCCTCGCACCAGCTTCAATAAGAAACGTGATCCTAGCAGATGGCTGGAAACCGCCGCAATGGGGCTCTCCTTGACAGCTTTCAGTCACCGGTGTACGAAATCCTCATGCGGCTTCGTCCAATCGATCTCCCCTTCTTCGACCGGTGGCGCTGGATTGCGTTGCCCCTCTGTCTCTGGCTCGCCCCCATCGTTTACGCAGAGGAGCTTCCCATCACCAAGAATCCCTCGATTCCCGATTTTCAGAATCGTGTGGAAGATACCAAACCCTATGACTTCGACGCTCCGCCGCAAGGCATGTTCCGCTCAATCACGTTGGCGGAGGGATTTGAGGAGGAGCTCAGCTTCCGCCGGACCCACGAGATTGTGCCGGTCAAACCGACCGAGCAGTTCCATCCCGACACGCCGGGGATATTTATCGTTTTCCAGCTCCATCAGCACTATCAAGCCTTTCAGGTTTTCGGCCGCTGCTTTCCTGAAGCGGTTCCCGGCCTGAGCCCCGAGTCGATGATCGGCCAGGATGCCATGTACATTGCGCTCGAAGACGAGTCCGGCTATCTCAAGCTCACCCCCCCCTCCGGAGGCTGGAAGCCGGGTCGCTACAAGGTGGCGATTTATGCCGGCGAGCAGGTCAACGAGGTGTCGCTGATGGGGACGATGCGCTTCACCGTCGGCGCGGACATGAAAAAGTGATGCGTGATGAGTTGAACCGCGAATATGTCTTCAATTGACGTTCCGGCACGGGGGGTATATAAGCGACCTATCGATGTACGGTGATGGGGTTCACCGGAACCGCCCGGGTTACGGCCTTGGGCTGATAACTCCTACCTCCATCCGGTAGGAGCATCACCGCGATTGAAGCTCTTACCGAGGGCCCTTCGGTAAGGGCTTTTTTATTTGCGCGATGGTGGCTCCAATGACGCGCGTTCGGTTTCCACAATATGAGATCCGGACCACGGTCCAGGAGATCCTGACCCAACTCGCTCTGCTGATCCGGCTCGAACGCAAAATGCTGGGCATCATCGCGTCCTATGCGGTCGCGATCGGCATGTTCATGCTGTGTGTCCCCATCGCCATTCAGGAATTGGTGAGCACCTTTTCCTTCGCCATCGAGCCGGTCATGATCTTCACCCTCGCGGCCGTGGTAGGACTGGCCCTGACCGGCGTAGCAGCCTTTCGCATTCTCCAGGCCAGGGCCGTCGAGACGCTGCAGCAGCGAATCTATACACGCATCGCCATCGCCTTCACGGAAACCCTTCCACGTCTCCACGAAGAATCGTTTCTTCCTCAGCATGCGCATCGCTTCGCCGAAGCCGACCTCTTGACCAGAGCCATGGTGGCCATGCTCGCGGACCTGTTCAATGTCGCGGTCGTCGGATCGATCGCCATGTCGCTCTTGGTCTTCTTCCATCCTAATTTTCTGCTCTACAACGTGATCCTGGTGGTCGGTTTCGTTGTGCTCTTGACCGTATTCGGGCAGGGCGGCTTTCAGATCACGCTGGAAATGTCTCGCCTGAACTACGAACTCTATCACTGGATGCAGAACATCGCCGCCAACCTTCCGCATTTACGGGCCGCCGGGCGGAGTCCCTACCTGATGCGGAAATCTGACGAGTTGACGAGAGCCTATAATCAGGTCCGACAGCGACGGTCCGACCTGTTGACCGGACGGCAGTACAAGGCCGCAGCCTTGTGGCAGGTCGTCGGACATACCGGAATGATCGCAACCGCCGGTCTGTTGGTGTCGGCGGGCCAGCTCACCGTCGGGCAGTTCGCCGCCGCGGAGATCCTGGCCGGCAACCTCCTGTTGAATATGGACGCGCTGGCCCGCAGGATGGTCCACATGTTCTTCGCCTTTGTCTCCTTTCGGGAACTGAACGCCTTCCTCTCCCTGCCTCAGGATCTGTCCGGTAACAAGGCAGTCGTTCCGCTGAACCAGTTCGGACTCCCCGGAATCAGGGTAACCGCGAGGGACCTCTCGTTCGCCCACCCGGGCTCTGACCCCCTCTTTCAGCGGTTCGACATGGAGATCGCTCCCGGTGAAAAGGTGGTCATCCAATGCCGCACGAGTTCAGAGAAAACGGCGCTCGCCAAAGTCTTAGCCGGACTGTACGCCCCGACGAGCGGTGTCGTCCGTTATAACGACATGAACCTTGCTGAAGTCACATTGGATTCGATCGACGCCTGCCGGAGCCTCATGCTGGACTCCCATCCTGTCCTGCTCGAAGGCACGCTCGAAGACAACCTGACGCTTGGACGGCCCTGGATTTCGTACGAGGATGTGCAGTGGGCACTGCGATTCGTGGAATTGGATGAAGAGATCGATCGGATGCAGGATGGATTGACGACGATGGTCACCGGACACGCCGGACAGTTTACGTTGAGCCAAACATTACGACTCTTGCTCGCCCGTGCGATCGCGACGCATCCGCACGTGTTGATTTTCGACGGCACGTTGCACAGCATGATCCCCTCGCTTCGCGAAGTCATCTTGCGCCGGCTTTGCTCAAAGGACGAGCCCTGGTCGTTGATCTTTGTCTCGAACGATCCGACCTTCAGCGCCTATGCCGACCGTCGCATCACGATCGCTTAAGTCGATTGGAACCAGCCGGGCGCGCAGTTTGACGGTCTTTCGAGCATTCTGTAGAATGCGGGTGTGACGCCTTTCCCCCTTGTTTGTGCCCTGGATCAGTGCCCCGCATGAGCGCTCCACCCCCATGGGCTTCCGTGATCGTTCCGGTCAAGGATGAGCGAGAAAATCTCGCGCCGTTGACCGAAGGGTTGCTTAAGGTTATGCGTTCGCACGCGGCTTCCCGGACCCGCCCGTTTGAAATCATCTTCATCGACGATGGGAGCACCGACGGAAGCAGCGAGTTCATGGATCGATTGGCCGCCGAACATCCGGAAGTCCGGACCTTTCATTTCGACCGCAATTACGGCAAGACAGCAGCGCTGGACGCCGGATTCACTCGGTCCGCCGGCGAACTCGTCATCGAGATCGACGCCGATCTTCAGCAGGACAGCGAGGACATTTTGATGATGCTGCCCTTCACGGACAGCTACGACCTGGTGTGCGGGTGGAGGAAAAATCGCCAGGACAACCTCGTGCGAAAAATCTCATCACGTATCGCCAATGTCGTCAGGAATATTTTCACTCATGACGGTGTTCACGATACGGGGTGTCCCCTGAAAGTCTTCCGGCGCTCTGCATTGGAAAAGCTCTATCTCTTCGAAGGCATGCACCGATTCCTCCCGGCGTTGACGCTCATGCACGGATTCACGGTCAAGGAAGTCCCCGTCCGGCATTACCCGCGCATCCACGGAGTGTCAAAATTCGGAGTCGGCAACCGGTTGTTCAAGAGTCTGTACGACCTTGTCGCGGTGCGCTGGATGCAACGGCGCGTGCTGCGATATACATTCCGCGAATAGTTGTGGGCCCTCGTGCGCGATTCTTTGGTCGTGGCTTGATTGATACTTGAAGAGAACGTCCATCACGCGTCACACCTCGAATGTCACACTTCACCATGACGACGACCGAAATGATATGGGTCGCAATCGGATTTCTGGGCCAAGGACTCTTCTTCGGCCGCTGGGTCATCCAGTGGATCGCCTCGGAACGAACGGCCAAGAGTCAGGTGCCGATCGCGTTTTGGTACATGAGTCTCATCGGCGGACTGATCACTCTGGCTTATGCCATCTACCGGAAGGATCCCGTATTCATCGCCGGCCAGGGGGTCGGAGCCGTTGTGTATGTCAGAAACCTCATGCTGATCCGCCGCTCGAGCCATAATTCGGCCTCACAACGTGCGTCTTCGGTCGGTCCTTCCTGATCCAACACGCTGTACTCCTTGACGTCAATGAACCGGGTTTCGATGCCGACATCAAAGAATCTGCTGAACCTTGCAGTCCTTACGATCCTGGCCGTCCTGTTGCTCTTCGTGGGATTAGGCTCGATCGGCCTGACGGATCGCGATGAAGGACGGAACGCCGAAGCCGGGCGGGAGATGCTGGAGACCGGTGATTGGATTACGCCGACCTTCAACTATGAGCCGCGCTTCTATAAACCGGCGCTGGTGTACTGGCTGATGAGCGGGTCCTATTATCTCTTCGGAGTCGACGAATTTGCGGCGAGATTTCCGTCTGCCCTGTTCGGCATCGCGCTCATTCTGCTCCAATACTTGTTCCTTGCCCGCTGGCGCGATCCGCAGACAGGACTCTTCGGCGCCCTCATGCTGTTGCTGAACATTGAAATGATCGGACTCAGCCGCATGGCGCTGACCGACAGTGTCTTGGTGTTCTTCACGACGGCCGCGCAGCTGGGATTCTGGGCTGGTCTGTACGGGGAAGGCCGCAGTCGACATTGGCTCTGGTGTTTTTATGCCGGGATGGGGCTCGCCACATTGACGAAAGGGCCGGTCGGGTTCATCGTGCCTCTGCTCACCGTGAGCCTCTACCTATCCTTCACCGGCCGATGGAAACAATTTTGGCAAAACGGTTTCCCGCTGCTCGGGACGACGCTCTTCCTCCTTGTCACACTGCCCTGGTACGCGACGATGCTTGCGATCCACGGCTCCAGCTACGTGACGATCGCCAAAGCTCAAACGGTCGGCCGCTTCATGGCGCCGATGGAAGGCCACGGCTTCGGTCTCTTGTTCTATGTCCCCGTCCTGTTGCTCGGATTTTTTCCCTGGAGCGGTTTCCTGCCGATGGCCATGTACCATTGCATCAAGACGTGGCGCGCCTCGCGCAAAGAGTCGATCGAGACCGCTCATCAGCCCGCTACTTCGAACGTCCGACCTGCATTTGGTGAGCTCGAGCTGTTCGCCGCGCTCTGGGTTGTCGGCGCCTTCGTCTTCTTTAGCCTCTCATCCACCAAACTTCAGCATTACGTTGCGCCCCTCTTTCCCGCCGCGGCCCTGTTGAGCGCGGCCTACTGGCATCGCAGCCTTCTTGATTCCGGAACCAAAGGGCTGCGAGCCTCCATTCATCTGATGATGGGGCTGGGACTGCTCCTAGCCTTGGGATGTTCTTTGATCCCTTGGGCCTACGCGCGATTCCTGCCCAAGATGCTGAAAGAGTTTCCCGCCGCGGGGCTCTTGGACCCGAGCGCCGCGGACGCCGGCCCCTACGTCGCGGCGATGGTCCTCCTCGTCGGAATGGCCTTGGTCGGCTATTGCGGATTGCATGAGCAGCGGCGCCCTGGAGCCTTCTGGGCAGCCGGAGCCACGCTGGCCCTTGTGGCGTTGATCGCCATCCAACTCACGTTTCCTCTGTTGAACCGATATTTCATCGCTCCGCCGCAGGAACTGGCCTATGCCGCCGGTCTCAATTTAGGCTCCGCCGACCACTTCGTCGTCTATGGGGCGACCAGGCCCTCTACTGTGTTCTATGCCAAGCGCCGAGCGATCTTTGTCCCGTCGGGAGAAGAGGAAACCATTCGTGCCACTCTCGCAAGACCAGGACGGACCATGTTGTTACTCCCGGAAAGCTATCGCGCAAACCTCCCAGCACAAGCCGATCGGCTCATCCCGCTGTTGAAGCGTTACGGATATCTCCTGTTGGCGAACGAACCGATGGTCACTGTTCCCGAACCGGCGCTGGCCCAACCATCCACGCCTATTCCCGGCCATTGACGCGTTACTCCACTGCCAGCGCTCCCCTGAACTCAATACTTGCGAGCAGCCCAAGTAGCACGAGGAGGACAAATCCCGCTTCCGTGGTCAGGGCATAGGGTCCCGATGCCTTGACAATCTGCACCTCTGACCGGCCGTCCCGCTCTCGCAGCCAATGCGCCAGACAGACACAGAGGACCGTCATCGTCACCCACGCAGATCCGGTGGTCATCCCGAGGCCGAGTCCGATAAGGCTTTGCGATAGACTCTTCGAAAACCAGCCTGCGCTATCCGCTTGCTTCATGGCCTGATAGGCGTGGCCGACCAGTCCTATCGTCGTCAGCAACATGCCGCATCCGATGAGTTGCGGGCCAGGCCAGAGATCGGACGGACGGTGGCCGATCGTCCAGACCAATGCATAGCTCCCGGCGAGAAAGGGCGTCAGTGAATGGAGTGCCGCGGCGAGCGAGAAGCGCCAGTCCCGCCAGGGATGAGCCACGAGGATACCCGCTAGCCAGCCGAGTACCGCACCGCCCACCGTATCAGTCAAGAAATGAGCGCCGCGAAGAATGCGACTGAGCGCAATCGCTGCGGCGATGCCGACGATGACCCAGCGAGCTCGTGGAAATCTGACGGCCAAAACTGCGGCAACCGCGAACGAGACTGTTGCGTGACCCGAAGGAAAGGAATCCCACCCGCTCCCCCCGGCTGGAGAGAGTGCGAAATTTCCCGCGTGCATGAACTTGGGCCGAGGTCTGCCGACCAGATGCTTGACGCCGTTGCTGATCAGGCCCGCCATCCCGTGAGCCAGGAGGCTTTGCCATCCGGCGTCTCTCCATGCGACCCACTTCAGCGTCATACCGACGGCCAGAATGACGAGGCTGGCGGCTGCCAGGGATTCGCCCCTGCCGAGCAGATCACCGATGTCGCTGAGTTGAGCGAGCCAAGGATCCGGCAGATAGCCTACCGGATGATACAGAGAGCGCACGAATCTTGTGATTGGCGCATCCCATTCGAACATTCCGATGAAGGCCAGAACGAGCGCTGCGAGGGAAAAGGCGAGTGACGTGATGCGGGGAGCAACGGAGGGTGGAGTGGAATCCGGTCGTACTGACTGCTCCGCGCCCGCTGCGTCCCGCTCGCCGACCACGTTACGGGACCCATTCGGCTAAGAACACGTTGAATTCGCCGGGCGCCTTCGCCTGGCGATCAGAGACCCAGACGAGCCGACTACCGTCTGGGGAAAACATGGGGAAGCTGTTGAACTGGCCCTCAAATGTCAGCCGCTCGAGGCCGGATCCGTCATCTCCGACGAGATAGAGATGAAAGCTCGGACGGCCACCCTCCCCTTTCGTCTCCACATTGGACGAAAAGATGATGCGCCTGCCATCCGGATGGAAAAAGGGAGAAAAATTTGATGCGCCGTTCGTCGTAATCTGTCGCTTACCGCTGCCGTCGGCGTTCATGACCACAATTTCCAGTTGCCCCGGTTCGACGAGGCGCTGACTGAGCAAGTCTTTATATCGGGCGATCGCCGCCGGATCGGTCGGATGCGAGGCCCGATACACGATCCGCTTGCTGTCCGGCGAAAAGAAAGCCCCGCCATCGTAGCCGATTTCGTCTGTCAGCCGGCGGGGTCTCGTTCCATCGAGATTCATCGCATAGAGATCCAGATCTCCATCCTTCATGGAGGTCCAGACGATCGTTTTGCCGTCCGGAGATACGGTGGCTTCCGCATCGTACCCGGGCGATGAGGTGAGACGCTGCATCTCCTGCCCATCGATGCGGACCGCGTAGAGGTCATAATCGTCCAGCGCCCACCGGTAGGCGCCGTCACGTTTCGGCTTCGGCGGACAATTGGGGCCCGAAGCATGGGTCGAGGAGTACAGGACGCGGCGATCGCCCGGGAAAAAATAGCCGCACGTGGTGGCGCCGGCGCCGGTGCTGACCAGTCGAATGTGGTTACTTTCGAGGTCCATGACATACATCTGGTAACAGCCGAGACCGGCTTCCGCCGGCTTGAGAGTGGCGGCGAAAGACTCGCTCATCCAATTGTTGGTTGATTGGAAAATCAGTTTGGTTCCGTCGAACGAAAAGTAGGCTTCGGCGTTCTGGCGGCCGAACGTGAGTTGCCGGATGTTCCTCAAATGTCGCTCGACTCCTCCCGCGGATTTAACCGTCGCCGTCGCTTTGCGCTCTTCGCTGCCGACTGCCTGACTCCAGAAGGCGGCGCTGAGCGCCACCGCCGCACAACAACTACCGAACAAGACGCTTTTCATCGACCCGTACCTCCATCCGATCAGTCCGATCGCTCTCGACCGGCCATTCTCCGCGCGTCACCACGGCGCCGTCTTTGAACACAACGAAGCTGTTCCAGCCGTAGAAAAACAGCAGTCGCGATATCGTTGACGCCGCCTGCGGTGTCATGGCGTACAGCAACGTGATCACGCTGCCCGGTCGATCCACCCGATGACAACTGGCGAGCAACGCCGTTCCTGCTCCTTCATAGACGACGCCGTCTACCAGGAAGCTCCGATCGACCAGGCTGATGCGGTTTCCGCAATGCGGCGCCAGAACCGACTGGACTGCCGCGCGCGATTCACCGCTTCCCAATACTAACACTGACCCTTCTCGCGGCAACAGCGGGTCTGTTCCAGCCGGGACGACGGCGGTCCGTTCCGACTCCTGCTTGCGGCTGTCCTGCCCCTCGATACGTTTAACGAGTTCACGAAACGGATGGGGATTCGTCATTGAATCTGAAAATGCGAGCATGACGGTCCGGTGCGGATCGGTTACGTAGTGATTCAAGACGGGCGGCAATGATCGACGTGAAATCCGGCGCATCAGCATGGCATCCGGATCGAGCGCAACCTCCTCAGGTCGACCCTGCAACTGAACGGTGACCGTCTCTCGAGTTTTGCCCATCTGAATAGACACGGCATGCTTGCGGCCGTCTTCCGATCGGACCTGCAGCTGCACCGGTGCCTGGAACCGAGGATCGGGTTGAGTGATCGTGGCATTGAGCTCAAACGCGTCCGGCGTGACGTCGGCGAGCGGATGAGCGACTGCTCCGGTCAACGACAGTGACGGCGCGCCCGCTTGTTCAATCCATTGCGCGAAAAACCAGCGAAGATCCCGTTCGCTGGTTTCGGTGAATAGGCGTTCGAGATCGCGCCATTCGGCATGGCGTCCGAGATACTGGGCGATCAGACGCCTGATCGCGGCCCAGAACGGCTGCTCCCCCACTTCCTGCCGCAATAGATGAAAGACCATAGCGGTCTTCTGGTATCCGATCGCGTTGTCTCGCTCATCGTGTTTTTGAGTGAAGCGTGCCACCGGATAGTCGCGCTCTGGCGGAACATGCAGATTGTACCCCCGAACGAAGAGCAGTCGTTGCTCCCGGGCTTGCGATGGGTCGCTGGACAATTCGTGCCAGTAGTAGTTCGCCAGATATGTCGTCAGTCCCTCGACCCAATTACCACCGTCCATTCGGTTGAACACGCCATTGCCGATCCAGGAATGAACGATTTCGTGCCCAAGGGCATAGGGTTGAATATAGTGCCGCTTGATGACACCGCTGCCCAACAGCGTAAATGAAGGCATACCCAACCCGCTGGCGAAGAAGTTTTCCACGACGCCGAATGTCTCGAAGGGATACGGCCCAAGGAGCGGAATGTACGCGTCGAGATAGCGCATGGTAGCGTCGAGATATTCTTCCGCAAGATGCGCGTCTTCCGGAAAGAGATACGTGGCCAATTGTATGGGCTGGCCCGTCTTGGCGGTCCACTGTCGCGTTTTGGTCACAAAGCGATTGGCCGCAAGGGTAAGCGCTTCACTTGGTGCGGTCGAATTCCACTCAGTGAGAAGCAGTTGAGGATCACGACATTGGTCGGACGCGCAGGGTAGAGTCGCGCGCGCCTTCGCCTGTGTGACGGCGGTCCAGCCCTCCGGGAGGGCCGCACGAAGCGTATAGGTGCTGAGAGACCCTGGACTGTCCGGATACCATTGGCTTTCGCTGCTGAGATAGACGCCCTCCGGCCCGATGTGGCCGGCCGTCTCGCTGGGAGTGACGAAGCGAAGATGCCGAGGCTCTTTCGGCGGGTCATTGATGGCGCCGTGATAGGCAACCACGATTGTCATCGAGTCGGCAGTGACGGCTGCCGCAGGAATTGTGATCTGTTGGTTCTGCGGAACAGCCGTGTCGCGCTCAACGACAAAGGGAAGCTCACGCGCCGGCGTCTTGACCCGGCGATCCTCCGACACCAGAAGAATCCGATCCACCGTAAGTGTCGGCGCGAGCGAAAACCGGATTGCCCGGCGGGTCTGCGAAAGCTTGAGCGAAACGCGATCCTGCCCGATCAGTTCGTGATTGTCCGGGTACAGCTGCACGAACAGATCGTGATGCTGAATAGCGGCCCCCTCAGCGCCAGAGAGAGCATCTGCTGCCCAACCTATATTTGCGTGAAGGAAGATCGAAACGAGAAAGAGGAGGACAAACCGAGACGCGCTGCCTTCGGTCACCATTCAATAAGTTTTAGCATTCGCGACAGACGAGCACAAGCTGGATGATGGACAGCATCCGCTCCAGATCGACGGGTTTCGTGAGTACCTCCTGTGGATGCAGAGCCCAAGCTTCTTCGAGCACTTCTTCGTCGTGGCTTCCGGTAATAATGATGACGGCCCCGGCGAATTCCTTCTGGCGAAGGCGGCGCATCATCTCCACTCCGTTCATGCCTGGCAGGAACAGGTCGAGCACAACGAGGTCTGGCGGCGCCTGCTCGATCATCGAGAGCGCATCCGATGCGTCTTTCACTCCCAGCGCCCGATAGCCTCGCAGACTCAAAAACTGAACGAGTAGATCGCGCACCAACTGTTCGTCGTCCACGACCAACACCGTCTCGCCCGTATCGGCGGCAGGGCCGGTTACTGCTGCGGCTCGTCCATCCGCAGCCGTTTTAGCCGGATGCTGCACCACACGATTGACGCCTTCAACGAGTACATCGAGCGAGAGTCCCTTACGCACAAAATCCGTCACGCGCAACGCTCGAGCCTGGTTTTCCTGCACTTCCGTGGCGCCTCCGCCCAAAATGATGACCGGCGCGTGAGGGTCCATCGCGCGGATCTCCTTCAGCACCGTGAGACCATCCATTCCGGGCATGCGGAGATCGAGAATGGTCACCCGCGGAGCATGCTCGCGGAAAAGCGTCAGTCCTTCTATCCCGCTGGTAGCCGTATGCACTTCATACCCATGGCGGGTCAGCACGGCTTGCAGGAGGTCGCAGTTCATGCGATCGTCATCGATGATCAGAAGCTTTACCATCACGTCCTCTCGCAGTCGCGAACGACCGCATTGCACAGAGCCAAGCGTAACATACGACTTGTGGCTTGAGAAGGAAATGACGGGATCCGACAGAGTTGACCGCTAGGCAGTACCGAGCAGCGCGTCCACGAATGCCTCCGGCCGGAAATCCTGCAAGTCCTCGGCCGACTCGCCCACCCCGATCAGCCGCACCGGAAGCTTTAGTTCATCCGCAATCGCCGCGACAATCCCGCCTCTAGCCGTGCCGTCCAGCTTGGTAAGCGCGAGGCCGGTTACGCCGGCCGCCAGCTGGAATTGGCGGGCCTGAGCGAGAGCATTTTGTCCCACTGTCGCATCGAGCACGAGCAGCACTTCATGGGGCGCGCCGGGCAATTCCTGTCCGATCACTCGGCTGATTTTTCGTAGTTCATCCATGAGATTGGACTTGGTGTGGAGGCGCCCGGCCGTGTCGATCAAGACGACGTCGACATTCCGCGCCTTGGCTGCCGCCAGACCGTCGAAGGCCACCGCCGCTGGATCAGCTCCATGTCGATGGCGAATGATCTCGACTCCAATACGGTCAGCCCAGACTTGTAGTTGATCGATTGCCGCTGCCCGGAAAGTGTCGGCAGCGACAAGAAGCGGGGTCCGCCCCCCCTGCAGAACGCGTTGGGCGATCTTCGCAAGCGTGGTTGTCTTCCCCACTCCGTTCACACCGACAGCGAGAATGACAAACGGCTTTGAACTCTCGGCTATCAGGTTTTCCAGCGAGGGTCCCGAGGCGGGCGTGAGCACATTGAGAAGAGTTTCTTTCAACATCCCTTGCACAAGGGCGGCTTGTGAGGCATCAGTCCCGTGAAGCGATCGCTTGAGTTGCTCCATGACACGATCCACAACTCGCGTACCCAGATCGGAAGCAATGAGCGCGGCTTCAAACTCCTCTAGAAGCGCGGGATCGGCAGCACGCCCCAGGAGCCGATCGAGCGAACCGCGGACAACCGAACGTGTTTTCGTCAGACCGTCGTTCAGCCGTTGAAGCCATCCCATAGGAAGATTCTCTCGACAGTTTTCACCGGATTAGAGAAGGGATCTTGCCGAGCTTCTTCAAGACCATGCGTTCCCGACGAGACATGCGAAGCGCTTCCGACTTGCTCCGTTCATGATCGTATCCGCAGAGGTGGAGAATGCCGTGAATGAGCAAGCAGGCCACTTCTTCTTCAAATGGCCGATTTCCCCTGCGCGCCTGGCGCACAGCCGTGGGCACAGCGATCACGACATCCCCCAGCGATCTAGACACGCGATGAGAGGCAGGCGGCGTCTCAGCTTCCCGCATAGCAAATGCCAATACATCAGTCGTTCGATCTTTCCTCCGATATTGTCGATTCAGGCGGCGCATCCGTCGATCGCCCACGAACGTCAAGCTGATGTCCGAAGACGGCTCGTTCACTGTGGACAGGATTGCTGAGACGAGCCGAGCGACCTGCGGTCGGTTAACTCGCACCGTCCGGACGTGACTCTCCACGAATGCCGGCATTAATGGGGCTGGCCCCAAGGGCCCTTGGGAATCTGCGGAGAAGCGGATGACGCTGCGGTCCGACCGTGAGAAGAAGACGATGGGCGTCGCCCGGAAGTGGCTGATGTCTGATTCGGGATCTGACCGGAACTCTCATGGTGATCATAGGCTTTGATAATGTCCTGCACAAGTTTATGGCGGACAACGTCGCGCTCGTCGAAGTAGACGAATTGAATCCCGTCCACGTTGCGAAGAATCTCGCGAACTTCGATCAGACCGGACACTCGTTCCGGGGGCAGATCGATCTGGGTGATATCCCCGGTTACGACCGCTTTAGAGTTGAATCCCAGCCGAGTCAGAAACATTTTCATTTGTTCGGCCGTCGCGTTCTGGGCTTCATCGAGAATGACAAACGAATCATTGAGTGTGCGACCTCGCATGAAAGCCAATGGCGCGATTTCGATGTCACCTCTCTCAATCGCCCTCGTTGCACGTTCCATGTCCATCATGTCGAACAAGGCGTCGTAGAGAGGACGAAGATAGGGATTCACTTTTGCGTACATGTCACCGGGCAGAAAACCGAGCTTTTCACCCGCTTCGACGGCGGGTCGAGCCAGGATAATTCGGCTGACTTCCCGCCTCATTAACGCGCTTACAGCCATTGCCATCGCCAGGTAAGTCTTGCCCGTTCCCGCCGGGCCGATGCCGATCACAATGTCGTGCGTTTCGATTGCTTCGATGTAGGCTTTCTGCGTCGGGGTCTTCGGCGCGACGAACCGCTTCTTCGTCACGATTGTCGTGGCCGTCGAGAGCAACTCTTTCAGAGGGGTTTCCGGACTTTGCTTGATGGCGGAAAGGGCGTGGACTATATCTTCAGGCTGAAGCAGCATCCCCTCATTGGCCAAACCCGCGAGTTCAATCAGAACACGTTCCGCATGGCGAGTGGCATCCGGAGTTCCGTCAAGCGTGACTTCCTCGCCACGCGCCGACAGCCGTACTCCGAGGTCGTCTTCAATCAGCTTGAGGTGCCGGTCGTGATGACCGAACAGGATGGCGGTATTGGTGCCTTCTCGGAGCTTGAGTTTTCTCACGCAAATGAGACCGGGTGCTGTGCCGCTGATCTGGATCTATTGTATCAAACGGGTGAAATGCCTGACAACATATGGGTGGGGACAAAACAGAAGGAGTCCGCCTAAGACGCCGCTGCAGTCTTTGGTGCGATCTCAAATTCCTGAAACGCCCACCCTTGGTGATCGTCCCTCACCACCACTCTTACCCGGTACGAGCCGTTCGAAGACGGAGGGATGGCCCATTGGAGGCGACCGGTTCGTTCATCGATGGTCATTCCCGGAGGCGCGGATTCCAACGAGAACGTCAGAGGATCGTTCTCTGCGTCGCTTGCGGTAACACTGTATTCGAACAGCCCTTGACTAACAGTCGCAGGCACAGATGAGGTGAACTTCGGCGGATGGTTCGAAATGGTCACCGGTTGAGCGCGCACTTCCTTCCCCGTTCCCTCTCGATCGTGTGGAACGACGGCGACCGTCACCACATCTCCACGCGAGAAGCCGGCTGTGTCCAAGCGATTCTGTTCACCATCAAGCACCACCTGGGTATTGCGCCACCACTTGTAACTATATCGAACCTCATCTCCGTCAACGTCGTTTCCTTCCGGCGCCACCTTGATCTGCTCCCCAATTTTCGGTTCCTTCGGCTCAAGCATGACGGTTTGGATCACCGGGGGCGTGTTGCCGACCGGCACCTCGGCGGCGCGAACAGATTGTCCTCCGACCTTGCCGTCATGGGGCGTGACCTCAACACTCACACGATCTCCGCGCTTCAGACGCTCGGAACTGAACGTTGCGGAGGACTCGCCCGAGACCGGAGTGCCGTTCACGAACCACCGGTACCGAAAAGTGACCTCGTCATGGTTCGGGTCTTTGGCCTCGGCAACCGCAGTCACCACACCTTGTCGGACGATCGGGTTGGGGACGAGTGTGATGGAATGAATGGTGGGTGCCACATTATCGGCCGGATTTCCCGATCCATCTTCGTACGGAGATGGATCGGGAGTGCACCCGAGAAATCCTATGAGTGCAGCACCGGTTAGGAACGCTCTTGACCTCGACACAACAGCCTCATGTCCTCGCCAGCGGGACGCTGCATCCAGGTTAAAGATGCAGCGTCATGGTTCCTCGCTTAATCGCGTTGATTGATCCAAGAGAGATACCGGCTCGCGACTGAAGTTGCGGTTCCTGTATTGACGCAGTTGATCGCGCCGGTACTGGATTGCGAACAACCCTTCACGCCGCTTGTGCTGCCGCTGCCGGCTGAGCCGTCTCCCTGACTTCCCAAGTGAATGGCCACGGTCGTCGCTAACCCTTCACCGAGACTCGTCTTGTTATTGATGTTCTGTCCCGTCAAGCCGACAATCGGCGAGCTGTACGCTCCGCCTGACACATAATACAGAGCGTAGAGATTGCTCGACCCTGCCGCGACGCAGACGTCGTTGCTGGGCAGGAAGGTCGGGAAGAAGACGATCCCTCCCAGAACCACGGGGTTTGCCACGGATCGTTCACTCGGGCCGCTGGCCGGCACCGTTAGTTTGGTGAACCATCCTTTCTTGCTCTGAACGAGTGAAACAAGGGACCCGTATGTACCGCCCGTCGGCATCGCGGGAACGCTCGTCACTTGTTGCGTGGTCGTCCCATCGCAGGTTCCGTTGCCCAGTTGACAGATGGTCGCCGTCGACATATCGATCAGCTCGTTGTTGAGGGTGTCATCGATGCGGCAGCTCGTGATGGTCGAGTCGTTACACCCTCCAGAACCTTGCAATACCGGGTCCTTGACACCGACCAGGAATTGAACTGAGTTGTCGACCTTGTCTCCGGTCCCACTCAATTGGGTGTAGTACCTGCCCGTTCCGGCGAAGACCCAGGTATTGCCGACTTCATCTAAGGCAATCCCGGGGGCCTGCGGCACAGGACCCAGCGTGTTCTTGGTCCCTCCAGTCGCATTTTTGAACTGATGGAGAATTTCCGAAGGGGCCCTGGTCGGCGCAGGAGCCGTACCTCCTGATGGAACGCCCCACAAACCAGGGTCGGTATTGCACACGGGGCTGGATGCCTTCCAGCAACCGGTCGTGAGACGAATCAGCTTGCCCTCCCATGGAGAGGCGCTGATGACTTTCCCGCCATACACGACATCAGCGCGATAGTCCAAGTCTCGATCCATCGATGCGAGATCGCCCACGAACGAATTGGGCGGGCTGGATAAAGTCCCTCCCGCGTCAAAGATCGTCACGGTTGTTGAAGCCGCCGAGGTGATCCGGTCCTTCAAGTTGACGACATACATCTTCGCGACTTGGCCGACCCCTGCATCGTAGCTGGTCGCCCCGGATCCAAAGACCACAAACCACTGAGCGTCGCTGTTTTGCGTCTTGTCTCCTCCCAGCGGACGGACACGGACCACGCTCGGATAGCTCATGGTCAATCCCAGGTTGGTGTCCGAATAGCTCCAGAGCAATTTCGGCAATTTTTCCGGGTTGGTGATATCCAAGACAAAATAGGCGCTGAAGAAGGTCCGCGCGGCATCGGCCACTGCGTCGTTGTTGAAGTCCGCCGCGAAGGTCATCGGCGTGCCCTGTCCTCCGGTGCAGCTCCCGCAACTGCCGCCCATGCGGAATCCGCCGATGAGGATCGTCCCCCATCCGTTGGGGTGATCCGCGTCGGGAGTAAAGACTCGCGCATCGGTAATCTTTGGTTTCAAATCAACGTAATACACATGGGTGTAGGACGGATCAGCTAACCAGCGCAGATGCGGCAGCAGTTCTTGGGGAATGAACGACCACAATTCGTCGCCCCGGTTCACACCTCGACCGTCCGCGGTGGTCGAATTGGAGAACCAGCCGTGTTCAATCTTGGTGGTGGTCGAAGCATCATCGTCCTTGTTGTAGAATCCTACATTGAAGGCGTGCAGCATGCCGTCGTTGGCGCCAAGATAGGCTACCTGACGGCGATTCTTGTACTGTTGATAGAACGCCACATATGACGCGTCACCATAAAGGACGTCGAACCGCTCCTTCGGACCTGCCACGACCACTGGTGTCGAATAGACTGAATCACCGAGTTTCCAGACCATCGAGGTCGGAACGCTGCTATCGTTCTTCACGGTCAAAGTCCGATCACGGAGGCCGGTAATTTGTGTGCCGCGGATAAAATTGATCACGTTGGCAGCCGTGTAGACAGCTGGGGCTCCACCTATATTCAGGTATCCGGAAATCTTGCTCTGGTTGCTTGTGTCGAAAGAAATGAATTCTCCCGCGGGAGCAGTTGAGAGAGCCGAACTCACCACATTGTCGTTATCAAGATCCACCCAGGTGTAGATGTATCGATTGGCGGGGGGCATGATGGCCAAGCGGCGTCCCCCTTCCCAAATCGGAGTGATGTCAGTGATGGATTTGTCGCACTGATGGGGGGCATCGTCGCAGAACGCCGTATCGAGGATTCCATCTGGTGGAATTGACGTGTCTCTCGTCGGATCGGCTTTTCCGTCGCCATTAGAATCGATATAGATATCCACAGCGAGTCTGTCGTTGATCACATCATAGCGCGTGACGACGATGCGGTCTTCGTTGAGAACTAGACGACCATCGCCATTGGTATCTTCGCGAAGGTTCCCATAAGTGTCCACGAACAAGCCGTGCACATAGCCGGCATACTTGATCTCGCGAGTCCCTTCGAACTGCGTCGGATAGAAATAGGATTGATAGAGTGCGCCTTCGCCGCTGGTTGAGGATGACAGGACCGATGCCGCAGTACCGGATGACGTCTGGTTCAGAATCGCCGCGAAGGCTGCTGCCAGCTTTCCTTCCAACTCCAGGGGATTCAGCGCGTAGAAGTAGGTGTCGGGGTCGCCATTGCCATCCGCATCCCACTCGGAGGTTTTATCCGGAAGGTTATAACCGGTGGTCGAAGGCTTATCACTATCCTTAAATCCGCCATACTTGGCTGCGTACCAGAGCGGGTCTTTCAATAATCCGGCATTCGAGCCGTTCGCGGTGAAAGTCCGTTCCGCCCAGATGTTGGTATACGGAGCCGTGGTGTCCGAGGTCCAGGCTCCCGCCGTATTGTACCGCTGACATTCAAGACCGTTTCCGGCTCCGGTGGGGATATTTCCTCCGCAGCGAATGTCGTAGTACTCGCCGGCGCCGGTGAGAATGTTCGTGAGGGTTCCGGCCGGGGTCGTTGCACTATGACCAGCTGCGCTCACTCCGTTAATGTAGAAGCCGGCCCAGTTCCCGTTTCCCGCGTTGGAATAGATCGGTTTGGTTTTTACGGTTATGGTGGTTGACCCGTTCGTCTTGACATAGAGGCGATAGCGAATGTCGAGGTCGTAATCTCCGCCATAGGTCGCGTCATCCCACATGATCTCATAGCAAGATGTGTATCCGTTCCCGACTTCGGTGGTCCAGTCTGCATCGTTCGCGCACACATCGAAGGCGACCAGTTGGCCTTTATTGCCACCGGTTGGAGCGGAACTGGCCCAAGCGCCTTGGCCAGCGGTCGTACAGCCGTTGTACCGGTTCGGATCACTCGCCGGCGCACCGCCGGACGCATATGGGCATCCGCTGTGAAAAGAAGGGGTCAGTTGAACCTTGTTGGAGCCTACCGCGAATTCCAGAACAGGAACCGGCGCACTTGCCACAACCGCGTAGGTCGTGATGTTCTGCTTTACCGTGTTCGCTGTGTCGTTCCCCAGCGCTCCGCGGAGGTCTGTCGTCTTGGCGTAATGCGCCAAAATCGGCAGGTAATAGGACCCGTACTTGTTTGGCTCCTCGGGGCAGAGGCCACGGATATTCAGAAAGGTCGTCGTCGCTTTGGGGGAACAGATGCTGTTCGCGCTTCCGCCGTTGACTTCTCCGACAAACACGGAGCTGATCGGATCCAAGGTATTCATTGACGAGGCGGTCAGCAGCGCCGAGAGGTCAAGTCCCGTATCATTCGTCGTGGGTGTAACCTGGTTGGGAGCCGAGGTCCAGGCTTGTGCTCCAGGAAGCTGATCGGAATCGTGCGATGGGAAGGCATCTCCGAACATTAAGACGAACGGCTTCGCACAATATTCACAGGCCGGCGGCGATCCGGTGTAAGGGTCGCCGTATCCCGTATTGCCCTCAATGGGAAATGTGTTCGATGCAAACGAACCGTTCCCGATGGCGTAACTCGTGATGCTATTGTCGGGGCCGCTGCCTGAAGTCTTGTAGAACTGCGTGGTCGCATTGCCAGTGGACGCTAGCCCTCTGAAGTATCGAATAGCTTCATAGAACATTTCCGCAAAGGGCTCGCCCCAGCTCTTGCAATTGCCTTCCGTCGGAATTCCACCGTTTACGCTACAGGTCCCGTCATTTCCACCAACTGAGTAATTGCTCCCGCCGAAATTGTATCCGACGATCCTGAACATATCGATGCTCTTGACGACCTTGGACGTGGAAAGAATCTGCCCGGTTCGCTTGTTGATTTCCTGGGTATACAGATCGGTTGCCTTGCTGCGGAGTACGCCGCCGCTGAAGTTTCGCTCGTAGCTCCCCGAAATCAGACCAAACCTCATGGTAACCGTGTCGTCCTTTGTTCCAACGCTCCCGTTCGTATTCACCGCCATGCGTTGAAGCAAGCCCTGTGGTTTATAGGTGTAGGTGTTCGTTGGAGTCGGCGTATTGTCGTCGTAGTAGGTGTCGCAATTCGATTCAAGTCCGACCGTCCAATCGCACACTTTCACTGCGACTTGATAGGTCGCCTTGAGCTCAGCGCCAAACAAACCAGCACCGTTGGCGGTTCTCTCACATTGCCGCACTTCGGTACTATCGGCATCGGGCCAATTTCCATCCAAGACCATCATGTATCCGACCGTTTCGGTACTCGCGCTGTTCGTATTGCAGATCGTGACGGCCCCGGAGCCGATTCCCAGCGCAGCGGTGGGTACTAGCGAGCTGAGGTCACCGCCGGCGTAGGGCTTTGCCCAAGAGTGAGCATCCCGCGGGGTGATCGTTCTCCCCAATACGGTCAGCCCGTTATTGCCGCTCATCGGTGTGGTCGAAGTCCCGGCATCGTCCACAATGCGCTTCCCCCCGTACAGCACTTTGCGAATGATATCGATCCGCGCCATCGTGGACCAATTCAAAAAGTTCCCGCTCCACTTGGCCGTACAGTAGTGACCGTAAGTCCCTGTTCCCGCAACAGCAGGGTTGAATCTTCCCGTACCGCCGAATCCGGCTCCTCCAGAGTAGTCGTAACACTTCTTCGGATCGAAGTAGCCGATGTAGTCGATATTGTCCTTATAGGTGGTATCGACCGCGGCATCTCCACCGGGCTTTCCATTATCCAGATCGACGATGTCGTTATAGCCCTTGAAGAAGAGGCGATGGTCCTTCGTCATCATGAGCATGACGGCCGGAGGGACCGTCTTGGTGATGAACGGCGGATAGGCCGTGTAGTTGTTCATGGTGACTTGGGCGACGGCGGAATGGTGGACGACGCCGCCGACAATGGTGATCAGGAGAGCTAACATCAGCTTATTCATGATCCTACCCCTCCCTCTTGCAACCTTCGCGATTCTGGTACGACGAATCCATTTCATACGACAATGAAGCCTTTTCGGCCCTTACAACTTGCGTTGGCAGGTTTCCCCGGTCAAGGTACAGGCGTAGACTCCCACGATGCGACTTTCTGTTCCGGTCGCAACCAGGGTAGCTCTGCAGTCCACCCGGTACAGCACATCGACTCCTCCACCTGCGCTGCCCGATCCAGCCCCCTCATACCCTGCAGCGAACTGCATGCCGGACCCGGCCTTGGCCTGTACATACAATCGATCGATATCACCCCTCACTGAGTAGCCGTTGATCGTCTGATCATAATCCGGCCCCAATGCTCCGGCTCCCGTCACCACGTCCGCATGATTGTCCGCCTGGCCCATGATCTCCATCGTGAGAGAAGGATTCGCCGCCGTCTCGGCTCCGGTCGGCACAGGTCCGGTCGCGGTCACCACCGCCGCCGGCACAGAGCCGGTATCGATTGTTTGCTGAATGATTTTTACCGATGAACTCAAGCAGGATTCTGCCGCGTCGGCAGCAACCTCAGTGGTCCTTTGGAATCCCGCGATACGATTTTCCAGTCCCGTGACGGTCATGGCGGCAATCCCCAGCACCGTCAGGATCAGCATGAGGATCATGACCATCAAGAAAGCCACGCCTCGCTCGTCTTGGATAACGCCCTTCGTCCCGTCAACTAGCATGCTGTCACCCACTTCCAGTTCATTGCTCGACGTTTCTGGCATCGACTGTTCTCGTCAACTGACGGCGTCGAAACTGCTGATAGGTCGAGCCCACGTAACCCGGATCGGCTGAGTGGAGATGATCGCTGATCGTCAGAGGGCCGGCCGTCAGGACCCCAGCCTTCTGAGCTTCCCCGAGTCCCTGGTCTCCTGACGCCTGCCTGGCGACGACATTGACTTGCACAAGCCTGATCGTGGCAGGATCAAACGTTAGCGGGGCCCAGACTCGATTCGTTTGCCAATCCCCGGCATCGAAGGTATTGTTGGCATTCCAATCGTCGATCACCCCGTCAGGGACCCCGGTTTTGATCGCCGTGTTGCAGCCGTCACAGGCCAAGGCAAACTGGATGTCCTCGACGCCATCGACAATGTTCGTCGTCGTCGTGGGTGCGGTTCCCGTGTCCACGGTCCGTAGCAAACAGGGTCCTGCCGTCCCGCACGCCGCCGCGTTCGATCCGATTGAATAGGTAATGCACTGCAACAGATAGACTTGCGTCCCGACCGGAAACGTCACAGGCATGTTGAACGTGTTGGTCAGATTAATGGTTGACCCGCTGCTCGTCGTCACTTGTTCCGTCACGACGCCTCCAATGGAGACGTAGGCGTTGGTGCTGTTGACCATGCCTTCGGCTTGCATCTCGGTAACCGCCGTCGCATTGAGTGTGATGGCGTTGAAGGAAGTGGCTGGCGCGACCGGCACGACTTGGGAAAGGGTCCAGCTCGGATTGGTCCTCGGAACAATGAGGGAGATCGTATCGGGGCCATCGTCGTTCGGAAGGGCCGATGCAGCTGAGACCTTATCGACCGGCTTTATCGCCGAGCTCGTTCCTCCCGGGGCGCAGTTCCCCGCCGTTCCTCCAACAGGCAGGTTGGGAGACAACGGCATGCGAAACCCGGCGAGCTTGACGTCCCTCGCGATCAATTCCATTGCCAGCCTGGCGTTCTGCTGGGTGCCGGCTGCCTGCTCGTTGGCTTTGGTGGACTTATCGGTTGTCGTCAGCACGGTGAACCCCGCAGTGACAATGATGCTCGTCACGGCGAGGGCGATCATGAGCTCTACCAGCGTAATGCCCCGATCACAATTCTGGAGTTGATTTGGCATCTCGGTTCCTGTTTTTTCTTCTTTACTCCGGCGCAACGACGGTCACCAGGGTGATGGTCTTGGCCATGAGGGAGCCTGTTCCAACATTCGAATTCGTCATCCAATCCAATCGCACGGTGACGGTGCTGCGAGTGAGTCCCAATGCGTCCACCGCAGGCGGAGCCGGGTTTAGAACGACCGTCCCGGCAATGTTGTTGAGCCCTGAATTGATCAATAGGGTTCTCCACTGATTACAATCCCCGTTGGCCATGACATTAACTGTGGTCGCCGGACAGGTCGTGACCCCTGAGCTCACATTGATATTGTGGTAGGCGGTTACATTGCGGCGGTTGAATTGGATCCGCTCGACCATATCAGCCGCAAGGTTGCTGACCCGAGTCATTTCACTCCCGTTGATATTTCTCTTCAACGACATGGCCTGCATTCCGGAGAGCGCGAGAAGTCCGACGGCCAATATCACGGCCGCGACCATGCTCTCGATGAGTGTGAATCCGGAATCACTCTTGCTCATTCAGGCCACGCTCCCGACCGGTTCGGATAGACTCGATAGACTCATGGACAAGTCGTCTTCGCGCACCAACTCACCTTTCCTGATGGCAATACCGATAACGCGTAAATAAGCCCCTTCTCGTTTTGGAGCTGGATGGTTTGAGTCGCCGTCGCTGTGCTCAATCCCATGGACGAGAAGTTCACCGTCGCCGTTCCTCCGGGAAGCGTCGTCACACGCGGCATCAATGTTCTCGTGGGAAAAATCTGCTGTCCGCCTGAGATCCCGCTCACCTCGATCAGAGTTCCTGACGGTTGAATAGTTACCGTCGCCTGTCGATTTCGGTTCATCGCTACGAGCTTGGCCAGATTCAGATCCCCGGCAATTTCGCTCATCGCCTGTTTCAATTGGTATCGGGCCAACCACTCACTGACGGCGGGCACCGCAATGACCGACGCTATGCCGATGATGCCCACGACAATCATGAGCTCGATCATCGTAAAGCCGTTTTCCTCGAGTCCCTTGTCTCTCATTTTTCGTAAGACCCTGCGTCGGTGAATACAAAAGGCCCCAAGAGTTTCAGCAAGCACCATGCCATTTCCCGAGGCTTGGCGAGACCCCTCAACTCCTTAATTTAACTGTACCTTTTGCTCATCCCAGATCTCCGGCTTCAAGGTCCTCGAAGTCCGATAGACAAATTTCGGCATGAAAGGTTCCGGTTGTGCGCCCCCATGCCATTGCCATTCTCAGAGCATGCTGGAGCTATCCGATCACTTTCATTCGCCCGGATTTCCTATAGCCTCTGATTTCAGGGCGAGTGCTCACTCGATGGGCATGTTCTGCGGGGACAATAGCAGGGGTGCTCAGCTATGGAGGGCCGTTATGGGTGAAGAAGTGGAAAACTTGGCCTGAGAGGCAACCAGCAGAAATGTAAGCGTCCGGCGAGTTTACCTTGCGGCAACCGCTCTCACCTGGCTACAGACGGTCAGCCCTCGCCGAACTTTCAGAATCCCATCTTGAAGCAGGGTGACCATGCCGTCGTTCATGGCCGCCGTCAGGATCTCGCTCGGGCGGGATTTCGACTGGACAAGTTTCTTTAGCACATCTGACGCGACGAGGAACTCGTGGATCGGAACACGCCCCTTGAATCCTGTTTGGTTACAGATCTCGCAACCACGTCCGCGATAGAGAGTTTGGTCTTCTCCGCCTTCGATTCCAAGGGATGGCCAATGTTGAGTTCCATACCCTTGTGTCAATTCTTCCCATTCCTGGAGAGACGGATGGTAGGCCTCCCTGCACTGGGAGCAAATTTTCTTGCAGAGGCGTTGCGCGAGGATGCCCAGCATTGAGTCGGCAAAGTTGAAGGGGTCGCAACCGAGATCGAGGAGTCTGACGACGGTCTCCACCGCACTATTCGTGTGAAGCGTGCTGAGCACGAGGTGCCCCGTCAGTGAGGCCTCGATCGCGATATCGGCCGTTTCCTTGTCTCGCATTTCACCGATCATGATCACGTCCGGGTCAGCCCGCAAGAACGCGCGCATGGCCGTCGCGAAGGTCAGCCCGATTTTTTGGTGCACCTGCACCTGCCTGAGACCGTCTTGCGTGATTTCAATCGGATCCTCAGCTGTCCAGATCTTTCTCTCGTCGGTATTGATGTATCTCAGGATGGCGTGCAGAGTTGTGGTCTTGCCGGACCCGGTCGGTCCTACGCAAAGAATGAGGCCATGAGGCTTTTCAGCTAGCGATTTGATCGCCTGAAGCGTCTCGGATGAAAACTCCATCGCTTCCAAGGGCATCGGCTCCTTCGCCGTCAGCAACCGCAGCACGATGTCTTCATCACCGCCTGCCGTCGGAAGCGTCGCGACGCGCAGCTCCATGTGGCGAGTTCCGGCGAGCTTGAACCGGATTTTTCCGTCTTGTGGCTTGCGCCGTTCAGCGATGTCGAGATTCGCCATAATCTTGAGTCTGGACACAACAGCGCGTCGATAGGCAGCCGGGATCTTCATGTACGTGAAGCAAGATCCGTCGACCCGAAGGCGCACCGCCGTGTCTTTTCGATCCGCATAGGGCTCGATATGGAGATCGGATGCGCCCAGACGATCGGCCTCCAGGATCATGTGATTTGCCAGACGCACAATCGCCGAATCGTTCTCATCGATGACGCTTGTCGTGACCTCCGTCGCCTGCACCACCGGAATGTCATGGACCAGCTCGCTAAGGATTGTTCCGAGCGATGTGCTCTTGCCTGAAGTCTTTGCGGCAGCGAGAAACTGCTCTATGTCACGTCTGAGCCCCACACTGTAACGGATCGTCGCCCCGGGAAAAGCGCGTCTGACATCCCACCCTTTCTCCGGATCGTTCGGGTCACTGGTCAGCACATCGATCAGCACGCCGTGTCGTGCAATCGGCAGCCACAAGTTTTTCTTCAAATAGTCGATGTTCAGAGTCTTGAAGAGATCGGCGTCTATTGATGTCCTCTCATCGAAAGGCAAATACGGACACTGGTAGAAATCGCTCAATGCAGCGCCCAATGCATTCCTCGACACCTGATAGCGGTCCAAAAGGATCGTTTCGAGATCTACCGAGCCTTCTCTGGCACCTTCCAACGCCGCTTCGAGATCACGCTGACAGATGCACTCCCGATATACCAATGAGTCCAAAACATTCTGCTCGATCGTCTGGCGTGTTCGAACTGGTGATCGAATTCCGGACTGGCGGGCCGACTCCGAACGTTCTTCGGTCCCTTCCATGTTCTTCCGGGCGCTCTTGTGCCCGCCCGCATGCCACGGTTTGCATATCCGCTCGGATTTACAGGAGCCGCCAGGTCCCGGGAACTCGATACACTACGGGCAGACCGCGAAACAGCCCCTGGGCTAGATCTGCGTTGTACCAAACTTCGACCGTTGCTCCGCTACCTGCAGCGACGACAGTCTCTCCCGCTCCCACGGCGCCGAAAAGCCGCGTGGATCGCTCGACGGTTACCGTCCCTGCGGCCCAGAGCAGTCCCTGAAAATGAATTCCAGAGAGTTGCACGGGGATTCTGGTTCCCAACGAGCTTGTTCCGTCCTGTGATGGACTTAATGCGGGAACCGATCGCCCTGCTCCTTGCGGTTTGAGGAGTACGTGGCCTTGTACGACAAGCACAGCTTCAAGATAGTCCGCATCGATCACGAGTGTGCCGAGGTTGTCCGCACGAGGAGGTTCTCCGTCCACCGTATCGATAAATACCAGGCCACGATGATCTCCGATTGTCTGCGAAAGAAGCACTTCCGAGGGAGCCACACCCTGATCACCCTCGGAAGCTCCTTGACGATGGAGTACCCCATCTCGGTCCAGACGATAGTAGGTCCCGTGACGGAGCGCCGTTTGTTTCACGGAGTCGTACTCCCACTGATCGAGTCGGACACCCGGCGAGGGGAATTGATGAAGGTGCACGTTCTGCGGCACGATCGGATGAATGCTCTGCCCGGGCGGAGGAACGGTCACCGTCAATTCTCCGCCTATCCAGTAATCGGTCCAGCGGTCCAGTGATTGTTCGAGATGATCATATGGCTGGCCTGTGACCGGCGCAGCAGTTGTCTTCGTGACCACATCCTCAATTCTCCTGACTATCAGGTCGCTCATGATCCGTTGATCACCCCAATGAACCCGTACGGGAGACTCTCCGCCTGTCTGGAGAGTTCCCAATCCTCTCCCGACCTGCACCGCTGCGCGCACGGCTGGAATGGATATTGCGCCGAGCTGAACCTGAACGGTTCTTGCCGTGGGCTTGAACCCGACCGTGGTGGCCGTCACCTCCATAGTCCCGAGCAGTCCAGGGCGTGCGGGGCCATACAGTTTCAATTTCGTGAAGCGCCCGATTTCCCGCAGGGAACCGGAGAATCCGCTCGGCGGGCCGTTCAAGAAGCTGTTGTCGGTGGCTTGGTTCGCATCGAGAAGAATATCCGGACGATCGGCCGTCCCGATGAACTGGGAGCGCCTAGCCATGTCAAAGAACGAGGGACCGTTCGCTAGGTCGCCTTGTCGTTTTCCAAAGAGTCCTGCCACAGATGCCGGAGTCGAACCTGGATCATGGAACCATCCCACGACCAGATCCGCAGCCGAGCCCGCCAGTTCTTCTGCGACGGTCTCTTCTTTCATTGCGACAATACCGGGCACGTCCTGACCGGCCAGATAAAGCGAGGTCAGGCCGAGAAGCGATAGGATCACGATGAGGATGAGCGTACCCTGAAGCACATGACCGTCCATTCGACCTTGCTGCAACCTTGCCTCGCGTCGCATCACCATCCCCCTTTGCTTGGCATAGTGAACCTCATACGCGCAGACTGATCTCTCTGACCGTCTTAGTCGAAGAGCCGCGGAGGCTCATCTCGACAACAATTCGTCTTACCGACGCCGCCTGAACCACCGGCCGCCCTTGCCCATCCCAGTAGGAAAATCGCACTTCGTGAACGTCACCGATCAAGACACTCGCCCCGCCATCAACCATGCGCAAAAATCTCAGATTGCCCCTGTCATCTCGTCTGCTGTAGTAGCGGACACGGTTCCGAACCGACACAACCGCGCCGGCTGGAATCGTCGCAGAGATCGGCTCTGTCACGGTTAGCAGCGCCCGCTGCCCATCCCGTGCCAGCGTCATCGCTTCGCATCGCTCATTCCAGCAAACCTGGATTGTCTTCCGTTCCGGCCATTCACGTCCGTCATCAACCGTTATCGTGGTTTGGCCCGCCATGGCAGGCGCAGTGACTGTGGTGAACAATCCATTGACGTTCGCGCCGAACTCCAACTCATCTTGTTTCATGATCGAGACGGCATCCGATGCGGCCAAATGAAGTTCCTGCTCCAGCAGCTCAAGGCTCAGGCGGAGGTCCTGTTGTTGCGCCAATGCAGACTGTTGATTCGTGAATTGGCGCTGAAAAAAGGAGATGGCCTGCATTGTCGCAGCAAGGATGATCAGGCCTGCTGCTGTGGCCACCAGCACTTCGAGGAGGCTCGTGCCACCCTCCGTCCGGTCACGCTCATTCATCGAGTTGTCCGGGCAGATCGACCCCGTTCCTGCCATCTTCGTTCTCTCACTGTCCGACAAACACGGGATTTGACCTCATCGTGACTAGCTTCACCTCGCGCCGTCTCTGACCGTTTCCATACGACGCCACGACTTCAAGTACGACATGGCCGGAAGCAGAGAGATTGACGCCTCTGCTCGGTGTCACCGTCCATGTCAGTGAGATGCCCCCCTCTTGATGGCTCGCAGAGTACACACCGTCGCCGGCAAGGAGGTCGCCACCTTGCCCGTCGTCATGCATGATGATGTCCGGCATACCGTCGTGATTGAGGTCGTCCGCGAGCAGTCGGTCCCACTGGGCGCCCCTCTTTGCCTCGATCCTGGACTGGGCCATGGCCAAAGCTCGACTGGCAAGCACACCATATGCGATCGTTTCCTCTGCTGCATGGAAGGCTCCTATCGCCCCCATGAGTCCCAACGGCAGGATCGCCATCGAGACCAACACTTCAGAGAAGCTTGCCCCTGCGCAGGCAGTAAGGAGACTGCGTCCTGTCATGAGATGGTCACCCGTCCCGTGAGGCTCACCGTCAGAATTGTTTTCTTGCCTTCGCTGTCGAAAATCGCAATCGTCGTCGCGGTGGCCGACCGCCCGCTTGGTTGAAAGAGAACATCCAGCCCTGCAGTTGGCGTTTCGATTAGGACCCCCTTGTTGGCATATCGATACACATCCAGAACGTCTCCGGAATCCGCACGTCTGAACGTGAGGCTTTGTTGGGAATGGTCGAATCGCACGAGAAGACGTTCCCGTCTGGCCATGGCCAACTGCCGGGCTTTGCGGAGTTCTGACGCGATTTCAGCAGCAACGGATCGGGCTTGCGCCTTCGCCATCGTCGCCCTGTAGCTCGGGCCTGCGATTGTCGCCAAAATTGCCAGGATTGCGAGAACCGTGAGGATTTCTGTGAGACTTGCACCCCGATTCTGCGAATCCCGATTGGGGAGGTCTATAGATACCACGGCGCAATCCCTCCAGCAGGAGAAGTTTGGCTTCCAAGACGCGTGCCGTTTGTCCATCGGAGCATCACCATGCTTTTGTCCACAGGAAGCGCCGCGAAGTCACCGAGACTTCCCTCGTCCCGAGTTCCGGTCCCAACAGAAGCAAAATGGGAAGCACTGTGATCTATTCGGATACAGCGAGTTGACGGATGAGATACAGCCCAGCCAGTGCGCTAGTACGAGGGGTTGAGCAGGCCTTGATACCAATCCAATATGGGGTGGGCGAAAAACATCGATAAGAGGGCCCCCAGAACGAGAAAGGGACCGAACGGAATATACTCGTCGCGCTTGATGACCCGGAGACCGATCAAGATGATGCCGACAATGGAACCGGCCAGTGAACCGATCATGATCGTCAAGAGCGCGGATTTCCAGCCGAGGAAAGCCCCGACCATGGCGAGTAACTTGATGTCGCCGCCTCCCATCCCTTCCTTGCCGAACAGATACGGACTTGCCCAGGCAAGCGCCCAGAGAATTCCTCCTCCGATCAGCACCCCGAGAATCGCGTTCATCCATCCCACCGGCAGAACGGTCATCGCTCCGACAAGGCCAACGACAATTCCCGGCAGGGTGATCACGTTAGGAATAATTTTGTGCGACAGGTCGGTCCCCGCGACAACCAGCAAAGCGGAGAACAGCATGGCGTACATGGCGGCCTGCCACCCAGGACCGAAAAACCAGAGGATGCCCAGATACCCTGCCGCATTCACCGCTTCAACCAACGGGTAACGCAGAGAGATCGGCGCGTGACAGGCGCGGCAGCGTCCTTGCAGCCACAGATAACTGAGCACCGGAACGTTGTCGTAGAACCCGATGGCTCTGCCACAGGCGGGGCATCGAGACCCTGGCCATACGATCGATTCGCCTCGAGGCAATCGAAAAATGCACACGTTCAGAAAGCTTCCGACGAGGGCGCCGAACAAGCCGGTGAGGACATACAAGGACCACCCATTCATAAAGCACTCCCCACAAACTGGCTATGACCAGACATACGTACTTGCACTAGGGCCATACTGCTGCGATTTACAGGAGTCAAAGTGACCTCCTATAATTTCATCGTGGACTCAGGGTTTGTTCTCCGGGGTTTTCACGTGCAGTCAAATTATAACGGATTTCTTTACCGCTCAAAGGAGAACGGCAATCATGACGCGATCCCCCAAAGCCAGAAGCAGAACGTCTCTGGTAGATCTGGCCCCTCCTCCGAGGAAAAAGCGCCCCGAATCGCTGACCAGTCGTGAACAAGAAATTTTGGAATTGATCTGGGCCGGCTTCAAAAACAAGGAAATCGGCCAACGGCTCAAGATCAGCGTCAAGACCGTTGAGGCTCACCGGGCCAACATGATGAAAAAATTACGGGTCTCGAACACGGCGCAACTATTGAAGACCGCAATTCAAGGCGGAATGATCAGGATTCGGTAGGGACTGCCGCAGCCGCCCGCTTGCCCCGTTGCCGCACCACCTCGAACAGCACAATCGAGACAGCCGCAGACACATTCAAGGAGTCGATTTTCCCCTTCATCGGGATACTGACTTGTTCATCACATTCTTTCAGCACTCCCGGCCGTATTCCTTCGCCTTCTCCGCCCACAACCAGCGCGAGGGGGCCGGTCATGTCAATGCCGGTGTAGGGCTTCGACGCCGAGGGTTCTACCGCATAGACCCAGATTCCCTCCTCCTTTAGTTCTTCGATGAGGCGCGTCAAGTTGGCTACCCGTGCAACGAGCACATGGTCGATCGCTCCGGCAGAAACTTTTGCCACGACCGATGTCAACCCCACAGCCCGCCGTTCCGGAATACAAACCCCGTGAACGCCGGCCGCCTCAGCAGTTCGCAATACGGCTCCCAGATTGTGCGGGTCTTCCACCCCATCGAGAATGATGAGGAACGGAGGCTCCTTGAGCCGACGAGCCCGCTCCAAAATCTGATCCAGGCTGCTGTAGGATTTCGCCGCGACAAACGCGATGACGCCCTGATGCTTCCCGCCAGGGACAAGACGATCGAACGCGGCGGGCGGTTCAATGTGGACCGGGACCCGTTTCGTCTTGGCCGACTGAACCAGTTCACCAAATTGTCGGTCGGTCCTCAGAACCAGGATGCGCTGGAGCGGCCTTGTGCCGGCCTTGAGTGCTTCCCGAACCGCATGCAATCCGTACAGAAGATCCGGCGGATCAACGTTTCCAGCGGCTGGTGCCATCGGGCTTGTCCTCAATCGTGATGCCATCGGCGGCTAGTAACCGGCGGATCTCATCAGCCTTCCTGAAATCCTTCCGTTTCCTGGCCTCGTTGCGTTCAACCAGCTTCGCATCGACCTCTGTACTTGAGAGTTGATACTGCCCGGGCTCGAGTTTAGCGCCGTATTCCCACCGGTCCAACTGGAACAATCCCAGCACGGAGCCGACTAAACGAAACGCCTCTCGTGCCTGCTGCCGCTCTCCCGTGGAAAGCCCAACCTCAAGCAATTTGTTCACATCATAGCGGAGCTTCTGAAGTTCTGAGACCGCAACCGGGGTATTGAGATCGTCGTCCATGGCTTTCTGGAACGCTTCTCTCGCTCGATCGATAACAGACACAAGATTCCTATCTGCAACCGTGTTGCTTTCCGGTTCGCGCAGTCGATTAAACAATCCGTAGAATCCCTCTAGGGCCTGCTTCGCTTCATGCAGGCCCTGATCGGAAAAATCCAGAGGCCCATGGTAATGAGTGGAAAGGAGGAAGTATCTCAGGACTTCCCCGGTGACATCCTGAGACCATTTGGATTTCTCGAAAATCTCTCTGATCGTAAAGAAATTCCCCAAGGACTTCGACATCTTCTCCTGATTCACCTGCACAAACCCATTATGAATCCAATAGCGCGCAAACTCTTTTCCCGTGGCACCACAGGATTGCGCGATTTCATTCTCGTGATGCGGGAAAATGAGATCCATCCCTCCGCCATGAATGTCGAACGTCTCGCCCAAGTGTTTGATCGACATCGCCGAACATTCAATGTGCCAGCCGGGCCGGCCAGGCCCCCACGGACTCGGCCATGACGGCTCGCCAGCCTTGCTGCGTTTCCAGAGTGCGAAATCCACTGGATGATGTTTACGTTCGTCGACTTCCACGCGCGCGCCGGCTTGGAGATCTTCCAACTTCCGCTTGGAGAGACGCCCGTAGGCCGGGTACTTGTCGACCTGAAAATACACGTCCCCATCGACGTGGTAGGCCAGCCCCTTCTTCACCAACGTCTCGGTCATCGCCACAATGTCCGTGATGTGATCTGTCGCCTTCGGCTCTTTTGTCGCAGGCGCAATACCCAGCTTGCCCATGTCTTCATAATAGGCATTGATATACTTGGCCGTGACGGCCTCGCATGAGACCCCTTGCTCGTTCGCTCGCTTGATGATCTTGTCATCGACATCGGTAAAGTTCTTCACGAACGACACTTCATAGCCGCTGTATTCCAGGTACCGCCTGAGGACATCGAACACGAGCGCGCTCCGGGCGTGACCGATATGGCAGTAGTCGTAGACCGTCACCCCGCAGACATACATCCGGGCCTTGTTCGGCTCCAGCGATTCGAAGGGGTCTTGCTTCCCGGTCAGCGTATTGAAGAGCGTGAGCATGAGGACTATGAAATGTGGTTGAGTCTGCGCTTGGGCCAGTGCGACCAGAGAAAGTAGGCGGCTGCGAGGAACAAGAACAGCCCAATGACGAGATCGAACTGATGAAAATAGTCGCGCAGGTGCTCCCACTGCTCTCCCATTTTGACCCCGATGTAGGCCAGCAGGTAGCACCATGGAAGGGCGCCGAGAAAAGTGAAGATGACAAAGCGCGGGAAATTCATCCGGGCGATTCCTGCCGGCAGGGAGATGAAGGTACGCACGACCGGCAACATCCGGCTGAAGAATACCGCCGCCTCGCCGTATTTTGAGAACCAGCGGTCAGCAATGTCGAGATCGCGATGCGAAACAAGGAAGTACGGGCCGTACCGTTCCACGAACGGCCGACCTCCCCATACCCCCGCATAGTAGGCGACGATGGAGCCGAGGACATTTCCGATCGCACCTGCCAGCGTCACCCCCAGCATCGTGAACTGCCCGGTTGTGACCAGATAACCGGAGAAGGGCATGATGATCTCGCTGGGCAAAGGGATGCAGGCGCTTTCAATCGCCATCGTAAACAGAATGCCGCTGTACCCGAAGGTCGAGATCATGTTGATGACGAAGCGGCTTAAGATGGTGATGATTTCTTCGATCAGCCCTCCCATATCGATCTAGCGCCTCGCCTTCGGCTTGCTCAGTCGCTGGTCCTTCGCGCGACGGTGTTTCCTGCACAGCAGCGGCTCCCATGTCCGAAAGCGGTCCAGGACACCGTAGTGCGTGCTGTCGAGATGAATCGGCGTGAGCGAAACCACTCCTTCTGCAATCGCTTCATGGTCGGCATCCTTGCTCCGGCTCCAAGACACGCGAGTTCCGGCAATCCAATAGTAGCTTCGACCGTGCGGATCGACCTTTTCAATGATCGGGTTGTCGAACCGCCTCCGGCTCAAACAGGTCACGCGAACTTCACTTGTGCTCGTCATGGGCCGATCCGGAATGTTGACATTCAACAATGTCTCTTCCGGTAAACCCTGCTCGAGAATCAGCCGGGCAACGCCGACGGCATAGTAGGCGCCGACTGCGAACCGGAAGCGCTCCCGTCCCTCCTGCGAGACGGCCATCGATGGCACGCCTAAGATAGTCCCTTCCACTGCGGCCGAGACGGTGCCTGAGTAGAGGACGTCATCCCCCAGATTCACGCCCTTGTTGATGCCCGAAACGAGGAGATGAGGTCGCGCGGGCAGGATATTCAGCAGCGCCAGATTCACGCAGTCCACCGGTGTGCCGTTGACCGCAAACATTCGCTTGCCCTGCGGCTGGACCCGCAAGGGCTTGTGGAGAGTGACCGCATGAGCCACCGCCGTTCGTTCGCGATCCGGCGCAACGACCCAGACCTCCCCGAGTTTCCCCAGGGCTTTCGAGAGAATAGCGAGGCCGGGCGACAAGATGCCGTCGTCGTTCGTGACAAGAATGCGTATGCGTCCATCAGACATAAAAAAAGCTGCTCATCGGCAGCTCGCTTGTTCGGAATCTCATCGTGAACCCTGGAATCCGGGTAACCAGACCTTCTATTTTTCTCAACACTCGGCGCTCATCACCTGGCACGGTATGTTTTGGTCGGGGCGAGCCGATTTGAACGGCCGACCACTCGCACCCCAAGCGAGTACGCTACCGGGCTGCGCCACGCCCCGACGGAGCTGCTTGTTCTATCGCTCTCCCTCGCATTGTCTCCTTGGAAGACCTTGGAATGCAACCATGTGAATCGAGTGCCGCAAGGAGGGATCGTCAGGTTGAATGGGATTCGAGCATTTTCAGAATGGCCTGGAGATTCCCCCGCAGTTTCTGCGCCAATTCCTTCGGCCTCAGACGTTGAGCGGACACCCGTCCTCGTCTCGCCCAGTACCGCTTGACGCCCTCAAGCGTGTGCCCCTCTTCGTAGAGCATGCGTTTGACCTCGAGCACGATTTCAATATCACGTCTCACGTAGAGCCGCTGATTTCCTCGACTTTTCTTGGGCTTCAGGAAAGGAAACTGAGATTCCCAGAAGCGCAGCACATAGGCCGGCAACCTGGTCACCTGGCTGACTTCCCCAATTTTGTAGAAGACTTTGCTTCCCAGCCTGGGCTCATTCCCCATGACCGGTCCTCGTGGAGGGATAGGCTAAGGTGAGTACACGCTGTTACGAATTGACGTACTTCTTAAACACCTGACTGGGGCGGAAGGTCACCACGCGACGGGGCGTAATCCCGATTTCTTCACCGGTTCGTGGATTCCGACCCTTTCGCGCGCCCTTGCTCCTTACGACAAAATTTCCAAAACCGGCGATCTTGACTGATTCTCCCTTTTGCAACACGGCCTTGAGCATGTTCAGCACGAGTTCCACGATATCCGCCGCCTCATTCTTTGAAATACCGACCTGCTTATAGATTTCGTTCGCAATATCTGCCTTCCTCATGCTTCCCCCCTACGCAACTCTCCCGGCATACTCCGCCATCTCCGTTGAGATGACGGCCACTTTCACCATAAGTTACGTGAGGTTATGCGGACTGTCAAGGACAAATTCAGCGGGCGGCTTTATCAGGCAGCCGGTCTCTGGCGAGCAATTTATACTCAATGCTGTCAGCCAGAGCCTGCCAACTGGCTTCCATGATGTTTTCGGAGACCCCGACTGTCCCCCACTTATCTTTATGGTCGCCTGATTCGATTAAGACGCGCACTTTGGACTCTGTCCCACGGTTGGCGGAGAGCACTCGCACCTTGTAATCCAGCAGTTTGACTTCACGAAGCTCGGGATAAAACTTTTCCAGAGCCTTACGCAAAGCATGGTCGAGCGCATTGACCGGTCCGGATCCTGCCGCTGCGGCATGCTCGACGGTCTCTCCCACCTTGACCATAACGGTGGCTTCCGACATCGAGACGCCATGATCGTATTTCTTCTCCACGATGACTCGAAATCCCAGCAGTTGGAAGGAGGGGGTATGGGTGCCCATTGCCTTGCGCATGAGCAGCTCGAACGAACCCTCCGCTCCTTCGAACTGATAGCCCTCGCTCTCCCGCTCCTTCAGTGTGGCCATCAGCTCCTGGACCTTTGCATGGTCCTTGTCGAGCTTAATGCCGAAGGCCTCGACCTTTTCGAGCAGCCCGCTTCTGCCCGCATAGTCCGAAACCAGCATCCGTTGCCGGTTGCCGACGAGAGCCGGGACGACATGTTCGTAGGTGGCGGGATTCTTGAGAACGGCATGGATATGCACGCCCCCCTTATGGGCAAAGGCTGAGTCCCCCACGTACGGTTGGTGCTTGTTCGGCATCAGATTCGCGATCTCCGTCACGAACCCGGACACTTTCTTGAGGTGAGAGAGGCGCTCGCCAAGCGCCGGCCGCTTCATCTTCAACTGCAGATTCGGAATGATCGAGCAGAGATTGGCATTCCCGCAACGTTCGCCGATGCCGTTGATCGTGCCCTGCACCTGCACGACACCCATCTCGATGGCCACCAGCGAATTGGCCACCGCCATTTCACAATCGTTATGGGCGTGAATGCCGAGCGGAACCGGGCATTCGCTTTGAACCACCCGACATATCTCCTTGATTTCCCAAGGCATGGTCCCGCCGTTCGTGTCGCACAAAATCACCCGTTCCGCCCCCGCGGCAACGGCACGCCGGACTGTTTCCAATGCATAATCTGGATCGGTCTTATAGCCGTCGAAAAAATGCTCGGCGTCATAAAATACGCGCCGATTCTTCGAACGGAGATGCGCCACCGAATCACCGATGATTTCAAGGTTCTTCGCCAAGGCGATTCCCAGCGCGTCCGTAACATGAAGTGACCAGGTTTTCCCAAAAAGAGTGATGATCTTGGTTTCGGCATCCAGTAACGCCTGAATGTTCGGATCCTTCTGGACGGCGTTGCTGGCCTTCCTCGTCGAGCCGAAGGCGACAACCGTCGCATATCGAAGAGGGGTCTCCTTGATCATCCGGAAGAATTCGATGTCTTTCGGATTCGCTCCCGGCCAGCCTCCTTCGATAAACTGGACACCCAATTCGTCCAATTGCTGAGCCACCCGGACCTTGTCCTCCGCGGAAAAACTGACATCCTCGGCCTGCGCTCCATCGCGCAGCGTCGTGTCATAGATTTCCAACATTGTCGCTTTCGGCAGGCTCGTTAGAGGCACGTCCGAACGAGCAGCAGTTCGGCGTTTGGGGGAGCGTGAAGTGGCGCGTTTTGCCATGGGAAGAGGGTACCAGGCATGGGGCGAGCCTGTCGAGACTCAAATCACCGTGCGAGTGTTACTTCGAAACCCGGTCGCCGGTCGGCAAATGATCCAGACCAAAGGCCGAATGGAGTGAGCGCATCGCCAATTCCAGATACTTTTCATCGATGACGCACGAAATCTTGATTTCAGAGGTGCTGATCATGATGATATTGACGCCTTCCCGTGCCAAGACTTCGAACATCTTGGCGGCCACGCCGGAATGGGAACGCATCCCCACCCCCACAAGCGACACTTTGGCGATGGCCTCCGTCACGAACACAGATTTGGCGCCGATGTCCTTGGCGACATCCTGAATCAGCGGCACGGCCTTCTTGACATCCGCCCGGGGAATCGTAAAGGAAATGTCGGTCAGCGAAGCCTGACTCATGTTCTGAATGATCACGTCGACCAGGATATTGGCCTTCGCCACCGGTCCGAACAAACCGGCCGCGATTCCCGGCTTGTCCGGCACTCCCACGATCGTGATTTTGGCCTGATTTCGGTCGCCGGTCACGCCCGAGACCGCGACCGCTTCCATATCTTTGTCTTCACGTGTCACGAGCGTCCCCTTTCCTTCCTTAAAGCTGGAATTGACCTCCAACGGTACGCTGAATTTCGCCGCGAACTCGACCGACCGGCTCTGCAGGACTTTCGCGCCGAGACTCGCCATTTCCAACATTTCCTCATAGGAAATTTTACCGATTCGTCTCGCCGACGGCACGATGTTGGGATCGCTCGTGTAGACTCCGTCCACATCCGTAAAGATCACGCAGCGATCGGCTTTTAGCGCTCCTGCCAACGCGACGGCTGTCAGATCGGAACCGCCGCGTCCAAGCGTGGTGACGTCCGACTGCTGATTGATGCCCTGAAATCCCGCCACGACGGGAATCACGCCTTTGGCGAGCGACTCACGAATGCGCTCGGCGGACACCTTGGTAATCCGGGCCTTGGTATGGGCGCTGTCGGTGATGATGCCGACCTGGCGGCCGGTAAATGACCGCGCATCGAGCCCACGACCCCGCAACTCCATTGCCAACAGTGCGATGGTCACGCGCTCGCCGGTCGAAAGCAGCATGTCGAGTTCCCGTTCGTCGGGGAGCGCGGTGGTTTCATGGGCGAGCTTCAACAAGCGATCCGTCTCGCCGCTCATCGCCGATAGCACGACGACGACCTGGTGACCGTCCTTGTAGGCGCGCTCGACGCGATCCGCGACGCGATGGATGCGCTCGATCGTACCGACGGATGTCCCGCCGTATTTTTGGACGACTAAGGCCATGAGAGTCAGGAACCTTTGGCGAACAGCCGGACGACAGACTTCGTGGCATCGCGAGGGGCGACCGTCGAGGCCAGCGCGTCCGCCTCGGTGAAACGCCGCTTGCCCGCAGCGAACGGCTTCACCGCGCTATCACGGTAGGCGTAGAACCATTGGCCTTCCCCAGGCTTGCCCTGATGCACCGCGCCGGGATCGCAGAGAACGAGGAGACGGTAAGGGCCCAACTTTTCCAGTCCATCGAGAAACGGTCCCACAAACTCTCGATCGATGTCCTCGATTCCTCCGAGTTTTGCTTTCACGTCGGTGTCGTACACGACTTCATCCGGCAATTCGAGATGCACGTAAGCGAAATCCCTTTTCTTGAGCTCCTCGATGGCGACGTTCGCCCGCGTCCGGAAATCCGCACCGGCCAACCGTTCGGTATCAACCGCATCGAGTCCTGCAACCAAGCCGAGCCCGCGGTGGACGTCGCTCGAGGACACTGCCACACCGGAGATGTGAAATCGTTCGGTGAGGCTTGGCCAGGGAATGGCCCGCCCCTCCCCCCAGAGCCAGAGGCAGTTGGCCGGCTTGAGACCCGCCTCCCGCCGCTCGTCGTTCACCGGATGGTCCCGCAAAATCAGCAGCGAGGCGTCCATGAGTTTCCGAAGCATGTCAGCCCCGTCTCCCGTCGGAAGCGCGTCGTTGACTGGTCGACCGACCAACGACTGCGGATCAGCACAGACCGCCCTGGTCTTTCCGTTCACCCAGACCATCAGGTGGCGATGACCCGAACCAGGGTAAAACTGAATCATTTCCGATCCCAGCTGTTCGTTTACCGCATCGATCAATTCGCGCGCTTCTGCGGCTGTTATCAAACCTGCCGTCGCATCCTCCATGATCACATGGGGACCGAGCTTCTTCAGCTCGGCAGCGCCACCCTTGACTCCCGGCGGCAGGTCGGCCTTCAACGTGACCATCGTACAGCGATATACGACGTCGTGCTCGCCGACCGTAACACCGAGGCTCGCCGCTTCCAAGGGTCCGGGCCCCTGATAGTATTTCCTGGGCTCGTAGCCGAGAATACAGGTGCCGGAAAGCCCGCTGCCCTGCCGTCCATTGTCGAGGGCAACCGTCAGCACCCCAAGTTCTCCGTCCTGCGCCACGTGGTCGAGGTGGGGGATCGAAGCCGCTTGCAGAGGGGTCTTTCCGCCCAGTTCCTGACGGGGATGATCGGCCATCCCGTCGGCATGCAGAATCACGTATTTCATCGACGACGCACTCGCATTTTAGACTTTCAGGAGACGAGCGACATCCTCCTTGGTCGCCTCAACGGTCTTCGGTTGAACCGATACGCTGATGGCGGTGTCGGCGTCCTTCAATCCATGCCCGGTCAAGGTGCAGACCACCGTGTCGCCTTCGCGTAACGTCCCCTGCCGGCACAGCTTGACGACACCGGCGACGGACGCCGCCGAGGCGGGCTCGCAAAATACTCCTTCCGTTCCCGCTACCATGGCATAGGCATGGAGAATTTCTTCGTCGCTGACCGCATCGATGGCTCCCGACGATTCCTTGACTGCGGTGAGCGCCGACTGCCAACTGGCGGGATTGCCGATGCGAATGGCTGTCGCCACCGTCTGAGGATTTTCAACGATGTGGCCGAGCACAATCGGCGCTGCTCCCGCAGCCTGAAATCCCATCATCCGTGGCGATCGCGTCGTCTGATTCGCGGCTCGATATTCTTGATAGCCTTTCCAGTAGGCGGTGATGTTGCCGGCATTTCCGACGGGCAACACGTGAACCGTCGGCGCATCTCCCAATTGGTCGCACACTTCCATTGCCGCCGTTTTCTGCCCTTCAATACGATAGGGATTCAACGAATTGACGAGCTCGATGTGATGCGATGCCGACAACTCTTTCACGATGGAGAGGGCCTGATCGAAATTGCCGTTGATCTGAATGACTGTGGCTTGATGCATCATCGCCTGCGATAGTTTGCCCATCGCGATTTTTCCCGCCGGGATCAGAACGTAGACGGCAAGCCCGGCGTGCGCCCCATAGGCTGCCGCAGAGGCGGAGGTGTTTCCAGTCGACGCACAAATGACCGCGCGGGCTCCGACCTCCATCGCCTTGGAGATGGCCATGGTCATGCCACGATCTTTGAACGATCCCGTGGGATTGGCTCCTTCGAACTTGAGATAGAGGTCGACACCGGGCGCGATCTTCCTGGCAAGCCTTGCCGCGCGAATCAGCGGCGTGTTGCCTTCTCCGAGAGACACGACCGGTGTACGTTCGGTCACCGGCAGGAACTTGCGGTACTCTTCGATCAGGCCACGCCAGCGGTTCATTATGTCACTCGTCCTGACCCTCGATGCGTATCAACGTCGTCGGCTCGGACATAAACGCCATGCGGTCGATTTCTCGAAGCGCCGTCTGTACCGCCCGTTCTTGCGCCGTATGAGTTTTGATGACGATCGGAACCGTTTGTCCCGCGCGACGCCCCTTTTGCAACATCGACGAAATGCTGATGCCGCAACGGCCCAATGCGCCTGCGATCTGCGCCAGCACGCCGGGCCGATCCAGCACCATGAAACGCAAGTAATACAAGGAATGGATTTCTTCCATCGGCCGCATGCGGAGAGGGCGCCGTTGATCCTGCTGGAACGACGCGGGAGGCACTCGTCCTGCACCGCCCTTGAGCAGATTGCGCGCACTGGAGATGATATCGCTGACGACGGCGCTGCCTGCAGCCATATCGCCGGCCCCGCGGCCGAACAAGACGACGTCGCCCACGGCATCGCCGATGAGTTGAATGGCGTTATACACCCCTTGGATCTTAGCCAGCGGAGAATCCGAGGGCAGCATAGTGGGATGCACCCGCGCCTCGATTTCGCCCTCGACCATCTTCGCAATACCAAGCAGTTTGATGGCGAACCCGAATTCCTGAGCGTAGGCGATATCGTGCTGAGTAATGTGAGTGATCCCTTCCGTGTACAGTTCTTTGAAATTGATCGGCGTGCCGAAGGCCAAATTTGCGAGCACAGCCAGTTTGTGCGCCGAGTCCGTCCCCGCCACGTCGAAGGTCGGATCGGCTTCCGCATATCCCGCCCGCTGGGCCTCCGCCAACGTCTCTGCGAACCCATGCCCTTCGTTCGTCATGCGGGACAGGATATAGTTGGACGTCCCGTTGATGATGCCGTAGATGGATTGAATCGCATTGGCCGCCAAACCCTCCGTCAGCGCCCGGATGACGGGAATGCCTCCGCCGACACTGGCCTCGAACCCCAAATCGACGCCCTTGCGGGCCGCCGCCGCGAACAGTTCCTCCCCGTGCAGGGCTAAGAGGGCTTTATTGGCGGTCACGACGTGTTTCCCCGCCTCGATGGCCTCCACAATAATTCGCTTGGCGAAGTCATAGCCCCCGATCAGTTCGACGACGATGTCGACGCCGGGATCGGCCAATACCAGTTTCGCATCATTGACCAGGATGCCGGGGGGCAGGTTGACCCCGCGGTCCCGCGTGACGTCCAAATCCGCGATTCGGACAAGTTCGATGGGCACACCGACGCGCCGCCGGATGAGCGCCGCATTCTCCAGCAGAATCCTGGCGACTCCCGTACCGACCGTCCCGAACCCGATGACGCCGACTCCCACTCGCGAAATCATTCGTCAGTCCCCTCAAGCTTCAAGGCCTTGCGAATTCCCCGAACGGCCTGCCTGGTACGATGCTCGTTCTCGACCAAGGCAAAGCGCACGTATTCATCACCGCCCTCGCCGAACCCGATCCCCGGAGACACGGCGACCTTCGCATCGCGCAACAAGAGCTTGGAAAATTCCAGCGAGCCCATATGCCGATAAGGCAAGGGGATCCTGGCCCAGACAAACATGGTCGCCAGCGGCTTGCTCACATTCCAGCCGATGCGGTTCAAGCCGCTCACGAGCGCATCGCGCCGCTTCTGATAGCGCAGAACGGTTTCCTTGACGCAATCCTGCGGCCCATTGAGCGCGATCACGCTCGCGATCTGCAACGGTTGAAAGATGCCGTAGTCCAGATAGCTCTTGATCTTGGCCAAGGCCCCGACGACCTCGCGGTTGCCCACGCAGAATCCCACACGCCAGCCGGGCATGTTGTAAGCCTTTGAGAGCGTGTAAAATTCGACGCCGACATCCTTCGCGCCCTGCACTTGGAGAAAACTCGGCGCCTTGTAGCCGTCAAACACCAAGTCGGCATAGGCCAGATCATGTATCACGATGACATTGTGCTCTTTGGCGAACGCGACGATCTTCTTGAAAAATTCCAGGTCCGCGATGGCCGTCGTCGGATTGTGCGGGAAATTGATGACGAGAATTCTCGGCCGTGGAAACGTTTGCCGATAGACCCGCTGAAGATCGTCGAAGAAGTCGCTGTCTTGGCGTAACTCGATCCCGCGGACTTCTCCTCCGGCAATGATGAAACTATACATGTGGATCGGATAGGTCGGGGTCGGAGTCAGCACGACATCGCCTGGCCCGATCATCGCCAGCGACAGGTGCGCCAATCCTTCCTTCGATCCGATCGTGACAATAGCCTCGGTTTCAGGATCCAGTTCGACGTCGTAGTTGCGCTTGTACCAGCCGGCGATGGCGTGTCGGAGCTTCGTGATGCCGCGTGATGCGGAATAGCGATGGTTCTTTCCCTTCCGCGCGGCCTCGATCATCTTCTCCACGATGTGCGGCGGTGTCGGTTGGTCCGGATTGCCCATCCCGAAGTCGATGATGTCCTCGCCTCGATGGCGCGCTTCGAGCTTCAGGCTCTGCACCTGGGCGAACACATAGGGCGGAAGTCGCTTTAATCGATAGAAGTGATCAGCCAGTCCCATCGTGTCGCTACGCTGTTTTCGACAATATGAACACGCGTTCACACTGGAAAGTTGCCCCGCCAGCCGGACGAATGCTTATTCTAATTGCGCCTGGGGAGTCGAGTCAAATTGTCCCGTGATTCTGTGGGGTTCTGCAAGCCGACCGGTCCAGGCGTCTCTGCTCTTGTTCTCTCGGTCGGTCGTCTCCGTTCTTGCCCCGTTCCAGGGATTTCTGCTACAACAACGGCGACTGCTCTTTCCCGTCGCCCGGCTTCGGCTCTCCCTGTAGATCGAAATCAAACGGAGGTGGCGTGCCCAGACTCGGTGTCAACATCGATCATGTTGCAACCCTTCGCCAGGCCCGCGGCGGATCCGATCCGGACCCGATCGCCGCGGCAGTGCTGGTAGAACTGGCCGGAGCGGACGGGATTGTGGTTCATCTGCGGGAGGATCGCCGGCATATTCAGGACCGCGATCTCCAGCTTCTCCGGGAGGTCATCCACACCAAACTGGACCTCGAAATGGCCGCCGATGAAACCATGGCGAAGATTGCACTGACGGTCAAGCCCGATATGGTTACACTCGTTCCTGAACGGCGACAGGAGCTCACAACGGAAGGCGGCCTTGACGCAGCCGGTCACAAAGACCGGATTCAGCAGATCGTGACCCTGCTGCATAACGGCGGCATCCCCGTCAGTCTCTTCATCGAGCCGGACCTTACCCAGGTCAAGACCGCACACAAACTGTCCGCGGATTTTGTCGAACTCCATACGGGCCGATACGCCAACGCCCAACGAGCCAAGGAAGCCGACGCAGAAATCGAGGCCATTACTCAAGCGGCGAAATTGGCGTACAAGCTCGGCCTCGGCGTCAATGCCGGCCACGGGCTAAATTATCAGAATGTGAAGCGATTGATTCATGTCCCCGAAATCGTGGAATACAACATCGGCCACAGTATCATGTCTCGAGCCATGCTGGTCGGTATCGATCGGGCTGTCAGGGAAATGAAGGCGCTGCTCGACTGAGCCCGGCGCCGGTTGGGATACTCTCCTTCGCTCCTCAAACCATTGGCTGAATTCATGATCAGACCGGATCTTCCATGAAGATCGTCACTGCCGCCCAAATGCAAGCGCTCGATCGGCGAGCGATAGTCGAAGGACGCATTCCCGGAAGCCTCTTGATGGAACGGGCCGGCGAGGGGGTCGTGACGGCCTTGGAGGAACGGTTCGGCCCTCCACGAGGCAAGTCGATCGCCATCCTCTGCGGGAAGGGAAACAACGGAGGTGACGGGCTCGTTGTCGCGCGTCTGCTGCGCCGTCGGGGGGCCAAGGTGCGGGTCTTGCTGCTCGCGCCGGTCTCGGACCTCACCCGCGATGCAGCCGCCATGCACCGGCGGCTTGTCCGAGCGTCCGGAAAGTCTTCGCTCGCACCTTTCAAGTCCGATGACCAGGCGCGGACCGTTTTGGCATCAAGCGACATCGTGATTGATGCGCTTCTCGGCACCGGCCTGTCATCCGAGGTCTCGGGAAATTATCGAGCAGCTATCGATCTCATGAACCGGAGCGGTCGACCGATCGTAGCAGTCGACATTCCTTCCGGAATCCATGCGGACAGCGGAGCGTTGCTGGGAGCCGCCGTTCGCGCTTCGTTGACCGTAACATTCGGACTTCCCAAACTCGGATTGTACCTCGGATCTGGAATCGATCATGCCGGAGAAGTCCGCATCGCCGATATCGGCATCCCCTCCTCCTATACGGATGCCCTAGACAGCCGCGCGGTGCTTGTGACGGAGGACGCCGTCCGGCAGATCTTTCCATCTCGCCGCCTGTCCGCGCACAAGGGGACGTTCGGCCATGCCGGTATCATCGCCGGATCCGTCGGGAAGACAGGGGCCGCGGCACTCGCCGCCCAGGCAGCGCTTCGAATCGGGGCGGGGCTGGTCACGGTCGCCACGCCGAGCAGTGTGAACGACGTGCTGGAAGCAAAGCTGCTTGAAGTGATGACGTTGCCCCTTCCTGAAACGAAGGCACGAACTCTGGCCAGTTCGAGTTTCGACCGCATTCTTCCCTTCATCCAGGCCAAGACTGCGGTTGCCATCGGCCCGGGACTTTCCACGCATCCCGAGACCGTCGAGTTGGTTCAATCCCTCATGAAGCATCTGGATCGTCCATCGGTCCTCGACGCGGACGCGCTCAATGCGCTGGCGAGCCGGGCTTCTCTCCTGACGGAGTGCAAGATCCCTCCCGTTCTCACGCCGCATCCGGGCGAGATGGCGCGTCTTGAAGTCGGCGCCACCGCTCAGACGGTCAATGCCGATCGGCTCGGTACCGCCAGCCGATTTGCCCGGGAGCGCGGCCTGTTCCTCGTGTTGAAGGGCGCAAGAACTGTGATTGCCAGGCCGGACGGTCTTGTCGCCATCTGTCCGACCGGTAACCCCGGCATGGCCACGGCCGGAACCGGGGACGTGTTGACCGGGATGGTCGTCGGCTTGCTCGCGCAGGGTGTCCCGACATGGGAGGCGGCTTGCGCGGCCACCTACGTCCACGGAGCAGCCGGCGACCTGGCCGCGCAACAGCTCGGAGAGACGGGCATGCTCGCCCGTGATGTGATCGCGCATATTCCCTATGCCCTCAAGACCATCAGTCGATAGGCGAAAGTCGGACGTCGGTTCGCCCCCTGCTCGACGGCCTTCGCAAGGTACGCCGTCGGAAAACCGCTGGGAAATCATCTCCGCGTCGGTCCGAGAGACGGACCGGCTTGGCCAGGCGATCGGCCACGGACTGCGCGGGGGGGAGATCCTTGCTCTTTTCGGACCGTTGGGGGCTGGTAAAACGGCTCTGGTTCGAGGTATCGCCAAAGGCCTGGGCGCAGCCACCACAGGCGTGAGCAGTCCGACCTTCGTCCTTATTCATGAGTATCGGGGCCGGCTTGCGCTCGCACACGTGGATCTCTACCGCATCGATTCACTGCGTGACCTGGAATCGACGGGACTTGGCGAATATCTGTCCGGACCCACGGTGACCGTGATTGAGTGGGCTGATAAAGGCCTTGCGTGGCTACCGGACGACCGGCTTGAAATTGAGTTGCGCCACCTGACAGTTGAGAGTAGAAGGGTCCGGTTGGCGGCTCGCGGACCGGTTTCGATTCCGCTTTTGTTACGCACCAAAACTGAATTCTGTCGATCCAGGACAACAGCCCGGAGAGGACATCCGAAGCACCGGAAGGCACAGCCAATATGATTCGACTCATCTTGGTCGGCATTCTGCTCCTCCTGTGTCTGGCTTTCTTCCTGCAAAATCAGGAACAAGAAGTGAAGCTCCGCTACTTCTTCGGGCTCTTCGAAGCTTCGACGCCGATTTACAAGCCGATCCTGACCGGATTTGCGATCGGGCTGCTCGTCTCCGGCATCCTCTTGTTTCCCCCCTGGGTAAGGGGCCGCATTGAGCTTCGCCGAAAAACCAAAGCGCTGCAGGAAGCCGAGGTTGACCTGGAACGGCTTCGGCACTCTCTGGAGAAGGTGACCGGGAAGAGCTCCCCTCCGCCTCCGGGTGATTCCCCGCTCCGAGATCGATCCGATGAGTGACGCAGAAACCACGCCGCTGATGCGGCAGTATCGCGAGATCAAACGCGGCTATCCGGAAGCGATCCTCCTTTTCCGCGTCGGCGATTTTTACGAAATGTTCGATGACGACGCGAGAGAAGCCTCCGGGCTCCTCAGCATTGCGCTTACCTCGCGCGATAAAGCCAGCGCCGAGCCGATTCCGCTGTGTGGAGTCCCCCACCATGCGGCCCAAGGTTATATCGCCAAACTGTTGAAAGCGGGACGCACGGTTGCCCTGTGCGAACAAGTAGAGGACCCGAAACTCGCGAAAGGGCTGGTTCGACGCGAAGTGGTTCGCCTCTATACTCCAGGCACCCTGGTCGATACGGAGTTTCTGTCTCCGGGTGAATCCAATTTTCTGGCGGCGGTTTCTCGATCTTCGAACCAGATGGGAAAGAAAACGGAGCCGATACTCGGCCTGGCCGCTCTCGACGTTTCGACCGGTGACTTTTGGGTCACAGAATTCCAAGGCCACGGCCCGACCGACGAAGGGCAATTGATCGATGAGCTCGGCAGGGTGGAACCGAAAGAGGTGCTCTATCCTGAGCCGGATACGGCATTGAGAGCCTCCCTGACGACCCTCAATGAGGCAAGGCTGTGCGCGCAGCCACCCTCTGCCTTCTCTCAACAGGACGCGACGGTTCTGCTGCAGTCTCATTTCGGCGTGCACTCGCTGGACGGATTCGGTTGTCGCGGTCTGACGGCCGGGCTCGGGGCGGCAGGAGCCGTCTGGCGGTATTTCCGGGAGACACAACCGACGGCTTCACTCGCGCATATTCGCCGCTTGCAGCGGCGCTGGACCGGCGAGATGATGCACTTGGACGGCGCGACCATTCGCAACCTCGAACTCGTGCGCTCACTGGGAGGAGGAGACGGCCAGCCGGGACAACAAGGCGCCACGGTGCTCTCGATTCTGGATCGCACCTCCACCGCGATGGGAAGCCGACTTCTGAGGGATTGGCTGGTTCGTCCGCTGTTGGATCGCCGCGCGATTCAAGCACGATTGGACGCGGTAGGGGAATTGAGAGGACGCCTCTCGCAGCGAGTCGCGCTGAGAACGATCTTGCGGACGGTCCAGGATCTTGCCCGCATGAGCAGCCGCATCACGCTGGGTCTGGCGGGCCCCAGGGAGCTTCTCGCCCTCAAACAATCGTTGAGCGCACTGCCTGAATTGCGCGCCCAGCTTGAGCCACTCGAGGCAGCCCTGCTCGTCGCGGCTCGCGACGCATGGGACGATTGCCGAGACATCCACGATTTGATCGAACAAGCCGTCCACCCCGATGCGCCGATGTCGCTTCGAGACGGCAACCTAATTCGTGAAGGCTACCATGCCGGCATCGACGAGCTTCGCAAGGGACGGACTGAAGGCAGGGGCTGGATTGCGTCACTGGAAAGCAAGGAACGGGCACGCACCGGAATTGACTCGTTGAAGGTTCGCTACAATCAGGTGTTCGGCTATTACATTGAGATTACGAAGGCCAACCTCCCGAAGGTGCCGACCGACTACATCCGCAAACAGACACTGGTGAACGCTGAACGGTTCATGACGCCGGAATTGAAAGAATTGGAAGAAACGGTCACGGGGGCAGAAGCGAAGTTGCAGGCTCTTGAGGAAGAATTGTTCGTGCGACTCCGTGAGAGGATCGCGAAGGAAGTGCCACGGCTTCAGGCGATGGCGCAATCGCTGTCGCTGCTCGACGTACTGGCCGGACTCGCCGAAACGGCCGCCCTGTACCGGTACGTGCAGCCGACGATCGACGAGACCGATACGATCAGCATTCATGAAGGGCGCCACCCGGTTATCGAGCAACTGCGCGGGGACCTGACATTTGTTCCGAACGATACCCTTCTGGACGGCGACCGGAACAGGCTGGTGATTCTCACCGGCCCCAACATGGCTGGAAAGAGCACCTACCTTCGCCAGGTCGCCCTCATCGTCCTGCTCGCCCAAATCGGCAGTTTTGTGCCGGCCACTCAGGCCCGCATCGGATTGGTCGATCGGATTTTCACCCGTGTCGGGGCCTCTGACAATCTTGCCGCCGGGCAGAGCACGTTCATGGTGGAGATGATCGAGAGCGCCCATATCTTGAACTGTGCGACCAAGAGGAGCCTGATCCTCTTGGATGAAATCGGACGTGGAACGAGCACCTACGACGGTCTGAGCATCGCTTGGGCAATCGCGGAGTACATCCATGAGCGCCGATCCCTGGGAGCCAGAACATTGTTCGCCACTCACTATCACGAGATGACGCAGCTGGAATCGTTGCGGGAGGGAATTCGGAACTATCGGGTGGCGGTTCAGGAACGCGACGGGGACGTGGTCTTTCTCCGGAAGATCGTGCCGGGAGGCGCGGATAGAAGCTACGGCATCCACGTCGCCAAACTAGCCGGACTGCCGGTCTCAGTGATCACCCGCGCGCAGGAAGTGCTCATGAAGTTGGAACAGCCGGATGCCGCGATTGAAGCCTCGCCCGCCTCGCACGAGAAAGCCCCTTCACGCGATGCTCTTCCTCAGCCGCATCCCCTTATCGATGAGGTCAGGCAAATCGATCTCTTCTCCCTGACCCCGCTGGATGCGCTTAATCGCCTGGCAGAACTTCAAAAGCGCGCAACCGATCCACGGTAGCGGTCCCATAAAATAGGGAGGCGGTAACCCCTGACGGAGCTACCGCCTCCCCTGAGCCCCTGATCCGAACTGAATTAGTGCTTGCCGCTATTCCACTTCGCCGACCAAGGAATCAAGCCACCGATCGGCTTCTTGTCCGGTGTGAGGACATCGTACTGCATCGGGGTCCCATCAGGCATCTTAGCTGACGTATTCAAAGCCTGTTTGGCCGCGTAGCAGCCGGCTTCGGTCTCATCCTTGCCGACACATTCCTTCAAACGAAGAGAGGAAATGCTCTTCGTTTTCCCCGGCGCGCCGGCCGTTTCCGGAAGCTTCTTGACTGAGGAAATTACGCGATGGTTCTGTTCTGTTTCCGTGGCGGTGAACTCGATCAAATCCGTCGTGCTTCCTGGAGGCACTTCCTTGGCTGCCGCCGGCCCAGCGTGGGGGCGGCCCATCTTCTTGAGCTCTTCCCAGGCACCCTTGTCCGCATAGAACTTGAGGTTCTTGCCCGGATGAATTTTCTGCCAGAACAGACCGCTTTCCGCATTGCCGCCGAATACCGCGATGTTGATCCAGACCGCCTCATCGTAGGGATCGAGGACGATCACCCGACCCTGAAGGGTGGTCGGCTTGCTCATATCCCCCCACTCGAAACGCTCCTGGAATGATTCAATGGCCAAGGCGGCGGAGGCCATCGAAACCACCAATGCCACTGCGGCCATCACGGCCCAGCCTTTCATATGAAACTTCATAATCGCGTCCTCCTTCAACAACGTAAAAGAATGATATCTTTTCGAGGTCGATTACTTGATGACTTTGAATCCGGTGATGGTCCGACCATCCAGGCTTACTTCCATCGCCACAAGTTCCTGTGAGGCCTTGATGATCTGGTCCATCAGCGCCTTGTCTTTTACCGCCAACCGAACAGTCGTTGCGGCATGGTACCAGCCGGAATACGGGTTGTTTCTATCGGCCCCTCCGACGAATCCCCAAGAGCAGCAGCTGAACAATGGATCGGGCGGCTTCACGTCGAGATCGGTGGACGAGCGGCCGGCCGGCGTGCCGGAAGCTGGTTCACCCGAGTTCCAATACTGAATTCCGAACAACAGCTCGCCATCAGGATTGTCCGCCCATTGCGACCACACTCGACCCTTCAGGGTCTTGGTCACTTCACCTTTCAACGGCTTCCCTCCGACAACCTGGTCCGTCGGGCCCGCTGCGGCGGGCGCATCAGCGGCGGCGGCAAATTCAGCCGTCAGCAAGCCGAGCACAGAGCACACTGCAACTGCGGCTAGAAGTACGACCCTTTTCATACCCAATCCCTCCTTCATAAAAGTACAACCACAAGATTGGTGAACACTCGAGTTAAAGACGATGATAAAGTGAAACCGGTTTTATATGCGGCATCCACGAGAGCGGGTCTGACAGCCACCTCCTTTGCTTCCTCCCGCGGTGCGTTCCTCATGATTCCAAAAGTCGATTTCGGAAAACGGCGCCATGGTACTGAAAACATAAAAAGGAGTCAAGGAAATGTTTGGCTTGTGGATATCCTCGCTTGTGAGCAGACTTATCGTTTAATAACAATCACTTATGACGATATAGCAGGCGGAGTCTCGATGCCTTTTGCAGCGGCCAAATGGACATCTATTAGAAGTTTCTCATCTATGTGCTTGAAGTGAGCGTGAAGAGATCGGGCCGAGTCCCGTGATGGCTAAATGATCGAATGTGAACAGCCGGCGTCCGACGCCATAGACATGTTCCGGCTTGACGCGGTCGATATGCGAGAGAATCTCTCCGAGCGAAGTGCGTGAACCATGAATCAGTTCGTCTTTCGCCAATTTGCTCATGCGACTGTGCGAACTCTCAAGACTGAGCATGAGGCTGCCTTTCATTTGGTTCTTTGTCCGATCCAGTTCTTTTTTCTCGACGCCTTTGCTGCTGAGACGCCTGATCTCACGGCAGACCAGGTCGACAACGCGACTCGCCTCTTTGGCTCTGGTTCCCGCATAGACGGTGATGGTGCCGACATCCGAATAACCCGAAAGAAACGAGTAGATCGAGTATACCAGGCCTCTCTTTTCCCGCACCTCCTGAAAGAGCCTTGAACTCACGCTGCCTCCCAGGACACTGTTGAGCGCGTACACGGCATAGCGATCCTTGTGACCTGCCGCAATGCCCTTTAGGCCCAGACAGAGATGGACCTGTTCAAGCGGTTTTTGTTTGACCAACACTCCGCCCTTGACGATCGGCGGGCGCCGGACAGGTGTCGATGGGTTCGATGTCGCGCGCGTTTTCCCGAAATACCGCGCGACCAGCTTGTCCATCGCGCGCTGATCGAAATTTCCCGCTATCGCAATGACAATCTGAGTAGGATCATAGTGCGCCTCGATGTAGGCGAGAAGGTCCTCTCGTTTCAGCCGTCGGATCGTTTCAGCCCGGCCCAGGATCGACCGGCCTAGAGGATGACGCCCGAGCACCTGCGCGGTATGCAGTTCCTGCACAAAATCTTCCGGATCATCCTGGACCATGCGAATCTCTTCCAGCACGACCTGCTTTTCCTTCTCGACTTCCTTGGGATCAAACCGTGAGTGGTGAAACAGATCCGAGAGCAGCTCAAGCGCACGTTCCAGCTGCTGATCCAGCACTTTGACGTAAAAGGTCGTCGTTTCTCGGGTGGTGAACGCGTTCATCTCGCCGCCGAGGCCGTCTATTTCGCGCGAAATCTCGGCGGCGGAGCGCGAGCGCGTTCCCTTGAAGAACATGTGCTCGATGAAGTGAGAGTAGCCGGCCTGCGAGGGCAGTTCGTCGCGAGACCCGGTATTGACCCAAATCCCGACTGTGACCGACTTAAGCGTTGGAATCCGCTCGGTCACCACCCGCATCCCGTTGTCGAGGACGAGCTTGCGGTACAAGATGCCTACCCGGCGGACTGGTCCTTGGTCCCGGCCCCGGTCGGAGCCGGCATCGTTTCCTTGCGGCTGAGGCGAATCTTGCCTTGACGATCCACCTCGAGCACCTTCACGAGAATTTGATCCCCTTCGGCGACTTCGTCGGAGACGGATTTCACCCGGTGATGCGCGAGTTGCGAGATATGCACCAGTCCGTCCGTGCCGGGCAGCACTTCGACAAAAGCCCCGAAGTCCATGATCTTCCGCACGGTACCCATATAGGTCTTGCCGACTTCGACTTCCTCGACAATCCGGCTGACCATCTCCTTCGCCTTCTCCAACGAGGCTTCGTCGACCGAGGCGATCGTGACGATACCCGTGTCTTCGATATTGATCTTGACCCCGCAATCGGCCTGAATGCCACGAATGGTCTTCCCGCCCGGTCCGATGACTTCGCGAATCTTGTCCTGCTTTACCTTCATCGTGAAGATGCGCGGGGCAAAGGCGGACATGTTCGTTCTCGGCGCCTCCAGCGCCTTCTGCATGCAATTCAGGATGTGCAACCGCCCGACCTTGGCCTGCTCCAACGCTTGGCGCATCAGCGCGGGCGTGATCCCGCCGATCTTGATGTCCATCTGAAGCGCGGTCACTCCCTGTCTGGTTCCACAAACCTTGAAATCCATGTCGCCGAGGTGATCTTCGAGTCCGAGGATATCGGACAGGATCATCACACGGTCACCCTCCTTGATGAGCCCCATCGCGATGCCGGCCACCGGTTCCTTGATCGGTACACCCGCGTCCATCATGCCGAGCGTGCCGCCGCAGACCGTCGCCATCGAGGAAGAACCGTTCGATTCGAGAATATCTGAGACGATGCGCAGCGTGTAGGGAAACCGGTCTTTACCGGGAATGACCGGCTTGAGCGCCCGTTCCGCGAGCGCTCCATGGCCGACTTCACGGCGACCGGGGGACCGCAACGGGCGCGCCTCCCCGACGCTGAACGGAGGAAAATTGTAATGGAGCATGAAGGTTCGGGTGTATTCGCCTTCAAGGGCGTCGATTCGCTGTTCGTCATCCGTCGTGCCGAGCGTGATGACGGCCAGACTCTGCGTTTCGCCTCTCGTAAAGAGCGCGGAACCGTGGGTTCTCGGCAACACGCCGACCTCGCAGGTGATCGGGCGAATGTCGGCAGGCCCGCGTCCGTCGGCGCGCGATCCCTTTTCGAGAATCATGTTCCGGACCTCGGTGTATTCCAGGCCGTGGAAGACGATCTTCACATGTCGCTCACGATTGGGATCGTCAGGACTTTTCAGCTTCTCGATCGCCTCTTTGAGAATCAGATCCAACCGCTCCTGCCGCGCGGTCTTGTTCGGAATCATGATCGCATCTCGAATGCCTTGCGCGACCAGGGCCTTCACTTGGCCCTCCAGCGCCGGAGCGATCTGCTCCGTGGCAACCGTCCTCTTCGCTTTGTTGCCTGACAACAGGCGAAGCTCGTTGACTTTCGCCACGATCTTCTTGATCTCGGCATGTGCCAATTCAATCGCGGCGAGCATCGTCTCCTCCGGCAATTCGTTGGCCCCCGCTTCCACCATCATCACGGCATCGGCCGTGCCGGCGACAACCAGATGGAGTTCGCTCTTTTCGAGCGTTTCAAGATCGGGATTGACGACAAATTGGCCGTTCACCCGGCCGATCTTGATGCCTGCCACGGGCCCGAGGAACGGAATGTTCGACACGGCCAAGGCGGCCGAGGCGGCGGTAATCCCGATGACGTCGGATGACCCCGTCTTGTCCGCCGACAAAACGGATGCAATCACCTGGGTCTCGAAATAGTATCCCTCCGGGAATAGCGGCCGGAGAGGCCTGTCGATCAATCGGCTGGTGAGCACTTCTTTTTCGGACGGCCGGCCCTCCCGTTTGAAATAGCCGCCGGGAATTTTCCCCGCCGCATAAGCCTTTTCCTGGTAGTCGACGGTGAGCGGCAGAAAATCGACGCCTGGCTTGGCGTTCTGCGAAGCGACCGCCGTGGCCAGGACCACCGTGTCTCCATACGACGCCCAGATCGATCCGTCCGCCTGCTTGGCCACGCGGCCCGTCTCCAGCCGCAGAGTCCGGCCGGCGATGTCGAGTTCAACTGAATGTGCCATCTATGGTCTCCCTTGGTTGCGCCCCACAGATGCCCACAGAGATGAGTTCACCATCAGGTGACAAGTCATGAAGTTGTTTGCACCTGGACGCATGAGCGCATGTCAGTGTTCACCTGTGCGACTGTTCTGTACGCCGTCGCGCCGGTGCGCGACGGCACGATTCCCGACTACTTTCTGATGCCGAGCCGGTCGATGACCGCCCGGTAGCGCGCGTCGTCCACATCGCGAAGATAATCCAACAGCCGTCGTCGGCGTCCGACAAGTTGGAGCAACCCACGCCGAGAATGGTGGTCCTTCTTATGGAGCTTGAAGTGCTCGGTCAAATAGCTGATCCGGTTAGTCAGTACGGCGATCTGAACCTCCGGAGAACCGGAATCCTGATCGTGCTGACGGTACTGCTTAATCAACTCGGTTTTGGCTTCCTTCAATAACGCCATGGACAATGTTCCTCCCTCTTCCTTTCGCCCTATTCTTCCTGATCGACCAACACCTTTTCAATGGCGAGCGACGTTCCTCCCGTTCCCCCATATCTGCCGATTGCCAGGAGACGCCCAGCCGCATCATGAACCCGAACCGGCCCGCCGGGCTGTAGCTCTTCGCCGACGGGAACCTCCAAAGGCAGAACCTGGGATACCGGAACCGGCGCGCCGTGGCGCACACGATCAGCCGCCGACCCTCCCACTTTCACGGCAGGGAGCCGCTCAAGGGCCTGGTCAAGCGACCACAAGTCCTCTGCAAGACAGCCCAGAGCCAGACGGCTCGCAACTTCATTGACGGTCAACGCCTGATCGAGCCTGAGCGGTCCCACGCGCCGACGCTCCAAACTCAACAGGTGCCCGCCGACTCCCAACGCCGCGCCGAGATCAGCGCATAACGTTCGAATATAGGTGCCCTTCGAACACACCACGTGAAGCGTCACGTCCCGCCCGTTCAGTCCAAGGACGTCCAACGCGTGGATCACGACCATTCTCGGTTCTCTCGCGACCGTCTTGCCGGCACGTGCCGATTTGTAAAGCGGAACTCCTCCGACTTTGACCGCCGAATACATCGGCGGCAACTGTCCGATCACTCCGCGGAATCGTCCGACGGCCTCGTGAATCGCCGCCGGCGTCACGCCGTCCGTCACCTGTCGGGCCAAGATCGTCCCAGTCGCATCCTGCGTATCGGTCGTCTCGCCGAGGCGAACTACCGCGCGGTACTCCTTGTCCCACTCGACAAGATATTCCGCGATGCGGGTTCCCCGACCAACCAGCACTGGCAACACGCCGGTGGCTGCTGGATCGAGCGTCCCCGCATGGCCGACCTTGATTCCGCCCAAGGTGTGCCGAATCTTCGCCACCACGTCATGTGAAGTCCATCCGACTTCCTTGTTGATCGTGAGGACGCCGTCCGTCACTCGGGAACTTTGTACCACACCCGTCATCCCGTCACCGTCTATGCTCCGGTCTTCCCCGAAGATGAATCGCGCTCAGGTTCGGGTTGGACGTGCAATTCGTCCAGCAGCCGTAAGACCCGGTCGCCCCTCGGCCCGCTGAGATCCTTCACGAAGACGACCTCGGGGAGATAGCGAAGGGTCAGTCGGCGCCCCAATTCACCCCGCACAAACCCGCTGGCCTTGGCCAGTCCGGCAAAGACATCCTTCGTTTCTTCGTCCGACCCCAGCGCGGTGACGAATACGCGCGCGATGCGCAGGTCGTTCGTCAGCTCCACATCGGTCACCGTCACCGATCTCACACGAGGGTCTTTGATCTTCCGCATGAGGATATCAGCGACCTCCATGCGGATCTGATCGGCGACACGCTCGGCTCGGCTATATCCAGTTTTGGCCATCGTCGACTTCCTCTGGCCGACCTGCCGACCCGAAAGATTGTATGGTCGCTACAACAGCTCGATCCGGGACTGGACGATTTCGACCGCCGGCTGACTGCGAATCACATTGAGCGCCTGATCCAGCACTTGATTGACGTGCCGCCCCTCATTTGCGACGCAAGCAAGGCCCAGCACTGCCCTTTGCCAGAGATCCTGCCCGTCGACTTCGGCCACTGACAGGTTAAACCTCTCTCGCAATCGGTCTTTCAAACTCAGCAAGACCTGGCGCTTATCTTTCAACGACTGACTGTCCGGAATGAACAACTCCACCGTGCAGAGTCCGACGACGATGCTCACGGTCCGGTCGGTTCAGCCTCAAAGCTTCGCGGCAATCTTGTCGATCGCATAGGCTTCGATGATGTCCCCGGTCTTGATATCGTTGAAATTCTCGACTCCGATCCCGCACTCGTACCCCTGTTGCACTTCACGGACATCGTCCTTGAATCGGCGGAGCGATCCCAGCCTGCCCTGGTAAACCACCACGTTGTCGCGGATCACTCGCACACCGGCGCTGGCGCGCGAAATCGTCCCGTCGACCACATAGGACCCTGCGATCGTCCCGGCTTTGGAGACGGTAAACACCTGGCGCACCTCGGCCCGCCCCAGCACCCGCTCCTTGAGCGTCGGCTCCAGCAAACCTTCCATGGCCGCTTTGATGTCGGCCAGCGCGTCGTAGATGATGGTGTACAGCCGGAGGTCGAGGCCTTCCTTCTCCGCCAGGGCGGAGGCCTTTGTCTCAGGTCTGATATTGAATCCGATGATAATCGCGTTGGAAGCGGCCGCCAGCAGCACATCGGATTCCGTAATGCCGCCCACTCCGTTGTGGATCACGCGCAACTTCACCAGATCCGTCGGGAGCTTTTCGATCGCCGCCGCGAGCGCTTCCGACGAGCCCTGCACATCCGCCTTGATGACCAAGGACAGCTCTTTGACCGATCCTTCCTGAATTTTGGCGAAGAGATCGTCGAGCGAGACTTTCCCCGATCCGGCCAATTCGGCGGCTCGCTGCTTGCGCGCCCGGTCTTCCGCGATTTCCCGCGCGACCCGTTCATCCTTGACGGCCTGGAACACATCACCGGCGGAAGGGACGCCGGGCAACCCGATGACTTCAACTGGAATGGAGGGACCGGCTTCCTGAACTTTCGCGCCGGTATGGTTGATCAGCGCGCGAACTTTTCCGCTGAACGACCCGACGACGAAGACATCGCCGACGTGCAGCGTTCCGTTCTGGATGAGGACGGTCGCCACGGGACCTCGCCCTCGCTCAAGCTTGGCCTCCACCACGGCCCCCTTGGCCAGTTGGTGCGGATCCGCCTTCAACTCCAGCACTTCAGCCTGAAGCAGAATCATCTCCAGCAGCTGTTCCAACCCCGTTTTCTGCTTGGCCGACACTTCGACCATGATCGTGTCCCCGCCCCAGGCTTCGGAGATGAGACCATGTTCGGACAGAGCGTTCCTCACCCGGTCGGGATTGGCGCCGGGCTTATCGATCTTGTTCATAGCCACGATGAGCGGGACGCCGGCGGCTTTCGCATGGTGAATGGCCTCGACCGTTTGCGGCATGACACCGTCGTCGGCAGCCACGACGAGAATGACGATATCCGTGACTTTCGCCCCGCGCGCGCGCATGGCCGTGAAAGCCTCGTGGCCCGGCGTATCCAGGAACGTCACCTGTTTGCCACGCACGGTGACGGTGTAGGCCCCGATATGTTGAGTGATGCCGCCTGCCTCGCCCTCCGCGACCTTCGTTTCGCGAATGGCATCGAGCAGGGACGTCTTGCCGTGATCCACATGGCCCATGATGGTCACGACCGGAGGTCTCGGCTCGGGGCGTGCCTCGCCTTCGGTCACGACGAGGTCATCCAGCAATTCCTCGCCGGCCTTCTCGACCGAGACCTCGACCTTGATCCCGCTCTCCTCGGCGATCATCAAGGCCACCTCGGTGTTCATCGGCTGGTTGAAGGTCAGCATCTGGCCCATGTCCATCAACTTGCGCACGATATCCGCCGGACGTTGCCCGATCAGCTCGGCGAATTCCTTGACCGTCGTGCCAGGCGCGAGCTTCACACTCTTCTTGCGCGGCTTGGTGATTTCTCCCGGCGTACTGTGATGGACATGTTTGGCGCGATCGTCACGCCGCTGGACGGGTATGGCGCGGAGATCCTGCCACCGCGCGGCGTCTTCCCGCACCCGCACGTCGTCCTCTTCGCGCGGACGGCCCGGTTTCCGGACCTTTTTCAGCTTGTCTTTCAGACCTTCGGTTTGGAGCTCCTCGAGCGCCTTCTTTTTCCCGGGAATCGTTTCGACGCCCGAAACCGCCGGTTTAGCCGCGAGGGTCTGTCCGACGGGCGGCACCGTCGTCTGCGGAGGCAATTCGTGATGGAGGGCGGTTGGGGTTTCCGGATGCGCCAGCGTGGACGTCGTACTCGAAGGGATCGCCGCATCCGGAGCAGTTGCGCCAGGCGATCCGGAGCCGAGCGGCACGGCCACCTCTTCGGCAGGCGTTTCGTCGGCCTTTTTCCGTTTGATCAATATGCGGCGTTTGTCCGGCTTGGCCGCTTCCTCGACGACCGGAGCCGCCGCCGCCTTGACACCCGCTTGGTGGTGATCCGAATCCTTGTGCCGGTCGCTTCTGCCCGCTTCGCTCTCCTTTGCGACAATCTTCACGGAAACCTTGTGCTTGGAACCGAGCTTCTCCAATGCTTTGTGGACCGCGTCGTCTTCCAACGCGCTGCTGTGAGACGCAACAGCAATGCCTAATCGCTTGAGTTCCGGGATGAGGTCACGGTTTTCCATCCCGAGCTGTTTTGCCAACTCATACACACGCATAACGGTTTACGACCTGCTCCGATGGACCGGCCTTTACCCTTCCGCCTCTGCTTGCGCCTTTTCTTGCTGCCGAGCCTCTTCCTGCTGCCGCTGCGCTTCGGCCTCTTCCGCAAGGGCCGCCTTGATCTCTTTGTCCCGCTCCGCCTTCTCCTTTTCGTACTCCGTCGCGCTGATGATATCGATCTTCCAACCGGTCAACCGCGCGGCGAGCCGGACGTTCTGCCCGTTTTTCCCGATGGCCAACGACAATTGAGAATCCGCAACGACGACGAGCGCCGATTTCTTTTCCTCGTCGACGCCGACCTTCTCGATGGTTGCGGGATTCAACGCTTCTGCAATGAAGACCCGCGGGTCCGACGTCCAGGTAATGATGTCGATTTTTTCACCGCGCAACTCCCGCACCACCGCCTGAACGCGCGAGCCCTTGATGCCGACACAGGCGCCGACGGGATCGACCGCCTTCTCCCGGGACGTCACGGCGATTTTGGTTCGATCGCCCGGCTCCCGCACCACCGCCTTGATCTCGACGATCTTCTCCATGACTTCCGGCACTTCCAATTCGAACAATTTGGAGACGAATTGCGGGTGACTTCGGGTGAGAATGACCTGGACGTCTTTCGGCGTGCGCCGCACCTCCAACAACATCGCCTTGACCCGATCGCCGCGACGATAGGTTTCCCGCGGGATCTGTTCTTGAATGGGAAGAATCGCTTCCGTCTTGCCGAGATCCACCAGATAGTTGCGGCGCTCCATCCCCAGGATAATCCCATTGACCAAATCGCCCTGCCTCGTGGAGTATTCCTTCTGCACCGCCTCCCATTCCGCTTCGCGGACCTTCTGAAATATGACCTGCTTTGCGGTTTGCGCTGCGATGCGTCCCAACTCGTCCATCTCGATCAACGAGCCGATTTCATCTCCGACTTCCGCTTCGCTGTCATACTGCCGGGCCTCCTTCAGGGAGATCTCGGCCTTGGGATTGGTCACGGCGTCGACGATGATTTTTTTGGAGACGACGGAGATTTCGCCCGTTTTGGAATCGATCTCGACCTGGATGTTCTCGGCCTGTCCGAAGCGCTTCTTGGCCGCGGTCTGAAGCGCCGCCTCGATGGCGCCGATCACCTTCGTCTTGTCGATCCCCTTCTGACGCCCGATCTCGTCGATCACTGAAATAAGTTCTCGGTTCATGTTGTGCTCTCCGCGCTGGATCTCTCCAGGTCTACCATGTCACCACCAGCTTGGCTTCGGCAATCAATCCAAGCTCAATCCCGACTGCCCGCTCAGGGGTTGAATCGGTCACGGTCACTGTTACGGCTTCATCCGTCACGTCGGTCAATGTTCCAACCAATCGCCACTGTCCGGCGCGCGGCTCCTTGAGCTTAAGGCTCACCCGCTTTCCCACCGCCCGACGATAGTCCTGAATCCGTTTGAAGGGCCGATCCAGACCGGGCGAGGACACTTCAAGCGTGTAGGCGTGGGGGAACGGATCTGCGACATCCAGCGCAGGACCCAGGGCGACATGAGCCCTTTCACAGTCGCTCACGGTGACGCCGCCAGGCTTGTCGATAAAAACCCGGAGCATCGTGCGCGGCCCCTGCCCCACGCAGAGGACATCCACCAATTCCAGACCCAATGTCCAGAGGATGGGTGAAATCGCTTCGCTGATGCGATCGACGACCGGTCGGGACTCCTTCACCGGCTCCCCTAGCCCCGTTTCTCTGGCTGGTCCGTTCACGAGATCAAACAAAAAAGTGGGCCTGAGCCCACTTTACGCGGCAGCACAATACCATGTCATTTCCGTCAAAGCAAGGGGACCGTCAACCGGTTCGCATCGCAAATTTCTCGGCCAGCTGTCTCGTGATCGAACCCGGCTGTCCTTGTCCGACGATCCTTCCATCGATCTTGATGACGCTCAACACTTCGACGGTTGTACCGGTCAGGAACACTTCGTCCGCGCCCTGCAGGTCGGCCTGAGACGGATAGCGTTCCTGGACCGGGATACCCTGTTCTCGCGCGAGCTGGAGCACAAGAGCCCTGGTCACCCCTGAAAGGATGCGCGGCCCCTCCGGCGCGGTGATTACAGACCTGTCCCTGACAAGCATCACGTTGCTGACCGCTCCCTCCGTCACCATTCCGTCCTTCAAGAGGATGGTTTCAAATACTCCCGCCTGTTTCCCGTGCTGGCGCGCCAGTACATTGGCCAAGAGATTGACGCTCTTGATGTCGCAGCGCCCCCAACGGATGTCTTCCGCCGTGATCGCCTCGACCCCGGCTGCCCGCACAATCGGGCTCAGCGGTTGGATCTCGCGGACCGTCATGACGGTGGTGGGCATCAGATCTGCGGTGTAGACGTGATCACGAGGCGCCGCGCCCCTGGTGATTTGAAGGTAGACCTTGGCTTCCGGATAGGCCGCTCGGCGGATCCCCTCTTCGATCAGTTGGCGCCACCGAGCATGAGAATAGGGCTGTTTCAGCTCAAGCGTCCCCGCGCTCCGGTCGAACCGTTCGAGATGCGCGTCCACCTCGAACGGACGGCCTCGATAAGTCCGGATGACCTCATAGACGCCGTCGCCGAATTGAAACCCGCGGTCCTCGATCGACACGACTGCATCGGCCAGCGGAAGAAACCGTCCATTCACAAAGGCCACTTCCGGCACGGTCACGCGCTCCGTTTCGCCGGCGGGCCGGAGACCGTCACGAGAAATACCCGCCGGTCTTCCGCGGTGAATTTCCACCCCATGCGTTTTTCAAACACGATCTCATACCTACCCGGCTTGACCGGCTGGAACTCAAACGTCCGCCGCCCGTTGTCCACGGCATTGTTCCCCGCAATGCGTAGATAGTCATCCGCGAGCATGGCGAGCGCGGTCGCATCATAGGCCGGGACCCACTGTTCGCCTCTCGTCCGGTCTTCCCACAAATGGATCTGTACCGGCTGGTCGACAACAGCCTCGATCACCTTAACGTTCCCGATTGGTTGGCCGCCATCATCGTCTTGCCTGAACGTCATACTCCGTGCTGTCCCCCCGTTCTCACCCTTCTCACGTCTGTGGTGATCACGTCTTGCGTCGAGGTCCGATGAAGATCTCTCCATTCTCCACCCGGACTTCGTAACTGCCGACACAATACCCCCCGCCGTCGGTGCCCTGCCCGTTCCGAATATCAAAAGCCAGGTCGTGCCACGGACAGGAGACGACAAAGCCCTTGACCCGACCTTCATTCAGCGGACCACCCTCATGAGGACAGATGTTGTAGATGGCGAAGTACTGCCCGTCGATATTGAACAACGCGATGGCGCGATTGTGAACCTTGACGACTTTCGATCGACCCGGCGGAATCTCCTCGGCGGACCCGACCGACTGAAATCCTTCCATCGCCACTGAGTCTTCCTCCTGATTTCACGACTTGCTTGGACCGGCGCGAACCCGCCCAGGCCCAGATTACATCCTGAGCGTGTATTTCAGTTCATCTCCTACGGCGATCCTCTGCCGCTTGATGAAGCCGGCTTCCGTCTGGATCAGATAACGGACCGCCTCGAGCGGAGGCCCATACCAGGGGCAGGGATCTTTGCGGCACGGTTCCGCATTCTCCGTCAATTGAACGATCCGGTGACTTTCATCGATCCAAATGATATCGACGGGAAATCGATACTCCTTTGTCGTAATGCGATGTGGCCCCGTCGCCTCGAAGATATAGATCATTCCTCCGTTCGGGGGCAATGCCTCTTGAAAGGCCAGCCCGAACAGGAGCTTCTCAGGCGTATCGGCTACTTCCGCCTCGAGCTCTGTCCCGTTGGGGAAGGTCACAATAATGGTTTTTGTCTCGTCCCGTTGCATCAAGAAGGTTGACACGCTCATGAGCAAAATCGCGAGCAGAACCAGCGTGATGATCCGCTTCTTTTTCTGTTCTCGATTGCTTGGTTGGGCCTCGGACATAGCGGGAGCTCGGATCGCTCAAACGCAGCGGTTAACTGGGCCCAAAGGCCCATAATATCAGGGCATCTAGGCCTTCTGAGCCGGCGCCGTTCTGTTGACTTGGAAAAGAGCGGCAGAATAGAATGCGCCAAGTTGTCACGCCACTATGTCGTGGCGTGGCGGCCTTGTCAATCGCGTTTGTTTCTTGTTCTCTTGTTCTATTGTGGTGAGAAGGAGGCGAGGGTCATGGCACTGTTGATTACCGATGAATGCATCTCCTGCGGAGCCTGCCTTCCTGAATGTCCGAACGAGGCGATCTTCGAAACCCGCAGCGATGCGGAAACGAAGGGAAACCATGTAGGCGACGGCCAGGGAGTCGGCGATAATATCTATGTGATTACCCACGACAGGTGCACGGAGTGCGTCGGTCATTTCGACGAGCCTCAGTGCGCGGCAGTCTGCCCTGTCGACAATTGCTGCATCTCCGATCCGGCCTATCCGGAAACCACGGATGTGCTGCTTGACAAGGCCAAGACGCTGAACCCCGATAAACAAATCGATCCTGCCAAAGTCTGGAGCGGCGTTCGGAACTAATCGTCGTCTGTTGTTCTCCAAGGCCTCCTGGCTCACCGAGTCGGGAGGCTTTCCTTTTTCTCCGTCGCATTTATCGCGCTTCGTGGACTTCTCTCCGATCCGGCAGTACAATTTCAATATGTAACCCACGGACATCTAGGCCTTCCCGCTTCTTTGGTCCGTGCCTTCTCTCCGTTTCCCATGGAGGTGTGTCATGGGACTTCGATGGGTACTTCTCGCCGCAGTTTTCGGGCTCTTCACACTGTCCGCCCAAGCGCAGGCAAGCACTCAAGATGTAGGAACGATCATTGAAAAATTTATCGGTCGACAGTTTCCCGAGGCTACGGGCCATTATTGGGTGATAAACGAAACCCAGTGGGATGGGGACGAAATGATCGTGGACCTCAACACTATTGTGCACGAGCGGCGCGAGAAGGAGCCGACACTGAGCCGGTTCCTGCTCTTAATCGTGGCCGGTGAACTCAAGGGAGTTCAGAACGTCCCGTTGGAGCCGGGCGCCGATTGCCAGGTAGAGGAAGCGGTCTAAACAGAAAGAGGATGAGAGATAAAACACAACGCCCCCGCCGCGCGTAGCGGCGGGGGCGTTGTGTTTTCACCGATGTTGCTATTCGATTACTTGATCATCACCAGCTTGCCACCGACATGAGTCGGATGGAGATGACAGCGATACGACAAGGTATTGCCCATCGTCGCGTAGAATAAGTCGCTGGTCGGAATACCGATGTATTTCGTCTCTCCGGGCTTGAGGACCAGCTTTGCGTTCACCGCAGTCGGCGCAGCCTGAGTCGTCGTATCGGTCAGCAAGAAACCGTGCTCAGCTGAAGAACTGTTCGTGATCTTTATCAAGACCGGACGCCCCGGCCGCACTTTGAAATCGATGACGGTGGTGGGCGGATACCAGGCCTTGATGTTGCCGATCTCGATGGCATAGAGTTCGGCGTCCACTTCCAATTCCTTGAACGACTGGCCTACGACGGACCCGGTCTCCAGGTCCCCGACTTCGACTCCGCCTGCCTGGTGCGCCAAGGATACAGACGCCCCAGCCACGATCATCACGAGGCCGAAGAAGACCCCTAACATCGTCTTGCCCATGACCTACCTCCTTAAAAAGAAGAAGAGATGTGATTAGGTTGGTAAATAACTACCGCCGCGATCAGGTAGCCTTGACCGTTCCGACGACCGCTCAACCGCTCTTTTAGTTCCAATCTCAACGTCCAGACCTTCTCAAGGAGGGACCCTTATATCACAGCGAGGAAAAAGGAAGCAAGATCGTTCATTCCCCTGGGACGGCAGATAAGCCGCAGCTGAAACCCCCGTTTATCAACAAGGCAACTACAATGATTTCAATGTCTTAATGGCGTACTAATTCGGATGAGCGACTGGTACGGCAGAACCGATCAGGAGATCATACGGAGCATAGTCGTCGGTCAGCACTGCTCCTGGCTGCCATGGTTGCGTCCGACGCGTGCTCAGTAGCGCGATGGTTTCGGTGGGAAGTCGTTGCTGTTCGACCATAGCCACGACTTTGGTCGCTAATTCCTCTGCAAGATGTTGCTCAATGGGCAGACCGGCAAACAGGAGGAGGTTCTCCGCCTTTGCTTGCGATGGCCATGGACCCTTCACCCCGAATGTTTGAATAGCCGGAAACGATCGACGCATCGTCTGCACCACGGCATTGGCCCTCAAGAGATCGCCGCCTTCACCTGATGAGGCGAGATTCACCGCCAAGACGCCATGGGGCGTCAAGTGGGCCCTGACTTCGGAAAAAAATTCCTCTGTCGTCAGATGGAACGGAACCATATGGCGCGCGAAGGCATCCACCCAGATGAGATCGTAGCGCTGATTCGTCCCGTTCAGGAACACTCTCGCGTCTCGCACGAAGACATGGTGAGAACGGGGCGGTCGATACGAGAAATACTCCTCGGCCATCCGAACGACGACGGGATCAAATTCCACCACATCCAGTTCCAGTTCAGGCCACCGCTCCGCCAGCCACTTGGCCAGGGATCCGCCTCCATGGCCGAAGATTAATCCCCGTTTCGGCTCCGGCACCCAAGCCAAAGACGCGATCATCAATTGACTGTACGGGAGAAACAGCGCGACGGGGTCCGCCCGCCACATCACAGCGTGGAAGGTCCGGTCGAGCACCAAGTAGCGAAACAGGTCATCGTCCCTGATACGAACCTGTTGGTAGGGACTGTCTTCCTGGTAGATCGGGACGCTGAGCATCTGAACGGGGAACAGGGCGCCGGTTCCCAGCCCGAGAATGAGCAGTGCGAGGACACCGGTGACCAGCGGCCTTGTTCCCGTCCCCTTGATCAACCACACAGAGCCGAGTCCGACTTGAATCACGCCGAGCCACGCCACCAGAGCGTGGCTCCCGATCCACGATAGGAAAAAAAACGCCGTTCCCCACGTGCCCGCCAGGCTTCCGACGGTCGAGAGGGCAATCATGCGACCGGTGTGGCGGCCAAGATAGTCGAGATCGGACACCGCCAACCGCAACATCGCCGGCAGCACGCCGCTCAATCCGAACGCCGGAGGCGCAAGCAGCAGCGTCGCGGCGGCGCAAGGTCCCCACCGGGGATCTTCAATCACTCCGGCGACCTTGAACAGCACCGGCTGGCCGAGCCATGCGATCAGAAAGGTCCATCCGCCGGAGAACAGCAAGAGTCCAGCCAACACCTTCCCGCCTGGCTGGCGGTCGGAGATCCAACCGCCAAACGCATAGCCGCTGCTCATCGCAGCGAGAATGACCCCGATCAAGGCGCCCCAGACAAAGAGCGAGTTGCCGAAAACCGGCGCCAGGAGGCGGCTGCCGAGAATTTCGAGCGCCATGACGACCGCGCCGGTGACGAACGCGGTAAGAAGCAAGAACCAGCGAGGTGTGTAGGGTAACTGGGGCGAAGAATTCATGCGGAAGCGTCAAAGCGTGAGCGGAGACCTCTCCAGATCTTCATAGCGCGCATCCAACGAAGGGCGCTCATACTACTCAGAGCCGGTCTGAACTGTCAACGAACCGGCTTCCTCCGCCGCGTGAACGATTTCGGCGCATTCGTTGCTCGCTCATGGAAAGAAAGTTATACTCCTTTTCATTGCAAGATCAGCACTTGAAGGAGGACAGCCGATGCAGATCAGTGTGATCGGAACCGGGTACGTCGGGCTCGTCACAGGAGCCTGCTTCGCCGAATTCGGCGTCAATGTCCTTTGCATGGACACGGACGCCAAACGCATCGCCCGGTTGGAGAAGGGAGACGTCCCGTTTTATGAACCGGGGATTACAGAACTCGTCGCCAAAGGGATCAGCCAGAGCCGATTGAGTTTTACCACCGATCTGACCCGGGCGGTCGATCATGGCCAGGTCATCTTCATTGCGGTCGGCACACCGCCGAAAAAGGATGGATCAGCCGATCTGTCTTATGTCGAGGAAGTCGGTCGCGGCATTGCCCGCACCATGACGTCGTACAAGGTGATCGTAACGAAATCAACCGTGCCTGTCGGCACCGGAGACCTCTTGAAGAAGGTGATCACGGCGAGCCAGCCCAAGAAAGTGTTGTTTGACGTGGCGTCCAACCCGGAATTTCTCCGGGAAGGTTCGGCCATTGAAGACTTCATGCGCCCGAATCGCGTGGTGATCGGATCTGAGAGCGAGCAGGCCGCCCAGATCATGAAGGATCTCTATCGCCCGCTCTATCTGCTTGAAACGCCGTTCGTCGTGACCGATGTCCCCACGGCAGAAATGATCAAGTATGCGTCCAACGCCTTCCTCGCGACGAAAATCTCCTTCATCAACGAAATCGCAACCCTCTGCGAGCGCGTCGGCGCCGATGTGCAAATGGTGTCGAAAGGGATGGGGCTGGATCACCGAATCGGTTCCAAATTTCTGCACGCCGGTCCGGGATTCGGCGGGTCCTGCTTTCCCAAGGACCTGGCGGCCCTCGTGCAGATGGGCGATCGTGCGGGCTACCCGATGCAAATCGCCGGCGCGGCAGCGACCGTCAATACGCAGCAGCGGGAGCGCATGATCGCGAAAATCAAAGAGGCGCTGGGGGACCTGAAGGGGGCTGTCGTCGGAATGCTCGGGCTTTCGTTCAAACCGAATACGAACGACTTGAGAGAGGCTCCGGCCCTTGCCATTGCGCAAGAACTCATGAAGCAGGGCGCGACCGTTCGAGCCTATGACCCGGCAGCCCTCGAAGAAGCCACGCAGACACTGGCGGGCATGATCCCTTGCAGAGATCCCTATGAGGTTTCGACCGGAGTTGACGCGCTGATTTTGATGACCGAGTGGAACGAATTCCGAAACCTTGACTTTTCCAAGTTGAAGACGCTCATGCGCAGGCCGATTCTTCTCGATCTGCGCAATGTGTACGAATCCAGCCGGGTGACGGGTTTTGGATTCCGCCACATTTCGGTGGGGCGCCCGGCCAAAGCTCCCGACCAACCGACAAAATAACGCCTAAGTGAGCCGGGGCGCCTCGGTGCTCGTAGCTTCCTTCTGCTTTGGCTTGTACCCCATCCGGTCCAAGACCTTCAGCACACGCGTCTTTAATCGGTCATCGGCCTCCGATAGGGCGGTCGCCAAGGGTTCGACCGCCGGTTTGCCGATCTTGCGGATGATCTCCGTCACCGACTGCCGCAACTCATCCTCTTCGGAGACAAGCAAGGGCACCAGCGAGGGCACAGCCGCTCCTCCGATCTTGATCAGCGAATCATACGCTCGCTGCCGGACGTCGCCGACTTCGTCCGTCAACGCATCCACCAGCGGCCTGACCGCCCGCGTTTCTTTCAGTTCGCCCAGCACCTCCGCCGCATATTTTCTGTTGAGCCAATGGCTGTCCCTGAGATCGAGCAGCATGGCGTCGGCCCGGGCCGCGTTGGGATCTTTCGGACGAATGCGAAAGCTCTTTGCGACACGCCGGCCGCCCTCTTCGACGACGCGGATCGTGGCGCCGTCTCCAACCTTCAATTGTTTGAGATCTTCAAGAGCCTCCTCGTCGACATCCAGCAGCACGGTCTTGCCGTCGTAAGCCAGCAATTCCACCTCGATCTGCTTGGCCTCGGGATTGACCGCCACGACGCGTTCCGTCACGAGATTGAAGCCGTCCTTCTTGGCGCCGCCCTTTGGGCCGATCTGAATCAGTTTCACCGGAGCTTCATCTGCCATAGTGTGTATCCTTTACGTCGAAATGGACTACTGAGCCGTTTGTTTCCAGCCAAGGCTCGCCAGCACGCCTTCCACCGTTTCCTGCACCATCGTGTTCTCATCTTCGAGCAGCGGGAGCAACGGATCGATCGCCTGTTTCGCCCCGAGCCTCGCGAGCGATTCCGCCGCGTTCCTGCGGACCAGCCAGTCTTCGTCCTTCAGCGATTCGATCAGGGGGCCGACGCCGCGCTGATCGCCGATTTTCCCCAGCGCTTCCGCGGCATGCCGTCGTACCATCCAATTGTTGCCCAACAATCCGTCGATCAGGGCCTCAACCGCGCGGGAGTCGCCGATCTTCTTCAGCACGCGCGCGACGTCTTCTCGCAGGGTGCCGTCCGTCAGGGCCTCGACCAATCCCGGCACGGCGCGCGAATCACCAATGCGTTCAAGGGCCCACACGGCCGCAGTCCGAACCGCCCCGTCCTTGTCCTTGAGCGCCCTCACGAGCGACTCGACGCCGCGCGGGTCTTTCAGCTTGCCCAATCCGGACGCTGCCTGCTCGCGAATCGCCCATTCATCGTCTTCGATCGCCTCGATCAACCGATCAATGACGGAGGGACCGATCCTGACCACCGCGGCCGTGGCGGCTTCTCGAATCAACACGTCCTCGTCCGCCATGAGGCCGATCAAGGGCGTCACCGCTTCTTCTCCCATTTGGCTCAGGCTGGCGATCGCATGGTCCCGGAGCGCCTCGTTATCGTCACGCAGGGCGCTGATGAGCTGCTCAATCCGATCCGGCTGCACTCCGTCACTCATGATCTTGCCCTTCCTGACTCCCGGCGGGTGCGCCGGCAAGCGCGTCCAATTTATCAGCGATCAGCCCCGCATTGTAAGCCACCAGGCCGTCACGATCCGTCCGCAGTCGATCGAACAGTTCCTTGTGAGGTCGCAAGACTTCGACGTCCTTGATCTTGGCCAGAGCTTCCATCGCATAGACACGGAGGGGTCTGATGGGAATAGACTCGAGGTAGAGCCTGGTCGGACGAGCATCACCGATCAATCCAAGCGCCTTGATAGCCAACTCCTTCACGCCGGTATCCTTGTCACACCCCAGACGTTTCATAAGAGGCTCGACCGCCCGTACATCCCCGATTTTCCCAAGCAGATCCGCCGCCGCTTCCCGTACGAGCCAGTCCTCATCCTCCAGGTATTCGATCAGAATTTCCACGCTCGGACGTCCGATGCCGAGCAGATCGATCACCGTCGCCATCCGGGCTTCTTCCCGCTCACTCGCGCCTTCGACGTTACGCAGGGCGTTGAATGTCTCGTCGATCCGTTCCCGAATCGCGCCGAGCTTCTTCAGTGTTCCCACCGCAATGTCACGGACCGCAGGCTGGCCCATCGCATCGATAAACGCGTCGACAGACCGAGGATCCAGCAGGTGATCGAGCATCGTCGCAGCTGCCACCTGCGCTTCGGGGTCGGAATGCTTCATCATCTGGCAAAGCGGCATCACGGCGGTCGGAATGGCTCCGACCAGATGAGTCACCAACCGCTTCGTTTCTTCGACCTCCGCCTTGGGAAGCAGCGCGACTAGCGCGGACGCCGTATCCGTATCGAGCACTCCCGCCATCTGCTCCAATGCCGTCGCGCCGGACTTTCGCACGGTTTCATCGCCGTCCTCAAGCAAGCCGACAAGCGCCACGCCGGCGTGGGGGTCTTTGATGCGGGCCAACATCGCAGCCGCCTCCCTTTTCAGGTCGGGAGGCCCTGAGTGCAGGACGTGAATCAACGCCTCCACCGCCTTGGGCCCTCCCGCCAAACAGGCTGCAGTCGCCCGCATCCGTCGCCAGTCCTCTTCATGGACCAACTCGGCGACCAACGCCTCAATGTTTTCTTTCGACATAGTGACTACGACATAGCCGTGAGGTCAGGGGCAGCAGGCAAGAGGAAAATCCTCCTCGCCGATCTTTGCGAATCAGGGCTTCTCGCCTCTTGCCTCGTGTCTCTCGCCTGGCCGCCTCAAATGCGGCCCGGCCGCCAGCCCACTTTGGCCAACGTCTCCTTGGCATGGAACCGAACGTTGTCATCCGTCTCCTGCGACAAGACCGCGAGCAACGGAGCAATCACTTTTGAGCCGAATCGCGCAAGCGAGACGGCGGCTTCGGCCCTTGTTACGGTCTGGCGCAAGGCGTGCATGAGGGATGGGATCGCAGCGTCGTCGCCCAGAACACCCAACGAGCGCACAGCTGCCGCCATCGTCACCATTTCTTCGTCCCACTTATCGCCGCAGCCAGCCACGACACGCGACTCCTCCGGTCGGTCCACGCCTTCGAGCACCTTGATCAAGACCGGCACCGCCCGCCGATCCCCGAGCTGCCCCAGAGCTTCCACTGCAAGCGGTCGCAGGCCGGGCTCCTTCATGACCATCACCAGAAATTCGACCGCCCGACCGTCGCCGATCTGACCCAAGGCGCGAATCACGTCCTCTCGGACGGCGGCATCGTGGTCGTTGAATAGCGCCGACAGCAACGGCTCGACCGCGACAGCGGAACGCATCTTCCCCAGAGCTTCCACCGCGTGAAGCCGGACAAGCCAATCAGAATGCGTAAGAGCCGTGAGCAGCGACGGAACCGCTGCGTCGCCGATTGCAGCCAGAGCCGCCGTTGCTTCCTCCCGAACAGCCTTCACCCGGTCTTGCAATAACGGAATCAAGGGCTCGATCGAGTCCTGATCCTTGATTCGCCCCAGTGCTTTCGCGGCGTGCATCCGGACTATCCAGTCTCTGTTAGCAAGGGCGGTAATCAGGGGAGCCAGGACCCGCTCATCGGCGATCGACGCCAACACAGCCGAGGCCGCTTCCTGCACCGCGAGTTGTGGATCCGACAGGCAGAGTCCAAGAGCGGGAACGGAGGGTTCCCCGATGGCCGTCAGGGCCCCGATCGCCGCCTCCCGCACCGCTCGATCAGAGTCGCGCAGAATCGAAACCAAGGGTGCCACAGCTCGGGGATCCCGAAGGGTACCCAGCGCCACCGCTGCCTCCTCGCGAACGGCCCAGTCTCCGTCTTTGAGCGCCGCAATCTGCTCGGCGACCGCATCCGCCATAGCAATTTCCTTCGTACGAATCGTTCAGCGTAGCACAGCCATTTTCGCAGGGTCAACGGAACGGGACCGGCCCGGACCAGAGGCATACCCTCTCGGACCAACACCACATCAACCACATTCCGACATGATTGACTCCTTCGATCTTGCACCGCTACGATCATCCTCCAATCCCTTCGACCATCCGCCTAACTGCGTCCATAGGAGGTTCTATGAATCACCCACCCATGTCGAAAAGCCCGTGGTCGCCGCAGTTGCTGGCGCTGATCTGTCTCCTGTGTGGAAGCGGTATCGCACCGGTGGAGGCCTATGAAGTTTGGCTGACCGATCAATCGGACACCGGCAAAGAAAGCGGCGGGTTTCTGTACATCTACGACGGCGCGCAGCTGGCGGCCAATCCCACGTCAGTCAAGCCGGCCCAGACCATCGACTTCGCGGGCGACATCGGAAAGTTCTGCGAAGAGGCGACGAAGAAACCGGTGCGGCGGCCCCACATGCTCTTCTTCAACGCGAAGCAGGACCATGCCATCATTTCGTTTCTGAGCGGGCAGGTACTCATCATGGACGCGGTGACGAAGAAACCGGAAGTTTGTCTCTCAATGGGCAAGAATGTCCACGCAGCCTGGCCGACTCCGGACGGAAAAATGGCCCTTGCCGCCAACATCGCCGAAAAAAAGTTTATCCGGATCTGGACCGACTATGGGGCTCACAAGTTCAGTTTCGATCCTGACAAGGACGTGCTCAATCTCGGCGCGATGGAAAGCGGCGAGCGCCCAGATACGGCCCCCATTTGTCCCATTACTGAATCCTCCAGCAAATACGCCTTTGTCACGCTGAGAGGAGGCGGATTGATCGTCGTGGACGTCACGGTCACCCCGATGCAGGTCGTCGCGACGCTCGACAACAATCAGGTACATCCGGCCGGTTGCGGGGGAGTCGAAGCCGGTGGAACGATGTACATCAACTCGGGGGGCGGTTGGCCGATTGCCCCCCTCTCCTATGACGTCTACGCCCTGGATCTGGCGAATCTACCGAAGGCCGTATCGGTCAAACTCCTGTCGCAGCGAGACAATCAATTCGCCGATTCCCACGGCATGGCCGCAGTCGGCCGCTACGTCTGGAGCGCGGATCGAGCCGCCAACAATATCGAGATCATCGATACCCTCAGCAATCTGAGCGTCGGCTCGGTCGATCTGGTCACCAGCGCCAATAGCGACCCAGCCCCCGATCTGATGGACGTAGCGCCGGACGGGCAATATGTGTTCGTAGGATTACGGGGCCCGGCTCCCTTAACCGGAAACGATAAGACTGTAAATAACGCCAAGGGGACGGTCCCGGGGGTTGGTGTCATCCACATCGATGCGGGAGGAAGGGTCGGCCACTACAAGGGACAGGCCTCCATCACGAACATGAAGGATGGAAAGGAAACGGCCGACACGCATGGGATCGCAGTGAGAAAGTAGAGACTCGAAACTTCAATCAGCTTTTCGCAAAATCTCCGGAGGGGCCAAATCGGCCGGTCGCGCCGAGAGGGAGGTCCACGCGAGCATTATCGACGCCGCTGGAATCGACCGTCACGTCCTCCTGGGGCAAAGTCCATCCGAGCTTTTCGAGCGTTTCCATCACCAACTGCCGCAACGCGTCTTTGGCGCTGAGTCGTACCGACGCATAGGACAGCACCCTTTCGCCCTCCGAGGCGACTTCCGACGCTTTCGGATCGTACAAGAACGCGATGAGGGGCTCGATCGCCGTATCGCCGATCGTGGCTAACGCCGCACTGGCCTTCTCGCGCAACACGCCGTCCTTCAGCAACATGATCAGATCGGGGATGACACGCGGATCACGAAATTGACCCAGGGCCGTTGCAGCCGCCTCCTTAATAAAGGCATCTTCGCTCACGATGCAGCCCGGAGTCGGAGTGCCCTCCTGCTTGATCCCCTTTCCCTTCAAGGCATCAAGAACGGGGGGCAGCGCCCGCGGATCGCCGATCATGCCGAGCGAGGCGATGGCGTGGCGCTTCACGGCGCCGTCTTTCATCGCTTCAATCAAGGCGTCGATCGCGCGCGGATCGCCGATCATCCCCAATGCAATGGTCGCGTCTTCGCGCACGGCGCGGTCCGGATCTTTCAACGCGGCGATGAGCGCGCCGACGACCTTTGGTTCCCGCACCCAGGTGCGACCGATCTGATAGTCGGTCGTCATGCCGCCGAGCGCCCGAGCCGCATGGCAGCGCACAACAAAATCCTTATCGTTGAAGCATTCGATCAGTGGATCCACCGACGGCTGGCCGATGTAGACGAGCGCCGTGCCCGCCGTTTCGCGCACGATCTTCGACGTGTCTCTGAACAATTTGATCAAAGCCGGCACGGCCTTTGGGTCGCCGATCCTGCCGAGCGCTTCGGCCGCGGCGCTTTTCACGGCTCCGTCGCGGTCCCGGCAGGCCGCGATCAACGCATCGACAGCCTTTCGGTCTCGAATCTCGCCGCAGGTCTTGGCCGCGTGCTCACGCACCCGCCAACGCTCGTCTCTCAAGGTCGCGATCATGCGATCGAGCACGGCCGTTCCCATCTTGGCCGTCGCTTCAACGGCCTGGTTGCGCACCTCCATGATGGGGTCATTGAAGAGGCCGACCAGCGCGTCTACCGCCTTCGGACCGCCGATCTTCGCCACTCCGCAGCCGGCGTGGGCCCGCACGGACCAGTACTCGTCCCCGCAGGCGCTGATCAAGGCATCCAGGCTCTTGGGATCCCCGATTTCCGCCAGGGCCTTCGCCGCCTCTTCGCGTGTGGCGTCATCCACATCTTCGAGTGCATCCAGCAGATCATCCAGTGCGTGAGCCATGTCGGAGTTCCTTTACTAATAGGTGTAGTCGGGCTGCCCGCCATGCGGATATGTCCGCTTGCATCGCACGAGCAGCGTCTGTGTTCCTCGCCCCTCCACACATTGGTCGAGGGACGGAGCGAATTCGATCTTTCCTTCCAAGTTGACCGAGAAGGGAAAATCGAAGGTAAAACTCACGAACTTATACTTCCCCGGCTTGAGCGCCAATGTCCGCTTGTCCGTCGTCTTGTAGGCATCCATCGATTCCGGGTCCGAGTTGTAGATCGAGGGGGTGATCCCGGGAACCTGCCACCAGGATGGCGGATCGAGCACGGTTGCATCGATCGTGATCGGATGTTCTGTCGTATAGGCCGCCGGCGGCCCGGCATGGCCCACAGAGAAGAGCAAGGCGCACCACACCGGGCTCACCAGCATGCTCTGGATCACAGGCGCCCTTCTTAGACGATTGAGACTTTCCATCTGGACTATTGAGGCATGCTCGAATTCGGCGCCGCTGCCACAAAGGCGAATTGAAAGATCTCTTCCACCGGTCGACTCTCCCACTCCGTATGGGTCTGGAGTCCCAAGGTCCGCATCACCGTTGCGCCGGTATCGATGATCGACACCGGTTGATGGATGGCGTGGCCCTGCTTGATCCCGACGCCGGAGGCGATCCAGGGAACCACCGGCGTAGCCCCATCCGCCTGTTCCTGATTCGCATCTCTCCCTTCGGCGCTCAATGAAGTCACGAACACGGTCGTCCGTTTCAGAAGGCCCTGCTCTTTGTAGAGATCAAGGATCGATGCCATGGCCCTGTCCACCGTGCGAAGCGCCTCCCGGTATTCCTTCGATCCCCAACCGCGGGCCGCGCCGACCCGGCCGGCTTCCGGAAGATGGACCACAAGAAAATGGGGCAGAGACAGAATCGCATGGCCGTACCCATGGCCGCTGGTCGCCTTCTTAAAATACTGCCTGATATAGGACACGACCCGATCCGGGTTGCACTCCGGCTTGAGCGGTCCGCACATCTGATAGTCCGTATAGGGCTCCGGTCTGGCCAATTGGTAGAGCGACTCGTCCATGAAGAAAATCGCGCTGTCGCGCCCGCCGCTCAAGTCGAGGTAGTCGAACACGCTGGGAGACCGTGGATAACCGCGGCTGAACTCGAAGGCGTTCCAGGTGATGCCGTGCTTTTCGACGGGTAGCCCGGTGATCAAAGAGGCCATCGTCGGCAAGCGCAGCGCCGGCTTCACGGCCGTCGCGGACCAAGTTACCGAACCTTCTTTCACCAGCCGGCTCAAGGTGGGCATCGTCCCGCCCTTCATGGAATCCTGGCTGAACCCTTCGAGCACGAAGAGAATCACGTGTTCGGTCGGAGGGGTTGAGGGGGTGGCTCCTACTGTGGGTGAGGCCCCGAGGGGGGTCAGAGACCCGGAAGAAGCTTCAAGTATAAGGAAAATCAGGGCAACAAGGATGCCGTGAAGACGAATCATGGAAAATCTCCTGCTCCTTCTTGGGTAAATGAACGAGCAACCTTAGCACGCGAATTTTCTTGAAGGCAAGCCGCAGCAGGCCGCCGCCGGACCGCTGGTATAAAGGGTTTGCTGGTGTTATGCTCAAGCTGTCCGAGCGGACCTGCTGTGGTCAACCAACGGGTGGCTGATGCGCCAGTCCTCATTCAGAGGGTGAAGACGATGGCCGGTCGCTCATCGCTCCACGTCGCAACGGTCGCTTCTGCATCTTACCGCCTCATCCCGCTTTCCTTTTCGTTGCTGATCTCCGCCACCACCACCTTGTTTTCACTCTCTCCTGCATCGGCCGAGATTCGCATCGTCACCTCGCAGGGGGAGCATCGGATGGGAGACCGCGATACCCGAGAGGACGCGGTCCGCCTCGCGACCGAAGCCGCCAAACGCGACGCGCTCGAACAAGTCGCGACCTACCTGGAAAGCGTGACGATCGTCGAAGACATGGATGTCACGAGGGACGAAATCAGAACGTACACGGCCGGGCTGGTGCTCGTGCTCGATCAGAAGACGAACCTGATGCTCGACGGCGATGCAGTAGTCATCAAGGTGGATCTCACAGCACAGGTCGACACGGACGAAGTCACCCAGGCCATCGCGGTCCTCCGGGAAAACGAGGATGCCAGGCACCAGCTCATAGCGCTCAAACTGGAAATTGACGGTCTGCATCAAGAACTGGAAACGGTCAATCAGACATTGGCCCAAGCTTCAACCATCGACCAGGTTCAGCAGGCCAGTCAGCAACGGCAAGAGCTGCTGAGCCGCGTGCAATCGAACGCCATGGTATCCCAGGCTTGGACTGACTGGGTGCTCGTTGGTCCGGTCGCGTACCCCTATGGATGGGTCGGGGGAATCGGAGGAGCACAGACACTGGCCCTCTTGAATGCGGCACGTAGCCTGTCTCCGAACAGTCCTCATGTTCAGACGGCGCAACAGGTCATCGCCGCTCGACAGTCGCCTGACCCATCAATGCACCCTTCCTCTGGACCGAACCCCTCGATGGCGCAGCAGCCGCAGAGCCAGGCGGTCCCCCGCACGTTGAACGAGATCAATCATAGCCAGCCGACCGCGCCGACGCACATCGGTAACGAGCCGGCGGCCACGCAGCGCGTCCCGCCGTCACCGGTATCCAGAACCTTGACCGATGTCCGACAACTCAATCCCTTTCTCCCGGTTCCGAATGGCGCTCCTCCGACAATCCAGCAGGGCGTCCCGCCGGGATCTCGATCGGCGCGCGCGCTTCAGCAGTTCCTCCAGCCTCCTCAGGCTGCCGCAGGAAGTCCCTCGGTCGCCCAACAGATTCCGCCGCCTGGATCAGGATCAGTCCGATCCCTGCAGCAATTCTTGCAGCCTCCGCAGACTGCGGCAGCCGTCCCGCCGAATATGCAGCCGCCGGCAGGCAGGCGGTTGCCTCCGATCCTCAACCAGCCGCAACAACTGCCCCGCCTACCCTCTCGGATTGCGCCGCGTGGATTCGGCGGAGCCGGAGGTATGGGCGGAGGACGAGGAGGCGGGGG
>WIAH01000009.1 GCA_014055525.1 Nitrospira sp. CR1.3
ACGACGTCATTCCGGGCCCCAAGGTGTTTGAAACCCAGATTCACGGGAAGCGGTTCGAGATGTACAACGATACCGTCCTGGGCTTCAACAAGTCGGGCAAGGAAGTGGCGCGCATTCAGGTCGAAGAGCCCATCTACGTCCGACCCGCTGAACGGGTCAACTGGCTGTAGGTTTGGGCTGAGACCGGGCGGTCTTTACTACGCGTAGAAACCGCCTTCGGGTAAAGGGCAGAGTATCGATTGGATACTCTGCCCTTTCCTTTTTCTGGTGAATCCTGCCTCTCCACAGTTGGGGTTACTGATCCCTCGTTCGATTTCTCTATGGTGGAGCCCCACGGCTTGACAGCCGTGGCTTCCTGCGCAGGCGGGTGAATGTAGAGAGATAAACTGCGGGAACACCACGCGCGGCTAGATCGCGAATTCCGCCCACAAGAATGTATGGTCAGAAGAGTCTTGTCGTCGACGAGGTTCGATGTCGACGTCGGCCTTGACGCATTTTTCGGCCAGCGTCGCCGTTGCCAGGATGTGGTCGATGCGCCACCCTTTATTGGCCTCGAGGGAACCAGGCGCCCGATAGTCCCAAAAGGTGTACTGCCGGCGATCGGGATACAGCTTCACAAAGACGTCCTGGAACCCCCAGGCCAACGCGGCTTCATATGCCTTTCTGGCGTCTTCATGGTAGCAGACGTGCTTGAGATGCTTCTCCGGGCTATGGACATCCATCGGTCGTGGCGCCACATTCATGTCTCCGCACCAAATGGCAGGTCGGTCCGGCGAAAGATGCGTCTCGAAATAACGGCGCAGACGCTTGTACCACTCGAGCTTGTACGCGTATTTCGGCGAGTCAATTTCGAATCCCTGCGGGATGTAGGTATTGACGATCGGTATTCCATCGATCACCGCATGAAGGAGGCGCGGTTCGTCCGGTTCGTCGCCGTCATCGAGGCCTGCACGGACCGCTTCCGGTTTCTTCCTGCTTAAGATTGCGACACCATTGTAGGACTTCATGCCGCGAAACGTGATGTCGTAGCCTGAGGGCGCCAGGGCGAGGAGCGGAAACTCGCTGTCCTGCACTTTGGTTTCTTGCAGGCACAGCACATCGGGTTTCTCCTGTTCCAGCCAGTTCAGAACGACCGGGAGACGTTTGCGAAGGGAATTGGCGTTGAAGGTGGCGATCTTCATCCTGGCCGCGCGGAGGATTTCGGAATGCTACCAGATGATGCGGACGGGAACAAGCCGACGGCGCCGCAATTCTTGTCGAGAGTGGCGCAGGAGAGCATGAACTACAGATCAAGGAAGGAATCGACGAAGTATCGCCTGCTCGATCCGTGAGCGGCCGCGGTCCGGCGCCGGGAATCGCAACACCAAGTGGACGCGTCCCGAATCGGACAATTGAATCGTAATGCGGGGCTCGGGAGAAGGAGCTTCAAGCAAGTTCGTTTGTTCAAGCAACTTCATCTGGCGGCTGGCTTCCTCCATAAACGGCGAGCATTCCGCCTTGGCGGCTTCAAGCAACCGCCGTTCCGCTTCGCGCCACTCCCCTCCCGCTTGAAGCGGCACGGTCAGGGTATAGAGTCCGTATTCCTGCCCGGGATTCTCTTTGACCAGAGGATTGGTAAAGAGCAGGCTATTGGGAAACACGGTCACGCGACCCGTGTACAGGTGTGCCGACTGACCGGGTCCGATCTCCAGAAGCTTGGTGGCGAAAATATCGTGGTCCAGCACAACGCCTCGATGGCCGGCAATCTGGATCCGGTCGCCGACGGAGTAGACCTTCCCGCCGACCCGCAGGGCAGATCCGCTCCAACAGAGAATCAGCTCCTTGGTCGCCAGCACGAGCGCCGCCGCCAACGCGACGAGGGAGACGGCAAAGGCTTGGAGCTCGTGCGCCCAGATGACAACCAGACCGATCAGAAACGCGAAGACGATGGAATTCCTGGTGGTGACGACCCAACGTCGCTTCGATTCCATCGACAGCGCGGTATTACGGGAGATCCACCTCACGACCAGGGTGCGGATAATCAGAAGGGACACCAGGAGGATCAGCGACTTGAGGCTGTCCCAGCCTACCGAGCTGTCGAAGCGAATCCATTCGAGTTGCGTCATGGCCGAAAGTCTCATTCGTTCTGTAGTAGGGCTTCGCGGGTTCCCGGCACGCACTCTTCACGTTTCCATTGCTTGAGTATCTTCTGTTCGTTGAACGTCAACGTGTAGCGATAGCAGTAGAGTATTTCCTTGGGACCTTCGCCCGGTTTTCCCAAGAGCGATGTGGCCTGCTTTGTGGCATCGGAAAGACCTGAAAAATGCAGCGGACTGAGTTCTTTTTCGGTCAGCGGCACTCGATAGGTCCACACCGTATCTCCGCCGAGCGCGGGGGTCTTGGCCGTGTGGGGCGGACCCAGCTTCTCGGTCACCTCGTCTTGGGTGAGTCGATTGACCCCTTTCTTGAAGTAGCCGTCGCGCCAGGGGCCGCCGCAGGCTACGAGCAGGGATGAGACCCACAGCAGAGTCAGAACGGCCCCGATGTGCGACCGCTCCTTCATGACTTCGGCCGGTCTTGAAGTTCTTGCATCCGCTTGACCGAACAGTACAACGCGTAGCCCTGGGCCAGCATGCCGGTCACCAGGAGCCCCAATGCCGTCTGGAGCCAACGCGATCCGGCATCATCCAATCCGTAGATTCCGATCACGAATCCGAGCGCGATTGAGACCATGCCGACGAATCGGGCCACCATGGCGTTTACCCGCCAATTGACAGGGGACGATTGCGAGGAAGACATGCTCAGTACGCTACACTGGAAGGCGGGAACGGTTCAACTCCGCGCGGCTCTAAGTTCGCGGGCGCGCATTTCCAACGCCAGGGCCTCTTCCTTCCGCCCTAGTTTCTTCAGGACATTGGCCAGATCTTCAAGGGTTCTTGCGACCTCGGGATGGGACTGTCCCAACGCATGTTCGCGGATGATCAACGCTCTCCGATACAGCGGCTCCGCCCGGTCCGGCTGCCCCTGAGAGACGCGCAGCTGGGCCAAATTGACCAGGCTCAATGCGACGTCGGGATGGTCGGGGCCCAGGAGTTTCTCTTTGATCGCCAATGCTCTGGTCAGCAGGGGCTCGGCCTGAGCATATTGTCCATACATCCGATGCAGGACTCCGAGATTGTTGAGCGTGGCCGCCACATCCGGATGGTTTTCTCCGTGCACCGCTTGATAGATGCTCAAGGCTTGCAGATAGACCGGCTCGGCTTCGACATGTTTCCCCTGCCCAGCATAGACCTGCGCAAGTTGTGACAGGCTGACGGCGACACGACGGTCCTGAGGGCCGAACTCTTCCGCCTTCTGCACCGCAACAAGGAAAATCCGTTCGGCTTCAGCATAGTTTCCCTGCTGCGCTGCCTGCTGTCCGGCCGCCATAGCGGATTCCCATGTCAGTTGCTGGCAGGCGACCGGCACCGCCAACAAGAAGAGGCCGGCCGGAATGATCCATTTAAGCATCGGTCTTTACCCGTCTATTAAAATTCATACAACCCCGTCCTGTGATTGCGCGGTCGATTACCGTATACTGGGCGCTGAAAGGATACATGATGGTCCGGCCTGGCCGCTATCGTCACTACAAGGGCGGAGAATATGAGGTCTTCGGGGTGGCGCGCCATTCGGAGACGGAAGAGGAATTCGTGGTGTATCGTGCTCTCTACGGGGAGCAGGGCTTATGGATCAGATCGCAAGCGCAGTTTGAAGAACAAGTGACCGCGGAGGGAGGATCGGTACCTCGATTTCAGCTTCTAGAGCCTGGTCCATTGTGAGAAGCTCGCGGCCTGCCCGACTGTTGATCCCGCTGTATCCATGACCGTCCAGATGAGCGCATTCTCGACGAGAAATCGGCGTCCGGTCATCGATACACGCACGCCTCGATAGTCGTCGAAAAATCCGCGCGACTTTGCCGCCTCCAACATCCGCTCCCGCTCCGGCTGGTTGACCGGTTCAGCGGTGAGCCGGGACGGCGTCCCCACCAACTCGTTCCAGGTGGCCTCCCAGAGATCCAGAGCACGCTGGTTTCCATAGTTCAGAATTGGATCCGCCTCTACCCCGTGTGAAACCACTATGAAGGGAGCATCGAAGAGCATTCGTGACTGGGCTTCCGAGCTCCCCGATCGCTCGATCAGCTCCCGTCCTGTCCAATGGCGATAACTGTCCAGGAGCCACCGGCTCCATTGCACCGCGGATGGCGTCATCCAAATCAAGGTCGCCACAGGAATACGTCCCGGTCAGCGGATCGGTGGTATCACGTCCCCCTCGGTGAAGCAAGCAGGAGGAAACGCGCTCTTGTAAATCCCATGGGCGACCTCTGTATAATAGTCTTCCCGGTCTCGAGGAGCGAAGGAGCGCGCGCATGTCAGGCCAGACCCTCTTTGACAAAATCTGGGATTCTCACGTCGTGAGAGCGGAGCCGGACGGGACGACGCTGCTTTATATCGATCGACAGTTGGTACATGAAGTGACGTCGCCGCAGGCTTTCGAAGGGTTGAAGCTGGCAGGCCGCCGGCCGCGTCGCCCTTCCGCCACGCTGGCCGTCCCCGATCACAATGTGCCGACGACGGATCGCCGTCTCGCGATCGCCGATCCGATCAGCGCAAAACAGATTCAAACGCTCGAAGACAATTGCCGGGAGTTTGGGATCACGCTCTTCGGCATGAACGACATCCGTCAGGGCGTGGTGCATGTGATCGGACCGGAGCAGGGTTTCACGCTGCCCGGCACGACGATCGTTTGCGGTGATTCGCACACGTCCACCCATGGCGCCTTCGGCGCGCTGGCCTTCGGCATCGGGACGAGTGAAGTGGAGCACGTACTCGCGACCCAATGCCTCGTGCAGAAACGACCGAAGACGATGGAGATCAGAGTCGACGGCACGCTCTCGGACCGCTGCTCGGCCAAAGACGTGATCCTGGCGATTATCGGAAGGATCGGCACCGCCGGGGGCACCGGCTACGTCATCGAGTACACCGGATCCGCAATCAGCGCGCTCAGCATGGAAGGTCGCATGACTCTCTGCAACATGTCGATCGAGGGCGGCGCACGAGCCGGGATGGTGGCCCCGGATGACCGGACGGTCGCCTACATCAAGGGACGTCCCTTGGCTCCGAAAGGAGACCTGTTTGATCAGGCGGTCAAGGCTTGGCGTCAGTTGAAGACGGACGCCGATGCCAAGTATGACGCCACGGTAACCCTGCGGGCCGACGATATTGCTCCGCAAGTCAGCTGGGGGACAAGTCCCGGGATGGTGACCGGCGTCGATGGCCGGGTCCCAGACCCCCGGACGATGGGGGACGAAAAGACACGGAAAGCTACGGAACGGGCGCTTGAATATATGGGCTTGACAGCGAACATGCCCATAACCGACATCAGGATCGACAAGGTCTTCATCGGATCCTGCACGAACTCTCGGATCGAAGACCTCCGTCTGGCTGCCGGATTTGCCAAGGGGAAAAAGGTCGCCAAAACCGTCCACGCGATGGTGGTGCCCGGATCGGGACTCGTCAAGCAACAGGCCGAAGAGGAAGGGCTTGACCGGGTCTTTCGAGAGGCCGGATTCGAATGGCGGGAGGCCGGCTGCAGCATGTGCCTCGCGATGAACGCCGACGTGCTTCAGCCCGGTGAACGTTGCGCATCGACGAGCAACAGAAACTTCGAAGGACGCCAGGGCGCCGGTGGACGGACCCATCTGGTCTCCCCCGCTATGGCAGTGGCCGCGGCAGTCGAAGGCCATTTTGTCGACATCAGAAATTGGGGATAGGTTCAGTTTTTATGCAGGCATTTACGCAGATGACCGGTCTCGTCGCGCCGCTTGACCGAGTCAATGTCGATACGGATCAGATCATCCCGAAGCAATTTCTGAAGACGATTAAGCGCACCGGCTTGCGCGAAGGACTCTTTTACGATTGGCGGAGGCGGAAGGACGGATCTCCGGATCCCTCCTTTTTTCTCAATCAGCCCCGTTATCAGGGTGCGACGATTCTCCTGACCCGGGACAACTTCGGCTGCGGATCTTCGCGCGAGCATGCTCCCTGGGCCTTGCTCGACCAGGGGTTTCGCTGCGTCATCGCCCCAAGCTTCGCCGACATTTTTTACAACAACTGCTTCCAGAACGGCATCCTTCCGGTGGTGCTGAAATCCGATGAAGTCCAATCGCTGATGAAGGACGCTCTGGGCTCGGAGGGCTACGGGCTCTCGGTCGATCTCGGCCTTCAAACCGTCACCACGCCGGCCGGCAAACAACACCGTTTCGAGATCGATCCCTTCCGGAAGGACTGTCTCTATCGAGGTCTGGACTCGATCGGCCTTACCTTGCAACACGAGCCGGCCATCGCCGTGTATGAGGCCCGGCGAAGGTCTGAAGCGCCCTGGCTGTTCGTCGATCTCAGTTCCTAGCCGAGGAGGTATTTCGTGAACTGGTCTCCGATCCTGTTTCCCTTCAAGCTGTTTCTCTGGCTCGTCGTCTTCATTGGCGCCGCCTACCTGCTGGTGGCATTCAACTACAGCTATTCAGACGGCAGTCGAGCCGGCTATATCCAGAAGCTGTCGACCAAAGGCTGGCTCTGCAAGACCTCAGAAGGAGAGCTGGCCATGACGACGGTGCCGGGAGTTGCCCCGGTGCTGTGGGATTTCACGGTGTGGGACGAGAAGGTCGCGTCGCAACTGTCGCAATCGATGGGGAAGCGGCTGGTGCTGCATTACAAGGAATATCGATATCTTCCGACCTCCTGTTTCGGTGAAACGCCTTACTTCGTGGATCGCATCGAGATGCAGGAGTAGACGCCTCTGCTACAGCCAGCGTTTGTTGCGAAAGACGACCAGCATCGCGATGCCGACCGCCGCCATCACGCCTAAGACCATAGGGTAGCCCCATTCCGATCTCAGCTCCGGCATATGCTCGAAATTCATCCCGTAAATGCTGGCGATGAAGCTGAGCGGCATGAAGATCGTGGTGATCACCGTCAGCACCCGCATGACGGTATTCAACCGGTAGCTGACGCTGGATAGATAGATATCGAGACTGGCCGACACCATCTCACGCAATGTTTCGATCGTATCGACAATTTGGACGACGTGGTCATACACGTCGCGAAAAAACACCTTGGTCGCATGCTGCAGGAAAGGGCAGTCGGATCTCGAGAGATTGTTCATCACGTCCCGGAGCGGCCATACCGCCCGGCGCAGAAAGAGCAGCTGACGTTTCAGCGCATGGATCTCCCGAAGCGTTTCGGGTTTGGGATCGGAGACGACGAGCTGCTGTAGGGATTCAATCTTCTCACCGACCATCTCGAGCACGGCGAAGTAATGATCGACGATCGCGTCGATCAACGCATGAAACAGGTAGTCGGCGCCGGACTGTCGTAGGCGACCCTTGCCTCCTCGGAGCCGTTCGCGCACCGGCTGAAAGACGTCGGTCCCGTTCTCCTGAAACGACAGCACGAAGTTCCGGCCCAGGACCAAGCTGACCTGTTCGACAAGCACATCCTGACGCTCCGTGAGGGTCAGCATTTTCGTCACGAGAAAGAAGTAGGTCTCGTAATCGTCGAGTTTCGGCCGCTGGTCGGTATTCGCGATGTCCTCGAGCAGCAGCGCGTGAAGACCGAACTGCTTGCCGAAGGATTCCAACACATCCATCCGATGCACGCCGCCGACATTGGCCCAGACCACGGACTCGTCCGTCGGAGGCGCGAGGAGATCCGGCTGATCCAGCTGCCGCTCCTCGCAATACCCGTCGGCGTAGTGGAACGTGGTAATCGTGACCTTGTCCGACTTCTTCTCGCCGATATGGACAAGGGTGCCTGGAGGGAGACCGGTCTTCTTCGAGCGTTTCTGAACGAGCTTCATGGCTAGTACGTTGACTCCAGGATGTTCAAAAAGGCCGTCCAGCGCGGCCACAGCGAGCGATGAGGCGAGGCATACTGTTCGTCGTATGTCGAGCCTCTGAGCGATGCGAGAACAAAGCTGGCGGCCTTTTTCAACATATCTGCCAGTGCTTGTACGCAGGTTTTGGCCGATGGTCAAGAGGCACGGACCAGCTCAGACGGCGTCTTTCCGCTTTGAAGGCGAGCGGGGACCTGTTAGGCTGACAACACAACCCAGAGAGTATCGGTTATGGAAAGAGAATTGCGCCTGTTGGTCGAATCGGTCCGCGAAGCCGGGGCTCGCGCCCTTGAGCTGGCCCGCAGCGGTTTCGAAGTGAAGACGAAGAAGGATCGCTCTCCGGTCACGACAGCCGACCTCGAAGTCGACCGCATCCTGCACGAGATGCAGCAGACGCATTTTCCGGAGGACGGCTGGCTCTCGGAAGAATCGCCCGACGACCTGGGGCGGCTGGACCGGGAACGTGTATGGATCGTCGACCCGATCGACGGCACAAGGGCCTTCGTGAACAAGCTGCAGGAATTCTGCATTTCCGCGGCGTTGGTCGAGAAAGGGGCTCCCCTCGCCGCCGTCATTTTCAATCCTTCGACCGGCGAGTTGTTTTCCGCCATCAGGGGCCAAGGTCTGCTCGTGAACGGCGCCCCCGCCGCCGAGCCCAGGTCGCATGAATGCTCTCCTCTCGTTCTGGCCAACCCGCGGGAACTCCAAAGCGGCCGATGGGCGGTCTTGGACGGGACAGCCCGTTGTCGCCCGATGCATTCCATCGCCAACGCGCTGGCGCTTGTCGCGGCAGGCCGCGTTCAGGCAACGATCACCGCCGAACCAGAAAACGAATGGGACATCGCGGCGGGAGTCCTGTTGATTCAGGAAGCAGGCGGCACGATCACTGATGCGGACGGCAACCCGTTTCGCTTCAATCGACCGAAGCCGGTATTCCGCGGCGTGGTGGCCGTAGCCGCCACAACCGATCGGCAAATGCACCGGCTGTTGCAGGCCCACGTCGGCAAGGCCGCCCCTCAGCGGGAGCCTGTATGAGCCGACGGAGAACGATCACAGTGATCGGCGCAGACCTCCCGGGACAGATCATCCCCCAACGATTGCTGGCTTGTCAGTAGCCGATCGGCCGATCCAGATAGATACTCTCCTCGCATCTCTTCGTAAATTTCTTGTAGATCACTGGGAATCTCTTATACTGGAAATAGTCCAAACCGATAACGAAATCATAGCGATCGGCAATCACGGACCCTTCGTGCAAAAGACCGTTAAGTCATCCATTAATCCCGAAGCCTTCGACCCTCTGGTAAGCGAAGGGCTCATCCGCCAGGCGGATTTGGTCAAGGCTTTTCAGGCCGCACTTGCCGGAACCGCGGACCTCGAATCACTCTTGCTGGACAAGTACAGGGTGCCGAAGGCCGAGCTTGGAAAGGCGCTGAGCGTTTACTTCGGCTGCCCCTACGTGCCTTTCGATGAGCGGACTGTCGCAGATCCCACGCTCCTTAAAGATCTCAGCTACGACTATTTGAAGAAATATCACTGGATTCCGTTCAAGCGCTACGACCAGGTCATCGATGTGCTGATCGACAATCCTCACGATCTGGAAAAAGGGCATGACATCCGGCGCGCCTTTCCCGGACTCACGATTCGGTTTTCCGTCAGCCTCCAGCGCGATATCGAGCGATATCTCCTGCTGGCCGGCGGTGAGAATGACATGGGGTCGATTTCCGACACCCTGGGGGAACTGCGGCTCGAAGCCCGGTCGGAGCGGGATACTGATGAAGAAGGGAACTCCATCGACGAGAATAATTCCGCGATCGTCCGGCTCGCGAATCAGATCATCGTCGAAGCTTACCGTAAAGAGGCGTCCGACATTCATATCGAGCCTTACTCGGATCGCAAGGAAACGGCAGTACGCTTCCGAGTCGACGGCACCTGCTCCACCTACATGCGCGTCCCTGCCGCATACCGGCGCGCCCTGGTCTCGCGCATGAAGATCATGGCCAATCTCGACATCGCCGAACGGCGGAAACCGCAAGACGGAAAGATCCGGTTCAAACTGGGCGACGATCGCCTCATCGAACTGCGAGTTGCGACCCTCCCGACGGCCGGAGGGAACGAAGACGTCGCCCTCCGCATTCTCAGCGCCAAGGACCCTTTGCCGCTCGAAGCCATGGAGTTTTCTCCGCGCGACTTGACCGCTCTCCTCGATCTGGCTGAAAAGCCCTACGGCCTCATCCTGTGTGTCGGGCCGACCGGTTCGGGGAAAACGACTACTTTGCACGCGATCCTACGGCATCTCAACACGGATGAACGCAAGATCTGGACTGCTGAGGACCCCATTGAAATCACACAGGAAGGGCTCCGGCAGGTTCAGGTGCATCCCCGGATCGGATTCACGTTTGCATCGGCCATGCGCTCTTTCCTTCGCGCCGATCCCGACGTCATCATGATCGGAGAGATGCGGGACAAAGAAACGGCCGACGTCGCGATTGAAGCCTCCCTGACCGGACATCTCGTGCTCAGTACGCTGCATACCAATAGCGCCGTCGAAACCATCTCCCGCCTGCTGGATATGGGATGCGATTCGTTCAACTTCGCCGATTCGATGCTCTGCGTGATCGCCAAGCGTTTGTGCAAGCGGCTCTGCGCTCTCTGCAAGCAGACGTACCATCCCACGAGGCAGGAGTATGATGAGCTGGCTCTCGCTTACGGCAATCACTTGTGGGAAAAGCTGGAGATTCCGTATGACGACGCGTTCCTGCTCAGCAGGAATCAGGGATGCGAAGCCTGCCACCAGACCGGCTTCAAGGGCAGGGTGCCTCTGCACGAGTTGTTTTGCAACTCGGAGGACATGAAGAACATGATTCAGGGCCGTTCGAGGACGGCCGAAATGCTGCGGGCCGCCATGGACGCCGGAATGACCACGCTGATGCAGGACGGAATACGAAAGGTGGTGGCTGGCGTCACGACGTTCAAGCAGGTGCGGGGCGTAGCGATGAAATAACCGGCCGGATCGATTGGACGAGAATCCTCGTCAGTATCCAGGGGATCGCTCGAGCATGGCCATGAAATTCTTGAGCCGTTCCCGCTCATCCAACCCGACCTTGATATACTCCAGCCCGAACCGATTCCGGACGGACCATCGGACGGCGGCTAACCCTACTTGGACCGGTGGTTGTCCTTCGATGAGATCCATGTCGAGCTGCAGATAGGCCGACTCGTCCGGCGTTCGCGTCGCGGTGATCATACAACCGTCTTCGGAGATATTCAGAATTGTTCCGCCGGTTTCACGACTGTCCTCCGTGAAGCGGATGGGGAGTTGGACGGCAAACCGCGGAGACTTTCTCGGTACCACAAGCACCAACCCTTTAGCTCTCAGAGTCCTGCGTTCAGCGCGCCGGCGCGGTCGACCCGTTTTTTCTCGTCAGGTGAAATGTCCCGCCTTTCTGCGACGGGGAACGATCCTCGCCGATCCTTGTGTACCACCACCGGCCCTCGCCTTCTGAAAAATCAGGCGAGAACTCCACGCTGAATCCACCCTCGCGATCGTTTTCCCGCTGCGACCAGAGACCCTGCCATATCCTGCCGGTCAGCTCGGTGGTATCAAACCGACCATCTTTCCAGGCATAGGTGCCGCGACCGCGCTCGTCAAGCGTGAGTATGACGACGGCGCCATCCTCGTACTCCCATTCGCCGGCCAATATCCGCCGGTCGTCCGAGGGGCCGGATGGAATGCTCGCCTGTTCCCGTGCGGAGTCCTTCACCATCGGTTGAGCACATCCGGCACCCCAACAGAGGGCGACCGACACGAGAAGGGTCCGGCTCATTGACGGTTGCATAAGAGCTTTTTGTACCACCGCGGAGGCCGTCGGGCAAGTGTTCATCACGGTTTACGCCAGACGCGCCAAGCGCCGGCAAGCCTCGTCGATATCGGAATCCGTTTTGGCATAACTGAATCGAATGAAGCGCCGCCCTTCCGATCCGGAAAAGAAGGCCTCGCCCGGCACGCCCGCCAGGCCGATCTTCTCTAATATATGCATCGCGCGCTCCTTGCCCGTGTTCCCCGGCAACTTAGTCGCGTCGGCCAACACGTAGTAGGCCCCGTTTGGAATTGACGGCGTCAGGCCTGCTTTTCCCAACGCCGCGCAGAACTGATCGCGCTTATCCTGATAGGCCTTCGCAAGTTTCTGATAAAACGAGGCTGGCAATTCCCGGATCCCCGCGGCCACCCCGGCCTGCAGCGGCGTCGGCGCGCAAACGTAGAGCAGGTCGTTCATGGCGCCGATCGCCTGTGCCCATCGTTCTGCCGCAACGGAATAACCGATCCGCCATCCGGTCACGCTGAAGGTTTTTGAATAGCCTCCGATCGTGATCGTCCTCTCGGCCATATCCGGCAAGGACGCCATACTGACGTGCGCCAGTCCATCGTAGAGAAAATACTCATAAATCTCATCGGTGATGACAAGGAGATTGTCGCGACAGGCAAGAGCCGCGATTCCTTGAAGTTCCTCCCTGCTGAAGACTTTTCCCGATGGATTGCCCGGCGAGTTCACGACGATCGCCCTGGTTCTGGGCGTGACTGCTCGCTCGATATCGCGAATGGAGAAATTCCAATCGGGCGAATGCATGGCGACGATGACCGGCACCGCTTCGACCGCGAGCAACGCGCTGACGTGGTACTGGTAGTACGGCTCGAAGAGGATGACCTCGTCGCCGGGACTCAAGAGGGCGAGGCAGGCGCAATGGAAAGCTCCGGTTGCGCCGGCGCTGACCGTGACTTCGCGCTCGGCGTCAGCCTTCACGCCGTTGTCTCTCGCCAGCTTCTCGGCGATCGCCTCACGAAGTTCGGCTAATCCGTCGAAGCGGGAATAAACGTTGTTTCCGGCATTCATCGCCCGTCCCGCCGCCTCGATGACGACGGCGGGAACCGGCGTATCACAGACGCCCTGCGCCATGTTCAACCCGTTCATCCTTGCGCAGGCCTGGGTCATGGCTCGAATCTCAGAGTGCCCGAGCCGAGCCAGCCGCCGGTTGATGAATCTCGCCTCCATCGGATGCCTCCCGCCGATGCCTGGTCACTTCTGGCAGAAGGCTGCGGGAAAGGTCAAGATCCAGATATGGGCCGCCGATAGGAAAGGTCGGGGCAATTACGTGTTTTTAGTTAGATGGCACGCGCGCCTGTGATACAGTGCCTTTGAGAGAGCTTCGTATTCCTCTTCAGAGGTCGCGCTCCTGAGGAATGCTGACCGCCAATGTAACACATAGGCTTGACTCAGCTCGACCGGAGAAGGATGGATTGAGGCCTGTTTATTGAAAGGATCGCGTGTCGCAATGAGCGAAGCTCAAGGACAGGAGCGCCGGGGGCGACGGTTGAAGGTCAGCCACCGGCTCTTCTTTTTCGGCGAGGACGAGTTTGAGGGTGAAGCGACGATCCTTGATATTTCGACCGGCGGGTGTCAAGCCACTTCCGTGACGGAGGTGAAGGTCGGAATGATCTTGAAGCTGTCTCTCTTCCTTCAGGATCAACCCTGGCCGCTTCGAATCGATGACAGCATCGTACGATGGGTCAAGGATCAGGCGTTCGGGCTTGAGTTCACCGGAATCAGGCCCGCTCAGCGTGAGCGACTGCGAGCGATTCTGATGAAGGTGAAAGGATGATCGATCCGATTTCTGCGCCTTTCCGGGAATCAACAATAGCAGGCGATTGGTGCGGTTGATATCGGCGATAGTACTTGAGCACTTTTCTGACATAGACCCTGGTTTCCCTGATGCGCGGGACATGGCGACCCTTCACACGGTTGATCCCCGCATTGTAAGCGGCAAGCGTCAAGGAGAGATTCCCTTTGTAGAGGTTCAGCAGACGGCGGAGCTGTTTGGCGCCGCCTCGGATATTTTGGATGGGATCGTGGATGTCGGCAACCCGCAATGTCGCCGCCGTGTCCGGCGTAAGCTGCATCAGGCCTACAGCTCCTTTGCGTGACACGACGTGCGGACGGAAGTCGGATTCCACCTTGATCACAGCCCGCAAGAGAGCCGGATCCAACCTGTACCTTTTCGCGTAATAGCTGATGGCGCGATGGATCTCCTGTTTGCTGTATCGCGGTTGTCCCTCGAAGTCCGACATGGTCGTCTCCGGAAACGCGGTGATGAGAAGGCACAACAGCGAGAAACCGGCAGACAGTTGAGCGGCCTGCCCGCGGCACCGGCGCCACCATCGGGATATGGCTGCGAGTGATCGCGCGCGCGAGGGAGTCATTCCCCTGAAAAGGGTCAACATCCGTGCCAGGAACATGGGAATATAAGTCTTTACGTGGTCGTCAAAAGTGGAAGGCTGTGACAGAAATGACGCACGAAGGGATTGTTCAACCGCCGTCGATCGCGAGTCATTTTGGGGCGGTGATGGGCGGGGGATTCCGGAACCGAATAAAGATAAGTTACTGACCGCCGCCCCACAAGACTTCAAGCCGCTGAGCTCGGCCGCAGTTGTACTTGTAAAATTTGTACCGAATAGGATTCTTCTTATAGAAATCCTGATGGTACTCTTCGGCGGGATAGAACTCTCCTGCCGGCGTCAGTTGCGTCACAATCGGCTCCTTGAACCGCTTCGACTGTTCGATCGCCCGCTTGGAATCCTCCGCCGCCTGTTTTTCTTCCTCGTTCCGGTAGAAGATGGCGGCCCGGTATTGACTGCCGTGATCGCAGAATTGCGCGTTGGCCGTTACGGGATCGACGTTCCGCCAAAAGGCTTCCAAGAGCTGGCTGTAGGACACCTTCGACGGCTCATACTGCACCTCCACCGATTCGGCGTGACCGGTTCGTCCGGATGACACGTCTTCATAACTCGGGCTTTTGACCGTCCCGCCCATATAGCCTGATACCACTGCCGTAACCCCCGCGACTTTCTCGAAAGCCTCCTCCATGCACCAGAAACAACCCCCGGCAAAATAAGCCTTGGCCAAGACGGGAGAATCCGCCGCCTGTCCTGCCGGAGACCGGAGGGAGACGGCTCCCATGACGGCGAGGACGACGCATGCGGCAACCCATCGTGACGTGATCATGAGATCCTCTCCACTATCTGTCGTGCCAGAGAACCAGACCTTACATGAATTCTACGGCCCTCGCGATCAATCGGATTTTAGTTCGCGACCTTCTCGTAGAATCCCAGGCTGTTCAAACAGCGGGGCTTTTCAACAGCCTGCCTAGAATCGCCCCCACGGCTGAGGTCCCTGCATGTCCTGCGCATCCCGATGTTGAAACCGCTTCAAAATCACATCAATCGCATCTTCAGGTGTCTGCACGCTGGAGATGAGCGGTCCCCCCAGCTTCCTGAAGAACTTCTCTTCGACCGGCGTAGCCCCGAGCAGAACCACCTCTTTGCCGGCTTTGAGCGCCAACGCCACTTCCGACACGGTCCCGGAACCGCCGAGCCCGCAGGCGACGATAACCTGGCTCGACAGCACGCAGATATTGTTGCGCGCGCTCCCCATTTCGGTGATGACGGCCAGATCGACGTATTTGGAGACACGGTCGCGTGTCGAGGGCAAGACGCCGACGGTAAGGCTCCGCGGCACTTTCTTCGCCCCTTGATTTGCGGCATGCATGACGCCGACGTCGCGGCCTCCGGTGAGCAAGACCCACTCGCGACGCGCGATGAGCTCGCCGAGGACTCGCGCGTTTTCGATGTCCTTCTTCCTCGCCTTCGCCGGTCCCATGACGCCCACGATGTAGCGCACGACAAATTCTCCTCGGTCCACATGACGGCGAGATTGTAGCCGGTCGCTTCCCTCAGTTGTCAAAGAAATGAAGCGGAGCCCGCCTTCTAGAATCGAGACGACGCCAGCGTTACGTCGGCGTACGCCCAGGCCGTTTCGAACCGGGTTTCCACCACTCTGGCCTCATCATGCTTCTGCTGGGCTTTCAGGCTCTGCGCCAAGCCGAAAAGCGCCCAGCCGTTCTCGGGGAATCGTTTCAGGTCGGCTCGATATTCCCTCTCGGCCTCCGCCGGACGATGAGCCATCAGAAGCACCGCGCCGTGATACTGCCTGGTGGACAGCGGCCAGAGCGGGGGCTCGGAATACTGCAGTGCGTCTTCAAGCTTGACGGCTTCTTTCAGCGCCTTCACAGCTTCGTCGTAGCGCCCATGATGGGCGGCAAGATCCCCGGCCAGTAATCGTTCCGCGACCTTGAGCTGTTCCCGTTCGATCTTCTCCTCCGGAGAACGGGTGCGTCTCAGCTGCTTGGTGAGACCGGCCAACGCATGATGTTCCCCCGCTGCGCCCGGCAAACGTCCTGTCGCCGCCAAGGCCAGTCCTCGGCCCAGCCTCCAGACTCCCTCCATGAGGAGAAATCCTTTGGGCGGCGCCGGTTCCTTGAGAAGCTCATCCCAGCGACCGAACCGGATCAACGAAAACAGCTTGGTCGGCAAATACTGCTCTTTGATACGATCCTTGCGGGCTTCGTCCTCGGTGATCGTCGCAAGCAGCGTACGCGAAACCTTGATCGATTCAACGCTCCGTCCTTCCATCATCAGAGAAGCCCATAAGAAGTGGAGGTTATGGCTGTAGTATCCATCCGCATAGTCGCCGGTGAGATGATGATTGGCCAAATACTGCTCGTCGACTTGCGCGGCCTGCGCGTTGCGCTCAGCTGAGTCGTGGTACTTTCCAACCCTGGCATACACATGCGCGGGCATATGAACAAGATGGCCGGCGCCCGGCATAAGTCCCGGCAGCTTCTCAGCGCAAGGGAGGGCCCGCTCTGGTTGCGGCGAGGCTTCCACTGCATGGATGTAGAAATGACAGGCTCCGGGATGGTCCTGATGGCTGGCCAGAACCGCTTCGAGTGTGGCGACGATTTCTTCCGTCCCGGACTTCGGCTTGCCGTCCGCCGTCCAGAGGTCCCAGGGCCGGAGATTCATCAAGGCTTCGGCAAACAAAGCCCCCGCGTCAGGATCTTCCGGGTACTTCCGCCAGACCACTCGCATCGCGTCGGCATAGCTCCTGTCCAGCGCGGCGCGCTTGAGGCTTTTTGTGGCGACATACCGTTTCGTCAGCGCATCAATGTAGGCGCGCTCGGAGTCGCCCGCTCTGTCGAGACGGGCCCGTGCCTGCTTGACGGCGTCGACGGCGCGGCGCTCGTTTTCCTTCGACATGGCTGCGTTAATATTGGGTCCCAGCGCCAATGCGATTCCCCAATGGGGCATCGCGGCCTGAGGATCCTGCCTGGCGGATTCCTCGAACGACCGGATGGCCTCCTCGTGGTTGAAGGCATAGACCAGCCGCAATCCTTGGTCAAAATACTGCTGGGCCGTCTCCGAAGTCGTGGAGATCGGATGATGAAGTGTCCCGAGATTCTCGAACAGCGGAGGAGCGGCTTGAGCGCGTCCACAAGCGATCAGCAGGAATCCCACAATCAGGATCAGGGTGGGAAAACGCGGGCTGGCGGAATGTGGGCTGCTTGTCGACATGGGATGCGCGCGCCGGTAATGGACCGTCGATCTCCGTCAGAATTTCGTCACGCTGGAGAAGTTGAAGTCCCGGATCAGCATCGCCGGTACGAGCAGCTTGCCTGTTTCCGAAGTCACCGCTTCGGCCGGTTCCGTCCAGGCCTCCAACTGGTTGAAGGCCCGTAGCGGACTCTCGTGAAACCGAAAGTTCTTCACCGCGGCGACGATCTGACCGTCTTCCACCAGAAAGGTACCATCTCTGGTCATGCCTGTCAGCGTCAAATCGGCGGGGTTCACAGTCCGGACGTACCAGAAGTTCGTGACGAGAATCGCGCGGTCCGCTTGTTTCACGAGATCCTGAATTCTTGGAACCGACGGTCGCGTGGCGGACAGGCAAGGGGCTTCCATCGTGGGGATCGTCTTCACTCCGTGATTCCTGGCGGTAAAGCGGTCGTACGCCAGCTGCTTCAGTATGCCCTGCTCCACCCAGGTCGACATTTCGCTGGGCAGCCCTTCCGAGGTGAACCCGACCCCGAACAGATCCGAATGATCCGGCAGATTCTGAAGGGTGAGCCGTTTGTCGAAGACCGCCCGACCGAGTTTTCCCGCGAACGGACTCGTCCCCTTATCGTGGGACTTCGCATCCAGCGTCCAGAGGACCCAAGTCAACAAACCCGCGACGGCCGCCGGCTCGAGGATCACGGAATAACGACCCGGCGGCAATTCACGAAGTTCGCCGCTGCGCTTGGCCTTGCCGATGGCCACGAGTGTGCGTTCCTGAATCCTGAGATGGTCGAGCGACCGGTGGGCTGCGGCGCTCCATCCCGTCGCATCTCCCGCCTGAACCGTCAGGCTGAATCGCGCATCCGTCCGTTCTTCGAAGGCAAAGAGTCCGTTGCCCGCCGCGATGCCGACAGACGACAGCGATGAGGACACGATGCCGGCCGTCTGGAGATTTTCAATCCGGCACTGCCCGATCGCCTCGTTCGCATACTCGAGTCGTCGCGCCGGTCCTGCCGCCACCGTTTCCGGCCGCGCTGTCGCTCGATGGGGAAAGGACCGGCCCTCGGGCGGCGGCAGATACTCCGGATCCTTCGGAGAGAGTTTCGCGGTACGCTCGGCCCTGTCCACGACATTCTGCAGCGCACCGGCCGTGAAATCGGTCGTGCTCGCCGTGCCCCGCCGGCCGTCGAAGGCGACGGTGACCGTCAGTGTTCCCCGTCTCGAATCGACGTTTTGGGTGACTTGACTGTTGGCAAACCGTGTGGTGCCGCTGTGTTGATCCTGGAGCGCGACGATCGTGTCGTCGCCGGTCGAACGACGGAGCACGAGATCGGCGAGAAAGCGGAACTCCTCACGACCGGTCATCTTGGGCCATGCCTTTCCCGGCGCGATCATGATGAATTTACCCTTTGATCACATCGACCCGCCTGAAGCGGGCCGGAGAAGCCGCATGCGTCATCCAGCCGGACTGACCGGGCTGCCCTTTGCCGCACGTGATGAAACCGAATCGGCGGCGGTGCGCCCGGTCAGCCACCCCGTCGCAACTCCTCCAAAAATCCGGCGTGATGCCGTGATAAATCACGTCCCGCAACATGTGCGTGCGCTTTCCGTCCTCGATCAGCCAGAAGGCATCCCCGCCGAACTGGAAGTTATACCGCCGCTGGTCGATGCTGTATGACCCGTGGCCTTCGATATAGATGCCCCTCTTCACATCGCTGATGAGATCCTCGAGCGATTCCCCGCCCGGCTCCAATCCGATGTTCGCAATCCGCACCATCGGCACGGTTCCCCAGCCGTCCGCTCGATTGGAGCCTCGGGATCTGGTTTCACCGATCCTCGCCGCTGTTTCACGGTTCGTGCAGTACCCGACAAAAACCCCCTCTCTGACAATATCCCACTTCTGACATGCCACTCCGTCGTCGTCATAGCCGGTCGCAGCCAAGGTTTCCGGCTCAGTGTTATCCGCGACGAGATTGACGAGCGGAGAGCCGTATCGGAAGGTGCCGCGTTTGTCCGGAGTCAGGAAACTCGTGCCGGCGTAATTGGCCTCATAGCCTAGTGCGCGATCGAGTTCGCTCGGATGACCGCAGGATTCGTGCATCGTCAGCGAGAGATGTTCTCCATCGAGCACGAGGTCGTACCGGCCAGGCTGCACCGCTGGAGCCTTCACCTTTTCAACGGCCTGCGCCGCAACGCGCGGGGCCTCTGCCAGAAGTTGTGCGTCTTCGATCAACTCGTAGCCGGTTCGCAGATGCGGCGTGCTGAAACTGCGTGACGCAAAACGCCCGTCATGCTTCGCGGTCGCCGAAAATTCCCCCTGCACTGCCAGCAGATCAAAGTCCAGCTGTGACCCTTCGCTCGACATGAAGAGTTTCCGATCCCGACGGGCCCAAAGACTGGCGCGGCTCCGGACCACTTCGGATTGGCGCTGCACATAGTCCATGACTTCGCACAACAATGCCGACTTTTGCTCCAGTGAAACGGCAAAGGGATCAATGCGGTGAGCGGTCACGACGCGGTCTCGATGAACCGGTTCTTCCACCAAGATCACTTTTTCACGGGCCAACGACGCAGAGCCGCGGGCGATGTCCACCGCGAGGTCCGCCACACGCGGGACTTCTTCGAGCGACAGAATCGAACTCGCGGCAAATCCCCATCCGCCGTGGTAGAGCACGCGGATACCGAACCCCTTGTCTTCAGCGTCGCGAATCGATGCGATGCGGCGATCCTCGCCCTCGATGGTCTGTATGGTGCTGTTCTGTACCCGGATATCGCCGTAGTCCGCGCCGGCCGCGCGAATGCGGTTCAGTGCGAGCTCGGCAAGTTCAGCCCAGTCCGATGTGCTCATCGTCCCAACGTCGAATCGACCGGTTTGTCAGCACCAGTATACCAAGGCGTGCGAGCATGCGGCGCCGGAAACCGACGCTAGAGACTGTTTCCCGTTCTGGTAGCCTCGATGAACTGCTCGGTCGAGTCATCGAGGGCGCGCCCCCTCCGTCCTTTCGGCGGGAGGATGTACAGGAGCTTCGAGTTCGTAGGCTTCCGGACGACTGGTGGAAGGGACATTTCATACGACAACGGACGCTGGTGATCGGCCATCTGCAGTTTCGGGTCATACACGCTGTTGAACTTCCACAGCATCTTTACAAAGTTGGTCTGCCCGCGCATCAGATGTTCTGCCGCGAGTTTCGCCGTCGATTTAAGCGCAGCCCAACCGAGGTGCTTCTTGTTGAGAATTTGCTGAGTCCTCACCAGCTCCTCATAAAATTCCGGAAGCGGGAGCCTGGTCGGCAACACGGCATGCTGAATATCGAAGAGACGGTAGTCCCGGGTCTGGAACTTGCGCGACTCCGTGTGCCAGCTCTCGGTTCCGGGGTACGGAGTGTTGACGCTGATGTTCACGATCTCCGGGATGTCCAAGCACCATTGGCGAATCACCTCGAATCGCTTACGATCCCAGTCGGGATCAGCGATCAAATTGATGGCCACGGTGATGCCGAGGGAACGGGCACATTCCAGCGCCTCGAAGTTCTTCCCCAGCGAGATTCGCTTTCGATGCATCCGGAGCCCTTCCTCATCGATTGCTTCGACGCCCAAAAACATGTACTGCAGTCCCAGCGTCTTCCAAAACTTAAACACCTCCTTGTTGCGCAACAAGACGTCGCCGCGCGTTTCCATGTAGTACTGTTTCTTGATCCCCCGCCGCGCGATGGCTTCGCCGATTTCCAGTCCCTGCTTGGCCTGAATGAAGGCGACATCGTCGACCAGGAAGACTCCGGGTTCCCGGACCCGTTCCAGCTCTTCCACGGCTTTTCCCGGGCTGACCATCCGGTAACTGCGACCATAAAACGTCCAGGCGCTGCAGAAGGAGCAATCCCAGGGACAGCCGCGTGCGAATTCGACGGAGGCGCAGGGGTCCAGAACGCCGATGAAGTACTTGCGCCGGTGTCTGAGCAGATCGCGCGCGGGGCGCAGATCGTCGAGGCTCTCGACGAACTGTGGCGCAGGCCCCTCACCGTCGAGGGTCACGACCCCGGGAACGCTCATGATCGCCTTGCGGTCATGCTCCACCGCCGACAACAGTTTGGGAACTGAAACCTCCCCTTCGCCCTTGAGCACGCAATCGATCGCGCCTTCCGCGTGTTCCAGAAGCTCCCGCGCCACAAAAGACGCGCTGTGCCCGCCCGCGAAGACGAACGCGTTCGGATGCTCTTTCCTTGTCGACTTGGCAAGATCCACGATCTCCGGCACATTCGCCAGGTAGTTGCATGAAAAGGCGATGACGTCGGGTTTCCATGTCCGGACGAGCGCCAGATAGTCCTTCCAGGTTTCGACCTGAAGATCGATGAGGCGGACGTCGTGACCCGCTTCGCGAACCGCTTGGGCCACCAGTTCAAGCCCGAGAGGCTCGAGGCGGAGGTAGATCTTGGTGTACATGAGAGGGCCGGGATGGACGGCTAGGCATTTCATCGTCTGAAACCTCCTCCCTTGAAGCTAGTCGAACCGCCGAGAGGAGGATTCTAGCCAGACCGATCAGCCCGCTTCAACTAACTAGTAAGGGGGACTCTTCAGTACCCTATTCTGTTCCACAGTTCTTCAAGATCGCCGTGCGCCGTCCTGCCATAAAGAGAGAGAGCCAGTTCGGTTCGATCAGTAAAGAGACCGTCCGCGCCGCTCAATGTCGCCATCCACATTTCCCACCGATCGTTGATGGTCCAAGGATGGACGAATAGTCCGGCCCGATGCGCCATGCCCGTCTGCCAAGGCCAGGTCGTCATGTACCGTCGTGGCGCATCCTCGACCGACCAATGAGGACCGAAGGCCCGGCGGGATCCCCAGGTCCCGATCCCCGCGCCGAGTTCGGCCGCCCTCCTGATAAGGGAATCCAATCCCTCTTTGCTCACCATGATTTCATCGATGAGAAGCGTGCGGGGGACCTGGGGAACAAGTTCCTTGAGCCGGACCAGACTCTCCGGTTCAAAGGACTGAAAAATCACCCGTGACCCGACCACGGACCCGGTCCGACCTATCCAGCCTCGATCGACCAGCGATTCGACCAGTTGCCGTTCGATACCTGGAAAGAGGTGCGCGGCCTTTGTCTCGATGTACAGGCCTGGCCGGTGCGAGCCGGACTCGGCCGCTTCGATCACTTCCTCCAACCGAAGAATTCGAAGACCGGTGAACGAACGACGCGCTCGTTCCGGAAATTTCCGGTTAAACCAGGAGCCGGCATCGAGCCGCTGGAGTTCTGCAAAGGTGAAGGTATCGATCGCATCTTTCTCGCGCCCTGGAAAGACTTCCGCCGCATCCGTCGTTCGGGAGAGGTCATGGTCATGCAGGGCGATAAGGATGCCGTCCTTCGTGCGCTGAAGGTCGATTTCAAGATAGTCCGCGCCCAGCTCACGGGCCATGAGGAAGGCCGGGAGCGTTCCTTCCGGTGCAAGGTAGGAGGCTCCGCGATGCGCGATAATGGCGGGACGGGGAATGCCCAAAGCCCTGACCACCTGCTTCCCACGCCAAGGCGCGCTGAGCAGTCCGGAAGCCACCAGCGTCGCTGTGGCCATGAGCGCGAGACCGGATGCCGCCGCAAGAAGAATCTTGATTCCGTCCGTCACGGGCGTCTTCTTCGACCATTCCGGACTTTCTGTCAAGGAGCACGATCTCGAAATCGATCAAGCGGTCCGGGGGATTGCTTGGCTTTTGAGCGCGAAATGCCTATCATCTTTCGTCAAGATGCTGCGACCGGAACAGACTGTGCGCCAACGGATCATGGACCTCCTTACCGGCACGTTCCGGTCCTCGCGACAACTGGCCGAGCTGTCGGGCATCAGCGAGCGGCAGGTAGAGGAACATCTCGGTCACATCGTGAAATCGGTCGCGCGCGACCGCTCCCGCCGGTTCATGCTGCAGCCCTCCGGATGCCAGAACTGCGGCTTTCTGTTCCGCCAGCGCACACGCCTGACGCGTCCCAGCCGATGCCCGCAGTGCCGGAATGAATCGATTTCTGCGCCACGGTATAAGATCGAGACCGGTTGATCGTTGCGCCTTCGCTGCTTTTCTCATTTCTCTAGGGCCGGTCCGCAACTTCGTTTACGTTAAGGAAACAGCGGTTCTGACCAGTCTGAATTCAGCCGAGGGCACCAATGAAATTCGATCTTCGCCTCTCTTGGGATACCCTCAGACATGACCTGCTGGCCTCGGTCGTCGTATTTCTGGTCGCGCTGCCTCTGTGCATGGGCATTGCCGTGGCATCCGGCGCTCCTCCCGCCAGCGGCATCATCACAGGCATTATCGGGGGGCTGGTGGTCGGCGCCCTTGCCGGCTGTCCGCTGCAGGTAAGCGGGCCCGCCGCCGGCCTTACGGTCATCGTCTACGAGATTATTCAAGAACAGGGAATGGAGAGGCTGGCCGTGATCGTTCTGCTCGCCGGCATCATTCAAATGAAATGGGCCTGGCTTCAACTGGGGCAGTGGTTTCGTGCGATTTCTCCAGCCGTCGTGCACGGCATGCTGGCCGGAATCGGCGTGCTGATTTTCGCCAGTCAGTTTCACATCATGATCGACGACGTGCCCAAGGGCTCCGGTTTGGAGAATCTGGTGACCTTGCCTTCGGCAATATGGAAAGGTCTGGTGGAAGACGACAGCACCCCGATGAACCATCACCTCGCGGCGCGGATCGGGGTCCTGACCATCGCCGGCATCGTCTTTTGGAATCTTTACGCTCCTCGAACGCTCAAGGCGATTCCCTCGGTCCTGCTCGGTGTGTCGCTGGCAACGGCGACCACGATCCTATTGGGTCTCGATATCACGCACATCCAGGTTCGAGACAATCTGCTCACCATCGTTCAACCGCCCTCGTTCGATTCGCTTCGTCATCTGCTGGATCCCGCCGTGCTCGGTGAGGCCTTGGCCCTGGCGCTGATCGCCAGCGTGGAAACGCTGCTCTCGGCGACGGCGGTGGACCAGCTCCACCACGGCCCCCGTACGCGCTACAACAAGGAACTCTTCGCGCAGGGCTCCGGCAACGTACTGTGCGGGCTGTTGGGCGTGCTGCCGATGACGGGCGTGATTGTCCGAAGCGCAGCCAACGTCGAGGCCGGCGGACGCACGCGCGCCTCCGCCATGATGCACGGTGGGTGGCTCCTGCTCTTTGTGTCGCTTCTCCCCTTCATTCTTCGGCTCATTCCCACAGCATGTTTGGGCGCCGTGCTCGTCTTTACGGGATACAAGTTAATGAACGTCAAGGCCGTGAGAGAACTCCAGCGGCATGGACGAAGCGAAGTGTTGATCTATGCCGCCACGCTCGGCATGATCGTCGCCACGAATCTGTTGACGGGCGTGCTCGTCGGGGTCGGGCTGGCGATCGCCAAGCTGCTCTATACGACTCAGAATCTCGACACGTATCTGGAACACGACACGGACAACGGGAAGCTGACGCTGAATCTACAAGGGATTGCGACGTTCGTCAGCCTGCCTCGCCTGGCCACGGCGCTCGAACAGGTGCCGACGTTCGCCGATCTCCAGGTCCGGTTCTCGTCGCTCCGCCATATCGATCATGCCTGCTTGAATCTTCTCGAGTCCTGGGCGAAACTCCATCGGGCATCCGGCGGGAAAGTCGACCTGGATTGGGACAAGCTCAACGGGTTGTCGTACCACGCGAGAAAGGACGTCCGCCAAGCCACGGGCTGGCGGAAATGGATTCAATAGGAGAGTCATGCATCTCTTGCTCGCCGTCGTCCTCTGCGCCGTAGGGTTTCTTGCATCAGGCTGTACCGGCGACAAGCCGAAGGAGCTGCTGGACACCGCGGAGTTCGAAGAACGGCAGATGAACCTGCCCCACGCGAAACAACTCTACGAAGACATCATCCGATTATATCCTTCGAGCAAGGAAGCCGACGTCGCGCGCACGCGACTGACCGCGCTTAATCGCGAGTAGCCGGTCGCGGCCTGGGAAACCCCGGTACAAACGCGTTTGTCGTTCGCTGATAGATCCTGTACTCTTCCCCTCGGCTCGCAAGCGCCTGCCGCTCCGCCAAAGGAATCCCAGTCACTTTCAGGAGCGCCCAACCCATCGCGATCGGCCCGATCAGCGTGAGCGGCCAGCCCGGCGCTCCGATCGCCATCACAACGTAGGCCCACCAGTGAAGCCACTCGAAAAAATAGTTGGGGTGGCGTGAATAGAACCAGAGCCCGTCGCGGCAGACTCGATCATGATTCCAAGATTTCGCGCGGAAGCGCGCGAGTTGCCGGTCTGCGGCCGCCTCTCCGGCCACCCCCATAATCCAGATCAGCAGCCCCCCGAGTTCCCACAGGCTGAACGGAGGCCGCGGATTCTGAATGACGACCAGAAAAGGCAGGGAAAAGACCGCGATCGCGACGGCCTGGAGCTGGAAATATCCGAACATCATGGATCGTTCCGAATCGCCCCATTGCATGCGCAAATACCGATAGCGGGCATCCTCTACTTTTCCGATCACTCGATTGATGAGAATATGACCTCCGAGCCGCCCCGCATAGATCAACACCATCACGACGATCAGCGCCTTCCGCTCGAGATCGCCCGAGGCCCGCGAGACATACCAGAGCACGGTGGCGATGAGTCCCGCGCACCATCCCACGTCGGCGATGGAGGCGTTCCGAATCCTGATCTGAAGGAGCCAGAGTCCTGCCATCGTCGCGATCATCGCGAGATAGCCTGTGAGGATGAGCACCAGCGGATCAGAGCCAATCATCATCCGGCCTCAATGGACTGCCTGCGCGTCAGGTCTTGCGGGTTACGAAGTCATATAGTCCCAGAGGTCCGCGTCGCGTCGAGGACGCTCCGCCAACCACTCCAGGAATCCGGGGAGGGGAAATGAAAGGAGCTGTTGGATCTTGTCGCAGCGCAGCGACAGATCCGCGGGTCTCGGGCCTCCGACATGGTCGCGACTCAAGCCCTTGACGAGATGCCCTTCCAATTCCGGATGCCAGGAACGCAGCGCCTCTGCGATCTCCCAGCGCGAGAGTCGTTCTCTCCCGCCCAGGTGATAGAGACCCGGCAGTGCGTGATCGATCAATTCCCAGATCGCCCGTGCAATCGCACCGGCCGGGAGCGGACAACGGAATTCATCTACGTAGAGCCTTACTTCTTTGCCGGCGCTGGCTGTGCGACACATGTCCTCCACAAAGCTCCGGTTTCCCTGCCCGGACGTCCCGGCCGTCAGGACGATGCGAAGGACTGTGTGGCGAGGATTCTGCAAGACGATCCGCTCGGCTTCGAGTTTGGTCTTGCCGTAGACATTGATCGGCGCGGCTTCGTCCGTCTCCTCATACCAGCTTCGTCGGCCGTCGAAGACTTCACCGCTCGACAGAAAGAAGAAGGGAATATCTTGAGAAAGCCTCGCCACATGCGCCGTGGCCTGCACGTTGACGAGACGCGCCCTGTCGGGATCGCGCTCACAGTCCTTCGTCCGGCTGACGGCGGCGCAGTGAATGACCGCGTCGGGATCGAGCGCCCTCCATCTGGCATCGACGGCGGAAAAATCGGTCAGGTCGACGTCCTCGCGGGTAATTCCCCGCGCCTCCCAATGAGGCGCCCAGCGGGAAGCGGTTTTCATCAGGTACTGCCCGATCAATCCGGCCGCCCCTGTAATGATCACGCGGCGCGGCATCGTCGGTCGAGCTACTGGCGGGTCAGCTTGCGGTACCGGATCCGGTGCGGCTGGTCGGCTTCCTTGCCGAGGCGTTTCTTGCGATCCGCCTCGTAGTCGCTGTAGTTGCCTTCAAACCAGACGACCTTGCTGTCGCCCTCGAACGCCAGCATATGCGTCGCAATGCGGTCGAGGAACCAGCGGTCGTGGCTGCTGATCACGGCGCAGCCGGCAAAATTCTCCAGCCCTTCCTCCAGCGCGCGGAGCGTGTTCACATCAAGATCGTTGGTGGGCTCGTCGAGGATGATGAGGTTCGCCCCTTCCTTGAGCATGCGGGCCAGATGCACCCGATTGCGCTCGCCGCCCGACAGATCTTTCACCTTCTTCTGTTGATCCGTTCCGGCGAAGTTGAAGCGAGCGCAGTACCCGCGCGCGTTGACCTCGGCCTTGCCCAGCTTGATGGTCTCCTGTCCGTCTGAGATGATCTCATACACGGTCTTGTTGCCGTCCAAACTCCGGTCCTGGTCGACATAACCGAGCTTGACCGTCTCGCCGATCCTGATCGCGCCGGCATCCGGCTTCTCTTTGCCGATGATGATCTTGAAAAGGGTCGTCTTTCCGGCGCCGTTCGGTCCGATGACACCGACGATTCCACCTCTCGGCAAGCTGAAGCTCACGTTCTCGTACAGCAGCTTGTCGCCGAATCCCTTGGTCAACCCCTTGGCCTCGACCACGACATCGCCCAGCCGGGGGCCGGGAGGAATGTAGATTTCCAGCTCGTCGGACCGCTGCTCCTGTTTCTGGTTGACGAGTTCTTCGTAGCGGTTCAGGCGCGCCTTGCCTTTCGACTGGCGGGCCTTGGGCGACATCCTGATCCATTCCAGTTCGTGTTCGAGGGTTTTTTTCCTTTTCGATTCCGCCTTCTCCTCCTTCTCCAGCCGTTCCTGCTTCTGCTCCAGCCAAGAGGAATAATTTCCCTGAAACGGAATGCCATGGCCGCGGTCGAGTTCGAGAATCCACCCGGCCACGTTGTCGAGAAAGTAGCGGTCGTGCGTGACGGCGATGACGGTGCCTTGGTACTGTTGGAGATGTTGCTCGAGCCATTGCACCGACTCGGCGTCGAGATGGTTCGTCGGCTCGTCGAGAAGGAGGATGTCGGGCTCCTGGATCATCAGACGGCACAGGGCCACGCGGCGCTTCTCACCGCCGGAGAGCGTGTCGATTTTCTGATCGGACGGCGGGCAGCGGAGCGCGTCCATGGCGATGTCGAGTTCGTTTTCCAGCTCCCAGCCGTTGGCTGCTTCGATTTTTTCCTGCAGCTGTGCCTGCTTATCCAGCAACTTTTCCATATCGTCCGGCGAGGCCTCGCCGATCCTGTTGCTGACGTCCTCGTATTCTTTCAGGAGCGCTACGACTTCCTTCCGCCCCTCTTCGACCACCTCCTTGACGGTCTTCTTGGGATCAAGCTGCGGCTCCTGTTCGAGAAGTCCGACGCTGTATCCTTTCGATCGCGTAATCTCACCGATATAGTTCTGATCGACCCCTGCGATGATCCTGAGCAGCGAGCTTTTTCCGGAACCGTTCAATCCCAACACGCCGATCTTGGCGCCGTAGTAGAAACCGAGATAGATCTCCCGCAACACCTGCTTCTTGGGCGGATAGACTTTCCCGACATTGACGAGAGAAAAAATCACCTGTTTGTCGTTCGTGGCCATAATCTCCTTGGATGTGTAATCGGGAAAGGCCCACACCTTAACAGAGCGAGGTGGAAAACCTCAATTGACGCCGTCTCATTGAGGACGGCGAGGCCGCGGCCGGCAGTTTGACGGTGACCGGCAGCGGGGCTTTATGGTACATGAAGGCCGCCGACCGATGAATTCTCCGCCCGGGAGTGTCATGATGGCCGAGGATGCGCGATCCGTAAAGATCTGGTATCAGAGCTTTGTCGACCCTGTTCAGCAGGCTCCCTACTTCGGAGAGTTGGCCCGGGCGCTCCACGATATGGCCGGTCATGCCGTGACGTTCGACATCCACGGCATCGTGCCGCCGGACCTTGAGCTCCATCGATTGACAGAATTCCGCTGCGCCAGGCAGGTCGTTCGCAACGCCGTCGAGGCCCAACGCCAGGGCTACGATGCCTTTGCGGTCGGACATTTCCAGGACGGCGGGCTCTATGAAGCGCGGGCCGCCGTGGATATTCCGGTGCTCGGTCTGGGCGAAGCCGCCATGCTCTATGCCTGCATGTTGGGGAGGAAGATCGCGCTGGTCACGATCAACCCGGTCTTTATCCCGATGCATGAGGAACAGATCCAGCGGTACGGTCTCTCAAGCCGCGTGGTGGCCGTCAAGGCGATTGAGACCGATCCGGCCTTGCTTGTCCGGGCTTTCACTGAAGCAGGCACCTTCGACCAAGTACTGCAGCAGTTCCGCAATCAGGTCCAGCCGTTGGTGAATGAAGGGGTGGAAGTGATCGTTCCCTCGGGCGGCCTTCCTTCTCTCCTGTTCTCGCGCCTGAAACAGTTTACGATCGGCAACGCGCTCGTCCTCAACTGCATCGCCGTTCTGGCCAAAATGACGGAAACCGCGGTCGGGCTCAACCGGCTCGACGGCACCGGAGCAAGCCGTGCTGCCACCTTCCAGAAACCTTCCGCCAAGGCGCTGCAGGAATTTCTCGACCACTAAGACAAAGACCGCGGCAGAAAATCCATCGATCAGATCCCGAGATCTTCGGAAAGGCGCAGCTCCGATTCCTCGAGAATGTCCTCCAGACAGGTGAAGCAGGAGAACGGAAACCGCTCGACAGGAAGAGCGCACACTTCTCCGATGGCGGTGTTGGCTTCCAGCGCCGGACCGCCGCAGGCTTTGTGAATCACGGTCAGCATCGTGCGCGCTCGAGCTGCGAACATCCAGAGCGAAATTTCAGACTTATGTCTTGGTCGTGACTCTCGTCAGGAAGAGGCTCAACTGGCGAAGGACCGGCTCCGGAATCTCGTGCCCGCCTCGGAAGCTGTGCCATTCTACCGAGAGGCCGGCTTGCTTCAATTCCTCGCGCAACCGCTCGGCCATCATGTAGGGCAGAAGTTGATCCTGCACGCCGTGGCTTTGAAAGACCGGCAACCCCGTCCGTTTGCCCAGAGCGGGCCGCCAATCCTGTCTGGCCAGAAGGGTTCCTGAAAGCTGGACCAGGGCGGCGAACGGAAACGCCGTGCGCATGACGATATCGCAGGTCAGCATGGCGCCCTGCGAAAAGCCGCCGATGATGGTCTTCTTGTGGTCGATCGGCATCGCGCGCGGCAGTTGAGTCAGAAAATTCTCAACAACCTCCCGGGCCTGCGGGAGGCCCCTCGGCACCTCGTTCGACAGGTCTCGCACGCGTCCTGCCGCCCGATCCGCCTCGAGCCGCGCCATGTCGATCAGCCACCAGGCCCGTGCGTCGCCGTAGCCGAAGCTCAGCGAAAGCGGGCCCTCGGGAAAGAGAAACCTTGTGCCTTTTGGGACAGTCAACGCTTCGGCGAGCGGAACCAGATCTTCGCCCGGCGCACCGAATCCGTGCAATAGGATCACTGCGAGGCCACTGCCTCCGCCGGACCCATCGGTCCCGCCCGCCAGCCTCACGTCCAGGCTTCCGATCTTCTCTCGGCGCATGGCCGCACTGTACACCAAGACTTGCCACTCTGGGCAGCCCATCTGTCTCGGCTTCTTGAGGAGGGTTTCTTCTTCGGAGAATTACTGCGGGATGATCCGATAGATGCCGCCGGCGTTGGAGACATAGACGTAGCCGTCGGCGCCGAGCATCAAGCTCAGCAGTCCTCCCTGTCCGCCGTTATAGGAGGTGCTGGACGTGCCCAATTGAGTCAGGTCGGCGCCGCTCAGCACAATTCGACGGATCCTTCCGTCGTTCCAAGCAGTGAACAAGAGATTGTTTCGGTAGGCGGACGGATAGACCGTCGAGTTCTCCGGGATCGCGAGAATTCCGGTCGGGGCGATGGTCGGTGTATATGACAGGATCGGATCGAGGAAGCTGGGATTGCCCGCGATGCCCCGCACGGTCGGCCAGCCGTAGTTCCCACTGGAAGTGATGCGATTAATTTCGTCGCTGTCGCCTGGCCCATTCTCCGTTTGCCAAAGATGGCCGGTATGTCCATGGAAGGTAAACCCGTAGCTGTTCCGAATGCCGAGCGCAAAGACCTTCTTCGCGTTGGCATTGACGTTCGAGAAAAAAGGATTGTCGCTTGGAGCACTGCCGTCAGAATTCACCCTGAGAATCTTCCCTGCCAGAGAGGCAAGACTCTGGGAATTCGCGCTGTTGCCCGCATCTCCGATGACGACGTACAGTTTCCCATCTGGTCCGAACTGGATGATCCCCCCATTATGAATGCTGTTCACGGGGAGACTATCCAGAATCACGGTTTCCTGGGAACAGAGTCCGCTCGATTCCGTATAGCGGACGACGCGGTTCATCGTCGCTCCGGACGCCGTGTAATAGACATACACGAAGTGATTTTGCGTGAAAGCGGGGTCCAGCGCCAGTCCAAGCAGCCCCTGCTCCCCGCTGGTCGCGACCGAGATCTGGCAGAACGGGGTGTTCACCAGCTGCCATTGCTGGTTGATGATCCGGATGTTGCCCGTCAGCCGCTCGTTGAAGAACAGGCGGCCGTCCGGCGCGAGCGCCAATCCCACGGGAAAATTGAGGCCGGTCAGGACAGGCTGTAACTGGAGATCTCCGCTTGGCGGCAGTTGGACGGTGAAGATACGGGTCGTTGCGGCTTCAGGATTGGTCAGTTCTGCGTGGCTTCCATCCGCAAGGATCAGACGGACCTGATGCGATCCTGATGGAAGCCCGAAGATCTCGAAGGATGCGCCCGTGTTCCAATGGACAAAGTGAGTATGGACGCCGTTGTAGAGCACGCCGTTGTCCACGTCGATGCCGGTTCCTCCGTAGAAGTGGTACGCGACGGGATCGTTGTCGAGATAGATGTGCAGATGGGAGCTGCCGGGATTGCCGATCGTGTGGTGCTGGACGGCAAAGGACAGGGACACAGGACCAACCGGTACCGAGGCTCCGGGTAATGGACTCGCGACCGAGACGGTCGGGACCGCAGCAGGGATGAGACCGGGCGGCAGGCTCGGATTTTCAGGCTTGGTGGTGAAGTTCTGTGGAGGAAATTGCGGCGTCGAACGGCCGGTTGCCATATTCATCGTGACGAACCCGAGGTTGCTCTGCCCGCCGGCATTGAACGAAAACACGTTCGTCGAGCCGAGGTAGAACGGAAACACCATGCCATTGCTGACGAAAAACAGGCGCAGGTTCTGGGCGGTCAGAAGATCGATCAGGGTAAAGGGGAATTGACCTGGCGCGGTTGCAGCGCGCCCGGCCGTGTCGTCCTGGGCGAGAATCTGATCATTGTCATTCATCGCGACGATGCGCGTACCGGCAACGGTCCCGCTCACGGCCACTGATGCCGTCACCGATGGAGAGCTCGACTCGCCTCCGCCTCCGGGACAGGCGGTCAAAGAGCCTACCAGCCCAGCGGCGGCAGTGAGGTAACACAGGATCGCTCTGGCCTTGAGAGAGATGAGATAGTGCATCACAACCTGCGATGACCCCTGATTTCGGAGACCGCTCTGAGAAGCCGCTGTGCATCGACTCTGGCAGCCTCCCAGAGGAAAATTCTATCCCCCGAAAGAGCATAAAGAGTGCCGAGTCACCGCTGACGTTAGGAAGAGCAACTCACCGCTAAGTGCTTGCCCCAATTGGGGGGCGGGGCGGCATAGCTCTCCATGCCGGGATGTTCACTGTAGGGAGATTGCAGCAGAGTGAGCAGTCTCTCGATCTCTGAAAAGTCCTTCTGCTGGGCCTTTTCAATAGCGGTCTGAGCGAGGTAGTTGCGCAGAACGTACCTGGGATTGACCTCGTTCATCCGCACGCTTCGTTCGTCGTCCCGACTGCATTCGCCTCGTACCCGCGCCCCATACCGCGCGGCCCACTCATCGAATCGATCTCGGTTCAGAAAGTGCTCGCGCAGCCGTTCGTTCGGCGCCCCGGGATTGGAAGAAAAGGTTCCCAGTTCCCGGAACACGATCGTGTAATCGGCGTGACTTTCTTGGAGCAGCCCCAGGAAGTCACGGATCAGTTCATCGTCTTCTGCTCGCTCCTCCTGCAATCCCAACTTCGCGCGCATGCGCTTCAGATACTCCTGCTCGAACAGCGGCGTGTACATGTCCAGACCGGCTTTCAGGACGTCCTTTTCCGCCAGCGGCAACAGGGTCTGCGCGAGACAGCTGAGATTCCATAATCCAATATAGGGCTGCTGATTGAAAGCGTAGCGACCATTGTGATCGGAATGATTGCAGATGAAGCCGGCATCATAGTCGTCCATGAAGCCGAACGGTCCATAGTCGAGCGTAAGGCCCAGGATCGACATGTTATCCGTATTCATCACCCCGTGCGCCCAGCCGACTGCCTGCCACTGCGCGATCAGTTTCGCCGTCCGCTCGACGACTTCGGCGAAGAAGCGGCCGTACCGATCCCCGGCCAACCGGAGGTGAGGGAAATGCTGATCGATGACGTAGTCCGCCAGGACCTTCAGCTCCTCATGCTGCTTACGGTAATAGAATATCTCGAATGTGCCGAAACGGACATGCGAGGGCGCCATGCGCAGCAGCATCGCTCCCGTCTCGATTTGCTCACGATAGATCTTGTCGTCGCTGCCGACGATGCAGAGCGCTTGGGTCGTCGGGATACCGAGGCCTTGCATCGCAACGCAGCAGAGATACTCGCGGATCGTCGATCTCAGGACCGCCCGCCCGTCCCCGTCCCGTGAGAAGGGCGTCAACCCCGCGCCCTTGAGGTGCAAATCCCAGCGGTCGCCTCGGTCGCTCTTCACTTCGCCCAGCAGGATGGCGCGCCCATCGCCGAGCTGCGGCACGTAGACGCCGAACTGATGGCCCGAGTAGACCATCGCGAGCGGGTCCATGCCCGGCGCCAACATGCCGCCGCCGAAGACACCGGCGAATTCCGGTCGCTTCGCTTCGCTCGGATCGAGATCGATGAGTGCGGCGGCGGCGGGATTGAAGCTCACGAGATACGACGGCGACGAAAACGTCGTCGGATTCAGTTTCGCGTAGAAGGCGTCGGGAAGACGCGCGTAGCTGTTGTCGAAGGGCAGAGTTTCAAGCGTGCGACCGGCCATGGCTTAGGATGCCAGGGCTAGTTCGTCGCTTTCAAGCGCTGCGGCGCTTCCTCCGCTGGGCGCAGTTTACGCGTGATTCTATGTCATGATTTCGCGGGAGGCTCTAAATCGCGATCCGCCGTAAACACAAAGACCTTCTCACCGATCTGCGCATCGATATCCATAAAGAGGGCCAGCACCTTGGCCTTGATGATGTCGGCGACTTGTTCAAAGAGCCGATCGCGCCCCTGAGCAATGAGCGTTTGGCGGATTCGTTTGACCATGTCCACGCCTTCGGGCGTCTTGGCTAATTGCCGCTCGGCTGGCGTGAGCACGCCCTTCAGGCGCACGACCACGAGATCTCGCACGATAAATGCCCGCACGTCGCTGGGGCCCCGCCCCATGAACTCCTGCTCGAACTTGATGATGGCGGTGCGGATCGCGCCTTCGGTCTCGCCCTTGGTCCGTTCATTGTCCATCACACTCCCCTCTTGGTCGAATGGCCAAGGCCGATTATAGGAGGATCGCGGAGAGAGCCACAAGGACAATGTCGGCTCCTGCTGAGCCGAAAGGTGGGGTTCGTGGGCCCGAAGGCCTAGATCCCCGCGGGCAATGTACCCGATGTCTTGACTCTGTCGAGACACATGCCGGATAAGGGACTGCATATTCGTCCGATGGTGTTCCCTGTCCGCGATGGCATGAGACAGGCAGAACCATCGTGATGGATGCAACCAAGGCCGTAGGGTGACCAGTTCGCGTGAGACGCGAGACCGGTTGCAGTACAAGCCAACCAAGCGTCTCGACGAGCAGTCGAGCCTGCGGTTGGCTTTCGTGTTTTCGGGGGTGTGCAATGCCGATGTCAGCCGTGCTGCTTGTGCCGCTGCTGCCTCTGCTGGCCGCACTGATGGTCTCAGCGGGCGGTGAGGCGTCACAACGAACGCGCGCGATGCTCGCCGCCGTGCCGATCGGCACGGCCTTCGTCGGTGCGGTCGGCACGCTCTATCTGGTCGCCACGCAAGGTCCGATCACGATCCGATTTTACGATCCGGCGTCCCTGGCGTCGCTCGCGTTTCCCATCGGGTTCTACGTGGATCGGCTGAGCGCGGTCATGATGGTCTTGATCTCCGCGGTCGGGACGATCATCTATACCTATTCTCTCCGCTACATGTATCAGGAGGCGCACGAGTTCCGGTATCTCGCGCTGATCGGGGTTACCACGTTCGTGCTGCTCTGCCTGGTCTCCAGCGCGAACCTCATGATGCTGTTCCTGCTGTGGCAGGTCCTTAGCTATCTGCTGTATCTCCTCATCCACAACCACACACACGCCGGCACCCTGGAGAGCGCGTTCCGCATGTTCGCCATCTTGAGGATCGGCGACGTCGCTTTTCTCGCCGGCCTCGCGCTGGCCCATTCGCTGTACGGCACCCTGGAGTTCCACGAGTTGTTCGAACGGGCGGCGGCCTCTACGGCGACGGTGTCGCTGCTGCCGGGGATTGATCTCGACGGCACGACCGCCGTGACGCTGCTGCTCTTCATCGGCGGCATGAGCAAGTCGGCGCAGTTTCCTCTCTTCGTCTGGCTCCCCCGTTATCTCTATGCACCCACGCCGGTCACGGCGCTGCTGCACGCCGGCATCATCAATGCCGGCGGCTTTCTGATCAACCGCTTGGCGCCGCTGTTCGGCCTCAGTCCGACGACGTTGCACATCGCCTTCGCTATCGGCACGCTCACGGCCATACTCGGCGCTACCATGATGCTGACCCAGAGCGACATCAAGAACCAGCTCGGCTTCTCCACGATCGGTCAAATGGGCTATATGATCATGGAATGCGGCCTCGGCGCCTTTTCGCTCGCGGTGTTCCATCTGATCGCCCACGGGCTGTTCAAGGCCACGATGTTCCTGAACAGCGGGAACGTCATCCAGAAGGCGCGCCAAGAACCTCATTTCCCCCACGCGGACCACGAGGAGGAAGAACGAAGCTTCTCTCGCCTCACCTGGACGACCGGATTTGCGACGACGCTGTTCATTCCGCTGGTAATCTTATTGGTCACGCATGGTCTGCTGCGCATCCCGCTGCTGGAATCCCAGGGGACCGTCATCTTCCTCTTCTTCATTTGGGTCACGTCGTCGCAGGCCATCTTGACACTGACGCGCCTTCGGCAGGTCGAGTCGTGGAAGGTGTCCGTTGCGATGCTCGTCACGCTCTTGTTCGTCGTCTTCATCTATCTGTTCGCCGTCGAGTCCTTTACGGCGTTCCTGTACCCCGATCCAGAAGAAGTCGCCTCCTACTTCAAGGCCGCCGCGCTGCCGAGCTGGCTCTTCGAGTTGATGGTGGTCTTCGCCACCGTGCTGACCGGTCTCGGTTGGGCCTACCTCTACTTGCGTGCCCACGGTCAGACGATGCGGATGCCCGTCTGGATTGAGGCTATGAGGCTCCGCCTCTACGTGCTGTTCATGCATCGGCTCTACGCAGACCAGGCCTATGAACGACTGGGCCGCACCGCCATCCAATTCCTCAATCGCTTCGACAAGCGTGCGCAGGGACGGGTGCCTTGACGAAAGTTCTGACAGCGTATTAATGATGAGCTATTCTATGATCAGACGGAGCGTGCTCGTCCCGACGACTTCCGTCGTGATGCGAATCGTCATTCCCTCTCGTAGGGCTGCGAGGTCATCGTGCTGCTCGTGCTGGCCATTCCGCTGCTGCTGTTTTTGGCCGCAAGCCTCGTGCTGATCGGCCCCGATCGCTCGCGGTATGCACGCGCGCAGATCGCGGCCTATTTCGTCGGCGCCGCCTTCGTCAGCGCCACTGTCCTGCTATTCGTCGTCGCCAACCGGGGCCCGCAAACCCTTCGTTTGTACGAACCCGCCTCGCTCAGCTCCCTCGCATTTCCGATCGGCTTCTACGTCGATCGGTTGAGCGCCGTCATGATGACGTTGATCACGGGCGTCAGCACCGTCATTTATTGCTACTCGACGGGCTACATGTACCAGGATCGCCACTTTCGCCGGTATTTGGCGATGATCTGCTTCACCGATTTCGTGCTGCTCTGCATGGTCTCCAGCGCGAATCTCATGATGTTGTTTCTGTTCTGGCAAATCCTCAGCTACCTGCTCTACCTCTTGGCGCACAACCACGGACATGCGGGCACACTCGAGGGGGCGTTCAAGACCTTTACGCTGCTGCGCGTGGCCGACGCCGCGTTCCTCACGGGGATCGTGCTCGCCTATCACCTCTACGGGACGCTCGAATTCCAGGACCTGTTCGCACGGGCCGCCGAGACGCCGATCACCCTGTCGTTCTGGCCCGGAGGGGAGATCAGCGCCGCAACGGCCGTCGCCCTGCTGCTGTTCGTCGGTGCGATGGGAAAGTCGGCGCAGTTTCCGTTGCATCTGTGGCTGCCGGGATCGCTGTACGCGCCGACTCCTGTGCACGCGCTGCTGCACGCCGGCATCATTAATGCCGGCGGCTTTCTGATCAACCGCTTGGCGCCGCTGTTCGGTCTCAGTCCGACGACGTTGCACATCGCCTTCGCCATCGGCACGCTCACGGCCATCCTCGGCGCCACCATGATGCTGGCGCAAAACGACATCAAGAAGACGCTCGGCTTCTCCACGATCGGCCAAATGGGCTATATGATCATGGAATGCGGCCTCGGTGCTTTCTCCCTCGCCGTGTTCCATCTCATCGCCCACGGATTGTTCAAAGCCACCGTGTTCCTGAATTGCGGGAACGTCATTCACAAGGCCAGGCTGGAGCCGCACTTGCCCCATGGGGACCACGAGGAAGAAGAGGAGGCTTTCTCCTGGCTGACGTGGACGACCGGCTTCGTCACCACACTGTTCATCCCGTTGGTGATCCTCCTCGTGACGCACGGCGTCCTGCACATTCCGCTGTTGGAGTCGCAGGGCAACGTCATCCTCTTGTTCTTCATTTGGATCACGTCGTCCCAGGCGATCCTGACGCTGATGCGCCTGCGTGCCGTGGCGTCCTGGAAGGTGTCGGCCACGATGCTGGCCATCCTCTCCTTCATCGTCTTCATCTATCTATTTGCCGTGGAATCGTTCACCGCGTTTCTCTATCCAGACCCGGAGGAGGTCGCCTTCTATTTCAAGGCCGCCACGCTGCCGAGCTGGATCTTCGAGTTGATCGTCGTCCTCACCACGCTGCTGACCGGTTTCGGCTGGTCGTACCTCTATCTGCGGGCCCATGACCGGACGGTGCGAATGCCGGATTGGATCGACGGACTGCGGATCCGTCTCTATGTGCTGTTTATGCACCGGCTGTACGCGGACGAGTTCTACCGAAAGCTCGGCCAGTTCATGCAACAGGCGGCGCATCGAGTCGATAAGCGTGCTCAAGGATGGGTGCGATGATGGGGACCACTACCGCATCCCTCATCGCGGTCGGCATTCCCCTCGTGGGCGCGCTGCTGAGCTTCGCCTGCTGGTCGATTCCGGACTGGCTCAAGGTCTGTGCGATCGCGACGGCCGTGGTCAGTCTGGGCGCGATCGGAGGGCTGGCGGGATTTCTGGCTGGCCCGACCGAGGGATTCCTTTTCCTCGTGCTCTTGCCCCTCGCAGCGGTCGTCTCGCTCCTCGGCCAGCCTGTCCATCCCCTCTATCGATCGTCCTCGGTGATGACGTTGCTCTTCCTCGGATTGGGCCTCGGTGTCCTGACGCAGAACGGACCGGTAGGACACATCCTGCTGGCCACGATCGGTGGGCTCATCGGCCTGCTGCTCTACCGCCACCATTCGCCGCTCTGGCCGATGTCCTGGTGGGGCATCGGGACCTTTGGGTTCAGCATGGTGATGGCGGTTGCCGCCGCGTTTGTCTATCCGTCCCTCTCGGCTATCGCGTCCCTGTTGGCCGGCGCCGTCTTCCTGCCGCTGGCCCCATTGCACGGGGGGTATTTGGCGGCGCTGACAAGATTGCCGGGTAACCTCCCCTCGTTTTTGTCGGTTTTGCTCCCGGTCATCGGCCTTCACAGCCTCACCGCGACGATCGGGGTTGTGCCGGATGGTCTCGCCAGCGCCGTCTCGGTGACGGCAGTCGTCGGTTCGCTGTACGGAGCCGTGAAAGCGCTGGCCCAATCGCGCGTGCGGTTACGCCTTGCCTACGGCAGTCTCTCTTTTCTGTGCCTGCTGTGGTGGTTCGCAGCATCGGCACGGGGTACGGGACCAGGCGCCGCGGTCTTTACCGCCGCCGTGGCGCTCGTGACGAGCGGACTGCTGATCGCCTGGCAGGTAGTCCGTTCGCGATACGGCGACGATGTGGACCCGCAATCGATCAGCGGGCTGGCGGCGGGTATGCCGCACTACGCGGTCCTGCTCTCGCTGCTTGGATTGGCCGCGATCGGGTTGCCGCCGTTCGGCGTCTTTGCCGGTTTTATCGGGCTGCTGCTGGCTCCGACGGTGTCCTTTTCGATCGCACTCGTCTGTGTCCTGCTCGTCTGGCTCGCCGCATCGTGGTACATCCTCGACCTGGTGCAACGGCTGCTCTTTGGGCCGCGCCGATCGGACCTCCGGCTTGCCGATCTGGGTTGGGCCGAATTCGCTTCTCTGCTCCTCGTCGTGCTGGCCTTGGTCATGCTGGGCGTGCTCCCCGCGCATCTGTTCGGACCAGGGGCAATGCCGACGACCGCTGAAACAGGATGGTTCGCATGGATGAAGTAGCCCGCTCGATCGACATCGAAACCAGACGGATGGAGCTGCGCGGCGTGGTCAAGCTCGCCGGCGAAGTCATCGCGCAATATTGGCCCATGCGGACCTTCGTCCATCACAATCCACTCCACAGCCTTGAATATCTGCCGTTCGAAGAAACCGTGCGGCGCGGCAAGCAGTTCATGGGCGGCGACGGTTATCTGCCCAGCCATCAGTATCGCGCGTATCTCCGGTCGGGCCGCATCAGGATCCAGGACCTCGACGCGGCATTGACGCCGCTCGTCCGGGACAAACAGGTCTCGATCGGATCGCGCACGCTGACCCACGGCGAGGTGCTGCGGGCCTGTCTCTCGGAGGGACTCTGTACGCCGGTCGTCGAACCGCTCGACGCGCCGTTGGCCGAATCCTCGCAGGAGCTGATCGACCGGCTCGCCGAGAAATTGGCTCCCGTCGCGACATTTCCGGATCTGCGCGAGCGTGTCCGGGCCATCGCAGAAGGCGATCAGGCGGCACTCGGCCGCTGGTTGACGCTCTCGCACTGGTGCGATGACACGTTCGGGACGGACATCGTCCGGCAGATCAACGACCAAATGATCAAGTGGTGCGAGGCTTTCCTGGACGAGGGCCATGCGACCTGGCCCATGCCGGGGCGGGAAAAAGGATTGTACGACGCGTGGAAGGCGCTCGCGGTACACGAGTGGTCTCCCTGCGGCATCGCGGACAGCAAACGCAAGATCAAGCAACTCCCCGAGTACCCGGAAGACGCGCTGCTCGAAAGCCTCGACCTGCTCGGCATCCCTGCCAAGCTGCGACAGGATTATCTGTCGCTGCAGTTGACCGCGCTGCCAGGCTGGGCCGGCTTCATCAAGTGGCGCGCAGAGGAGCGAGATTATCCCTGGCAGCAACTGTACCCTGTCGGTCTCGTGAAGTTTCTCGCGATTCGCCTTTGGTACGCACGCGAGCTGGTGCAGAAGACCTGCCAAGAGGAGCTGGGCATCGCGGGGCGTTACGACACCGTAACCGCGTACATGCGGACCAATCCAGACGAATACTATCTGAGACGGCAGCGCGTGGCGGGGCGGTTGCCCGCGCTCTATGCGGAAGAAGTCGATCGGCTGCGGCACCAGAAACATGACGGATGGGGCAGGGTGATTGAGCGGTACCGGGCCGAGGTCGTCCCACGCCAGCACGCCGCGGCCAGGCGAGGCATGGCGAAACGGCTGATCGCCTTGGTTCGGTCGTTCGAGATCGATCCCGTGGTACTCGCCGACCAAGCACCGAGCGATCTCAAACAGCTTATCGACTGGATCGAAGCGTTCCCAGAGTCCGACCATGGTCCGGTCTGGCTCAAGGCTTTTGAAGCGGGCTATCAGGAATCGCTAATTGGAAAACTCGCGCGTAACGCGCGTGAGGGGGAGGCGACGCGAGCCCCTATGATCAGTCGTCCCTACTCGCAGTCGGTCTACTGCATCGACGTGCGATCGGAGCCATTCCGCCGCCATCTCGAATCGGTCGGGCCCCACGAAACCTTCGGCTTCGCCGGATTCTTCGCGGCCTTCATCCGCTATCGCGCCTGGGGCAAGGAGCACGAGACGGAACAGTTTCCGGTCATCATGCGGGCCAAGAACGAGGTGCGGGAAATCCCCCGAAGCTACTTCGATCAGGCGGTGTCGAAGCACGAGGTGCGGGCCAAATGGGTTCACGCAGGCCACACGCTCCTGCACGATTTGAAAGAAAACGTCGTCACGCCCTATGTCATGGTCGAATCGTTGGGCTGGTTCTACGGCCTCCCGATTTTCGGCAAGACGCTGATTCCGTCGCTCTACCGGCGCTGGACCGCTTGGCTGCGGGGCCTGTTCGTTCCGGCGCTGGCCACGACGCTCACGGTTGACAAGCTCGCGCCGGCCGAAACGGCGGAAATGCTGGCTGCCGAGCAACAGGCCCTCGTCAGAAAAGCGCTTCGGGAACGGATCGGGTTGCGCAGCTCACGCATCACGCCCGCGTTGGTCGAAGGCCTTAGGCAGCGGGCCTTGAGTGGATCGGACGAATCGGATCCGGCTTTAACGGAAGCCGCGGGCCAGGCTGGCCTCTCGGCAGAGGCGGTGAACGAGTTGGTCGGCCTCTTGCGCCGCCGCTACGACCTCAACGCGCGGGCCGCCTCGCGGCACAAGGAGCGGATCACGCGCACCGGCTTTACGCTCGATGAGCAGACACTGACGGTCGACACGGCCCTCCACATGATGGGGTTGACCAACCACTTCGCGCGCCTCGTCCTGTTCTGCGCGCACGGCAGCACGTCGGACAACAATCCGTATGAATCGGCGCTCGATTGCGGCGCCTGCGGCGGCAATGAGGGCAGGCCGAACGCCCGCGTCTTGGCCATGATGGCGAACAACCCGCGTGTCCGCGAGCGGCTGCGCAAGACAGGGATCGAGATCCCGTCGGATACGCACTTCCTCGCCGGCCAAATCGATACGACGACGGACGACGTCCGCCTGCTGGACCTCGAGGACGTCCCGCCGACGCATCGCGCGGACCTCGCGCGCCTCCAGGAGGATCTCAAGAAAGCCTCCGCGCTCACGAGCCGGGAACGGTGTGCGCGCTTTCCCGACGTTCAGGAAGCCTTGGAGGAAACTCCGGCCGAAGCGCATGTCCGTCGTCGGAGCGTCGATTGGAGCCAAGTGCGTCCTGAGTGGGGGTTGTCCGGGAATGCGGCCTTCCTGATCGGGCGGCGGGAGCTCACGAAAGGGCTCGATCTGGGCGGGCGCGTCTTCCTGCACTCCTACGACCATCGGGAAGACCCGAGCAACCGTCTCCTCGAAGTCCTGTTGACTGCCCCGCAAGTCGTCGCTCAGTGGATCAACATGGAGCACTATTTTTCGGCGGTCGACAACGAGGTATACGGCAGCGGCAGCAAGATCTACCATAACGTGGTCGGGCGGCTCGGCATCATGTCGGGACCCTGGAGCGATCTCCGCCTGGGATTGGCCAGACAGACGGTCATGAATGGGGAGGTCCCGTACCACGAACCGATGCGGCTGTTGACCATCATCGAGGCACCCCGTGAACGGATCGACAAGCTGATCGTGCGACACGAAGTGTTGCGGCACTACTACCACAACGAGTGGGTGCACCTCGTCGCACTCGATCCGGAAGACCAGGTATGGTATCGGTATCGCCCGAGCGGGACGTGGCGCCCGATCGAATAGGGATGAGACCATTGCAGGTCAAGGTTAAGGTCGAGCAAACATGCCTGTTTGACTCAGCCTGAGCCTCAGCATTAACCCTCTGAATGAAGGCCGGGAAAGGAGTTTGTCGATGGGTTTGACATTGCATCCGATGAAGGAAATCCGAGTGATCGTCGCGGGAGAACACCGAGCGTTCGTGACCGACTTGCTGGATCGGGTCAATGCCACCGGCTACACCATCATCGGGAACGTGTCCGGAAAGGGCCACCATGGAGTGCGCGAGGCCCACTTCATGTTCAGCGAGCAAGAGAGCCTCGAGATGATCATGACCGTCGTGCCGGAAGAAAAAGTCGAGCCGATCCTGGCCGGTCTGCGACCGCTGTTCGAACGGCACTCCGGCGTCATGTTCGTAGCCGATGTGACGGTCAGCCGGGAGGAATACTTCGGCAAAAAGGGCAAAGGCGCGTGAAGCGCCGCTTCGCCGGACCGCACTTGTCTTCGCGACCTGAACCTGGCTAGAATGAGCCCCTCTTGCCGGGCTGAAGGAGTGAAGGGTGAAGGGGTTACGCTTTGAAAGAATCGGCCAAGGCCGGTACTACAACGTGGTGTTCCATCTCGGAAGCACCTATGTGCCGGTCAGCGACGAGACCGTGGAAGAGCTGAAGAAGCAGAGCCTCCTTCCCGCTGAACGATTCCTCGACCTCCTCATCGACCGCGTCGGGTACTCGTCCTACCTCAAGGATCAGATCCGGACGGAGCTCAAATCGTCCGGCGATCCGGTCACGCAGATCACGGTGCTGCAGGGGGCGATCAGAGAACTGTAGCAAGCCTCTCCTGCTCCCTCTTGGACCCTCCGCGTTCTCCGCCTTCAGATATGCAAACCAGCTCACTCGACTATAGACGACGAGGGTCTGCCTTGCTGTCAAGACAGACCCTTGGCTCGACCGCCTAGACCGGTTACCGACGTTGCGCCTGGACGCCCGTATTCAGCCCGTGGCTGCGCAGTTCAGAAAATCCCCAAATCAGCGCGCCCAACAGGATCGCAACACCGACTCCGACGTCGTTGTGCATGGCTGGTTCCGTGTTGGCGTACCCGAGCACGAACGGTGCTGCGATGAGCCAAATCGCGACGACGGCCAGAGTCCATGGCAGATATTTCATTACTCTCACCTCCTTTGACGTACATGGGTTCAAGCCGCTTTCGGGAGTATCGACCGCTCAGTGCGCGCCGCCTGTCGTCCCGCCTGCTCAGAGTGCGTGGACACGGTGGTGGAATCAGAAGACAACGCGGACATCCCCATCATGAGCGTCCCGATGACTCCGGCGACCACCAAGCTCGCATCAACTACGGAGCTTAGATCCATCATCGTGTTCACCTCCTTTCGACTTCATGGATAAAACCAATTCATGTAGCGACATCCTCGTACTCAATCAAACGCCTGAATGGCCTCCGCTATCACTGTGAGGCCTCGCCGGCGCCCATTGCCTTTGAACCGCCGGCGAGCCTGTCACTCCAGCATTTACTGACACGCAATTGTGATCTGCCGTGACCTCGCTTTCTCTCGCTTGGGAAAAGTGATCGTCAGCAGTCCCTGCCGATATGAGGCCATGGCCTTCTCCTGGTCCGCATCGTCAGGGAGTCGGAACGAGCAGGAGAATGCCCCCTCCCCAATATCGCGCCTATACCACTTTCTGTCCTCCGACGCGCTGTTGTTTCCCTCACCTTTCACGTGGAGCACGTTCTTCTCCACCTGTACATCAATGCGATCGGCCTCCAACCCCGGAAGCGCCATCTGCACCGTGAAGCCCTGTTCGTCTTCAAAGACGTTGCACCTCGGATCCCAAGCCTGTGACCACTCGGTCACGGATCGAATCGCGTCGTCAAACAGACGATCGATTTGCGACTCAACGGAGTCCTTTCGAAAGATAACGGGTAGTTGATTCAAGACCGCCATCGCGATACCCCTCCTTTCACCACATGGGTGAACATGATTGATGGTTGGTTGTTTCGAAGAGCTGGAATCGATGAGGAGGTGAGAGGGCCTAGCAGGCTAACCGGCACATGACCGCCATTCCAGACAGTGGGCCCTCCACCAAGTCCATCCAGTCCAGCGGTTCAATGGCCCCTCAATAATACCAGTGAAAGAAAAGTCAAGGGGGAGGGTGCGGCGCAGATACAGAACAGCCCGTCTTTTGAGAGACGGGCTGTTCTCGTCGGTATCGCGATGCCGGGGCGGGACGGATCAGCCGTCAAGCCACTTTGACTTCGATGGCTTTCGGCTTTGCCTTTTCCGATTTCGGTAGGTGGAGATGGAGCACGCCTTCCTTGAATTCGGCCTTTACCTTGGTATCATCGACTCCATCGGGCAGCGTAAAGCTTCGTACGAACTGTCCGTACGAGCGCTCGGTTCGGTGGATCTTGCGACCCTTCTCCTCCCGCTCTTCCTTCCGTTCCCCTTGCAGCGTGAGAACACCGTTTTCCAGCGTGACCTTCACATCTTCTTTCTTGACCTCCGGGAGTTCTGCCGCAATGTGAAAAGCCTCGTCGGTTTCACTGATGTCGACGGAAGGCACCCAATCCGCCACGGTCATGACTTCCTTGCCGTTTGATCCACGCGTGTCCTGTCGCGCAATAACCCGATTGAGTCGCTCGGACATTTCTTCCAACTCGCGCAATGGATTCCAACGCACCAGATTCATCACAGACCTCCTTTCTTGATGCGTGAGTTTGCTCACGGATGCCCTGCCTCCACACTCGACCTTGAGCAACGACGCCGGAGAAACTCCCCGACTCCATCCCTCATTCGGTCGCGATAGCCGGACAGAGACAATCTCTCCGACCGGAAAACAGTAAGTCCTGTTTGGTTGTGGTCAAGATCCCCCCCCTTGAACTGTTTGGCTCTGGTTCTGGACCCGGTCTTGACATTTCTTGGAGAAGAATTATTTGCACAGGCGTTAGGCGGAGTCGTCATGCTGGTATTGATGATGAGCCCGCATGACGACCTTCCGTACTTCGTCACAAACCATCACGCATAACCCAAGGAGGGACATATGAAAGCGACAGCCGTTTTGTGCGCGTTGTCCCTGCTGATCGGCGGGATGGCTCTGATGCCGACAGCAGTTCACGCAGCCGGATGGATCTCCGGAGCCGAGGCCGATGCGGCGCCGTGGGTCAAGGACATCGAACAGGAGCTCTTCAAGAAGGATTATCGGTATGTCTACGCCAATGATCCTCGAACGCCTCAGGCGGTCGTCCTTCGAAAGTTGAATCAAGCGGCTAAGGCCTACGAGGCCAAGGATCACGCGTTGGCACAACAGCTCGTGCGCGAGGCACTCGCTGTGTTCGAGGAAGGGGTGCGCAAGCACTACTACTCGCAGTCGGATATCGATCCGATCGTGACGTTCATCCGTCAGCACGTGCCCATCAAGACTAGTTGAGAGAAATCTGTGGGGGGCCGCGGCGTGAAGATACGCCCGGCCCCTTCTGGAAAAAGTGGAAGGGAGGGGTGACCATGTATGCCGCGATTGCACTGATTAGTGTCATGCTCTTCACTTGGGCCGTTGCGGTGTGGGCATCCTATTGCGACGAAACATCCAAGGATCGTGAAGAGCCAACGGACAGGAAAACGATGTTGCGCAAAGTTGCCTGAGGATCAGGTCAAACGCATTCGTCTGATCGAGAAACTTCCCGTTGGTCCGTTATCCCCGATCCCGCGGTCGGAGGGTGGAGGAAGCAAAGAATCTCGCCTGCTGGGAGAGGCATTCACGGAAGGGTCCGGTGGAGCCAGGTAAGGGGAAGAATCACGGGAAAGGACGAATGAATCCGGATCGCCAGGGCAACAATGCCGCTCAAGGAGGTGAGGACCATGAAATGCGAACGTTGCGGAGGATTGACCATTGATGTGTCCTTTTTCGGCGGGGTGACTGCAACCGGCGCGTGGGAATATGACGGATGGAAATGCCTGAACTGCGGCTATGTCACCGATCCGCTCATTCTGAAGAACAGAACCGCTCGCTCCCAGCGAATGAGCCGGCGAGACTCTATTCGCAGCGCCGGTCAAAGGAGTCGGACTGCAGCGCAGATTGCAGCATAAACACGAACAGGACGTGGAGGGCGCTGACTCGCGTCGAGTCGTGCGAGTCATGAAGGTGTTGTCATGAACCATTCCGTCAAATTGATCCAATGGGGCCTCGTGGTTCTATCCGTCGCAGGAATCCTCCTGCTCGTCGCAGGCCCATGGGCCTGTTCTCCGCCGTCGGACACGGCGGTATCGGAACAGACGGCGGTGGCAGCTCAACCCACCCCGCCGGCGGCGGAGACGGTCGCCTCTTCCCAACCCTTCGTCGCGATTGCGAAACAGGCGAAGGCTTCCGTTGTCAACATCGCTTCTGTCAAGAAGAGTGCTCCGCGGGGCGACCGGTTCCCAAGCCCGTTCTTCGAGGATCCTTTTTTTCGCCGTTTCTTCGGGGAAGAATTCGAGCGCCGCTTGCCGGCGCCTCGCGATTACCGCGAGCAGGGACTCGGGTCCGGCGTCATCGTCACATCGGACGGATACATCGTCACCAACAATCATGTTGTCGAGGCGGCGGACGAGTTGACCGTCGCCTTACCAGACAAGCGCACCTTCAAGGGCAAGATCGTCGGCACGGATCCCAAGACCGACGTAGCGGTCATCAAGATCGATGCTTCGGGCCTTCCTGTGCTGGCATGGGGCGATGCCGGACAGTTGCAGGTCGGCGAGATGGTGCTCGCTGTCGGCAACCCGTTTGGACTGAGTCAAACCGTCACGATGGGCATCATTAGCGCAGTCGGCCGCGCGAACATGGGCATTGTGGACTATGAGGACTTCATTCAGACCGATGCGGCCATCAATCCTGGCAATTCCGGTGGCGCCCTGGTCAACTTGAGGGGCGAACTCATCGGCATCAACACGGCCATCTTCACGCAAAGCGGCGGGTATATGGGCATCGGCTTCGCCATTCCCAGCAACATGGCCAAGAGTGTCATGGACAGTCTGGTCAAGCACGGGAAAGTGGTGAGGGGCTGGATTGGTGTGTCTATTCAAGAGGTGACTCCGGACCTCGCCAAAGAATTCGGCGTCGCCGACGCAAGGGGCGCCTTGGTCGCGGACGTGATGGATGACAGTCCCGCGTCGAAGGCGAAGCTCGAGCGCGGCGACATCATCACGGCCTTCAATGGGACCGCGATCCGCGATCCCAGTCAATTGCGATCGCTGGTGGCCGACACGTCGCCTGGCACAAGCGTGACGGTTTCCATCATCCGCGACAAAAAGACGAAGTATCTCACCCTCACGATCGCGGAGCTCCCGAAGGAGCTTGCGAAGACCGGTCGTCGAGACAGCGGGAACAGCAAGGGCGAGCACGCGCTCGCGGGGCTCACGGTTGAAGACGCCGCGAATCAATCGGAACGATTCGGACGATCGAAAACCCGGTCTGGAGTCATCGTGACGGAGATAGAAGCTGACAGTCCTGCGGAGCGAGCCGGAGTACGAACGGGCGACGTCATTCGCGAAATCAACCGCAAGCCGGTGAAAGACGTTCGGGATTTTGATCGGCTCACGGGTCAGCTGAGCCCGAGCTCGCCCGTTCTTCTCTTGCTCAATCGGGGCAATGCCACCATCTTTCTGTCGATTAATCCCGGCAGGTAGGACGGCGTTGATGACGCTATCGCTACGACTGTGGGCGTATTGAGTTGTGTGGGCGCCTTCCCTACCCCTCGCCGGAGCAAGCAGCCCGACGATCCGCTTCACGTATCCCACGTTCCTCCTTCCTTGTAGAGGTTGTTCATGATCTCGTTCTTTCTCTGCGGGTCCTGCTCGTACTTGATGGCCTTGGTGTAGTTCTCGATCGCCAGCTGCACCTTGCCGCGGCTCGCGTAGCACTTGGCGACACCCAGGTAGGCTCTCGCATTCTCGGGATCGAATTTCAGAGCCTGGTTGAAGCACTCCATCGCTTCCTCACGGTGGCCGCGGTCGAAGCGCATCCAGCCGAGCGCCGAGTGGGCCGCTGCGAGGTCCGGCTTGGCCTCGACCGCCGCTCGGTATTCCTTCATCGCCAAATCCGGACGGTTCTTGGTCTCGTACAGACCGCCCAGTGCGAAATGCACTTCCCCGTCACGCGGATTCAAGCGAAGCGCTTCCTGGTATTCCAAGAGCGCGGCCTGCGTCTTTCCCTGTTCGGCGAGCGCGCAGGCAAGATTCGCGTGTGCGACGGCGTCATTCGGGTTGAGCTTGATGACCTCCCGGTACTGCGGAATGGCCATCTCCAAACGCCCTTGTTCCTGATAGGCCACGCCTAGATTGGTTCTGGCCGGCGCGTACGCGGGGTCGAGGCGGACGGCCTCGCGATATTCTTTGATCGCCATCTCAAGATGACCGGCCCGTTCGTGAATCTGCGCGAGGAAGTAATGCGGGTAGGCCGATTGCGGCGCCAACCTGGCCGCCTCCTTGTAGCTCTGCAGCGACTGTTCGGACTGTCCCGACTGGGCTAAAAATAAGCCCATGATCAGATGCGCAGGCGCGTCGTCGGCATGCTGCGCGAGGAGTCCTTCCACCCACTTCTTGACCAAGGCGATGTCCTCCGCCCCCTGCAGGCACTCGGCATGGCTCGCCCAGGCCTCGGCGAACCGCGCGTTCATCAGATGCGCGACGTTCAACACAAAATGCGGACGTGGATCACGCGGATCAACCGAGGCGGGATAGCGCGTCCAGGCAAGGGCCGCCTGGGTTGCGCGCTCCCAATCTCCTGCCAGGAGAGCGGCTTCGCACTGTATTTGATACTGGCTCATGACGCGCGCGTGATCAAGGACCGCTACCGCGTAAGGGTGTCTTCGATGTCGGGTGAGGTGGCTTGCATGTGCATACCGAGGGAGGGATAGCGTTCGGCGAGCTTCTGCTTCATCAGCCAGGCGATCGTCCGATACGACCAGTGTCCCTTCACGCCGGACCGCAACTTGGCGATGTACTCAGCCTCGGCGAAATCCATCTTGAACAGACAGCGGACCTTGAAGCCGAAGGGAATGGCATAGAGCGCGGCTTCCACGTTGATTTTTTTTAGTTGATCGATATCGGCCCGCACCGCATCCATCGCTTGACGATATTCGCCGTCGAGCCCCGCCTGCACGAGCGGCGGGGGGACGTCGTAGCCGTGCACAGTCGTGAAGTTCTGTTGAATCTGCTGGCAGCGTCGATGCCGGTGCATGTCGCGCCAGCCGCCGATGTCCATGAGCACGTCAAAGGTGAAAGCGTAGCCGCTGCGGAATTCCTTGATGAGCTCGTCGTATGTCCCCCGATGGCTGAGCGCCACCGCAATGGTGTCCTGCTTTTGCTTTTCTGTCCACTCGCGGACGACCGCGAGGATTCTCCGGTAGGGCGCCTGCGACACCCGATAGAGCAATGTGGACACGACCTCATCGAGCGGATCATGCTGGTCTATCAGGTCGACCGGATCCTGCGTTCCCCACGTCGAGGGGTTCTCAAGCCCCGTTCCGCGCAACGCTTCCTTGGCATATCGCGCCAAGTCCGTATACACCCTCGTCTGGTAATCGTTAGCCCTCGCATGGCGGGCGAGCGTCGGCGCCATGGGCTCATTCAATCCCGGCGTTTGCCCGTTGAGTTCGCCCCATATATTCATCGGGGACCGTTGACAGGCGTCTTTCAGATCCTCGCCGATCATGCGGAGTTCCGGCAGCTGCGAGGAAAGGAGGCGGACGATCTGTTTCTCCAACGTCCTGATGCTGACGACCTGTCCGACATTCGTCCGCGAGGCGAGCGGCAAGAGATAGCGAGTGACGTCGAAGGCCCTGGCCGCGATGGTTCGTTGATAGTCGCCGGGTCTCATGGACTCCGGCCGGGGCTCGCGCTCGGAGAGAAACGCGACGAGCGGGCCGTGGAGTAACCGGTAGATCTCGCCGAGGCTCCGGAGAATGCCCTGATAGGTCCCTTCCGTTTCGCTTCCATGAATGGCATCCGGCACGTACCAGCCGCTGGAGGCGAAGTTCTGATACCGGCTCGATTTCGCCTGTCCGTCCCATACGGGTTCGTCCTCCAAGCGGATGGCGGCAAGTTCGGTGATCTCTTCGAAACAGATGATGACGTGGCCGAGGTCGGCGATGGAGGCGTGGCCATAGTCGAAATAGAACTGTTCCCAGAATTTTTCGGAGGAATGGCCGTGAACCCACTTGATGCTGTTTTCGATCGAGTCAGGCGAGCGACTATACCGGGCCAAGGCGTAGGCGGATTTCTCCGGCGGCATCGGCGCCACCGCGATCACGCGGCGGGTGGGTCGATCGGCGCTCATGACAATTCTCCTGCCATTAGATAGTCGAACGGAAGTTGCGAACTATAGCCTCCGCGCGCCGCTTGACGCAACCGGCGAGAGTTGCACGTTCACAAGTTAGCAAGTGGAATATTCCCAATGTCTTTACTTGCCAACCTGTCACTTTCCAACTTTCAGACCACGAGCTGCGCGTTGACTTGCCCGTGAGCCCATCGTTATAGTCGCGGCGCGCGGACGGGGGGAGGAGGCCTGGGTCCAACAGCATGATTAAAGGGATTAAAGGCGTCAAAGATATTCTGCCGGAAGAAACACCCAGATGGCGCTTCATCGAGGAAACCGCACGTCGTTGGGCCGGTCGCTATGGCTTTCAGGAAGTCCGTATTCCGATATTCGAAGTGACAGCCCTCTTCGCCCGCAGTATCGGCGCCAGCACGGACATCGTCGAGAAGGAAATGTATACCTTTCCGGATCGCGACGGCACTTCGCTCACCCTGCGCCCCGAAGGAACCGCGGGAACCGTTCGAGCTTTCGTGGAGCACAATCGCGCCTCTGATCCTTTACCACAAAAATACTACTACCTTGGTCCGATGTTCCGCCATGAACGGCCTCAAGCCGGGCGGCTCAGGCAATTCCACCAATTCGGTGTCGAGTTTTTCGGCACAGAGGATCCGAGAGCCGATGTCGAGGTGATCTCGCTGCTCTGGGGCCTGTTATCCGATCTCGTCCTGCCTGATCTGACACTCGAAATGAACAGCCTCGGGAGTTCCACAGACCGGGCCGCGTATTTACCGGTCTTGGTGTCGTTTCTCAAGGGACGACTCAACCGTCTCTGCGCCAACTGCCAGCGCCGCATCGAGACCAACCCGCTTCGCGTACTTGACTGCAAGGTACCTGAGTGCCGGGCCGCCACGGAAGACGCTCCAGAGTTGCTGTCTCATATTTCCTCTGAAGCCAGGCAGCATTTTCAACAGGTGCTCGACGGTCTGGCGGCGCTTGGCATCTCTCACCGGCTCAACCCGAGACTCGTCCGAGGTTTGGACTACTACTGCCTGACCGCGTTCGAGATCACCTCTTCGCACTTGGGTGCACAGAATGCCGTGGGCGCTGGTGGTCGATACGACGGCTTGGTTGAAGCATTGGGAGGACCGAAGACGCCCGCAGTCGGATTCGCCGTCGGATTGGAACGGGTATCCTTGATGCTGCCGGATCGGAGTCTGCCTCCGGGCATTCCACCGGTCTACGTCGCTGCGTTTGGACCTGAAGGAGGACCTGCCGGGATTCGCTTACTCGAAGAACTTCGTCGGGCGGGTATTTCAGCGGTGACGGACTACCGGTCCACGACGTTGAAGGCCCATCTCCGTCAAGCAGATCGCGCCGGAAGTCGTTACACTATCCTCCTCGGAGACGACGAAGCCCGTCGGGGTTCTGTGGTAGTTCGCAACATGGATACGAAGGCCCAAAGTGACGTGTCCTTTGCCGACATTTCACGTTCTCTTCTGTCACAGATCAGCCCATCCTAGCAGGCAAGTTTTTCATATTGACTTCCTCTGAAAAACCCCGTAGGCTCGCCTCCTGACAATATTGTAACCATTTGAATAATAAGTGAAGTTTCTTTTTTGTTCACTAATCTCCTTATGGCGTCTCGGAAGCTCGGCCTTCTGTTATCCACACCCCCTTCGCATCCGAGTGTTGAGACCGTGGCTCGTCTCGCACAGGCGGCGGTTACGCGCGGAGTAGAGGTCTATCTCTACCTTATCGATGAGGGTGTCAGGAATGTACGGGATGACCGGTATATTGGTCTTCTCGATGTTGGTGTGAAGATGTCGGTGTGCGCGTATGGATGCCAGCAACATGGGGTACCGACGAACAACGTAGACAGGCGCGCCTCTCTCTCAGGACTTGTGGTGTTATCGGGCATTATCGATGGATGCGACCGCTTCCTCGCGTTCACGTAAGCATGTCACATGGCTAAGCGAATTGCCGTCGTTATTACTGAAGACCCCCGTCAAACTCACCGCCCTGTGGAGGCGTTACGGATTGCCCTCGGTTTGTGCGCGGGTGAACATGAGACGACAGTCATCCTGTTAGGACGAGCGTCTCTTCTCCTCACAGACGATATCGATGAAGTCGTGGATGTGGATGTTCTTGAAAAATATCGTCCTTCTTTTCAGCATCTGAACGTTCCCTTCATTCTTGAACAGGAGGGTGCGCCCATAGCAGTTATTCCGGCGTTTTCTGTCTCTCGACGGTCCCAGCTTGAGATTAACTCGCTTCTACACTCAGTGGATCGAACGTTGGTATTCACATGAACACATTTCTGTACCTACTTCGACAGCCGATCGATCGTATTCCAGCCTCTCTCTTTCTCCCAACTGAAAACCCAGGGGACGTCGTGCTGATCGAAGCTGCCGCTGCCGCTCCCCTTTCTCTTGAGAAGGGAACAGTTTATACGATGGTTCGCGAGCAGGATGTTTGGGGATTGACGTATGAAAGCCTTGTCGACAAGATATTTGAAAGTGATCGTGTGATGGTCATTTAGCGCGCAATGCCTACTTCCGATGAATGTGTTGAGAAAGATAAAATCGTCGTAGGAGTCGGAGTAGTCTTAGGATCTGTGAAGAGAGGGGATTGTCCAGAAAGGCCTGTCCGAACAAGGCCATTTCTTCATAGCTCTCTGTTGATGGCATTGGGGACTGGCACTGAGTTCCCCGTGGGTAGAGGGCCACGATCCTCTGGATAGAGAGGAAGTGTTTCTGTTCCATAAGGGCTCCAGAGAGGGGATCGTGTGAGTTCTTCTCAGAAAGCTGGACGAAATACTGAGTTATCCACAGGTGTGAATAAGCCTGTGTATGGGCAATGATACGGTGGTTATGACTGTCGCAACTGTCTGGCAAGAAGCTTTAGCCTACATCCAAGGGAAAGTTCCAAAACAGGTTTATGATACGTGGTTTACGCCTGTTCATCTGGAGCGGATTGAGGATACAACGGCCCAGATTGCGGTCCCGAACAAGTTCTTCGGTGACTGGTTAAGCCAACACTATGGACCGCTCTTGGAGGAGGCAGTCTCGACAGCACGAGGAGGGGGGGAAACGGCTGTGTCGTTTGTGGTCTTTAGCCGACTCCCTGGTAAGGCGGTCGACCCCAACGTGATCGTGCAGGCCGCCCGCACGACCAATACCCAGAGGCCGAAACGAGGTATTCAGCTTAATCCGAAATATACCTTCAAGAATTTTGTTGTCGGAGCCGGAAATCAGTTTGCGCATGCCGCCTGCATGGCTGTGGCGGAACAGCCGGCGAAGGCCTATAACCCGCTCTTCATTTATGGAGGAGTGGGGCTCGGCAAAACCCATCTCCTGAACGCCATCGCCAATCATGTAGCGGAACGAACCGATCTCCGTATTGCGTATCTCACGACGGAGCAGTTCACGAACGAAGTCATCAATTCCATCCGCTATGACAAAATGGCAGACCTGCGGAAGCGGTATCGGCACATCGACATGTTGATGATCGACGACATCCAATTCCTGGCCGGAAAAGAACGGACCCAGGAAGAGTTTTTCCATACCTTCAACTCGCTGTACGAGGCACATAAACAGATCGTGCTCTCCAGCGACCGCTTTCCGAAGGACATGCCCGATATCGAAGAGCGGCTTCGGTCCCGCTTTGAATGGGGGCTGATCGCGGATCTGCAACCTCCGGACGTCGAAACCCGGATTGCGATTTTGCGGAAGAAATCGGAGGACGAAGGCGTCACGTTGCCCGAAGACGTCATCCAATTCCTGTCGACCACAATGAAGAGCAACATCCGGGAGCTCGAAGGCTCGTTGGTTCGGCTCGGCGCCTACGCGTCATTGACCGGACAGATCATTACCCTGGACATGGCCAAGAACGTACTGCGGGATCTCATCGGGGATAAGAAAAAGATCGTGGCTATGGAGGATATTCAGGAAGTGGTGAGCACCTGGTTTCATGTGAAAATCGCGGACCTGAAGTCGCGCCGCCGGAGCAAAACTCTCGTCCATCCCAGGCAGATAGCCATGTATCTCTGTCGGGAACTCACCGACGCCTCCTATCCGGAGATCGGGCGGCATTTTGGGGGGAAGGACCATACGACCATCATTCACGCCTGCCGACAGATTACCAAGGCGCGAGAAGGTGACAGCGCATTGCACGCGACGCTGGACGGCTTGAAGGACAAGATCCTCCGCGGCTGACCGGTGGCTCGAGGGAGAAGGGAACCATGAAAGTTCGAATCGGACGGGATGAACTACTGACAGGCCTGCAACGCGTCCAGGGCGTTGTGGAGAAACGCAACACCATGCCGATCCTGTCGAACATTCTGATCGAAGCAAAACAGGAAGGGGCCGAGATCGTTGCAACGGATCTGGAGATAGGCATGCGCGGCCTGTACAAGGCGACGGTGCAAAAGACCGGCGGCGTGACTGTCTCCGCCCGCAAGCTCTACGAAATCATCAAGGAACTGCCGCCGGGTGAGATCGAGGTCGCGAGCGGAGAAAACAACTGGACGAGCATTCAAGCCGGCAAGAGCCAATTCAAGATCGTGGGGCTTCCAAGTTCAGACTATCCGGCTCTCCCTACGATTGAACGCGAAGGACTGACGCCGCTCTCGGGAGCCGGGCTTCTTGAACTGATCCGCAAGACGCTCTTTGCCGCGGGTGATAACGACGCCCGCTATATCCTCAACGGGTTGCTGGTCACTCTGATATCCGGCGAGAAGAAGACGACGCTGCGGCTGGTCGGTACCGACGGCCACCGGCTGGCCGTGGCGGAACAGGACTTGGGAAAGGCCGGAGCCAAGGGCACGCCGCAGGAGATCAAGGCCATTATTCCGAAGAAGGCGGCCCATGAAATGCGTCGTCTCTTGGAAGAGGGGGGCGACAACGAACCCCTGATCGGGTTTACGAAAAACCTCATGATTTTCAGGAAAAGCGGATTGCTGCTGACGTCACGGCTGATGGAGGGCAGCTATCCGAACTACCAACAGGTGATTCCGAAGGAGAGTAACAAGAGGATCAACGTCAATCGGCTGGAACTGGAAAGCGCGTTACGGCGCGTGTCGGTCTTATCGAAAGACAAGGCCAATGCCGTGAAACTGTCGTTTTCACCGGGCCGCCTCACGCTCTTTTCCAGCAGTCCCGATTATGGCGAGGCGACGGAGGAACTTGCGGCTCGCTATGAGGGCGAGGCGCTCAACACCGGGTTCAACGCGCGTTACCTACTGGATGTATTCGGTGTGATGGACGGCGAAACCATCTCGCTCCAGATGGACAGTCCGTTGAGCCCCTGTCTGATTCAAGAGGCGGAGACCCCCGGATTCAAATGTGTTGTCATGCCGATTAAAATTTAGGCAAGAGGCTCAGGGCAAGTGGCGATGGAGAGAAGCGCAATGGTTCTGGGCCGCCTGCCCCACCCCCTTAGCTCCTCGCCCTGAGAAATTAGGAGACGAATGGCGACCAAAGAGTCCGACGAGATTGCCGACGAACCACGCCAGGGAAAGTCCGACAGCTACAGCGCGGACCAGATCAAGGTTCTGGAAGGGCTCGACGCGGTCCGCAAACGCCCGGCGATGTATATCGGCAGCACCGGCGTGGACGGGCTGCATCACCTGGTCTATGAGGTCGTCGACAACAGCGTCGATGAGCACATGGCCGGCTTCGGCGAAGCGATCGATGTCACGATCCACATCGACGGCAGCGTGACGGTCGTCGACAACGGGCGCGGCATTCCCACCGGCATGCATCCCACGCAGAAAAAGTCCGCGGCGGAAGTCGCGCTGACCGTGCTGCACGCCGGAGGCAAGTTTGAACAGGGCGCCTATACGGTTTCCGGTGGATTGCACGGCGTCGGGATCTCGGTGGTGAACGCCCTCTCCGAATGGCTGGAACTCGAAATCTGGCAGGACGGGCAGGTCTTCGAGCAACGTTATGAACGGGGCAAGCCCAGCGCGCCGCTCAAAGATACGGGCAAGACGAAACGCCGAGGCACCAAAGTCCGGTTCAAGCCGGACGGGCAAGTTTTCGAAACGCTGGATTTCAGTTTCGACGTGCTGGCGCAACGGCTGCGCGAGCTTGCCTTCCTCAACAAGGGCCTTGCAATCACCCTTAAGGATGACCGCAAAGAACCTGCCAAGGAGCAGGTTTTTCTCTATAAGGGCGGCATCGTCTCCTTCGTCGAGCATCTGAATGAAGCCAAGACTCCGCTGCACAAGCCGATCTATGTGAAGGTCGAGAAGCAGGAAATGATCCTGGAGGTCGCGCTGCAGTACAACGACAGCTACGCGGAGAATCTCTTCTCGTTCGCCAACAATATCAACACCAGAGAAGGCGGCACTCACCTGGTAGGATTCAAAGCCGCGCTGACCAGGACGATCAACAATTACGCCAATGCCAATGATCTCTTGAAAAAGGAAACCGAGTCACTCACCGGCGACGACGTGCGGGAAGGACTCACCGCGGTGGTCAGCGTGAAAGTCCGCAATCCACAGTTCGAAGGCCAGACAAAATCCAAGCTCGGCAACAGTGAAGTGAAAGGAGTGGTCGAGGCGGCGGTGAACGAGGCGCTGGGAACCTACTTCGAAGAGAACCCGCCGGTGGCGAGGAAGGTCATCGGCAAGGCCATTGACGCGGCCAGGGCGCGGGAGGCGGCGCGCAAGGCGAAGGATCTGATCCGGCGGAAGAGCGCCCTCGACGGAGGCTCGCTGCCCGGCAAATTGGCCGACTGTTCGGAGAAAGATCCGGCCGTCAGCGAACTGTACATCGTTGAGGGAGATTCAGCCGGCGGCTCGGCGAAACAAGGGCGCGACCGGAAGTTTCAGGCGATTCTGCCTTTGAAGGGCAAGATTCTGAACGTTGAAAAGGCCCGCTTCGACAAGATGCTCACCAGCGATGAGATCCGGACACTCATCATGGCGTTGGGGACCGGAATCGGGAGGAAACGCGAAGAAAGCGACAAGGCCGACAAGGACACCTTTGATATCTCGAAGGCGCGCTATCATAAAATCATCCTCATGACCGATGCCGATGTGGACGGAAGCCACATCCGCACTCTTCTCCTCACCTTCTTCTTCCGTCAAATGCCCGAACTGTTGGAGCGGGGCTACATCTATATCGCTCAGCCCCCACTCTTTAAAGTGAAGAAAGGCAAGGCCGAACGTTATCTGAAAGACGAGGGCGCGCTCAACGAACATCTTGCCGATCTCGCGGTTGAAGACGTCGAGCTCTATCTCGAAGGGGCGCAGAGTTTCGTGACCGGCCGGCGGCTTCTGCCGATTCTCAAGAAGATGATCTCGTTCGAAACGCTGCTCGCGCGGCTGAACAAAAAGTCGCACGAGGCTGCCATGCTCAGAGCCTTCGTCGACGAGCCGGGGTTGGACCGGGATTTGTTGAAAGATCGGGCGGCGCTCATGAAGGCCGTGGCGAACGTGAAGAAAGCGCTCGCGATCATTTTTCCGAAGCTCGAACCCGCCATAGAGATTCATCCTGATGAAGAACATCAATCGAACAGAGTGTCCTGCCGGCTGCACGCGAACGGCATCACTCATACACTGGACGTGACGCATGAGCTGGTCGGCTCGGCGGATTTTCGCGAGCTCCAGAAACTGACTCCTTCCGCGATCGGCCTTGGCCGTCTGCCCTACAAGCTCAAGGCCAAGGGTCAGGAGCAACAAGTGAGTTCGACGGTCGACCTCGTCAAGGCCATTCTGGATATCGGCAAGCAAGGGCTCAGTATTCAGCGATATAAAGGACTGGGGGAAATGAATCCGGAGCAACTCTGGGAAACCACGATGAATCCGGAAATCCGGACGCTGCTGAGGGTGAAATTGGAGGATATGACCGGGGTTGATGAGATTTTTACGATTCTCATGGGCGACGAAGTCGAGCCGCGCCGGAATTTCATTCAGGCGCACGCGCTCGAAGTGCGGAATCTGGACGTATAACGGGTTCCGTCACAGACGTAAGAGACCGTCCGTCCTCGCACCCCGCCCGGTGTAGGGACCCCGCTCCGGGCGGGCGGTCTCCTACATCTGTGCCACCCGTTGCAGTCCTGTGAGAGAAATGGAGAAAAGAGAAAGACATGCCGCCGGATGAACGCTTAGGCCAGATTGCGATCGAAGACGAGATGCGGTCGTCCTACCTCGATTACGCCATGAGCGTGATCGTGGGGCGGGCGCTCCCGGATGTCCGCGACGGCCTCAAGCCGGTCCATCGCCGCATCCTCTTCGGCATGAACGAGATGGGCCTGGTCCACAATCGAGCCTACCGAAAATCCGCCAAGATCGTCGGCGAGATCATGGGCAACTACCACCCGCACGGCGACTCGGCGATCTACGATACGCTCGTGCGCATGGCGCAGGATTTCAACATGCGCTATCCGCTGGTGGACGGCCAGGGAAACTACGGCTCGATGGACGGCGATTCGCCCGCGGCTATGCGCTATACCGAAGCGCGGATGACGAAGCTGGCCGAAGAGATGCTGGCCGACATCGACAAAGAAACCGTCGATTTCGGACCGAACTACGATGAGTCGCGGCAGGAGCCGCTGGTTCTGCCGACGAAAGTTCCGAATCTCCTCATCAACGGAGCAGGCGGCATTGCCGTCGGCTACGCGACGAATATCCCGACCCACAACCTCGGCGAAGTGGTCGAAGGTCTCCTTCTCTTGCTGGAGAATCCTGAGGTCACCGTCGCGCAGCTGATGAAGAAGATTCCAGGGCCGGATTTCCCCACGGCGGGATTCATCTACGGCATGAGCGGCATCAAGGACGCGTACGAAACCGGCCGAGGGCTCTTAAAACTACGCGCGAAGGTGGTGGCTGAGTCGGATGAGCGCACGGAACGCGAGCGGCTCATCGTGACCGAGATTCCCTATCAGGTGAACAAGGCCAAGCTGATCGAGAAGATCGCAGAACTGATCCAGGAAGACCGGATCAAGGGCATCTCCGACCTGCGCGACGAATCCTCAGCCCGCGAGGGAGTGCGGATCGTGATCGAGCTCAAGCGAGGGGAAATCCCGCTCGTGGTGCTGAACAATCTGTACAAGCACACGCAGCTGGAGACGACCTTCGGCGTGATCATGCTGGCGCTCGTCAACAATCGTCCGGAAGTCCTGAATCTCAAGCAGATCCTCCATTATTTCATCGAGCATCGGCGCGAAGTGGTGGTGCGGCGGACGGCCTTCGAGCTGCGCAAGGCGGAAGAGCGGGCGCACATCCTCGAGGGACTCAAGATCGCCCTCGATAATCTCGACGCCGTCATCGCCCTGATCCGGCGCGCGCAATCGCCGGACGAAGCCAGAGTCGGACTCATGCGGCAGTTCACGTTGAGCGAGATTCAAGCGAACGCAATCCTGGACATGCGGCTCCAGCGGCTCACGCAGCTGGAACGGACGAAGCTGATTGAGGAATACGCGGAGGTCCTGAAACAGATCGAATATCTGAAGTCCGTCCTCGGCAGCGAGGCGCTGGTGCGCAAGATCATCAAGGACGAGCTGACCCAGATCTACGAAGCCTACAAAGACGATCGGAAGACGCAGATCGTCAAGGAAGAGGCCGAGATCAATATCGAGGACCTGATCGCGGAGGAGGAAGTCGTCGTCACGATCTCCCATGCCGGTTATATCAAGCGTAACGCGGCCTCGCTCTATCGGGCGCAGCGCCGCGGCGGGAAGGGCAAAATCGGCATGGGCATCAAAGACGAAGATTTCGTCGAAACGCTCTTTACCGCCTCGACGCACGACTCGCTTCTGTTCTTTACCGATGCCGGGAAGGTGTATTGGCTGAAGGTGCATGAAATTCCCGAAGCGAGTCGCGCGGCGAAGGGGAAGGCGCTGGTGAATTTGCTCGCGCTGTCCGGCGGCGAAAAGGTGACGGCGACGCTGCCGGTAAAGGAGTATCGAGAAGATCGATTCGTCATCATGGCGACGAAACGAGGGATCATCAAAAAGACCGAGCTGGCGGCCTACAGCAATCCCCGGCAGGGCGGCATCATCGCGCTGGGACTGGAAGAAGGCGACAAGCTGATCGGGGTGCATGTGACGGACGGCCAGCGCGAAATCCTGTTGGGCACGAAACAGGGAATTACGATTCGCTTCAAGGAAGACGAGGTCAGGCCGATGGGCCGGACGGCCTACGGAGTGAAGGGCATCACCCTCGAAGAGGGGAATGAGGTGATCGGCATGGAGACGATCACGCCGGACTCGACCACAGCTATTCTTACCGTGACGGAAGGCGGTTACGGGAAACGGACGCCGGTTACGGAGTATCGCGTGCAGGGGCGCGGCGGCAAAGGCATCATCAGCGTGAAGACCACGGAGCGGAACGGATTGGCCGTCGGATTCCTGCAGGTCAGGGATGGCGATCAGATCATGTTGATGGCGGCGCAAGGCAAGGTGCTGCGCTGCAAAGTGGACGATATCCGCGAGATCGGCCGCAACACACAGGGTGTCCGGATTCTTGATCTCGACGGCGAAGAAGACCGGGTCGTGGCGGTGGCCCGACTTGCTGAAAGCGTCGAGCGAGAGGAAGCGGCCGCAGAGGAAAACACGGGCGCCTGACGGCGTTCTCCTGTCCGTATCCTCACCCGCGCCCGCCTATGAACGACCCGACCCCACAGGCACAGGCTTCTCCAAAAAAGAAACCTCTCGATACAGTAGTCAAACTAGCGCTTGCGGTGTTCTTCGGCTCGTTCGCCCTGATCTGGGGCGGCATGTACCTCAGCCGGCCGGACCGGTCGATACCGCCCTACAGCATCGGCTCACAGGAAGGGACCGCGGTGTCCGTGCACGTGCCGGCCTGGACGAGCGACACAGAGATCGAAACGCTCATCCAGCGGTTCCGCAAGGTCGGCCTCGAAACCAGAAACTTCGGCCCTATGAAGATCAGGCCGACGACTCCGGACGATCCGCGGGGACGGTACCGGCGCATCACCATCTACATCTTCACGCACGATGCCTGGGCCGAGGCGCCCATTCTCCACAAGTATCTCACCGGCGAAGATCGTGAGATTCGCGAGGGTTTCCGGCGGGCGCTGCGCGGCTTCTATCACTTGACAGAATCGGAGGAAGAAGGGCGAATCGGCCCGCTGGTCGATGGGCCGGATTCCGCCGCCACGGCGGCCTACTCGCGACAGCTTTTCAAGGATTCGATTGCGGCAAAGCCTTAGCGAACGGAAGACCGAGACAGGGCCTCGGCCATCACCTGCGTGAGCCTATCTCGCAGCTCCGGATCCTGCACGGCGGCCGCATGGGCCGAGGCTTCGGTCAAAGCCGCATCGCTGACCGCCCGCTTATGGATTGTAGGTGAAGCGGAGGTCTCAGCCTCTCCGGCTGAAGGGAGTTCGCCGACCCGCAAGGCGATCTCAGTGATGAGCGTTGTCCCGGCCGCTCCATTCAGCTTCGCAAGCAATGCCGGCTTCAAGAAGGTCAATTGCTGCACCCAGACGGAGTTTTGAACAGTCAGGTAGAGTTTCTTGAAGCGGATTTGGTCCGGCCATGTATGCGAAGCAATCGGTTCACCGACGATGCGGCGCCAGTCGTGCTGGAGACGGTGTTCAAGCAAACGCGATTCCAGGCCAAGACGCTTGACCAGCCCCGAAAGGATTGTCCCGAAAGAATCAAGGGGTCGTGACGCGCGCATGGCGGCATTCTAGCAAAGCAGAGTGGAAAAGTCTGAAAGTTCGAAAGTGAAAAAGGAAGGGCTCGGACCATGAACGCTTGCACCGTTCCAACTTTCAACTGTACAGCGGTTTTCGCATGACACGCGAGGCGGAAGAAAAGAAAGAAAGGGCCGTGGCGACCAACCGCAAGGCCTTCCATGACTATTTTATCGAGGAAAAGTTTGAGGCCGGCATCCAGCTGCAGGGCACGGAGGTGAAATCTCTGCGCGAGGGAAGGGTGAACCTTCAAGACAGTTACGCCGGCGTGAAAGACGGCGAAATCTTCCTCCATCATTGCCACATCAGTCCCTACAGCCACGGCAATATCATGAATCACGATCCGATCAGGGTTCGTAAGCTCCTCCTGCATCGCAAGGAAATCAACAAGCTTATCGGCAGAACCCAACAGAAAGGCCTCACTCTCATACCGCTCCGGATCTACTTCTCCAAGCGCGGAATTGCCAAGGTCGAACTGGGACTTGCGAAGGGCAAGAAGCTTTACGACCGTCGCGAATCCATAAAAGCCCGCGAGGTAGGTCGCGAAGTCGAACGGGCGATCAAAGACAGGAAGTAGAAACTCTTCAGCTCCCACTTTCTTGCCGCTCGGTCTCTCATCGACCTCACAAAGATTCACAAGATGCTGATTGTATTTGTGTAATAGCTCATTGGCTTGCTCAGACCATTTACCTCTTGACTTAGTTCTAACTAGAACTATTATACTGGGGCACGGAAATGAGGGTGCGGGAGGCGGTCCGATGGGGTGCCGACTCGCTCGCCGCAAATTCAGATAGGAGGTATGCGATGCAAGCGCTCTTTCGGACTGATGAAAGCTGGACGGGCCTGATTCTTAGGATGACGCTGGGTTTGGTGATGTTTCCGCACGGCGCGCAAAAACTTCTCGGCTGGTATGGAGGGTTCGGCTTCGACGGGACGATGGGATTCTTCACGCAGCAGATGGGCATGCCGTGGCTCATCGCGTTCCTCGTCATCATCGGTGAATCGTTCGGCAGTGTCGCGCTGTTGCTGGGCCTGATGACCCGCTTTACAGCCGCGAGCCTGAGCGTCATCATGCTGGGCGCGATCACGATGGTGCATGTACCGCACGGGTTCTTCATGAACTGGTTCGGCAAGCAACAAGGCGAAGGCTACGAGTACCATCTCCTGGTGATCGGCATCGCCGCTGCGCTTCTCGTCACCGGAGCCGGCCGCTGGTCGGTCGATCGCATGATCGCTGAGAAGCTCTGATGATTCGCTTCGGAAAGGAGACTTCATCATGTTTGTCGTCGTCGGTGCCACAGGGAATACGGGATCGGCTGTTGCGGAGACGCTGCTCGATCGGAAACAGCCGGTGCGGATCGTCGTACGTTCGACCGACAAGGGCATAGCCTGGAAAGCCAAAGGCGCAGAGATTGCCGTCGCCTCCCTCGACGATGTACCCGCTTTGACAAAAACCTTTGCCGGCGCGACGGGCGTCTATCTCCTGGTGCCGCCGAACTATGGCGCGACTGCGTGGCTCTCCGAGCAGCGAGCGCGCATGGATCGTGCCGCAGAAGCGGTCAAAAACAGCGGTGTCGGACATGTCGTATTCCTGTCTTCCGTAGGCGGCCATCTCGCCGAAGGGACTGGGCCCATCCGAGCCGTTCGCTATGGCGAACAGAAGCTCGGAGCGGTGGCAAAGAACCTGACGATCCTTCGCCCCTGCTATTTCATGGAAAATTGGGCGCCGGGGATCGGCTCGGCCAAGGGTCAGGGCGTTCTGCCGACGTTCATTGCGCCGACGGCTAAAATTCCGATGATCGCGGCCAAAGACATCGGTCGAATTGGGGCCGAACAGCTCATGGCAGGCGGTCAAGGCCGGCAGGCCATCGAAATGGCTGGACCGGAGGAATACAGCCCGGATCAGGTTGCGGCTGCTCTCGGTCAGGCTCTGGGGAAGAGGGTATCGGCTCAATATGCTCCGTTGAGCGCTGTCGTCCCGACGTTCAAATCCTTCGGTTTCTCCGATGAAGCAGCCAAGCTATTCGAGGAAATGTATGCAGCTTTCTCGACCGGAGCCATCGGCTATGAACGACCAGCATCGGTGATTCGGGGCCGAGTCACGCTGGTCGAAGCCTTGAAAGGCCTTATGAAGGCCGGATGAACGCAGCGCGAGCACGAGAGAGACAAAGGAGACCATCATGAAGACAGACCTCGACAAAGTGAAGAAGCTGGCGAAGGATCTTCGGACCGGCTACCCTCGCAGCCCTCGCGCAAAGCTGGGCGGCTATGTGATTGCGGCTCGTTGCGCAGATAAATGCCGGGCGTTCCTCTTGGGCATGAACGGTGAGTACAATTACTGGCCCTGCTCGCTTGCCGGTCAGTGGTTTTCGTTCACCGGCATTGCGCCCGAGCAGTTCAAGGATGTCGTCGCGACGGGGGCGACCGACGACGAACTCGCGACCTGGATCGCGGGCGCGTCCAACATCAAGGACGCGGACGAGGTACTGAAATGGAACAATGCGATGCGCGACATGAGGCTCAGCGAGATGAGTCTCCAGGCCCAGCAGTACTTGGAGGAATACATTCCACAGTTTGTGCCGAACCACCGCCCCGTCTATGTGTGGTTCGATGTGTACGATCTTGAGGAGAAGCGATGGTGAGGCATATCGCGGGTGTCAACGGAGAGACAACGCGCGAGAGACCGAGAAAGGAAGGTTTACCATGAGGGACGCAATCGAGACGGTCAACGTGAAGCAGACAGACGCAGTCAAGGTCTACCAACCTGGATCGCAACACGTCGTCGGAGACGGGTTCCATGTGCGGAATCTGTTTCCCAGCAACGACCTGGATCGTGAGCTGAGCCCGTTTATCATGCTGGACTACGCCGGTCCCACATTCTACCCGGCGACCGACACACCGCGAGGGGTCGGCGAGCATCCGCACCGCGGGTTTGAAACCGTCACGATTGTGTATCAGGGCCGCGTCGCTCATCGTGACTCGGCGGGGAACTCGGGCGTCATCGGTCCAGGCGATGTGCAATGGATGACGGCGGCGTCGGGGATCGTGCATGAAGAACTGCATGAGAAGGATTGGGCCAAGCGAGGCGGGACGCTACAGGCGATTCAGCTGTGGGTGAATCTGCCCAAGGCATCGAAGATGTCGGCGCCCGGCTATCAGACGATCGTGAACGAGCAAATTCCCGAGGTGCAGCTGGATCGGGGAGCCGGTTCCCTTCGTGTGATCGCAGGATCAGTAAGAGGCGCAAAAGGCCCGGCCAAGACCTTCACGCCGATCGAGTTGTACGATCTCCGTCTGCGCGCAGGGCATTCGACGCCGCTGCAGATCCCAACAGGCTACAACGTCGGTCTGTTCCTGCTCAGCGGTCGGGCATCTGTCCAAGGATCGCACAGGGTATCGGAAGCCGAACTTGCCGTCTTCACCTCGACGGGACAACCGGTAACCGTTACCGCGGAGGAGGATGCCACGATTCTGGTGATGGCGGGCGAAGGGATCGATGAGCCAGTGGCTCGCTATGGGCCGTTCGTCATGAACACGAAAGCCGAATTGATCCAGGCGGTGAATGATTATCAGGCCGGCAAGATGGGCCACCTGTCCTAACAAGATGCTCAAAAAGCGGGTGCCATGAATCAGCACATTGAGAATAGTTTCATCGAGATCTATTCCGATGTCGTCTGCCCCTGGTGTTACATCGGAAAGCGTCGGCTGGAGCGGGCACTGGAGCAGCTTGACGGGTCTTTAGGGAGCAAAATCACTTGGCGGCCCTTTGAGCTGAATCCGACGATGTCGAAAGCCGGGATGGATCGACGGGTCTATTTGGAAGCGAAATTCGGAGGCCCGGCCGCTATGAAAGCGATCCATGATCGCGTCACTGCCGCGGGCGCGTCAGAAGGCATCGCCTTCGCCTTCGGTCGGATCGCCAAGACTCCGAGGACGTTCGATGCCCATCGGCTGATCTGGTTTGCTCAACAGCAAGGGATGCAGGACGACCTTGTCGAATCACTGTTTCACTCCTACTTCACGGAAGGCCGTGACATCGGCGACGCTTCCGAGCTCGTCGACATCGCGTCGGAGGCCGGCCTTGGCAGCGTTGCGGTCCGGAAGTTTCTGGCGAGCAGCCAGGGAGTCGAGGAAGTCCGCTCCGAAGAGGCGGAGGGCCGCCGGATGGGAATCAGAGGCGTCCCCTACTACGTGCTGAACGGCAGATACGCGCTCTCCGGCGCGCAACCGCCGGACGTCTTTGTCTCCTCTCTGCGGAAAGCGGAGCATGATCTCGCGGAAAGAAAGGTAGGTCCATGATGGCGGTGCAAGTCTACGGCTGTAACCATGTGGTGATCGAGGTCACGGACGCCACGAAGGCCGTGAAGTTCTACTCGGATGTGTTCGGGTTGAAAATGCTGCGTGGCGGGGAAGGCGCCGCCTGGTGCAAGCTCGGCGAGCATCAGTTTATGGCCATCTTCGAAGTCGAGAAGCTCCAGCCCGATCGCGTGAAACATTTCGGCTTGATGGTACGGGATGCCCGGCAAATCAAGGAAGTCCGCCGCAAGCTGACGAAAAAGTACAAGCTCAAACTCCATCCGGACTTCCGTTGCGATTTCCGGGATCCCTGGGGGAATCGGATTCAGGTCGGAGATTTGAGCGACGAGTCCCTCGTGTGGCTCGTTCCCTATCAGGAAGTTCAGAAAGCTGGTATCACGTTTACCACGCCCTCCCGAAAGAGGATATGAAGAGGAGTTTCTCGTGCCGGACGCGCAATGGACGGATATTGGAAGCGCCGAAGAACTGAAGGCCAAATCCTTGCAGGAGATCCTGTGCGGTATGACCCCGATTGCGCTCACGTACAAGGATGGGGAGTTTACCGCGATCTCCGGCGTCTGCAATCACGCCGGAGGTCCGCTCGGCGAGGGCTCGCTGGACGGCGACTATATCGTTTGCCCCTGGCATTACTGGAAGTTCCACCATAAGACGGGTCATGGAGAACCAGGATACGAACAGGATCAAGTCCCGGTCTATGCGACCAAAAGTGAGGGCGGGCGGCTCTACATCGATCTTGGGTCCGCCACAAAGCGGCGAAAGCAATCCCACAAGCCCCATCCGCTCGCGCGCCCGATTGTCCGCGCCGAAGGCCCGATTCGCGTGGTCGGCATTTCCACAACGGCGATGACCAACGAGCATCCACGGTACAGCACTTCGGATGCCATGCTGGAGATCGCGCTGGACCATGCGCGAACCACGCTCGAGCTGGAGACGCAATGCATCAAGCTCCGCGAGCTGAACTTTCGTCCCTGTGAAGGGTTTTATTCGAAATCGGCCCAGGCCTGCACCTGGCCCTGCTCGATCACGCAGATGGATCCAACCGACCAGCTTGATCGCGTGTACGAAGCGATCGTGCATTGGGCCGATGTCATTCTGATCGCGACCCCGATCCGCTGGGGCAACGCCAGCAGTCTGTATTACAAAATGGTCGAGCGGATGAACTGCATTCAGAATCAAGAGACCATCGCGAACAGACACTTGCTCAAGAACAAGGTGGCCGCCTTCATCATCATGGGGGGGCAGGACAATGTGCAGGGCGTGGCGGGCCAACTCATGACGTTCTTCTCGGAAGTGGGCTGCCAGTTTCCACAATTTCCATTTATTGCGCATTCGCGGGGCTGGAGCGCCGAGGATATGGAGCGTAATGTCAGTGAAGTCCAGAACAGCCGGGAACTGCGCGAAGGGGCACAGGAACTCGTGGCGCGGGCTGCGGACATGGCGAGATTGATGGTCGAGGGACAGCTCCGCGATCATCCGCTGGCGCGCGGCGGACGCAAGGCGCATCAGCTCGATAGTGAGCCGACGGGGTAAGCAACGCACGAACGGCTGGGAGACACAATTATGCCAGGCCAAAGCCGCACGGACACCCAGCTGCCCCAGCTTTCTCGAGCGCTGCTTCACCTGCACAAGACCTTGCTGGACGGCGAGCGGCGGTCCTATGAGCGCGTGCATGGGCGGATCCCCTCCAATGGAGCCTTCTTGCAACTGGTGCTGGGAGATGCCTGGTTTGCCTGGCTGCGCTCGCTGTCCCAACTGATGGCGAGACTCGACGAACTCGATGAGAGCAAGGAGCCGACAGCACCTGCGGAGATCATCGCCCTGCTGGCGGCGACACGGACGCTGCTGACGCCCACCGAGGAGGGAGAGGGATTCGGCAGGCACTATTACGAGGCGCTGCAGCGAGAACCTGATGTGGTGATGGCGCACGCCGCAGTCCGTGCGCTGTTCGCGCAGCCGCCTCCGGAAAAGGAGTGCATCAGATGAAGGCGCACTATCTCGGTCATGTTGTGTTCTATGTGAAGGACCTTCAACGCTCGTTGTCGTTCTATCGCGACCTACTGGGATTCAAGGAAGTAGGACAGATCTTCAACGGCGCGGCCGCCGCCCTCACCTCAGGCCGCACCCACCACGAGTTGCTGCTGATCCAGGTCGGTGACGCGCCCGGGCCTCCGCCGGGAAGGCGTCGCGGGCTCTATCATATCGGCATCAAGGTCGGGGACAGCTTGAATGAGCTCAGGGCCGCAAAGAATGAACTCGAACGAGCGGGTATTGCCATTGAAGGCATGAGCGATCACACTGTGAGCCAGAGTCTGTATCTCCGCGATCCGGACGGCAACGAAGTGGAACTCTACGTGGATGCCGATGAAGCCGTCTGGAAGAACGACCCTGCGGCGGTCGTCTCGCCCATTAAGCCGCTGAAATTATGACTGCCTACAGGAGGACAGTTCATGGAAAAACCAGTCATTGCAGCCAAACAACCGGCGGTGTTGTCGTTGGATCCGGGCACTTACTTCTGGTGTCGATGCGGGCGATCGAAATCCCAACCATTCTGCGACGGCTCGCATACCGGAACCGGGTTCGCCCCGGTCGAGTTTACGATGACCGAGAAGAAACAAGTCGCCTTGTGTCAGTGCAAGCAGACGAAAACCCAGCCGTTCTGTGACGGAACGCACAAAACACTTTGAAGATAGCAAGGGCGTAACACAGGAGGCGTCGGATCGAAATCCCACCGGACTGGTCGAAGGGAGGATCAATCATGAACTGGGAATCGCCGTCGTTCGTGGAAGTGAAAATGAATGCCGAGATCGGCTCTTATCAAGATGATTTTCAAGATATCCCCGATGTTCAGGAGAAGTCCGCGGACGCGCCGATCGCAGTCCCTCCGAAGTAACCATCTGGACGGGCGCGATGATCGTTCGGATTCTGGGATCGGCGGCCGGAGGAGGATTCCCGCAGTGGAACTGTGCCTGTACCAACTGCCGGGGCTTACGAGAAGGATTGATCAACGCAAGCCCCCGATCGCAGGAATCGATCTGCCTCAGCGCCGACGATGGAGACTGGTTCCTCATCAACGCGTCGCCGGACATCCGCTCCCAGATCGAGAGCTTCGCTCCTCTCCATCCGCTGAAACCACGAGCCACACCGATCCATGCGATCTTTCTGACCAACGGAGACCTTGATCACTGCCTGGGCCTCCTCTCGCTCCGTGAAAATCAGCACCTTGTCATCTATGCCACCGAGTCCCTGCGACGCGGGTTCACGGAAGGGAATGTCCTGTATCGGACGTTGCAACGTTTTGCCGGTCAGATCACCTGGCGAACATTGAAACTCGATGTGGAAGAAACCGTGCAGCGAGCAGACGGAAGTCCGTCAGGGTTGGCGGTGAAAGCCTTTACCGTTCCGGGAAAGCCCCCGGTACATTTGGAAGGGCTCGTCTCCTGTGATGATCCTGAGCTGAATGTAGGTCTCAGGTTTCGACAAGACGCCACCGGCCGGACGCTGGTCTATCTCTCCGCGGTCGGCAGAATCACATCGTCGGTGGTCGAAGGGCTGGAAGGCGCGGATTGCGTCATGTTCGACGGCACATTCTGGTCGAGTGATGAGCTCAGCGCGCCGGGCTTTCTGACCAAGTCAGCCGAGGAGCTGGCCCATTGGCCCGTCGGCGGGCCAATGGGCAGCCTGTCGATGCTCCCGAAGTTCACCGCTCCCCATCGGGTCTTCATCCATATCAACAACACTAATCCCCTCTTGCGGGAAGATTCTTCCGAGCGAGCAATCGTCCAAGCAGCAGGATGGAAGGTCGCCTTCGACGGGATGGAGATCAGGCTGTGAATGACGGTCGGCATCGAGCTGCGCTTTCGGAGGACGCGTTTGTGGAACGGCTCAGGCACGAAGGCTCCACCCGCTACCATGATCATCACCCCTTTCATAAACTCATGCATGAGGGGGCGTTGACGAAGATTCAGCTGCAGCATTGGGTGTTGAACCGGTACTACTACCAAACGCGAATTCCGATCAAGGACGCTCTCATCATTGCGAAATCAGAAGAACCGAACTTTCGACGGACTTGGCTCCGCCGAATTCAGGACCAGGACGGACAACAGGAAGGTAGCGGCGGTCTCGCGTCATGGCTCGAACTGGCCCGAGGCGTGGGGCTCGACGTCGAAGAGGTCAGAAGCCTGCGGTCGGTGCTTCCTGGAGTCAAGCTCGCTTGCGACGAGTATGTGAAGTTCGTCCGGGAGGCATCGCTCCTCGAAGCAGTGGCGTCTTCACTCACGGAGTTGTTTGCCCCGACGCTTATGGCCCGTCGTCTGGTCGCGTGGAGTGAACACTATCCCTGGGTGAACCGGGAATCCCTGGGCTACTTTTACATGCGCATCTCCCGTGCGAGCCTTGATTCGAAGGAAGCTGTCGAATTCGTGGTCCGACAGGCCGTCACCTACGAGTTGCAGGAGCGATGCGTGCAGGCCTTGATCAAAAAGGCGGAGATTCTGTGGCATCTGCTCGATTCCCTTCACGTGACCTATGTCGAATCGGGACCGGAAAGAGAGGATGCTTCGCATGCCCCCCGACAGAGCCAAAATTCGGCTTAGCCCGAAAGTCCGACTTCGTGCCGATCGGCGGACCGGCCGCTGCCTGCTCCTGTACCCTGAAACGGGACTGGAGCTGAACGAAACCGGAGCCGAGATCGTTCGTTTGTGCGACGGAACATGGACATTTGGCGAGATGGCGCAATGCTTGGCCCAAGCACATGCCGACGTCTCGCCGATTGTCATTGAACGGGATTTGCGCGCCTTTCTTAAAGCCCTGACGGATCGGGGTCTCGTTCAGGGTCTGCCATGACTGAGGAGTATCGCCCCTACACGCTGATTGCGGAGCTCACCTACCGATGCCCGCTCCGATGCCCCTATTGTTCGAACCCGCTCGACCACGCGCGTCACGGGGAGGAGATCGATTGCGCCACATGGCTGCGTGTCTTCCAGGAGGCGGAAGCCCTCGGTGTCGTCCAGGTCAACCTGACGGGTGGCGAGCCCTTGCTGAGGGACGATCTCGAATGGCTCATTCAAAAGGCGGGGAAGCTCGATCTCTATACGAACCTGATCACGAGCGGCATTCCGCTGACCTTCGAGCGACTCGCTCGCTTGCAGGCAGCGGGACTCAACAGCGTGCAGGTATCGATTCAAAGCTCGCGGCAGAATGAATCAGACCGCATCGCCGGAACAGTCTCTTTTCACCGGAAGGTCGAAGTCATGCGGTGGGTCACATCGCTCGATCTCCCGCTGACCATGAACGTCGTGCTCCATCGCGACAACATCGGATCCGTCGCGGAACTCATCGATCTTGCTGAGACCCTATCTGTCGCCCGGCTCGAACTGGCGAACGCACAGTATCTCGGATGGGCCTTCAAGAACCGCGCTGCGTTGCTGCCGACTCGCGAACAAATCGAACGGGCGCGGACCATTGCGGCGGAGGCCAAGGTTCGCCTCATGGGAAAAATGGACCTGCTGTTTATCACGCCCGACTATTATTCCTCGTACCCCAAGTCCTGCATGGATGGGTGGGGACGGCGGTTCATCGTCGTGAATCCGGAAGGGCTTGCGCTGCCCTGCCACCTGGCTCACACCTTGCCGGGATTGCATTTCGACAATGTACGACAGCGCCACCTCCGGGACATTTGGCACCATTCCTCCGGATTCAATCAGTTCCGCGGAGTCGAGTGGCTGTCCGATCCTTGCCGGACCTGTGACCGCCGAACGAGAGATTTTGGAGGTTGCCGCTGCCAAGCCTTTCATGTGACTGGGAACATCGGAGCAACCGATCCCGCCTGTGCTCTCTCCGTCGATCATGGGCTCATTGAATCAGCCAGGGACCAGGCAAGCCAGTCGGTCGGGATCCCAATCCTGCTTGAATACCGGTCCGGTCGGGAAAGGCCGGTTGAAAGGCGGAGCCATGAATAATCGCGCCATGCATTCGGTTGTTGTGCCGTTCTGCGTTTTGATGATGCTGTGCTTGGTCTCTATCCGAGTCGATGCCGGCTCCCTCCCGCTCGAGACTATCTCCCTGCCCCTCGGCTTTACCATCACGCTCTACGCGGACAACGTTCCGAACGCGCGCGGCATGACGCTCGGGCAGAACGGCACTCTCTTTGTCGGCAGCAGGGAGAAAGGAAACGTCTATGCCGTCATCGATAAAGACGGCGATCAAAAAGCCGACCAGGTCCTCACCATCGCCAAGGGCTTGAACATGCCGGTGGGCGTCGCCTTTCGAGACGGCTCACTCTATGTCTCTGCGGTTGATCGCGTCCTGCGATTCGACAAGGTGGAACAACGGTTGACGAACCCGCCCTCGCCGGTGACGATTACGGACGGCTTTCCGAAAGAGACACACCATGGATGGAAGTTCATCGCCTTCGGTCCCGACGGGAAGCTCTATGTACCGGTCGGCGCCCCCTGCAACATCTGTGAGCCTGACCCCGATCGCTACGCGCTCATCGCCCGCATCAATCCGGACGGGAGCGGCTATGAGGTATTCGCCCGTGGAGTTCGAAACTCCGTCGGATTCGATTGGGATCCCAAAAACCGCGATCTCTGGTTCACCGATAATGGCCGGGATTGGCTCGGTGACAATCAACCTCCGGATGAGCTCAATCATGCTCCGAAGCCGGGCCTGCACTTCGGCTATCCCTATTGCCATGGAGGCACGATTCCAGATCCTGACTTCGGCGCCAAACACACCTGCCACGAATTCACGTCGCCGGCCGTCGCGCTCGGCCCGCATGTCGCATCGCTCGGCATGCGCTTCTACACCGGTGCCATGTTCCCTCCGGAATACCGAAACCAAATCTTCATCGCGGAGCATGGCTCGTGGAATCGGAGCGAAAAGATCGGCTATAGGCTCACGCTGGTGACGCGGGATGAGCAAGGAAATCTCCGCTATTCCGTCTTTGCGCAGGGGTGGCTTCAAGGTCAAAAGGCATGGGGGCGCCCGGTCGATTTGCTCGTGATGCCGGACGGCGCCCTGCTGGTCTCGGACGACTCGGCGGGCGTCATCTATCGAATCAGTTACAAGAAGCCGTGAGGGATGCGATGCCTGCAACGACTCTAGTATCCACTGCGAGAAGGGGGTCAACCGCATCAATACCAAGGGGGAGGACAAGATGAAACGGAAAGGTTCGGCAGTGTGGCAGGGAGATCTCAAAGCCGGGAAGGGAACCGTCTCGACGGAGAGTGGCGTGTTGGCACAGACCCAGTACTCATTCGGCACAAGGTTCGAGAACGGGAAGGGCACGAATCCGGAAGAATTGATCGCCGCGGCGCACGCCGGCTGTTTCACCATGGCGCTGTCCGCGCAGTTGGGGAATGCCGGGCTCACGGCTGAGAGGCTGGAAACGACGGCAACGGTAAACTTTGAGAAATTGGAAGCCGGCTGGACGGTGACGCAGGTCCATTTGGACGTGAAAGGCAAGGTTCCGAAAGCCGATGCAGCAGCCTGGGAGAAGGCGACTGCGGCCGCCAAGAGCGGCTGCCCGATTTCCCGTCTGCTCAACACGACCATTACGATGGATGTGAGATTGGAAGCCTGATGCCGGAAGCGAAGAAGATCGAGGCGACGAAGCGTACGCAGAGGGAGAGGAAGGGCCCGCTACATTCACCCAGGGTGCTGGTCGTGGATGTGGGCGGCACCAACGTCAAGGTCCTCGCGACCGGTCAGGCGGTCTCTCGCAAGATCCCATCCGGTCCCACCATGACGGCAAGAGGAATGGTCGATTCGGTGAAGCAGGCGACGGCCGACTGGACCTACGATGTGGTGTCCATCGGATATCCGGGGCCGGTACGGGATGGACGCCCGGAGGTCGAGCCTAAGAATCTCGCCGGAGGCTGGGTGAAGTGTAATTTTCAACAGGCCTTCGGCGCTCCAGTCAAAATGATCAACGACGCCGCGATGCAGGCCCTCGGCAGTTACGAATGCGGCCGCATGTTGTTCCTGGGCCTCGGCACCGGTCTTGGCTCGGCGCTGATTACGGACGGCGTGCTTGTGCCGATGGAGCTGGCGCATCTGCGGTACAGGAAAGGGGGCACCTACGAGGACTTCATCGGCCTGCGCGGGCTCGAGCAATACGGCAAGAACAAATGGCGCCGGTACGTGTTGGATGTGGTGTCGGCCCTTCGGGATGCGCTTCAAGCCGACTACGTGGTTCTCGGCGGCGGCAACGTCAAGCGACTAAGCGAGTTGCCGGCATGGATTCGCGTCGGCAACAACGATCTCGCGTTTGTCGGCGGCTTTCGCCTGTGGGAAGAAGCTTGGAAGGACGAGCGTCCCGGGTGCGTCGTGCGGAGAGGCGGCGCAGCAGCGGGAAATCGTGATGACGGGCAAGGGATCAGGCCGATTGAAGGGGAACCTTTCAAGAAGGAGCAGGTATGGACGTCGAGAATCAGAAAGTTGTGAATCGAGGCAGCGGCGCATATCCGTACCGCAGGTCTTTGTGGCTGGTATTCTTAGTCATCGTCTGTAGTCTGGCAGTTCAGCAGCCTCCGGTGTTCGGTCAGCAGGATCGGCCAGAAAATGAGGTCACGAAATTAGCCGACGATGTGTACCTGTTTCGACATCAGTTTCATCAGGCGATCTTCATCACTACGCCGAAAGGCGCGATCGTCACCGATCCGATCAGCGCCGACGCGGCGGCCTGGCTGAAGGCGGAGATCAAGAAATATTCCGATCAGCCGGTCCGCTACGTGATCTACAGCCACCACCATAATGATCACATCACCGGTGGCAGCGTCTTCGCCGACACGGCGACCTTCGTCAGCCATGCAGCCGCAAGACCGAAGATCCTCCAGGCCGGGGATTCTCAGACCCCCGTGCCGGATCTCACCTTCACCGACCGGATGTTCATCGATCTCGGCGGCAAGCACGTCGAGCTAATCTACACCGGCAGGAACCATTCGGATAACAGCCTCGTCGTTCTGCTCCCGGAAAACAAACTGCTCTTCGCCGTCGATTTCATTCCGGTCGAGACGGTGGCCTACCGAACGATGCGGAGCGATTATCCCGACGACTGGATCGAATCACTCAAGCAGGTCGAGCAATTGGACTTCGAGGCGCTGGTTCCCGGCCACGGCAGGGTCGGAAAAAAGGAACACGCGCGGATGTTTCGCGGCTACCTCGAAGACCTCAGAGCGGCCGTGAACGAGCACGTGCAGAAAGGCGCCAGCCTGGAAGAAGTGAAAAAGACCGTTCAGCTTCCCAAATACGAGCAGTGGCAGCGCTATGCCGACTGGTTTCCGGAGAATGTGGAAGGCATGTACCGGTATCTCTCTCAGCAGCGGGAGGGAGTTCGATGACGCTCCGTTCCGGCTGCCAGCGGGGAGTTCTCCATGCGGCCTTCTGACATCGTCTTCCTCTTCGACGTGGACAACACGCTGTTGGATAATGATCGGGTAACGGAGGATTTGCGACGTTACCTTGAACAAGAAGTCGGCCACGAGGGGCAGAAACGATACTGGGCGATCTTCGAACAGTTGCGGATCGAGCTAGGCTATGCGGACTATTTGGGGGCCCTTCAGCGCTATCGAGCTGAGTACCCTCGTGATCCGCGTCTGTTGATGGTCTCACATTTTCTGATCCATTATCCGTTCGCCGACCGGCTCTATCCGAAAGCGCTCGAGGTGATCGAACGGGTCAAGCAGTGGGGCAAGGTTGTAATTCTGTCGGACGGCGACGTCGTGTTCCAGCCGAGGAAAGTGGAGCGGTCCGGACTGCATCGGGCCGTCGACGGGAACGTCCTGATCTACATTCACAAGGAACAGGAGCTCGAGGATGTGGAACGGCGGTTTCCGGCCGATCGGTATGTGCTGGTAGACGACAAGATTCGGATTCTGTCGACGGTGAAAGCGATTTGGGGTTCCCGCGTGACCACGGTGTTCCCCCGACAGGGTCATTATGCGCTGGACCAGCAGGCTGTCGCCGGGTTCACTCCGCCGGATCTGACCGTCGCCTCAGTCGGAGACCTGCTTCAGCATGATTTCTCGGCCCTGCCAGCATCCGGAGAAACGACATAGTGCGAGGAATGCGGTTGTAGGAAGATGCTTGTCTGTCATATAACTAGGCGGGGTCAACGAGGCCGGCCGGTACATCCCACGGGAGCGCATTCGTCCATCAACCAGAAGGAGGATATCGTGAACGGTTCATTGAGAGAGAGTCAGAGATCGACCATCGCCGCGGAGAGAAATGTCCTGCCGCGCAAACTGATCCTGCTCGGTTCGATCGTGCTGAGCCTGTGCTTTGCCCCCTACGGGTTCGCCGACGAGGGCCACAGCCAAGGCGCAGCGACTCATATGAAAGTCAGCGGAGTCGTCTCAAAAGTGACAGCAAGCCATACCATTATTAAGACCCCCTGGGGCCAGATGACCATCGCCTCCGCCGCCATGCCCAAAGGGCTGGAGCCGGGAGAAGAAGTCGAGATGTGGGTGAACGAGAATAACGCCGTGATCGACGTTCATCGGAAGGGGGACCCGAGCCATTCCCATAAGTTTGTCAGCGGCAACCTCGTCTACGCGTCCGCCGACAAAGCAGAGATCAAGTTGCAGACGCCCGATGGAGAGAAGAATTTCGATGTGCACACAGGGAAATCCAAATTGTCCGCCATTCAGGAAGGGACCCCTGTGACCGTCGAGGTGAATGAAGCGGGGAAGGTCATCGACGTGCATCGTTTTAACGTGGAAATGACCTTTAACAAACAGCCGCGCACGAAGCCCGGTTACAGTATCAAAACGCATGGTGTCGTGGAGAAGATTCAGTCCGGGATCATCGTGGTCAAGGGACCCTCCGCTACCTACCGCTTGAACGCAAAATCAGCGCCCTCCGGCATCAAGGTGGGCGACGAGATCAGCCTCTGGGTAAACGAGGAAGGCATGGTGATCGATCACCACATGAAGGGCCAAGCCCACGCCCATCGGTTGATCTCCGGGAAGCTGATTTACGTCGGCAAGACGAAGAAAGAGATCAAGCTCTGGACGCCGGAGGGTGAAAAGGTGTTTCCGCTCGAACGGCTGGAAGTCAAAGCTAAACCGATCAAGGAAGGCTCCACCATCACCGTGGAGCTCAACGAACAGGGAACCGTCGTCAATCTCTGGAAGTCATAACTCTCTAGACCTGTTGATCGTCCGGGATGAGCAGGACTGCGTCATCCCGGACCGATCCCTGCCCTCCCTTGATGCCCCTTGAAACGGGGTCTTCCGCAGGAGCCGTGGAGGCTCTTGAGCAGCGGCTGTCAATCGGCCATACTGAGTGCTTATGGATGGGCATTCTGCATCCCCTTGTGAGACTCTCGCGGAACGGTACCAGGCGCTCCTGGAGGTCGCCGAGGCGATCTCCGCGCACCGCGATCTCCACGAACTCTTTCGAGATCTCGCCCAACGCCTCCCCCGAGTGGTGCATGTGAATTTCGTCGCCCTTTCGCTGCACGATCCTGCGCGTAGCGTGATGCGCTTACAGACCATTCAGGCGAATGTCCCGGCGGATCTCGTGGGCGGTCACGAGGAACCGGTCGAGGAGACTCCCGCCGGAACCGTTTGGCAAACGCAGCAACCGATCCTCGTCTCCGATCTTTCCGGGGAGCGACGTTGGCCGACGGTGACCAGACGGATGCAGGAGGACGGCATCAATTCTTATTGTGTCGTTCCCCTGACCACGGCAGTCCGGCGGTTGGGAGCTATGGGATTTGCGAGCTTGCAGAAAGGAGCCTATGGCGAGGCGGACGCGGAATTTCTCCAGGAGGTCGGCAAGCAAGTGGCGGTCGCGGTGGACAACGTCCTTCATCATCAAGACCTCGCTCATGATCGGGATCGATTACGTCTCCTTCTGGAAGTCACGGAATCCATCGTGTCACACCGGGACCTCACCGATCTGTTGCGGGACCTCGCCCAACGGCTCCCTCACATCGTGCCGTTCGATTACATCAACGTGGTCTTGCACGAACCTTCGCGCGATGTGATGCGCCTGTGGCTGCTGGTCACCGCTGTTCCCAGCACGATCAGCCCCGGTTTGGAAACGCCCGTCGGCGAATCTCCCGGCGGATTGGTGTGGAAGACGCAGCAGCCGCTGACGGTGAACGACATTGCGCAGGAGCGCCGCTTCCCCAAGCTGATGTCCATGCTGCGCGAGAACGGCGTCCAATCCTTCTGCGCGGTTCCACTCACGACGGCGCAGCGCAGACTCGGCGCCATGGGATTCGGGAGCCTGCAACTGAGAGCCTATCAGCCGGCTGAGCTCGATTTCATGCAGCAGGTGGCGAAGCAGGTGGCGGTGGCGGTGGACAACGTGTTGCATGATGAGAGCGCCGAGGCCGCGCAGCGTCAACTGACTCGGGAACGTGATCGTCAACGATTGTTGCTCGAGGTGAACAACGCGGTCGTGTCGCATCTGGATCTTGACGCTCTCTTCACCGCGGTCAGCTCCTGTCTGCGCACGGTCATTCAGCACGATGGCTCCAGCCTGCTCCTCTACGATGCCGAGACGCGCTTGTGGCGCATTCACGTGCTGGACTTCGCGAAGAACGAAAGCTTTGTCGAGGAGGGTCGAGCGGAGGAGAGTACGCAGTCGCCCTGTTGCCAGGCGATTACAACGGGCAAGCCGGCCGTGTTTCGTGAGCGGGATCTGAAGGATATGGCGGCCTCTTCCCCTATCGCGCAGGAACTGCTCGACTGCGGTGTCAAATCATTCTGCTCCGCGCCTCTCTTGTCGCATAATCGCACGCTGGGCGCGCTCAACATAGGCCGGCGGCAGGATGACGGATTCACCCAGGAGGATGTCGAGTTGCTCGGCCAGGTCGCGCAACAGGTCGCCATCGCGGTCGAAAACGCGTTGGCGTACAAGCAGATCGCCCAGCTCAAAGACAAGTTGGCGGAAGAGAAGCTCTATCTTCAGGAGGAGATCCAGACTGAGTACAACTTCGAGGAAATCGTCGGCGAGAGCGCGGCCCTCAAGCGCGTGCTCAAAGAAGTTCAAACCGTCGCGGCGACCGACTCCACGGTGCTGATTCTGGGTGAAACGGGAAGCGGGAAGGAACTGATCGCGAGGGCGCTCCACAACCTCAGCGATCGTAAGGAGCGAACGTTCGTCAAGCTCAATTGCGCGGCCATTCCAACCGGTCTGCTTGAAAGCGAACTGTTCGGACACGAAAAAGGCGCGTTCACAGGAGCCATCGCGACTAAGCTCGGTCGGTTCGAACTGGCCGATCGCGGGACCCTCTTCCTCGACGAGGTCGGAGAGATTCCACTGGAGCTTCAGGTGAAATTGCTTCGGGTGCTGCAAGAGCAGGAATTTGAGCGATTGGGAAGCACCCGCACCATTCGCGTCAATGTCCGGCTCATCGCCGCCACGAATCGCGATCTGGCGCAACTCGTCGACGAGCAGAAGTTCCGGAGCGATTTGTATTATCGACTGAAAGTGTTTCCGATCACCGTTCCCGCCCTGCGCGAACGGGCGGAGGACATCCCCTTGTTGGTTCGGCACTTCGCGCAGAAATTCGCTCAACGCATGAAGAAGCGCATCGAGACGATTCCCTCGGAAGCCATGAGAGCTCTGCAATCCTATCCGTGGCCGGGCAACGTGCGCGAACTGGAGAACTTCCTGGAGCGGGCGGTGATTCTGTCGTCCGGTTCCGAGCTGTTCGTGCAACTGTCGGAATTGAAACGCCCGATCAGCGCCGTCAACGGGTCCGTCACGACGCTTGAGGAAGCAGAACGAGAGCACATTCTGAAAGCGCTGCGAGATTCAAGCTGGACCATCGGCGGTCCTTCCGGCGCCGCTGCCAAGCTCGGAATGAAACGAACCACCCTGCAATCCAAGATGCAGAAGCTCGGCATCAGTCGTCCGTCATAGCGCCGAACTTTCGGCATCTGCCGAGATACCGGCGCGGACTTCTTCTTCACCCTGCTCTTCCACGCAACCGCTCCTCGCATCTGAAGAGGACTTTCCTTGCCGTATCGACGACTTGCACCGTACTGAGAACCTCCTTCGTAGACGGAACGCGACTTGCGGTTCCACTGAGTAACAACCCCAAGTTCACAAGGGTAGGGGAATGACATTGGAGGGAGGCATATGAAGAATATAGGCAGGACGTACAAACCGACAGATCTCGCGGCGCGAGCGGGAATTACGGCGGTGGTCGGCGCAATTTCCCTGTGCCTCCTCTTGTCCTTCGCGCCGAACACGTACGGGACCTCTTTGCCTGGTGCCGTGGTGAACAGCTCGTCGGATCTTCAAATCGCCTTGCGGTGGATTCAACCATTATTGGGCTATGCGATCGTCGAAGACGCAGTGATCAGGCAACCCCTTGACGGCCGCCTTAGTAAAGCAATCGATGGTGTTGATCAGATGCCGGTGGTCGCCCATCATAAAACCGCCGCAGTGAATTCGGAAACGTGGACCTCGGTTCATCTCACAGCAACTAAGATGGATCATGTGTCTCGTGTGCAATGGATCATGGGACGCCTCATTGTGGAATTGACCAGGCACCGACTAGTTGCTTCGGACGAACCGGCAGACGAGGGCAACCAACGGATTATCGCAATCGCGCGACTGGTGGAGAAGGAGTTGAATGGTGCGTTCAGGACCGGGTCGAACGCCGGGCCTGGACGGCCAGTCGCGACTCATGCACTCCATCGGGAGCTGGCGCCATCACATAATCCGGAAGCAGGGCTGGTCTTCTGATCGAACAAAAGTTTATGAGAGAAAGGAGGACATGGTGGAACTGAAACTACCGAGTTCGGAGCAAGCTGTTTGGGGTTTACGCGCCATGAAGACCGTGGCCATGGTGGATGGAGCGCTCAGCGAGTCGGAAATGCATTTGATGGAATCGGTGCAGCGGGTCTTCGGTACGAACCACCAACTGGACCAGCTTCAGCCGATCACCCCGACCGAACTCGCTCGAGCGCTGCCCGACAAACAAATCCGTCGCCAACTAGTCAACGGCCTGTAATGTCGCTCATCGACCAGGAAGCGAGCCAGCAGGAGGCGGACCTGATCGAAAAATTTGCTGAAGCGCTGGAGATCAGCGCTCCCGAGGTAAAGGACTTGCGGTATGTGGTGAAAAATGAATTTTTGCAACTCCGCCTTGATTTCGCCCGCCGCGTCTGGCTGCGAGAGAAGGTCAAAGAGATCTGGGACCGCGAAGGAATCAAGGGAATGTATAAGTTCGTCCGCGGGATGGTGGGCGAGTATGAAAATCAAGCTCTCGCAGCTCGTTATCAAGCCTTGGAACATTATCCCCCCGGCTCGCTCGGGCGCTCCTACTGGGAGTACTGCCGGAAGAACAGTTTTGCTCTTCCCGGTGAGAAGGGAGGTGCGGCGGAACCCATTCTGTTTCACGATTGCGCGCACGTGTTGTCGGGCTATGGAACGGATCCGGAGGGAGAGGTTCAGATCGCCTGCTTCAGCGCCGGATTTCAACGACGTGACCCTTTTCTCTTCGTGTTCTTCGTCCTACTGCAGTTCCATGCAGGCGTTCGTATGACGCCGATCACCCAGGCCGGAACCGGGTTCTTCAATCCAGAGAAGGCTCTCATCGCGATTCGGCGCGGCGCGGCGATGAACGTGGACCTCAACAGCGGCTGGGATTACTGGCCCGTCATGAGAGAGCAGGTCGAAGAGCTGAGAAAACGCTACAACATCCTCCCACCGGAGGCATTTCGTGCAACCGGTCCACGGGTCGGGAATGTGGTCGATGAGAAGGTATCGACGTAGGACACAGGGCTCCCAACCCATCTTGCAGAGAGAGATCTCCTGAAACTACGGGCGTTTCGGCAAGACTGAATCGTGGAGCGCCGGTCTTTCGGAAATTGCCTGTCTGTCTCGCGCCGAGATGTCGGCATGCGCCGAGATGTCGGCAGATTCTCACCGTCACGGACGATTCATTGGTCAGCCGTTTCCTCCCCGTTCCAGCAAGAAACCTTCCTGAAGATCGGTAGTTAGCTTCTCTTTCATTGGATCATTGTACATGGTACGAGCATTGCTGGATGACTGTGACTACGAGAGGCGAGAACTTTCTTTATTGCAAGCAGAAGTCTTGGGGGTTCGACGTGAAACGTCATAGCTGGATCGGATCGGTTTTGCTCCTCATGATGATCGTGGCGGTCGGCGTCGGGTTGGCTGGCTGGAAATACTCGTCCATCCAGGAGGGCAATGAGGCCTCAGCTCGGCAGCCCGAGCCTATGGAAGCGGTGACGCTCGCTGTAGCGAGGGAACTTGAGCACCGTCAGTCCGCGACGTCGATCGGAACGGTGTTGGCATTGCGATCGATCACCCTGCGCAATGAGCTTCCCGGCACGGTCCAGGAGGTTAGGCTCATCTCCGGTCAAGTGGTTGAGCGAGGGACCGTCCTTGTTGCGCTCGATGTGTCCGTGGAGGAGGCAGATTTGAAAGCCCAGCAGGCGCAGGCCGCTCTCGCGAAATCAGTGCTCGAGCGCCGGCAGCACTTGCGGCGGGACCTTGCGACCGCCCAGGAAGAAGTGGACCGGGCACGCGCGGACCTCGATGTCGCGTTGGCGCAGATCGCGCGCACGAAAGCCATCATTGCCCGCAAGACGATCCGTGCGCCGTTCCGCGCGCGAGTGGGTCTGGCGGACGTGCATACGGGCCAGTATCTCAATGAAGGCAGCCGACTCACGACGCTGCAAGGCGTCGACGACGCGGTGCACGTGGACTTCGCGGTCGTGCAACAGGTTGCCGCTGGCTTGCGGGAGGGCGACAACGTCCAGGTCTTCGTCACGGCCGAATCGGCTCCGATAGCCGCAACAATCGTCGCGCTCGACGCACGCATCGATCCCGAGACCCGCAACGCCATGGTGCGCGCGAAGATCGAGGGGACCTCCGGCGCGCCGGCGCCCGGTGCCTCGGTGCGCGTCCGGGTTCCGGTCGGCTCCCCACGCAAGGCCGTCGCTGTTCCGGTGAACGCGCTCCGGAAGGGTCCCGGAGGAGACCAGGTATTCGTGATCGCTCCCGGCAACGACGGCAAGACCCGCGCGCACGTGCGCCAGGTCGAGAGCGGCCCGACGGTGGGCGACGAAGTCGTCGTCTTGAACGGGCTTTCCGCTGGCGAGCTCGTCGCCGCGTCAGGGTCCTTCAAGTTGCGCGAAGGGGCGCTCGTCACGATCGCTGGAGACCGTGAAGGTGCTGCAGGTCCGAACCGGGCGGGCTGAGCTGAGTAACAGGACGAGGCCGGATTAGCGCCATGCGCTCGTTTACCGACATTTTTATCAAGCATCCAGTGCTCGCCGTCGTCGTCAACCTCGTGATCGTGCTCGCGGGTTGGAGGGCGCTGACGACCCTGCCGGTGCAGCAGTACCCGAAGATCGAAAGCTCGTCGGTGATCATCACGACGATCTACTACGGCGCCGGGGCCGAGACGGTCCGAGGCTTCCTCAGCACGCCGATCGAACGGGTTGTCTCCGCGATCGGCGGCGTCGACTACGTGGAATCGACCAGCCGCGCCGGCGTCAGCACCGTGACGGTGCACTTGAAACTGAACCACAGCAGCACGGCGGCGCTGGCCGAGGTGACGGCGCGGCTCCAGCAGGTCCGGTCCGAGCTGCCGTCGGAAGCTGAACCCCCCGTGATCGAAGTTCAGCGGGCGGATCGACCCTACGCGTCGTTCTATCTCAGTTTCACTTCCATGGAGCGAAGTGTGCCGGCCGTCACCGATTGGCTCCTGCGCACGCTCCAGCCCCAATTCTCGACTCTGTCAGGCGTCCAGCGGGTCACCATCGAGGGCGGCCGCCAGATCGCCATGCGCATCTGGATCGACCCGGATCGGCTCGCCTCGTTCAATCTCTCGCCCGGCGAGGTGCAAGGGGCCCTCCGTCGCAACAACTACCTGGCCGCGGTCGGCCGGACGAAGGGCAATTTCGTCCAGATCAACTTGCTCGCCAACACCGACTTGCGCTCCGCAGAAGAGTTCGAGGATCTGATTGTCGCCGACCGAGGCGGCGCCATTGTGCGGCTGAAGGATGTGGCGCGGGTTGAGCGGGAAGCCGAAGAAGCGGAGATGGTCGCGAAATACAACCGCGCCGAGGGCGTCTATCTCGGAGTGTGGCCGGTGCCGGGAGCGAACGAGATCGAGGTCGCGCATAGGCTGCGCGACGAGATGGATCGCATCAGGCCGACATTGCCGAAAGACATCGACATGCGGCTCGTCTGGGACGGGACGATGTTCATGCGGAACGCGTTGACCGAGATCACCAAGACCTTGTCGGAGACGGTTCTGATCGTCGCCCTGGTCGTATTTCTTTTCATGGGCTCAGTGCGTACGGCGCTCGTGCCGCTCGTCGCGATGCCCGTGTCCCTGGTCGGAGCGGCGATCTTCATGGTCGCGTTCGGCTTCAGCCTGAACCTCCTGACGCTGCTCGCCATCGTGTTATCGGTCGGGCTGGTCGTGGACGACGCGATCGTCGTCGTCGAGAACGTCGAGCGGCACGTGCGCCTCGGGAAGTCGCGGATCGAGGCGGCCCTGATCGGCGCTCGCGAATTGCTCGGTCCGATCATCGCCATGACGATCACGCTGGCCACGGTCTACACGCCCATCGGCTTTCAGGGCGGGTTGACCGGCTCGCTCTTCCTGGAGTTCGCGATTACGCTTGCCGTGGCGGTGGTGTTGTCTGGAGTCGTGGCGATCACGCTCTCGCCGGTCATGAGTTCGCGGTTCGTGCACCCGCAGGGCAGGGAAGGCCGGCTGACCGCCCTCGTCAATCGCGGCTTCGAGCTCGTGCGCCGCGCCTACGCGAGACTGCTCGACGGCGCATTGGAAATGCGGTGGGGAATCGTGGCGGCGGCGCTCGTGATCATGGTGGCCGCGTGGCCGCTCTTCCTCTTCTCGCGCCAGGAACTGGCCCCCGTGGAAGATCAAAGCCATATCAGCCTGTTCTTCGAGGCATCGCCTGACTCCACAGTGGCCGCCACGAACCGCGATCACCTGCAGATCGTGCGGGCCATCACGGCCTTTCCGGAAACGGAATTCACCTGGTCGTTGACCACGGCATGGGGCGGGTTTGGAGGCCTGGTAGCCAAGGATTGGCATATGCGGGAGCGCTCGACCGAACAGATGTACGGCGAGGTCTATGGAGCAGTATCGCAGGTGCCTGGCTTGCGCGTTTTTCCCCGTCTCGACCCCCCGCTTCCGACGCCCGGCCAATATGACGTCGAGTTGGTGCTGCAGAGCGACCTGCCGGCCCAGCAGATGCTCGAAACGGTTGGAGCCGTGGTCGGCGCCGGTTGGCAGAGCGGCAAGTTTCTGTACGTGGATACCGACTTGAAGATCGATCTCCCCGAAGCGCGCGTGGTGCTGGACCGGGAGCGTCTGGCCGACTTGGGACTCGACTTGGCAGGGGTCGGTCGAGAGCTCGGGACGCTGCTCGGTGGCGCCTACGTGAACCGGTTCAATTATTTCGACCGCAGTTACAAGGTCATCCCGCAGATCGGGGATAAGGACCGGGCGACGGTTGATCCGCTCCTCGATCTCAAGATCAAGACACCAGGCGGTCAGCTTGTGCCGGTTTCGACGTTCACGCACATCGAGACCAGCACGGCCCCGCGCACATTGAACCGCTTTCAACAGCGCAATGCAGTCCGAATCTTCGGAGGCGTCAAGCCCGGTGTCACAAAGGAAGAAGGTCTGCGCGTTCTCGAGGCTGCAGCAACCGCTGCGGGCGGCCCGGCCATCGTTCTGGATTATGGGGGCGAGTCGAGGCAAATCCGCCAGGAGGGATCCGCGCTGACCGTCACGCTCGGGTTTGCCGTCGTGCTCATCTATCTGGTGCTGGCGGCGCAGTTCCAGAGCTTCCGCGATCCGCTCATCGTCCTGCTCGGCTCGGTCCCGCTCGCGATCTCCGGCGCGCTGGTGTTCAGCTTTCTCGACCTCACCACGATCAACATCTATTCGCAGGTCGGGCTCATTACGCTCGTCGGACTGATCGCGAAGAACGGCATTCTCATCGTGGAATTCGCGAACCAGCTGCAGGCGCAGGGGCTCTCGCGCGTGGCTGCGGTGCGCGAGGCGTCGTTGACCCGATTGCGGCCGGTGCTGATGACCTCCGCGGCCACCATCTTCGGCCACCTGCCACTGGTGCTGGCGTCGGGGCCGGGAGCGGCGGCCCGCAACAGCATCGGGATGGTGCTGGTCACTGGCATGACCGTGGGGACGTTGTTCACCCTGTTCGTCGTGCCGGTGTTCTACTCGCTGATTGCCGCGCAACACCAGTCCAGCTTGGCGCACGATGAAATCGAGCACGAGGTTGTGCAACCCGGCATGGTCCGCTTCCCGGTTCCATCGCAGCTCGCATAGGAGCACGGTGTCGGTTCATCTTCCATACAATTAATCGGCCATGAATAGGAACAGTAGCCTGTACTTATCCGCGGCACCATGTCGATTCCGGTACCTGGTGTTCGACAAATAGGTGGAGCCAGCGTCGCAGAGCGCATGGACGTTGGGACATACGATCTCAGCGAACGTGTATCCGGTCGAATGAGGAGGTCGCATATGCCGTCAGTCATGGCGTGGACAGTGATGTCGTCGATTGGCCTGATCGCGTGCTCGGTGTGGGCACTGCTCATGATCTCTGCCCAACGCTCTTCACTCTCGGCTGATGCGCGAAGGCGTTTTACCATAACTTCAGGGCTCTATCTTCTTGGCTGGTTGGCGCTCGCATTTGTCCTCGGTAGTAGCGGGATATTCCAACCGACTCCTACGAGAGCGTTCCCAGCACTCGCGACGGGTATCGCATTTCCGGTCTTCACTGGTGCTTGGCTGCTGAATCGGTCCTCGGTATTGAAGACCGTCCTCGCAGCGACCCCGTTGCCGTGGCTGACGGGCATTCAGTTCTATCGAGTGGTGGGAGGCATTTTCCTGGTGCTTTACTCCCTCGATCGAATGCCCGGTGAGTTTGCGATTCCGGCAGGCTGGGGAGACATAGCTGTGGGTCTGGCCGCTCCTGTCGTCGGCTACCTAATCTATAGAAACTACCGCTGGTCCTGTTTTGCGGCAGCGAGCTGGAACGTCGTCGGGATCCTTGACCTCGCCGTTGCGGTCGGCACAGGATTTCTCACCTCCCCGGGGTCGTTCCAAGCGCTTGCCATAGAGAACCCGAACATGTTGATTACGGCGTTTCCCTTGGTGATAGTGCCGCTTGTTGCCGTGCCGATGTCGATCTTGTTGCACCTCGCTGCCTTGCGGCGTCTTAGGCTGGCGTCTGGCGTGTCTCCTCACCAGGCATTCAACTGTGAGGGCCAATCGATGCACCGGGTTTCCCATACGCCGGCCGGATAACGCGACTCGAACTTACTGAAGAGGAAACAAAGGGTTCTCACCCGTTGGAGCGGTTCAGTTCATGTTGAATGCCAAGTTGATTGAGGCATCGCGGTGTGTTCGATATGGCATCTCCTCAGATGGTCTGCAACAATCATCGCGCTCAACGCGGTCCTCGTGTCTGCAGCATGGGCGGAGCCTGTCGCACCGAGCGTGCACTGGGGGGCGATCGCCTATCCGGATCAAGATCGAACCCTGCTCGCAGGCATGACGTTCAATCGCTTTACCGAGTTCGACGGGTCCGGGAACAGGTTCAATGCGATCCAGGAATCGGCAGGATTTAATTTTGCCACGGTCAGCTGGACCGAGCGTTTCATGAAATTTCCCGGTTGGAGCACCAACCTTACAGTCGGGGCCGGCCCGACCCATTCGGACCCGACGCTCTACCTGCAGAATGATTTCACACACCGCCTGCTGAAGGAGGGTTCAGTGCCGGTCGCTCGGGAACGCGAAGCGACGGATTTCATGGTCAACGGATCCGTCACAAGGTGGGCCAAACTATTTGGAGAGCGCGAGGTCGGCTTTGTGAGTCTTGGATTTGCAGCCGGCTCGCTCTATCAAGAGGCTATCGCTCAGATGGGGGTTCGCCGTCTCTCACTGGCGGAAGCGTTGGAACCGGTGGTGGGAAACAGCGCTTTCCTGCGGGGATTCTCGCGCTTCGTGCGGTTTTCCGGTATGGGGCGATTCGGCCAGGTGTTCAGCGGTTCGGCCTTCCGGGATTCCATGCTGGCCGACCAATCGTACCTCGCGCAGGGATCGATTTCGATTGCCGCGTATGACGACGCTGACGAGATGCCGCCGCGATGGGAGTTCGAATTCGCCGTCACGTTCGATTCCGGCTTGTTCGCCGATCCCAATGGGCATGCGATCGAGCGGCGATTCGGGTCGCTCGCCCTGCGGTTTCCCTATGGAGTCCTGGAAACATGGAATGATGTGTTGGGAGGGACCGACAGCGGGCCTACGTTCGGTTTTCATGTTCTGTTCGATTTACGTAGGATTTACGGCCGGCTGACGGCGCCCTAAGGAAATCCTATTCTGCTCGCATTATCACTTGTTTCTGAATTCTTGTCCAAGATCGGGATACCGATGTCGATTTTGACCTTCCCTGACGACTATCTGGCGAGATAGCTGAAAGAGGAGGCCTTCGCATGAAATGCACGTTGTTGATTTATGGCGATGAGAACCGACAAGCCCTTCGCCACGACAAAGGACTTGATCGCCGGCTTTTGGAACTGGACGTGCAAGTCGAAAGCGGAGGCAATCGAATGGGTCAAGCGCTGTCCGAATCCTCATGAGGGGGAATCGGAGATCGAAATTCGGCAGGTATTCGAAGCAGAAGACTTCGGCGCCGAGTTCACTCTCGAGTTCAGGGAACAAGAGGAACGTGTGCGGGGCCGGCTAGCTCAAAAGAAATAAACGGAGGAATCCATGTTGAAGATCGTTGCCATCGTCATTGTCGGGCTGATTGCGACGGTGCTTATCTATGCCGCGACCAAGCCGGATACGTTCCGCATCCAGCGGTCGTCAATGATCAACGCGCCACCTGAAAAGGTTTTTGGGCTGATCGACGACTTCAAGAATTGGGCATCATGGTCGCCTTGGGAACAGAAGGATCTTGCAATGAAGAAAACCCATAGTGGCGCGCCACAGGGGAAGGGCGCCGTGCTTGAATGGGACGGCAACAAGGATGTCGGCACAGGTCGTATGGAGGTTCTTGAGTCCACTCCTGCTTCGAAGATCCTCGTTAAATTGGATTTTCTCAAACCGTTCGAAGCCCACAATCAGGCGGAATTCACTCTGGCCTCTAGTGCTGGCTCAACCCAGATAACCTGGGCCATGTATGGCCCCCAGCCCTACATGATGAAGGTGATGGGTCTTTTTTGCAGCATGGACAAGATGGTCGGCAAGGATTTCGAGGCGGGATTGGCTAGTCTCAAGGCCCTCGCTGAGAAATAAAGGGTGATTTACATTCGCTATGTCGATGGGTTTGTCCTACCGGTACCGAAAACAACTTGAAGGCCTATGTCCGTATGGCCAAGAAGGCCGGGAAAGTCTGGCGCGAGCACGGCGCGCTGGAATACCGCGAATGCGCGGGTGACGACCTGAAAGTGAAAATGGGCCTGCCGTTCCCCCGCTTGGCCAAGCTCAAAGCCGGCGAGACCGCGGTGTTTTCATGGAACGTCTACAAGTCACGCGCCCATCGCGACCGCTTCAACGCCAAGGTCATGAAGGACCCGAGCATCAAGGGGATGTGCAACGGGAAGTCGATGCCGTTTGACATGAAGCGGATGGGCTACGTTGGATTCAAGGTAGTGGTCGACGCATAACGAAAGAAGCGGGCTCGAGACTGAGCCACGTCAAATTGGCATAGTTCGGAGGTGTACCATGGCTGAAATTATTCATCGCGTAGGTATCAAAGAGAATCCTGACAAGGTGTTCAGAGCACTCTCGACGATCGACGGCCTGGCCGGTTGGTGGACCACCGATACGAGTGGCGCCGCTGACGTGGGGAAAACCATTGAATTTCAATTTCGTGATCCCAACGGGAACACCATAGGCGGATTCACCATGGAGGTGTTGAAGCAAGAGCCCTCAAAGCGGGTGCAGTGGAAGTGTGTCAAGGGGCCCGAGGAATGGATCGGGACGGACATCACCTTTGATTTGAAACAAGAGAACGAATTCACGATCGTGCTGTTCGGCCATCGGAACTGGAAGGAGTCCGTCGAGTTTACCGCCCATTGCAGTACGAAGTGGGCCGTCTTTTTGATGAGTCTCAAGGAATTCATTGAAACCGGGACAGGCAAACCGGCTCCTCGAGACGTCAAAATCGATAATTGGAATTGACTTGTTAACAGAAGGAGACACCATGGTCAGCAAAATCTTCGTCAATCTCCCCGTGAAGGATCTCGACAAATCGATGGCATTCTTCAAAGCCGTCGGCTTTTCGTTCAACCCAAAGTAAATGAGCTCGCCGATAAGGCGATTAAGGCTGGTGGGGCAGAAGCCTACTCACCCAAAGAATACGGCTTCATGTTCATGCGGAGCTTCGAGGACCCGGACGGCCATATCTGGGAAGTGTTTTGGATGGACCCGACGCAAGTACAGAAGGGATAGCCGTTGGGATGCGCGAGGCCCTGTCTCATTCACAGAAGGAGAAGTCCATGATGCTAACCGAGGCAAACTCTTCACCCATCTCAAAGAAGATGCTCTGGGTCGGGTACATCATGAGCGCGCTGCCGGTGCTGCTGCTGCTTTTCAGCGCCTCGATGAAGTTGCTGAAGCTTCCGGCGGCTGTAGAGGGGTTCGGTCATCTGGGATATCCTGAGCACGTCGCCCTACCGCTCGGGATCGTCGAACTCGTTTGCACGGTTCTCTATGTGATCCCGCGCACGTCGGTACTCGGAGCGATTTTACTCACCGGCTACCTTGGCGGCGCAACCGCGACCCATGTGCGGGTCGGCGAGCCGTTCTACATGGCGATCATGCTTGGTATCCTGGTCTGGGGAGGGCTCTACTTGCGCGACGAACGCCTGCGGGCGCTTCTGCCTTTGCGAAGCTCGCTCGCAAAACAAACGGGCTCCGTCTGACATGTTTTCGTCGAATGTCCTCATCACTTAATCACAAGGAGGCCACCATGCGTTTCATCTCTCTCGCAGTCACCACATTGAGCATCATGCTGACCGTTTCGCCGGCCCTTGCCAAAGAGAAGAAGGGTGAGAAACCCATGGATCCGCAGGCGATGATGGAGCTCTGGAAGAAGCTGGCGGCGCCCGGCGAGCCGCACAAGTTGTTTGCCGGTCTGGCCGGCAGCTGGACCACGACGACCAAGGAGTGGATGGAGCCGGGCAAGCCTCCGACAGAATCAACCGGCACGGCGGAAATGAAGATGTTGCTGGACGGACGATTCCTGTACCAGGAATACAACAGTCAGATGATGGGACAACCTTTCTCCGGAATCGGTATCGACGCCTACGACAACATGACCAAGAAATATGTCACCGCCTGGATGGATTCGATGGGCACGGGGATTTTCCTCATGGAAGGCACGGCGAGCCCCGACGGCAAAACCATCACGCTGAAAGGGTCGCATCCTGAACCGGGTGGAGGAAGGATGACGCATCGCGCGGTCTGGAAAATCGTCGACAACAACAACCAGACGTTTGACATGTACGGGGCACACCACGGCGGCAAGGAAACGAAGATGCTGGAGATCACGTATACACGGAAGCAGGGATGAACGATGTCCGCGCCCTTCTCCGCGCGGCTAATTTATCTGGTTTAGGTTTGATCTAGCCGAGAGAAAAGGTGCCCGGAGCAATTTCGATCTGAACAGCCGCCTCAGCCGCGCCAGCTCCCCACCACGTGCCAGATTGCGTCTTATGTGCCGCTCGTTTGAGACACGTGATGCCTAAGGTCATGGAGTCTGGCCCGCCGCACCGCGATGCGGCGGGCCATTCTCGCGTCGTTCACAAATCGCCTGGGGCCTTGTCCTTGATGTCGGACCAGTTGGCATTGGCTTTCTTGATGTAGCCTGGAATATCCTTCTGCCACTTGTCTTGAATGCCCTTGTCCAGATTCAAGTACAGTACCCCATCGACGACCTTCCACGCTTCAGGATCGACCACAAACTTTTTCCCGACGGCCACGCCGTAGGCGCAGTAGCCGCCATAGGCCGGGAGATACTTCTGCGGGTTGGCCGTGAACAGCTTCTTATGTTCCTCATTGGCGAACGCGTAGGTCACGCCGTCGTGTACGGTCACGTGATACCCCGATCCTCTCATGGGCCTGGCGTCGGTGAAATACGCGACCGGGTCGTATCCGTTAAGTCCCGGTGTGCTGTGGCGTACGTCTGTGGCCAATGCCTGGCTCGAAGTGATGCCGGCGGCCAGCACCATGCCCGTGATCGCTAGCGCACGTAAGACTTTCATGGCACTCCTCCTTGGGTGATGGTGAAGTAATGGGGATGCGTCTTGCAGCGCCCCGTTGTGTGTGTATCGGGGAAAGAGGGCAATTGTTACTGGTCGACATGAAATTTTCTTGGCACGGGACGAAGCAGCGGTCTATCGGAGCAGTCCGGGCACGGTTCTCTGTGAAGTAAGGACAGCAACGCCACACATTCGCCGATTCGCGACTCAGAACAAAAGAGCCGGTGGCCCCATGCCGGAAAGGCACAGGAGAAGCCGATGGCTACTTGCGGGATGATTCGACCGCCCGTCGTATGCGTTCCTTGGCCTCGGGGGAGAGGCGAGGTTCCTCTGGACGGTCGGTCTCGATGAGCCGTGCGCTGTCTTTTCGAAGCACATTGCGGATGAGCGCCAGGTGGCGTTTATATCCCTCGCAGAGCACACACATCCGCAGGTGCAGGGACATGCGCATCCGCACGTGAATCGGAAGGCGGCCTTCCATAGAATCGGAGAGCAGCCGGGCCATGTCCCGGCACGTCGGTAGCATTCGGAACATCCAGCTCATGCGCCCTCAACCTTCTGGCTCCGGCCGAAGTATCGGCCGGACAAACAGTTTCGCAATTGCTTCCTGGCCCGATGCAGGATGACGCCAAGATTCGTCGGGGTCAGGCTGAAGAGTCGGCAAATTTCTTCCGTTTCGACCTCGTCCATTTCTCGGAGGGTAAAGACTTGTGCCGCTCGCGGCGGCAGATTCTCCAAGCACGCCGCGAAGACCGCCCAAAACTGCTTTCGTTCGAGCAGCCCATCCGGCTTTTCAGGCCATCCGCCAATGGCGGCCATTTCCGGTTTCCAGTGTCCATCGGGGAGAAAATCCTCGTCCGCCGACTGGCTATCCGCGGACTCACGAAGTGGTTCCCTGGCTGTTCGACGGAAATAATCGATGATCTTATGTTTGATGATTCCGAACATCCAACTGCGCTCCGCTGTCGGTCCATTTTCACGATAGGTGCCTTGGAGCGCCGCCAGAAACGTTTCCTGAACCAGATCTTCAGCGACGTCGGAGTTCCGCACGCGGGCGAGGGCGAATCGATAGAGAGTATCACCGTGATCATCGATCCAACGATCTGATGCGGAGATTGGGCGATCAACCATTTGCGAACTCATCCTTCTCAAGAACTCTTGTTCCATGATGCCAGGATGCTCTTTGTCGGCGAAGGGGCCGAATTATTACATGGAGTTCTGGGGCGGTCGGAAAAATTAGGAAAATTAGGGACATGCTGCTTTTCGGATCGTCTCCTCCACGTGCGCAACGTCCGATGGAAGGCCATACCCTTCGACGTGAACCGCATGGTCTACAGCGGATTCACAGTGTTGGTCGACCCCTAGCATCATTTGAGTCACAACCCTCCAGTCTCCTGCCGATGGTTCGGCTAGTGCCGGGATATCGGCAGGCCCTTATCGTCACTCAGTAGACTCGCACGAGAGCGCTTCATTTTCGTCTCGTTCTTTCAACCAGTTAGATGATCATTTTCAATCGCCGTTGCTGGAATGGCCCTTGCCATTCTCCTGAACCAGGGGGAACAAGGGATGCTGAAGATCACCGAACATCGAATCGAAGGGACCGACTCCACGGAACTCCTCCTCGAAGGACGCTTGGTCGGCCCCTGGGTGGAGGAAGTCGATTCCTTTTGGCGGCGAATGGACGGAAACCGACAGAAGCAGACCGTGATCGATTTAGGCGGGGTCACCTTCGTGGATGCTGAAGGTAAAGGACTTTTGACTCGCATGTGGAGAGCAGGCGCGAAGTTTCATGCGGCAGGCTGCCTGATGAGGTGCCTTGTCGATGAGATCACGGAGACCGGTACAAACGAATCAACCTGTCTGCACGACAAGAAGATCAGCTGATCGGAGGTGTGATCATGGAAGGAATTGTACTGTCTATGACGATGTTGTTCGAGCTGCTGCTGTCTATCCTCCTGGTTATGTGCTTGCTGGAGTGGTACCCCGCCGGTAAAATGGCGGCGTCCTCGAGCGAGACGACAGTGCGACAACGGTAAGGAACGGTAAGAAACTGGAGCATATCGCCATGGCTTATCCGGAAACCCGACGGTTTGGATTTGTCGCCGCATTGTTCGCGTTGGCTGCCATAGCCGCGTTGCCCGGCTGCAAGGAGCAGGCTGATTCAGCCCCTGCCCAGCAGCTGGCTCAGGTCGAGGTGGTGACTGTAACCACACAAACCGTTCCCGACGAGCCGGAATTCATCGGCCAGGCGGAAGCGTCTCGCCCCGTGGAAATCCGCTCTCAAGTGACAGGGATTCTCAAAGCCGTGTTGTATACCGAGGGCCGCGACGTCAAGAAAGGAGACCGGCTCTATCAGATCGATCCCGTCCCCTTTCAAGCCGCAGCGGCCAGCGCAAAAGCGAAGATCGCACAGGCCGAGGCCAAAGTCGTCCAGGCCAAGCAGGATCTGGCGAGGGTGAAGCCGCTGCTTGTCGAACAGGCGGTTAGTCAGAAAGATGTGGATGATGCGATTGCAGAGGATCTGTCGGCCAAGGCCGCTCTTCAGGGGGCAAAGGCCGATCTCATCAAGGCCCAGTTCGATTTGGACAACACCCTCATCACGGCCCCTATCGAAGGGCTGATCGAACGGAGCCGCTACTACGAGGGTCGCCTGGTATCGGCCCAAACCGATTTGCTGACCGTGGTCCATCGCGTTGATCCGATGTACGTGGTCGTAAGCGTGCCGGAAACGTTTTTTCTGAAGCGGAGCCACGATATCGAGGCGAAAAAGATCAATCATCCGGGCGCCTATGAACTGCGCGGCGTCTTAACCTTCATGGACGGAACCATCTATCCTCACGAAGGCGTGTTGGATCTTATGGAGCCGGGAATGCGAACGGAGACAGGCTCGCGTGTGGAGCGCATGACATTCCCGAATCCGCAGCGGACCCTGTTACCGGGTCAGTTTGTGAAAGTGAGATTGAAAGGCGATGCCAAGCCCAACGCGGTCCTGATTCCCCAGCGGGCCGTCCTGCAGGGGCCCCAAGGGCCCTTTGTCTACATCGTGAGCCCTGAAGAACGGATCGAGATCCGGCCTGTTGAAGCGTCGGTCTGGCAAGGCGACCAATGGCTCATCGACTCCGGCTTGAAAGCCGGCGAGCGGGTCGTCGTCAACGGGTTGATGAAGATCGGTCCTGGTGCGCCCGTCAAGGCTGTGCCGTGGGGAGCAACCCCTGCGGAAGCTGCGCCATCCGGTCCGGCCAAACAGGGATAACCATGACATCACACGTCTTCATCGATCGGCCGATTATGGCTTCCGTGGTCTCCGTCGTGATCGTGGTCATGGGGCTGCTATCCGTTCAGTTTCTTCCGATCGCGCAGTTTCCTGAGATCACGCCGCCGGTCGTCCAGATCGATGCCGACTATCCGGGCGCCAGCGCGGAGGTTGTCGCGGATTCGGTCGCCCGCGCAATCGAAGTCCAACTGCCCGGCATCGACAACCTCGTCTATTTCGACAGCACGAGCAGCAACGACGGACACGTGACGATCAAGCTCACGTTCGAGATCGGGACCGATCCGGACATCGCGCAGGTGCAGACGCAGAACCGGGAAAAGCTCGCGGAACCTCAGCTGCCTCCCGAAGTCATCCGGCAGGGCGTGAGCGTGAAGAAAATGTCGCCGGATCTCGTCGCCGTCATCGCGCTCAAATCGACCGACGCCAACCATGACGCGGTGTTCCTGTCGAACTACGCGATTCTGAGGTTGGTTGATAACGTGCGTCGCGTCAAAGGCGTCGGTGATGCGATGGTGTTCGGCCAGCAAAACTACAGCATGCGCATCATCTTGAATCCGCTGCTGATGGCCAAGCTCGGCCTCACGCCGACCGACATTGCGGCGATCGTCCGAGAACAGAACCGCGATTACCCTGCCGGCACGATCGGGCGCGAGCCCGCTCCCAAAGGAACCGAGTTGACGATTCCGGTCATCACGAAAGGCCGACTGTCGGAGGTCAAAGAATTTGAGGAATTGATCGTACGCGCGCTGCCTGATGGTTCGCTGGTGCGCCTCAAGGACGTGGCTCGCATCGAACTCGGCGCGCAGTCGTATGCGCTCGAAGGGCGCTGGAACAGCAGCCCGACCACGTTCATCGTCACGTTTCTCGCGCCGGGGGCGAATGCCTTGGACACTGTCCGGCGGACGCGCGCCGAGATGGACGCAATGGCCAAGAGTTTTCCTCCCGGCGTGTCCTACGACATACCGTACGACACCACGAGATTCATCGAGGTGTCTATCAAGGAGGTCGTGAAGACGCTTCTGGAGGCGATGGCGCTGGTGGTCCTCGTCGTGTATCTGTTTCTCCAGAGCTGGCGGGCGACGATCATTCCTACCGTGGCCGTGCCCGTGTCGCTGATCGGGACCTTCGCGGGCCTGTACGCTCTGGGCTTTTCGATCAATACCATTACGCTCTTCGGGATGGTGCTCGCGATCGGCATCGTGGTCGACGACGCGATCGTCGTGGTCGAAAACGTCGAGCGCCACATGCGCGAGGATCGGGTCTCGCCGAAGGAAGCGGCCAAACGAGCGATGAATGAAGTCACCGCCCCCGTCATCGCCATTGTGCTGGTGCTGGTCTCGGTGTTCGTTCCGGTCGGGTTCGTCGGCGGCATCACCGGACAACTCTACAAGCAGTTCGCGGCCACCATTGCGATCTCGGTCACGGTTTCGGGGTTCGTCGCGCTCACGCTCAGTCCCGCGCTCTGCGCGATGGTCCTGGTTCCTCAGCACGGCGAACGGGGAAAATTCTGGCTGTGGTTCGACCGGATATTCGGCAAGACGCAACGGGGCTATACGAGCATCGTCGGAGGACTGGTCCTCCGGCCCCTTCGAGTGATGCTGGTGTTCGGGCTCGTGCTGCTCGTGACATTCGGCATGTTCAACAGCCTGCCCCGCAGCTTCTTGCCGGAAGAGGACCAAGGCTACTTCATCGTCGTCGCGCAGTTGCCGGACGGGGCCTCGAAGCAACGGACCGACGCGGTGCTGGAGCGGATCGAACGGTTTTTCCAGGCCAATCCAGCCGTGCATTCGACCGACGCCATGTCCGGACAGAACTTCGTGTTCGGCACCAGGGGGCCCAATTCCGCCACGATGTTCGTGCCGCTGCATCTGTGGGACGAACGCAAAGAACCGCACCAGCATGTGCAAGCGCTGATCGGCATGGCGTTCGGGGAATTCGCCAAGATTCCGGAGGCCCTGCTACTGGCCTTCAACGCGCCCTCGCTCAGAGGGGTCGGCACAGTCGGCGGCTTTTCGGCCCAGCTTCAGGATCCGAGCGGCGGGGACTTCAAGAAATTTGCGATGGTCGCGCAACAGTTCATTGAACGGGCGAAGAAGGAGCCGGCCATTGCGCAGGTCGGGACGAATTTTCGCGTGTCGGCCCCCCGGCTCTATGCCCACGTGAATCGCGAGCGGGCCAAAGCGCTCGGCGTGCCGATCTCGGAGATTTTCGATACGCTTCAGGCCTATTTCGGGACCTTTTACATCAACGACTTCCTCAAGTTCGGCCGTATTTACCATGTGCAGACGGAAGCGGATGCCGAATTCCGATCGACGCCGCAGGATATTTCAAAGATCTACGTCCGCGCCCAGAACGCGCAAGGAACGAACATGATTCCCTTGGACACCGTCGTGACTACGGAGTACCAAAGCGGTCCCGATCCGGTGAACCATTTCAACGGGTACAACACCGCCCTTGTGCTGGGAGCCGCCGCGCCGGGCTATAGTTCAGGACAGGCTCTCGAAGCCCTGGAACGCGTGGCGAAGGAAGTATTGGTACCGCAGGGGTATGCGATCGATTGGAGCAATATCTCGTTTCAGGAGCGACGGGTAGGCAGCCAATCCAACGTGGTCTTTGTCATCGGCCTGCTCATGGTGTTCCTCGTGCTGGCGGCCCAATTTGAAAGCTGGGCCGTCCCCTTCGCGGTCATCCTCGCCGTTCCGTTCGCCATCTTCGGGGCATTGGCAGCGGTCTGGGTGCGGGGCTTTACGAACGACATCTATTTCCAGATCGGGCTCGTCACCTTGATCGGCCTCTCGGCCAAGAACGCCATTCTGATTGTGGAGTTCGCCAACACGCGCTATGAGGCTGGTCGCCCGCTGATTGAAGCCGCGGTCGAGGCGGCGCGCTTGCGGTTTCGACCGATCATCATGACGTCGATGGCCTTCATTTTCGGCATGTTTCCTCTGGTGGTGGCCACGGGCGCCGGCGCGGCCAGCCGCCAGTCGATCGGCACGGGCGTGCTGGGCGGGATGCTCGCCGCGACCTTTCTCGCGATCTTCTTTGTTCCCCTGTTCTACGTACTCATTCGGAAAGTGACCGTTCGGAAACGGGAATCTGTACCATCACATGCGGAATCAGCCGGGCGGCTCGTTTCCGCTGAAGAGGGGTTCTGAAATGCGTACGATACTGCTCGTCTTTTCCGCCGCGGCCTTACTCTCCTGTGCGGTCGGTCCCGATTACGAACGGCCGGCCGATCCTCCTGTCGACAAATTCCGGATGGCGGAAGCAACGACTGATACGACGTCGATCGCCAACATGCCTTGGTGGGAGCTTCTGCGGGATCAGGAACTTCAAAAGCTGGTTCGCACCGCCTTGGATGAAAATAAGGATCTCCGTCGGGCCATCGCCAGCGTCGAAGAATTTCAGTCGCGGCTCTTCATATCGCGGATGGACTTCGCTCCGCAACTCTCCGCCACGGCTTACGCGCCTTCCGTCAAGAACAGCAGTTTTGCATTTCCCGGCTTTCCCAACCCATTCAACTACTACCTTCAGGGCAATCTCACATGGGAGATCGATATCTGGGGCCGCATCCGCCGGTCGAATGAAGCGGCGCGCGCGGATCTCCTGTCCAAAGAGGAAAGCCGACGGGCAGTCGTGCTGCAACTTGTGAGCGGAGTGGCCGAAGCTTATTTCGATCTTTTGCAGTTCGATATGCAATTGGGGATCGCCCGAGAGACTGTGAAATCGTGGGAGGAATCGGTGCGGATCGCGCAGGCCCGGCTGCGACAAGGCATGACCAACAAGCTCGATCTGGATCAGTTCGAATCAGAGCGGGCCAATGCGGTGGCGAGGACGGCTGAGCTGGAGCGACAGATGGTCCAGAAGGAGAACCAGATCAGCGTGCTGCTCGGACGCAGCCCGCGGCAAGTCCCGCGGGGACGGTCTCTCACCGAACAGGTCGTTCCGCCTGAGGTCCCGCCGGGTCTTCCTTCGGAACTGCTGCAGCGAAGACCTGATATCGTGCAGGCGGAGCGAGAACTCGCAGCGGCCACTGCTCGGATCGGCATGGCGAAGGCCGATCGTTTCCCGAAACTGTCTCTTACGGGTCTGCTGGGCATTGCCAACCCTCAGATAACCAATCTCTTTACTCCCGGCAGCGACTTTGCCGCGTTGGGGCCGACCATAACCGGGCCGCTCTTGAATGCTCAGATTCTGGGCTTCCAGCAGGAAGCTGCCGAAGCTCAAGCGCGACAGAGCCTGGCGCAGTACGAACAGTCGGTCTTGGTGGCATTCCGGGAAGTCGAGGATTCCCTCGTGGCGGTTCGCACGGTCCGAGATCAGCGTCAAGCGCAGATCCAACGTGTGGATGCCTTGCGCTCCGCGTTCCGTCTCGCTGAACTGCGGTATAAGGGAGGCCTCGCGAGTTATCTCGATGTCTTGGTCGCGCGGCGTACGCTCTTCGAGGCCGAGTTGGCGCTGACGGAAACCCATCGACTCCACCTGGTCTCAATCGTTCAGCTTTACAAGGCCTTAGGAGGAGGGTGGTCTCCTGAAACGGCCGCCGACAATTCTGGCTCGACGACGCAGAAGGGCAACGGATAAGATACGTCGGAAGCGGAGAGAGTCCCCACCAACGGTCAGTTCATGACCATGAGGAAGGAGGCAGCCATGCCCAAACGCGCGACGAAACAATCAGGGCCCGCGGAACTCAAACGCGTCATTTTCGGAAAAGGCGCGCCGCGCCCGCACGAAATGCATCAGGAGATCGAGAGACGCGCCTATGAACTCTACCTTCAACGCGGCGGCGGAGACGGTCGAGCCGAAGAGGATTGGTTTCAGGCGGAGCGGGAATTGCGCGGAGAACAGAGCCGGGCTCAGTGAAGGCTGATGGAGAAACCTGCCGAATCACAGCATCCGATCCATGAACTCTTGCAACGGCGCTGGAGTCCGCGCGCGTTTGCCGAGCGATCCATAGAACACGAGAAGATGCGAAGCCTGTTCGAAGCCGCGCGGTGGGCGCCGTCCTCTAGCAACGAACAACCTTGGCGCTTCCTGGCTGCCACCAAGGAGACGCCGGTCGATTACGACCGGCTGCTCGCCTGTCTTGTCGAGGGCAACCGCAAGTGGGCGTTTCGCGCGCCCTTGCTGGTGATGTCAGTGGCCAGCCTGAATTTCGAGGACGAGGCCAAACCGAACCGGCATGCCTTTCACGATACGGGCCTCGCGGCGGAAAATCTCGTGCTTCAGGCGGTCGCGCTGGGACTGGTGGCCCATCAGATGGCCGGTTTCGACATCGAGAAGGCGCGCAGAACCTGTCTCATTCCGCCGGGCTACGATCCCGTGGCGATGATCGCCGTCGGCTACCCGGGCGACCCATCCCTGCTTCCCGACTATCTGCGCGAGCGGGAAATGAAACCGCGCGATCGCAAGCCGGCCGGCGAGTTCGTCTTTTCGTCTCAGTGGGGTCAGGCCTCGCCTCTGATTCGGTGACCCGGTGACACGTCCTTCGCCAGCGATCAGACATCTCTCGCAGATCGATCCGGTCATGGGGCGATTGATCCGCGACATCGGACCTTGCATGCTGAAACAGCGGAGCCGACGGTCGCCGTTTGAATCATTGGCGAGAGCGATCGCCTATCAGCAACTCCATGAGAAGGCAGCGGAGAGTATTCTGCGCCGATTCATCGCTCTGTTTCCGGGCCGGCGGTTTCCTCGACCGGACGACCTGCTCGCGCTCAACGCGAACAGGATCAGACGCTCGGGATTCTCCCGCGCCAAGGTCCTGGCGCTTCGCGACCTGGCTGCCAAGGCGCTTGACGGGACGCTGCCGACCGGTCGCGTGATCAGCCGGCTCGACGACCATGCGATCGTCGAACGACTCATCGAGATCCGCGGGATCGGCCGGTGGACGGTCGAGATGCTGCTGATTTTTCAGTTGGGCCGTCCAGACGTGTTGCCGGTCGATGATTTCGGCGTACGTAACGGCTTTCGGATCGCCTACGACCGGCGGTTCATGCCGACACCGACGGAAGTGTTACGATATGGAGAGCGGTGGAAGCCCTATCGGACCACCGCTTCCTGGTACCTCTGGCGCGCGGCGGATCGGGTGAAGAACGGGAAAGAGGGCCCCGGCATTACAATGTAAAGAGCGTAGCCATGGCCGACAGGAAGAAACGCCTCGAATCCAATGCAGCGGGAAACTTTTTCGTCGATGCGACCTGCATCAACTGTGACACCTGCCGCCAGTTGGCGCCGAAGAGCTTTGCGGAAATCGGCGAGTATTCGGCGGTCGCGCGTCAGCCGATCGATGATGAACAGTCTTTCCAGGCCTATCAAGCGCTCATCGCCTGCCCGGTCGGCTCCATCGGCACCGAACATGCCGACAACGCGCGCCTACAGCAGGCGAAGAACAGTTTCCCTCTCCAACTGGAGGAGGACGTCTTTTATTGCGGGTTCAATTCGGAGAAGTCGTTCGGCGCCAACAGTTTCTTCGTTCGGCATCCCGACGGAAACTGGCTGGTCGACTCGCCCCGATACCTGAAGCAACTGGTCGCGGCCTTCGAGCGAATGGGCGGCATCAGGTTCATTTTCCTCACTCATGAAGACGACGTCGCCGATGCCGATCGATATGCGGACCATTTCGGCGCGAAACGACTGATTCACCGGGAGGACGCGGCGGCGGTCCCCGGCGCGGAATGGGTGGTGGAAGGGACGGAACCGCAGCAGTTGGCATCTCAGTTCCAGGTCATTCCCGTTCCCGGCCACACGCCGGGGTCTCAAGCGCTCCTGTTCAAGGAACGGTTCCTGTTCACCGGGGATCACCTCTGGTGGGACCCTCGCACCCAGCGGTTGGGTTCGCCCAACGCGTTGGTATGGAACCGCGAGGAGTTGGAACGCTCCATCGAGAAGCTTCTTCATCATCGGTTCGAATGGGTGTTGGCCGGTCATGGGGATCGGGTTCACTTGAGCCGGGAGGCTCTCCGCGCGAAGCTCCTGGAACTGGTCGAAACCAGGAAAGTCGTCACAGGCGTATGACCTCTGCCTGTCCAGAGAGACCGGTGTGAGCTGAAACCAATCCGTGCGTTGGATCGTCAACGGGAGGAAGACGATGTCGGAAAAGAAGATCATTGCCGTCGTCGGCGCGACCGGGGCGCAGGGAGGAGGACTCGTCCGGGCGATCATGAACGATCCGGGCAGCGGGTTTACCGCTCGGGCACTGACCAGAAATGCGAGTTCAGAGAAGGCCAAGGCTCTGGCCAAGCTGGGCGTTGAGGTGGTGGCGGCTGATCTCGACGATCTCGAGAGCCTGAGGCGGGCGTTCACCGGCGCCGACGCGGCCTTCTGTCTCACGAACTTCTGGGAGCATTGCTCGCCGGAAAAGGAAAAACTTCAAGCCAAAACGATGGCAGAGGCGGCTGAACAGTCGGGCATCCGTCATGCGATCTGGTCGACTCTTGAGGATACGCGCCGTTGGGTCCCGCTTTTTGACGACCGCATGCCGACTCTGATGGGGCGCTACAAAGTTCCCCATTTCGATGCCAAGGGCGAAGCGGATCAGGAATTTACGAATCGCGGCGTCCCGACGACGTTTTTGCTGACCTCCTTTTACTGGGACAACCTGATCTCATTCGGAATGGGACCGAAAAAGGGGTCGGACGGCTCGTTGCAGTTCGCGTTGCCGATGGGTGACAAGAAACTGCCCGGTATTGCCGCAGAGGACATCGGGAAGTGCGCGCTCGGCATCTTCAAAAAGGGCCGGGAGCATATCGGCAGGACCGTCGGAATCGCGGGGGAGCATCTTACGGGCGCGCAGATGGCCGCAACGATGACCGAAGTGTTCGGCCAACCAGTGCGGTATCACGCCGTGACTCCTGAGCAGTATCGCGGACTCGGCTTTCCCGGCGCCGACGACCTCGGCAACATGTTTCAGTTCAAGCGCGACTTCAATGAAGTGTTCTGCGGCCCCAGAAATCCCTCGATCGCAAGAAACCTGAACCCCTCGCTCCAGACCTTCCGGACCTGGCTCGACCGCAACAAACAGCGGATTGTCATCTCCTGACGACGGACTATGACGGAGACATCTGCGGCAGGCAATCCCGGCCCAGCTCCTGTCACAAACAGGTTCGCGGTCTGGATTGATCGCAATATTCTGTCGCTGGGTCGCGAGATGCGGCTGTCCTACCTGCCTCCGCTCATGGTCTATATGGCCTATGGGATTTCCGGCCTCACCGGCATCGTGGGCACCTTTTTCGTCAAGGACTATTTGGGTCTCTCCGCATCGTTCCTTGCCGCCCTCGGATTTTGGGCCGGCATTCCCTGGGCCTTGAAAATGCCCATCGGACACACGGTCGATCTCCTGTGGCGATGGAAGAGCTGGCTCGTCGGCTTGGGCGCCGGGCTGCTTGCGGTGAGTCTCGGCATCATGGCCGCGCTCATCGGCAACCGTGACGCGATGACCGCGGTCATGCCGGCGGAGGTCTGGTACGTCCTGAGCGTGCTGCTCGCACCGGTCGGCTACGTGGTTCAAGATGCCGTGGCTGATGCTATGACGGTAGAGGCGGTCCCTCAGGTAAACGAGCGCGGCCAGCCGTTCGACGAACAGACGCGCAAGCTCATGCACACGACGATGCAGACGCTCGGTCGTGTCGCGATTGTGGGCGGCGGGATTCTCGTGGCCATCATCAATGTCTATGTGTTCACGGGAATTGAAGGACTGCCGGAGGCGGAGATCGTCCGTCTCTATCGTCAGGTTTACGTGATGGCCATGGTCATTCCGTTCGTGTCCGTCCTCGGCGTCGGCGTTGCATGGTGGCTCCGGCTCCGGCACCGCCGACAATTGATGCGGCAAGGCTTCTCTCGCGAGCAAACCGGCCAGATGGTGAGAGGGCGCGACGAATCAGGAGACCCGACAAAACCCAACTGGTGGATTCTTGGTGGCAGCCTGACTTTCGTGCTGTTCACGCTCACGGTCGGGCTGGGCAGCCTTCCTTACAGCGAAGAGATCGTCTTTGGCGGCTCGATGACGATCGTGCTGTTTCTCATGGCGAAGCTTGTCCGGGAGCTGGAGCCGGACAAGCGGTTCACGCTGGTCGGGACGGCGGTCGTCGTGTTCATCTTCCGCGCGATTCCGAGCACCGGCCCCGGGACCACCTGGTGGATGATCGATCAGTTGAAGTTCGATCAACAGTTTTTGTCGGTCTTGTCCTTGATCGGAAGCACGCTCACGCTGGCCGGCATGTTCGTGTTTCGGCGCTTCATGGCCGAGCGGTCCATCGCCTATGTCGTTGGGTTTCTCACCGTGGTCGGAACCATTCTGACTTTGCCGATCGTCAGTATGTATTACGGCTTGCACGAATGGACGGCAAGGATGACAGGAGGAATCGTCGATGCGCGGTTCATTGCACTGATCGATACGGCATTGGAATCGCCGCTCGGGCAGATTTCCATGATTCCGATGCTGGCATGGATCGCCAATTCAGCTCCCGCGAACTTGAAAGCCACCTTCTTTGCCGTGATGGCATCCTTCACAAACCTGGCGCTGTCGTTGAGCCAGCTCGGGACCAAGTACCTGAACGACTTGTTTGTCGTCACACGTGAAGTCCGCGACCAGGCTTCCGGTGCCCTCCAGACCCCTGCCGACTACAGCCAGCTCGGGTCGCTACTCATCTGGCAGGTGCTTCTTGGGTTGGCCCTCCCCTTCGCCGCGATTGTGTTCGCGAAGGTCACGCGCTTCAAGAGCGCCTAACATGAACAGGATGGCCGTATGAATGCCTCGCAGTTTCTGATCGATCATGGCGCCTCAGTCTTGTTCTGGGTGGTATTCATCGAGCAGGTGGGTCTGCCGATCCCGGCAATCCCCTTGATGATCGCAGCCGGAGCTCTGGTCGGAGCGGGAAAGATGAGTCCGGCAGCCGCGGTCTTGATTCCGGTTGTCGCGTCGCTCCCTCCCGACGGGGCCTGGTACTATCTCGGACGCATCAAAGGTGGGAGGGTGTTGGGCTTCCTCTGCCGCATGTCCCTCGAACCGGATTCCTGCGTGAGAAACACCGAGAACCTCTTTCATCAGCATGGGGCACGGTCCCTGTTGGTGGCGAAGTTCATTCCCGGGTTCAGTACCGTCGCGCCCCCACTAGCCGGGATCGTTGGTATGAGCGCGATGACGTTTTTCTTTTATGATGCGGTCGGTGCCTTGATCTGGGCGGGAGTGAGCGCTGGAGTCGGAGCGCTTTTCAGCAGTCAGCTGGAGCAACTCGCCCGCCTCTTCGATCAAGCCGGCGGGTTGCTCTTAGCCCTCGTCAGCCTCAGTTTGACCGGATTCATCGCGTACAAATTTTATCATCGCCAGAAGTTCCTGCGCGGCTTGCGGATGGCCAAGATTTCCGTGGATGAGCTGAAACAACGGCTGGATGCCGGTGATCCCGTCACGGTCGTGGACGTTCGACATCCTATTTCTCTGGAGCTGGATCCGGAAACCATTCCCGGCGCGCTCAATCTCCTCCTAGAGGAGATCAATCACCGGCATCACGAGATCCCCCGAGACCGGGACATCGTGCTGTACTGCACTTGTCCGAATGAGGTCTCCAGCGCGCGCACTGCTCTGTTGCTGAAAAAGAAGGGAATTCATCGGGTTCGCCCTCTCGAGGGAGGACTCAACGCCTGGCGCGAGCGGAAGTTTCCCGTGGAACGATGGACGAACGGAACGAGTGGGGCCACACGAGCCTCTCCAACACCCCTGGCATCCCCGTGACCTGTGCGGTATCATGAGTACCTGCCTACAAGGCTGAGGTTGAGGTCAAGGCTAAGGGAATGCGATCCCAACTCAACCTGAACCTTAGCCTCAACCTCGTAACGATGAAAGGGGGGGCGACCGGTTTCGACGGGGATACTGACGCCATCGGTGCATGTCGAGCTCTCGGGGACTCGTACAACTCCGGGAAAATGCAACTGCCAATCAAGAACTGGCACTCGCAGCTTAATTAAGCTGTGACGTCGTTCCATCTGAGGCCCGCGGGGGTGGAATGGCGCGATGCAGCGGGCTGGTCCAATGCCGGTGCTCAGCGGCAGTGGACGAGAACTTTCTGGGCTAGCGGCCATTCTAAGCCAGCCGATGGGCGTGGGTGGCTGCGAAATTTAAACTATCGGCTACACATGTAGATCCGGTGTGCCGACGATCTTCGGACAGGGGTTCAACTCCCCTCGCCTCCACCATACCAACCTTCGGTTGACCCGGCGCCTATCTATTGCCTTATCGTGATGAACGGCGCCGGATAAACACCTCCAGTAATTTCTGGGCTCGCGCGTGCCGCCCGCTTTTCATCGTCTTAATCGTGATTGAGGCGGGCGGATAAACCCCTTCGGTTGGTCACTCCGTGCACGTCCCCTGTAGGCTATGCCCTACGCATTTCCTGGGAAACCCATCATTTCATGCGTGAAACGGCCATCGACCCTAGATTTATTCTCGCTCTTTTGGGTACCCTGAAGGTTGGATCTGTACAGGCGGTCGTTCATCAGCAGGAATGATCACCCACATGGTGTGGATCAAAATGGCGGAGGCCGTTGCGCTGACGGCGGTGGTGTTAATCGGCTCAATGGCCGCCACGCCGGCGTTGGCGAACGAGCCAGTCGTTCCTAAATCGGAGTCCGCTCCGGCATCGCCGCCGGTACCGGCTCAGGCTCCCTCAAAACCACGGCCGGCGGACAGTGAGACGAAGCCTCCTGCCAAGTCCTCTGTTCCATCCGAGACCACGGGAAAGGAGACCGCGCCGGTGAAACCGGAAGCGGTTCCCGCGCCGCTCCCAACACCTGCCCTTCCGAAATCCCGCGCACCTGAGGGTGAATCGAAGCCTTCAGGCAGACCCCAGCCTGGCAATGGATCGTCTGGATCCAAGCCGGCAGTGATGCCACAGCCCCCTGCTGAGATTGTCGGAAAAGACGGGGCGCCGATGGTACTGATCCCAGCCGGCGAGTTTACGATGGGTAGCGACAAAGGCGATGACGATGAGCAGCCGATACACCGGGTGTTCCTCGACAGTTTTTACCTGGACAAGTTCGAGATCACCAACGGACGATATGCCAAGTTCGTGGAAGCGATCCAGAGCGAGCCGCCGTGGGGCTTTAAGGATAAGGAGACCCCGGTCTTGCATCCGGATCAGCCGGTCCGGTGGGTCAATTGGATGGACGCGATGGGTTACTGCCTCTGGGCCGGAAAGCGCCTACCGACTGAGGCGGAATGGGAGAAAGCGGCTCGCGGAACCGATGGCAGGATCTATCCATGGGGAAATGATCCTCCCACCCCGGCCCATGCGGTTTTCGGACTAAAGGAAGGCGCCGACACGGTATCGGCGATCGGCAATCGTGACAAGGGAAAGAGCCCGTACGGCGTCCATGATCTGGCCGGCAACCTCTACGAGTGGACGATGGATTGGTACGATGAGCAATTCTACTCGAAAAACCCTGCCATCAACCCGCGCGGTCCGCTTGAAGGCGCGGCGAAGGTGCAGCGAGGCGGGTCCTATACCAACACCCCCTACCGATTGCGTTCGTCATTCCGTACCAAGGGCGATCCCACCGAGCATGACCCGAATGTCGGGTTCCGCTGCGCGCAAGATACACCACAGCAGCCGTAAGCGGCGCGTCGTTCAGATTCCTCTCTCGTCGCTCTTTCCTTCGTGCCGGAACCTCTATATCCTTCGATCACGTCAGCAGCATGCGAGGCGATGGAGGTCAGGAAAGCCTCGTGACTGAGAGGGAGTCCGGATATGCGCCGCCTAGGAGCGAAGGAATGTCTCTGGCTTGGACTCCTGCTGGGTGTCGCCGTGGTACTGACCGAAGGGTTGGCCAAAGTCTTGACCGCTTACGGTCTGGGCATCCGCGAAGCCGACTACTCGCACTATTACATCGACGATAAGAATTTCAACTCCATCATCTGGGTGGACCAATACCAGGTCCATCCCTACTTTGGGTATGAAAACGAGAGTATTCGCCGATTTGAGGCGGGGAGAGGACGCCCCGATCCCAATGACTTTGTCATTGGGATACTAGGGGGGTCCGTTGCCGAAATGTTCGGCAATTACGCGCTCAGCGAGCCGACGGCCTTACGCGCTTTGGGAGGCGTCATACCTGAGTCGATGGGCAGGAACCTACGAATCGTAAATCTTGCCATGGGCGGAGCAAAGCAGCCGCAGCAGTTTTTTATCTCCACCTACTTTCTTGAAGATCTTGACCTCGTGATCAACATCGATGGCTGGAATGACACGTTACATCACAACTTACTTCCCGTGTATCCGCTTGACTTCCCCATGCTCTCCTTGGAACTGTACAGCCGTGCGACCGACGGACGCGTGATCGGGAAGCTGAGCCGGTTGGCTCGCTGGACCTACACGACGATGAACCGGCTTCCCATGAAGCTCCCGGTCCTTGCCCATAGCAATGTGTATTTCCTCGTTTGGTACGCTGTGCACGACCGGATGTTCCACATTGTGCGCCGTCTGGAAGGTGCTTACTATGTCGCAGCGATAGAAGACCAACGTCCGTCTGATGTCCCTAAGCCGGACTGGTCCGTGTCATTGGAAGACCGTTTGAAGATATGGAAGCGTTATACGAGCCTGCAATGGGACCTCCTTGCCCGCGCGAAAAAGCCGGCCTTCTTCTTTGTGCAGCCGAATCAGTACCTGAAGAATTCAAAGCCTCTGTCGGTCGAGGAAAGACAAGCCGCTTACCTAGAGGATTGGAGCAGAGACATGCACATTCACGAGCAAATGAGCCGACTCAAAGAGGCGGTGAAGGATCTTCGTCACTCCGGGGTGCCGAGCTTTGATCTTACAGGAGTATTTGAGACCACCAGGGAGACGACGTACCAGGACACCTGTTGCCACATCAATCGGTACGGTAACAAAATCATGGCGGAAGAGATCGTGCGAATTATTTCACAGCAGTATGCAAAGGAGACGAGCAAGGACATCCGACAGAGGGGTCTTAGCCGTTAGGGTTCTGCCGGCACTTCCTTTGCCGAAGGCAAATTCATGAAACCGCCATCGACTTCCTCTCTTATGGCACAGTACTTGGTCAAGCCAGGCCGCATGCTTTCCCTCAAGCGCTGCAATCCAGACGACACCGGTCGGTATCGCAAGAACGGCGACGGCAAAGCCACAGCTAAAGCAGAAACCGAACGCCTGACTACGGAGGTCATCCGATTGCAAGAACGGCTCTATGCCAACGGAAGCCGGGCTCTCTTGCTGGTCTTGCAGGGCATGGACACCAGCGGGAAAGACGGCGCGATCAGGAGCGTGATGGCCGGGGTCAACCCCCAGGGGTGCAAGGTCGTGTCCTTCAAGACCCCTTCAAACAGGGAACTCGCGCACGATTTCCTTTGGCGGGTGCACCAGGAGGTTCCGGCGAAGGGTTATATCGGCATTTTCAATCGGTCGCATTACGAAGATGTGCTCATTACCCGGGTGCACGGATTGGTATCTGGGAAGATGGTCAAGCGCCGATTCGAGCACATTAGGAAGTTCGAGAGGCTGCTCGCGGAAAACGGCACGGTCATTGTGAAGTTCTTTCTCCACATCTCCAAGGACGAACAAAAGAAGCGGCTGGAGGAGCGTATTCGTAACCCGGAGAAGCGATGGAAGTGGAATTCGGGAGATCTCGAAGAGCGCAAATTCTGGGGCAGGTACATGCAGGCCTTTGAAGACGTCATATCGGCCACGAGCACCAATTATGCGCCTTGGTACATCGTGCCGGCGAATCGGAAGTGGTATCGCAACCTCGTGGTGGCCGATCGGGTGGCTGAAGCGTTGGAGTCGATGAAGCTCAAGCCACCGCCGGACCCGGAGGGAGTCGATTTCGAGAAGTTGAAGATTGTCTAGATGAAGGATCTTTGATTGGCATGTCTTATGCGTGAAAGTTGTCACTGAAAAAAATCCCTCCCCCCATTGACAGCTTTTCCTAATGAGCGTAGGAAAAAATTGCGGCCCCAAGAATGATGGAAGTTCGGGGGATCGAACAGACCGCGCGGCTGTTATCCAGGTCTCTCGTGGACTTCACCAAGAGAGGAGGGTGGGTATGGGCGATACGACTCCACCTGGTCCGTCAGGCCCGCCGATGCGAGAGCGGGTTTCTCGTCGGTCGTGCTAGTTGGTTCTCCACTGGCCGTGCCCTGCGGGCACAATAGACCAACCGGATATGAGCCTCACTCATGCTGGAGAACCGGTCGAGGCACGAGGAACACAAGCGCCTGGGATCGACGATGTCTCCCCCGACTGGAAATCTGTATCACCTGATATCGCGCGGGTCGTGCGGGCCGCAAACACTTACAATGCCTATAGGGTACAGGCGTCCTAAGCGCCGAGCCCGGGCGACCTTGCACTATGGTGCAAGGTCGCCCGGTTTTTATCTGCGGATGCTGAAAGAGCTGACATTCTCACCCGCCCGCCCCGGCGCGCCGAGACGCGCCTTCACCGAGCTTCGTTCTCACATCGCTCTCCCGCTCAATGTACTCAGAATGTACGCCTCGGGGTCTCGCTCGTTGCGGCCTCGCTGGATGAACTTTTTGAGCACCCGCTTGCGGGTTCGTGAACATGCCCGGCAACACCGTTGCTTCGCCGGCACATTTCAACAAGCCTAGTTCGATGGTTGTCGGACAGATGTCTTTCTCATCTGCCAAAAGTAGTAGACCGGAACCCCGCTCAGCACTGTCGCTGCTCCATAAAACGACTCAGTTGGTCGCTGAAGCAGGCTGTAGATGACGAGCGATAGGGCTCCAGTCACGAGAACAATTGGCAAGAATGGATAGAACGGAGCGCGATAGGCGCCTGAGCCGGCCAAGGTTTGTGTTCGGAGGCGGAAGATCGACGACAGGGTCAGGGCCAGGAACAGGGCCAGTACGAGACCGCTATACACAAGCAATTGCTCGAACGTGCCGCTCAGGACCAGCAGCGAAGCCCACAGGCTTTGAAAGACAATCGCGCGTGCCGGTACCGCGGTTCCAGGGCGCAGCACGGCCAGCCATGGGCTGATCACCCCGTCCTGTGCCATGGCCCAATAGACGCGCGGTCCGGCCCAGGTCATGGCGCTCACCGCGCCTGCGATGGATAGACAGAGAACGGCAGCGACCAGTCTCCCGCTCTCGGGTCCCCAGAGAGCCGCGGCTGCCTTCTCCGCCACCGGGACGATCGGCTCTTGGGCGAGTTCCGAGATCGACAGTGCCGACAGATAGACTGTGTTCAGAAGGAGATAGATGACGGCAACGAATGCCGTTCCTCCGATCATGATCCTGGGCAAAATGCGCTGGGGATCTGCGATGTCACTTGCAATATAGCCTGCCACATTCCACCCGAGGTAGCAGTAGGTCACGATCACGAGCGAGATGGCGGCCGCGCCGAAGGTCGGCTGCCCGACTGCGGGACGTGCGATCAGATGTCCCCACTCGCCTGCCACGGCCGCAAGCCCGCCGACGATCAATCCGCTGATGGCGACGACCTTCGTCGTGGTGAGGAACAACTGCAGGCGGCCGCCTGTTTCCACGCCGCGACAATGGACCAGCGTCACGATCCACAGCAGGGAGAGCGAAAGGCCTTTCGCCAACCATCCTGTTTTATCGTGGACCGGGACAACTCGAAACGCGTAGGAAGAAAAACTGATCGCTGAGGCTGCGACCGCCGCGCCGAAGCCGATAGTGAAGGAAGTCCATCCGCTGAGAAAGGCGGTGAACGGTCCGTAGGCTTCTCTCAAGTATACATAGTCGCCTCCGGCGTGCGGCAACCGGGAACCCAGCTCGCCATAAATCATCGCGCCACCGACGGCGAACAGCGCGCCGACGAACCACAAGAGCAGGATGACCAGAGGATCTCCGAGCTCCCTTGCCATGATTCCGGTCGTCGTGAAGATGCCGCCTCCGATGATGTTGCTGACGAGGACGCAGCCGGCGGTGAACCAGCCGATGGTCACGTGCGGGACATTGGAAGCGGGACTCGATCGCGACGAGGGCTTCATGGGTGCGTCAGTGTAATCCTCCCGTGCGCGGATTTCGAGCGTTCCACGGCTTTCCTTTCTCGCCCGGCTCGCATACCATAGACGTCATGGCCCCGACGAAGGACAAGAAGGTTTTGGACTCGTCCGCTGTGAGACGACGCAAAAAACCGTCCGGCGCGTCGATCGGCCTGGCCGCTACGGAGTTACAGGCTGCCGCGCCTCCGGGCCAGGTCGCGCAGCTGCATCGGGCGATCGAGGAGGACGGGGGCCGGGCGCTGGCGCTGTATCGGGAACCCTACGGAGGAAGATGGCTCATCCTGGCCGCGGTACCGATCGAGCTCGTCGAGCCGACGCCGTACCAACGGAACATCTCCGACACCCATGTTCGAAAACTGGAAGACGTCATCGGCAAGATCGGCCGCTTTCTCGATCCGATCATCGCGGTGCGGATGTCGAAACCGGATCATGCCGCGAAGTACTGGACGCCAAACGGAAACCATCGACTGTCCGCGATGCGAACCGTCGGGGCCAAGAGCATTGTGGCCATTGTGGTGCCGGAACCGGCGGCGGCCTATCAGATCCTGGCCTTGAATACGGAGAAAGCCCATAACCTCCGCGAGAAGGCGCTGGAAGTGATTCGAATGTACAAGGAGCTGGCGCCGCTCGATGACGCAACCGAAGAGACATACGCCTTGGAGTTTGAAGAACCGGCGTTCATCACGCTGGGACTCTGCTACGAGGACCGGCCGCGTTTCAGCGGCGGCGCCTATCATCCGGTGCTGAAACGCGTGGAGGAATTTCTGAAAAAGCCGATGCGCGCCGCGCTCGAGGTGCGACGGGCCAGGGCAAAAGACGTGCTGGCGCTGGATGACGAGATCGTCAAACAGGTCGAAATACTCAAGGCAAAGGGCCTAACCAGCCCCTACTTGAAAAGTTTTGTAATTGCGCGCGTGAATCCGATCCGGTTCAGACCAAAAGATGCTCCTCCGCTCTCATTCGACGAGGTGCTTGACCGGATGGCCAAGGCGGTGGCGAAGTTCAATCCCGACAAGATCAAGCCGGACGATCTGGCAAGATCCGGCGGCGCTCCGGACGAGATGGAGTAGTCGCCTCCCTGCCTTGTTTCTGTCTCGGCGGCCCCTTTACAATATCCACTCCCCCTACCTTCCAAGGAGGCCGCCATGGGTCTAGCCGACAATAAATGTGTGCCTTGCCGGGGCGGCGTGCCGCCGCTCCCGAATGATCGCGCGCAGGCGTTGCTCAAAGAACTCGGGCGCGGCTGGGGATTAAACACGCAGGGACATCTTGAACGGCTCTACACCTTCAAAGACTTCGCCCAGGCCCTTGCCTATGTAAACAAGGTCGGCGCGATCGCGGAGACCGAGGGCCATCATCCGGATCTCTACCTGGCCTGGGGCAAGTGCAAGGTGGAAATCTGGACTCATAAGATCAACGGATTGACCGAAAGCGATTTTTATCTGGCGGCAAAGGCTGATCGCGAATTTGAGCCATTCAAAGCCGTCGCCAGTTGACGGCGGCCCGGGAGGCGTCTCCATGAACGGACGAGGCGACGGATGAGCGATAAGACCCAGGTGGCGCTCGTCAACATGCCGTTCAGCTTCTCGAAGTATCCCTCGATCCAGCTCGGCACCCTCTCGGCCCTCCTGAAATCACAAGGGATCCCCGTCGATTGCCATCATTTGAACGTTCGCTTCGCGCACAAGATCGGCGTGCCGTTGTACGAACTGATCTGCGAAAAACGGGCGCTCTTCGGCGAGTGGCTTTTTTCCCATCTCCTGTTTCGCGACAATCCGAAACGGGCTGAATACCCCAGAGTATTTAAGCCGGTCTTCGAGCAGGTCGCCCGGCAGAGCGGACAACCGATCGGATTTTTCGAGGAAATGGCGGCCCGCATCGCTCCGCAATTTCTCACCGGCGCACTCACGTCGGTCGATTGGGGCCGGTATAGACTCGTCGGTTTCACCTCCACATTCGATCAAAACGTGGCCAGCCTCACCATGGCCAAGCTCATCAAGGATCTCTATCCTGACGTAACAATCGTCTTTGGCGGGGCGAACTATGACGGCGAGATGGGCATGGAATACTTCCGGGCCTTTCCCTTCATCGACTATGTGGTCGTCGGAGAGGGAGAGGAGGTCTTTCCAGCCCTTGTCCGCCGGATTCTGGAAGGAGAGTCAACGAACTTTCCCTCTGGCGCGGCCTATCGCGAGGGCGATCAGGTTCGGCTGACACGGAATCCTTCGCTCTTTTCCGGATTCGCAAACACCGGTCCTCCCGATTACGACGACTACTACCGTCTTCTGGCGGAATTGGGAGAAACGGCGCAGGGCCTTGATCGCATTCTCCTCTACGAGGGTTCACGGGGCTGTTGGTGGGGCGAGAAACATCACTGCACGTTCTGCGGATTGAACGCTCAGAGCATGAAGTTTCGGGCCAAATCTTCGGAGCAGGTTGCCCGGGAAATGACCTATCTGTCCCACCGATACGATACGGCCCGCTTCAGGCTGGTCGATAACATTATCGACATGAAGTATATCGAGAACCTGTTCGGGAAATTTGCGGAAGACCATTGCGATCTGGACGTGTTTATCGAAACCAAGAGCAATCTCCACAAGAGCCAGATCCGCACCTTGGCGATGGGCGGTGTCAAGTGCATGCAGCCGGGATTGGAAAGCCTGAGCTTGAGCCAGTTGAAGGCCATGGACAAGGGCGTCACGCCCATGCAGAACATCATCTGTTTGAAGTGGAGTTTCTATTATCGCGTGGCGGTGTCCTGGAACATCCTGCTCGGATTTCCCGGAGAAACGAACGACGACTACCGGCGCCAGATCGACCTGATCCCGTCGCTGCTTCATCTGCAGCCGCCTGAAGCCACCGGAAAGTTCTGGCTGGAACGATTCAGTCCGTACTACTCGAGACCGCAGGAATACGGTGTGCGGATCACCGGGCCGGGCATGGCCTATGAGTATGTGTATGATGCCCGACAGGTGGATTTGAATAAGATCGCGTATGACTTTGAATATGAACTGGACAACTGGCCGGTCGATCCGCACATCTATCAAGAGCTTGTCGCGGCGATTGAAGGCTGGCAGCGGCTGCACGCGTCAAACGACCGGCCTTTCCTGTACTATTCGAAGGCGCTCAACTATGTGACCGTGTATGACGGGAGAAACCCGAAAGCCCCCACCCGTCAGCGGTATGACGGATTGGCGGCGCGGGTGATTGAAGTGTGCAATGAAACCGCAAAGAGCGTTGAGCAGATTCGCGCGGCGGTCACAAATGGTATCGCTGTGGGCGATGAGGTACTAACGCCGATTTTGGAACAGCTGACCGCCAAGCGCGTGCTTTACGAAGAGCGCGGGAGGTACTTCACCTTGGCGATCCCCGAAAACCCGTATCTTTAGGGGACCGGCTTCGGCGAATGCCGGTGCCTGCCCCGCTGTCCGACGGGGACAGCCACCAAGCTGAAGGGTGGCAGCCCCCCCTACATCGACAGCTTCTCGGCCACGTTGCGCATCTGCACGCCATGGACCAGGGACGCACCGCCACGAATCGCGCAGGCGACGTGCACGGCCTCCGTCATCTCTTCGACGTTGGACCCCTTTTCGAGCGATGCTTGCGTATAGGCATCAATGCAGTAGGGACACTGCACGGCGTGCGCCACGGCGAGCGCAATCAACGCCTTCTCGCGTTCGGTCAGGGCGCCTTCGGCGAAGCAGGCGCTGTAGTACTCCATGAACTTCTCCCACAATGCCTTGTTGCCCTTGCCCATGTCGGCAAATTTCCCGAGGTCGTGCGGATGGTAGTAGGTGTCCATGAATCACTCCCTATTGAGAGGTTAAGGCTTAAGTTAAGGCTGAATGGTGGGAAAGCGGATACCTGCTGAGCTGTAGCATCAGCCTTGACCTGATCGGCAGTGCTAGGCGTTACTCGGAGGGTCGGAGTCGGCTTGCGAAAGGATTTGCGAGAATCGATGGCCGACAATAGTGGAGACTTTTCCCATGAGGTCGGTCACTTCCTGCCATTCATTGGGGAGCAAATCCAGCTTCAGTTGAGGATGAATGGCCCATTGGGCGTCGACCTGTGAGCCTTTCCGGCTGACCTGAACCCGGAGGAGTTCGACCTCTGAACTGGCGGATTCTGTGTCCGTTGTCTGAGCGGGATTGCCGTTAGATTGTCCTGAAGGGGGCGTTGCGCTGGCCATATGTCTCGCTCCTTCTCTCCTATTGAATCGGCGAAATCATACCCCATCGACCTTCGGTCTGTATATGCCGGAAGAAGACATGCGGTTTCACCATCGACAGCGAACCTCGCCGATCCTGTCCGATCGAGGGGCGCCATAAGCCGACAAGACTACGAAGATCGCTGCGCACGCTGTTGAAGCACTTCCAGCATGGATGGGTGAATCAGCCCATTGCTGGCGACGAGCTCTTTCCCGTAGATCGAATGGGCGCCCCCAGCGAAATTCGTGACTGTTCCGCCCGCTTCTTTGAGAATGACGACGCCCGCCGCCATGTCCCAAGGATTCAGCCGTACTTCCCAGAAGCCGTCCAAGCGTCCTGCAGCCACATAGCAGAGATCCAGCGCCGCGCTCCCCGAGCGCCGCAATCCCTGTGCCTTGAGCGCGAATCGGCAAAAATGGTCCAGGTTGTTGTTGACTGTCTCTCGAATGTCATAAGAAAAGCCCGTGACCAGGAGCGCCCGATCAAGATGATCGGTTTTCGACACGGCGATCGAGGTTCCGTTCAGGCTCGCGCCGGCGCCGGACTGGCCGGTAAACAATTCGTTTCTGGTCGGATCAAATACAACGCCGATCAGGCCGAGACCGTCCCGCTCCACCCCGATGGAGATTCCGTAGAAAGGGAATCCGTGGGCAAAGTTAGTCGTGCCGTCCAAGGGATCGATGATCCATTGATAACGGCTTGGAGCGTGGCCGCTTGCTCCCTGCTCTTCCGCGAGAATCCGGTGAGAAGGGAAGTGTTCGCCTATCAGGTTGATGATGCATCGTTCAGCCGCCCGATCGGCGTCCGTCACGAGGTCGATCGGATTCTTGTGCTCAATGCGAAAACCGGTTTTCGAGTAGTCCAACAGCAGGGCCCCGGCAGTCCGGGCAGCCTCGATCGCAACGGCTAACAATCTCGCGGGTGGAACATCCTGTTGGTCGGCAGAAAGCATCAGCGGCTCATGATAGCACGGCGATTCCAGAAGTGTCCCGATTCTCGCGCGTCATCGCTGTCATGACTCGTTGGCTCACGAAGATCTATTTCACGCTTCGCGCCCAAGCCATTACTCGCATACATTTTATTGACTTGCTTCGCAAGCAAGACTATAAAGCAAGTGCGCGTGCCGAGGAGTCGTCGCTTGAAAGATCTGATGGATGTTCTTATCGGCCTTGAGCAACGAATCACAGCCTCCAGAAACCGTCTCCTGGAACTTGAAGAAATCGTCGCCCCCTGGACGACGAAATTCCCGCCACGAAGAAATATCTTCTCCGGCCTGCATCTTCCCGATGAAAACGCTGTTTGGTGGCTTCCCATGACTTGGAGGCTGCAGGTCGAGTAGGTGCCATCGAGCTTTGATTCGATGTACGAAGGGAGGTGAGAGTCTTGGCGACGAAGAAAGCAGCAAAGAAGAAGAAGAAGTAAGTCCCGCCTCGATTCTAGCGTCGGGAACGAGGCCACTCGTTCCCGACGTTAAATCCATTTCCCGCAGCTCACAGTACAGCCTTCATGCCTCGTGGAGGCATCGAGCCTTCTGTTGCCGTTTTTGGATGGCAGGAATTGTCAGGAAGCAACTTGGAGCGCGACGGCAGGCGCCGAGCGCGCAGTCTGTAGGGCGGAGAGAGGCTCCGTGGCCGCCACGCCGTGGTCGGCATTCAGAAGCACCCAGCAGTCCGGATGGTCGAGAATCTGCTTCACAAGTTTCGTATGCAGGGCATGTCCCGATCGATCGGCAATCAGGTGGCCGATGAACGGAACTCCCAGAAGCGAAAAATCTCCGATCAGATCGAGAACCTTATGCCGGACGAACTCATCGGCGAAGCGAAGGCCGGATTCATTGAGCACGCCGTCCTTAGACAGTACGACCGTGTTGTCCAGGTTACCGCCTCGACCCAGTCCGCGCGCCCACAGGGCCTCCACTTCCTCCAAGAAGCCAAACGTTCGCGCCTCGGCGATCTCGGATTCAAACGCATCGGCGGAATATTCGTAGGCGTAAGCCTGCGTGTGAATCAGCGGGTGGTCATACTGGATCGAATAGGTGATTCTCGGCGTGGAGGACGGTTCAATACGGATCCGGCGCGATCCATCCACGACTTCGAGGGGCCTCGTCATCTTGAGGTAAGGCTGGCGCTTGTTTTGGGAAACCAGTCCGGCTGAACGAATCAAGCGGACGAAGGGAGCGGAACTCCCGTCCATCACCGGGGCTTCCCCGGCGTCAACGTCAACATACACGTTATCGACGTTCAAACCCGCGAGGGCTGCCAACAGATGCTCGATCGTCTTGACTTGAAATCCATTGCCGCTAATAGCAGTGCATAGCTCGGTCGGAACCAGATGTTTCACGGTGGCTGCGAGGGAGGCTCCGGCATGTCCGTTTCGATTGACGAACACGATGCCGGTATCGGGAGAAGCCGGCCTGATAGTCAGCGTGACCGGTTGGCCAGAATGAAGACCGACGCCCGTACAACTTATCGAATTTGCTAAGGTCTGTTGCAGTCTCACCTGGCACCTCCAACGAGTACTGGTGAGTACAGCAACTCATGTGCCAGAGAAATTTCACTCTCAAACTATCATAAGCCATTGTTTATACATTGAAAATTTTGTTCATCCCTTTCTTCACGGTTGTTGTAAAAACATTACACGTGTGACTTTTTCATAGTTATAACAATGGCATTTCCCGCTTATCAGAAGAAGTGCCTGGCTCATCACCTCGCATCGAACGGTCGACGATGAGAAGGACTAAGCCTACCGAATGACCAAGACGGAAGCGGTCGATTGTTGCACCACCCGGGTCGAGACGCTTCCTAACAGGAATCTAGCAATAGCTCCCAATCCTTTTGCACCCATCACGATCAGGTCGGCCTTGCGTTGAGATGCCACCTTCATAATCTCGTCGGCCGGTTTACCGAGCCGACAGACTGCCTCGGCGGAAAAGCCGCTTCTGAGCAACTTCTGTCGGTACTCTTCAACTAATCGACTTCCCGCTTCCTTCAACTCCGGATACTTGAGGAACGGCATGACATGGATGACCGTCACCTGAACCGGCGCCTGTTTACCGCCGCTCCCGGAACCCGTCGATCGGAATTTGGCCAGGAGAAACCTCAACGCGTTCTTGGAGGAAGCCGATCCGTCGGCCGCGAGGACGATCCGCTGCAGCGGCTTGGCCTCCGCCTTGGCCACAAGCACCGGGCAGGATGCGTGGTGGATGACGTTCGTTGAGACACTGCCGAGCATGAACCGGTCGAGCGCATCCAGTCCCTGGCTGCCGACGACGACCAAACCGTTCTTCTTGGGCGCCTGCCGGAGAATCACCGGAGCCACGGCTCCGCGAACTTTCCTTACCTTGCCGGTGAGTTTTAAGATGCGCATCTGTTGTCTCGCGCCGGACAGCGTATCGGCCGCCCTCCGCTCCATTCGCTTAATCTCTTCCTGGATGAACCGTTCATTGCCGGCGATAATCGGCTGCGCGATGAAAGGCGCGCGCAGCGCGCCGATATCCAGCACGTGCAGGGCTGTGACCCTTGGCCTGTCGACCAACGGTAAGGCGGCGACCCAGTCCAGACCCCACCGTCCATATTTCGATCCGTCCATGGCGACTAGAACGTTCATCTTTCTATCCTTTCGTGATGGGAACCACCCTCAGGTCCTCAGAGACTACAGTATGAGTTGCCGACGAATATGTCTCCGTTCAGCTTCGTTTTCCGGATGGAGTTTCTCCCGTTCGACCGGCTCCACGCGCACAGCGGATACCTTGTACTCCGGGCACTTGGAGCTCTCGTCGGCGCTCGAGGAGAGCAACTCGTTGACCGTCGAAGCGGGGAAATGAAAGCTCGTGAACAGATGTCCGGGAAGGACGCGCTCGCTCCTTATGGCCGGAAGGAGCGCGGTACCTCTGGCGCTCACCAGTCGTATGATGACACCGTCACCCAGTCGCAGCCGCTCCATGTCGACTGGATGCATTTCGAGCACGTCCGTATCCACCACATCCATAATGTCCGTTCGTCTTGTTTGGGCTCCGCAATTGTAGTGCTGCAGAATGCGTCCCGTCGTCAAGACAAACGGGTACTCTTCTGTCGCTGCCTCCCCCGGAGAGAGATAGTCCACCGGAATGAACCGCGCTCTCCCTTTCGGAAATGTGTCCCCGTGCATGAGCGAAGTACCTGCATGTCGGCTGTCCGGCACGGGCCACTGAAAGCTCGAATGGTCCTCCAACCGGTCGTATGATACGCCCGCAAAGATGGGAGTCAGTTGGGCGATCTCGTCCATAATCTCCGAAGGATGGCGATAGGTCATCGGGTAACCCATACGATTCGCCACCTCGCATACCACACGCCAGTCCGGAAGAATTCCCTGCGGCGGCTCGACGGCTTTCCTGATCCGCTGAATCCTACGTTCAAGATTGGTGAACGTGCCGTCTTTCTCCAAAAAGGACGCGCCGGGCAGCACGAGATGGGCGAATCTGGCGGTTTCGCTCATGAAGAGGTCTTGCACGACGAGAAACTGAACCTGCCGGAGTGCCGCATGCACTTTCTTCAGATTCGGATCGGTCTGCGCGACGTCGTAGCCGATGATCCAGAGCGCCTGTAGGCGACCGTCGAGGGCGGCATCCCACATTTCCGGAGTTTTCATGCCTCGCTTCGCCGGCAGGGGATGCCCGGTAAGATGCTGATGGCGCGCCGACAGATCGGGATCATCCAGCGGCTGATAGCCGGCAAAATAGGTCGGCAGACAACCGACATCCGATGCGCCTTGCACGTTGTTCTGGCCGCGAAGCGGGTTGATCCCGGTTCCAGGTCTGCCGATATTTCCAGTCGCCAACGCCAGATTCACCAGCGCGATCACTCCATGACTGCCCCAGCGGTGCTCTGTCACACCGAGTCCGTGCGCGCAAAGCGACGCTCCGCTTGAGGCATAGCGGCGAGCCGCTTCTCGAATGAGAGGGGCCGGCACCCCGGTGATCTGTTCGGTCTTCTCCGGCCCGCAGTCCGCGACCGCCCTCATCCATTCGTCCAACCCTTCTGTTCGCTTGCTGGTAAATTGATGATCGACGAGACCTTCCGTGACGATCACGTGACCCATCCCGTTCAGCAAGGCGACGTTGGTCCCGGGCTCAAGTTGCAGATGCAGGTCGGCCAGCCGAGCCAATTCGGTTCGACGAGGATCGATGACGATGAGGGGAACGCCCCTCCGATGGGCTCGTTTCATGCGGGCGCCGACGACAGGGTGGGACTCCGTGGGGTTGGCTCCGACGACCATAATCAGCTTGGCGAGGTCCAGATCTTCAATCGAATTGGTGGCGGCGGAGGCGCCCAGCGTTTCCATCATGCCGGTCACCGTGGCGCTGTGGCAGACTCTCGCACAATTATCGATGTGATTGGTCCCGATCACGCAGCGCATGAACTTCCCCAACAGATAATTCTCCTCGTTCGTCCCTCGACTCGAGGAAATCGTCGCGAGCGCGTCGGGGCCATGCGCTGTCTTGATCCGCGAGAATTCCCGCGCTACATGGTCCAGCGCCGCGTCCCACGAAATTTCCTTCCAGCGGTTGCCTTCCCGGAGCATCGGAACGCGCAGCCGCTCCTGGGCGGTGATGTAGGTCCAGCCGAAACGACCCTTCATGCAGGCATGGCCGAGGTTGGATGGTCCGTCGTCAGCCGGAAGCATCTGCACCACCTGTCCGTCACGTACACCCGCATCAAACGCACAGCCGACACCGCAATAGGCGCAGGTGGTGCGCACGGTCCTCGTCGGTGTGCCATGGCGGAGCAGGCTCTTTTCCGTGAGCGCCCCGGTCGGGCATTCCTTCACGCAAGCTCCGCACGATACGCAGTTGGAGCCGGCGAAGGAGGCCTCCTCGTTGATGAAGGGACCCGCGCCCGCCACCGGCCTAGCTGAAAAACCCCGCCCCGACATGGTCAAGGCAAAGGTGCCTTGAATTTCATCGCAGGCCCGGACACAACGTGCGCAGGATATGCAGGCCATATTGTCGAAGGCGAAGAACGGATTCGAGTCGTCCCGAATCGCAGCTCGTCTCTGCCGTTCGCGCGCCGGATAGCGGACCCCGGTCACTCCATGCGCGAGCGCCAGTTCATGCAATGGCGGTGAGCACTCCCCTTCCGGCTGCTCGGAGAGATAGAGTTCGAGGATGTTGCGTCGATGGCGGGCAAGTCGATCGGTCTCCGTTCGTATCGTCATATCGGGTCGAACCGGCGTGGTGCAGGATGCCGGTGTGCCGGACTGCCCCTCGATTTCACACAAGCAGAGGCGGCAGGATCCGAAAGGAGCCAGGTGGGGCGAGACGCAGAGACAGGGAATCGAGATTCCGGCCTTCTGCGCAGCGCTATAGACAGTGTCGCCCGGCTCGGCAGTGACTCGCTTGCCGTTGATCTCGATTTTCATGACTTATTTTGCGTATCGTCCGTCACGTCACAAGTCTTCACGTCACAGAGTAGTCGTGTTGGCTAGAGCGACTTGACGACTTTCAGACTTTTACATTTTCAGACGATCCTTGAATTCATGAGGAAAATGTTCGATCGCCGTCAGAACGGGATAGGGTGCTCGACCCCCCAGGGCGCAGAGGCTGGCTGTTTTCATCGTGTCTCCCAGATCGGAGAGGAGCGTCAGATCAGCCGTCGTAGCCCCGCCTGCTTGAACCAGTTCCAAGAGCTCTCGGCCTCGGACCGAACCGATCCGGCACGGTGTGCACTTGCCGCAGGACTCGTCGGCCGTGAATGCCATGAAGTGACGCGCGAGTTCCACCATGTCGGTTTGATCGTCGTACACAACGATGCCGCCGTGACCGAGGATGGCTCCCGCATCGGAAAAGGCGTCGTAGCAGATTGGAATGTCCAGCTTCGATTCCGGAAAGAGACTGCCCAATGGACCGCCGACCTGCGCCGCCTTGAACCGGGAACCGGAGGCCATCCCGCCGGCGAATTGCTCGAGAACCCTTCGCAAAGTCATGCCGAACGGAATTTCGACCAATCCCGGTTGCTTGACCCTTCCGCCGATCTGCAGCGCAATCGTTCCGCGCGACCGGTCCGTGCCGAGGGAGGCATGCCAGGCCCCTCCACGCGCCAGAATGCTCGGCACCGTCGCCACAGTCAGCACATTACTGACGATCGTGGGCTTCTGGTAAAGGCCGGATACAGCGGGAAAGGGGGGTTTTGCGCGCACGACGCCCCGCCGGCCCTCCAATGATTCCAGCAGGGCCGTTTCCTCCCCGCAGACATAGGAGCCCGCTCCCATCACAATGTCGATCGGGAATCGGCGGCCATCGAGTTCGAGCAGACCGGCCTCATCCGCAATATGCACGGCGGCCTTCATCGATCCGGCCGCAGCGGGGTATTCCTGACGGCAATAGATGTATCCCCTCGTCGCGCCGACCGTATGAGCGCAGATCAGCATGCCTTCGACGAGACGGAACGGATCGCCCTCCATCACCATGCGATCGCAATAGGTGCCGGCATCGCCTTCGTCCGCGTTCACGACCACAAATTTCTCGTCCTCCTCGGTCAGCAGGGCCGCCTGCCACTTGCTCCACAAGGGAAACGCCGCCCCCCCGCGGCCTCGAAGGCCGGCGATCTTGAGTTCCTCGATGACCTTGTCTGGAGCCGTCACCAGCGCCTTCTCGAGTCCCCGGAACCCGTCTCTCGTCCTGTATTCGTCCAGTGCGAGCGGTTGCGTGATCCCGAAGTTCGAAAAAGTGAACCGGGTTTGTGCGGCCAGAAACGGAATGGACTGAAGGGCAACCCCTCCCTGTCCCGCAAGGATGCCTGGAAGATCGTCCGCGGTCACGTTGCACCAGACGATCCGCCCATCCGGCATGTCCCGCTCGATTATCGGTTCGAGAAAAAAGGCTCCGCGCGACGAGGTGCGAACGAGGCGGACATTCGATTCGTCTTGTAGCAGCTTCGCGAGCCGATCGACGCCGACCGCTCGAGACGATGTGTCATTGGACAGGAAAAGGGTGGTGTGAATCATCGGTAGCAATCCACGATGGTTCGAATCTGCGCTGGCTCGACTCGTCCGAACAGGGTCTGATTCACGGCGATGGTCGGCGATACCGCGCAGTTGCCCATGCAGAAGACCTTTTCGAGAGTGAACTGACCACCGGAGTCCGTTTCACCGATGTCAATGCCCAAGTGGTCTTTGAGCGCCCGGAGGATCTGGCCGCATCGATTGGCGACACAGGACTCTCCCATACAGACGCGAATCACGTGACGACCGGGCGCTGTGGTCCGCAGGTCCTGATAGTAGGACAGGACTCCCGCAACATCGGCCTCAGTCGCGCCAAGCGTCCGGGCGATCTGCGGGATGGATCGCGGCGGTACGTAGCCGATCCGTTCCTGAATGGCCAGCAGAGCCTTGAGGATATTGGGCCGGTCAGACGGTTCCGACCGACTACAGTCCGCCAGCAGGCTCGAATCGAGAAGACCTTCGGATGAGGACTCGTCGGTCATGAAAACCTGATTCCCGCGCCCCCCGTCGCGCCGTCAGAGAAGTCCGACATGCGCCCGAAGGACATCATAGTCGAATGCCGATGTGCCCTGCCGAAGCATTCCCAAGTCGTCACGCGCAATCTCGTCGATCAGCTTCTCGACCTGTGCCCGCGAAGCCGGTTGGGCCGCCGCATGCCTCGGTGTCTGGCCTCCCAAGGCCGCCAGCGGTTGATCACTCCATTCGAGATAGGCCTTCTCCAAGAAATTCCGGATGAGGGCACGGTCTTCCTCGGCCGTCACGACCAGCAAGGGGGATTCTCCCTTCGTCAGCTGATCCTCGGGCAACTCACGAGCAGGCGGAGTAAGAGACTCGCCTCGAAAGTGCAACGAATAGCCGAAGGTGGAGGCCAGTTGATGCTTGACCGCATTGAGCCGGTCCGGCGTATCACATTCGACGATCAATTGGATGGAAGTCAGCGTGAGTCGTGCGACGACCGCTTCTGCTCCGTCGTATCCACTCGCCTGCTGGATCCAGACCCGGACCGGTTTGTCCTTCTGAACCGGTCGATTTGGAGGGGGCGGGCTTTCCTCGAATTCCTTCATGGCCGAGAGACCGTCGACCAAAAACCCGTACTCAAGATGATCATAGAGAGCGAGCACATAGAGGTAAGGTGTACCCTCGGCCGTCCGATAGCGAATATGGACGACGGCATCGAGGATCGTTGCCAGCCGCAGGTAGGCGAAGTTCCACAGCAGCAGGTGTCCATACCGTTTCACGAACTCCTGCCATTCGCCCAGCACGAACGAGCCGGACGCGATTTCCATGCTTCGTTCCCACTCACGAGAGGCGTCCAGCACCGCCCTGGCCTTCATCATCGAGAGGTTCAGCGCGCTTCCGGCAATCCGGCCGATACCCTGTTCAGGATCGTCGGGGTCACGCACCACGCGGGTCAGAAGCACCTCTCCCGCGACGAGGCCTCGACCATACTCGCCGCCCTGCACCCGAACATGGGTCCCGTCGCCGATCGAGCGCAATGACACAACCCGCACCGGCTCACCGGTTCCGACCGACAGCACTTCGAGCAGATCCATATAGGAGTGTTTGAGCGGATCGAGCCATCGCCGTTCTTCGTCCGGGATATGTTCCGTGATGACATCCCGGAGCTGTTCGATGAGCGTGAGCTGTCCGTCCTCGGGATAGTAGTCGGCGTACATGGCCAGGGTGGCCAAGTGGATTTCCTCGGGTAGTGGAAGCAAGACAGCCCCGGAGGATTCAAGATAGGGACGCAGCGCCCGTTCGAGCGCGACCTGGCGCTGACTGGAGAATCGCGGCTCGAGCGACAACTTTTCAAGCCGCGCCAGGAGGGTCTCCAGCGACGGATCGAGCGGAACGGCTAATCCGACCGGCGCTTCATTCCCGTGCTTCATGAATTTCTTCCATCACGATTTCCTCCGCCTCGAGCCAATCCCTGAGCGCATCTCCTTCCCGCCGCCCGCGCTGTTCCCACAACTCGTAGGCTTTGCTCGAAATGCGCTCCCACAGACCGGTCGGCAACTCGATCGATCTCCGGGCGGCCGATGCTGAAGAGGTCGATCCTGATTTGATTTTCCTGGCCGGCTTGACCGTCGCGTGCATGACAGACTCCTCGGTTAAAGGTTCGCGCTCTATTCCATTGCTGAAAGGGCAGCCAACCGACGGTGGCCTGGTTGGAATTTTGGGCTGCGGACCGTCAGGACGGGACAGTGCGCGCGACGAAGCACGGCTTCGGCGACGCTTCCTCCCAGCACGTGAGCGAGGCCACGCCGGCCGTGAGTTCCCATGACGATCAGATCGCTCGGCCAGGTCCGCGACTCGTCCAGTATCGTATCCGAAGGCACCCCTCCGCGAATGAGGCTCGTCGTTGCGATGCCTGCGGCGGCAAGCGCAACAGACAGGTCATCGAGTCGTTTCAGCAACCTGTTCCTCTTCCGCTCCCGTTCTTCCGAATGGCCAAGCGTGAAATCCAGACCGTATGAGACCGGTTCCAGGACATGAAGAAGCTTGATGGAGGCCTTCGTCTGCCTGGCAAGCAGCGCGGCGTATTCCAGAGCGTCCAGCGAGCAATCGAAAAAGTCGACAGGCACCAGGATTCGCTCCAGCACGACGCCGGTTTGGACGGTCGATTCGTCGCCGGCCGCCAGGTGCGCGGCCAGTACAGGGCAGGGTGCCGTGCGGATCACGCGCTCCGCCGTGCTGCCCAACAACACATGGGCCAGCCCGCTTCTTCCCCTGGTTCCCAGGACAATGAGATCGCTATCTTCCGCCTGTGCGGCAGCGACGACCTCTTCGCTCGGGAGCCCCGTGGCGATTCGAGTGGACACAGATATACCCCGGAGACCCACTCGCTGCTTGCAATCGGTGAGTTGCTCCGACGCGTCTCTCATGCGATCGGTGAGATACTGGTGATTGACGGGGTAATCCCGATTCATTCCGGGCGCAAACTCCAGCACGCTCATGACGGTCAGGCGGGCGTGCCACAGGGACGCCAGAAAACAGGCATAGGATTCCGCCCGCCGCGCCCAAGACGAAAAGTCGGTCGCAAGAAGTATACGTTCAATATTCATCAACGAATCCTATCCCAGCACTTTTCAAACGGCCTCTGCGCTCAAGAGCAACAACTCCCCTTTCATGTCCGGATGGATCGAGCAGCGAAACGTGTGGCGTCCCGGTCGCTCCAGATTGAAGCGGATGGTCGCGTCCCGTTTCGGATCGAGCATCACGCCTCCGAGCCCTCGACCGTACGCAATGACTCCGTCCTTCTCGATTCTTGCGGCAAGCCCTTCGAACATGGTGGAGCCGAAATCGTGCCGCTCGGCATCTTCGTTGCGAATGTGAATGACGGTTGGAAGGCCGAGGCGGAGCGGCCCCTGCTTTGTGACAAAGGTAAAATCCCTGATCGTCACTTCCACCACCTGTTCCGACTGTGACTCAACGTGCAAGGCTGTGGCTGACCAACAGGCGCCGGACAGCATCGCGATCCCGGCCCACCTCCACCCTCTTCTCATAGAAACCTCCCTCGTCATAGCACGATGTCTTTCCGTGATTTCTTTGTGGGAAGCGGCACGGTCAAGACCGCGCAGCCGGCGGTCCGAACCACCTTTTCCGCCGTGGCTCCAAAAAAGATCTTATCCATGCTCTCTGACCGACCGCCATAACTGCCTAGCACGATCAAGTCGGCATGCTCCTGTCGGGCCAACTTGGCGATCTCCACGAACGGCGCTCCTTCGATGACGATCCGTCTGATCGTCATTCCCTCGGTAGCCTGTGACTCCAGCAGCCGTCTTGTCTTCAGTCGAGCCTGATGTCGAAGCCGTCTGCGTTGCGCCGTGGCATCAGAGGGGACAGCCAGCAGTCCGAGACGATTGAACGCCGCCACCGCGCTTGTGTCGATCACATGGAGCACGATCATCTCCGAGTCGAAGGCCCTCGCCATCTGCATAGCTACACGAAACGCTTCGTCTGAACAAGGCGAGAAATCGACGGGAACGAGAATCTTGGAAAAGAGGTCAACCGTCATGCGCCGCCTTTTCTACTCACCACGCCCTCCTCTACTCAGCAAGGGCAATGCCACCGGATTGGAGCGGACGCAGATCCCAAATATCTTATGGAAACAAACTGATTGATTTCTCATCGCGAGCCGTAGGCGACGAGGCGCCGTTTCCGCGTCTTGCGGGAGGGGAGACCTGCTACAGCCGCAGTCCCACCTCTGTAGCAGAAGGGGACAGCATGATGTCAGACACAAGGAGTGAACCATGAGGGTGATGATTGCGCGTCCGCAGGTATCTTTCACGCTTTAACCCTCTCACTTTGCCCCTCGGAGCGGTCTCAAGGTTGAAGGCATTGGACTTGCGAGACGCTTGAGTGCTTGCGGTCGGGCTTGTGAGAAGGAGGAGCTGTGACGACAAAGCAGTGGCTCTTGCTCGGAGCCGTGGCGGTGGGGGTGGCCATCGGCGTCTATATCCTGTTCTTCTGTCCTGTGGAATGCCACTAAGCCTTCCAATGGCAACTTCTGCGTTGATGAGGCGGGATCATGACAACGGCCATGGATCTGATGACCACGGAAGTTCCGCGCGCGCCCGAACAGCAAACTGCTTCCGAGACGCTCTCGGCCATTCGCCGGCGATCATGGCATGAACTCAGCCACGTGTATCTCGTGGATGCTCAACGCCGGCTCCTCGGGCAGGTGCCGATCGGGCGCCTCCTGGCATTGTTGCATGAAGAGCATGTAGATAATTTTCTGCGAATGGGAGGCGTGGGCGAAGTCCATCCGGAACCCTTGGCGCGACAGGACATCGTCGCGGCGTTTCGCGCCAGGCTGCCGTGGCTCACGATCGGCCTCATAGGCGGTTTTCTGGCCGGCGGTGTCGCGGGTTTCTTCGAGTTGGCGCTCAAACAGGAAATCACCCTCGCGTTCTTCCTCCCGCTCGTCGTGTACATGGCGGATGCCGTGGGAACTCAGACGGAAACGGTACTTGTCAGGGCGCTGGCCTACGGTAGAGTTCCCGTGGCTGCGCAATTGCTTCGTGAAGGGATCGTGGGCTCGATGATCGGAGGAGTGATCGGAGTCCTGGCCGGCTTGGGATTGTGGATCTCCGACGGACGACCTGGTGTGGCGCTCGTCGTGGCGCTGACCCTGGCTGTTACAGCGGTCGTCGCGACGCTGGTCGCCAGTCTGCTGCCGTTGGGACTCTCCCGTCTCGGAGCCGATCCGGCGCTGGCCAGCGGGCCCGTCGCCACGGTGCTTCAAGACATTCTGAGCGTGGCGATTTATCTCAGTATTGCCACGATGATTCTGCGTTGATGACCGAGAGAATCAAGGTGACACAGATGAAAATCTTACTAGCCGTTGACGGATCGGATCATTCCTACGAGGCGGTCCGGGCCTTGAAGTACTTTGCGAGGGCAGATCAGATCATTCTCCTTCATGCCCTGAATGTCCCGCGACCGGCCTACCCGATGATGATGCCCGAAGTGACCGAAGAACTGTATCAGGGGCTTGAGCGCAGTATGCGAGAGGACGGTGAACGGCTGCTCGATCGAATGCAATCTCTCCTCCCGCCGCAGGCCGGCCCTGCCACCAAACTTCTCCGCGTCGGCTCGCCGGCCGAGGTCATCGTGACGGCGGTGGAACAGGAAAAAGTCGATCTTGTCGTGCTGGGCGCACGCGGGCTCGGTCCGATCAAGGAACGGGTATTCGGCAGCGTGTCTCATCGCATCTTGACACTGGCTCCTTGCGCAAAACTGATCGTCAACGAGCCGGTGAGAGCCATGCGGCAGGTGTTGGTGCCTCTGCAGGGTTCCTATGACATGGAGGAGGCGGTCCGGTTTCTGAAACTGAAGCCGTTTCGTGAACCGGCGGAGTTGACCCTGTTGAACGTGCTCCCGACGGTCCGTCCGCCGTGGCCGGTTGAAGCCGCGGCCGGGGAGCAGCTGGAGGAACAGGCTCTGCAGAGCGCGCGAGGGTTCATTGAGGACGCAGCTGCCCGTCTTCAAGCCATCGGATACCAGGCCAGGGGCCGGGCGGTGTTGGGGACACCGGCAGAATCAATCGCGCAGGAGGCGCTGACGATGAAGTCGGATCTGATCCTCATGGGATCGCGGGGCCGGCAGGGCGTGACCCGCTTCGTACTGGGCAGTACGTCCCATGCCCTGCTGCATAAGATGCCTTGCCCGGTGCTGGTATATCACTAGCGTACCCCTGCTCTCGCTGTCCCGTTTAATCCCTCCACCCCTGTTCAGAGGAACCGTGTCCTGATAAGCATGAGAATTTTCCTGGCTGCTTCGTCTGGCCCGACGGTGGTCGTGTCGATCCTCAGCTCAGGGTCCAAGGGGGCTTCATAGGGCTCTTGCAAGCCGGGAACGGCTCCAGACTCCCCTTGCCGACCCTTCCGGTAAGTACCTTTCAGGTCCCGTTGCATACACAGAGCGAGCGGGCATTCGATGGCGACTTCGGCGAATCGCCGGATCATGCCGCGCGCCACGTCGCGGTAGATCCTTCGACTTGCGGTGGCGTCGAAGATCACGGTCACACCGTGCGTCACGAGCCGCTGCCCTGTGAAGGCCAGAGCACGGTAAAAGAGATCCCGCTCCTCCCGCGAGTAAGTTGCGCTCGGCGTGATCTGTCGCCTGACCTCATCCGACTCCAACACCTCGACGGTCAACCCCAAGGTCTCAAGTTGAGGCCGGAGCATCGACACGATGCTGCTCTTGCCCGAGGCGGGCAATCCCGTAAGCCAAATAGCGAAGGCTTCGCGCGTCATGTCATGACTCGCCCGGCCTCTCGTCTTTCGTCATACAGAGCAGTAATCATTCACCCGTTGCGGTTCGAAACGCGGTTCATCGAGCACATGCTCGACAAACCTGAAAATACTGCGGCGCACGTCGATGCTCAGCTTCGGGTACCAGACGGGACTCGCCAGGACTAAACCTCGAAACGCATAAAACGGAGCCGCCGCCGCCGTCACTTCGTCGTCCCCGCTTGTCTCAACGTAGGTCTCCCAAAACAGTCGAAAAAGCGTCTCGAATGGACCGCGCAAACGTCCCCAACGGCAGAGAGAAAAGAACAGATAGTTGATCGTCATCGACGTGACGTCGTCGGCCGGGTCTCCCCACTCACCACGTGACCGGTCGAGCACCGAAAAGTCCACGCCACGTCGAAACAGCACGTTCCAGGGATGAAAATCACCGTGAACTTGCGAGAGTCTGTGTGTCTCTCCGCGCAGCCTCCAGCGCCAGCGATTGCAGGATTCTTCGATCCGGCGCAGGAGATCCTCCGTAATGAATTCGAACCGAGCCGGGTAACTGTCGGTCAGGCCCATGATGCATTCTCCATGACCGATCAATTCACGGAGACGACGGCGATAGAGATCCGCATCACGGCGCTTCCGCCGATGAATGTCGGCCAGGTAGCCCGCCAGCGCCCTTGCTCTGCGACGATCAAGCGCGCCAAGCGCGCCTCCCTTCATCAGCCGCTGAAGATCGACGCTATATCCGGTCCCTTTCGTCCACTGCGTGAGGACGAAAAACTCGGAGGCCCGGGCGACGGAGAACAATTCATGAGTCTTGGTGAAGGCTCCGACATCGAGGGCTCGTACATGGCGCGGCAATCTGCCGTAGGAGTCGTAGTCCCAGAGTATACCCTGAGCTCGATCCGCCATGTGCTCATGTCCGAACGGACCAGGGCTCATGGTTTCGACGACGGCGGACCGGACCGAGCGGCCGGTTCGAAAGGTCACTTTGACCGGCGATCCGTAGCCGTATTGCTTATAGGCTCCCCGGGAGCTTTCTTTCCCGATCGGGCCGTAGGACAGCAGGCTTGCCTGAGGTCCGAATCTGGTCCGCAGGTACCGTTCGAGAGCGACCTTCTTCAATACCGGCATGGCGCACTAATCACGCAAGTCACGTTCCAACATCGAACCTTGAACCTCGGACTTTCCACGCCAGGCCCACATCCGCTGCCCCATTCGGCTTCACTGGTGGAATAGAGGCTGAGGAATAATGCGACACATAGCGCGGCGCAAAGAAGGGGGACGAAGGACAACAGTACGGACAATCAGGCCTATGGCATTCTGCCTTAAGTCTCCCGCCCAGGGTGAAAGAGGCATGTCCCTTGCTGAAGTCAGCCACGACAGGCTTGTCACGAATCGAGGAGGTTCTATGGAACTTGAGGTTGAGAGCCGGAATGTAGAAATGACGCCGCGCTGGAAGGAAGAGATCGAGGCCCGGATGGCCGATCTTCGTCGAGGACATGATGACCTGACGCACGGGCGCGTCACGCTGACCAAGAACCCGCACCACAAGAAACAGGCGAATGTGGCGGAAGCGTTGGTCGTCGTGTCGCTTCCAGGACGCCACACCTTCACGGCTCGAAAGGAAAATAAGACCTTCGAGGAGGCGATTCGCAAGGCCTTCGAAGCGATGGGAATTGAACTGCGGAAGTATCGCGAAAAGCGGGCGAAGAAAGACTTGCCTCGAAGGGTTGGACGACCAGATCGAGGAGAGGGAGAGCGCGAGGCTGGCCATGCCGATGTACGACTATAAGTGCCTGGACTGCGGCAAGGAATCGCTGGTGGTGCTCACGCTGAAGGAACATGAGACCGGAAAGGTGATGTGCCCATCCTGCAAAGGCACAAAGATGCAGCAGCTCTACACCTCCTTCATCGCGCACACGACCAAAAAGAGTTGAGGGCCGTAATGCGATTACCGAAGCTGTTCGGACTTCTCCTGTGCGTGAGCCTCGGACCCTCTTCTGTCCTGATGGCGCAGGACTATCCCGCCGACGTCACGCGCGGAAAGGCGGTGTACGAACGCCATTGCCTGACCTGTCATGGCACAGGCGGGTGGGGAGACGGCCCGACTGCGGCCTCGCTCAAAGTTGCGCCTGCTGACTTCCATCGGTTCAGGTCGTTTCTGAAATCGGACGAGGAACTGCTTCGGACGATCGAGCACGGAGTAGTCTACAGCCCCATGCATTCCTGGCGAGGCCGGCTCACCGACGGCGAGATGCAGGACGTGGTGTCGTATATTCGCTTGCTGTCTCAGCAGGGACGATGATGTCATTCCCGCCGCAACAGGCACAGTAAAATGCCTCTTGGGCGATCGCTTCAAAAAACCGCCGAGGGGCCGCTCTCTAAGGAGAAAGCAGATGCGTAACGCCTCCGTCCGAATGTTGATCGCCCAGGGTCTCTTGACCGCCTTCATGACCGTTGGCCCCATCGCCTTCGTACAGGCGGCGGACTCCGGATCGCCGCCGCCTCCGGGAAGATCCTGCGGGAGCCCGTACAAAAAGAAGCCGGTTCCCGCCAAGACTCTCCGGGCTATCGTGCAGTCGCACGGTCAGTGGTTGGAACAACGATATAACCCTGACTATCACCGGGCGGACCTCTGTCAGGCGAACCTTCAGCAGGCCGCGCTCAACGGAGCCAACTTGGAGAGGGCGAATCTGGAAGGGACCATTCTGCGGCAGGCCAATCTGTACCAGAGTACCTTCACGCAGGCGAACCTAGCCGGGGCTGACTTGACCAAGGCCGGCATGGAAGACAGCAACATTTCCAGTGCCGATTTGCGACAGGCCCGGCTGTCACACGCGAATCTGTTTCGAGCCATCGGCGATGAGTCGGCGCTCTATGGTGCCGTCCTGATCGGAACTCAACTGCACGAGTCCACCTTTGAAAGGGCTCATTTCGAAGGAGCCGATCTAACCTCCGCCGATTTCACCAACGCCGATCTTGTCGACGGTCATTTCTATGGGGCGAATCTGCATCGGGCGGTTCTCACGGGAGCCGACCTGCTGGAGGCCGACCTCCGGCGAACGAATCTGACCAAAGCCGATCTGAGCAAGGCGAATCTCCAAGGTGCTCTGCTCGACGGCGCGGAACTGCGCGGCGCGCGTCTGACAGAGACGGATCTGGAAGGCGCCTATCTCGATGAGGCCGACCTGACGGAGGCTAACTTTCGCGATGCGGAGCTCCGAGGAGCGGACTTGCGATTTTCAAATTTGCAGTCGGCGGTCCTTCCTCAAGCTGATCTGGAGGGTGTCAATTTCGAAGGGGCGCGGCTCGTGAAAACCAATATGAGGTCCGCTAACCTGAGGATGGCCATCCTGTACCATGCTCTGCTCGACGGAGCGGATTTCCGCGATGCGCGATTGCACCATGCGGTCCTGATCGGCACGCGAGGCGCGGAAACTATTTTCACCAAGGCGGATCTCAGCGACATCTATGCACCGAAAGTGTCGCTGCAGCGAGCGCAGTTCAATGAGTCAAAGCTAGAGTCGGCCAATCTGGTAGCGGCGGACCTGCGCGGAGCGAATTTCAGCCATGCGAACCTCGCCCATGCCAATCTGCAAGAGGCGAATCTCCAGGGCGCCTCATTGTCGGGAGCGGATCTGACCGGCGCGCAGCTCGATGCGGCGGATCTGCGAAAAACCAACTTGCAGGGAGCCAACCTCGCCTCCGCAACCGGACTTACGCAGGCCCAACTTGACTCCGCCTGCCTGGATGAACAGACGAAACTGCCGGCAGGCCTGAACCGCCCGTCTCAGTGCGCATCCATGAGCAAGAAGGCGCCGCGCTGAATTTGTGGCATGCGGAAAATGATCCCGCGCTCAGGCCCGCTTCTCCCGTTCCAGGAGGGCCTGCTTACGGTCGATCCCCCAGCGGTAACCCGACAGGGCGCCATTTTTCCGCACGACGCGGTGGCAGGGAATCGCCACCGCTAAGGCATTGGCGCCGCAGGCCAGCGCAACGGCGCGCACGGATTTCGGCGCGTCGATGCGGCGGGCGATGTCTGCATAGGTCGTCCGCGCGCCGACCGGGATCCGCTGCAGTTCCTGCCAGACCCGCCGTTGGAAGGCGGTTCCCCTGATATCGAGCGGAAGATCCAAACCGAGCGCAGGCTCCTCCACAAGGCCTACGACTCGCGAGACGATCCGTTCAAACCCGGCATCACCGCCGATCAGATTGGCGCAAGGGAATCGGTTCTGCAGATCGCGGATCAACCCATCGGGATCATCGCCGAGAAAAATGGCGCAGATCCCCCGTGCGCTCTTGGCGACGAGAATCGAGCCGAGCGAACATGCTCCGATGGCGAACCGGATGTCGGCGCCGGCCCCGCCGGCCCGGTAGCGCGCCGGCGTCATGCCGAGGATTTTGTTCGACCGTTCATAAAATCGTCCGCTTGAGTTGTACCCGGCGTCGTACATGGCTTCCGTGACGGTGCGGCTTCGCTTGAGGGCCTTCCGGACCAGTGCCGCACGACAGGCTGCCGCATATTGCTTCGGCGTGACTCCGGTAACCGCCTTGAACAGGCGGTGGAAGTGCGAGGCGCTCAGCCCCGCACGGTCGGCGAGGAGTTCGAGCTGGGGTTCTTGGTCCGATTTCTCGATCAGACGGCAAGCGTGCGTGACGACTGCGGCCCGTTGTTCTACCGGCGAGGGCTGGTCCGGCTTGCAACGTTTGCACGGGCGGTATCCCGCCGCCTCCGCTTCCCGACTCGTCGCATGAAACCGCACATGCTCCGGTTTCGCCAGACGCGCGGCGCAGGAGGGCCGGCAGTAGACTCCGGTGGTCGCGACGGAGTAGTAAAAGGTCCCGTCGGCGCGAGGATTGCGGGCTCTCACGATAGCCCAGCGGGCATCGCTTTCAGTTGCGACGCCCGGCGGGCTGTGTTGCGTTGGGTTATTCATGAAGGCTGCTCCACAGGGTTGTCCCGGGAGCAAGGTAACAGCGTCACCCTCAGGTCTACACTCCGATTCTTGCTTTCAAATTTGCCGACAGAGGGAATGGTGAAGCTTATGAGGCGATTGCACTGCTTTGCAAGAGCGGAGGGAACTGTCACCTTTCCGCTCGAAGGCCGTCCCCGTCACGAGCGGGACAGGCACCGGTCATGCCGGAGCCTGTCCCCTGCTGCTATGACCAGTACTTTGAAGCCTTCATGTATCCGAATAACAGATCGCGTCGGGCGAGGATGCCGACCAGTTTGTTGTCTCGCGCGACCGGCACCCTCGTTAAATACCGGTCCTGAAAGAGGTCGGCTACTTGAGCCAGCGTCTGATCCTCCGTGACCGTCACCGGATTGGACGACATGATTTCAACGGCAAGAAGCTTGCGTAAGTCGCGGCCGTCGAGCATTGCCTGCAGGAGATCGTATTCGCTGACGATGCCGACGAGCTTGCCGTCCTGCTCGACGACCGGAAGACTGCCGAAATTACGACGGGTCATCATGCTGGCGATCGTCAAGGCATCGGTCCGGGGTGTGCAGGTACTGACGGCATCCTGCATCAACTGTCCGACCGTCAACGTTTTCGGATCGCAGGCGGACAAGAAGAATTCAGTTTGTCGCATGACATCTCCTCACTTACCCTTCGACGATCCGGCCAGAACTGTTCTCAACACGTCGCGTCTGGCAATAATGCCGATCAACCGCTCGTTGGCGTCAACCACCGGGACCCGCACAAGGTCGCTCGCGCGCAGGACATGGACGAGAGTTCCCAGGGTCGTTTCCGGACGGACCGAATAGGGATTGGCGGTCATGACATCGGCCGCCGTGACGGCTCCCAGCTTGTGACCGTCGTCGATCGCGGCCAGGAGATCATGCTCGCTGACAATCCCGACCAGCTTCTTTGTGCCGTCAACGACGGGGACAGCGCCGAATCCCTCGATCATGAGCGAAGCCATCACATCAGCCTTCGTTTTGAGAAGCACGGACTGCACCCTTTTTTCCATCACGTGCTTGACGGTCATCGAATTAACGTCCTTCGCAGGAGCTGTCCCGGGCTTTCTCTTCTTTGGCATGGATCGTCTCCTCAACATCCGCCTCGGTTCTTTAGCGTATCAAGGCTCACTCGGCCGGTACTCGCCCCGCGATGCCGTGATCCTCCGCCCAGCGGAGATACACGACTTTTTGCTTTCCGGTCTCCACCTTGATGCTCTTCAGATGTTGGGCGTGCCCGCCGTCGGTCGCTGTCACGTCATAGAGTCCTGGGTCCAGATCGACAAAGAGCCATGGTCCTTCCACTTGGTCGCGGGGAATGACAATCGTAGTCCCCTTTGCCGGTTGAATCGTGACCGCCACACCCGAAAGAAACGGCTTCCCTCCTGCGGTAAAGACGATCTTCAACGGAAACGACGGGTACGAAGCCGACCGTTCCTCGAGGCCGACGCCGGCACTGAAATATCGCACTCCTGCCATTCGATGCAGAGGGAGATAATCCTTGATGGTCTGGCCATTCTGCTCAAACTCAAGGAACTCACCGGACTGGCCGATCTTGACCACAGGATTTCCCTCGGCTAGGACCAACGAACTTCCCAGGAACATCCCCAGCAAGAGCAGTAAGCCACGTTTCACCATAGGGAACCTCCCTTTCGCCGATTGGCCTCGCAATGTGAGTGCCATGATACGTAGAGGGAGAAGCTCTCGGATTTCCAACGGTCCGCAGCCGATGGTACTCCGGCGGCCGTCGGATCGTTCAGTGCGACTGGTGCTAATCGCCACAGTGGGTCTCACGGTCCTGCTGCAAAACGCCGCATGGCGGAAGTGAGGAACGTTCCCCTCGACTCGAAGTAGCGGGAGCAGCAGGTAGGCATACCCGATGCACGTTGAAGGGGGGGAATGACCGAATGCAGTGCCGACAGGAAGGAGCCGACCATGCGAATTCTCTGCGCGGTGGACGGATCGGAATATTCGCAGTGGGGCGTCCAAACGCTCGAAGCGTTGGCCGATCGGCAACCGGATCGCGTGGCGCTGGTACATGTGGTCAACCCTGCCGCGCTTCTGACATCCAAAGGCAAGAATCCTGTGGCGGAGAAACGAGCCCTCGCTGCAATGGAGAAGGCCGGAGCCCTTCTCCTCCGCGAAGCGGCCCGGTCGGCTAGGGCAGCGCTCGGACAGGCCGCCACCGGTCCGCGCACCATGATTCAGACCGTCCTGGCCCATGGGCCCCTCGCGGCGACGATCGCGCGACAGGCCAAGCGGATGAAGGCAGATCTCATCTTGATGGGATCCCGCGGGTTGAGCGACGTCCGGGGGTTTTTGCTAGGCAGTGTGTCACGCCAGCTCGCTTCGATTGCCCCCTGTCCAGTCTTCGTCGTCAAACAAGCCATTTCCCGCCTGGCGACCGTAGTCCTCGCAGTCGGTGATTCGAAACAGTCCCGTGCGGCTGCGCATTTTCTTCGATCCCGTATCCTGCCGGCCTCCACCACCGTCACGATTCTGACCTCTGCTGAGAACCCGGTAACCGAGCTGGCCGAACGGTACCTCTCTGCGACGCAGTTAACCAATCTAAAGCGGCCGGTGATGGACCGTGCGATTGCGCTGGTCAACGGTCTACGCCAGGACTTCATTAAGGATGGGCACTCAGTTATCACGCAGGTGAACATGGATCACGTTATCGACACGATCGTCAAACAGGTGCAGGCGGACCATAGCGACCTTCTGGTGATCGGATCGCGCGACTTGACGAAGAGCGAGCGCCTGCATCTCGGGAGCGTGTCCGAGTGCCTCTTGAAATATGCGCCCTGCTCCGTTCTTGTCGTACGAGGGGCGCGTGACTGATTTTCGCTATCACGATATCCACAGGCTCCCGGCCGAGGAAGTGATGAAGCGGCTGGAGACCGGACCGGGCGGTCTTTCGTTCGAGGAAGCCGCGCGTCGGCTGGCGGACTTCGGACCGAATGTGCTGACCGAGCCTGAGCGCTACTCGGTGCCTCGCGGACTCGCTCGTCATTTCACCCATTTTCTCGCCGTACTGCTCTGGTTCGCAGCCGGCCTCTCTTTTGCTGCTGACCAGTTGCGGCCGGGTGAAGGTATGGCCACCGTGGGGTGGGCCATTCTCGGGGTCATCGCAATCAACGCGGTCTTTGCTTTCTTGCAGGAATACAAGGCGGAACGGGCCGTTCACGCGCTCCAGCGCATGCTGCCTGATAAGGCCTGGGTGACGCGGCGTGGACAATCCGTTGAAATCAAGCGGAGCGAGATCGTGCCCGGCGATGTGCTCATTGTGGGGGAAGGCGAGCGGGTGCCCGCCGATGCCCGTCTTGTCGAGGCGTCCGGCATGCGAGTGGACAATGCGGCGCTGACGGGCGAGTCGAAACCGAAGCGACGGACGGCCGAGCCGACGGAAGACGGACACTGGCTCGACATCCCGAATCTTGTCTTTGCCGGAACCACGATCTTGTCCGGGCACGGGAAGGCGGTCGTCGTCGCGACCGGCATGCGGAGCGAATTCGGCAAAATCGCCCATCTTGCCAGCAAGGTGGAATCAGGCCTGAGTCCACTGCAGAAGGAAATCGTCAAGGTCACCCGCGTCGTCGCCACGATTTCGTTGGCGATGGGAACCGTGTTTTTTGCGATCGGTCTGTGGACTGGACTGGGATTCTGGATCAGCGCCATCTTCGGCATCGGGATCATCGTCGCCAATGTACCGGAGGGACTGCTGCCCACCGTGACCCTGTCTCTCGCCATGAGCAGTCAGCGGATGGCTAAACGTCATGCGCTGATCAAGCATTTGGCATCCATCGAAACGCTCGGCTGCGCGACCGTCATCTGCACCGACAAGACCGGCACGCTGACCGAAAATCGCATGAAGGTAGATCGGTTCTACGCGGACCGGCTCGTGATTGAATCGCGGGAAGGGTGCTTCTTCACTGCCGGCCGCATGATGGGGAACACTGACGCCGGGCAATGGCGATTATTTTTCGACGCGCTTCTCCATTGCCACAATGCGAAACGGGTTCGGCGATCCGACGGCCGGCTCGTCGTCACCGGCGATCCGACGGAAGTCGCGCTATTGGAATTTGCCGTCGAGCACGGATTGGCCCGCGAGCCGCAGCTCCGGCGCATGGGCGAGCTCGCATTCGACGCCGATCGAAAACGGATGAGCACGCTTCACTGGTCGGAAGGTCGCCTTATCGCGTTCACGAAAGGCGCACCTGAATCGGTGCTTCCCCTTTGCACGAGAGCCCTGTTTCATGGAGAGTCCGTCACGCTAACCACTGACGAGCGCGCGCGGCTTATGAGCCAAAGCCGAACCTTCGCCGATCAAGCCTACCGCGTGCTTGCTGTGGCCATGCGCGAGGTGGCGCATCAGCCCGAGCACATCGAGGTGGACACCATTGAAAACGATCTGACATTTCTCGGCCTCGCAGCCCTCATGGACCCGCCTCACCGTGAAGTGCCGTCGGCGATCGCCACCTGCCGGCGAGCAGGTGTGCGCGCGATCATGATTACCGGCGATCATCCGCTTACGGCGCTGGCCATTGCGCGAAAAATCGGCATGATTCCCGATCAGACTACACAACCGCAAGCTGGGTATGTGCCCGTCATCGAAGGGTCGCAACTCGACCGCATGAGCGAGGAGCACCTGCGTCAGCTGCTCACGCCGTCCCGGTCGGGTGAGCCGGACGCGGTCTTTGCCCGGATGTCTCCGCGCCACAAAATGCGGGTGGTGTCCACTCTCAAAGAGATGGGCGAAGTGGTCGCCGTCACCGGGGACGGCGTGAACGACGCGCCGGCTCTCAAGAAGGCCGATATCGGGATCGCCATGGGCATTGCCGGCACCGATGTGGCGAAAGAAACGGCGGACATGATTCTGCTCGATGACAATTTCGCGACGATCGTCAACGCCATTGAAGAAGGGCGCACCGTCTTTGAGAATATCCGAAAGTTCGCCACCTATGTTCTCGTCAGCAACGTCCCGGAGGTGATACCCTACCTGGGCTATGGATTTCTGGGGATGCCCTTGGCCCTCACGATCCCGCAGGTTCTCGCCGTCGATCTTGGAACCGATATGGTGCCGGCCATTGCCTTGGGAGCGGAACCCCCTCACCCGGGTATCATGGATGTGTCTCCCAGACCCAAGACCGAGCGGCTTCTCACCACTCCGCTGCTCCTCAGGACCTACTTCTTCCTGGGATTGAACTCCGCCCTGTTGGCCATGGGAGCCTTCTTCGGATATTTGTTCGTGAACGGCTGGACCTGGGGCACGCCTCTCAGCTGGTCGTCTCCCCTCTATAAAGAAGCGACGACCGTCACTCTAGCCGGAATAGTTCTGGCCCAGGTGGCCAATGTCTTTGCCTGCAGATCCCATCGCCACTCGGTGTTCACCCTCGGATGGTTTACCAATCCACTCATTCTGTGGGGAATCATTGCCGAAATCCTGTTGCTTGCCCTGATCATCTACACTCCCATGGGGAACGACGTTTTCGGAACCAAGCCGGTGCCCTCCTGGATCTTCGGACCTCTGGCTCTCGGCGCGCTTGTCCTTCTCTTGACGGAAGAAGCCCGGAAGGCCGTCGTCAGTCGACTCAATCAGCCCGCGAGTCGCGTCTGACCACGGATTCGCTCGATGCGCTCCACTGCGAGTAAGTTCGACCGGATCTCCTAGAGCGTGAACCGGACTTATCCACGACGTCGGAGCAACTTGATCGCTTCTATGATCATGAACGGCAGAATGCCCGCCGCTCCCATCAGGGCCCAGTCTTCGAACGACAGCGAGGCGATTTTGAACACCGGCGCCGCGGCGGGAACGGTGAGCACGGCCACTTGTGTCATAAGGGAGAAGACAAAGGCCCCCAGAAGCGCCCTGTTCGTCCCAACGCCGAGTTGGAAGAGCGACAGCAGTTCGTTCCGGCAGTTGAAGGCATGTACGAGTTGCGCGACCACCATCACAGTGAAGGCGACCGTCCTTGCCTGAGCCAGGTCTTGATTCAAGCCGATGAGGCTGTAGGCGAAGGCTCCCAGGGCGATGGACCCCAGCATCATCCCTTCGGCACCGATGATCAGCAGTCTTCTTCCGTCCAACAGCCGGGCCTCCGGTCTGCGCGGCGGATGTTCCATGAGATCCGGCGCCTTGGGGTCCACCGCCAGCGCCAGCGCCGGAATGCCGTCGGTGACGAGATTCATCCAAAGGATCTGAATCGGCAGGAGCGGCAGCGGCATGCCGAGCAAGGTCGCAAACAGCATGACGAGCACCTCGCTCATGTTGCACGACAAGAGAAAATGGACGGTTTTTCGGATGTTGTCGAAGACCATCCGACCCTCTTCCACCGCGGCCGCGATCGACGCGAAATTGTCGTCCGTGACGACCATGTCGGCCGCTTCTTTGGTCACGTCCGTGCCGCTCATCCCCATGGCCACACCGATGTCGGCGGCCTTGACCGCAGGGGCATCGTTGACGCCGTCGCCCGTCATGGCCACAATAGCCCCGCGAGCCTTCCAGGCCTTGACGATCCGCAACTTGTGCTCGGCCGAGACGCGGGCAAAAACCGAGACGCCGTCCACCGCGAGCGCCAGGTCGTCGTCCGACAGCCGGTCGAGTTCTGCCCCGCTGCAGGCCTTCCCCTGTCCATTCATGACCCCGAGCTCACCGGCGATCGCCACCGCCGTGTCTTTATGGTCGCCCGTGATCATGACCGTCCGGATGCCGGCTTCCCTGCACGTCTTGACGGCAGCCTTGGCCTCCGGCCGCAAGGGATCCTTCATGGCCGCCAAGCCCAGGAATATCAGCGCCCGTTCCAGCTCCTCGGCGCGATAGGCGTCGACCGCACTGTCACAGCGTCGATGGGCCACGGCCAGCACGCGAAGCGCGTCATGCGCGAAGGCGGCGTTCGCCTCTAGAATGGTTCGACGCGCCGCATCCGTCAGCGGTTCGATGCTGCCGTCACAGGTCATGTGGGAGGCGCAAAGTTTCAGGAGCACATCCGGCGCGCCTTTGGCGTAGGCCACAGGGCCTTCGGAAGTCTGTCGTACCACCGTCATCCGCTTGCGTTCCGGATCGAACGGCACTTCTTGGAGGAACCGATGGGTCGGTTCAAGCTGGTCCATCGTGAGCCCTGATTTCGCCGCGGCGACGAGCAAAGCGCCTTCGGTGGGATCGCCCAGAATGCGCCAGGTTCCTTCCGCTTGTCTCAATGCCGCACCATTGCAGAGGACTGCGGCGGTCAGCAGGTGGCGTAGCCCGGCAGCTTCCCTCAGCCCAATTCTTTCTCCGGACAACTCGGAACTTCGAACTCCGAACTCCGAACTCAGTTGGTGTATCTCACCGACCGGCTCATATCCTTCACCGGTCACCTCGAACGTCTTGCCTCCGGCGAACAACTTCGTGACCGTCATCTCGTTTTTCGTCAGAGTCCCGGTCTTGTCCGTGCAGATGACGGTCGCCGATCCAAGGGTTTCGACTGCAGGCAGTTTCCGGATGAGCGCATGCCGCCTCGCCATGCGTGTGACGCCCAGCGCCAGAGTGATTGTTACGACGGCGGGGAGACCTTCAGGCACGGCGGCGACAGCGAGACTCACGGATGTGAGGAACATCGCCACCAGCGGCTCGCCGCGCAGATACCCCAGAACGAACACCACGGTGACCACAGCCAGCGCAAGCCAGAGCAAGGTGTGGCCGAAGTGCTCCAGCCGGCGTTGCAGCGGAGTTTCCGTCCGCTCGGCTTCGGTCGCCGTCTGAATCATCGCGGCGATCCGGCCCAGTTCCGTCCGAAGTCCCGTGGCCACGACCAGCGCCCGGGCCTTGCCCGAAACAGCGATGGTGCCCATGAACACCATATTGGTCCGATCAGCCAGCGGCGCTCCACTCTCTGAGAGAACCCCGGCGCTCTTTTGAACCGGAGTCGATTCACCGGTCAGGGAAGCCTCTTGCGATTGGAAATTCGTCGCATAGATGAGTCGGGCATCGGCGGGAATACGGTCACCCGCTTCCAGCAGGATCAGATCGCCCGGCACCAAGTCTCGCGCAAGGATTGACCGTTGACTCCCGCCTCGAAGGACCCGCGCCATGGACAGGGACATTTTTCGGAGGGCCGCCAACGACCGTTCGGCCCGGTGCTCCTGCCAGAATCCGAGGAGACCGTTGAGAACGACGATGGCCAGAATCGCCGCCGCGTCCAGCCAATCCTCCAACAAACCGGAGACGACCGCGGCTCCGATCAAGACCCAGACGATCGCGCTCGTGAATTGCGAAAAAAAGAGGGTAAGGATGGAAGGCGGAGACGCCTCGGGAAGCTCATTCGAACCGTACGCAGCGAGACGTTCGGAGACCAGGAGCTCGTTGAGTCCCCGGTTGAGATCGGAACCGAGGTCGCGGCTCAACGCATCGGCGGAAAGAACGTGCCAGGAATTGGAAGCTCTGTCCGCCTTCGGCGCCATTCCCTTCCCTACGGTCATCCAAACAACAGCCACAAGCCAAGCAGATAGCCGAACATCATCAAGAGGCTGTCCGGTTCGATGAGCCAGTAACGCTTCTCGACCCGATAGATGATGCCCATCAGTCCCACGTTCATCAATACGATGCTCCAGGCGGCAGTCAGCGCATGGCTTGGAGCAATCATGCTCAAGATCGGTCCTTCTCGATAGGCAAGGTCGGCAAACGCGAACGCGGCCATGTTGAAGGCGTTGCTCCCGAACAGGTTCCCGACCGCGAGATCGAATGCGCCGAGACGCACGGCCGTCAACGACGCCACCAGCTCGGGCAATGTCGTGACGATCGCAACCAACGAAGTGCCGATGAAGCTTGCGCTGATCCCGGTCTGCTCCGCGAGGTCGTTGGCGGAGCTCGCGAGAAAGGGGGCCGCGATCAATAGGACAAGCGTCGCAGCGCCAAACCCCGTCCCGGCCGCTTTCAACGCGTCCCGGCGGCCGACTCTGGCCAGGAGGCTGTCCGTTTCAGATTCTGCCTTGGCGAGCGCGGCTTGCTCCCGCGCCCGCCGCTTCACGTCCTCTTGGCGGAACACCAGACGCATGCCGAGCACGTACAACAGCAGCAAGGCCAGACTGCCTAGCCCGATTCCGGCATGGCTGATCTCACTCCGAAACAATACGAAGAAGGCGGCGAGACTCGTCAGGATCATCGCCAAGCCGGCGACCAGGCACTGTTCCAACGCGGCGTGCTGCCAGACCCGCTTCTGGCGATGGAGCAGATCGATCACTCCCAGCGTCAACATATTGGCCAAACCGGCGCCGAACAGGTTGCCAGCGGCCAGATCGGGCGCCTGCAGCGCTCCCGCGCTGATCGTGGTCAACAGTTCGGGGAGCGACGTCGCCGCCGCCATCAGCACGACGCCGATCCATACACGCCCCAGGCCGGTCAAGTCGGCGATCCGGTCGCCGTAGTGCGAGAGCTTGGCTCCGGCTAGGACAATCGCGCCCGCGCTACATGTGAAGATAAGCCAGGTCATCGATCGAACCGTCTCCCCTACGCCCACTCCGGCGAATGCTCCTTCGCCGCGTCTTTTTCGGCGAACCATTGGTACAGCGCAGGCAGCACCACCAGCGTCAGCGCGGTTGAGGTGAAGAGGCCGCCGATGACGACGGTGGCGAGCGGTCGCTGCACCTCCGCGCCGATTCCCTGCGCGAGGGCCAGCGGGAGCAGCCCGAGCAACGTCGTCATCATGGTCATGACGACCGGGCGAAGCCGCAGGCTGCAGCCGGTGACGATCGCCTCATCGGTCGGTTTTCCTTCATGGCGCAGCTGATTGATGTAGGTGACCAGCACGATGCCGTTCCCGACCGCGAGTCCGAACAATTCAATGAACCCGATCGACGCCGGCACGCTGAGGTATTGTCCGCTCAACCACAGCGAGACGACGCCCCCGATCAAGGCAAACGGCAGGTTGAGGATAATCAAGGTCGCGTACCGCAGTGAATGGAACGCCCAGAAAAGGAGAAAAAACACAAGCCCCAGCGTGACCGGCACCACGATCGAGAGTCGCAGGTTCGCCCGCTCCATATTCTCGAACGCGCCGCCCCAGGTCACGGTATAGCCTTCCGGCAGGCGGACGTGCGCCGCCAGTTGCCTGCGCCCTTCGTCGACCACGCCGCCGATGTCGCGCCCGACCACATTGAATCCGATATAGATGCGGCGTTTCACCTGTTCACGGCTGACGCGGAGCGGGCCCTCACGCATCTCAATGGCCGCCAATTCGCTCATGGGGATCAGCGCGCCGGACGCGGACTTCACACGGATATCGCCGATCGTCTCGACGCTGTTCCGATATGGCTCCGGAAATCGCAGAATCAGTTGAAAGCGGCGCTCCCCTTCGTACACATGGGTCGCCAGCTTGCCGCCGACGGCGGTCGTGATGATTTCCTGCACGTCGGCAACATTGATGCCGTAGCGGGAAATCTTCTGGCGGTCGATCTCGACGGTGAGATAGGGCTGACCGGCGATCTGCTCCACTTTGATATCCTTCACACCGCGAATCCGCCGCATCAGCTCGGCTATCTCTTCGGCCTTCCGGTTAAGCAGGCGGAGATCGTCTCCAAACAACTTGATCGCGCATTCCGTTCTGATGCCGGAGATCAGTTCATCGACCCGCTCCTGAATGGGCTGGCTCATGAGCACGGAGATACCCGGGATCTCCACGAGCTTCTGACGAATCGCATCGGTCAACCCGGCTTGCGTCTTGGCCGTTCTCCACGTGCTGCGGTCATGTAATGACACAGTCGGATCGCTTTCGTTCGGTTCTTCGGGTCCGTAGGCGATGTCGGGACGTCCGATTCGACTGACCGCCATCCGCACCTCGGGAAGCTCCAGCATCGCCTTATGGGTCTGCTTCTCCATCTCGATGGATTCCGGCAGCGACACGCTCGGCAGACGGACGATCTGAGGCGTCAAGGTTCCTTCCTCCAGGAGGGGAATAAATTCCCTTCCCACCGAGGGAAGCAGGGCGAGGCTGAGCAAAACCAAGGCCGTCGAGCTGATCAGGACGACGCCGCGATTTCTGAGTGTCCAGCGCAAGACCGGGAGGTAGCGCCGTTTCATCCACAGCGTGAGGCGCGTGTCTCCCGGATGGTTCCCCCGCAGGAGCAGAGAAGCCAGAACCGGCGAGAGGGTCAGGGTGACCACCATGGACGCCAGGAGGGCGATCACGAGCGTGTAGGCCAGAGGGGCGAACATCTTGCCTTCCATGCCTTGCAAGGCCATGAGAGGAAGGAAGACGACGCTGATGATGAGAATCCCGAACAGGATCGGTCGGCCCACTTCCTTGGTGGCCTGCAGGATGATGTCCAGCTTGCTCAGCCCGGGATGATGGTCTCGACCGAGGTGCCGGTAGACATTCTCGACGACGACCAGCGAGCCGTCCGCTATTTCGCCGATCGCGATTGCGAGTCCACCGAGCGTCATCAAGTTGGCCGAGAGGCCGAAGCGTTTCATCGCGATAAATGTCACCAGAGGGGCGACAATCAATGTCGCGGTCACGACAATCGCGCTGCGGATGTGCCCCAGAAAGAAGAAGAACACGAACACGACCAGCACGATCCCTTCGATCAACGCATCGCGTACGGTCCGGACGGCGGCATTCACCAGCTCGATGCGGTCGTAGAAGGGAAGAATTCTCGTTCCGGCCGGCAGGACGTGATTCTGCTCCAGGTCCTCGACCTTGGTTTTGACGGCCTCGACCACCTGCCTCGCGTTGCCTCCCCGGATCATGAGCACCGTGCCCGCCACGACTTCACGCTCGCCGTTGAGCACGACCGCGCCATGACGAATCGCGTGCCCGATGCGTGCCTCCGCGACGTCGCGCACGAAGATCGGGGTGCCGCCGGACTCCTTGACGACGATCGATTCCATGTCGTCCACAGTCTTGATCAGGCCGAGGCCGCGGACGATGGCCCGCTCGGCGTGGCGCTCAAGCACGTTGCCGCCTGCGTTCGCATTGTTCTTGGACACCGCGTTGTACACGTCGTGGAGCGTCAGGTTGTACTTGCGCAACTTGGCCGGATCGACGAGGACTTGATACTGCCTCACGAATCCGCCCATCCCGTTCACATCGATGACGCCCGGCACGCTCTTGAGGAGCGGCCGCAGGATCCAGTCCTGGAGGGTCCGTTGGTCCGTCAACTCGGCCTCGACGATCTTGGGGTCGGTTTCCGCCGCACGGGGCCCTTCCAGATAATATTGGTACACTTCGCCCAGTCCGGTGCTGACCGGCGCCATTGTCGGCTCGATTCCCTCCGGTAGACGCATTCTAGCCGCCATCATCCGCTCCAGCACCAGTTGGCGGGCAAAGTACACGTCCACGTCATCGCTGAATACGACGGTGATCTGCGACAGGGCGAATTTGGAGAATGATCGGATTTCCGCCAGGCCGGGCAGGCCGGTCATTTGCAATTCGAGCGGATAGGTGATGAACCGCTCGACCTCGACCGGCGAGAGTCCGGGAGATTCGGTCAGCACTTGAACTTGAATGTTCGTGACATCAGGATAGGCATCGATGGGAATCGATTGAAAGGCCCAGATGCCGGCGACGGAGAAGAGACAGGCGAGGCCGATGATCAGAATCCGTTGGCGCAGGGAAAATTCGAGGAGTGAGCCGATCATGGCGCCGGTTCGATCTTCTGACGTTCCAGTTCGGACTTGAGCACGAACGATCCTTTCGTCACGACCATTTCTCCGGCGCTGACCCCCTCAAGCACAGGCACAACCTCTCCCTGTTCCTTTCCCAACTTGACCCTTCGCACCTCGAACTCGTCGGCGGCTCGCTGAACGAAGACGATCTTACCCGCTATCCCGCTCTGAACCGCGGCAAGCGGGACGGTCAGCGTGTCGGGACTCGGGGCCGAAGAGAGTCGAACCATGGCGAACATTTCCGGCTTCAGGAGGCGATCAGAATTCGGCACCGTCACTCGAAGGCGCATCGTGCGGGTCGCCGGGTCGAGCACATCCCCGATGTAAGTGATGGTCCCTTGGAACACGGCGTGAGGATAGGCCACGGCGACCACCTCGACGGTTTGATCTTTGCGGATAAAAGCCACGTCTTTCTCGGGCACGTTGGCCACGACCCACACATCGGAGAGATCCGCGACGGTGAACAGTTTCTGCTGGGTTTCAACGACTTCACCTCTCGTGATGTTACGCATAATGACCCGGCCGTCGAACGGGGCGCGCAGCGGCACGTCGGCCTTGATCGTATGCTCGCGGTCCAGCCTGTCGGATTCGTGCCGCGGCACGCCAAGTAACTCGAGGCGATTCTGAGTTTCACGAGCTTCGGCCCTCGCGGTCTTCATTTCCGCCTCGCGCCGCTGCAACTCGGCCAAACTGACGGCTTTGTGTTCGTGCAGATCCCTGGCACGTTCGTAGGCGAGTTCTGCTTCGTGGAGTTTGGCCGCAGCCTTGAGGTAGGCCCCCTCCGCCACGCCGAGATCCGTACTGTGCAGCATCGCCAGGAGCGTCCCTTTCTTTACGTCCTGACCGACGTCCACATGGACTTTTACAACCCGTCCTCGAATGAGGGTGGTGACTTCGGCCAATTCGTTCTCGTTGGGATGCACGGTCGCGGGGAATTCTCGTTGAGGATAAAACTGGCCGCGTGTGACCTGCGTCACTTCGAGCACCATGCGGGACGATTCCTCGGCGGTCAAGTGCAACAGGCCGGATTGCGATGCAGTGGGATGAGGATTGCCGCCGGCTGGTTCTTCCGGTTTCTCTCTGCAGGCGATGACTCCCGCGGCAATTCCACAGGCCACGAAACCCGTGAGGAGCCAATGATTCACGGATCGACCTGTTCTTGGCCGTCGGTTCAGCCGGGGTTGATTCAGCATCGCCGTTCCAATCTTCAGTGATCGAAGTTAAACGCACCCGTCTTCCTGAACCTCAGCACGCAGCATGCCTTGCAAATCCCCCCTATCCGTCGACGAACCAACCCCGTCCGTGGCCTTTTGCCACGCTGTCGAATCCGGGGGCGTGGTGAAATGCGACAGTCGACCAGCCTCGATAAAGACATGAGCGCCGCGTCCTGTTGATATGAGATACTCCATGTGCCAGGAGAGCTTCAATCATGATCGTGGACGCGCAATTCCCGGATGAGCAGACGGCGGAAGGTGAGTTCAAGCGGCAAGGGGACGCCTTTCGGAGTTGGGTGACGGCCGACGGAAGTTCCGGCTATCCGGCCGCGAGCGGTCGATATCACCTCTATGTCTCATGGGCCTGTCCCTGGGCACATCGCACCATTATCGTGCGCAAACTCATGCGGCTGGAGGCCGTGATCGGCATGACCGTCGTGGACCCGATTCGGGACGAGCGGGGTTGGGCTTTTCGTGAGGGGCCCGGCCATTCACTCGATCCGATCAACGGATTTCAGTTTCTCAGTGAGGCCTACCGACTCACCGATTCTCGGTATCGGGGCCGTGTCACTGTTCCGGCGCTCTGGGATACCGTTACGAAACGGATCGTGTCCAATTCGGACGACGATTTGATGCGGATGTTCAACAGCGCGTTCAATCAGTTCACCGAAAGCCGCTTCGATCTCTATCCCGAGAGACTTCGGCGGGATATCGACGACCTGAATGAGTTTATCTACGAGAACGTCAATAACGGGGTCTATCGGGCGGGATTTGCGACATCGCAGCGAGTCTATGAGAAGGCCGCACACCGGCTCTTCGACGCGTTAGATCAGCTGGACACGCGGCTAAAATCACGACGCTATCTTTTCGGGCCCGAATTCGTCGAGACGGACTGGCGCCTGTTCGTCACCCTCATCCGGTTCGATGCCGTCTACCACGGCCACTTCAAGTGCAACATCCGGCGGATCATCGACTATCCGAATCTGTTCGGCTATCTGAGGGATCTCTATCAAATCGACGGGATCGCCGAAACGGTCAATCTTGATCATATCAAGCGGCACTACTACATCACTCACGACGATATCAATCCGACGCGCATCGTACCGGTCGGCCCTCATTTGGATTTGACTGCACCACACGGCCGCGAACGACTGTCCTAACGGTTCTCGCGATGCTTTGGAGACCGTCCGTGGCAATTCCGGACAGGCTCGTCGGGACTTTTTGCCCCTTTCCGCTACTGAATCGATCTTCCCCAATCTGAGCGCGGCGTCGCGCCGCTCCTAACCGGCCCATTCCGCGCGGCTTTGGGTGCGCCCTGTCATCAAACCCGATGGCATTTCGTTTGCGTGCGACTCTCATGTAAGAAAGCCGCTCGCGTGATGTCCTATGATCTGCGCTGCTCCGATCTCAAGGGAGGGACGCCATGGTGATTCATAAGAGACTGCAAAGTTACCTCGACAGCCGGAAGATCCCCTACCAAGTGGTAAATCATTCGGTCGCCTACACCGCCCAGGAGGTGGCGGAGAGCCTTCACGTACCGGGGAGCATGTTTGCCAAAGTCGTCGTCGTGAAAGCGGACGGACGGTTCGTGATGGTCGTCCTTCCCTCCACCTGGCGGATAGACCTCAGGCAATTGGAAGAGATACTGAAGTTTCCTCACGTACGGCTCGCCACGGAGGAGGAATTGGCCAATCTGTTTCCCGATTGTGAAATCGGCACGATGCCGCCGTTCGGCAATCTCTACGGGATGCCGGTTTACGTCGACGAACTGTTAACCAACGATGAAGAAATTTTCTTCGATGCCGGCACTCACGTGGGGGCCATCAAACTGCGGTATCGGGACTTCGCCGAGCTGGTTCACCCCCAGGTGGCGGAATTTCATCGCGAGCCGACGAAGCTGGAAAGTTGAGGTGGTTGCGAGGGCGAACGGTGATCGATGTCACTCGCAACCTGAGAGCAGAGGGCAGAGATCGTGATAGAAGACGAGGTCGGCGCGTGAAAGCTTGCGTCCCTCGTGCTTTCGTGGTACGGTCAGAGTCGATCGCGTAAGACCTCCAGTGTTCGGGGGCCGCAGTTCCCCGATCATCATGGAAGCTTACGCGATTTGTTTATTCCCGCGCTGTCGCTGCCTCTCAGCTGAACCGATCGCCAAAGGCGTCACTGTTCGCAGCTCGCATGATCAGCCCGACAGAGTCGCGGGGATTGTTGCCAACATTTTCAAGAGGTGCATCCTTGTTTCATGAATTTTCGTCAACCCTTCGAACGTTTCTCCGTGACGCTGTGGGGAGTCTCTATCACATCGTGATCGTCGCCCTGAGCGCGGGCATTGCGCTCCTGCTCCCGGCCGGCGCCAGGCAATTCCTGTCATTCTGGTCACGGGTGGAGCACGACAAGCTCTCACTCATTGCCGTGGAAATGACGGTGGCGATTCTGCTGATCGCCTGCTTCAGCTACATCCATCGCAGCCTCAGGGACCGTGCCCTCGCCGCCGCATCGAGCGGGGCAGGCCTCGTCTCATTTTTCCCTCGACGCACACGCGGGGCGCAGCGGCGCATCAAGAAACTGAAGGAGGAGCAGGGCACCGGTCGGACCATCATGGTCATCGGCTCAAGCGGCTACAGCTCTCTGGTCGACCACGTGGGAGATCTGTCATCGGTTCTCGACAAAAGCCTGGGCGCCAAAATTCTCCTGGTGAATCCCTATAGCCAGGAAGCGAGTATCCGCATCCGGGCCATCGACCATCCCAAGCACACACTGGACACCTTCCGTGAGGAAGTCCGGCAGAGCATTGCCCTGCTCAAGAGGCTGAAGGCGATGGGGAAGGCCGTCAAACTCAAGCTCTACTCGGACGCCCCGTTGATCAAGATGGTGATTCTTGGAGACTACCTGTGGCTCCAGCACTACCATGCCGACCTGGACATCGAAACGATGCCGGAGTATGTCTTGAGGCATAACCGCAAGAAAGTCGGCCTGTACACCCTGTACGCCCACTACTTCGAGCAGCGATGGGAAAGCGCGGAGATTCCTGAATACGATCTTGAGACAGACGAGCTGGTGTACCGGAGCAAAACCGGCAGCGAGGTCCGGCGGGAGCGATTCGAGATCGACCTGGCCCTTGAAGAAGCCGGATCAGCAATCGAGGCACTAGACACCGCTGCCGAACCAGTCCAGCTCGCCTGAGCCGTCACTGCCCGCTTCTCCCGATCTATTGCACTCACCTTCTCCATCCGCTAACTTCCTTTCTCGCCCAATCCCCTCATCTCATCCAACCATCCCATCCGCTGCTGATCATTCATGCCTTCGATGCTGCCGATAAGTGTCGACTTGATCGGGGTGATCCCGCAGAAGCCGAGAATGTTGCGCTGGAGACTCTTGAGGCTGTGGGCGAAGAAGACCCATTGGAAGACGACGGCAGGCATTCCCATCGTGACGACGATGCGGGCAGACCTGCCGGCGAGCAGCTTTTTTGCCATCCCGCCGGACGTCTGATATTCGAACGCAAAGCCCGGGCGCAACACCTGTTCGAGAAATGCTTTGAGCACCGCAGGCATCGATCCGAGCCAGAGGGGATAGAGAATGACGAGATGGTCCGCCCACTTGATCGCGTCCTGCGCCTGTACGATTGAATCCGGCGGTGAGCCTTTCTCGAAGTCTTCTTTGGTTCGTAGGAAAGGAAAATCGAGCCTCGCGACCTCGATGCGTCTCACCTCGTGGCCGCCGTCTTCACAGCCCTTCGCATATTCATCGGCCAACGCATGGCCGAAATGTCGCGTCTGTGCATCAGGATGACCTTGAATGATGACGACACGTTTAGACATCGGTGTACCCGGGGACTGTCGCCCTTCTGACTGGCGACTGTCCCCGTTCAAAACCGGGACAGCAACTGTCTTGACTGTCAAGCGCAGAAACGAACATGGGTGATACATCCTCGAAACACTATCGCACACACTTAGCCGAGGAACCACGAGCGCCGTTGGGTGCGGGCTCTGCTATACCCCGG